>NZ_JACHIO010000006.1 GCF_014203225.1 Granulicella mallensis | reverse complement strand
CGCTGGCCTCAGGGCATGACGGCCTCTCCGCCAAAACGTAACCCATCGTTACGCCTCACATCGCAAGATACAAGGGCATGGCTTCAGCCATGCCACAAAACGTCGAACGTAACGCTTGTACCGCTCTGCCGAAGGCCGGAGTGGAGGCGTAGCCGCAACGACTGAATTGCCTTCCTTGGCGGAGGCTGGTCAGCCTGGCCGTCGGCCCGAACCTTGCTGACGATATAAGTACCGGGAAAAAGAAGACTCATGGGCCATCCCCGATGCGTCCTGGGCACACGAAAGAAAGCAATTCAGTCGCTCCGGCTGCGCCTTCACTCTAGCTTTCGGCAGAGCGGTATTAGGCTCTTGCCTGACTTCTGTGGCACGGTTGAAACCGTGCCCTTCCGATTCATGCCACAGAAGAACGTTTTGCACGCCGCCATCATGATGAGATGACACGCCCTAAAACGCTCGCACACCCTCTTCCACGACCAGGTTATCGACCGCGATGTTCAGCGCGAGACCCAGTTTGCGGAAGCCATCGCGCCACTCGCGTGTCCAGTAGTTGCTGTCGCTGCGGCGCAGCAGGTCGTTCCAGATATTCTGTGCCTGCCAAAGGTTGATATCCATCGGCAGGGTTCGCAGGCTTTCGGCGATTGCCACAGTCTCGTTCAGGATCGCAGCCGTCTGTTGCTCGGCCGCGCCCTCCAAACGGATCATGGTGCGCTTCATGCGCTTGTCCGCGGTAAAGCCGAGCAACTGCGAGTCGAGGGTCACGCCATCCAGCTCGGCGCTGCGCAGCAGGCGTGCGACTTCGGCTGCATCGTAGCTCTCGGCTTCGAGCGCGCGCCGCAGTCCCGCGTTGATGGCGAAGCCCGCAGTCAATGCCAGCGCAGGTGGTGCAGCCACGTTCGACTCCGCGAGGAAGTGCAACAGCGTCGCGTGTTCTTCGTAGATGCGCGTGAGCGAGCTCTCTACCTCTGAGAGCGTCTGGTCGAGAATGCTCTTGAGAATGCGGTGCTGCTCGTCAGCAAACAGCGAGGTCAACGAGTAGAGTGTGCCGCCGAAGAAGCCGTCGATCAGACGGATCAGTTCCGGCAGATTGGCGCGCTGGATGGTCGCGCTTGCCTCTTCGACGAACGTCGCCCATGCCTCTTCGATCTCGGGCGTGTAACGCTTCACCGCAGCAGAGAGGTTCTGATCGCCGAGATGCAGCACGGCGAAACAGATCTCTTCAGTCTCTTCGGTAATTCTTGAACGCAGCGCCGCGCGACCCAGGGCCACGCGGCCTCGACCTGAGGTCAGCAGGTCGTAGTTATAGCGATGTACGTCGAAGCAGAACAGTTCGCCTGCATCGGGATAGTTCCGGAACATCGAGCTGATGGCGTAATGCGCTCCGACGTGCTCTAAATCGAGCCGTGAGCCGATGACGAAACGGATATAGATCTCTGCGGCATCACCGATATCAGCTACATTGCTCTTGGCGCGTGTAAGGATCGCGAGGAACTCGGCTTCGAGCTCCGCGGCGGCCGCGCCAAACAGTTGATTGGCAAGCTGAATGACCCGCCCCGCGTAAGCGATGATCTGGACCGTCTCGATGCCCGAGATCTCGTCGAAGAACCAGCCGCAACTGGTGTACATGAGCTGGGTGTGGCGTTCGAGCTCGAGCAATTCCAGAGCTGTGACGCGTTCGGCAGGCGTCAATTCATGGGTCGCATGTTCGCTGAAGAACCAGTCGATGTTGACTGTGCTGCGGTCCAGCACGACCTGGATGTAGGCATCGCGTGCGGCCCACAGGTCTTTAAGCAGCGGTTGTGCAACGGCCTCGGCCAGCGGTGCGGTCTTGTCGCGCAGCAGATCGAGGGCTTCGCGGAGCGGGCCGCGCCACTGCTGATTCCATCCCTGCCTGCCGCCGTTACAGCCGCAGTTGGAGCGCCAGCGCTCCACACCGTGCGCACAGCTCCAGGAGGTGTTGTCGACCACCTCGGCCTCCCACTGCGGCGGAAACTTCGCGAGGAACTCGCCGTAGTTGGTGAGGGTGGCGAGCTTGTTCTCCTCGATCCAGTGCAGCGCATAGCTCAGGGCCATCTCGCCGTGCTTGTGATGGTGGCCGTAGCTCTCGCCATCGGTGGCGACGTGCGCCAGCTGTGGTTCGTTGGGAGCCTTATCGGTGCGGAGACCACCAACCAGCCGGCGTCCGAAGTCTTCGCCGGAGTTCAACAGGCCCTCAAAGGCGATCGCTCGTGAGCCTGGGCCGTCGTAGAAGAACACCGCAATGGAGCGGCCTTCATTCAGCCGGATCCGGTATGGATGCGTGGGATCGACGATGGCGTTGGGCGTTTCGGTCCAGGCTGGTTCGCTAGCCTTGGGAGAGGTCGCGGACTCTGCTTTGGACGCTGCGGCCTTCGGAGTCTCTGTCTGGATCTTGCGTACCCGCGCGCACTGGTGGGGCGCGAGGATGGTGTACTTGATGCCCTCCTGCGCCATCAGGTCGAGCACGGAACGCGAGACGGCGGTCTCGGCCAGCCACATGCCTTCGGGCTTGCGGCCGAAGCGGTGTTCGAAGTCGGCGATGCCCCAGCGGATCTGGGTGCGGGCGTCGCGCTCGCTCGCCAGCGGCATGATGATGTGGTTGTAAACCTGCGCCAGCGCGGACCCGTGGCCGGAGTAATGCTCGGCGCTGGCCCTGTCCGCGTCCTGGATCATCCGGTAGGTGCGTGGAGCAAAATCAGCCAGCCAGCTCAGCAGCGTGGGGCCGAAGTTGAAGCTCATCCGGGCGTAGTTGTTCAGGATGCGGACGATCTCCCGCTCTTGATTGGTGATGCGCGAGGCGCCGTTCGGGGCATAGCACTCGCTGGTAATGCGTTCATTCCAATCGTGATACGGTGCCGCGGAGTCCTGTACCTCGACGGTCTCGAGCCAGGGGTTTTCGCGCGGTGGCTGGTAGAAGTGACCGTGTACGCAGATGTAATGCGGCGGCGGTGAGACTGCCTGGTCCTTGAGTTCAGCGGAGCTGGCGGGATTTTGAATACGAGCCTTCAGCTTGGTCATGGCTCTGCCAAGGATATAGCGGGAGACCCTGTGATGGGCATAGTCGCCGGCATGAATCGTCGATCGTTTTTGACTGCCGAGTCTGCATTGGTTGCCTCGTTCGAGAAACGTTTTCGCGAATGAATCCGGCAAAGGCCGTAACCCTTCTGATATCGCTATTTGGAGCGAGGCAGACTGGTCTGTACAGGTTCCGATTGGGTTACTTGTTCGTTCGGCTATCGAAACAGGCTGTGACTGCAATTGCCAGCCAGTAAGCCACAATATCCCGCAGCGAGAAGACGCGGCCCAGCAGGAGCTGGCCGGCAAGCGTATGGCGGAAGGCGTTAAGTCCCGGCGAATGATACAGCTTGAAGCACTCGACCGCCGCCGCGACGAGGCCTGCAACGAGAGCCAGGGTCTGCGGTTTTTTCTTCGGCAGAAAGAAGGCGACGAGCCAGTAGACCATGATGGCCCACAGGACAGAGCCGCCGTATTTGACGAGGACGGCAACCAGGCCAAGCGGTACCAATCTCCAGACCAGACCGCAGGCGAGCGTGATGAGCGCAAGGGTAGCGCAGGCGATTCGACGATTCGATTTCACTTCTGGTTTGACCCCTACTCCGGCTGCACGGTTTTGCCGGCGGCGAGATCGCAGGCGCGCCACATGTACCAGCTCGCGACCGAGCACCACGGCGCCCACTTCTTCGCACGTTTTGCAATCTGTTCGTGGGTGGCCAGAAGGTCTGGGGTGACTTTTTCCGTGGGCTTGAGGCCGAGGTAGGTCAGGGCAAAGCCCTTGCGGATGCCGTAATCGCTGCTGGGCAGGACGTTCGGACGCCCGAGGCGGAAGATCAGCATCATCTCGACGGTCCACTTGCCGATGCCGCGCACCTGCGTCAGGTGCTCGATGATGTCATCGTCGCTCATGCGGCGGATGCGGGCCATTGTGGGCACGGTGCCGTCGAGCGTCTTGGCGGCCAGGTCGCGCAGAGCCAGCGCTTTGTTATGCGAGAGCCCGGCGGCGCGAAGCTGTTCGTTCGGGCAGTCGAGCAGATGTTGAGGCTCGGGATGGTTGCCGATGCCGCAGATATCCGCGAACGAGGCCAGCAGCCGCGCATGGATGGTGGCGGCGGCCTTGCCATGGAGCTGCTGGTAGATGATGGACTGCGTGAGCGCTTCGAAGGGCGACTGTTGTGCCGGCAGCCGCACCGTAAATGGCCCGGCCTTGGCGATCAGCTTCGCGAGTTTGGGGTCGGCGGCTGAAAGCGCGTAGGTAGCTTCTGCGGGGTCGTACGGTAGCTTTCGGGTAGTGCCGGAGCGTGGGCGAGGCATGAGAAAGTGTGCCATGATTTCGTGGCTTTTGTGGGTGAAAGCCATTCTGAAAGGGACTATCTGCGATATTCTGTGGGCATGGTTGTCCACGTCCAACAGATCGGTGACAAGTTCGCTGCGTTCATTCCACCTGAATTGGTTGATGAACTTGGGTTGGTTGATGGATCCGAACTGGAGATCGGCCCAGTCGATAAGCCCAAGGCATCCGCGACCCGTTATGCGACGGTCGAGGAAACATTGGGTGCTTTTGAGGACACGTTGCCTCAGCATGAGGCCGCATACCGCGAATTGGCCAAATGAGTTGGGTTTTTCTCGACACTGCGGGTGTTGAGGCCTTACATCACCAGCAAATTGTGCGTTTCGGGGGATCACACGGCGTGCGCGATGCAGGGCTATTGGCGTCTGCGGTGTTTCGCGCCGAGCAGAAAGCGCATTACGACAGCAACGCCACGGTTGTAACTATCGCTGCATCGCTCGGCTGGGGATTGATCAAAAACCACGCTTTATTGATGGCAATAAGCGCGTCGGTCTGGCCAGCCTTGTCGTATTTCTGAAGTTGAATGGCTATGTGCTTCCAGTTTCAACGGAGGAACAGATCGCTATGGTGTGGCGTGCGCCCGCAAACGAAATCAGCGAAGACGAGTTCGCTGAGTGGGTCGAACGCAGCATCGCTCCGGTAGGCAAATAGCGATATCGAGCCAAAGAAATCCTCAGGCGAACTCGGACTAATGTGGACGGGATTTAGAAAAAAGGTTCTTTCCTGTAAAACATTTTTATAGCGAATTTGCCGCGTCACCAGCGGGGAATCATCGTTTGCTGTAAATAGAAACCGTTCGTTTTCCCGGTCGATAATCGCTGGCCGTTTCGACTATCGAACATAAGAGCTCCAAAGCCAACGTTGGTGTAACAATTCGGCTGCTATACTCGATTTTTCACAGGGCTTGTTTTCAAACCTTTGGAAACACCTATCACGGTATCTTTGTGAGTAGGTTCACTTTCCCAAGGCGCAGCACTCTCAGGTAGTTGGTTATTCGGTTCAAAACTCCACAGGTTTTTTTGATGCAGAGGAAGCAGGAACGCACTCATGGCGCAAGTATTTGACCGCAGTTCGAACGCACTGGCTCGCGCGAGCCTGGTGCTGACGGGCTTGATCGTCATCGCGCTCGGTGTGGCGCTGAACTCATTGCAGCGGTCGCCGTGGGTGACCAAGCAAGGGCAGCGGCCGGACCAGCCCGTCCCTTTCAGCCACAAGCACCACGTCGAGGGCCTCGGGCTCCAGTGCCAGTACTGCCACGTATCCGTGGAGAAGAGCTCGTACGCGGGTATTCCGCCGACTAAGACTTGTATGAACTGTCACTCCCAGATCTGGACCGACGCTCAGTTGCTCGAGCCGGTGCGGCAGAGCTGGGCGACCGGTAAGTCGATCAACTGGATTCGCGTCCACGATCTGCCGGACTACGTGTACTTCAATCACGAGATTCACGTGAACAAGGGCATCGGCTGCGCAAGCTGTCACGGCCGCGTTGACGAGATGCCGCTGATGTACCAGGAAAACACGCTGCAGATGGAGTGGTGTTTGAACTGCCATCGCAACCCTGCAGTGAACCTGCGGCCCGCCAGCGAGGTCTACAACATGGCGTGGGCAGGCCCCTCGACCGACAAGCCCGTCTGGTGCACCACGACCGGCAAGGGTGGACCCACGGCACAGGGCGTATCCTGCGTGACCAAGGATCCAGGCAATCAGAACCCCGAGCTGGCGCAGTTGACCAAGCCCGAGGCTCCGGCAGCTTCGCAGTCGGGAACCAACCTCCAGCCGCATCCGTTGACGGGTGAGGGCCAGACGGTCTCCGATATGCCGCAGATTGCAATCCCTGCAGGCTATCAGAAGTTCACCAGCCAGATGGATCTCGGTCGCTACCTGACAGCGCAATACCACATCCGCTCAGCCAACGAGCTGTCGAGCTGCGAGGTGTGCCACCGATGAAAAATTCAGTTGGAACCACACGCATGGGAACCGAGCCTACGATGGCAGTAGAAACGCAACAGGCAGTCGTGAAGGCGCAGGTCGTCAATACGATTGCTCCTGCAAAGATGACGCTCGCTGAAGTCCGTACGAAGCTGGAAGGCAAGACCGGCAAGCGCTTCTGGAAAAATTTGGATGAGCTCTCTGACTCACCTCAGTTTCAGGAATTGATGCAGGAGGAGTTTCCGCGCCAGGCAGGTGCGGGCGAGTGGGTTGACTCCGTCAGCCGCCGCGGCTTTCTCAAGGTCATGGGCGCGAGCTTCGCGCTGGCCGGCCTGGCCGGTTGCACCAAGCAGCCCGATGAGCCGATCTTTCCGTACGTAAAGCAGCCTGAGGACTTGATCCTCGGCAAGCCGATGTACTTTGCAACGGCACATCCTTTCCCGACCGGCGCGGTTCCTGTGCTGATCAAGTCGGACGCATTCCGTCCCATCAAGGTGGAAGGCAATCCCGAGCACCCGATGTCGAAGGGTAAGTCGGATGCCTACACCCAGGCGACGCTGCTTGACCTGTACGATCCCGATCGCTCGGTGCAGCCGAAGTTCCGCGGGGAAGCTGCCTCATGGGGCCAGTTCCAGCAGGATTTCGCCAAGGCTGTTGCGGGCACCAAGACCGGCCAGGGCGTTTACTTCCTGAGCGAGACCATCACCTCTCCGACGCTTGCCTCCCAGTGGAAGCAGGTTTCGGCGAAGTATCCGCAGGCCAAGCTGGTGCAGTATGACGCGGTGAACAATGACCGTGCTCGCGCCTCCTCGAAGGCTGCGTTCGGCGATTATCTCGACGTGCAGTACAAGCTCGAAGACGCGGACGTCATTCTCGCGCTCGATGCAGACTTCCTGGGTGGAATTGCCTTCCCGGGCTTCCTGCCTCTCTCGGCCGCCTATGCCGAACGGCATCGCTTTGAAGCCGGCAAGACGATGAACCGGATGTACGTTGTCGAGACCATGCCGACGGTGACCGGATATAAGGCTGACCACCGCCTGGCTCTGAAGCCGAGTGAGATTGAAGCCTTCTCGGTGGCTCTCGCTGGCGGCAATGGTTCGGCTCTGACCAACCCGGAAGCTCAGAAGTTCCTTACCGCAGTCCTTGCCGATCTGAAGAAGTCCGGTGGTAAGTGCGTGGTGATGGTTGGACCGCAGAGCCCCGCAGCCGCCCATGCGGCGGCGCACGCGTTGAACGCGAGCCTGGGCGCAGTGGGCAAGACGGTTCTCTACACCGAGTCCATCGCTCCGATTCCAAGCGAGCAGGGCGCGGATCTCAAGTCGCTCGTTGCGGACATGTACGACGGCAAGGTGCAGTGGCTGGTGATGCTCGGCGTCAATCCGCTGTACAACGCTCCTTCCGATCTCGAGTTCACGACAGCCTTCAATAAAGTGCCGAATACGGTGCATCTCGGGTCGCACGTCGATGAGACGGGTTTCTACTCGACCTGGCACGTCAATAAGACTCATTACCTGGAGAGCTGGTCGGATGCGCGCGCCTACGATGGCACCATCTCGATCGTCCAGCCGATGATCGATCCGCTTTACGGCGGCAAGAGTGCGCACGATGTTCTGCAGGCTCTTCTCGATCCCTCCATCAGCGCCTATGACGCAGTCGTGGCAAACGCTCGGACCTACATTACCGGCGACTTTGCTGTGGGCTGGAAGAAAGCTCTGCACGACGGTTGGGTACAGGGAACGGCGTTCTCGCCCAAGCTGGCTGGCCAGCCCAAGGCGGCTACTCCAGTTGCCTTGAATACGCCCGCTGCGGGAGCCATTGAAATCAGCTTCCGCCACGATCCTTCGGTCTACGACGGTCGCTACGGTAACAACGGCTGGTTGCAGGAGTTGCCGAAGCAGGTCACGAACCTCTCGTGGGACAACGCCGCGCTGATGAGCATGGACCTGATGTCCAAGCTCAAGATCGAAGAAAACGAAGCGATCGAGCTCAATCTGAACGGCCGCAAGGTGATTGCGCCTGTATTGATGGCTCCAGGTCATCCGGACGATGTCGTAACGGTGCACCTTGGCTTTGGCCGTCGTGCGGAATCAGGCCGTGTGGGTGCGGGCGTCGGGTTCGATGCCTACTCGCTGCGGACCTCCGATGCTCCTCTCTCTGCGTCGGGTCTGAAGGTTACCGGCGGCAAGGGAGTCTATGACATCTGCGTGACCAAGGTTCACAACATCGAGCATCGCGGTGCCTATGCGCAGCGTGATCTTGAGCATCCGTTGTCGGACAAGGAAGGCACGTACTCGTTGGCTGGGCACGAGGCGATGGAGCGTTCGATCATTCGCTACGCCACAGTCGCCGAGGCTACCGCAAATCCGAAATATGCTTCTGAGGGTGCGAGCGGAACCTGGGTCAACAAGGTCGGCTACAACCCGCAGGGTGAATCTCCCGAGCATGGAGACAGCTTCTTCCCCGACGCCTGGCACTATAACCACACCGCGGTTGTGGGTGCGGGACAGAAAGTGCTCCAGAACTCCTGGGGTATGTCGGTCGATCTGAACTCCTGCATTGGTTGCAATGCCTGCATCGTAAGCTGCTACGCGGAGAACAATATTCCCGTTGTCGGCCGTGAGCAGGTGAAGATCGGCCGCAACATGCAATGGCTGCGTATCGATACCTACTTCGAAGGCGATCTGCATGCTCCGAAGGCGCACTTCCAGCCGATGATGTGCCAGCACTGCGAGAATGCCGGTTGCGAGCAGGTCTGCCCGGTCGGCGCAACGGTTCACACGCCAGAAGGCCTCAATACGATGGTCTACAACCGTTGCGTGGGTACTCGTTATTGCTCCAACAACTGCATGTACAAAGTCCGGCGCTTCAACTTCCTTCTGTACGCGGACTTCGATACCGAGAGCCTCAAGTTCATGCGCAACCCGGATGTCTCGGTTCGTTCGCGTGGCGTGATGGAGAAGTGTAGCTATTGCATCCAGCGCATCGAGGCCGTAAAGATCGAAGCCGATAAGAACAACCGTGCCATTGCCGATGGAGAGATTGTGACGGCTTGCCAGCAGGCTTGCCCGACAGATGCCATCATCTTTGGCAATATCAACGATCCGAAGAGCCGCATCGCGAAGAAAAAAGCAGAAGAGCGCGAGTATCAGGTGCTGGCTGATCTGAACTTCCGCCCCCGCACGACATATACGGCAGGCGTTATCAACCCGAACCCGGAGCTTGCATAAGATGGCAACCCAAGGTCCTATCCATGATCCGAATGCGGCGCTCGATCCTATGATCGACCCGCAGACGGGTGAGTACGCGGTCATCGCGCCGGGCCACAACTTCAAGAGTGTGACGCAGAAGATCGCGGGTATCGTGCTTACCGCCGACACACCCTGGGCGTGGACGGGCGGTCTGTTCCTGGCCGCAACCGTAGCGCTGGGCGTAGTCATCGGCGTTACCTGGCTCGTCCTGAAGGGCGTCGGCATCTGGGGTGTTACCATCCCTGGTGCGTGGGGCTTTGCCATCATCAACTTCGTTTGGTGGATCGGTATCGGCCACGCCGGAACGCTGATCTCGGCCATCCTGCTGCTCTTCAAGCAGACCTGGCGCAACTCGATCAATCGATTTGCCGAAGCGATGACCATCTTTGCCGTCTGTTGCGCGGGTCTCTTCCCGCTGCTGCACGTCGGTCGTCCGTGGCTCGGTTACTGGCTGTTGCCGTACCCGAACACGATGAACCTCTGGCCGCAGTTCCGCTCGCCGCTGGCCTGGGACGTCTTCGCCGTCTCGACCTACGCGACGATCTCGGTGGTCTTCTGGTACATCGGCATGATCCCGGACTTCGGTACGCTGCGCGATCGCGCGAAGCTGCCGCTGGCCAAGGCCTTCTACGGCATGCTCTCGCTGGGCTGGCGTGGATCGACTCGCCACTGGATCCGCTATGAGTCGGCTTCACTGCTGCTCGCCGGTCTTTCGACGCCTCTGGTGCTCTCGGTGCACACCACCATCAGCTTCGACTTCGCGGTCGCGGCCATGGCAGGCTGGCATACGACGATCTTCCCGCCGTACTTCGTCGCCGGTGCCGTTTACTCAGGTTTCGCGATGGTGTTGACTCTCGCCATCCCAATCCGCAAGTTCTATCACCTGGAAGATCTGGTTACGCTTCGCCACTTGGATAACATGGCGAAGGTGATGTTGACGACCGGTTCGATCGTGGCCTACGGCTACGGCATGGAAGTCTTCATGAGCTGGTACTCGGCCAGCCACTGGGAGTTCTTCATGATGTGGAACCGTATGTTCGGGCCGATGGGCTGGGCGTACTGGATCCTCATCCTGACCAACATTGCGATTCCGCTGACCACGCTCTGGTCGCGTAAACTGCGCGTCAATGTCGGCTACCTGTTCTTCCTGTCCTTCGTGGTGAACATCGGTATGTGGTTCGAGCGCTTCGTCATCGTTGTGACGTCTCTCTACCGCGACTATCTGCCGTCGAGCTGGGGAACCTATCGCGCGACCAAGTGGGACTATATTCTGTTCCTTGGGACGTGGGGAATGTTTACCTTCCTGTTCCTGCTGTTTGCGCGCTTCGCTCCCATGATTCCGATGTCGGAGATCCGCATGATGCTGCCGCAGACCAAGGTTCATCACCCTGGTGCAGATGCTGAAGTTGTTACCCAGGAGGCCCTCTAATGCCGGTACACGAGGGAGTTTACGGTCTGATCGCTGAGTTCAACACTCCCAGCGAGTTGGTGCATGCGACTGAGATGGCGCACCGCGCCGGTTACCGCCGCATGGAGTGCTATACCCCCTATCCCGTGGAAGAGGCAGCCGAAGCGCTGCGCTTCCATAAGACAGGCGTCCCGCTGATGTGTCTTCTGGGCGGTCTCATGGGTCTCGTTACCGGCTACGGGATGGAAGTCTGGGTCAATACCTTGGGCTATCCACTCAACATCGCAGGCCGCCCGCTGTTCAGCTGGCCGGCGTTCGTGATCCCAGGCTATGAGTGGACGATTCTGTTCGCTGGTCTGTCGGCGGCGTTCGGCATGCTGGCTCAGAACGGTCTGCCGCAACTTTACCACCCGTTGTTCAACGCGCCGAACTTCCGTGACGGTGCAACGACGGATAAGTTCTTCCTCTGCCTCGAAGCCCACGATCCGAAGTTTTCGGCGACCGAGACCAGGGTGTTTCTCGAAGGGTTCTCTCCTGTCTCCGTTGTGGAGGTGGACCACTAATGCAAGGAAACAGGAAACAGGAAACGGCGATGCGAGTAGCGCGTGCAGTGACGGGGCTTTCGGCGATGGCGGCGATGCTGGTTTTGGCCGGCTGCCGTCAGGACATGCACGATCAGCCGAAGTTCTTTCCGCAGCGCGGAACCTCGTTCTACGCCGATGGCCGCTCCGCGCGTCCGCAGGTGGAGAACACCGTGGCGCGTAACCAGCTCCATCAGGATGCGTACTTCTTTACCGGTCTGCAGAACGGCAAAGAGGGCGATGGTCTCCCGATCCAGTTGACCCCCGCGGTCATGGAACGCGGCCAGGAGCGCTTCAATGTCTACTGCACGCCCTGTCACTCTCGCGTAGGCAATGGCGACGGCATGATCGTGCAGCGCGGCTACCGTCCGGCAGGCGACTTCCACACGGACCGCCTCCGCAATGCGCCGCTCGGCCACTTCTTCAATGTCATGACCAACGGCTTTGGTTCGATGCCGGACTACGCGGCACAGTTGACGCCGGAGGATCGTTGGGCGGTTGCGGTTTACATTCGCGCACTGCAGCTCAGCCAGAATGCGAAGCAGTCTGATGTGGCTGCAGGGCAACATGTGCAGAGCCTGCACGATATCGCAAAGGACGAAGGCCTGCCTCCGGGATTTGCGGAACCGTGGGGTCTGCCCTCGACGGCGATCTATGGAACGCCGAACAATCAGGACAACGGTATTCCGGGACAGAATTTGGGCACGGCTCCTGCGGCAGCGGCAAAGAGTGCGCAGCCAGCAGCACAGCCGGCCGAGACAAAGCAGTAAGAACAGATTTCGAAACTTCTGGAACTTGAAGGCGACTGACGAATGTCACTTGAACACGAACATCACGGAGCGGATTTGACGCACGGGAACGCAGGGCATCACGGCCCGAAGACGCTGCCCAGCGTGCTGACGGCACCTGCCGTCGTAGGCGCCTGGCGCACCCGCGCCGCCATCGTCGCGGTCATCTTCGCGGTGGTTTCTCTGGCCTTTTTCTTCGTCCCAGGCGGCAAGTCGCATCTCCTGCGTGCCTACCTGATGGGCTACATGACATGCTTCAACTTCTGCGGCGGCGCTCTTGCCTTCCTGATGGTGCAGTATGTTTCGGGCGGTAAGTGGGGCCAGATCCTGCGCCGTCCGCTGGAAGCCATGACCCGCACGATCTGGGTTGTCTTTGCGATGTTCCTACCTGTGATGTTTTGGATGAAGCATCTCTATATCTGGGCTGCTTATCCGAACAAGGCTGCTCTTCTGGATGCCTACAAGACGGGTCATATCACGCAGGAGCAGCAGCTCACTGCTTCGTCAAAGCTCACCATGTTGAGCCCCACGAGCGCCTGGGTGCAATATCTGCTGGTGCTGGGCTTTATGGCGTTGGTCATCACGCTGCTCAATAAGTGGTCGGTGCAGCGCGACAACGATCCCCGGGCTGGAACGTTGGCCAGCTTTGACAAGTGGCGCGTAAAGTTCGAGAACCTCTCCGGCCCGTCGATCCTGTTCTACGTCATCCTGATGTCGGCCTTCGTCATCGTCTTCGTCAAGTCGCTGGATGTGACTTGGTACTCCTCGGTGTACGGCCTGCAGTTCCTTGTTGCTCAGGGATACGCCGTGCTGGCTTTGGGGATTCTGACCCTCATCCTGCTCTCGCGCTACGAGCCGATCAAGACGATGTTCCGCACGACCGAACAGCACGACATGGGCAAGCTCCTCTTTGCCTTCGTTATGTTGAACATCTACCTGACCTTTGCGGAGTTCCTGATCATCTGGTCGGGTAACCTGCCGGATGAGATTCCCTGGTACCTGCACCGCATTCATGGTGGCTGGTGGTACGTCTGCTCGGCCGACGTGATCTGCCACTGGCTCATCCCGTTCTGCATCCTGCTCTCGCGTGACATCAAGCGCTCCAAGAGCAAGATGATCTGGGTGACGGTATTTATGATCTTCGCCCGGTTCATCGATATGTTCTGGCTCATCGAGCCGAACTTCAAGGATGCTGCCGGCAACCTGCATCTCGCGGGTAACTTCGGAATTCTGGCCTACATTACAGTGCCTGTCGCCGTCGTCGCGTTCTGGATGTTCTTCTACCTGACCGAACTGATGCGGCGTCCGCTGATCAATGTGAATGACCCGCACACGCAAGAGCTTTTGGAGCCTGAGCATGCACACTGAAGGACACGACGCAGGTCGCCCGGAGGGCACCACCCCGCATCCGCCGCATACGCGTGATTCGGAACATCCCGGCTATGAAGTACAGGACGTGAACGCGGGCGGTATCGCCACGTTCCTCGCGGGACTGTTCGGCACGGTATTGATCTTCTTCGTCTTCTGCTTCTTTATGGGTAAGGCGATCAACACGATGATGGTCACGCACGACGAGAAGGTCAACAAGTGGCAGGCGGATCTTTCGCAGCCCGGTGCTACTCCTCGCGGCAATAAGCGTGAAGATCTGACCTCGGCTGCAGAGATGCAGCAGCGGCAGCTGCAGAGCATGACACAGGCCTTCCCGACGCCTCGGCTCGAGACGGACGACGGCAATCAGGATGTTGCTGATCTGCACGCTCGCGAAGATCTGCTGCTGGATCACTACAGCTCTTCGACCGATCTGCCCCAGGGCGCGGTTCGCATTCCTATCGATCGTGCAATGCAGTTGGTCGTACAGCGCGGTCTGGGAGCGGCTCCCGCAGCTCAGACACCGCAGGCCTTGATGGCCGGCGAAAGCGCACCGGCGATTCAGGCTCCGTTGACCGATGGTTTTGCGCGCACCGGCTACGAGCTCGAGACGATTCAAGCCCGCAACGAGAAGAACGACTTCAATCGGGCAGAAGCGAAAAAAGACTAAGCACGGCTAGCAGGACACAGGAAGCGGTAGAGATCTGATGATGACAGCAGGACGCACAATTCGGATGGCAGCAGCAGCGGGACGAGGACTCCTCGGTCTTGCGCTGGTGCTCGGTTGTGCGGCTCCAGGCTTCGCACAGGTTTCGAGCTATGGCGATAAGGCCACCGGCGATAACACTGGAGACCAGCTTCCGCAGATTTTGCAAAAGGTGCAGGTAACCCAGCACCTCAATGCGCAGCTTCCTCTGGACGCAAAGTTTACCGACGACAAGGGCGCGCCTGTTTCATTGGGCCAGTACTTTGACGGCAAGCATCCTGTCCTTCTTTCGACGGTGTACTACAACTGCCCGATGCTGTGTTCGGAAGAGATGGACGGTGTCGTCAGCTCGTTGCTGATGGTTCACCTGGTTCCGGGCAAGGACTTCCAGATCGTTGTGGTCAGTATTGATCCGACCGAGACGGCGGATCTTGCGGCTCGCTACAAGGCGCGTTATGTGAAGCGCTATGGGCATCCTGAGACGGCTGACGGTTGGCACTTTCTTACCGGACAGAAGCCGGCGATCGATGCTGTGACCAATGCCGTTGGGTTTGGTTACACGAGGGTTCCTGGACCGGATGGCACGCTCTCGCAGTTTGCGCATGCCAGTTCTATCGAAATTGCCACGCCGCAGGGCAGGCTGGCACAGTATTACCTTGGCGTCGAATACTCGCCCAAAGACATTCTTCTGGGGCTGATCGATGCCTCAGGCAACAAAATTGGTTCGCCTGTAGCAAACATCCTCACCTACTGCTATCACTACGATCCGCAGATCAATAAGCACTCCTTGATCGTGGCGCGGGTCGTTCAGTTGGGCGGTATGGCGACGGTGGCGGGCCTTGGCGGTTTCATGTTTCTGATGTTCCGTCGCGACCTGCGGCTGGGGCGCGACCACGATTTACCTCAACCGGATGACGACAACCGGCGGAACGGATAAAGGCTAACGATGGGAATTAGTCCAGTACTGTGGCAATTTTTGGTGAAGTGGCTGCATGCCTCGGCCCTGTTTCCGGCTGAGGCGTCCACGATCTCGCCTTACACTGACGCGCTCTATTTCTTCCTGCTGGCGATGACGCTGGTTGGCCTGCTGCTGGTAGGCGTTCTCGTCTTCGGCTTCTCGATTCGCTATCGCCGCGAGAAGAACCCCGTCGCCACGCAGGTCGAAGGCTCGACGCTGCTTGAGGCGACGTGGACGATCATCCCACTGGCGATCTTCCTGGTCACCTTCGTGTGGGGCGCGCTGCTGTACTTCCGCATCTACGATCCGCCAGCGAACGCGATGAACATCTACGTCGTCGGCAAGCAGTGGATGTGGAAGGCCGAGCATCCCGGAGGGCAGCACGAGATCAACGCCCTCCACGTGCCGGCTGGTCGTCCCGTCCAGCTCACGATGATCTCGCAGGACGTCTTCCACAGCTTCTCCATCCCCGACTTCCGCGTCAAGCGTGAAGTGATTCCGGGCCGTTACACGACGGTCTGGTTCCAGGCGACCGACCCCGGCACGTACCACATCTTCTGCACCCAGTACTGCGGAACGCAGCACTCCGGCATGATCGGTGAAGTCACCGTGCTGTCGCCCGAGGACTATCAGAAGTGGACGCAGCAATCGACCAGCGGCATGAGCCTGGCGCAGAACGGTGAGCGGTTGTTTGCCAGCATGGGTTGCAACGCCTGCCACAGCGGCAACGCTGCGGCACGTGGTCCGAATCTTGCCGGTGTCTATGGCTCCAAGTTGACGCTTACCAACGGCAGCCAGGTATTGGTAAACGATGCGTACCTCCGCGATGCGATCCTGAATCCCTCGCAGCACATCACCGCGGGATACGCGCCTATCATGCCGACGTACCAGGGGCAGATCAGCGAAGACGGATTGATCGACCTGGTCGAGTACATCAAGAACATGCAATCGAACTTCCGGGTGCAGCAGACTCTGATGACATCGGAGTCTAATCAGGCAGCTCCCACAACGCCCACCGAGGGCACAACGTCTGAAACGGTGAAGCCATGAGCACCAGCACCCCTAATTTGCACACCATCGTCTCTCTGCCCGATCAGAGCACGGCTAAGCTGCCGAAGCGGCACTATATCAACAACGAACACGGATTGTTGAGCTGGCTGCTGACGGGAGACCACAAGCGCATCGCGATCCTGTACCTGATCTCGATCACGTTCTTCTTCTTTATCGGCGGAGCGTTCGCGGGTCTCATCCGGCTGGAGCTGCTGACACCGCAGTCCGATCTCGTTGCGGCGGATACGTACAACAAGTTCTTCACCATGCACGGCATCATCATGATCTTCCTGTTCCTGGTGCCGTCGGTGCCGGCGACCCTCGGGAACTTCCTGATTCCGATCATGCTGGGCGCGAAGGACCTTGCGTTCCCCAAGATCAATCTGCTGTCCTGGTACCTCTACCTCGCAGGCGGCACGCTCACACTGGCCGCGCTGGTGCTGGGTGGTGTCGATACCGGCTGGACCTTTACCACGCCGCTCTCGACACATTACCTGAACACACACGTCATTACGGCGGCAACGGCCATCTTTATCGCTGGGTTCAGCTCGATCTTCACCGGCTTAAACTTCATCGTGACGATCCACCGTATGCGCGCTCCGGGCATGACCTGGTTCCGTATGCCGTTGTTCGTGTGGTCCAACTATGCTGCTTCGATTCTGATGGTTCTCGGAACCCCGGTTCTGGCGATCGCCATCGTTCTGGTTGCGCTCGAACGGTTGGTGGGTATCGGCGTCTTCGATCCGGCCAAGGGCGGCGATCCGCTGCTGTTCCAACATCTGTTCTGGTTCTACTCGCATCCGGCCGTGTACATCATGATTCTGCCGGGTATGGGCGTCATCTCCGAGGTCATCTCGACCTTCAGCCGCAAGCGCGTCTTCGGCTACACGGCAGTCGCGTTCAGCTCGGTAGCCATCGCGCTCTTCGGCTTCTTCGTGTGGGCGCACCATATGTTCATCATGGGTGTGTCGAACTACTCGGCGCTGGTCTTCTCGCTGCTGACGATGCTCGTCGCTGTACCTTCGGCGATCAAGATCTTCAACTGGGCGTTCACGCTGCAGAAGGGTTCCATCACCTTTGAGACCCCGATGCTCTATGCCTTCGGCTTCATGGGGCTGTTCACCATCGGCGGTCTGACGGGAGTGTTCCTCGGTTCGCTGGGCATGGACATCCATCTCACCGAGACGTACTTCATCGTGGCGCACTTCCACTTTGTCATGGTCGGCGGCATGTTGATGGCGTTCCTCGCGGGCATCCACTTCTGGTGGCCCAAGATGACCGGACGCATGTATCCCGAGTCGCTGTCCAAGCTGGCTGCGGTGGTTACATTCATCGGCTTCAACCTCACCTTCCTGCCGCAGTTCATCCTCGGCTACCTCGGCATGCCGCGTCGCTACGCGGCGTATCCGCCAGAGTTCCAGGTACTGAACGTGCTTTCAACCGCAGGCGCAACGGTGCTGGGTGTTGGTTATATGCTGCCGCTGCTGTACCTTGGCTGGTCGCTGAAGTACGGCGCGATTGCGGGTGACAACCCGTGGCAGGCAACAGGTCTCGAGTGGCAGATTCAGTCGCCGCCATTGACCGAAAACTTCATCGAAGTGCCGATCGTAGACTATGAAGCCTACGATTACGAGTGGCTCGAGAAAAAGCAGAGAGAACAGGTGACGACGGTTGGATAACATGATCGCATCTACGAATCCGGCTATGCATCCGCATACGCACGAGGCTGTGGACCACGCCGAGCACGAGCACGTCGCGCTGCCTCAGCATCGCCACCACTTTGAGACGGAAGAGCAGCAGCGCGAGGCTGGCAGCTTCGGCATGTGGCTCTTCCTGCTGACCGAAATCATGTTCTTCGGCGGCATGTTCTTCGCCTATCTGCTTTACCGCAACTGGTACTACCCGGCCTTTACGGTCGCTTCGAACCAGTTGAACGTGCCGGAAGGCGCGATTAACACAGTCATCCTCATTACCTCTGGCTTCTTCATGGCGCTGGGTGTGTGGGCTGCCGAGGTTCGCAAAAAGGGTCTGCTGGTCATCATGCTCATTCTCACGACGGTCTTCGGCCTCGCCTTCCTGGGCGTCAAGGCCGACGAGTATCACGAGAAGTACGAGCTGCACCACATTCCGGGTGCGAGCTTCAGCACGGCGATGTTTACCAATCCTGCAGCCTTTGGCTTGAAGGAAGAGCCGCTTGCTCCAGACATGGCGCAGCACACGGAGATCTTCTTCTTCCTGTACTTCGCCATGACCGGTATGCATGCGCTGCATATGATCATCGGTATCGTCATCCTGTTCTGGCTGACATGGCGGGCACATCGCGGAGAGTTCAGCTCCGGATATGTAGCCCCGATTGAAAACTTCGGCTTGTATTGGCATTTCGTTGATATTGTGTGGCTGTTTCTGTTCCCGCTGCTCTATCTGATCAACCGTCACCCGCTGAGCTAAACATCCAGCCCTATTGAAGGAAACACGATGGCACACGAGACCTATCACGATCCATCCAACGTCACGAACCCGGAGCACGCCGATCACCACATCGTGTCGCCGCTGCAGTACTGCATGGTCTTCGGCACGCTGCTGCTCGGCACTGCCATCACCGTGCTGGCGGCCTACAAAGATATGGGCTGGCTCAATCCGGTGATTGCCCTTGGCATCGCCAGCTTCAAGGCGGTCGTGGTGATCCTGTTCTTCATGCACGTGAAGTATCAGTCGAAGCTCATCAAGATGACTGTCGCCGCTGGGTTCTTCACCTTTATCGTGTTGATCACCATGACCCTGAGCGACTACATGAGCCGCGCCTGGGGCATGTGGTAAACACTTAAGAATCGCATCATCAAAAGCGGTTCCATTGTTGCTGTCTTCGAAGCGAAAGATGTTTGCACGGTTTCTTCCAGAGAAACATGTTGCAGGATTTTTGCGGGATTACAGTAGCGGTGGGACCGCTTTTATCGTTATAGGCCAGTTACTGAGATTGGTTGAACTGTCTGTTGCGCAGAGCGCATGAGATCACCGCCTACTGGACGCCCCGATGATCTTCAACGGCTTTACCTACTATGTGCTCTTTCTGCTTCCGGCCGCCATGCTGTATCGCTGTGCAGGCGCACGCAGCCGGCCATGGGTGATTGCAGTCTCGGGCGGCCTCTTCTTTCTTTATTTTTCGTATGCTCTCGCGGGTGTTCCAGGCATGCTTTGCCTCGGCATCTTTTTGTGGGAAGCCCTTGCCAGCCGTCTCTATAAGCCGGGATCGCTCTGGTGTATGGCTGGAATCCTGCAAAGCCTGGTCTTCCTGGGAATCTTCAAATATTGGAACTTCTTCAGCGGCATTCTCTTCTGGAGGCACACCAACCCGCTTCTCTGGCGGGGAGCGTTCCTCCCGCTTGGCATCTCGTTTTTCACGTTCGAGTTCTACCACTACGCCTTCGATCGCCGGGCCGGCCGAAGTGAGAAGGGAACCCTTGGCGAGTACCTCGCCTTCATTCTTTTCTTTCCCACGATGGTCGCGGGACCCATCAAGCGTTTTCAGGACTTTCTCCCCAAGCTGCGCGCGACGCCTGCGAACTGGGAGCATGACTGGGAGCGCGGCCTCACCCGAATCCTTACCGGGCTGGCAAAGAAATTCGCTATTGCCGATCTGATGACGGCCTGGACCGTGCACTTGAATCGGCATGACATGCTTCTGGCCGATCGCCGGGTGCTGCCTCTCTGGCTGCTCGCGTATGGCATCAGGATCTACGCCGACTTCTCGGCCTACTCGGATATCGCCATCGGCTCGGCCCGGCTCTTCGGCATTAGTGTGCCCGAAAACTTCAACTGGCCCTATGGACGCCGCAACATACAGACCTTCTGGCGAAGCTGGCATATGTCTCTGACGCGCTGGCTCATCGACTACATCTTCATCCCCCTGGGAGGGTCACGCGTTTCCTTGCCGCGGGAATGCTTCAACATTCTGGCGGTGATGTTGATCTGCGGGCTCTGGCACGGAGCGGGCTGGAACTTCCTCGCCTGGGGCCTGTGGCACGGTATTCTGCTCGTGATTCATCGGCTCTGGCGAAGGGTTCGCGGCGCTCCCAGTACTCACACCATTCCGGTGTTGGCCAGCCGGGCGCTTACCTTTGTGGCGGTGAATGCCGGATGGGCCTTCTTCTGCATGAATTTGCCCGATGCTATGCTCTTCTACAGAAAGCTGCTGGCTGGCTAATGCTTACGAATCTTCGCAAAACCGTCGAATACCTGGCCGGCCAGCGCGACGAACCGGGACCATGGCTTGTGCACACGCCAGGATGGATCACCGGTTCTCTCGTCTGGCTTCTTGCCCTAGTCCTGATCTACTGCTTCTGTGGTCAGACGAATGAATTCACGTACATCAATTTTTGACAATGAGCTCACGCCCGTTGCTTCGCATCGTCGCTGTTTGCCTCGTCCTGTTGGCCGCAGGAAACATTCTGCTGTCGAGGTGGAGTCGTAGCCTTCCCTCTCACAGGGCGATCGACAACCTTCAGCGGGCGCCGGATTCGGACTTGCTTTTTGTGGGGAATTCGCTGCTGGATGGCCGTGTCGACAGCGCGGCTTTGAATCAAGGCGCAGCTTCCGCGGGCCGCACCTTCAGGCCACTGAATGCGGCCCTCAGTGCGACCGACCCGCACGACCAGGCGTTTCTCGCGCGGTATGCTCTCTGGACGCAGCCGCACCTGCACACCCTCGTCGTGGGCTTCTACGACTACCAGTTGACTGAGGAGACCCGCGTCACCCCGGCGGATCTGCTTGGCAATCACGGCATCGCGCTCGACGAGCGTTTTCCTGTCGGTGTGGTGGCCTCTATCGACCACTTCAGTACCGCTCAGACTGGCGAATTGCTTCTTCTGCGGGCCCTTCCGATGGCAGCCAATCGCGTGAGCTTCTGGAAGTATGCCGAGAGGCTGCGCTATTCGATGAGCCGGATGGGCATGCCGCCCGAGCCACCCATCACCATGATCCGTCCGTGGTCGTACTACAACGGCGAGCCGCGAAAGTTTTTAGAAGACCCCTCTCATTTCAACTCCAGCTACGAGTACCTCTTCGGCCAGGCAGCCAAAGAGAGGATGAAGGTCGTTCTTGTTCTCATGCCGATGTCGCCTCTTCACAGTAAGGTCTTTTACACGCGACAACTCTGGCAGGATTACATGGTAAAGCTACGGGACCTTGCCCAACAACGCGGGTTCACCTTTGTAGACGCCTCCGCCTGGATGCCGGAGGACGTGCAATTTGAAGACGCTCTGCATATGACCAAACCTGCGGCTACGACCTTTTCCTTCCGGCTGGGAGCCGAACTGGCGGCGGCACAGGGGAGCGCGAAGGCGGGCAATTAAAGACCGCTACTGCTGGTCTCCGTTTTCCCGCCACAAGATCTGCCGCAGGATTCCCATCCAGGTCATGGCCTCGCGATGGCTCTCGCCAAGCTGCTGGACGAGTTGCCGCACGATCGGCTCACTGGCATTGGCCGGAAAGCGGCGTGAGTAGCCAGTGGTATGCAGCACGTCGAGCAGAAGCTGGGTGAGCCGTTCGCGGTCCTCGGCGGTTGCTGCGGCTTCATGCAGGACGGGCAGTTCCTTGGAGCCTTCGAAGCCCTCGCGCGTCAGCTCGTAGAGGCAGACGGCAACAGACTGGCCCAGGTTCATCGAGAGGTGCCGCGCTGCCTCAGGAGCGAACATGGGGATCGTCGTGAGCAACGAGCAGTGGCTAAGCTGTTCGTTCGTGAGGCCGGTCTTCTCCGAGCCGAAGAGCAGCGCTACCTGTTGTTGATGATCGGCAGCGGCTAGTGAGCGAAGTTGACCGAGCATGGTGGGCGCGGCCTGTTGTAGTGGAACGACCTCACGCCGCATGTCGCGTTCGCCGATGGCAGTGGTCCCGACGATGAGCGTGCAGTCGGCAATGGCCTCTGCGAGGCTTGAGTACCTGCGGGCCTCTGCCATGACGGAGGCCGCGCCCACGGCGGACTTCACATTTTGTTGAGAGTCCTCAAGCTGTGCGGCCTCGAAGGGCGCGGCATAGTCGTTGACGATGCGGAGGTCGCGGAAGCCGAAGTCCTGCATGGCTCGTGCAGCGGCTCCGATGTTGCTGGGGTTGCGTGCGCCGACGAGGACGACGGTCAGATGGGCTCGCTCGGCGGCGGTCAGCATGAGCTTCATTGTAGTGGCGTCTCTCCGGGGTAAAAAAGATGGCCAGCCCGAAGGCCGGCCATCTAGCTTTTCTTGCGAAAACTACTTCTTTTTGTCGTCGCGGATCTGACGGCTTGCGGCGTTCTGTTCGTGGTTGACCTGTTGATGTTCCTGCGGTGTCAACTTGCCGCCATTGGCCGCGCGGTCGTTGTGAACCTGCTGGCCGATGTTGGCCTGGCGCTGCTCGGCATGGGCCGCCTGGCCGGAGGATATTTGACCGCTGCGCACGCCGTTGGAGATGCGCTGTTCCTGATTGGCCTCACGAGCATTGACGCTCGGCCGGGCCGCAGCAGCGGGGTTGGTGGGATTGGCATGGAAGGAGGCCGGCGTCGCAGCCGCGCTCACTCCAGGACGTCCGTGGTTTACGCTGGCGAACTGCGAACGATTCTGCGCGGCGAAGTTCTGGTGCTCTGCCTGTTCGTGTGTCGCCTCGACGTGCTGCTCGTGCGCGAACTGCGCCTCCTGTGCGGAAGGCCGTGCCTCGATGCCGCCATGGCCGCCGTTGAATGCCACGTTCGAGTGGTTGACGATGGTGACATTGCGAACGTAGACGTTGGTCACATGAACGCCGCCAAGGTTGGCCACTGAGCGGTTGTAGAAGAACGCGCCGTGGTTCCAGTAGCCGCCCTCAAAGCCGACGCCGCCATAACCGAAGCCGTAGTTGATGCCGCCATAGAAGCCGACGTGCGCGCCCCAATAGCCTCCATGGAAGAGATAGGCCCCGTTCTCCCAGCCCCAGTAGGCAGGGGTCCAGAGGTAGCCCACGGTAGGCGGCTGCACCCAGACGCCGGGGACCCAGTAGTAGCCGCCGTCCTCGTTGTAGGCCCAGTAGCCGGGTGTCCAGATGTAACCGTCTCCGGGGCAGAGGGGCTGTGCATAGACCGGCAATACCGGGGGAGCGAAACCGACCGAGATAAACACCCCGGCATGAGCCTGTGCGGTTGGCAGCAGTGCAACCGGAACGGCCAGGACCGCCGCGATGAGCAGGCGGCGAATTGTTTTGAGGGAAGCCATTCTTATTCTCCTTTGTGCCCAGAGGCTGAAAGCCATAGCCAGAAACCTGCCGGGTGCCCGAACTTTGGGGCTCGATTAGGTGAAACCCAGGTGGAAGACGCTTGTTGCTGTAAGTTTTTCACCTGAAGTAAGTAAAAATAGACTCCTTGATTTATTCCCGCCACCGTCGATTTATTTTCGCTACCGTCTGTTGTGAGGGGCCGGTAGAAAGCTGTGATGGGCGGGCCTATCTTCCGGACTACCCTAGGATCTGTCATCAAACAGCTTCTGGAGCGAAATCGAACTGTGCAAACAGTTTGTTGAGGCACGGATCGGAAGGGCATGGCTTACCCTCGTAGAGTTCCTTCGGCGGGCAGAAGATACGACAGACACCGGGGTCAGTCTCAAAAAGCGAGAGGAAGACGACGATGCCCTGGATGATGGATGTCTTGACCTCGAGCGAAAGAACTTCCAGTGCTCCCAATACCAATACTGGATACTATCGACGGCCCCCAAAGCTGGGGGCCGTCGATCAATTTGCGATCTCGGCCCTGCTGCTCTTTGAATCCCTGCTGCGCGATGCGATCGCCCAACGGCGGGACGGAGATGCGTCTGCCTATGGCTTTGCAATCCTGATTGAGCCGATACAGGATCTCGCATGGGCATTGATGCGGCCGGTTCCGGGGAGTTCTCTGCGAGTGCTGCATTTCATGCAGACCCAACCGTTCAGAGTTCCACCAGGGTTGATACCCCGATCGAGTCCTCGAATTGGCTCGCTTCGGGATCAATTAGCTTGCGCCGATGCCTCTTGGCAGTGATCGCTAGCCTAATACTGTCCGCTTCAAAGTCCAGCACGCTGACCTCGGAAGCCGGAAAAGGACTGCCGTTCTGGACGAAGATGCGTGCCTTACACGACCCCGAGGACCGGAGCGAATTCAGCCGGAGAACTGCAACATGGAGCCGGCTCGCAGCCGCACGACTGGAATTCTACAGGTAAAGGAAAAACGACACCGGCCCTGTCGGCCCGAAGGCTCCATAGAAGTTTGTGGTTTTCAGCATCAACACACCATTGTGATGAGAGTCGTCGATGTCGCAATTAATCTACCGACTGGTCGATTTAATGAATCATAATCGAAATGACGTCTGTCCAATATGTTCAGGAGGGCAAATAACATGCCTAGCGAAAAGAAAGTAGCACTCATCTCTGGCGCGAACCGTGGAATCGGCTTCGAGACTGCTCGTCAACTTGGACAGAAGGGCATCACGGTTATCGTTGGTGCCAGGACGCAGCAGGCAGCGAAGGAAGCCGCGGACAAGCTTGTTGCGGAGAACATTGAAGCTTATCCCGTAACTTTGGATGTAACCAAGGACGAGGACCGCAAAGCCGCCGCCAGGTTCGTTGCGGAGAAGTTCGGCACACTCGATATTCTTATTAATAATGCAGGTGTCGGTGGCGAGGGTGGACTTCTCAACGCCCATACTGTTTCTACAACGGATGCGGAACTCCAGACCGTCTTCAATACGAATCTCTTTTCTGTGGTCTCCGTGACGCGAGAGTTCCTGCCCCTGCTGAAGAAGAGCCCTGCAGGCCGCATCGTGAATCTTTCGAGCATTCTTGGCTCGCTCACGCTGCAGGCGATGCCCGCAAGCCCGATCGCACCGATGAAGTCTTTTGCATACAACGCATCGAAGACCGCGCTGAACCAGTTGACGATTCACCTCGCTGACGAGTTGAAGGCCACAAACATCAAGGTCAATTCAGCCCATCCCGGTTGGGTGAAGACCGAATTGGGAACGCAACACGCTCAGCTCGAGATTGTCGATGGTGCTAAGACCACCGTTGATCTAGCATTGATAGGTCCGGACGGCCCCAACGGAAAGTTTATTCATCTTGGCAATGAACTGCCCTGGTAATTTATTTCTCAAGACGCGACAGGGAGAGGGTTGACCTTTCCCTGTCCCTATTTGAAAGCAACTCGGAGTAGGCCGGATGGACATTACACGCGTCTCGGCATCCCTGCGACAGGAACTCTCCCTGCCCCGTATTCGGACTAGCTGCCTTCCGTGTCAATTTAAACAGCCACTTCGCCGGAGGTATGAAAGAGACGCAGAAGATACTCAATTTCTGGGCGGAGCATCACATCGCTCCTGAAGTCGAAGTGATCGACATCAAGACGTGGACGAGGCTTCATCGTCTTCGGTCTCAGGTCTCCCCAGTCGAGGTGCTCAAGCAAACTGTTTTGTCATGTCAAGCTATACGGACGGCGAATTAGGATCGATATGAGCAAAGGAACGGAAACCCGGAACAGAATTATCGCCAAGGCAGCCCCCCTCTTCAACCGCAAGGGATACGAGGGCTGCTCCATGCAGGACATCGTCGACGCAGTAGGCCTGGAGAAGGGCAGCCTATATGGCCATTTTCCCAATAAAGAAGCTCTTGCTGTTGCAGCCTTTGAGCATGCATGGAGTGAAACGAGCGGCGCCCGAATGGCCAACATGGATACGGTCACGAATACGATTGAGAAGTTGAAGATACATGTCGCAAATGTGGTGTCACTCCCGTCATTTGCAGGTGGGTGTCCCCTACTTAACACGATTGCCGACAATGATGATGGCAATCCTGCGCTCAAGAAGGTGGCGCGAAACGCGCTTAAGGAGTGGCACGTGTATCTCCAAAGCATCTTGAAAGACGGTAAGGACAAAGAAGAAATTCGGGCCGGAGTTGATCCTGAAGAAGTGGCTACCCTGATGATCTCTCTGCTTGAAGGAGCAATGGCTTTTGACCGAGTAGATAGGAAGTTAGGTTTTCTCGTGCAAGCCGGAAAGCATCTCAACTCCTACCTCGATACGGTTGCCGTTCAATTGTAATAGAGGAATTTTGATGAACAAGAAGTTTGCAGAGAC
The DNA here is from genome assembly GCF_014203225.1 of Granulicella mallensis. GTDB lineage: Bacteria > Acidobacteriota > Terriglobia > Terriglobales > Acidobacteriaceae > Granulicella > Granulicella mallensis_A. Next base: position 289,540 of record NZ_JACHIO010000006.1, on the reverse strand, counting down.
AGCGCTCTACAGTCTTCTTTTAGCCACACCCATAACCCTTCGCCGGAACTAACCATGATGTCATGGCCTCTGACAATCAGCCGCTGGATGCTGCCATGCTCGACCCTGTATTCGAGTGACTTCAGACCTCTTACTGATCGATTCCGCGCAGTAGAGTATTTGCTTGCCATCATTCCCTCTTCTTTAGAGATGCGACTGAAGGCAAGCAAAACCGGTGGAGCGTCCGGGAATTGTCGTGCAGATTTCTTTAAATAAAAAACTACCGACTGGTCGAAATAATGAATCTCAGGTATTGCCAGGCACGTCTACTGACGTAGTACCGAGACCAGGAGACGATTTCATGGACCATATTGCGAGCCTACAAGAACTAGAGACGATGACCGTTGAGCGAGCCGAGACGATGAGACAGCAGCGTGCAGTGAACCGCAGAAAGTTCATGATCGGGCTGGGTTTGGCGGGCGGAGCTGTCGGAGCAGGTTTGACGGGGTGCAGCGCAGGCAATCAGACTCCATCCACCGTTCTAGCTTCTGGACCTTCGGAGCAGGATATTCTGAACTTTGCGCTAAACCTTGAGTTCTTGGAGACGACGTTTTATTCCTTTGCCACGCAAGGGACAGACCTTCCTGCTTCGCTCATCGCAGGAAGTGGGCCCGTTACGGGCGCTCCTCCATCGAAGCTTACCTTTCTCAACCAGCAGATTACGGATATCCTCAACGAGATTTTCTTTGACGAGATGTCGCATGTCGCTGCTCTTCAAAATGTTCTTGGCAGCAGCCAAATCAAGAGGCCCGCGTTGAATCTTGCGGCAGCAGGAGAGATTACGGGTGAGAATTTCATTACAATCGCTCGTCAATTTGTGGATGTAGGAGCGAGTGCCTATGCGGGCGGTATCGCTCTGTTGACGGGCGCGAACCTTGCAACCGTCGCGCAGATCCTTCCAGTTGAGGGTTTCCACGCCGGGGCACTTCGGCTCATCGCTATTCAACAGGGACTTCCTTTTGCTCCGGCGGATGGACTCGATGTCCCGACTTCTGATCCTGGAGCACAGGTGCTGGCGAACCAAGGGCCGACTTCCCAGGGTGGCTTCTTTGCCACGGCGGGAACATCTACGGCGACTGCCAACGTTCCTGCAGGGCTTGCTTTCCCACGCAGCGCTTCACAGGTTCTGCAGATCGTCTACAACGCTGCTGGCCAGACGAACGTGTCCAAGGGAGGGTTCTTCCCTAACGGTCTGAATGGCAACATCGCGACGACTTGAGTGTCGTAAATAGCTCCGCCACGTCTTTCTACTCCAGGCGCATACCTTGATGCACCAAATCCAGGCCAGTCATGCACCGCGTCGTTCTTCTCAGTCGCGGAGAACGTCTAGTTGCCAAATTTCTATATAAAAGGCCGATTCCAAGAACGATGAACCTGATCGAAGTTGCTCCCAATACTATTTTTGTACGCGCAGAAGAACTAGGCTCAAAGCCCTCCACCCTCGAACAACCGACAACATTGAGAGAGCGCATCTCAAGCATCGATGTGTTGCGAGGCTTTGCCTTGCTGGGAATTCTCGTGATGAACATCGATGACTTCGCTGCACCCGAAGCCGGGCATGATATTCCGATAGGAACCGCCTTTGTCGGACCACACGCCCATCTCAATCTGGTGATCCTGATCCTGAAGTGGGTCTTCTTCGAAGGCAAGATGCGCGCGATCTTCTCTATGCTTTTTGGCGCAGGCGTTGTGCTCATGACGACCCGCGCGGAAAAACGCGGTGGCGGAGGACAGATCGCCGACATCTACCTCCGTCGCAACATGTGGCTTTTATTGATCGGCTTGCTGCACGGATGCCTCCTCTGGAACGGAGACATTCTATTTACATATGCGTTTACGGCACTCCTTCTGCTTTACCCACTTCGGAAGCTCAGGGCAAAGACCCTGCTCCTGGCAGGGACGTTCATATCACTGGTATTGGCAACCTATGCGCTCATGCAAGTAACGAAGACCGCAGACGACCTCAGCCTTCACCGGAAGGACGCTCTCGTCGCTGCAGACAGGCTGGCCGGAAGAACCATCACACCAGAGCAAAAAGAGATTGAAGCGCAATGGGTGAAGCGTGTGAACCAGCACAAGTTCACGGAAGCTGACCTCCAGAAGGAGGTGACGAGCGCGCATGCAGGCTATTGGACCGGCGTTGAGCATCGCCTTCTGCACTACGTTGGACCCACGGCGGCATCGTTCGACCTCTTCAATATTATCGAGTTCCTCGGTGCGATGATGATGGGCATGGGCCTCTTCAAGACCGGGTTTTTGACCGCCGAAAGCTCTTACACCACCTATGCGTGGACTGCTGTGATCGGCTTTCTCTTGTCGGTGCCGCTCTATGTCATCGGCATATGGAAGGTTTACGCAAGCGGCTTTTTCTTCCTCGACATCGAAAAGTGGCTTTATGCGCCGTATTATCTCCCACGCGAGGCCGGCGCACTTGCGATCGCCGCCGTCGTAATGATTGCGATAAAAAGTGGCGTTCTGCGTCCGTTGCAGCATGCGCTCGCTGCCGTAGGGCAAACCGCCTTAAGCAACTACCTGCTGACAACAGTGATTTGTCAGTTCATCTTCCTCTGGGGCCCATGGAAGCTGTTCGGCAAACTGGAGTACTACCAGGCTGAGTATGTTTTGCTTTTCGTATGGGCGGTCAACCTGATCGCAAGTCCGCTCTGGCTGCGGATATTTCAATTCGGCCCCGTGGAGTGGTTGTGGCGCTCACTCACCTACGTCAAGCTACAGCCGATGCTCAAACGGCGCTCTGCCTAGCGCGCTGCACAACACATCAGAAGCAACTTCAAGTGCTACCATTTTCTTCATAAAGGATGATTCAAGGCTGGTGCTGAAGACTTCTACAAGGTCTTTTTCCGCGATATTCAGATCGGAGAGTTCGACGTCGAAGAGTTGCGGTTTAGGCCGGTGCAGGTGATGCAATGATCTGTTAGGGCGAAGCAGGAGGAAGTGGGAATTCGGCAGAGAATTTCACTCCCCCGAAGTTCAGCTGTGATCCGGTCGGGGCATCCGTACTTGCCTTTGCGATCTCGCCATCATGCTCCATTGTCTGCGTAGGCAACTGGACGCGGTTCGCATAGCGCATCTGACCTGTCGTCAGAAGATCAGGCCGTAAATTTAATAGCTACTTCAATTCCAGCCTGCATAATCTCTTCAGAGAGCTGCTTATCCGTTACCGCGCGTGCAAGTTGAAGGCTACCGATTGCGAGCGCAAATAGAGCAATTCCTTGCTGCCTTGCCAATGCGGGATCCGTACCATTCATGCTTTCAGAAACACGTCCGAAAAAGTCTTCGATACTGGTGGTATACGCCTTCCTTATTGGCTTGGGGGCTCGACCGATCTCTGCAACCAAAGCCGATGTAGGACAGCCGCTCTTCGGTTCATCGCGGTGCTCAGTACCTAAATAAACGCGGATAAACTCGTGAAGCTGAGAAACATTTTCGCCGAGACGTGACACGAACTCATTATTGAAATCTTCCAGCGAGGTGATCAGTACCTCCTCCACGAGTGCGGCTTTCGATGGAAAATGAGCATAAAATGCGCCATTGGTAAGTCCGGCGTCTTTCATAATGCAGGCCAGTCCGGTCGCCGCGATTCCATCTTTACGGAAGCGCCTGGACGCCACATCCAAGATATGTTTCCGCGTGGCCTCTTTATGTCCCTTCTCATATCGCATCTTCTACTCTCCTCTGATACATGACAATACTATCCTCGTTGCATTATGATCGTAATATAATGAGTACGAGCATTCGTGCTTGAGTCTGCCGGTGATTCAAGCCTGGAAGCAGCCACATCCCGATCAGAAGTTCTGTCATCACAGGAGAAGCATGTCAGCAAAAATCCCATCCAGCACCTTGTCCAAACCTATTCTTGTCACGGGAGCGGCCGGTCGCGTTGGTAGCACCGGCACGGCTGTAGTCAAAGAGCTCTTGAAGCGACAATTGCCCGTTCGAGCAATGGTGCGCGAGGTTGACGAACGATCGGAAGCTCTCGCCAAACTCGGTGCCCAGATTGCCGTCAGCAATTTCACCGACTACGCGAGCCTGAGTACAGCTCTCGATGGGATAGAGACCGCGTTCTTTTGTTATCCAGTGGCCGACGGTATCGCGGAGGCCACAGGTCTATTTGCGGCAGCCGGGCGGGAACAGGGCCTGAAACGAGTTGTCAACATGTCCGTTTCCGCTTCTGGTCCGAGCAATCCGAGCCCCCACGGTCGCGCCCAATGGGTTTCTGAGAAAATCTTGGATTGGGCTGGTTTTGAGTGCATTCATCTCCGCATTGATGCCTTCTTTCATGAGCTTCTCCTGCTGCATGCTCAATTTATTCAGAGAGAAGGGGTCATACGTAATTCACATGGAGATGTGGCCGTAAATTGGATCTCGGGAGAAGATTCCGGACTCATAGCGGCGAGCCTGCTGGCTGACCCGGGTCAAACCTCAGAGACTGTTCTCTATCCGACAGGATCCGAAAAATTGAGTTACGGCCAGGTTGCTGAATTAATCACGTCCATTGTTGGCCGGCCAGTTCGGTATGAAGAAATTACTCCTGAAGCATATCGGGATGTACTCGATGTCGTTTTGCAGGGTAAGAACCCGCGAGCAGTCAACCACCTTGTGTCCCAAACGATTAACCTCAGAAATCAACTAAAGCCACGGACTACCAATGATCTGACCGAGCGATTCATAGGACGGCAGTCGAAAACGATTCGCGACTTTATTCTGGAGAATCAGCATGCTTTGACGCCTCACTCCTCATAGAAACGGAGTATGAACTAGGCACTAGTGTGGGCTGAGCGGCAATGCTGGATCCACGAAGACTCCAACTACGCATCCAGCCACACCGGTTATTCCTCGCTTGGGGCCACCGTAAGAGATGTCCTGCGGAGAAACATCGCTTCGTTCAATCGTGAGCCGCTATATCGTCAAATTCAAAGCTATTGGCTGGGCGCTGCAGTTACGCTGACTGGCTTTTGATTCTCGTTGAGTTCAAGCCTCAGGTAGTCACGCTGCACTCAAATCCCGGAATTCCGCCTGTTTGTTTTCAATCTTTTTCCGGGATATAAGTGCATTTTCCCTGCACTAGAATCCCGGATTACTGCACATAAAACCCGGACAAAGTTAGTGCTGAAGTTTGTCCGGGATATAAGTGCACAAATTTCGCTATGCCCTTTATATGCATCAGTTTCGTTCCGGGATTTACGTACAAACAGGGGGGCTAATTCCTGGATTTATGTGCCGAAAAATAGCCTTGAGGAGGCCATTCCGGCATTTGAGTGCAGCGTGACAACTGAATTGCTTTCTTTAGTCATGGCGAAACGGCTCACCCCAGCCGCGGATACATCCCTGGCGAGCGCTGCACAGTCTTGGCGGCACCGAAAAAGCAATTCAGTCGCTCCGGCTACGCCTTCACTCCAGCCTTCGGCAGAGAAGAAGAGGGTTAGTGTCTCACTTGTATGGCCCGGCTGAAGCCGTGCCCTTCCGGGGCTTGCCTCACGATGCGATTTGCACGGCTCACTTTTCAACCCGAAATAGTAATTTGATGACACGCCCCAGGCACCGCCTACACTAAGTAGAGACCACTATGGCCGACAACTTTGCCCAGACCGTAAAGCAGCAGACCGACATCGTTCGTATCGTCGGCGAGTACATCAAGCTGCGTAAGTCCGGGGCGAACTGGTCGGCGCTATGCCCGTTCCACAAGGAAAAATCGGGCTCGTTCTATCTCTATCCCGCAACGACGAGCTACTACTGCTTCGGCTGCCATGAGCATGGCGATGTCTTTACCTTCGTCATGAAGATGGAGAACCTCAGCTTTCCCGAGGCCGTGCGCTCGGTCGCGACGAAGATGGGCATTCCGCTCCCGCAACGCGAGTTCAACTCGCCGCAGGAGGCGCAAGCCGCCGGGCTGCGTAAGCAGTTGATCGACGCCCACGAGGCCGCGACGCAGTACTTCCAGCAGAACCTGCACTCTCCGGAGGCGGCCCGGGCCCGTGAGTACATGACAGGCCGCGGCATCACGCCGGATACGATCACGAAGTTCCGTCTTGGCTACGCACCGGACAACTTCAACGATATGCGCGAGCGACTGAGCAAGTTCTTCTCCGAAGAGGTGCTGCGCGCCAGCGGGCTGTTCAGTTGGAAGGAGCAGGAAGACGGCTCGCCCGGCCCGATGTACGCCCGCTTCCGCAAGCGCATCACGTTTCCGATCATGAACGAGCAGGGCAAGCCCATCGCCTTTACGGCCCGCGCGCTCGATTCCGTCGATGTCGACCCCAAGGCCGGCGCAAAGTACATGAACTCGCCCGAGACGCCGCTCTATACGAAGGGGCAGGTGCTCTTCAATCTTGACAAGGCGAAGGCCGCGATCAAGAGCAAGGACGCCGCACTGCTGGTCGAAGGGCAGATGGATTGCATCTCGCTCTTCATGAACGGCGTCGACAACGTGATTGCCACCAGCGGCACCGCTTTTACCGAACACCAGTTGCGCATGCTGGGACGATTCACCAAGCGCGTCTGGCTGAACTTCGACCCGGACCAGGCCGGGGCTAACGCCGCGGAAAAGACTCTCGGTCTGTTGGTGGAGGAAGACTTCGACGTACGCGTGATCACGCTGGATGGCGGGCTCGATCCCGATCGTTTCGTACGCGAGCGCGGGGTAGCGGAGTACGCAACGGCAGTGCGCAATGCCTCTCGCTATCAGGACTTCCTGATCGAGCGCGCGCGCCTGCAGTTTCCCGCGCGAACGGCTGAGGCGAAGGTAAAGGCCATGAACTTTTTGCTGCCGCACATTCGCCGCATTCCAAACCTGATCTCCCGCAATGACTTTGCCGAAAACGCCGCGCAGAAGCTGGGCATCGAGAGCTCGCTGATGCGGCAGGAGCTGAAGCAGGCCGCACAGCAGCGGCTGGAGAGCGTGCGCGCGCCGCAACCGAAGGGCGTGTCGGAGATTGAACGCATTCTGCTGTGTGCGCTCATCCTGCCGGATGCCGATTCGTCGCGCATACTGGCGGCAGAGCAGCTTGCTGCGAACCCGGAGTGGTGCACGGAACTGTCAGCGGCCACTCTGATCGATGTGCTGGCGAACGGCCCGTCCCCGGACAATCCACTCGAGGCCGCACCGGACGCCGCTTCGCGCCTGCTGCTGGCGAGTGTGCTGCATCACTCGTCGGGGGAGAGCGAAGCCTCGCGCGAGACACTCTATGAGCAGGTACAGAATGCGCTGCATACGCTGCATCAGCGCCGGCTGGATCGACGCCTCCGTGAGGTTCGGACGCTGATCGCCGAAGCGACGCGCCACGGCAATCAGGAGGTGGTGATGCAGCTGGCGCACGAGAAGGTGCAGTTGGACGCCGAGTTGAAGCGCATGGATGGTTGAAGGCCCATAGCGATATTCTTCTGCAGGTTGTAGATCAAAATACAGTTCGGGTGTACAGTTCGGGTGCCCCATCCTCGACGCGCGTTCTTTGCGCGGCAGGGTGGGCTATCGTTTGCGGTAGCAAACGACCGCTCTCCTCAATCAGGCCGCAGTCGCCCCTATAAGCCAAAGACGGTCGTGCTTTGCACGATACCCCCGACGCAGAGCGCGCTTCGAAGATTTGTGGGATTCGCTTAGCATCTATACCCCACCCTGCCGCGCAAAGAACGCGCGTCGAGGATGGGGCACCCAGCTAGAGGGTGTTTCCCGAATCTAATACAAAGAGCATTACCCCAATCGCAACTGCGGCGTAGGCTCCATCGTCTCGGGTGCGAACTGCCCGGCACGCAGCTTGGGCCAGGCGGCTGCGGCGATCATCGCGGCGTTGTCGGTGGATAGCGCAATCGAAGGAAACGCAACCGGCAGCCGCCGCCGTACCGCCTCGGCGGAGATGCGCTGGCGCAGCTCACTGTTGGCGGCTACGCCTCCACTGACCAGCAGGCCGCGCGCGCCGAAGTGCTCGGCCGTAGCGAACACGGTGCGCGTGAGATATCCCGTTACCGACGCCTGAAAGCTGGCGATGAGATTAAGCGTTTCGGGTTCGAAGTACTCCAGTGCGCGGGTGAGGGTAGCCGGGTCGCTGGGCTTGCCCTTCGCGAGGTCGGACTCCTGCAAAGCCCGCGCCCGTGCGTCGATGCGCTCCCGCATGGCGTGCAACTCGACGTAGCGGCGCACCGCCGTCTTGATGCCGCTGAAGGAGAGATCGAACCGCCGCGTCTCGTTGTCTGTCTCGCGAGCGAGCTTGGGGGCGGTGTTGCCGGTGGCCTTCGTCTTGATCTGCGCGAAGCTGAAGGGCACGGCCTTGGGGTCTCCGTGCGTCGCGAGCGCGTCCATCCAGGGGCCGCCGGGGTAGGGCAGGCCAAGCAGCTTGGCGACCTTGTCGTAGGCCTCGCCCGCGGCATCGTCGAGAGTCTTGCCCACGTTGCGATAGTGCCAGGTATTTTCCGGGGTCTTCGTCGCGAGATACAGGTGTGTGTGCCCGCCGCTGACGACCAGCGCGAGCAGCGGAGAGGCCTCGGCGAACGACTCCTCCGAGTGCATCAGCACCGCGTGGATGTGGCCCTCGAGATGGTTTACGCCGATCAGCGGAAGCTCTGTGCCGAAGGCCAGCGCCTTGGCGAAAGTAAGCCCTACAAGCAGCGCGCCTGCAAGCCCAGGGCCTTCGGTAACGGCGATGGCTTCGAGATCGCTGTAGGCCACGCCAGCCTGCTGCATCGCCTGCTGTACGACGGGCACGATGGCACGCAGGTGCTCACGTGAGGCCAGCTCGGGCACAACGCCGCCGTAGTCGCCATGGATCAGTTGCGAAGCGACGACGTTAGACAGGGCTTCGCGACCGCCGCGAACGACCGCCGCGGAGGTTTCGTCGCAGGAGCTTTCAATGCCGAGGATGAGACCGGAGTGCACTCGTTCTATCTTAGAACCTGTCGAAAATTGCAGTTCGATTTGCCGTTGCTTGTTCTTCGCCGTTGCTTGTTTTTCGTCGTCATCCTGAGCGGTACGCGAAGGACCCCCGCATTCTGCAAGATGCCAGAGGTAGCGAATACCGCTTATGCAGGCGCCCGCTGGTCGCACGCTCTTCGCGCACCAGAGAGCTATTGGCAGTCCCAATACGGGGGTCCTTCGCCAAACCACCCCAGCAAGCGCAAAGTACGCGCTCGCCGGGGACCCCGGTACCGCTCAGGATGACGACGAAAAACGAGTGCGCAAACAATCACAATCGCACCCTTAGACGGATACTAGAAATCTATGGCAAGGCTGAACAACTCGCACTACGAAGCAGCGCTCACGATCGCACGGCGGCTGCGCGAACTTGGACACGCCGCGTACTTCGCGGGTGGATGTGTGCGCGATCTCCTGCTCGGTGTCGATCCCCACGACTTTGATGTAGCGACCTCCGCAACGCCGGATCAGGTGCAGGCCGCCTTTCCTCGTACGGAGTCCGTGGGTGCGCACTTCGGCGTCGTGCTCGTGATCGAACTTGTTCACGGCGAACGCACGGCCACCGAAGTCGCTACGTTTCGTAACGATGGAGCCTACAGCGACGGCCGCCGTCCCGACGCGGTGCGGTTCTCGCTCGATCCGCGCGAAGACGTATTGCGTCGCGACTTCACGATCAACGGCCTGCTGCTCGACGTCATCGACTACGAAGAAGGCGATCGCCTGCAGGACTGTGTGCGCGACTTCGTCGGCGGACAGGTCGATCTGGAGTGGAAACTGGTGCGCGCCATCGGCAACGCCGCCACGCGCTTTGCCGAGGACAAGCTGCGCATGCTGCGCGCGATTCGCTTCGCCGCCCGGCTCGACTTCGCCATCGAGTCCCGCACGATGGTAGCGATCCAGGAGCAGGCTATAAACATCACCCAGGTATCCGCCGAGCGTGTGCGCGACGAGCTGACGAAGATCCTGACGGAAGGCGGCGCGCGGCGCGGCTTCGAGCTGCTGGAGGAGAGCGGCTTACTCCGTGAGGTGCTGCCGGAGGTCGCTCGCATGAAGGGCGTTGCGCAGCCGCCGCAGTATCACCCTGAAGGCGATGTGTGGACGCACACCCTGATGCTGCTGGACCATCTGCCGAAGGCGGCGAGCCCGACGCTGACCTGGGGCATGCTGCTCCACGATGTCGGCAAGCCTGCGACGTTTACGCCTCCCGATCCCGCCAAACCTGGCGATCGCATTCGCTTCAACGGCCACGTGGAGATAGGTGTCGCCGTTGCCCGCACGATCCTTCTCCGCCTGCGCTTCAGCAACGACGACATGGAGCAGATTCTCGCCCTGATCAAACACCACATGCAGTTTGGCGATGTGACCAAGATGAAGCAGTCCACGCTGAAGCGCTTTCTGCGTCTGCCGAAGTTCGACGAACACCTGGCTCTGCATCGCGCCGACAGCCTCAGCTCGCACGGCGCTCTCGGCATGTACGACTTCGCGAAACAGCACTTCGACGAGATGGGAGAAGAGCAGATCAAGCCCCGGCTACTGCTCGACGGGGAGGCCCTGATCGCCGCAGGCTATAAGCCGGGGCCGGGCTTTCGCGAGATGCTGGTGGCGGCGGAGGATGCGCAACTGGAGGGTGTCGTGACCACTCCTGAAGGTGCCCTGCGATTTGTGGAAGATCGATTCGGCGCACCGAAATAACGAAGCTGGATAGGAGTTCCGGTAAGATTCGAACAATGCTTAATGGCGCACTATCCGACCGATCGCTTACCTGTCTTCGCTGGATCGCAAGCGCCGTTTTCGTCGGTCTGTTCGCCTATTATGTGGCGCGCTCGGTGCACTGGCCCATGGTGTGGGACACCCCCATCATGCACTACGTCAACTTCCTGATGAGCCGTGGCCTGCGCCCTTACTCCGACATCACGGACATGAACCTGCCCGGCTGCTACCTCACGGAGCGTTGGGGTATGGCGGTCTTCGGCGGGGGCGATCTCGCGTGGCGCGTGTACGAGTTCTTTCTCATGGCCGTGCTCACCGTCAGCGGCATGGTGATCGGAGGCTCGCGCCGCTGGTTCGCCGGCATCTATGCGGCGACGTTCTTCATCCTGATGCACTGTGCCGAGGGACCCATCCTCGCTACGGAGCGCGATGAGTTGATGATGGTGCTGCTGATCGCCGCCACGGCCCTGCTGTTTCTCTCGATCCGCCACCGCATGCCCTTGTTGATGCTGGCTTTCGGTCTGCTGTCGGGGCTGGCTATGTCGCTGAAACCCAGCGCTCTGCTACTGGATGTAGCGCTGCTGGCGCTGGCCTTTGCCGTTCTCCGGCGGAGTGGCGAGCCCGCAGGCAGGTACCTGCTGTGGGGGGTGGCCGGGAATATCGCTGTTGGGGCACTCATGCTTGAGTTCCTGATCCAGCATCAGGCCCTGCAGGCGTTTCTGTTCATCTGCCTCAAGATTGTGCCTTCTTACGGACACCTCAATGGGCGCGGCCCTGTCTACATGGTGCGGCATCTCATGCCGTTACCGCTGGCTCTTCCCATCGTGTTTGGAGTGCTGGCGGCAGCCTTAGGCTCTCGGCGCATGGGGTGGGAGCGCTGGGCGCTTTTCTTCGCAGCGGCGATGGGAGCGCTCTCGTATTTCGCACAGGGCAAGGGATATCTCTACCACCGCTATATGTTCGTCATAGCTATCCTGCTCTGGGCTGGGTGGGAGATTGCAGAGGCGATGCATCGCGAAGACACGCGCTCCCGGCTGGTGGGCGTGGCAGGCATAGCAGCGATGTTCCTGGTGGTTGTGCCGTACTACGGGAGAATCATTCATCGCTCTCCGACGGTAGGGCAGGAGGCGGGCGAGCTCCCCTATGCGCTGCAGAAGGACCTTACGCAACTCGGCGGCGACAGCCTGCAGCAGCAGGTGCAGTGCATGGACCTGATCAACGGCTGCATCGGCGCTCTCTACCGGATGCGATTGGTCCAGAACACCGGAACGACCGGCGATCTTCTCCTGTTCTCTCCTACGGACAGCCCGGCGGTCGAGTACTACAGGAGCTGGTTTCTGGACCGTGACCGAAAGCATCCGGCCAACGTGGTGGTCCTGGGAAATGAGTGGTTCCAGCACGGCACCGTGAGCTTCGATAAGGTGGACGCGTGGCCTCTGTATGCGGCCTATCTGCGTTCCACGTACGTTCAGGTCGTAGAGAGGCACTTCGGCGACGACAGTGCACCGGCCTACCGCATCTATCTCCGCAAGGGCAGCGCGGTGCTGGCCCAGGAAGAGCTTCACCCACTCCACTGATTTCGAGAGGCTGACTGCCTATGTTGAAGGCTGAGCACACTACCCCGGATTACGCCGCGATGCTGCGGGTCGCGATCGAAGAGGCCCGCACAGGGCTGGCGGAGGGTGGCATCCCCATCGGCGCTGCCATCTTTCGTGCCGACGGCTCATTGGTCAGCCGTGGGCATAACCGCCGCGTACAGCAGGACGATCCTTCTATTCACGGCGAGACGGACGCCTTTCGCCGCGCCGGGCGGCAGAAGAGCTATCGCGATCTCATCATGGTTACCACGCTGGCCCCGTGTTTTTACTGCAGCGGGTTGGTGCGCCAGTTCGGCTTTCAAACGGTCGTTGTCGGAGAGTCTCGAACGTTTCAGGGCGGTATCGAAGAGCTGCGCGAACTGGGCATCAACGTGATCGATCTCGACTCCGTCGAATGTGTCGAGATGCTTACGGGGTATATAGCCGCCAGGCCTGAAGTGTGGAATGAAGATATCGGTGTGGACGAGCAGGTGTAAGGAACGCCGCAGCTGTGTTGTGGCTTTTGCTGTTGCTTGTTTTCGCTGTTGTTTTTGTCGTTGTTTGTTTTTCGTCGTCATCCTGAGCCATCGGCGAAGGACCCCCGCATTGGTGCTGCCACAACCGCTTAGTGCTACCCCAAACAAACGATGTCAGGCGGAGTAATAGCGTTCGCTCCAGCGGCATCGTGCGAAATGCGGGGGTCCTTCAGCTACGCCTCAGGATGACGACGAAAAACAAACAAGTACCGGGCAAGCTAACCCCGGGTCAACTTCCCAATCAGCTCAGCCTCATTAGGCCACTTCGCGATCAGCTCTTCGCGCGGCGCTGACTGGTAGTCCGCAAACTCAAAGCCGGGACTGACGGTACAGCCCAGCAGGGCAAAGCCTTCCGCCTGCAGCAGCCGCGACCCCTGCCAGACGCCGCGCGGCACGAGCACCTGCGGGCGCTGGCCTGCGGCGAGGTCCGGGCCTATGAGGACCGTCTCGCTGTGCCCGTCCGGATGAAGCTGCAGCATCTCCACCGCCCCGCCCAGGTAGTGGTGAAACACTTCATCACTGGCGAGACAGTGCATCTCGCTGAAGGTATCCGGTTCGAGCAGGTAATAGATCGCCGTCGAGGTGCTGCGTGGGCCGTTATAACGGTTGTCCCCAAACTGGCCTGCGGCAATCGTCTCGGTAGCGGCATAGGTCTGAACGAACCAACCGCCTTCGCCCTGAAGGGGCTCCAGGTTGAGGATCTCTTTTACTTTTTTTGCGCTAAGCGAACTCATGGGGAAGCCTCGAACATCTCTCACGCTATTCTGAAGACCAACAGTCTTTTCTCGCAAATCTGATCCACGAAGGGAACCCAGCAGCCTCAATGCGCAGCCGCCTGGAGCACTACTTTCGTTTTGCCGAGCACTCCACCAACTGGCGCACCGAGGTGCTCGCCGGACTGACCACGTTCATCACGATGGCGTACATCATCTTCGTGAACCCGTCGATTCTGTCCCAGACCGGGATGCCGCTGGCCGCCGTGACGACTTCCACCTGCCTCTGCGCGGCCTTCGGGTCGATCCTGATGGGTGCGCTGGCGAACTATCCGCTGGCTCTGGCGCCGGGCATGGGGTTGAATGCGTACTTCACCTATACCGTCGTCAAGGGGATGGGAGTGCCGTGGCAGACGGCGCTGGGAGCGGTGTTTCTCTCCGGCATCGTCTTCCTGCTGCTGACCTTTGGCGGCATTCGGCAGCGGCTCATCAGCGCGATTCCGTATCAACTGCATGCGGCGGTGGCGGGTGGCATCGGCTTGTTCATCGCCTTCATCGGTCTGCGCAACTCGGGCATCATCGTGCCCAGCGCGGCGACGACGGTCACGCTCGGCAACCTGCACTCTCCCTCCACGCTGCTGGCTATCTTCGGAATTATTTTGATCTCCGTGCTGCAGGCTTATCGCGTAAAGGCGTCGATGCTGATCGGAGTACTGGGGACGATGCTCGCCGGCATTCTCTGCCATCAGGTGCACTGGCATCCTTCGACCTTCAATCCGCTTGCGATCCGCGAGACGGCATTCCACCTGGATCTGCGCGGCGCGCTCAGGATGAATGCGCTGGAGATCATCTTTGTCTTCCTGTTCGTCGACCTCTTCGACAACATCGGGACGCTCGTCGCCGTCACCGAACGCGCCGGGCTGATCGCGGAAGATCACACGATTCCAAGGCTGGATAAGATCTTCTTCGCCGACGCCACCTCGACCGTTGTGGGCGCACTCGCTGGAACGTCGACGGTGACGAGCTACATCGAAAGCTCCGCCGGAGTGGCCGCGGGTGGGCGCACGGGGGTAACGGCGATCACGACGGGTCTGCTCTTCCTCGTGGCGATCTTCGTTGCGCCGGTGGTCGGGGCGATTCCTGACTTTGCGACCGCGCCGGCCCTGATCCTGGTGGGCGCTCTGATGGTTGCAGGCTCTGCTCGGATTGACTGGGAGGAGCCACGTGTCGCGGTCCCGGCCTTCCTCACGCTCGTGACCATTCCGCTGACGTATTCCATTGCGACCGGGCTATCGTTTGGCATCATCAGCTTTGCGGTGCTGGAGCTGGCGACGGGCCGCGGACGCCGCCAGCACTGGATGCTCTACGTCCTGGCGCTGCTCTTTCTGGCGCGTTTCATTTACCTGCATGCGGGATAAATTAGTCTGACAGTCATCAACCGGTGCAGCCTCGTATGAAAGTCTGCATCCAACTTATGAAGACGTGCCGCCTTCTGGCTTGTGCGTCTTCCCCAGGAGAAAAGCAATGGACCGCAAAGCAACGGCAGTATGGCACGGCGATTTGAAGGCCGGCAAGGGCAGCATCAGCACGCAGAGCAACACCCTCAAGGATGCGCAATATAGCTTCAAGACGCGCTTTGAAGACGGCGTAGGCACCAACCCCGAAGAGCTGATCGCTGCGGCTCATGCGGGCTGCTTCACGATGGCTTTCAGCAACGAACTCGCGACAGCGGGCCACACCGCCGATACGGTAGAGACCACGGCTGTCGTCACCCTGTCGATGACGGCTCCGGAAGGCCCCACCGTCACGAAGATCCTCCTCACCACCCGGGCCACGGTTCCGGGCATCGATAAGGAAACCTTCGACACCATCGCGAAGAAGGCCAAAGAAGGCTGCCCGATCTCGCGCCTGCTGAAGGCTGCTGAGATTACCCTGGACGCGCAGTTGGTCTAGGTCTTTACAAACACGATGCAAAAGGGCGCTCCCTCAGGGAGCGCCCTTTTGCCTTCATCCGGAATCCTTCAATGAGGTGCGGGTACTTGTATGCTAGCTGGTTACTGCGGTGATCCCAGTGAAGATCAGCAGCATCAGGAACCACCATCCAACGATGATGGTTGCGGCCTGAGCCATACTCTTGCGCGCGACGATCGCCATGCCGATGACCAGCAGTGCCAGCGCCCAAAGGCCGAACACATCGAAAAAGCTGCCTGCGACTTTCAGGGCTGGTGACGAACCCTGAAGGAAGTAACCGAGGTTCGTACCGACAGGATTCTGGATATCGAAGCTCTCAGTGCCAACCCCTGCAAAGAGAAAGATGACAGTCAGTAACGAGATGAAGAGACGTGGCAGACCTGAGTACATGATGACGGCGAAGACCTGACCGAAGGTCGTTTTTGCGCCCAGTCCAAAGTTGAAGCATCCCCAGAGCACCAGAGCTTCAAGCGCTATCACGATCAGGTAGGGGATGCAGGCGCCATACGTAAAGGCACGTGTGAAGGTCGCTCCCGCGTGCAGCCTGGCGGCCTGTTGCGCCGGCGGCAACTGCTGGAACTGTTCCGCGGCTGCGGGGGTTTTCGTCATCTGGTGTTCTGTAATGCTTTCGAAGCCGATCTTCTTGTCCATGGCGAAACAGGAGGCGACAGTGGCAAGAACCAGCAGGATAAAGGGCAGCCACCAACTGGTGTTGCGCAGGATATCGGTAAAGGTTTTGGAGGGCGCGATAAAGGTGTCCACCACGCGCTCAACCTGAGAGAGTGCGGGGGCTTCGGGCAGAGGAACAGCATCGGTCATGAGACAGGGGCTCCTTCAGGGGGTGTTGGACGATTGACTGCAAGTGTACGCGAAGGCGCAGCGGTCTGGAAGACCTCAATCTTTGGTGGAGGAGCGCCTGACACGGTAGCTGTTTTCTCATTCTCGTCGTAGCGTTTGTTGAGGCACTGTTTCGTTAAGGGCATGGCTTCAGCCATGCCATAAGTCGCAGGCCAAAGGCCGTACCTTTCTGCCGAAGGCTGGAGTGAAGGCGCAGTCGGAACGACTGAATTGCTTTCTTTGGACGTGGCGAAACAAGCCGCCCAGCCCACAGATACAGCCTTGGTGAGCCCTGCAGAGTTTTGGCAGCGCTCAGGAATGCAATTCAGTCGCTCCGGCTACGCCTTCACTCCGGCCTTCGGCAGAGCGGAAAAGACTTGCGCCCAGCTTTTACGGGCCGGCTGAAGCCGGGCCCTTAACGAAACAGTGCCTCAGGATGCTATTCGCACGGCTCAATTCTCCATCTGGAATAGCATTCCGATGACACTCCTACCCCTCGCCCAGCACCTGCTGCGCCGCACGCAGACCGCTGCGGAGCGCCGCATGCACCGTTCCCCAATTCCCGGTCGTGTCGGTATGCTCTCCCGCGAAGAAGAGAGTATCCGCCTCCGGCTGTGCCATCGCCGTGGGAGCATCTATCGCACCGGCAGGAACATAACTGTAGGCTCCCCGCGCGAAGGGATCGTTGGTCCAGTCATGAGTGTGCGTCTCCAGGAGAGAAGCACGCACCAGGGCTTCGTCCATCGAGAAGACCTCCGCGAGAGCGGTGCAGGCCTCACGTCCCAGTTCCTCCGCGCTCTTGCCTTCGAGCGCCATGGCGCGAGGCCCTCCCACCCAGCCGGTCAGCGTAGGAGACGCCTCCGGCTCAGGATGCGGTGTCCACCAGACGGCGGGCAGACGCTTTGAGGTGAAGAGGAAGCTCATCGTCTGCAGACTTACGGCATCGAGGGCAGGCGATTGCTCCCACCAGCGTTCCCGGAAGACCAGCGTAAAGCGAACGGCATGGCCCATCTCCAACCGCCGCGCTTGTGAGATAGCTGCGGGTTCCGGCGTG
Source organism: Granulicella mallensis (assembly GCF_014203225.1). Taxonomy (GTDB): domain Bacteria; phylum Acidobacteriota; class Terriglobia; order Terriglobales; family Acidobacteriaceae; genus Granulicella; species Granulicella mallensis_A. The sequence continues at coordinate 272,183 of NZ_JACHIO010000006.1, read as the reverse complement.
ATGCGCAAGGCAGTCTCGCTGTTGACGCGTTGCAGAACGCCGAGGGGGAGCGTAACGATGCACTGTTTCGCGCGCAGAATGCCTTGAGTTGTTTCGACTTCAACCTGGTGCGCGCTCCAGCGAATAGCGAGGACCTCTGTGTTGAGCCGGACATCGCCGCCAAGGTCTTTGACGCGGCCGGCCAGGTACTCCGCGAGCTGCGCATAGCCTCCACGAAGATGCCAGGCACGGTCTCCTTCGATGGTGTCCTCTGCCTTCTGCTGCACTCCCAGAGAGCGTATGCCGATCCTGTGCGCGTCGGCGGCGTTGAAGCCTTCGACGTAGCCCAGCAACGCGGGGCGATCTTCTTCGGCAACCTCGCTGGTGGCAAGCCAGTCGGTAAAGGAGACATCCTCGCCTGCAAAGTCTTCGAGGTCTTCCAGCGGCGCAAACATCTCGTCATCCTTCGGGTCGTCCTCGATCAGGCCGCCATTCCATTCCTCGCGCAGCATCGTGCCGTCGCGTTCGGTGGTCTGCGCTTCACACTCTGCGAGAAGCGCCCACAGCTCCGGAGCACGTCCGTGGACGAACTCCGCGCCGAGTTCAACGGTGCCTCCGCCTGCGGATCGACGCGAGAGTAGACGTCCACCTACGCGCTCACGAGCTTCCAGTACGGTGGCCCGTATGCCGCGTTCGCCCAGGGCACGTGCCGCCGCCAGTCCGGCGATACCGGCTCCAAGAATTAGAACGTCGTTATCTTTTATCTCATCGCGCATGAACGATTGGATGCGTTCATCTCGCCGAATGTGTGGCCTTCCAAGCAGCGTATGCCTGGAGCGTCTTCTCCGGCCCATTGCCGTACCACGCGTAGCCGTTGCGCCGTTCGAGTGTGAGGTCCATCACATCGTCATGGATCGTCTTATCGCGGTCGCCGAAGATCGGTTTGCCGGTCGTCAGTGAGGAATACCGAGCCCACAGCGGACCCGCACCCGGCGAGGCCGTCAGCTTGCGTCCGCCCGGAGTGTTCCGTCCGCCGCTCCACTCATAGCCCATGATCTTGTGGGCCTCGAACCATGTGGCAGCCGCGTCTACGGAACGCACGACGGCAGGCGAAGGATGGCTGAGCGACATCAGGTACTCCATCACATTGGCCGATTCGCCCGAGCTGAGCGCCTCCGGCTCGAAGTTACGCGCGGCGACAGGGGCCAGCGTCAGCGGGTCATGCTGCTGCGCCCAGACGGTGAGGACCGTGCCCTTGTCATCCGCCGCAGGCACGCGGACCTGCGTTGCGAGGATGCACTGAAGCGCCCTGGCTGCGGCTGCCTTGGCCTTCACGCGCAAGGCTGAGGGAACGAAGCTGTAGTCCTCCATCGGTTGCTGCGAATCGGCCGCACCCGCTTCCTTGCCGGAAGCCATGCGCTCGCCCCTTGCAGCCAGCGTCAACACCTGGGCCGACTCCGTGACGGCATCGTCGTTGAAGGTGATTGCGTCGTGATAACCACCTTCCAGGGGCCAGACCTGTGGCCATCCGCCGTTGGGGAACTGAGCCTGCAACAGGTACTTGATTCCGCGCCGCGCCGCGGCACGATAGGCGTCGCCCTCATGTCCGGGCAGTGCCGCCGAGAGCTCCGCAAGAAAGTGCAGCTCGGTATTGGTGGCATCGTTGTCGAGCGTGCCGACATAGTGCCACTTCTCGTCGGCGGCCTGATCGAAGTCGCCCGGCCCGCTGCCGACCGGAGCAAGGTTTGCCGTGGCATAGCTCTGTCCACGCAGGCGCGCGGAGCCGCTCATATCGAGGTTCTTCGACCAGCCTCCTGCCGCCGTCTGGAACGACAGGATGACATCGCCGATGTGCCGCGCCTCCTCGCTCTTGTAGAACTCCGGCGCGCGATGCAGCGGAATCGATCTGGCTGAAAAATACTGCTTTGGCAGTGGGGGAATCTCTTCCAGACCCTCGCGCTCTGCGGCCAGCGCAGCCTTATCGGCGCGCATCTGCTCCGCGGATCGCTTCAGGTAGTCGAGCCACGGCCCGCGCTGCGCCGCTGGAAGCGCCATCACACGGGCTTCGGTCAAAGCTTCGGCAGGCTTGCTCGTGCCAATGACCGAAGCATGCAGGGGCAGCAGAACAAAGAGGAAAAGAGTAAGGGAGCGCACGGACAACATCCTACGCCTGTCTTACAGGGTTAAGCCAAGGAAGAAAGTGCGGATGATGCGAGTGATAAGTGACAAGTGGCAAGTGGCAAGTCCGGTGCTTTTGTTGTTGCCGTTGCTCTTACTTTCTGGTTGTCATTCCGAGCGCAGCGAGTGAACCTGCTGTCTCCCGCTTTTTGTGCTGCCCAAAACAGATGGGCCGGGTCTGAAAAATCTGCTTTGTGCTGGAGCTTAACGTTCGTGACGACACTGGCGAAGAACGGGAGACAGCAGGTTCACTCGCTGCGCTCGGAATGACAACCAGAAAGGCAAAGGCAACGACGCGGACAACAAGACACCGCACTGGCGAGGAATTACTTGCCACTTCTCACTTCTCACTTGCCACTTCTCACTTGCCACTTCTCACTTGCCACTCGCACTTCAATCGAGCCGCACCAGATAAGGCAGCGCCGCCGGATCGGGTGTGCCGATCCAGTCGGCGATCTCGGAGGCCTGGGTCTTGCTGTGCTGTGCGGGGTCGATCCGCACCCAGAAGCCGGTGGGACCGGAGAATTCGGTGACCTTTGCCGTGTTGTACCGGTGCAGCAGTCCGGCCTTTAGATCGAGTGCGTCACCCTCTGTCTTGAACGCGCCGGTCTGCACACACCACCTGCCCTCGGGGTCGGTGCTTGTATGAGCAAAGGCCTCAACCTTCACCTTCGCCACGCCCGCACGATAGATCCCAACGGCCTTAGCTGCGCCCATGGAGAGGTCCAGTACGCGGCCGGGCGCAAACGGCCCGCGATCGGTGATCCTCACCAGCACCTGTTGGCCGGTGGCAAGGTTGGTCACGCGCACCGTTGAGCCCATCGGCAGAGTGCGGTGAGCGGCGGTCATCTCGTTCTGGTCGAAGATCGTGCCGTCGGCGGCAGCGTGGTGGTGATAGATCGTGCCATACCAGCTTGCGGTGCCCTCTTCGGTAAAGACAGGTCTGCCGCTGGTGTCGTCAAAGAAACCCTTAGGAGCGCTGGAGGCCTCTTTTTTGAGGTCGATTGGCGGCTCAGTGGAGGCAGTGCTTGTCGTCGAGCGATGTGAGTTCACAGGCGGCGGTGGAGGCTGATAGGCAACGGTCGTCCTATGGTGACACCCCGCCATGAGGAGGGAAGCAAGCGCCATCATCGCGAACGTTGCCTCCCTGCGGCCAAGGTCTGCGCGCAGTTTCTTCATCGCGTCTCTCCATCCGAATTGCCGGATTCGCCGCTTTTGCTGCCTGGATTGGAGTGCTTATTGTCGTCCATGTGTTCCGCGAGTTGTTGCAGCCGGCTCGCGGCGCTGCGCAGGGCAGTCGAGCCATTGCGGCGAACCTCGGGAACGACCTCGTCATCGATGAACCGCACGACGCGCCGCAGCTCCTCCTGAAACTCATCGCGGAGCCGTGCGCCGGTCTCTGCGACCCGCTCTTCCCAGGGACGTTTTGTTCCGCTTTGCTGCTCCATTGGCCCATACCCCCGCGTCGGCAACGCTTCCTCTTCGATGATTCGTTCGTGCAAGCGGAGAGTCAACGTCATTGCGGGACACAGTGCCTAGCTGGTAACGGCCCTGCTTTGTGCGTCAGCTAACTTCTCCAAATACAACCGCATGGGAGCCGAAGGCGTCCTTTTATAAAGAGCCCCATCACCGGCGGGGCAAGACTGCCGTTCCAGTGCAGCCGTTGGCCGGAAGAACGGAAGGGCTCGATGAACTTGAATTTGCGTAGCTGGAGTATCTCCTTTTTTGTTCCAGCGCTGTTCGGCACAGTATTGGTAGCAGGGCCACGCACGGCACAAGGTCAGGACCGGATCTTCTCTCCGGCCGCAGCTCGAACAGAGACGATGTTGCTGGCTTCTTCTGACTCAGCGAAAGAGTTCTTCAAGTCGGTCGCCGTCTCCGATGCCGTATCAAGTAGTAGCGACGATACGGAGGATCTGCCTGATGCCCCCAGCGCGGTTGCTCTTCGTGAGCCGGTCTCCGCACCTCGGGGCCGGGTGGAGAGTACGCATGTCGCTTCGACGCTGACGAAAAACGTCCCCGCTGGATGGACGGCACAGCCCTTGACGACGCGTCAACAGGTCGTACTTGGCATCCATAACCTTTACTCGCCACGAGGCATTGCCGGGATGGTATTTGCGGCAGGCTACTCGCAACTGGCCAACGGCCAGCCGAACTACGGCAGCGACACGGATGCCTTTAAAAAGCGTCTGGGAGCGGTGATTCTTCGTGACACCACAGAATCTCTGTTCTCGGATGCGATCCTCGCTCCCATGCTGCATGAGGATAGCCGTTACTATGTGCAGGGGCCGCAGCACAACTTTTTCTATCGCATAGCGTACGCGGCATCACGGCCGCTGATTACGCGTACGGATAGTGGAGACTCCACAGTCAATGGCTCCCTGTTGCTGGGATATGCCGCGTCCAGTGTGCTGACGAACGCTTATTATCCAAGCGTCAACAGGAACTTTCACGATACGGCTTCCACCTATGGCGGGTCGCTGGGTGGCGCAGCCCTCGGCTTCCTCCTCAACGAATTTCATGATGAGGTATTGCAGACACTTCATCTCGAGAAGAAAGATTAGAGCGGCTGTCCGTTCTTGTCGTTGTCTTTGCTTTTGTCGTTGTTTTTGTTTTTGCCTTTGCTGTTGTTTTTGTTGTTGCTTTTCTGGTTGTCATTCCCGAAGGGAATCTGCTGTTTGCTCGTATCACCACAAATATGCGTCTGGTGAGAACCGGAAGGGCACGGTTTCAACCGTGCCATAAGAGCCAGGCCAAAAGCCTTGTACCGCTCTGCCGAAGGCTGGAGTGAAGGCGCAGCCGCAACGACCGAATTGCTCTCTTTTGTCGAGCCGAAGACGCTTGGGAATGTCCACGTGTCTCTCTTCGCTGCGCTACCTTCACGAAGGTCCAACGGGTGAAGTGCTGGTTCCACGTCAGCCGTGCTGCAGCGATTTGTGCCGACGGCCGGACTGGTTTGCCTCTACCAAAGAAGACAATTCACCGTTCCGGCTACGCCTTCACTCTGGCCTTCGGCAGAGTCGTATGAGACTTCAGCTCGACCTTTTGTGGCAAGGCTGAAGCCGTGCCCTTCCGGTTCGTGCCTGTGTGCACGTTCTCGCCTGTCCATGCAGGACTGAAGTTCCTGTCCTGCGGTCTCGCTCAGGGGCAGAATGACAATCAGAACAGCAACAGCGCAGCATAAGGAGCAGAGGCTAAACAGAAAGGCCCAGTCCGTAGACTGGGCCTTTCTGTTTTCTATTTCCTGCTCTTAGAACGTCGTTGCGACGGTAAAGCGGAAGGTCTTACGCGGCTCTCGCAGTACGTAATCCGCACCGTAGAGTTGCAGGGCTTGCTGGTAGGTGAACTGACCCGCACCTAGGTTGGTGGGGAAGAGTTGCTGGAACTGCTGCGGCGTTACAGCCAACTGCTGTGGCAGGTTTCTGTAGAGACGGAGCGGGTTGTAAGCGTAGTAGATGCGGAACGGTGCGTTGACGATCGGCAGGATGACCTGCAGTTCGGCACCGTTCGACATACGCGGAACCACGTTTGTATGGGGCACCGTAGCCAGGTCGAGTGGGAAGGTCACCTTCTGTCCGCCGAAGCAGGCGCCGTTGATGACCTCAGGGCAACCATAGAGCGGCGTGTTGAGGATCGACTGGCCGAGGACGCTCTGACGTAGCTGCGACTTCTCCGTATCGAAGGTCAGGCCAAAGTCGGTGAAGACTGCAAACGTCACCTGGTTGACGATGGGGATACGGTACTCGAGATTCGACGTAAGGCTGGTATCGCCGCCGATGGGAGCCAGGCGATAGATAGGAAGGGGGATCTGCACGTTGCCCAGTGTGGCGTTGGTCGGGTCGCGCGGAACCAGTGTGCCGTCGGGGTTGGTGAGGTTGAACAATACCCGCGTCGGGATGAAGGTATACGGCGAGCTCGAACGGATGTCGAAGCCGCGTACTTCGTTCTCGCCGCCGCCATAGATACGGTTGAAGGGCGGTGCAACCTGACCGCCGAAGCCGGCGACGTTGGAGAGCTGGATGCGATAGCCCAGGACGTTGTGTCCCTCACGATCGATCCTGAAGCCCTTCATCGGGAAGAACTGGCGGTAGGTTGCGGTTGGCGCGTAGTACTTGGTATTGCCGCCAATGCCTGCAACCTGGAACGCAATGTTGAAGTCCTTGCCGTGGTGCGGTCCCTGTGCCCGGTCCAGCGTCGAGAAGCTGAAGCTCGGCGTCACCATGGAGGTGATGATGCCGGTCAGCTGGCTCGATCCTGCGATACCGGAACGGAATGCCAGCGACTGGAAGACGTTGCGCGTCGTATCGCTGAAGGTCGTGATGCCCGAACGCGACAGGGAGTAGGTGACACCGACCCTGGCCACGCCCGAACGACGGAACAGCTTGCGCAACGGCGTACCCGTTGAGATCGTAAAGCCGGTCGAGGACTGGTTGTAGTTGCTCGACAGCGATTGCGCCTGGGCCGACTGGTTGGCTGTTGCGCCCGTAAGAGAGGCGGCCTTGGCCGGGTTGAAGTCGGACTTGCTGCTGAACACCTGCGCACCCAGCGAAATCGGCTTGTTGCGCAGATAGGGCTCATTGAAGCCCAGGCTCAGGGTGCGCGACAGATCGCCGATGTTAGCGGTTACGTTCAGGGTCTCGCCCAGTCCGAGGAAGTTATTGGTCTCGTAGTTGAGGCCGATGAAGGAGCCGGAAAGACCGCTGAGTCCGCCGTTCAGGCCGATGGAGTTCTTGCCCTTTTCCTTCAGCTTCAACAGCAGGTCGACCGTGCCGGCGTCAGCGTTCTGGCGTGTCTCCACGTCCTGCTCAGCCTTTAGCGTGTCGAAGTAGTTGAGCTGGTTCAAGCGCAGCAGCGAGAGATCGACGAGACGGCTGTTGTAGACCTGGCCCTCTTCGATGAGGATCTCGCGGCGGATGACCTTGTCGCGGGTGATGGTGTTGCCCGAGAACTCGATGCGCGAGACGTAGAACTTCTTGCCTTCGTCGATGTCGACATCGAGATAGACGAGCTTCTTCGCTTCATCGACACGCGGGGTTGGTGTGCCGACCATGTTGATGAAGCCGCCCTCGCCGTAGGCCTTGCGCAGTGCTTCAATGCCCTTGCCGAAGAGTGTGGCGTTGAAGTACTCGCCGTCCTTCTGCGCGAACTGCGCACGCAGGGCCTTCTTGTTGGTGTATTCCTTGTTGCCGGTAAAGGTGATGCCGCCCAGACGATAGCGAGCACCTTCTTCGACGGGGATCAGGATGTCGACGCGCTTGCCGGTGGAAGGACGCAGCGTTAAGGGGTTGATGCCGCCGGCATTGCGGACGTTGGTCTGCGGCTCACCGGTCAGTGCTTTGAAGTAGCCCTTGTCGCGATAGGCTCCGCGTACGCGCTCCGCATCTTCGTCCAGCTTGCTGGCGTCGAAGGTGCGAGGCAGAAGATCTTCGAGGAAGATCGAGTGCGGAATACCGATGGGCTTCAGGTTCTTCATCGAGGCGCGAAGTTCACGCGCGCTGAGTTGCTGATTGCCCTGGAAGACGATCTTGCCCACCTTTACGGTAGGGCCTTCCTTGATATTGAAGGTCAGTGCAACGGCGGCTGGAGGAATCGTCTTGATCTCGGTCTTGATGACCGCGAACTGATGTCCGTGCTCGCCGAGCATCTCCTGAAGGACGACTTCAGCACGCTTGACGCGCGTTTCATCGAACTGGCTCTCGACGGTGAGACCGACTTTTTCTTTCTTCCAGCGGTCGTACACATCGGAGATGGTGACGGCGTTCAGGCCCTTGAAGTTCATCTCTCGAATGGTGGGCTTTTCGCGCACGTACACGATGAGCTGAACGCAGTTTGCCTCATTGACGCGCTCGATGCGCACATCGTCGAAGTAGCTGGTGTTCCAGAGCGAATTGAAATCACGTTCGACCACGACGGGATCGAAGGGATCTCCAGGCCGCGAGAACAGCCGCGCCAGGATGGACTCCTTGGGGATGCGGCGGTTACCGATGACCTGCGTCTGGCACAGGATCTGCGGGCCTGCTTGCGCTCCGCTGAACTGCGGCTGGGCCTGCACCTGCGCTCGAAGTGCGGGTGTGAGAGCTGGAATCAAGGCCATCGTCGCCAACGCTGTAAGCGCGGTGACTGGAATGCGAATGCGGCTCGAGCGCGCGCGCACAGGCTGGGACGTACTGATCAGAGAGCTTCCGCTCACTCGCGTTCCGGTAAAGATAACCACACCCTCACTGCTCTTTGAATCTCTCAAAGCTTTTTTGAATACCAAACCCTGCGCGAACGAAGGGAATCTTGATTATAGGGGATGCACTGCTACTCGGGAGAAGCGAAGTGTAGCGGCGACCCTTCGGCGTACATAAATCAAGATCTTCCTCCGAACCCTGCTCCCGGACCTGAAGCCCACGTTTTGCAGTTGCCTTTTTCATAACGAATTTGCTTTTCATTCGCGTCGCCAAAACCGTAAAGCGTGGATAGGAAAAACAAAGGCAAAAGCTTTAGGGTGTGTCATCAAACGGCTGTTGGGATGAAGTTCGATTGTGCAAATGGCTCGCTGTGGCACTGTTTCGTTAAGGGCATGGCTTCAGCCATGCCGCAGGAAACCGGGCCGAAGGCCCATACCTCTCTGCCGAAGGCTGGAGTGAAGGCGCAGCCGGAGCGACTGAATTGCTTTCTTTGATTGCGGCGAAACGGGTGGCCACATCCTCGAACGTGTCTCTGGTGGTTCTTGTGCAGCCTGGTCGCACGAAGGAAGGCAATTCAGTCGTTGCGCCCTGTGGGCTTCACTCCGGCGTTACCACCCAGCGAGCAAAAGCGGCTCGCCGGGGCCCGGTTCTTCGGCAGAGTGGAAAGGGCCTGTCAACACTGCCTTTGCGGCATGGCTGAAGCCATGCCCTTCCGATCCCTGCCTCGACAAACCGACTATACGGTTCGACCAGACTCCAGGTGCCGTTTGGTGACGCCCTCTAGCGTCTGCTGTAGGGAACGGTCAGGCCGACGAGGTCCGCGCTCTTCAGGAACTCCTGCAGTCCGGCGGCCAGCTTGGGTTCGATTGAGCTCACAGGGGAGCTTGTATCGGAGGTTTCGATCTTCAGCAGCACGGGGACGGGGCGCGTTGCGTCGGCCTGGAGCGGTAGTCCGCGGTGCGGCTTGGCGTACACCAGGGTTACATGCTGGCTGGTCTGCGAATACTGCCTGCAGGCCCCGCCATCGCATACGGTGGAGGCTTCCAGCTTTTGCGTCAGGCCATCGTTATAGGTTGCGGCGGTCAGGTCGACCGGTCCCTGCGTAGAGGGCGATTCGATCTGCCCATGCCAGGTTGGGTTCTCGCCCCGGGCGATGTGGCAGACCTCGGCATCGTGCACGCCCAGCTCCGGAGAGATCCCAAGAGAGACATGCGTCCCGGCGACCCCAGGGGCATCTCCCGGCGCCTCGTACTCGCCCCACACGTAGACTACGGTTCCGTCGACCAAACCCTCGGCCCAGGAGCGTACCAGCGAGAAGTTGCCGATGTGCTGGGGCATGGGAGGAGGAGCGGCCGCGGACTTCACGGCCATCGCGTCGACATGCGCGGTGTGCACCGCCTCAAGGCCGAAGACGGTCGACAGGATCAGGATGGCCGCTACCTTTGCGAGGTAGGGCACTGCCACCGGGCCGCGTGACGGCTTCTCTTCCGGCGGCGCAGCGTTCACATCTTCCGGCGTGCGACGCAGGTGCTCAATGGCGGTGAAGAACAGGAACGCCGCCAGCAGAAACAAGCAGGCGCCTACGATGTGATCGGCTAACTGCTCGTGGGCCTGCAGCGCAGGAAAGGAGACCGCGATCCGGTCATAGACCACCAGGCTGCACAGGCGCAGCAGGTTAAAGACATATCCCAGCAGGACTGCGCCAGCCACTAACGGCGCAAAGATGAACCAGCGAAAGCGGTAGACATAGCCGACCACGATCGCGGTGAGTCCCAGGGTGATCGATCCGCGCAGACCATCGCATCCGGGGGCGATGAACATCCCAAACCTGGGAGCGAACAGGATGTTGAGGTCCACGGTGCTGAGCTTTGCGCCGATGAGATGGGCAAAACCGCGCGCGACGGATGCCCCGGCATGCTGAAGCGGAAGATCGACAAAATGACTGAAGGTCTGGGGAACAGGGATAACGGCCCACATTAAAAGAATGGGGAACCAGGCAGCACGCAGGAGGCGCTTGCCGCCGAAGAGCAATACCATGCCGGTCGCATAAATCACTGCTACCAGTGGAAGCGGTGGCAGTTGCAGCAGCCAGTCTTTATTAACGGTTACGATCAGCAGCATCTGATCGCGAAGAAACATGAGGATGGAGGAGGTTGCCAGAACTGCGAAGCCCCACCAAGAGCCTTCAGTCACCCACCCAATCGATCGCCAGGCCCTTAAAATCAGGGCGAAGCAAATAATAGGAACCACCATTCCTATCGATTTGAGCTGGTCGGTTCTCCAGATTTCAAGCAGTGCCTGTACGGAACCGTAGATACTTAAGAGGCCTACCGCCGCGCACACTGAAGCGTACGCGACGGCGACTTGCGGCCTGAATCGCTCTGGAAAGATGCTCGACAAAGAAGACACCAGCAGCCATCAAGCTGCAACTCACCAGGTTTTACTTTTGGTCTGACTTGCGGCGTGCGCGAAGACGCGTCCTGAGTGCGGACACAGCGTACGCGCCACCGGAGAGGCCTGCCAGAATCAGGGTAGGATTCTCTGGAGTATCCGTGCAGCCGGTCAGCACGGATTGTGCATGCATTGGCATAGCTGCCATGAAGGCGAGGGCAATGGTCGCGAACAGAAAGGTCTTCTTCATAAGTAGTATGTCCCTATTCGTTGTTGGATGCGTTCAAGTCTAAAGATGCCGTCGGCTTTCCGTTTGGATGCTTCTGAAGCTAAAACCTTCGGGATGAACCGCGCAGAACATCGTGTCCTTTACGTTCTTAGACACATCATCAACAACAAAGTTCTGAGCAGTTGTCTTATCGTATCGAGTGGCTGGTGCTAAGTCAATCGGAAAGCGATTCACTACAAAGATACTGCTGGTTTTGCAGAGGCAGCTTTCCAACTGTTCCGACGCTTTGATCTTAGCCTATAACCCGTAAAGATCCGGGTTTTTCGCCGTTTTTTCACATCAAACCGTCAACGTCTGTAAAATCAGGCGTTGTATTCAATGGAGGACAGCAACACAATGGCATCGGCAATGGCGAGCATAGTCGCACTGAAGGGCGTGTACGAGGAGTTGAAGTCGCGCATGGACAAGACTGCGGAAGACTTCCGCGCCAACCTGTTGAGTGTCCGTACGGGCCGGGCTTCCGTTCATATGCTCGATAACGTCAAGGTTGACTACTATGGTACGGAGACTGCGATTGCGCAGGTTGCGCAGGTCACCACGCCTGAGGCCAACCTGATCGTCGTCCAGCCATGGGAGCAATCCCTGGTACAGGCGATCGAAAAGGCCATCCGCACCAGCAGTCAGGGATTCAATCCCATGCACGACGGCAAGATCATCCGTGTTCCTATCCCGCCGATGACCGAGGAGCGCCGCCGTGAGGGGATCAAACAGCTCGCCGGGGTGCTCGAAGATCACAAGACCTCCATCCGCAATATCCGTCGCGACGGCAATGAGACGGTGAAGAAGGCCGCCAAGGACAAGCTGATCTCGGCTGACGACGAAAAGCGCGCCAATGAAGAGATTCAGCAGCTTACGGACTCTCAGATCAAGCGCGTTGAGGACCTCTTCAAAGCGAAGGAAAAAGAAGTGATGACGCTGTAAGAAGCAGAGTGACAAGTGGTAAGTGATAAGTGGCAAGTGAAGGCCTCGCCCCATCTGTGAAGGATGCCGCGAACGGTCTTATCACTTGCCACTTGCCACTTGCCACTTGTCACTTACCACTTACCACTCGCTTTTACCGCATCTGTTACTGCCGCCGCTTCTCTTGCCTGCTGCACATCGTGCACCCGCAGAATGTGCGCTCCATTCAAGACTGCGGCGACGTTTGCGGCGATGGTTGCAGTACGACGTGCCTCGGCGAGGGGCAGGTCTGCCGGCTGGACGGCACGCACCGCCTCACCGAGAAAGGCTTTGCGCGAGACCCCGGCCAGGAGAGGGTAACCAAGCTTGCTGAGTTGGTGAAGACCCGTCAACAGCGCGAAGTTGTCCCGGCCCAGCTTGCCGAAGCCGAATCCCGGATCGATGACGATATGCTCCCGGGAGATGCCGGCGGACTGGGCCACCATGAGCTGCTCCCGCAGGCCCTCCTGCACTAGGGGAACGACCTCTTCCGGAGTCAAAGGGGGCAGGGCGCGCCAGTCCTGCGGACGGCCGCGGGTATGCATCAGCAGCAGGCCACAGTGTGCGGAGGCGACGGTTGTGGCCATGGCTTTATCCCATAACAGGCCGGAGACATCATTGATGATCTCAGCCCCCATAAGGGCTGCGTTCCGTGCCGTGGCCGCGTGGTACGTATCGACGGAGACGATCGCCTGGGAGCGCTCCCGTAACAGGCCTTCGAGAACGGGCAGCAGGCGCAGTTGTTCCTCTTCGGAGCTAAGCGGCTCGGAGGTGGGCCGCGTCGACTCCGCGCCAAGATCGATGATGTCGGCGCCGCTGTCGACGGCTGCGACGGCTGCGGCGATTCCGGCTGCGGTCGTATGGCCTGTGTCCTGCCGGGCGACGCCGTCGCCGGAGAAGCTGTCGGACGTCAGGTTGACGATCGCCATGATCAGCGTTCGCTCGCCCAGTGCGAGCGTTCGGGTGCGGAGCCGCCAATCAAAGTGTGGACGCGGGGCGAAGGTCATCTGCGAATTGTAGATGTAGACTGCGGCCATGCGTGCCTCCTGCAGTCTTGTGTTCGCCCTGGGTCTCGTTACCGGTCTTACAGCCTCCGCCCAAACGCCCTCCATCGTTCCGCCACCTGTCGTTCATCCCGCATTCCCGACGGGATCGGGCACGCCTCTGGGAGCGACGATCGAAGCCCTGCTGGCCGATCCTGCCGTCTCCCGCGCTCATTGGGGGATCGCCGTCACAACGCTGGACGGCGTGCCGCTCTATGGTCTCGATGAGGGCAAGCTGTTTCGCCCGGCCTCGAATAACAAGCTCTTCACCACGACGGCTGCCATGGCGTTGCTCGGCCCAAACAGAACCTTCGAGACACGTCTCTATGGCAAGCTCGACGAGGCTACCGGCGTAGTGAACGGCGACCTCGTGCTTGCCGGTGGAGGCGATGCGAACTTCGGAGCGGACAACCTGCCGTATGTGCCCCCCGCCCAACGGGCAAAGGACAAGGTAAAACCGCCCGCTCTCCATGACCTGGAGGTGTTGGCCGATCAACTCGTGGCCAAGGGCGTGAAGCGCGTCACAGGCAGGATCATCGGCGACGATACGCTGTTTCCGTGGGAGCCCTATGCGGAGGGTTGGGAGGCCGACGATCTGGTGTGGGGCTATGGCGCTCCTGTCAGCGCGCTCACGATCTCGGATAACGAACTGCGTCTGACCATCACTCCTCGCAAGGCGATCAAGCCGGCAGAGGGGCCGGCGGATCGGGCAGCGATCGTGGAACTCGAACAGAATGGCGTGCCCTATTACAGCGTGCAATCCGAGGTGACAACCGGGGAGGCGCACGCTCCCTCGCCAGGGGTACAGGTCGAACATGCGCCGGGCTCTCGCGTGCTGCGAGTCTATGGAGAACTGGCTGCGGATGCCAGGCCGGATGTCGAGTACATTGCTATCGACGACCCTGCAGTGTATGCGGCAATGGCCCTGCGCAGCATGTTGCTGGAACGGGGCATTACCGTTACCGGTGAGGCCCGGGGACAGCATAGACCGGTGGTCGATGGGCGGGGGTTCTCGTCTGTTCTGCATGCGCCCGGTGGACAGGAAGAGGCTACATTCAACGCTGGATCGACGGGCGACTCCTGCGAATCCTTGTGGTCGCAGGAGGAGGTCCTGGCCTCGCATACGTCCGCGACGCTGGCCGAGGACGTGATCTTTACCGACAAGGTCAGCCAGAACTTACATGCGGAGTTGCTGTTGCATCATCTCGGGCAGCACGTCTCCTGTGGTCAGGGATCGACGGTTGGAGGCGCGCGCATGGTGCGTGCTTTTCTGCTGCACGCGGGGCTCGATGGAGACGACTTCGTCTTCTACGATGGCTCGGGCCTGAGCACCCATGATCTCGTTGCGCCACGTGCGACAGCGCAGCTATTGGCTTACGCGGCAAAGCAGCCATGGTTTTCGCGATGGAAGACCGCGTTGCCAGTGGGCGGCGAGGATGGATCGCTGGCCGCACGCTTTGCTGATACGCCGCTCAAAGATCATGTCTTCGCGAAGACGGGGACGCTGGGCGAGTCGCGGGCGCTTTCGGGATATCTCGACGGCGCAAGCGGGCGGCAGGTTATTTTTTCTATTGTGGTGGACGATCACTCGCCGCAGAGTTCGGCGGATCGGGTTGCGATGGACAAGATCGTTGCGGCCATTGCTGCTGCGGAGTGAGGGGAAGTCAGCGAGTCAGCTTGCTTCGCGTCAGCAAGTCAGCAGTAGATTTGTGGCTGACTCGCTGACTCGCTCTTTATCGCGGCGTGTGTTTCTTCACGAACTCGCGTAATTCCAGGTTTAGTTCGAGCGCCTTCTGCACCCCGGAGTCGAGCATTCGCAGCCAGTCGCTGGCCGGCTCCTTGAGCTCGGCCATACTCAGCAGGTAGCTGGTCTGGACGATGACTTCAAGGGAGTTGGAGAGATCGTGCGCCAGGCGGCGGATCTCAAGCGCAACTTCTTCGGGAATTTGTTGCTGGCTGGCCAAGGTATCGGTCGAGGACTTACTCATCAGATTGTAGACGGCTCCTCTACGCTAGGTCGTTGTGGTTAGTTCGACGAGGACTGTGAAGAAAACGATTCGCCAAATTTCAAGAGTTCAACAGCTCAACGGGAGAACAGTTTGACACGAGGTGCACCCCTCTGGGAAACTAAGAGTTCACGCAGTTGGCGCCAGGCGCTCGGCTGAAGTGAGCCGAAATGGCGGAATTGGCAGACGCGCATGGTTCAGGTCCATGTACTCGCAAGGGTGTGGAGGTTCGAGTCCTCTTTTCGGCACCAAGATCTGATGTGACAAAGGGCGGGTTCATCCCCGCCCTTTGCTGTGTCTAGGTGTAAATCGCTGCTTCGAACCGGCGAATCGCCTCTTCATCCCAGGCATGGGAGTTTTTCCGCCAGATCTCGCCGCTTTGCTCCAGAAAGTTGGGGAAGTTTGTGCGGCAGAAACTCAGTTTCCGCGCAAAGTCGATCAGCGCCTGTGCACTGCCGTCGATGTACAGCACGCATTGCTGGCCGTCCCGCGACCACTGCACGCTGGCGATGTACTCGCGGTCGGGTTCCTTGAACGAGGAGATGTTGTAGACCAGCATCGCGTCCATGATGCTGTGTTCCTGGGTCTGCTGGGAGCGGTCGCAGGCGTAGAAGTATCCGCTTTCGCCTTCGTCCTCAAAGACGGCCGTCCAGGGAACGGCGGGCGAGTCGGAGGAGAGAAAGGCATCACCGGGTTTGAAGGTCAACGAATCCATATCTACAGGGTACAAGGCCTCGCTGCTAGTAAACTCACCTCAGACGATGAGACTTAAAGGCTTCTACATTGGGCGCGGACAGAGAGTCGCCGCGCTGTTGCTGCTTATACTCTTCGGCGAGTGCCTTTGGTCGATCGCGCACCGGCCGCTCGACGCCAACGATTACCGCTACGCCCGCTGCGGCCGCGAGATGTGGGAGCGGCCCTCCCCTGTTGCCGGCTACTTCACGACCTGCGGCAACCTGAACGGCGACGGAACCTTCGCCTACCGCCTGGCGGGCTTTCCGCTTACGGCCCAGCGCCTCCTGATGCTGGGCGCCGACCACTTCCGCAAGCCTGAAAACAAGCTCTACGCGAACGGTGGGCTGAACGGGACCACCTGGGAGACACGGCACGAGCTCTCCTGGGTGAAGTATCTGCTGCGACTCCCCTTCTGCCTGTTTGCGGTGTGGCTTGGCGGGGGACTGTGGTGGGTCGCCAAGCGGCTCTTCGGCAATGAGGGTGGCGCGCTGGCGCTGGCACTCTACTGTTTCTGCCCGGCGATCGTCCGGTACGCGACGATGCCGAACAATGAGATTCTTGCGCTGTGGGGGCTTTACGGGCTCGTCTATACGGCGATGGGCGTGGCTCACGCGCTCCAGGGGCCGAGACGGAAGTGGCGTCCCCGGATCGTCCTGCTGACGGTAGCGCTGGGCTTTACGGCTGCGGCGCACCTGCTGGCCGGGATGATTGGGTTTGTCGCCGGTCTCGTGTTTTTCTTCTACCTCGCGGAGCGGCGGCGCAGCTATGTGTCGCAGATCATGGTCTTCGCAGGGCTGGGTGCGCTGGCGATTGTGTTTGCCTCGTTTGGCTTTCGGCCCGCGCCCTTCAGCTACGTCTTTACCGGCGGCAGCGGACGGTTCTGGTTCTCTCTGGAGGCCGCGCACCGCTTCGTGACGACGCCGGCCAATGCGGGCATCCTGATTGCCACAGTCGTGGCGCTGGCGATCTATGTGACGTCACGCCGCAGCCGGTACTTCGGCAATACCGCCCCCCTTGTGATGATGCTGGCGCTCCTTCCCCTGTATACGACGCAGGTGGTGACCGCGCCCTGGCTGTGGGCTTTGCCGTTTCTCTTCACCTTTATCGGCGGCGTCTTCGCCGATGCGCTGGAGACGCGGCAGCGCAAGCTGTTTCTGCTGCTGTCGGGAGCAATGGTTGTGACGCAGGCGGCGTTGTGCTGGATGTCGATGGCTGGGGTGTTGGCCTAGTTTCTAGTTTCAATCTTCAAGAACGATGCAGAGAACCTGAATATTTGTCTCTTGTTCTATCGATTTGCGAGTGAAAGGGCAGTTTCGTACAGGTCCAGCAGAAAATTGAATAAACTTAAAGCATTCTGCTAGCCAAATTCTGTTCTACTCGGCATCATCAAGATGCACCTGAGGCACTTTCTGTGAAGAAGCTTCCCTCGACTACCGTCCGCGCCGCCTTGGCGCTCGCGTTTGTTTCGCTCACGCTTCTCTCGCTATCCGGCTGCAAGGGTTGCCAGTCGGCCCCTGTCTCCTCGTCGCATCCCAGCATTCCTCTTCCTCAACCCAAGGGCGATACGGGTACCGAGGTCCAGAAGCTGATCGGCTCGCCCCAGCTTGCGATCCTCAAGTGGCCGAACTACTCCGACTATCAGGCGCAGGTGCAGAAGTTCTACATCGACCGTGTCTATGAACCGGCATGGCTGCGAGATGGCAAGCCAACCTCCCAGGCTACAGCGCTGATCTCACTTTTTACCGACGCCGAGCAGAAGGGCCTCAAACCGGAAGACTATGACGCCTTGCTCTGGCCGGAGCGTGTGCAGAAGCTTGCGGCAAGTCCTGGCAGACCAGGCGAAGAGGCCCAGTTCGATACCGCGCTGACCATCTCGGCCATGCGCTATATCTCCGATCTGCATGTCGGTCGCGTGAACCCGCAGTCCCTGAACTTCGACATCGACGTTCCGTCCAAGCGCGCGGCGTTTGACCTGCCGGCGTTTCTGAGCGGACAGGTTCTCGATTCTGCCGATGTGTCCGGGGCGATCGCCACCGTCGAGCCGCAAAATGCAATGTACGTCGCGCTACAGAAGGGGTTGGCGCAGTACCTCGAACTAGCCAAACAACAGGCTGCGAATCCGCAGCCACCGCTGCCCTCCCTGGGCGCGACAGGTGCCAAGCCGATTGTGCAGGGTGGGTCGTATGCAGCGTTGCCACAGCTGCTGGCACGGCTGCAGCTAGAGGGAGATGTGCCAGCAACAGATCCTGACACCCCGGCGACTTCCGATGCAACCGGTCCCAGAAGCTATAACGCGGAGCTCGTAGCGGCGGTGAAGCACTATCAGCAGCGCCACGGTCTTACGGCGGATGGCAAGCTGACGCAATCGACCATTGACTCGCTGAATGTGCCGATGGACGTGCGGGTGCAGCAGCTCGCAAACTCACTGGAGCGCTGGCGCTGGATGCCGGACAACTTCATCAACCCGCGTGTGCTGGTGAACCTGCCGGAGTTCGTCGTCCGCGCGTACGATCCCGACCACTCGGTTGCGTTCAAGATGAAGATCGTCGACGGCGAGGCTAAAGGTAACCACGACACCCCGATGTTCGTTCGCTCGATGCGGTATGTCGTGTTTCGTCCTTACTGGAACGTGCCACCGTCGATCATCAAGAAGGAGCTGATGCCTCATATTCAGCGAAGCGGCATCGGCTACCTTGCGGATAAGGGGTACGAGGTGGCGAGGAACGATGGCACGGTCGTTACCGGCTACACGGCTCACGACATCGAGCATCTGCGCTACATCGTGCGGCAGAAGCCGGGGCCGAAGAACTCTCTGGGCCTGGTGAAGTTCCTCTTCCCGAACGAGTATGACGTCTACATGCACTCCACGCCGGAGCTGCCGCTCTTCAACCTGACGCGCCGCGACCGTTCGCACGGCTGCGTGCGCCTGGAGCACGCCGACCAGATGGCTGCGTGGGTATTACAGGGCCAGGGTGATTGGGATGAGGACAAGATCTCCGAGGCGATGAACGGCGATAAGGACAATAAGACCGTCAATCTGAAGACGACATTGCCTGTGATCATCGGCTACTTCACGGCGACGGCCGATGAGGATGGCTCCATCCACTTCTTCAGCGATCTCTATGGCTACGACAAGGCGCTCGAGGCAGCGCTGGACAAGGGGATGCCGTATGAGTCGGCGCCGGTGAAGATCAATCCGAAGCTGGTGCCGGGCGAGACGGAGTAAGAGCGATCGTCAGATGATTACATGCAGGTTTTGATTGCCACCGCGTACCGCAGTGGTAATCAATCGGTGATCATAGGTGGCCAATTGTCCGTCATGAGCTTGTGCGAGAGCCAACAGGTAGCTGTCTGTAATCTGTCCTGAAGTAAGAAGGCGCGATGCGTCCAGTAGATTGCTATCCAAAAGGCTTACATCATCAGCCCAAAAGGTATGGTTCGGTAATGCCCGCAAATCGAGTAGCGACCGCACAACTGCTGCCGGCGTGCCAGGCGAGTTTGGGTAACGAGGATGCCCGACGATACGAAGCACGCCATTTTCTGTAATCGGGCATGTAGCCCATACGTCATGTTTGTGCTCAGCTAGCCATCGATGGGCTTCGTCATGGCGAATGTGAAGAGGATCGATCAGCGCGATCAGAATGTTGACATCCAAAAGAAAGGTCATTCTGGAAGCTCGTCGCGAAGCTGATTTACCAGATCGTCCGTTATGACTTGTCCATCACCACGAATAGGTAATAGGGTTATGCCATTGCGGATTGAGATACCGGATGTGACAGGTCTCAATGCCTGGCGCGTCAGAGCTGAGATAACTTCACCGACAGTCTGATGCTTTTGTTCAGCCAAACCCTTAGCTGCGGCGAGTACATCATCGTCTATGGTCAAAGTCGTCCGCATATTTACCTCCGCATCCTGCATCATACATCAGATGCAGGTGGGCGATTGGTTGGCGTCTCCGGCCCGAGGTGGTTCGCTATCCAAGTCTCTGACTCGGCCTTCATCTGGCGAAGGAAGTCACTGAGTCTCTGGCCGCGATTCTGTTCAAAGGTGCGGTCGAGCACCTCGCAGTGCGCGATGCGGTCGAGTCGGAAGACGCGGAAGTCCTCGCGCAGTTCGCACCAGGCCACGACCGTCCAGGTGCCGCTCCAGCAGTAGAGCGCTAACGGGCGCACGGTGCGCTCGGAGGGTTCGCCGTTCAGGCGGGTGTAGGCGAAGCGAATTGCGTGGCATTCCAGGCATGCCTTGTGGACGCGGTCGAGCAGGCGGCGCTGGGGCTGTTGCATCCGGTAGCCGGGCGCATAGAGCAGGATGGCATCGAGACTATCGGCGAGAGCAGGGGGGAGCACGGCCTCGATGCGGGCCAGCGCGGAGTCCGCGGCTGTCGCATTTTCCACTCCGCCCCAGGCCTTTACCAGGCGTGCGCCGAGCACCAATGCCGTTAGTTCTTCAGGAGTAAACATCAGCGGTGGCAGATCGAACTCGCGGCGCAGCGTGTAGCCCACGCCGGCCTCGCCTTCGATAGGCTGGCCTGCAAGCTGCAGGTCGCGAACGTCACGATATATGGTGCGTTCGGAGACCTGAAGCCGCTCGGCTAAAGCGCGAGCCGTCTTCAGGCGTCCGGAGCGAAGCATCTGCACGATGCGAAAGAGGCGGTCGCTGCGTCTCATTGCGGGCCTCTCTTCTGTGGGTTAACGGCTGTGCAGTCCGATGTGGTTGCCCTCGGAGTCCAGCAGGCAGGCATAGGATCCAAAGCCGCCGGGGATCTCCGTGCGTGGCACAAGCACGGTTGTGCCAAGAGTGTTGGCGCGTCCGAGCGTGGCATCGAGTTGGCCATCGACGTTGAGATAGACCATCGTACCGTCGGCCGTGGGCTTTTGCAGCGGGCTGTGGATCAGCGCTCCGGCCACAGCGCCTCGTTCGGCCGGAAACATGAAGTAGGGAACGGCGCTGGGAAACGCGCAGAGCTTCTTATCGAGCAGCGTCTCGTAGAAATGAACGGCGCGCTGCATGTCGGTGGCGGGGATCTCGAACCAGGTTACGGCGTTGCCTTCAAACTTGCTCATGGGAGTGTCTCCTGTGCGATATGAAATCGACTACAACCGCAGAGTAGGAGAAGGCTCCTGACAACGTTGTGTCAGGAGGATGGCAGGAGACGTTTTATTTGAGGCTTGTCCACGGATTGAGAAGGAGCACCCCGGTTGTCGCAAAGTCGGCAGTATTGCGCGTCACGACGGTCATGCCGTGCACCATCGCCGTTGCGGCGATCAGGCCATCGCGAACGGGACGAGGATTCGGCACATGGAGATGCGCACTGCGTTGGGCTACAGCGATATCGACAGCCAGGATGCGGTTGTCGAACGCAGGCAGCACATAGTTGTTGAGCCATGCCCGGAGCATCGCCCCTTGTGAAAAGTCACGGCGTTCGACGAGCAGAACGCCGATCTCCAACTCCTGAATCGTGATCGCCGATAGATACAAATCGGAGGCATCTACGCCGTTTGCCCAGTCGGAGAGGTGGCGGTCCGCCTTCCCGGAGCGCACCTTGCGCAACTCGGATACGACATTGGTATCGAGCAGGTACATCAGGAGAGGTCTGCCGGTTGTGCGAGATCGTGCAGCTTCGGAGCCTCGAATTCAATGTCTTCGGCTCCCGGCATCGCCAGAAGGTCGGCGATCTTCGCAGGCTCGCCGCTGATCTTCCTGTACGCGGCATAGGTCAGCAGCACATGTGCGGGCCGTCCCCGGTCCGTAATGAACACCGGACCGGACTCCGCAGCCTTCTTGGCCTTGCTGGCGTCCTGATTGAACTGGCGGCTGGAAAAGGTCGTGATGGCCATAAGGTACCTCCTGCCAGACAATGTAGATATGTTACTACAATGCCTGGCCTGCCCCTAAACCTTGTCATTCCGACCGACTAACGGGAGTGGAGAAACCCCTGTATTCTGCGATGCCTAGGACAGGACACACTTTGTGGCTGACAACAAGAATCGCAGGCAGAGCGTACAGTGTGCCCCCTTTGGCTTCATTGGTAGTAGGAGCAGCCGCGAAATACAGGGGTTTCTCCGCTCCCGTTAGTCGGTCGAAATGACAGGCTTTAGGGGCAGGTTCATAGATTTGTAGATACAAATCGTAGTGCTAGTAAGCGTCGCCGCCAGACTCGCCATGCACCGTGTCTAGGTTCTCAAAGCGCGTGTAGTCAGCGAGGTAGGCCATCTTGACGGTGCCTGTCGGGCCGTTACGCTGCTTGGCGATGATGATCTCCGCCTGGCCCTTGATGTCTTCGTTCTCGCGGTCGTAGTACTCTTCGCGATGGATGAACGCGACCACGTCGGCGTCCTGTTCGATAGAACCCGATTCGCGCAGATCTGAGAGCAGGGGCTTCTTGTCACCTGTGCGCTGTTCGCTGCCACGTGAGAGCTGCGACAGAGCGATGACCGGAACCTTGAGTTCTTTGGCCAATGCTTTAAGGCCGCGCGAGATTGAGCTGACTTCCTGGGTACGGTTTTCGAACTTCTTCTGCGAACTGCTCGCCGAGCCGGTCATAAGCTGCAGGTAGTCGATAATGATTAGGTCAAGCCCTTTCTGCTGCTGAAGGAGGCGTCTGCACTTGGCGCGCATCTCTGCCAGTGTGATGCCAGGTGTATCGTCAATGAACAATTTTGACTCGACCAAGCGTTGCAAGGCATCAATTAGCTTACCCTTGTCCTCTCGCGGAATAAATCCAGTCTGTAGCTTGCGCGAGCTGACTGCAGATTCGCTGGCCAACATGCGTCGTAGTAGCGATTCCTTTGACATTTCAAGAGAGAATAAGGCGACGACTTTATCATCCTTCACCGCACAGTTTTGCCCAATATTTACGGCCCAAGCGGTCTTACCCATGGACGGACGAGCCGCGATGATGATGAGTTCGCTGGGCTGTAGGCCGCTGGTCATCTTGTCAAATTCAATATAGTGAGTGGCCAAGCCGGTTACTTCACGGCCCTGTTCGTAAAGAGCGTCGATGGAGCCGAATGAGCTAGCGACGATCTCGGCAATACCTGAGAAGTTTCGCTGAATTGCGGAATCAGCCACTTCTGCGAGCCGTTCTTCCACATTATTAAGGATGGTCGTAGCTTCATCGGCCTGATCAATAGCCAAACCTATTCCAGAATCGAATATATTGATCAACTGTCTAAGAAGGCTCTTGTCCTTAACGATACGAACATAGGACTCGATAGCAGGATGCCGTGGAATTCCCTCGCTTAGATAGGCGAGATATGCCATGCCTCCTATGCTGTCTAGTTCTTTGGTTTTTGAGAGGGCTTCACTAACAGTGATTAAATCGACGGCATATCCCGCTTCAAGTAGGGCTAGGATTGCCTTGTAGATACGTTGATGAGAGTCAATGGAAAAGTCATCAATGTGCAATTTGGCTGTTGCGTCTAGAATAGCTACCGCATCCAACAACATCGCGCCGAGAATAGTAACCTCAGCGTGCATTGATTGAGGAAGTCCATCGGCGAAATTGTGTTCGCTCGGGTACTGCCTATTCTCTGCGGAATTTTTCATGGTAACACTCTACTCTTGTGAAAACGGTGAACGCCTACTTTAGCCCTGGGTCTTTGACTATTAGTTGGGACAAAGGTTGATCTGTGTGTTTATCGGAAAAAACGTGAAACTACTCTTGCGCAAGCACTTGAAGCAGGTGACGCTCTGTAAAAGCTGTGGACATGACTGCGGAAAGAACGGCGACGCAAGCCGCCGTTCTTTCTTTGGCAGATCACTACGCTTTGGTCGTGCGCTCGACGTAGACCTTCTGGGCTGCAATGAGTCCATCGCCGAACTTTGCACCAAGCTGCGGCAGCGACTTCACGACGACCTGTTCCAGCGCGCCGATGAGCGCGATGGTGTCCATATAGTCAAAGAAGCCCAGGTGAGCGATGCGGAAGATCTGACCCTTCATCTCGCCCTGGCCGTTGGTGATGACCGCCGCAAAACGCGACTTCAGCTCCTTGACGATTACTCCGGAGTCTACTCCCTCGGGGGCGTACACCGCCGTGGCGGCTGCGCCGGGGGCGTCGCTGAAGAGCTTGAAGCCGAGCGCTTCGACGGCTGCACGAGTCATCGCGGAGATGGTTTCGGCGTTGTCGACGAGCTTCTTGCGGCCCTCGGCGAGTGAGCCTGCCGGGTTTTCGGGAGTCGCCGCCTGCGCCGCGATCCAGTCGAGTGCCGCTCCGAGTGCCGCGATCAATGCGACCGCCGGGGTATAGGCGCTCTCGCCGTTCTTCGCGTTCTTGCGCTCTTTGCGCAGGTCGAAGTAGTAGCGCGGGTTGTAGGTGGCTTCCATGCGGTCCCAGGCGCGCTGGCTGACGGCCAGGTAGCTGAGTCCGGGAGGAATCATCACGGCCTTCTGCGAGCCGCCGATGAGCACATCGATGCCGGTGGCATCCATGTCGAGGTGCGTGGTGCCGAGGCCGGTGATGCCGTCGACGATGAGCAGTGCCTCGGACTTCTGGTCCTTCAGCAGCTTGGCGAGCGCTTCCATGTCGTGGCGAGCGCCCGTGGAGGTCTCATTGGCCTGCACGAAGACCGCGCGGGTCTCGAGCTTGAGCGCGGCCTTTACCTTGTCCAGGTCGAAGGTCTTGCCATAGGGCTCGGAGACGAGATCGACCTCGCAGCCGAAGGCCTTGGCGAGAGCTGTCCAGCGCTCGCCGAACTTGCCGGCCGAGAGCACCAGCACGCGATCGCCGGGCGAGGTGAGGTTGGAGACCGCGGCCTCCATGGCTCCGGTACCGGAGCTGGAGAGGATGATGACGTCGTTCTTGGTCCCGACAAACTCCTTGAGCTGCGAGAGAACCCGCAGGTAAAGTGCACGAAATTCGGGAGTGCGATGGTGGATGTCGGCAGCGGCCATGGCGAACTGCGCGGCGGGAAGAAGGGGAGTCGGACCAGGAGTGAAGAGACGCGTCTTGCGGATCATGCTTCTATTTTAGCGACAGAGTTGTTTCGCAGCAGACAGCCTGTAATCGGACAGCTTCCCAGGTCTTCAAATCTCTTTGTAAAGACAGAGATAATAGGGCATGGGCGAGAACGTCGAGAAGTTTACGGGAAGGGTAGCGGCCTACGCTGAATATCGCGAACGCTACGATCCCATGATTGTGCTGCCACGGCTCAGGGACTGGTGTGGGTTGCAGCCGGCGTGGACCGTGGCCGATGTTGGAGCGGGAACCGGCATGTTGAGCGATGTGTTCCTGGCGGGCGGCAACCGCGTGATTGCGGTCGAGCCGAATGCGGAGATGCGAGAGGCTTGTGTGCGGCTTCACGAGGGCAACGCGGCTCTGACCGTCGTGAATGGAACCGCTGAGGCCACGGGGCTCGAGGACGCTTCGGTAGAGATGTTGAGCGTGGGCCGCGCCCTGCACTGGTTCGATCTCGATTCGGCGATGCGCGAGTTCCGGCGTGTCCTGAAGCCGGAGGGATGGATTGCGGTGGTTGCGTTCGGGCGATCTAAAGATGGCCGTAAAGAGAATGAAGCCTACGAAGAGGTTCTTCGTCCCTACACCGTAAACGGCCGGGGCACGCATGCGGAGTACACCAAGTACGAGCGACTCAAAGACCTGTTTGTGGGTGGCGAATTTTGCCATGAAGAAGTTCGGGGAGAGATCCAGATTGGCTGGGAGGCACTGCGTGGTTTTACGCTGTCGCTCTCTCACGCTCCGTTGCCCGAATCGGCAGAGTTCAGGGCCTTTGAAGAGAAGTTGCGGGAGTACTTTGCTCAACATGAGGAGAACGGGTCCGTGACACTCGCTACGAGGTATTGGATCAACGCAGGAAGATTTGGAACACACGGTTGAGGTATGTGGTTCGTTGAAAATGATGACCCGTTCAGCACAGCGCGAAGCGCCTTTCCTGATGCTTCAGCATCAGGGCGACGGAGGGAGCCGTAGCCTTTAGGCTACGGAAATAGAGGCTTGGCAAAGATGTGGCCTTTAGGCCCGGGCCTTCTTTCGGCTGCGGACAAAAGACCCGGGGCTAAAGCCCGATTCTCGTCTGCCCCTTATCCGTAGCCTAAAGGCTACGGCTCCCTCCGTCCCGCGACGCTAAAGCGTCACGGTTTGCGCTTCGCGCTACTAGAGCCACGTCATTGCGTACGGCTTCGAGCAACGAAGGCCGGCAAATGTGGAACTGCTCTAAAGGTCGAAGCCAAATGGAATACTGTTAAGCTTGACTCGGTTGGAGGATCACAATGGCACAGATTGGCGAGCGCATCGGCGCGGACATTATTACGGCGATGAAGGCGAAGGAAGCGGACAAACTGACGACGCTGCGTATGGTGAAGTCGGCGTTCAAGTCGAAGGAGATCGATAAGCGCGAGCCGCTGACCGATGCAGAAGAGCAGTCCATCATCACAACGCTGCTGAAGCAACGCCGTGAATCGATCGAACAGTTTACCAAGGGCGGTCGCCCCGAACTTGCTGCCAAAGAGCAGGAAGAGATCGAACTGATCGACGCCTACATGCCGAAGGCCGCGAGCGCGGACGACATTCTCGCTACCGTGCAGGGCGCGGTGGAGCAGATCACCAAAGACAATGGCGGCACACGCCCCGGTCCGCGTGACATGGGTGCGGTGATGAAGGTTGCGCAGCAACGAATTCTCGCTGATGGTATTCGTGCGGATGGCAAGCTGGTCAGCGAATTAGTGAAGGCGGAACTGGCGAAAGGCGCGTAGTTCCGTGCAATAGGTAAAGAACAAGCAACAGCAAAAGCCTTGACGCAAAGGTCGCAAAGAGAGCCAAGTTTCGCCAAGGTTACGTGGCGAAACTTGGCGTTTTTCCTCTGCGACCTTTGCGTCAAGGCTTTTGCTGTTGCTCGCTGTAGAACGTCACGCTATCTCAAGCGAAATCGCACGAACAAAACCTCACCCGTAGGCGTATCGCCATAGATTCCGCGCAACGCCTGCGGTGTGCGATAGACCGTGACCTGAGCTCCCGGCGCAGCCAGAAGATGCGAGCCCAGCGCGATGTCGTGGTCGTAGCCGAAGGTATACGCGGCGACATGGCCTAGGGGCGACTCCTCGAACCCTGCGGGCAACTGGGTTCCAGGCGTGAGCAGCAGCTCGTTCGAGCGGCCTGCGTTTTCGAGGCGCGTCCACATATAGTTCTTGTCGGCAAAGCGCAGCAGAGCTTCAGCGAGGTAGCTGTTTTCCTTGCTGTTGTCGCTGAACGAACGCGTGCGTCCCCAGACGAACGTCGTCGAAAGATCGGTCGTGGGTTCCGCAGCCATGTTCATCGCGGGCATCGCGGAGGCTGACTGCGACGCATGGCTCATGTCCATTCCTGGCATGTCCGCCATGCCGTCCATCTTCATGCCGCCCATGCCAGTCATGGGCTTTGCGCGGAACGTGTGGTGATACATCACGCTTGCAGTCTGGCGAGCCTGGTCTTCGCCGGGATAGAGCGCCTCGGGCGAGGTGATGTGTGCGATGGAGTATTGCCCCGACCAGTCCGGCGTGGGTGAGACGGTGAGCCGTGTCGAAACGGAATCGATGGCGTGGCCATTCGGAGAGGGCTCGAAGTGCCAGCGGTCTTCACTCGGCTCTCCGCCATGAAAGCCCGAGAGTTCAACGCGCGCCCAGCGATAGGTCAGTCCGCCCGTCACGACATTGAATGCGATGTGCGTCGAGTCTTCCTGGTGATGCCCGAGTGCTGCGATAGGATCTTCACTCGCTGACTGACGATGGGGGTAGGCCGTCGGCCCGATGGCCGGATCGCCGATGGGAGCGGCATAGAGCGAAAGCAGCGTGTTGTGCGAGAGCGGAAGGTCGTACAGCGCAGCGATCTCCATGAAGAAATCGTGCGGATGCTGGCCGTCGACGATCGGCGCACCATAGGCCGTCTCGCCCTGCTGAAAGAGCTCCGGGTAGTTGCGGCCGCCTACTGTTCCCGGCTCAAACGAAAACATCGCGCGTACGGTCAGATCGCCCGCCCCCAGCTTGTGCTGCGCCATCGGCATGATCCAGTTGGTGGAGAAGAAGGCATCGCGATTGCGCGGTGAGTCGGCCTGCTGCTGCGTGTTCGCGGCGAAGGCATTGGCGTGCAGCATCAGCCGCCAGCCATCGTGATCGAACATCAGCATCGGGACGGGCGTGCTTGCGGGTTCGATGCTCGTTCCCGACGAGCCGTGTTGCTGCTCTGCCTCGATCAAGGTATGGGCAGACATGACCATCTGCGGCATGGGCACCTGGGCGTGCAGAGTCGAGGCGAGAAAGAGAACCGACGAAATTTGAATCAACAGCCGCATGCGGGGTGAATACTCCTTCGGAATGACGATGTGCTATCGATTCCGGCACATACGTCTCCTTAAAAGGGCAGACGGATGTGCCGCAAAATCCTTACACCCTTCTTCAAGAGCCGATTATTTGTACCTCTTGGAAAGCTTCCAGTCCTTTGATGGCGCGGTTTGCACGGTCCCAGCACTGTGAACTGCCGGTAAATTGGGCTCGATAACAGATGAGAAATTGGCTGCCACAGCGGGTATCGCGGCATATACTAGCCTCATATTTTTACAAGCTGCATTTTTTCACTGTAACTATTCTCCGAGATGTCTTTCGAGGTATGTTTCAAATGAACCGGCGTCTATTCGCTTTCTTGTGCCTTTTCGTCTCGTTTCCCCTCGCCCTCACTGCCCAGACGCTTGATCCCCAGGGAGCCGTCAAAGCTGCAGTCGTTGCCAGGTATCACCTGACGCAGGCCACGGCCGACGACACAGATGTCGTTACGGCCGGTGATGTAATCACGTTCCTGAAGTCGGGCATGATCCTGTTTACGGTTACCGGCGGCAAGCTGGGCCACACGCTCTCTTACCATGACGGCAAGTTCAACCTCGGTGGGTTTTCGGGTTTTTCGACCGTAATGGCCAGCGGTCCGAACAGCGCCGACAGGCGCACGTTTGTCTCCGGCGAAAAGTGCTGGCTGATCGACGTTGATGTTAAGCCCGATGGCGTCTATCTCCTGCTCCTGACGGACCCCATCAACAACATTCGCTACATGGGAACCCTCAAGTTCCCCGTCGATAAGAAGCAGCCGATGCCGCCGCCCGACGTGATGCTGAGCCGTATCTCTGAAGTGATCTCGGCTTCCGGATCGGGAGCATCGCAGCCTGTCGCCGCTGCTCCCAGCGCCCCTGCGCCGCCGCCTCCAGTGCCCATCGCTCCGCCACCGCCGCCACCGGATGAACCGGCCGCAGCGCCGCCCACCATCTCACTCGGCCAGACCAAGGACCAGGTAAAGGCAGCGTTTGGCACGCCAGATCGTGTCGTCAAACTCGGCACCAAAGAGATTGAGTACTTCAAGGACATGAAGGTCACCTTCGTCAATGGCAAGGTTACCGATGTTCAGTAGCATCAACGGGCCAACGCACCGCAGGCCTACTTCCGTCCTCAGAAGGATCTTTATGCTGCATCTCTCTCCGCTTCGTCTTCGTTGCTGCACGATCGCCTTACTGGCATTGTCCAGCGGGTTGGCGCTTCAGGCGCAGAAAAAGGCTTCCAAACCAGCACCCAAGCCTGCGGCCCATCCTGCCGCATCCGGCGCGCATCCGGCGACGGTTGCGCATGGTCCCACAACAGGCGGCGTCCATCCCACCACGGCTTCGCATCCGCTTGCTGCACGCGGGCCCATGTCTCACCCCGGGCCGGCGCGTGATCGCGAGGTTCGCACTGCCAATGGAGGCGCTGTCCGCATGCGCCCCAATGGCCGTCCCGCCGACTTTCACGATCCGGGGCGCGGCATGGACATCCACCACAACCTCGCGGGCGGCGGTCGTCGCATCTCTGTAGAGCGCGCCGACCACTCTCGCCTCGTCTATGAGCGCGGACGGGCCGGGTACATTGCGCATCCCTATTCGTTTCACGGTCATGAGTTCGCGCGCCGTGTCTATTACTTCCACGGCCGCGCCTATAACCGTTTCTATAATCCGTACTTCTTTCATGGCGTGCACTTTGAGGTCTACGCGCCGTATCGCTTCTATTCGGTGGGCTTCTACGGTTGGGCGTACCATCCCTGGTTGCGGCCGGTGCCGTATGCCTGGGGCTTTGGAGTCAACCCCTGGTACGGCTACTACGGCGGTTACTTTACGCCCTATCCGGTGTATGCTTCGCCTGCGCTCTGGCTTACGGACTACATGATCTCGCAGTCACTGGAGGCCAATTATGAAGCTGCTGCGGCTGCTGGTCCGCCGCCGCCACTTGGGGCCGATGTCTCTCCGCTCAGTCCCGACGTGAAGCAGATGGTTGCGGACGAGGTGCAGCGCCAGCTTGCACTGGAGAACAGTGAAGCGCAGCTCAACATGCAGGGCCAGGCTCCCGATCCCAACTCCAGCAGCATCGCCCGCCAGCTCAGCGATGGGCAGGTGCACTCCTTCGTCGCCGGAGCTGAGGTCGATGTCGTCGATACAACTACCGGGCAGGAGTGTGCCGTTACCGACGGCGATGTCCTGCAGCTCACCACGCCGCCAGCGGCCGATGCTTCTGAAGCCATGCTGACGGTGATGTCGAGCAAGGGCGGCAACGAGTGCCGCAAGATGGCTGTCGTCAACGTCCCGCTCGAAGACCTGCAGGAGATGCAGAACCACATGCGCGAGACACTCGACCAGGGACTCGCCGATCTGCAGACTAAGCAGGGCAAGGGTGGTTTGCCCACCGCTCCTCCTTCGGCAATGGCCGCTCCGGTCGATGCTGCCTTTACCCAGGGCGCGCCGGCGCCTGAACCGGGCGGAGAGCAGGAGTTGCTCGCCGAGTCGAAGCAGGCCGATCAGTCGGAGCAGGAGTTGACGAGTGCCACTGCCTCTGGCCCCTCTGCAGCAGCGGCGACCGATACACCGCCACCACCGGCGCCAGCAGCACCGCCTGCCTCGATCAACATCACTCCGGGGCAATCCATCGCCGATGTGAAAGCCGCGCTGGGTGAACCGACCCGCATCGTCAATCTCGGCACCAAGTCGATCTATGTCTATAAGGACATGAAGATCACTTTCATATCAGGCAAAGTGAGCGACATCCAGTAGCTGCTTTGCTGTTGCTTCAAAGAAGGCCCGGGTTTAATCCCGGGCCTCTTTCTATTCGGTTTCAGAAGCAATCACTGCTGTCTAGTGTGGTGAGTCTTTCGTTCGTTGAAGAATGAAGGTCTGTTCAGTACAGCGCGAAGCGCGCGTTCCCTGATGCTTCAGCATCAGGGAGACGGAGGGAGCCGTGGCCTAAAGACCACGGCTCCCTCCGCCCCGCGACGCTAAAGCGTCACGGTTTGCGCTTCGCGCTTCGCGGTAACGCTGGTTCTTCAACGAACTAAAGACTCACCACACCTATACACAACCTGCTCTACGTCTTACCCCAGCTTCGGATGCAGCCGATGGAAGCCGGTCTTCTGTTGATAGGCAGCGGCGAGCGCACAGGCTTTGGCTTCGCCATAAAGCGGCGCCAGGAAGGTGATGGATACAGGAGTGCCTGGGCCGCCATAGTCGGGCCACTCGTCTTTCCCGGCGGAGAACGCTGGTGCGTCTTCGCCGCGCAGGCCGTTGGGCACAATCACCGCAGGTTGCCCGCAGAGGTTTGTCGCGGTTAACTGCGCTCCGCTACTGGGAGTGACGATCACGTCGAAGTCGAGGAAGAGCTTGTGCATCGCGGCGATCGCCAGGGTGCGAGCACGCTGAGCCTGGATGTAGTCGACTGCGGAGATAAAGCGCGCGGTGCGAAATCCATTAGGCCAGTCATAGGATTTTTGCCCGGTGAGCAGAGCATCGCGCCCGGAGATTGTGAGTTCGTCGAAGGCCGCAGCCGCTTCCGCGCTAAGCACATTGAGCAATGCCGAAAAATGGAAGGTCGGCATCTCGACTGGTGTAAGCGTAACGTTCATCGCTCGCAGCCGATCGAGCGTAGCCGCGGCAAGTTTTGCATCGTAGAGGTTTCGGTCGAAGTCTCTGCGATGCTCCTGCTCCCGGTCTGCACGCTCGGCGGCAGAGAGCTTATCGGCCGCCTCCGCAGGCAACGGCTGAAAGACCGGTAGATCGAACGCAGACTTCAGATACCCCACGCGCAGCTTGCGTATGTCGAGCGTGAGGTCCGCATGAAACGGCGCGGGCTGTACGCTCTGATCGTGGCCGTCCGGCCCATAGATCGCATTGAGTACGAGCGCACAGTCTTCGACCGAGCGCGCGATGGGGCCGATCTTATCCATCGACCACGTCAGCGCCATTCCTCCGGTGCGCGGGACGAGCCCAAAGCTTGGCCGCAGGCCTGTCGCGCCGCAACGGGTAGAGGGGCTGGAGATTGAACCGAGAGTCTCCGTTCCGATCGCAAAGCCAACGCAGCCCGCTGCGACCGCGGAGCCTGAACCGGCGGAGCTTCCGCTCGAACCCTGCCGTGGATTCCAGGGGTTGCGTGTGCGTCCGCCAAACCACAGATCGCCCTGGGCCAGCGCGCCCATGGAGAGCTTCGCAATCAGGACCGCACCTGCGGCATCGAGACGTTTCACTACCTCGGCGTCTTCGTCGAAGTGCTGTTCCTCGAATCCTGCCGCGCCCCAGGTCGTTGGATAACCCTTCACCGCGAGCAGATCTTTAGCGCCCCAGGGAATGCCATGCAGCGGGCCGCGATACTTTCCTGCAGCCATCTCGCGGTCAGCCTGCGCGGCCTGTGCCAGAGCACGTTCTTCCGTCAGTGTGATGACGAAGTGTAACGACGGATCGTAACGCTTGAGGCGAGCGAGATACATCTTCGTCAACGCAACGGAGGTGAGCTTGCGCAGACGGAGTGCTTCGCCGAGTTGCCGCACTGTTGCAAAGGCAACGGCGTCTTCCTGGGAGGAGAGAGCAGCGGAAGTGATTCCAGAGATGCTCGGTGCGGTTCCGAGCTTCACCGGGAGCGGCGCTGTTGCATGAGGAAGGGGCGTTCCAGTGGGTACAGGGTTGAAGACATCCGCAGGCGCAACGCTATTGGCGAGGTTCAGGGTGCGCACCCGCAAGGCCGAGTTGCGCTGACCGGTGAGTCCATCGAGCATCATCTGCTTTTGCTCGTTGCTAAGTTTGATCGCCGCGATGGCTGCTGCCGCGTCGATCATCTCCGGCGTAATAGCAGGCCAGCCGCGCAGGTCGGGTTGTGCTTCCATACTTTCGTTGGCAGGAGGAGGTGAACCGGCCGAAGGCTGCGTGGCAAGGGCGAACAAAGTCCCCGGGAACAGCGTTCCGCCCAGTCCGGCGGCGGCGGAGACAGCGAGAAAACGTCGGCGGGCGAGGCCTGCTGACGGTGCGTTGGCGTCGAAGGTCATGCGAAATTATTGCATTGCCGCCGTGCCGCAAGGGTTCGATGCCTGCTACATTGCTGCGTATGAGATCTCTTCGTCTTCCGCGAGTTGTGTGCGCAGTGCTTCTGGCCCTCTGCGCGCTTGTCTGTGCAGGAACGGCAACGGCGCAGAATGGAACGGCTGCTTCCGGTGCTTCCGCCAGTGCGGCGAAGCTTCAGTTCTATATCCGCCTGACGCCTCCGCGCCCAACCTTCGCCGTGGACATGAACGCTCATGAGCAAGAGGTAATGGAAGAGCACGCCGCCTATTGGGCCGATCTGTACAAGACAGGCAAGGTGTTGATCATTGGGCCGGTGCATGACCCAAAGGGTATCTTCGGCATGGCCATCATCGAAGTCGCGAGCGAGGCTGAAGCTCATACGATGGCTGAGAACGATCCCAGCGTAAAGGCCGGCATCAACAAGGTGGAAGTGATTCCGATGCACGTGTTCCTGCGGAAGCAGTAGCTGCTGGATCAGCTTTAGTCGGTGTGGAGATACGCAAGCAGTGCCCGAGCGATTCGTCGCCGATGCCGCGCAGTTACAACTCCGGTGTTGTTCGCCAGCGCTGCATCGATCAGTGCGCGAGCGATGCGGCTGAGGTCTTCCGCAGCCTCCGGGACAGAGACCCCAGAGATGCGGACCTTGTGCTCGCGCAGCATTCGGACAACGCTCTTGTGAACCGCACTCCCGATGGAGCTTACTGCCTCTCCTTCGGCGGAGATACGGCTCTCTTCGGATTCGAGAATGCGATGCAGTGCAGGCGAGAACATGTGGGCATCGATCAGTGCGTTGACTAACGCCGGAAGGCGTGCCGAGAGCTCTTTGCCGTGAGTGGCTGTGAGGCTCGACGTAACGGAGTGGAGCAGCCGTTCTTCATAGCGCTGATGCAGTGCGGCAAGGATCGCCTCCTTGCCTGGGAAGTACTGATAGAGCGAGCCAACGCTTACGCCTGCGCGTTCCGCGACGGCATTGGTGTTGAATGCGGCAAGTCCGCGCGTCCCCAGAATCTGAGTAGACGCTTCGAGGATGACTGCTATCGTCTCAGCCGAACGCGCCTGGAGCGGGCTGCGACGCAGCTTTAAGGAGGGTGCCGAAGGCTTGCGGCCGCGCCGGGAAACGCGAGTTTGTTTTCTGAGCATTTGCTCACATTATAAGTACAGGAGAAACACAATGAACGAAAACACGATTCCGTCCGCAGTCCTTCCAGAGCACGAGGACGATCCAAAGACGCTGCACATCTTCATGCTGGTAAAGAGCACCCGCCACTGGCTGGAACTGGCCACGGCTGACCGCACCGCTTTCCTGAAAGAAGAGCTGCTTCCATTGCTCGTCAAACGGCCCGAGGTGACGATGCGCTACTTTGATGCTGAAGCTTTTTCGGCCAGGGCAACTGACGTGCTGTTCTGGGAGACGAAAGATCTCTCGGCCTGGCAGTGGATCTGCGATCACCTGCGCGAGACGAAGTTCTGGGATTACTACTTTGAGGTGTTGGAGATTCTTCCTTCGCTCGAAGGAAACTATCTCGCTGCTGGACGATAACGATACGAAATAGAATGGCCGCGAGAAGGGAACTCAATCGTTATGAAAGCTGTCAGGCAAACGCACAGCCTGACGGCTGCCGATCTCAATGATCTCGGCCAGCTGTGGCTCTTCACTGCGTACGTTCGGCTTGGGATAGGCACCCATGGGGAAGGTATAGCCCTTCTTCCCAGGGCTCAAACAATGCAGCCCATAGTTCAAGGCCGGGAGTGTTGCGGGTTTTTAGAAGGTGCTGATATCCTGCACTTGCTCTCGGGGATTGACGTTATCAGGAGCCAAGTACCACCTCAGATTTATAGCACGATATTACTGTAGTTAGGGGCGATTGACTGTGGCGAAACCCTCCGTAACGACCGTGACAATTGATGGACAAAAGTTCAACGCATTCACTGCAAACGTATCCTTAGCTACCATGACTGACATGTCAGGCATGCCGACGATGGGAAGCCTTAGCTGCAGTATCCAGGTAAGTGTCGATATGCACGACAATGTCAATCTGCCGTTCTCGATGGTGCAACATCTCTATAACCTTGCAAACGTTGTGACCAGGGACAAGATAAAGGATATAAAAGTCGAGTTTTGGCAGGACGAAAGTCAGCAGGACGCGATCTGCACCTACTCCTTCAAGGGGTGGATTAATCACTGGAGTACAGGGAGTGGCGATGGTTCAAACCACACGCTCAGCCTCAACTTGCAGCCAGCGCTGGATGCTCAGCACTTCGTTGACCTGCGCCTAAGTAATTAGCCATCCGCATAGAGCTGCACGTGAGGTTCGCTCTCCCATCCTTCGTGAGGAATACTTGTGGCACCGCAGACGCCTACGCGATCAGCCAATGATCCTCGAGTCGAACTTACGTTCGACCCGCCAGGTCCCGTTTTTCGCATTAGTCTCGACGACAGCATGCCTGCTATCCGTGTGACTGCAACCGTTTTCAATGTGGTGGCAACGGATCTCGCCGCTCTTCGGTACAACTGGAGGGTGGCACTCGTGATGAAGCCGGTTAAGGTTCCTTTGGCGGAAGGACGTATTATCATGCACCCTCCTATCTCTGTACTTACTCAGGGGCCCGTATTTACCATTCCCTTCACGAAGATACGAGGGGGAGATCTTTCCGTTTCTGTCAGTGTCAACGTTGGGAAAGATTTGCTGAAGGCGGAGAGCCAGGGGCTGTTGATTCTCGGCTCTGCCTTGCCTATATCCGAGCAGATGCTCCTTCGGAGCGGAGCTTCCGACACTATGGTGCAAATTATCCGTGTTGAATCGCGAACGCGGCAGTTTGAGAGCCGGGGGCTCGTGGCCGGGTACCCGCTATTCAGCGGAGATAAACTGGGCGGTGTAGGTCTTACGCAGATCACGTATCCACGCCCGACCGATGACGAGATCTGGAGTTGGAAGGCCAATCTCGCCGGGGGGATGAAGATACTGAACAGCAAACTAAAAAGCGCTCGACAACATCTCGAGGCATATCCTCAGAGCGCCAAATTCAAACGGTACGTGCGCGAGTATAACGAGGCACGAGCCCGTAAAGCGGCCATTCCTCTTCCTGGCGCACTGCCTGGCCCGGTGCAACCGCCGCCCGATCTCCAGATCACACTGCCGGCACCTACCGAGGAGCAGATCCGTCGTGAAGGCATTCGCGCGTTCAATGGATATGGTCCGGGCATCATCGATCCGGATGCTGCCCCGCCCAAGCCTCATCACAAGCCGCAGCGCGAGTATTTATTTGAGCACAATGCCACCTTAGATCGCGCCGATCCTCAGAATCCCGTTCTGGTCGTACAGGAACAAAAGAATGCGGCCACCGCTACGGCGTCCTGGTATGAGAACACCAAGGATGATCGGCTCAAATGGTGGCGCGATCACTCCTTGCTGCATAAGAATAAACATGGGAAGGAAACCATTCCTGGCGGTCCGGACTATGTTTCGCATGTTCTCAACAGCAGGATCATTAACCCTTAATAGAAAATGAGGCAGTTTTGAGGCGGGACCTGTTAATCGGCTATATCCCGAGGTGGATTGTCATCGCCGCCGTGCTGTTGTTTCTATGTGGCACCGCGCCGGCGCAACGGAGCGGACCGCCGCGCTTTCTCTATGAGCTTTCCTGCAACACTGTCGTGAAAGTGGATCTCACCAACGGGCAAACGATCGAGGAGATCTTGCTTTCAAATCGCACGAAGCTGGTCCCCGCAGAAAGCCCCCGCACTGCCTTTTGCGATCTGGACGCAATGATGTACAGTCCTGCCGACCGGCAGGCCCAGACCATTGTTTCGGATCGGGTGCGCCGCACTTATACCTGGATCGCATTTTCCGTTCCAGAGTTCCGAGTGGTTGCGTCGCGGCCGCTCCCCGAAGCCTTCGAAGAGGACGCCTCTCCTCGCTTCGTTCGCGGAAGATCAGGCGCAGTGCTTGTCGACCTTACACGTGGGTACATGAAGCTCACTGCTGGTGCAGCCATCCCGGCCGAAGCCGATGGGAGAGCCGGTGTTGGTGGTGTGGATCACTCCATTCATCTCGCAGGTCTTCAGACTGGGAGCCATGAGGGCTGGCTTGACTTGGCCCAGTATCACGGCGAGGGCCTCCTGCCGTACTCAGCTTATGGGCAGGGCAAGCTGCTCCTCTCCAAGCCTCTGATGCAAGCAGCCGGAGAGGTCGTGCTCCGGGTATCTGGTGCAAATGGTGACCGCCTGGCGGCCGTGGACGTATCTTCCCGGAAGATCACTGTCTTCGATATCCCTCCCGGAAAACTCACGATGACCAGTGATGGGCACTACCTGATTGTGCAGGAAGCAGGCAAGCCCGGCGGAGCTCCTTATGGGAGAGCATGGTTTGTGGACATGGCCGCAGAAAAGATCTTGAAGGTGTGGAACGATCATCGGGTAAATACGTCGGCCTTCCTTGCCTTCGCTCCGACCGGTGAGCTTGTTTTTCAAGGTTTCGCGGAGAGCACAGGCCTCACCTTCGCCGTGACCGAACCTGTGAATGGTTTCTTTTCGGAGGAATAACGTGCAGTTGCCGCCGCGATGCGACGAAACACGCCGTCTATTCGGCGAGCTTATGAGCGAGGCCCTGATTCGGACGCCACTGCGGAAGGTACTGTCCGGGTGTGACTCCTGTCATTCGCTTAAAGTGGCGGGTGAAATGGCTCTGATCTGTAAATCCGATGTCACTCGCAACATCCACAATCGAAGCCCCCTCGCTCAGGAGTTTTTTCGCCGCCTCGACTCGAATCTGGGTCAGATAGGCATGGGGAGAGAGGCCTACGTCCCGCCGAAAGGTTCTCATCAGGTGAAAGCGGCTGAGCTGTGCGATTTCGGCCAGATCTTCAACGCTGATGTTCTTCCAGTAGTAGCTATGGAGATAGTCTTTGACGCGGAGGATCTTGTTCCGCTCGTCCCGAATAGCCGAATCATGTCTCGGCTCACGTATGTGTCGTTCGCTCAGGTGAGTAAACACATCCGCCAGATCATTCTCGATGTTGAGAGTGTCCGCGTCCCTCTCCAGTTTGCGATGCAGTCGTAGCAGGCTTGCTGCGAGAGCAGCATCCTGCACAAACGGTTTCACAAATTGTGGGACTTCAAATCCGAGGTCCTCCGCTCGGCTCTGAAAGAACTCCTTCTCAAGGTAGATCACTCGCAAGCCCCAACCGTTTTCAGTGGCAGACTTCGGAGCATGAACTTCACCCGGGTTGAGTAGGAATACCGTTCCTGTGGGGAGAATATGCGTGGCATTTTGACAATAGGTACTCATCGCTCCGCGGTCTACGACACCGATAGCAGGCACAGTATGAAAGTGCTGGGCAAACTCGTAATTCTGATAGGAACCCTGTAGCACTTCGACATCTTCGAGTCCCGGATGGCGCCAGATTCGCGCTTTGTCCCCCGGACCTAGAGGCGTTGTCTCCTGGGAGCGCACGAGCACCTCATGCGTACTTAACCTCGTAGAGACCGGGACTTGCTCTGGTCCGCCCGTATCGACATCTGCGATCTGGCTCACAAATTAAGTCTAGCAGGGCGTGAATTGTGAGCCAGATCGCAGTGATCTAACTCTAGGCAAATGGGCCACTTATCTCCCTTGAAAAAGAGCAAGCGCACTATCGTACAAGACCATCGAGTACCTTTCACGACAAGCTAGTGCTTGTGATGTCTCTTGCTAGAAACGTACTGAAGTCAAGCCTGACGTGGCCTCTGCTCATCCTCTGCGCTGTAGCTCCCCAGGCATGGAGCCAGCGTGCCCCGAATCTCCCGGATGCTCCCTGGCAGCCCTCTGCGACGGTGCTGAAGAAGTACGTTCCCACCGTTACGCATGGCGAAGCGGAGTTGGACGCAGCCGATGCTTACACCTTGGGACAGTTGATCGACATCGCCGAATCCAACAACCCAACGACCAAAGAGGCCTGGAACCACGCCAAGGCGAGTGCGGCAGCGGTGGGGATCGCGAAGAGCGAGCTCTATCCGACGCTGTTCGCGTTCGCCACGGGCAAAAATTACAACACCCCGCCGCTCCTCTATAACGCCTTCGTCGTTCAGGATATCGGTCTCTTTGCTACCGCTGTCCACCTCGATTACACCCTGGTCGACTTCGGTGCCCGCCGATCTGAAATTACAGCAACGCAGGCAAAGCTGGTCGCTGCGAATCTGAGCTTCAATGACGCACACCTCCAACTGATTCAACAGGTCAGTCAGGCGTACTACGCTCTCCTGAACGCCAGCGGATTACGGGCAGCAGCGGAAGTGAATTTCAGCGATGCGGAGGCTCTGGATGAAGCCGCGCAGGAGAGACGCAACAACGGCCTGGCCACACTGCCGGACCTTCTTGAAGCCCACGCAGAAAAAGAAAAGGCTAACTACGATCTGCAGAGTGCGATTGGCGCGGAGAAGACTGCCTTCGGAGATCTGGCGACAGCGATTGCTGCCCAGCCCACTCACTCCTTCAAGGTCCAGGAACTGGATGACCTGCACATTCCCGATGCTCTGGATCAGTCCGTAGAAGATGCGATTGCAAGCGCCTACCAGCAGCGCCCGGATCTTCTTGCCGAAAGGGCAAAGGTCGAGGCTGCCCATGCGGAGGTAGCTCACACCACCTCCGCCTATTTCCCGACGCTAAGCTTTGAAGGCGAAGGGGGTTGGGTTCGTGCGTGGGGACAACAGGACCCCTTTCCGGGAACCTATGCACAGACCCGAACCTACGAGGCGGGTCTTTCGCTCAAATGGACCATCTTCGATGGCCTGCGCCGGGAGAACCGCATCTCGCAGGCAAAGGCGGAGGAAGCCGCGGCGAAGAACGCTGTGCACGAGCACGAGGATCAGATAGCCGACCACGTCTGGGCCAGCTATGAGGATGCCGTTACCGCGCTAGAACAACGGAAAGCTGCGGCTGCGTTGCTCACGGCTTCTACCGAATCTCATTCGGCGGCGGTTGAGTCGTACAAGGACGGTGTGCGCAACCTGCTGGATGTCTTGAATGCGGAGCGCGATCTTGCACGGGCCCGAGCTCTCGATGTCACCGCGCGCACACGGGTCCTGCAGTCGTTCACCAGTCTCGCGTTCAGGACCGGCGACCTCCTGGCACAACACCCGAAAGGTAAAACCCCATGATCAAGTTATCGCCGAATCGCAGACAGCCGCTCGGAAGATGCGCCACTCTCGTTCTCACGACGCTTGTCATTCTTGGTGTGAGCGGCTGTTCCTACTCACCCTCATTCAATCTCCTCGGTTCGTACTTTCCTTCCTGGATTGTCTGCTTCGCTGTCGCGACGGCACTGACGGCTGTGGTCCATGCAGTGTTCACCAAAACAAAGTTGGTGACGGAGCTCTGGCCACTGCCTGTTGTTTATTCCTGTCTGATCAGCTTCCTGAGCTGCACGCTCTGGATCATCTTCTTCAATTAGTGAGGCATTGAGTCCCTTGAACGGAATCGACGAACAATCGCAACGAACCAATCGTGGCACTCTCATCAGCGCAGGCATCCTTGTAGGTGCGTTGATATCGGGGGGTATGGTCATGCACCGCGTAACGACCCAGCCGAGGACGGACGATGCTGAAGTTACTGCCAACTTTATCGGCATGGCGCCGCTGGTCGAAGGGCCGGTCGTAGAGCTGCCTGTGCACGATAACGACTTCGTAAAGAAGGGCACACTTCTCTATAAGATCGACGATCGGCCCTACCTCTATGCTCTGCAGAGTGCCCTTGCCGCGCAGGAGCAACTCGAAGGCCTTATCGAAAATGAATCACGGCAGATCTCATCGCAGGTAAGCCATGTCGAGGTCTCTACGGCCGGAAGGCAAGCTGCTCTGGCGAACGAGGTTCGTGCTGACGATGAGATACAAGTGAGTGAAGCCGGGATCTCCGAGGCTGAAGCAGCCGTCAAACAGGCCCGGGCTGACTCTGAGTACGCTTCCGGCAATCTGCATCGTATCGAGCCGCTGCTCGCTAAGGGCTTTGTCACAACCGACGATGTGCATCGTGCTCGCACGCTTGCAGACGCAAAGACTGCAGCAGTACAGCAATCGGAGTCGCAGCTTACTTTGTCCAAAGCAAAGCTGCTCGCGGCAACTGCGCAAAGACAGCAGGCGGTCGCGCAGAAGACTCAGAGTGAAGCCCAGGTGAACGAGTCGGAACACTCCGTCCTGGTTCTCGCTCCACTGATTGCGCAAAGGGAAAGCCGCGCTGCCGCAGTCAGGCTGGCGCGATACAACTACGAGCAGTGCAGTGTCGTAGCTCCGTTCGATGCGCGAGTCACGAACCTGACCATCTCCGAAGGACAGTACGCCAAGGTGGGTCAGCAGGTGTTTACGCTGATCGATAGCCGCACCTGGTGGGCACTTGCTAACTTTCGCGAATCCCAGCTCAGCCATATCACGCCCGGTGAGTCAGTCGACGTATATCTGATGTCCGACTCGAAGACGAAACTTCACGGCACCGTGGAGAGCGTCGGATACGGCGTCACTCCGGATCCCGATGTCGTCGGCAAACTGGCTTCCGGGCTGCCTGATGTGCAGCGCACCCTCAACTGGGTGAGACTCGCGTCGCGTTATCCCGTGCGCATCCGCATCCTCGATCCACCGCCTTCGGTCCTGCGCGTTGGGCAGGTTGCGAATGTCATCGTCCGGTAAGGATCACTATGTCTCGAACCCTTCAGGCCTTTCCGTCGATCAGTCGGGCCGCAAAAGTAGTTCGCGCGGAGCTTGCGATGTATCCCGGCAGGCTCTCGCTGATATTCAGAATTGTGCTCGCCTGCACTTCGGTGATGGTTTTGGTGATGGTCTTTCGCATCCCCGCTGCTGCGCTCGGAGCCTACTATCCACTGCTGCTTTCACGCGACAGCCCGCGAGCAACACGCCGATCTGCGCTACGAACATCGATTGCCTGCACACTCGGTGCGGCGGAGATCATCCTTGGCGCAATGCTCTTCGCGGGCTCGCCCTTCCTGCACTTCTTTTGGCTGATGGCAAACCTCTTTGCTGTCTTCTATCTCATCAGCGCGATGAAGCTCTACGACGCGGCCGTGGCTCTGGGCGTGTTGATCGCCTCAGCGATGACCCTATGGGATACGGGGGCGTCGCCGGCGACACGCGTGACGCTCACCCTGTACACGCTGCTCTCCATTCTGATGGGTTGTGCGATCTCGGCCCTCATCGAAACAGTCTTCGCCCAGACCCACCCTTCGGACGCTGTGCTCGATGGCATTCAACAGCGTCTCATCCTGGCAGAAAAACTCTTGCGCAAAGGTGGCGATATCGATGCCGACATCGCTTCGCTCAGGCTTCAGCTAGGGCGCTATGCAACGAGGGGCACCGGAGACCTCCGAGAACTCCTTGCTCATTCGAGTTACGACAACTCCTACAAGTCTCAACTTGCAACCGTTGTTGCCTTGTCCGGACAGCTCATAGAACTCTCTGTGAACCTCGGGGAAACAGTCCGCCTTCTATCGCCGTCCGATGTCGTTCGCTGCAATTCGATCGCACAGAATATAGCGGGAATCCGGTTAAGACTTGTAAAGGAGGAGGCGCCTGACTGGTTCGAGCTTTCCGGCGAACATGAACACGCGAATCCGATGCTGGCCGAACTTGAGAGAAATGTTGAGCTGATCGCCGAAAGTTTTTCCGACAGTGACCCAACCCCGCATCATCACTTGCCTGAACCTGGCGAGCAGCAGAAGATGGGCATCTTTCAGGAGGATGCTTTCAGTAACCCGGAGCATCTCAAGTTTGCCATTCGTGGAACCCTGAGCGCGATGGCCTGCTATCTCTTTTACATGAGCCTCGGGTGGATGTTTCTGGCAGGATCGGTGACGACCTGCATCCTTACAGCTCTTACGAATACAGGCGCAACACGGCACAAGCAATTGCTTCGGTTCGCGGGCTTCTTTCTCGGAGCCTGCATTCTCGGTTTTGGAGCGCAGACGTTAATTCTGCCGCAGATCGATTCTCTTGCTGAGTACACACTTCTCTTTGCCTTTGTGATGGCAATCGGAGCCTGGGCGGCTACGTCGAGTCCTCGCCTGGCTTATCTTGGATTTCAGATTGTGCTGGCCTATGACCTCACCAATCTCAATCGCTTCACCTTGAATACCTCACTGGTTCCGGCCCGCGATGCGATTCTCGGAATCGTTCTCGGGATTATTGCGATGTGGCTCTTCTTCGATCACTTGTGG
This sequence comes from Granulicella mallensis, assembly GCF_014203225.1. GTDB lineage: Bacteria > Acidobacteriota > Terriglobia > Terriglobales > Acidobacteriaceae > Granulicella > Granulicella mallensis_A. The sequence continues at coordinate 228,943 of NZ_JACHIO010000006.1, read as the reverse complement.
TCACGCTCGGCTACGGCGACGATGCGGGCTATCCTCTTGACGGCAATCCGGGATGTCGCGCAACTGGATCATTCGAGCGATGTTGAGCAACGGCACAAGATGCGTCGCTTTCAAGCCGAGTGTGATCGCATCAATCGCAACTTCGATAAGATTCGTACCCTTTCCGATCTTTCAGTCTTCGAGTCTTTCCCAAAGAATCAGCACGAGATATTTATGACTCACTGCGTTGAGTCCTTTCTGCCTCAACTGCGAGCCTATCTTCTTGTGAAGACTGGACTGCTCCAATATGGCACGACAAACGATCCGCAGCAGTATGCTGAGCTGGTCGATGACGTGAAGCATCGTTCTTCAGCGATTCTCCTTGGAGCCGCGTACACCATCGAACGATATCCGGAGGTCTTCGTTGAGACGATCGATCCTGGAGACAGGCAGCTTCTGTATTCAATGAAGCAAGCGACACATGAAGCCCAGGGACGTGGTCAAGGAAGTTCTGCCACAGGGCTGCGCCTCTCCTCTTCACTACTGGACCTGGCAATCCATGTTCAGATGCAGCTTTACGTCCCACCCTCCGAATAGATGGCAGCGCTTTCTCTCTATCGCTGCATCTAACCTGTAAGCTACTCCCCGGCCTGTTTTGAGCCATCGCGGTCTCTATAACCAGATCGGTCACATCTGTCCCATTCGGCATTGCAGGCACAGGCGGTCGATCGTTTGCCATCACGAATGAGAAAATTATCTAGTGGTTCGGTTCGCCGCCGCGCCCGACGAACCGTTCGCTGAACCGGAGGTTCCGTTTCAATGACGCCTACTTTAGCGCTTTCGCTGCATCTAACCTCTGATCGCTCCGAGGCTGGAAAAATTCCTGGTCTCGTGGTCCACACAGGTCGCTACAGTATTTTGTTCATTGCTAATGGCTTGCGGGCCATATTAGGACAAGCATGAAAACTTCAGAGGTGCTCCAAGCCTGGTCGACGATTCTGGCTGGCCGGTCCCCTTCGCTGTCGATCGAGATCACCAAGGAATGTCCCTTACGGTGTCCGGGATGCTATGCCTTCGATGCGGCCCATCTTGGAAACGAGATGCAGTTGCGTCAGCTCTCCGACTTCAAAGGAGAGGAGCTGGTCACGAGAGTGCTTGCTCTGATCGATGAACGCAAACCGCTCCATGTGTCTCTTGTAGGCGGAGATCCGTTCGTTCGACATCGTGAGCTTGAGTTACTGCTGCCTCACTTGGAGAGCCGCGGAATCCACACGCAGATCGTCACGAGCGCCTTCAGAACTATTCCGAGCTCGTGGACTCAGTTCAAACTGTTGAACGTTGTGGTCTCGATCGATGGCTTGCAACCGGAGCACGATGAACGGCGCAAGCCAGCCACCTATGAACGGATACTGAAGAACATCCGTGGCGCCAGAATCACCATTCATTGCACCATCACCTCCCAGATTGCAGACCGTGAAGGCTACCTGGAAGAGTTTCTGCGTTTCTGGAGTGCGCAGCCGGAGATTGTGAGGGTATGGTTCAGTCTCTTCACCCCTCAACGCGGCGCCACTGACCCGGAGATCCTCACGACCTCGCAAAGAGCCTCTGTACTTGCTGACCTGCAACGCTTACGGAAGAGTTATCCGATCCTTGATATGCACGAGAGGGTGATTCAGGAGATCGCCTCTCCGCCGAAGAGCCCAGGTGAGTGCATCTTTGCGCAGACAACCGAGACGATCTCGGCAGATCTGAAGACGCAGATCACGCCCTGCCAATTCGGTGGAGATCCCGATTGCGAGAATTGTGGCTGCATCGCTTCCATGGGGTTAGCTGCTGTCGGCCATCATCGTGTGATCGGGCCGCTTACGGCCGGCCATCTCTTTATGGCCTCGGATCGATTGGGCAAGGGGTGGAGAGGGCTGCGGAATAAACTCTCGCCAAAACCAAGACAGTCCCCAGAAGCATCTCCATTCAAAATACTTTAGAAGAGGATCTATCATCGATGATCAATCTATCGGCAGACGGGAGATTTTGTGGGTCAGTGGTCAAGGGTTCCGAAGCAGTGGCATTCGATGGTTGCCGAGACCGCCGACTCAGTCCTCCTTGAGACCTCACGCTTCGACCCAGGAAATCGGCAGAGCCTTCTCTTTCTCCATCCTGTTCGAGTGTTGTCTTCATCCAGACCTGACGAAATCCCGGCTCTCTTCCGCGAGCTTGAAGACGCGCTAGCCGAGGGCTTTTATGTCGCCGGATTTGTCGGCTATGAATGCGGATATCACTTTCAGTCTTTGGAGAATGTAGCACCGGCTTCATCAGAACTGCCCTTGGCCTGGTTCGGTGTTTACCGGGAACCGCTCGTCCATCACCACCAGATGAGTGGTGAAGAAGGCAAGGCGGCTCAACCTGCCTCCAACGAATCCGGCAATCTGTTGGAGATGCTTCCGGAACAAACCTTTCTGACGATCTCAGAAGCCGAATACTGCGCAAGGATTGAACGAATTCAGGACTACATACGGGCAGGCGATACCTATCAGGTGAACTTCACGGATACTGTCGATGCCCGGACAAAGCTGTCCGCTACGGAGCTCTTTGCCGAACTCTTACCTCGACAGCCGGTTTCTTATAGTGCTTTCCTGAACGTGGACGGGAACCATATCCTCTCCTTCTCGCCGGAGCTGTTCTTTCGCATTGAGGACGGCCGGATCGTGACTCGCCCCATGAAGGGCACGATGCCCCGAGGCCGCGATTCCAGAGAGGATGTCGAGGCCGCTGCGCGACTGCAGCAGGACGAAAAAAATCGCGCCGAGCATGTGATGATTGTCGACCTTCTTCGCAATGACCTTGGCCGCATCTGCACCATGGGAAGCGTCCAGGTCGAGGACATCTTCTCGGTTGAGAAGTACAGAACTCTTCTCCAGATGACCTCGACGATCTCTGGAACACTTCGGGCTGAGCTCGGATACTACGACATCTTTCGAAGCCTGTTCCCCAGCGGTTCCATCACGGGAGCCCCAAAGATCAGGACGATGCAGATCATTCGTGAACTGGAACAGAAGCCTCGGGAGATCTACACCGGAGCCATCGGTTTCATTGCGCCGGATCGATCCTCGATCTTCAATGTCGCGATTCGAACTCTTGTCCTCAAGGACGGACGAGTCCGGATGGGTGTTGGCGGCGGTATCGTGGCAGATTCGATTCCTGCGGACGAGTACAGGGAGTGCCAGCTCAAGGCAAGTTTCCTGTCCCGGCCAGGGCCGGCCTTTCAACTGATCGAGACGATGCTCTGGGACGGAGAGTACGCTCTTCTGCCCATGCACCTGGATCGCATGGAATCGTCCGCATCGTACTTCGAGTTTTCCTTTGATCGCGCATCGATCACGCGACAACTCCTTGAGCGGGCGCATCCGTTTCCCTCCGGAGAACACTATCGCGTGCGGTTGCTGCTGGACTCTGCCGGCAAGGCGACGATTACGGCCACAGCCTTTCAACCCGGCCAATCGACCTGTTCTGTCCGCATCTCCTCGGAACGTACCTCCTCTGACGATGTCTTCCTGCGGCACAAAACAACACGCCGCGAACGATATGAACGTCTCTTCTCCGAGGCCCGCGCCGATGGTTTCGATGAGGTCCTCTTCCTCAACGAGAGGGAAGAGGTGACGGAAGGGGCAATCAGCAATATCTTCATTCTCCGCGAAGGCAAGCTTATAACTCCACCTATAAGCTCGGGTGTCTTGCCTGGAATCTTCCGCCGTCATCTTCTCGAAACCAATGCGTCGGCAGAGGAGCGAGTCCTTCATCTCGAAGACCTCGAATCGGCAGACGGCATTTTTCTGTGCAATGCTCTTCGCGGTATGCGCCAGGTGAGCTCCCTTCGCTGGAATGCCGTTTGATGTCTCCTGCACCCAGATCCTGCTGTCTGCCCTCTTGACGGCGCCGCAGTAGGAGTCGAAGTCCCCCTCCTGTACCTTTCCCGTTGTCCTGCCCAGATAAAAATTTTGTGGATACAGTTTCACTGTGCTATATCAATAGCACAGTGTTTAGAAAACCCAATCCGTCCTCTGGTGTTCCAATTTACGTCCAGCTCAAAGAGCAGATTCGCCATGCGATTGAGACGGGCGCGCTCGTAACGGGAGATCAACTGCCAGGCATACGCAGCCTCGCAGAGACTTTAGTCATGAATCCCAACACGATCATCAAGGTCTATCGAGAGCTCGAAAACGAAGGAGTCCTTGAGATTCATCACGGGCTCGGAGTGTTCGTCTCTTCAAGCCGACGCAAGGCGAAGACCGGCGAAATAAGGGATGCACAACAACTTACTCAGGAGTTCGTAGACAGGTTGAGAGAGCAAGGTCTTCGTGAGGGAGAGATTCGCCGGCTTGTTGAGGCGGCTTTAGCCAATGAGTTCCAAAGGAGGTAGCGGTGGCACACGTAATCGAAACGCAGCAATTGAAGAAGTCCTACGGTACGCATGAAGCGGTGCGCGGCTTGGATCTATCCGTGTCAGAGGGTGCGGTGTGTGCTTTTCTGGGGCAAAATGGTGCTGGTAAAAGCTCCACCATCAAGATGCTTCTCGGCATGGTTCACCCGACATCGGGTAAGGGGCGCATATTCGGTCACTCCATAAGCAACGAAGCGGAGAGCCTGATCATTCGGCAGAAGGTAGCCTTCGTTGCTGAGGACAAGCGTCTTTACGATTACATGACAGTTGCGGAGCTCATCCGCTTTACGCGTGCCTTTTTCCCGACGTGGGATGAGCGGTTTGAGCAGGAGCTTCTTGATCGGTTCGAACTGCCGCTCGACCGTAAGGTTAGACAGTTATCGAAGGGGATGCGCACAAAACTGGCTCTTCTGTTGGGCTTTGCGCGTGGGTGCAAACTCCTCATCCTTGATGAGCCTACGGAGGGTCTGGATCCGGTCGCAATCGAAGACGTTTTACAAATTGTAGTTTCGCTTGCGGCTCAAGGCACAACCATCTTCTTCTCATCTCACCAGATCGGTGAAGTGGAGCAGGTTGCCGATCACGTGTTGATGATTAATCGCGGACAACTGGTGCTCGACGCTTCTATGGATGAGGTCAAGGAGAGATACAAGCATATTCAAGCGGTCTTTCCTGAGCCCGTTGAGGAACGTGATTTCAGGCTGCCGGGCATCGAGAAAGCACGTATTGAGGGAAGAACTGTGACCCTTGTAGCCAGTGATCACCTCGACTCAATTCTGGAGCATGTGCGAATGCTGAAAGCCGGAAGTATTGATGTGCTGCCCCTGACCCTCAAAGAGGTATTTCTTGAGAAGGTGAAGGTGCGGTCATGAACATGCTGCTTTACAAGGCCTGGATCGAAACTAGAGTGCGTTTCTTTGCAGGTCTGATCGCCGTAACCATTGTCTGCATCTTCTATCTGCAACAGCATGCATGGCTGGTAAAGATGTGGGCTCACGAACTGGCAGACTCGAAAGGCTACCACGGCGCCTGGATGCCTTTGGGTATTAACCATTACAGCTGGTATCTCTGGCACTATCTGTACGACAACTATCTTCAGCAGGTCTGGGCTCTTTTCGCATTGCTGTTCGCATTCGGTGGTTTGATCCGGGAAAGAAGCAGCGGTACTGTCCTCTTCAGTTTGGGGCTCCCAGTGAGTCGGCGACAGTGGTTATTCTCCCGTTTGGCCGTAGCCCTTCTGGAGGCCCTCTCTGTCGCATGTTTTGCAGTTGTAGTGGTCGTCATCGGCTCCAGGGTTATTCATCAAGACTATTCGTTGACCCAATTAATTCTGCATACTCTGCTGATGGTAGGCGCTGGAGTGTTTTTGCTCGCAATTGGTAATCTCTGCTACTCCCTGGCGCCGGGCAACTACACTTCGCTGCTGGTGACCCTCATTGTTCTCGGTGTTCCCTATCTGCTGCTACAGAACTACATGCAGAATGAACGAGACCTAAACAAGACCACATGGTTGCAGTACCTGGATGTCGGACATGCAATGGCTGGACCTTGGCAGATTACCTGGACGTCCTTTCCATGGATCGCTCTATTCGTGGCATGGGGGCTAACTGGGCTGTGCCTGTCTATCACGGCTTTCTATGGAGACCGCGTTGACTACTAAACCCTCAACTGCGCAAGGCAAGTTTACATCGCCCACGGTTGCTCTGATTTGGCGGTACTGGAAAGAAACCCGAGGGCGCTTCGCGGCCGCGCTCTCTCTCCTGCTGGCACTGGTGGTTTATGCAGTCGCTTCCAGTCCAAGCTTTTTGAGTCGCTACAACGCACGACTACCCGATAAACCTTTGGCTTATTCAGCCTATGTATGGAGCGGTCTCTTTCACTACGCGCTCCAGGGACTTTGGATTCTAGGAGCGTTCGTACTGACACTCGGCGGTCTCTCTAGAGAGAAAAGTTCAGGGGCTGGCCTCTTTACTCTAGGGCTACCTATCAGGAAGACCCGCCTATTCCTATTGCGTGCGGGCATCACGGGCCTGGAGGCTTTTGCACTCGGAGTCATACCGTCGCTTCTGATCTCGATCGCGTCAAGATTCGTTGGCCAATCCTATCCTGCCTCACAGGCTCTATTCTTTGGAGCGGTTATGGGGGCCGCTGGGCTGGTGATCGTTGCGTTCGGACTCTTGTTGTCGGAGATCTTCGCAGGAGAGTTTACGGCGGCTGTTGTTGGAATCTGTCTGCTTAGCTGTATCTTTCTGAGTTACAAAGCACACACACTGCAGGGCTGGAATGTCTTCGACGTAATGAGTGCGACGGCAAGCATCAACCCCACCTCTCAGTTGTCTAATGGGACGTTGCCCTGGATCGGCTTGATCGCGTGTTTCGCAATCTCCTCTGTGCTCTTGCTTGCGGCATGTGAAGTCGTGCGAAGACACGAGCCGTAACGGCTGACATCAAGCTCAGACTCTTGAGTATCGGAAGGAAAGAGAACAAGATTGGGATGCGATGGGTGACAGATCGTCCGCGTATTGCAGCGCAAGGAATCTGATCGCAGGCTCAGTCGACTCGTAATTTCACTTTACGTGTCAACTTAGAGAGATGAGAATGGCTGCGAGAGATGAACTCTCGCAGCTATTTTTATTTGTATTCAACTTAGATGTCGAGGTTCTTTACATCCAGCGCGTTCTCAAGGATGCTCCGTTCGACAAGAAAGACGCGCATCTTGTCGCCATTGCGGGGAATTGTGTGGACTGTCCCCAAACGGACAGGGCACAATAAGGGGCTCCTGGTAGAACGCCAAATTTTTCTTGTAATCTTGGGGCGGGTTGAGCGTCGAAGGTTGTAAGATCCCATGCGTTCCTGTATTCCCCCAAAGGGGGAGATTGCGCCGCTGGTACATGGGGGCTGGCTTGGGTGTGTTTAATGCAATCGATCTCAAAAGGGACGTAGTCTCATGGTCATAAAGTCCAAATACGACAATGATTCGAGCGACATCCTTCCATCCGCGCCTGCGCCCCTCAATGCGTCCATCCGCCTCGAACGAAAGCATCCTCTTGCCATACGCTGGATGCACTGGATCAATTTCCCTGTGCTGTTCACGATGATCTGGAGCGGCATTCTTATCTATTGGAACGATTCGGATAATGCCTATCGGCACCCACATGCCATCTATCGCGTGGGGATCGGCAAGTTTACCCTCATCCGATTGTTTCCAGACTGGTTTTACCAGAAGCTTCATGTGCCGTACTCCGTAACGCAGGGGCTTGGCTATCACTTCTTCTTTATGTGGATCTTCGGCCTGAATGGGCTCCTGTACGTGCTCTATACCTCGTTCTCAGGGGAGTGGCGCTTTCTTGTACCCGAACGCCGCAGCCTGCGAGACGCGATTCAGGTCACTCTGGTCGACCTTCATCTGAGGAAGGGGCTGCCTGCACAGACGAAGTACAACGGTGCACAACGAATCGCTTATACCTCCGTCATCCTGATGGGAGTGGGCATGCTCGTGACGGGCCTGGCCATCTACAAGCCGACACAGGCACACTGGCTCACAACTCTGCTGGGTGGCTATGAGATGGCCCGATGGCTGCATTTCTGGATCACGATGAGCTTTCTGGGCTTCTTTGTCGTTCATGTACTGCAGGTGATCCTGGCGGGATGGAACAACTTTCGAGCCATGGTCAGCGGGAGAGAGATCCAGAGAGCGGAAGCTCCTTCGATTGAGGCGGAACGGCGGAGTCACCGATGAGCGAAGAGAAAAAGTTATCTCCAGAGTCTCAGAAACCCGTAGAGTCTCAGAAGCCTTTAGAGGTTCAGAAGGTAGAGGCTCCACAACCCGGGCCGCCTGAGGTTGCTGCAAAGCCAGACGACGCGGTTACTGCGAAGCCAGCCGAAGTGGCTGCTGCAGCACCAGCCGAGACGGCTGCGGCGAAATCATCCGAAGCGCCTGTTGAGAAATCGCTTGAAGCCGCCATCGCAAAGCCAGACGATATCGTTGCTGCACCAGCACCAGAGTCTCAGCCAGCCCCGAAGGAATCCTCTCCTTCTGTGTCAAGGGAGCCCGTTGTTGAATTGACGGCAAAGCCGCCTGCACCGATCTCCGTTCCGCCAACGGCGACGCAACATGGCGATGCGCCTCCAGTTGAGCTGGTGGCGGTCGAAGAAGCGGAAGAGAATCCAGACGATGATCTGGAACAGAGAGCGATTGCCGACGCTGCCGTTCTGGCTGAATCGCGCAGGCACACCCGCCGTTCGTTCATTGGCGCTTCCATTGCCGCGGCTGCGGGCTATGGGTTTTATCGCTGGATTGACCGGAGCCCTGGTGTCGGGATGCAGCGGTTTCCCCTCCGTGATGCCTTCAGGACGAACGCGGCTATCTCGCGAGCCGTATCGGGTGACCGCGCGCTTGCACCCACCTATCCGCTCAAAGCGGCGAAAGATCTTCGCGTAAACGGTGTCTTCGGTCTGAAGAAGATGCTGGCGCCGCAAGGTTGGCGGCTGCAGTTGGTCGGTATGCAGGATGCTGCGGCACATCCGCGATTCACGACGGATGTGACTGCCTGGGAGTACCAATACGTAGCTGAAGCCAGCCATGAAGACCAGGGCCATGACACGAAGGTGGATCCCAATGCCCGCACCGCCGAGAAGATGGCCCCGGAGCCCATGCTCGGTCAGGCCAAGGCTGCGGAAGAGAGCATCGGCCGCCGCATGCCTCGCGGGCGGGAAGAGGCCGGCGAAAGCAGCAGCACCCTTATGCCGGGTACGCCCGGACTGTTGCTGACGATGGAAGACATCCTGAAGCTTCCTCGTCACGAACTGGTGACTCAATTCAAGTGCATCGAAGGCTGGAGCGAGATCGTGCATTGGGCTGGAGTACGCATGGCGGATTTCCTTGAGGCGTATCCGCCTGCCCTGATTGAGGGCAAGGAGCCAAAGTATGTTTACATGGAGACACCGGACGGCGACTACTATACCGGTTATGACCTCGATGTCTGCCGCCACCCGCAGACGCTGCTGGTCACAGAGATGATGGGCGCACCCCTGACGCAGTTTCACGGAGCTCCGCTCCGCCTGCACATGCCTACGAAGTACGGCTACAAGCAGATCAAGCGGATAGGGCTGATCAGCTATACGAACGAGAAACCGGACGACTATTGGACCAAACTCGGATACGACTGGTACGCAGGGTTATGAAAAAACGGAATCGCCGCAGCGTAGAAGCAGGACAGGTCCAGTAAGACTATCCTGCGGTTTATCGGGCCCGTCCCAATCCTTAGAAAAAATCAGATGAGTTCAACCATGGGTTCAAGCCAATACGATCTCACCGGCCAAAAGGCCTTGCCTCCGCCAGAAAGCTTGTTTGAGCGATGTCACTGGCTCTATGCACTTTGTAGAGAGTACCTGTTTCGCGACCACACCCCTGAAATTACAAACGCGCTCTTTCCGACCGGTACTCCTGCGGACGGAACCAGGATCCTCGAACTCGGCTGCGGTCCTGGCCTCTATGCCTGCCGGTTTGCTAAAGAGTATCCGCAGATTACGGCCACCGGCATCGACCTGTCTAAACGCCTTATTCAGCGAGCGCGGGAGCGGGCCAGCAATCTTCGGCTGCACAATTGCACCTTCATCGAAGGCGATGCGCAGGCTCTGAAGGAGCTACCGCACTCTGTCGATGCCGTCATCGTCTCCCGCCTCTTCCTCATCGTTCCCGACAAAGAAGCCGTTCTCGCGGAGATCTTCCGGGTGCTGCGTCCAGGCGGAAGATGTTTTATCGCAGAGCCGACCTCCGGCTTCAGAACCCGGGTGCCGCTCGGTGCCATGTGGCTCCTGGCTCGCTTGACGACCAGCCCTGTCGCGAAATACAGAGAGCCGCAGCAGGCGGAGGTCATGCCGTCTGCCGATTTCGTCGAGCTGGTGCGGACACCCTCCTGGGCTTCGGTCGATGTGCATTACGATGACTGGTACCAGTATGCGATCTGTCAAAAGGGCGAATTGCAGGCTGAGCAGCCCAGCCGGAGTACCTCCTGAATGCCCTATACGCTCCTCGTTCCATCGTGCACGGATTCCTCGCTTAAATCGAAGTGCGCTCTCGCCGTCATGGCCAAGGCTCCACGGCCGGGTAAGGTAAAAACTCGCCTGTCGCCACCGCTGACGCTCGAGCAGTCCGCGGCGCTGAACGTCTGCTTTCTCCGGGATACGACACAAAACATCGCGGAGGTCGCCGGGACGAACCAGGCAGCCGGGCTGATCTCCTATACCCCAGTGGGCGACGAAAGCCTGTTCGACGGTCTGCTCCCCGAAGACTTCGCCCTCGTTGCGCAGCGTGGAGAGGGGTTTGGAGAGCGGCTGCTGGCTGCGGCTGAGGACATCCTCCTCTGCGGCTTCGGCGCGGTCTGCCTCATCGACTCGGATTCACCCACCGTTCCTGCCGAAGCCTTTCGTCAGGCGGTGGAAGAACTGAACCGCCCCGGCGACCGTATCGTGCTCGGCGCTTCCAACGATGGCGGATACTACCTCATCGGCTTGAAAGCCCCTCATCCTGAACCTTTCGCGAACATCCACTGGAGCACTTCGACGGTCTACGCGGAAACCGTCTCCGCCATTACCAGCGCGGGGATCGAACTCGTGGAGCTTCCACTTTGGTACGACGTCGACGACGGAGAGACGCTGAATCTTCTCCGCGATGAACTGCTTGGAGAGATACCCCCACCCTTTACCAGGATGCCCGGTTACTCTGCTCCGCATAGCCGCAGGTTTCTCCTCGATCTCTTTGGAGCCGGCAAGTGAGTTCCGGTCCCACAAGACGCTGGTCCTATGCGCGACCCTGGCTGACGAATGCCGTGCTGATTCTCATCGGTTCAGGACTGCTCCTCCTCACACGACAGCTCGTCAGCGAATTCAGCCACTTCACTATCGGGTTCTCCGGGGTCTCCGGTTGGTCCGCGATACTCTACGCGCTGGCGGTGCTGGTGATTTTGACGCAACCGGTCAACCGCTATACTTTCGGCATCATCCTGGCGTTCGCCATTGCCTTTCGGCTCGTCACGCTGCTTCCAGCTCCGTATCTTTCTTCCGATATCTACCGCTACGCCTGGGATGGTGTGGTGCAACACTCGCACATCTCGCCCTATCGCTATGTGCCCGGTGATCCGGCGCTTAAGTTTTTGCGTGCGCCCAACCAGGACCTCTTCGATCACATCAATCGCCGCGACTATGCGCACACCATCTATCCGCCGGTCGCGCAGTTCATCTTCTACATCGTCACCTTCCTCAACCCCACGGTGACGTTCATGAAACTGGCGATGATCCTGTTCGAAGGCCTTACCTTGTATGCGCTGTTGGAGTTCTTGCGCGAACTGGGCGTTCGCCGTGAGCAGTCCCTGCTCTACGCGTGGTGTCCGCTGCTGGTCTGGGAGATCGGCAACTCCGGCCATCTCGACTCCGCCGCCATGGCCTTCATCGCGCTTGCTCTCCTTGCTCGATATCGCAGGCAGCCCCTCCTTACCGGTCTCTTTCTCGGTCTGGCAATCATGACGAAGATGTATCCCCTCGTGCTGCTCCCCGCGCTCTTCCGTCGCGGCGAGTACAGAATGCCCGCGACCGTCGCCGGAGTGGTTGCTCTGGGTTACGCGTGTTATTCCAGCGTGGGCCTGGGCGTCTTTGGTTTCCTGGGAAGCTACGTCCAGGAGGAAGGCATGGATACCGGCACACGCTACTTCCTGCTGGAACTCACGCAGCACGTACCCGGCCTGCACAATCTCTCCAGCAAACCCTACCTGGCCTTTGTCGCCCTGGTCTTCACTACGCTGATGATCTGGTGCTGGCGAACCTGCTGCAGTCCAGTGTGGCCGAGGGTAGAGACAGGACAGACCCGCCGCTTCGGCCTTCCCGCCGATGCTGACTTTCTGGTCCCGGCATTCGCGCTCGCACTTGCGTTGATGCTGCTCTTTTCGCCGCACTATCCCTGGTATGTCGCGTGGCTCGTTCCTTTCCTCGCGCTCGTGCCGGATATTACCGTCTTCGCCTATATCTGCGGTCTCTTCTATCTGTGCACGACGGCGATCGCGGTAGGCACTGGGCCGTTGCAGTTTCTGCTCAACAAGATGCTCTACGGCAGCGTGTTGCTCGCGTTCGTACTGGATATCGTCCTGCGCCGCTGGCCTATCCTTCATCCCTCTCCCAAGCCTCCCTATCCCAGACCGGCAACGGAGGATCGAGCGTGAGTGCCTTCGACAACATGAACGGCTCGAAGATCTCCGTCATCATTCCCGCGCTCAATGAGCAGGAATCCATCGGTCAGGTCGTTGCCTCGATGCCGTGGCCGCTCATCGCAGAATGCATCGTCATCGACAACGGCTCGACGGACGACACTGCCAGGATTGCAGCCGCGGCAGGAGCGCGCGTCATCACCTCGCCACGGGGCTATGGCGCAGCCTGTAAAGCCGGCTCCGATGCCGCCCTCGCAACGAGTACGATCCTGGTTTTTATGGATGGCGATGGCAGTGACGTCATTGCGGATCTTCCTCGTCTGGTCGCTCCTCTCGAAGCTGGCGAAGCAGACTTTGCCATTGGTTCACGACTCCGGGGACATCGTGAGCCAGGCTCTATGCTGGCTAGCCAGGTCTTCGCGGGGCATCTGGTCTCGCTTCTTCTTCGCATGCTGTACGGCATCCGCTATACCGATATGGGGCCATTCCGGGCTATTTGCCGGTCGTCATTACAACAGCTCAATATGTCAGAGATGACCTACGGTTGGAATTTGGAGATGCAGGCCAAGGCGGCGCAACAGCATCTCCGCGTACAGGAGATTCCCGTCGACTACCAATGCAGAAAGGGCGGAGTCAGCAAAGTATCGGGCAATCTCGCTGCCAGTTTTAAGACCGGGATACGGATATTGGCGGTGCTGCTTCGCATTGCATTCTCTCGATCTACCTAGTTTCTTCGCAAGGGCTCTATAGAGCTTCGCTCTTCAACCCATTCCAGGACACACCTATGGCTGCACATCAAAAACGCGCACTTGTCACCGGAGGCGCAGGCCTCATCGGCTCTCACATCGTTGACCTCCTCCTGAGCGAAGGTTGGACCGTTCGCATACTCGACAACCTGGAGCCGCAGACCCACAAGAACGGCAAGCCTGAGTGGGTCAATCCAGCGGCAGAGTTTCGCCAGGGTAACGTGCAGGACTACGAGACGATGCACTCCGCTTTGATGGATATCGATGTTGTCTTCCATGAGGCTGCCTACGGCGGCTATATGCCGGAGATGGCGAAGTATGTCCTGGTGAATAGCTTCGGCACCGCACAGATGCTGGAGATCATTCGCGACCAGCACCTGCCCATTCGCAAAGTCCTCGTGGCAAGTTCGCAGGCGGTGTACAGCGAAGGTGCGGCGAATTGCCCGGAGCATGGCCACGTCGTTCCCTTGCTGCGTCCCGCCGAACAGCTCCGCGCGGGTGATTTCAGCGTGCACTGTCCAATCTGCGGCAAGCCTACGACTTCCATCCCGACCCCGGAGGCCACGCCGGGCGGGGGTGAAACGGTCTACGCCCTGACGAAGGTCGATCAAGAGCGTCTTGTGCTGCTCTGGGGGAAGCAGACAGGAATCCCGACAGTCGCACTGCGGTACTCCTGTACCTATGGCCCGCGCCAGTCACTTTTCAATCCCTATACCGGAGTGATCGCCATCTTCTGCACGCGCCTCCTGAATGGCCAGCCGCCCATCATGTATGAAGACGGCGGCCAGACCCGGGACCTGTGCTTCGTAGAAGACATCGCGCGCGCCAACCTGCTTGCGGCCACTACCGATAAGCTGGATGGTCTGGCCGCCAACGTCGGCAGCGGGCGGGCGACCAGCGTCCGCGACCTCGCTGGTATCATCGCGAACCAACTCGGCGTAAAGCTCGCACCGCTGGCGAGAGGGGAGTTTCGGCCCGGAGAGATTCGCTCGCTCATCTCAGACATCAACCGCATTCGCACGATCGGATACGAACCCAGGACCACGATCGAGCAGGGGATCGCGCGCTATATCGACTGGATCAGGACGCAGGGTGCGGTCGAAGACTATTTCTCGAAGGCCGAGGCAGGCCTGCGCGCGAAAGGAATCGTTCAAAGCGTACAAAGTTCGGGTTTATGACGCCTGGGATTTGACGGCAGATCGACGCAATACTGGCTAAAATTCGGTATGGCTTCACAGGTTCCTACACTCTACCAATGGCTCGGTGGTTCAGAAGCTCTTTCTGCGCTTATAGAGCGCTTCTACGAGAAGGTGCCGGCCGACCCCATCCTCGAACCCCTATTCCGCCACATGGATCCGGCCCACTTCGAGCACGTCGCCAAATTCATCGCCGAAGTTCTGGGTGGTCCTGCTGAGTATTCATCGCAGCACGGTGGACATGCTGCGATGATTCGCCATCACCTCGGAAAAGGCATCACGGAGCAGCAGCGTCAACACTGGGTGCGGCTCCTCCTCGAAACGGCTGATGAGTTGAATCTTCCTTCCGATCCGGAGTTTCGGTCCGCGCTTGTCGCATACCTGGAATGGGGTTCTCGCCTTGCTGTCATCAATTCTGCGCTTCCATCCGATACCCGCATTGAAGAAGCTCCCATGCCCGAGTGGAATTGGGGTGTCCCAGGAGGGCCTTACCAGCCCGAACCGGAAACATCCGACCCAAACCGTAGCTGAATGTGCCGCGAGTTTTTAGTGGGTATCGATTTTACGGGCGGTGCGAAATCGGATAGATCTCAATCAGAGCCGAAACTAACGTTTGCGTTTTTCGAGGGTTCTGATCACTACGCCAAGGTGATTTCAGCCCCATCCTCTCATCGAATGAATCGGGTAAACACGCTACGCAATTTCTGACTGAACGAAACATCGGGCGAGCTCATGAAGAATGAGCTCGCCCGATGTTTCAGCTTATGTTTCACGAGTGATCGCGATATACGTCAAGCTACAAATACAGCGAGTTAGATGTCGAGGTTCTTTACATCCAATGCGTTCTCTTCGATGAACTTGCGGCGGCTTTCGACATCTTCACCCATCAGCGTGGTGAAGATCTCTTCGGTCGCGGCGATGTCTTCGAGCTTGACCTGCAGTAGTGTGCGGCGGGCAGGGTCCATGGTCGTGTCCCAGAGCTGCGGAGCTGTCATTTCGCCGAGGCCCTTGTAGCGCTGGACCTGGTATTCCTTGCGGCCCTGCTCGATGACGTACTCGAAGACCTCGCGCGGCGTCTTCCGCTCGACGGGATCCTGCGAGACCTTCGCTGAGCGCTTCACCGGCTTCGCAGCCTCCACAGGAGCAACCGTACCTACGTCGACTGCGCCTTCGAGCTCAACCTCATCGGTGTCCTCAAGGTCCTGTTCCGCCTGTTCCTCTACGCTCTTCGTGGCCGCGGCAGTGTTCTTGCCTGCGTACTCGATCAGGAACGGTCCAACGAGCTGTTCGCGAATCTGGGCATGCTTGCCGAGCAACTGGCGTGACTCCGGTGCAGAGGCCAGCGTCCAGTTGATGTGCCGGAGCGCGCCCTGCGCATCGGTGAACGAGACAGAGTAGGTACGATGCTCTTCGTCGAACTCGACCTCGGAGACATGCTTGAAGAGCTCGGGACGCTCCAACTCCTTGAGCCGCGCACGCATGTCCTTCAGCTTGGCATCGGTTTCGAAGTCGGCGCGGCTAACGGAGTCCTTGCCTTCGTTAGCGAAGATCTCGGCGAACGCGCGTACGACTTCGTCATTGCGCAGGCGCTTGACGACCTTGTCGTAGAAACTGAGGTAGTCGTTGAGCTGCGACATGTACTTCGTCAGCTCCTTGCCTTCGAGCCTGGAGCCGCCTTCGCCGTAGCGAATAATCATGCCATCGGAGGCGCGCTTGACCATCACCTGCACGTACTCGCGCTCGTCCTTGATGTACTGCTCAAACTTGCCCTTCTTGATGCGGAAGAGCGGCGGCTGCGCGATGTACACGTGCCCGCGCTTGATGAGCTCCTGCATGTGGCGGAAGAAGAACGTCAGCAGCAGCGTGCGGATGTGCGATCCGTCGACGTCGGCATCGGTCATCAGAATCAGCTTGCCGTAGCGCAGCTTGGCGGTGTCGAAGTCGTCCTTGCCGATGCCGGTGCCGAGCGCCGTGATCATGGCACGAATTTCTTCGTGGCCCAGCATCTTGTCGTAGCGGGCCTTTTCGACGTTGAGGATCTTACCCTTGAGCGGGAGGATCGCCTGGAACTTACGGTCACGGCCCTGCTTGGCGGTTCCGCCGGCCGACTCACCCTCGACCAGATACAGCTCGCAGAGCTCAGGACGACGCTCGGAGCAGTCGGCGAGTTTGCCGGGCAGTCCACCGCCGTCGAGTGCGCCCTTGCGGCGCGTAAGATCGCGGGCCTTGCGTGCGGCTTCGCGAGCGCGAGAGGCGTCGATAGCCTTGTTGATGATCTTTCTTGCGACCGAGGGGTTCTGTTCGAGGAAGGCGCCCAGGCGCTCGTTGACGAACGCCTGCACCTGGCCGGCGATGTCGGAGTTGAGCTTGCCCTTGGTCTGGCCTTCGAACTGCGGCTGCGGCAGCTTGACGCTGACGACAGCGACGAGGCCTTCACGCACGTCATCGCCCGAGAGGTTTTCCTTCACGTCCTTGAACAGGCCAAGCTGCTGGCCGGCGACGTTGATGGTGCGCGTCAGAGCCGTGCGGAAGCCGGAGAGGTGCGTGCCTCCGTCGACCGTATTGATGTTGTTGGCAAACGAGAAGACCGTCTCGGAGTACGCGTCGTTGTACTGCAGCGCGATCTCCATGACGACGTTGCCCTGCTCGGTCTCCATGTAGATGGGCTTCTCATGAAGAACCTGCTTGCCCTTGTTGAGCAGCTTGATGAACTCCGCGATACCGCCGGTGTACTTGTAGACCTGCGACTTCGTCTCGCCCTTGGTATCGACCTGGCGCTCGTCGGTCAGCGAGATCTCGATGCCCTTGTTCAGGAACGCGAGCTGACGCAGACGGTTGGCGAGTGTATCGAAGTTGTATTCGGTGACGGTGAAGATGGTCTTGTCGGGCAGGAAGTGGATCTTGGTGCCGCGACGCTTGGAGGGGCCCATCTTGCGCAGTTCGCTGATGGGGTCGCCCTTGGAGTAGTCCATCTCCCACGTAAAGCCGTCGCGCCAGATCTCGACGTCGAACTCTTCCGAAAGCGCATTGACGCAGCTCACACCGACGCCGTGCAGACCGCCCGAGACCTTGTAGTTCGAGGCATCGAACTTGCCGCCGGCGTGCAGCATCGTCAGTACGACCTGCACGGCAGGCATGGTCTCGCCGGTGGGCAGCGTCTTGTTGTCGACGGGGATGCCGCGGCCGTCGTCGACGACCGTGATGGAGTTGTCGACGTGGATCGTGACATCGATGCGTGTCGCATGGCCCGCCAGTGCCTCGTCGACCGAGTTGTCGACGACCTCGTAGACGAGATGATGCAGACCCTGCTCGCCGGTTGAGCCAATGTACATGGCTGGGCGCAGGCGGACGGCCGCCAGGCCTTCGAGGATGGTGATGTTCTCGCCGGTATAGGTTCCGGGCTGAGGCGGGGGAGTCTGGCTATTGGCTGCTGCGGGGATGATTTCTTCAGGCACGAACGGAACGCTCCATTGGTCTTATCCGGTTGGCTCTCCAGAGGGCTGGGAACCGATCGGGAAAGGGCGCAAAAACCCTTGAAAATACAGGCTGTTTGCTGGTGTTGTCGACACCTAAGTATAGCACGCGCCCGCCCGTTTTCGAAGCGCCGAAGGGGCTCTCTGGAAGGGAACAAAAGGCGTAGATTGAAGGGTTTAGCCGATGTCCCAGGACTTCTTAAACAGCAAAAACCCCCGAGCGGCAGACTCGGGGGCTTCTGAGCGGGGTATTTGTTGTTTTAGGCGGATGCCGCGTACGTTACCGGCTCTTCTGTTACAGGAGGCACTTCATGTTCCGCGAGTACCGCGTTATAGAAGATGCCTGCAATGGCGGCTCCCACCAGCGGAGCGACCCAGAACAGCCACAACTGCTGCAGGGCCAATCCGCCGGCAACGATAGCCGGACCGGTCGAGCGCGCCGGGTTGACGGAGAGGTTGGTCACCGGGATGCCGATGAGGTGAATCAGCGTCAGGCAGAGGCCGATCGCCAGTGGTGCAAATCCCTTGGCCGCGCGCTGGTCGGTTGCGCCCAGAATCACTACCAGGAAGAAGAAGGTCAACACGACCTCGGCTACCAGGCAGGCGATCAGGCTGTAGCCGCCGGGTGACCCAAAGCCGCCCGGCATGGCGGGACCGTAGCCGTTGGAGGCAAAGCCGCCCACCGCGTAGTCCGTTTTGCCGGAGGCGATGACATAGAGCACGCCAGCCGCGGCAATGCCGCCGATTACCTGCGAGATCCAGTAGGGAAGAAGCTCTTTGGCCGGAAAGCGCTTGCCGGCGACGAGGCCCAGTGTGACGGCAGGGTTGAGGTGGCAACCGGAGATATGTCCGATGGCATAGGCCATCGTCAGCACGGTCAGGCCGAAGGCGAGCGCAACACCGACAAAACCGATGCCAAACGCTGGAAACCCACAGGCTAGAATCGCTGCTCCGCAACCGCCGAAGACTAACCAGAATGTTCCAAAGAACTCGGCAATACAACGCCGTGAAAGCGCTATCTCCATAACTTCCTCCAAGGTTCACTTCTTTATTTGCTTGGTATTTGAAACGGAGCCAGTTTAGAGCAAGAAGCCTGTTTTTGTGATGTAAATGTGATGAGCGTACAGCGATTTCTTGAGGTTAGAGGCCTGCTGGACAGGCGGTTTTATCTTAGCTAAGATTGATTAGCAGATTGAGAGGGCGACATGCTTACAGCAACGATTTTTGAAGCTAAAACAAACCTCTCCAGCCTCGTGAAGAAGGCGCAGGCCGGGGAAACGGTCATTATTACCTCCGGCCGCGACAAGACCCCGGTTGCGAAGTTGGAAGGGATTGAACCAATTCCCAAGAAGAAACGGCTGGGTGTTCGTGAAACACCTGGATTTGAATTGGGAGACGCTTTTTGGGAACCCTTGCCAAAGGGTTGGGACGGCATAAGCGAGTGAGATTCCTTTTCGACACGCAAGCTCTTCTCTGGGCGGCACTCACTCCAGAAAAACTTAGTCATAAGGCTGCAGCAATCATCTCTGACGAATCCGTTGAGTTGCTTGTCTCTGCAGCCTCTGCGTGGGAAATCGCAACGAAGGTACGTCTTGGTAAGCTTCCTTTCGCGGAAGAGTTCGAACGTGAATTCCTCAACGATATGGATGCCGCTGGATACACCTTGCTGTCTATCGATACCGAAACGGCACTCCGCGCCGGCCGTCTCGTTGGGGAGCACGGTGACCCGTTCGACCGTATGATCGCAGCCCAAGCGTTGGCGCTGGATATACCCGTGATTAGCATCGACTCTGCGTTGGATTCTTTCGGTGTCCGTCGCATCTGGTAGCACTCGAGCTACCAGATGCGACGGTATGGTCTTGCCTCTTTTCTGTCATCCCCAAAGGAAATCTGCTTCCGGCCGCGGCTACGACTTCAAGCCTCAGTACGGTGCTACCAGACCCGGCACGACGGTGCATGCACCATCGGCTGGCTTGCCTTGCAGCCGAAGGCCTTCTGGAACTCCGGCATGTTCGACACCACGCCGTTGATGCGCGCAAACCCGGGTGAGTGCGGATCGGTCGCGGCATGTACCCGCAGGTTCTCCGGCCGTTCGTTCTCACAGGCCCACTGCGCCATGCCCACAAAGAATCGCTGATCCGGGGTGAAGCCTTCGACGTCGGTCAGCTTCACGCCCTCGGTCTGTTTCTTCCAGGCGATATAGGCCAGCAACTCCCCGCCCAGATCGGCGACGTCTTCGCCACTGGTCAGCTTGGAGTTGATGTGCGTGTCGTCGACGATGACATAGCCGGCATATTGGTCGCGAATGCAGTTGATGCGGTCTTCGAAGCCCTTCGCGTCCTCGGGAGTCCACCAGTCGCGCAGGTTACCCTTGGCGTCGAACTGCCGTCCTTCGTCGTCGAAGGCGTGCGTCAGTTCATGGCCGATGGTGCCGCCTGTGTCGCCGTAGTTCGGCGCGTCGTCCAGCTTCGAATCGTACAGCGGTGGCTGCAGAACACCGGCAGGGAAGTTGATGTCATTCATTCGGTCGTTGAAGTAGGCATTCACGGTTGGAGGGGTCATATTCCACTCAGTCAGGTCGACCGGCTTGCCCAGCTTGTGCCACTGGCGCGCGTCCTCGAAACGATAGGCGCGCAGGACATCGCCGGCATAGTCATCCGCTTTGACCTCAAGCGCGGAGTAGTCGCGCCAGTGCTCGGGATAGCCGATCTTGTTGCGGATAGCATGCAGCTT
This sequence comes from Granulicella mallensis, assembly GCF_014203225.1. Taxonomy (GTDB): domain Bacteria; phylum Acidobacteriota; class Terriglobia; order Terriglobales; family Acidobacteriaceae; genus Granulicella; species Granulicella mallensis_A. Next base: position 208,180 of record NZ_JACHIO010000006.1, on the reverse strand, counting down.
GCGCAGCGCTTCCTGCTTGGTTGCCGGGCTCATCCAGGGCAGTCCCTCGATCTCCTGCTGCATGGCTGTCTCGATCTGTTCGGTCATGAGCTGCGTGCGGCCCTTCATGTCGGCGGAGAAGGTGCGCCTCACAAACTCCTGCCCCAGGGCCTCGCCAAGGTTGCCATCAACTGCGCGCGTACAAATCTTCCAGCGCGGAGGCATTACGGGAATGCCGCGCAGCGTCTTCGAGTAGAAGTCGAAGTTGGTCTGCTCGAACGGATGCGCGAGGTAAGGCGCGGCGGCAGTCAGCAGATGAAAGCGCAGGTAAGCTCGCAGCGCTGCTACGTCTTCTGTCGAGAGTTCGGCTTCGACGGTCTTCAGGAACGCCGGCTGAGAGACGTTCAGCTTCTCCACGTCCGAGACTCCCTGTGTCTTGAAGTAGAGCGGCCAGTCGATCGAAGGCGCAAGCTTCGCAAGTTCGGCGACGGTCATCATGTGGTACGTGTTATGCGGATCGCGGCGTTCGACGCGGGTCAACGATGCCTTGGCCAGGGTAGTCTCTATGCGTAGGATTGCAGCGGCATCGGCCTTGGTCTTCTCTTCAGACTCACCAGTAAGAACCAGCAGTTGCTGAATATACGCAATATATTGCTCGCGGATTTTGACGCTCTTGTCATCGGTCTTCAAGTAATAATCGCGGTCGGGTAAACCGAGCCCTCCCGCTCCCACCCTAACGATCATGACGGACGAGTTGATGGCATCCTGGTCTGTGCCAGAGCCGAAGAAGAAGCTGCCGGCGTACTCGTGGTGCAGGCGCGTGAGTGCGGCGAGCAGCTCAGGCCGAGTCTTCAGGGCATCGATTCTTGCCAGCTCAGGCAGCACCGGCTTATCGCCAAGCGCGTCGATGGCCGAAGTGTTCATGCAGGCGGCAAAGTAGTCGCCGACCTTTTGCTGTACAGGCGTGCGGTTGGTGGCTTTGGCGTCTGCCACGAGAATGCCCCAGAGGAACTGCTGGTTCTCATTGGCGAGCTTGGAATAGACGTCCCACGCGGCCTGATCGGAGGGGATCGGGTTGTTCTTCATCCAGCCGCCGCAGGAGAACTTGTAGAAGTCCACACAGGGATCGACCGAGCGGTCGAGGCTCGTGACATCGAGCGAGGGCGAGTAGGGCATCGCCAGCAGTGGCTGTGGCGCGGCTGGCTGTTGAGCCGAAAGAGGCTGTGAAGAAAGACAAAGGACGGCCGCGGCGAGCGCCATGGCAAGCAGAGGTTTCGAGAGCATAAGTTCTCCAGTGAGAGCCATCCTACAACGCCTGGGGAGCAGTGGTTCTCAGGAGCGGATGCCTTGTTTTGGAGGAGCCCCCCTCTCACATCTGTTATACTGATCGCTGTTGTAAATAGCAGTAGTTCTGTTAGGAACCCCATGCCAAAGTTGAAGACACACTCAGGCGCGGCCAAGCGCTTCAAGAAGACTGGTACCGGCAAGTTCAAGCGCGGCCAGTCGAAGATGCGCCATATCCTCACCTCGAAGGCGACCAAGACCAAGAGCAAGCTTGGAAAGATCGTTCTCGTTTCGGTGGCGGATACCCCCAAGGTCGCCCGTATGCTTCCCTACGCGTAAGGCTTAAAAGCCGAAGCGTAGAGAAGTTTGTAGAGTTTTTCGAATCAAGCCGTTCTGTCGATTTTGACAGCACAAAGGGCCGCTCAAGCGTTGAGGCCCCTGGGTTAGGCCAAAGCCAACCCACTGAGATTCGAAGTTGTAGGCGAGTGAAGAGGCCACACCATCGTCATTCTCTCCACGCTCTTTCAGGACACCCACTAGTTCTGATTGAGACGAGAATGCGACCCTTACCTCCAGCCGCTTGAACGCAGTACGCAAAAGGAGAATGACATGCCCCGTGTAAAACGGAGTACCAAACGCAGCGACCGCCGCAAAAAGATTCTCAAGCGCGCGAGTGGCTATTTCCTCACGAAATCCAAGCTCTATCAGGCAGCCCAGGAAGCCGTTGAACGCGGCCTGAAGTTTGCCTATATCGGCCGCAAACAGAAGAAGCGGCAGTTCCGTTCGTTGTGGATCGTGCGCATCGGCGCCGCGGCCCGCATTAACGGCATGAGCTATTCGACGTTCATCAACGGCCTCAAGAAGGCTGGCAACGGTCTCGATCGCAAGATCCTCGCCGACATCGCTGCCAACGATCCCGCAGGTTTTGCCGCACTCGCTGTGCAGGCCAAGGCCGGGCTCGAGAGCGCCAAGAAGGTTGCGGCGTAACTTTCCGCAGGCAGGACAAGATGGGTGTGGCTTCGGCCACGCCCTTCTCTTTTGGGTCATCGTTATCCGCTTTTCGTCGTCATCCTGAGCCATCGGGAAGGACCCCCGTATTGGGATCGCCAATTCATCTCGGCTCTGCAAGCTTTTCATCACCCAAGGCGTGAACGGCCGCGTTCGCTCCATCTGGCATCGTGCAGAATGCGGGGGCTCAGGATGACGACGAAAAACAGGCAACAGCAAAAACATATGCAATTGCCATGTACTCTCATAGCCTGTTCGACCCCCGTCATCGGCTATCCTGTAGACATGCCTGCCTCAGCCGAACTCCAGTTTCCCCCGGCAACCTCCGTCGATCAGGAGCCGCCCTTCGACGGTGTGCCGCCGTTTGAGTCCTGGGGGCGCTATCCCACTTACGGGGCGACGGTTGTCCCACTGCACTGGCAGGGAGATTTTCCTCGGGCAATCGATGGAGTTCACCACGGGGCTTTAGCGGTAGGAATGGGACGCAGCTATGGCGATGTCTGCCTGCTGAAAGACGGAACACTGCTCCAGACGACCTCGATGAACCGCCTGCTGGGGTTCGATGCAGCGACTGGATTGTTGACCGCCGAAACCGGCATTACTCTGGCGCAGATTCTGGATTTTGCCGTGCCGCGTGGCTTCTTTCTGCCCGTTACGCCGGGAACGAAGTACGTCACCCTGGGCGGGGCCATCGCCAACGACATCCACGGTAAAAACCATCACACCGCCGGGACGTTCGGCAATCACATCACGCAGTTCGAACTGGTCCGTTCCGACGGCGCCCGCATGCACTGCACCCCGACCCAAAACCCTGACTATTTTGCCGCGACCATCGGCGGCATGGGCCTTACCGGCGTGATGACCTGGGCGCAGGTGCGGCTCAAGCCCATCGTCAGCCGCATGATCGACTACCAGGGCATCCAGTTTCATGGCATCGACGAGTTCCTCGATCTCACCCAGCAGGCCGAACACATCGAATACACGGTGAGCTGGGTCGATGTGACTTCGACAGGAAAGAACTTCTGCCGCGGCATCTTTATGCAGGGTGACCATTCTCAGGTGCCTGGGCCGCTCGAGCCATCGGCCAAACCCAAGCTCGTCTTCCCGTTTGAACTGCCAGGTTTCGCCTTGAACGGTGCGACCGTCGGCGCGTTCAATGGGCTTTACTTCAATAAGCAGATGAAGAAACGCGTGACGGCACTACAGGACTACGAACCGTTCTTCTATCCGTTGGATGCCGTGCTGCACTGGAATCGCATGTACGGTAAGCGCGGCCTGCTGCAGTTTCAGTACGCCATTCCGTGGGAGCACGCACGCGAAGGGACGGTGGCGATTCTGACGGAGGTTGCCAAGTCCGGCCTCGCCAGCTTTCTTGCTGTGCTCAAGGCGTTCGGCAATGTGCAATCGCCCGGCATGATGAGCTTCCCCAAGCCCGGCATCACGCTTGCGCTCGATTTCCCCATCAAGCCCGAGAAGAGCTTCGCGCTCTTTGATCGTCTTGCGGAGATGACGCGCGAGTTCGGCGGACGGCTCTATCCGGCCAAAGATGCTCGCATGACCGCGCCGCAGTTCCAGGAGTTCTATCCTCAGTGGGAGCGGTTCAGCCGCTACAAAGACCCGGCGCTGACATCCAGCTTCTGGGAACGCGTCACTGCCGGCTATCCCTCCTCCAGGGGAGGAGCGCGATGACCACTAGCAGTAATCCTGCTCCGAAACGCATCCTGGTACTGGGTGCGACCTCTGGGATTGCCGAAGCCTGCTGCCGCCTCTGGGCCGAGCGCGGCGATAGTCTCTTTCTGGTCGCGCGCAACTCCGACCGGCTGGCTGCGGTCGCCGCCGACCTGCGCACGCGCGGTGCCTCTTATATAGATAGCGCTGTTGCCGATCTTGACGATACCGCCATCCACCCCGAACTGATGGCACACGCAATCAACTCGCTGGCGGGGTTGGATATTGCGTTTTTCGCGCTGGGAGTGCTGGGTGACCAGCAGAAAGCCGAGCGCGGCTTTGCCGAGGCCGGTCAGATTCTGCATACGAACCTCGTTGCTCCGGCCAGCCTGCTTACGTGGCTGGCGAACTACTGTGCGCAACGCCACTCCGGGACGTTGGCGGTGCTGTCGTCGGTAGCAGGAGAGCGCGGCCGCAAGTCGAACTACGTGTATGGCTCGTCGAAGGCTGGACTGACGGCGTTCGTCGATGGGCTGAGAAACAGGATCGACCGCGAAGGCGTACGCGTCATGACGATCAAGCCGGGACCGGTGAAGACGGCGATGACGCAGTCGATGAAGGGCAGCGAAAAGTTTGCCGACGTCGAAAAGGTCGCTGCAACGCTGGTGAAGGCGATCGACAAGGGCACGGATGTGGTCTATGTGCCGGGAATCTGGCGGGTCATCATGACAGTGATTCGCGCGATCCCCGAGCGCGTGTTCAAAAAGCTGAACCTGTAAGGCTGGATTCTGCCCTGGCTCTTCATCCGTTCGTTCTGAATGGAAAGAGGAACCTGCAATTCATCCGCAGGCGCAATGTCGCATCAAGATCTCTCTTCGCGACTACTGCAAGTTCCTTTCGGCTATTGAGTTCGCATACGCAGAAAGCAGACCCCGGCCTTCTGTATGGCAAACCATACTTGACCGCTATGGTCCGGCGGCACAATTCAGTTTTTTGTATTTTTATGTGTGATTTGAGATCTTGTCACCCGGTCAATTCGCCAGATCTTCTGACAATCATTTCAAAGTCTATTTATATGGGCGTCATGAGTGGCCTCGATTGGAAAGTGATTTGGCATGAGAATTGCAGTTCCGCTTGGGTAGCTGGGCCTCGACCTTTGAAGTTGTTCGTCATTAACTGACCGGGCTTTCCTTGGTTCTTTTGTACCTTTACGTCCGATCTACAAGTTTTGGAGTCGCAAAAAAGAATGAAACGGATCTTTGGCACCTTCTCTCCCTCCCCTGCCGTTCGACACTACAATTCGCCTAAAACGTTGTTCGGAAGAGGTTCGGTGCGTCCTTTCCGTTCTTTCGGCTTCACGATGATGGCTGTTTTTGCTCTCGTGATGGCTGCGCCGTTCCTGCACAAAGAGGCCCATGCTCAGGGTATTAACACTGGAAACATTTCAGGAACTGTAGCCGACCAGACTGGGGCTGTTATTCCTGGTGCAGTGGTAACGGCTAGGGATACAGCGAGGAATGTGAGCAGCAAAACGACCGCTGGAAGGGATGGCAGCTTTAGCTTTAAAGATCTGCCAATCAGCACCTATACCGTCGTTATCTCCAGCGACGGTTTTGTTACTCTCACGCTTAACAATATTCAAGTTTCCTCCGCTAAAGAGCAGGGATTGGGTTTGCAGAAGCTGCTTCCTGGCAGCGCGGGGCAAGTTGTGGATGTCTCCGCTGCCGCGAATCTTCTTGAAACAAGCCAGTCACAAGTCACGACGACGTTCAGTTCTCAGCAGGTCTCACAACTTCCCCTCGCGGGCGGCTTCGATGAGGTGGCTCTACTGATCCCTGGAGTTGTCAATACAGGCGCCGATCGATTCTCCAACACCAACGGTGTCGGTTTCTCGGTCAACGGAGAGCGCGGACGCGCCAACAACTTCCAGATTGATGGCCAGTCGAACAACGATACGACGATCGCTGGTCCCCAGGTGTTCTTCGGGAATGAGGATGCTCTGGCCGAGGTCCAAGTCATCACGAACAGCTTTAGCGCCCAGTATGGCCGTAACGCAGGTTCGGTCATCAACTACATTACCAAGTCCGGCAGCAATGCCTGGCACGGCTCGGCTATCTACAAATACTCAGGCAATTTCACCAGTTCACTGCAACAGGGAACTTCCAAGGGGCCACAGTTTGGGTTTTGTGCTCAAGGACAGATTTCCACTGATACGAACCCTTGTGCATCTACCGTCGTTCCCCGCTACGTAGACAACTATTATGGCGGCACCCTTGGCGGTCCAATTATCAAGGACAAGCTCTTCGCCTTCGGTTCTACATACTGGTACAAATTCCGCGAAAATGGCGCTCTTACGACTAGCCAGGGGCAGCTCTTCCCGACACCGGCCGGACTCGCCGCACTCGCAACCGCTTTTCCAGGCAGCCCTGGAGTTGCCTATCTTCAAGAGCTAAGCCCGTACGCCGTGACGGGCGGTAATCCACGCCAGGTGACTGCGGCCGCGAATGAAAGTGTGACCAGTGGCGGCAAAACGGTTTCGATCCCGATGGCCCAATTTGGCCGTCAGATACCCTCGCTGACAAGCGATCAGGAAGATCTGGGACGTCTTGACTGGCAGGCTACCCCCAAGGACCATGTCTTTCTCCGTTATCTGTATCAAGATAATCCGGTCACCCCGTTTCAGACCGTCGCGAACGGCGGCTATGTCAACGTCACAGGCGTGACTCATTCGGTGGGCGCAGATATCACGCATACCTTCGGACCGCACTGGGTCGATCAACTCCGTTATAGCTTCCAGCAGAGCAGCTCAGGCTTTCAGGGCGGTGGCTTTCCCAACTGCACGATTACCTCTTTTGCGAACTGCCCAACGAGCATCAACCAGCTCACACTCGAAAGCGGCGATACCTTCACCTCCTTGGGGCTTAACTCCGCCTTTCCGCAGGGGCGTGTAGTCAAGGTCGGGCAGCTACAGGATATTGCTACCTGGTCGGTTGGGAAGCATGCGATTACCTTCGGCGGCGAGTTTGACGATACACACGCGCCGAATGTCTTTCTCCCTAATTCAGCCGGAACCTACATGTTTGATACGCTGGACGACTTCCTTGGCGGTGGCTGCGCAACCTGCACCGTTGGTGTGGCGAAGGGCAATCCGACAATTCCGTTAGATGAATACGATGTGTCTCTCTTCTTCCAGGACGACTGGAAGGCTACCCCAAACCTCACCTTAAATCTGGGGCTGCGCTGGGAGTTTTACGGAGAGCCGATCAACAAAATCAATAGCGATACCGTGGCCCAACAGACTGGCCCGAATCCCAACTGGAGCACGGCGCTGCCACTCTCCCTGACTACCGCTTCACGCGTCAACAACTATTACAAAAACTTCGAGCCTCGCCTCGGTTTCGCTTATAATCCTGACTTCAATAGGAAGTTGGTGGTCCGCGGCGCCTATGCCATCAACGTCGATCCGCAATTCCAGAACATCGTTGAGAATGTCGCTCAAGCTGCGCCGGCTGTCCTCGCCGGAGCTGTTAATTGCGCGTTCGGCAGCACAAACTGCTTTCCCTCGGGGCCGGCAACCTTCACCACGGTTCAACAGCAGATTGCTACACAGCTCCCGACCGGTGGAAACCCTGGCCTGGACGCCCAATCCTTCGTCCCCTCGAACTTCCGCTTTCCTGTAGGCCAGACGTACACGCTGGGAGTGCAATATCAGATTCGCAACTCGGCCGTATTTGAGATCCGTTATGTGGGCAACCACACCAGCGGTCAATTTCAGTCAATCAACGCCAATCCGTATCTCGCGCCGGTCGCGGCTGCCTTCCCCAATGTGGTCAATCCCAGCAGTCTTTGCCCAGGCAGCGCCGCACTTGGCGGAGCTGATGCAGGGTTCCTGAACTGCGGCGAAACCTCTGTAAGCGCGGTAAAGAATACAGCTTTTTCCCAATACCAGTCTTTACAAACGAACCTTACGACGCAAAGCTACCACGGTATAACCGCGACCTTCGCGTATACCTGGAGTCATAATATTGATAACTCCGACGAGGTCTATTCAAACGCCGGCGGCTCAAACCAGGGCGGAAGCACAATTGCTTATGCGCAGAACCCACTCGACATCAATCTTGGCGAGCGTGCAAACAGTTCGCTTGATTTCCCCAATGTTGCCAGCATTAGCTTCCTGTACGCGTTTCCCAAACTCCATACCGGCAAAGACTGGGCAGACAAATTGGTGAATGGTTGGAGCGCAAATACGATCTGGACCTATGCCAGCGGACAGACCTATACCGACTATCAAGGAATAACCAACGGCTCTCCGGTAGCTAATACCGCAGGTTCGGGTGCGCTCCGTCAAGCGAATCCGGGTGACGCGCGGACCACTAACTCCTATAGCGATATTCCCTTTGAAAATAACTTTCCTGGTTTGGACGTTGCTCGCCCAATTCTCTCCAATCCAAAGGCGCCTATCGGGACTCTAGGCATCTACACCGACACCACCACTGCGGTCAGCGCGACTGGTGTAGCAACATACTCGGCACCAGTCCTTGTAGATTATGCGTCTGGGGCTCCGGTTTCTGCTTCGCAGGTTCACTTTATCGCAAACAATCAACTGGCAGCCAATATTCTGGGTAATCCTTACCCTGGTACGGGACGCCACACCCTGCGTGGCGACACCAGCAACAATGCCGACCTCAGCATTATTAAAGACACGAAGATCACCGGACGATTCACCTTCCGCCTGGAAGTAGACGCGTTTGACGTGTTAAACCGTGCCTTCTATGGAACTCCTGGTAACGAACTATCTAACTATGCATTTAGCGGCGGTTCATTCTTCAATAACTATTCTCAAAATCTCGGTTCTGGGAGCCAGAATTTGAATACCCCGGGAACGGGAACACGCAACCTGCTCTTCACGGGCAAGATCCTGTTCTAATACCGCGACCGCAGCCGAAGGGGTCCTTTCAATTACTTCTTCTGTCAGACTACGGGCGTAAGCCTCGTCGCTCTGGGAACTGGACTTGACAAGCTGTTGTTCGTAGACGAGATGTTGTCCGAGTCCTGATCATTGTTGAACTTCAAAGAGGCGCCCTGGGGGCGCCTCTTTGAAGTTCAGGAGACAAATGCGGATTGTTCGAAGGAAATGGAGAAGTCGTAAGATTTCGACTTCTCCATAAATCCGTTCTCGTGTTTTACTGGTGCACCGTTACCTGAACCTCTCCGCATGTTTTAAAGAATGGCCCGGATTCCGAGAGTGCGACAGGAAGCAATCAACAAAACACTGGCCACTACACTCTCTTTTGCCGGATGAATCAGGCAGGGGCCTGAGGAACAGAGGTCTCTTTCGGTAATCAAAAAAGCACACATCGGTAGGATCCTCAGACGGAAATCCCATTTCCTGTATCCGGATGCACAATACGGAACTTCTTTTTGATGCCTACTCAATAAATTTCAGCACAACCTCAATTTACCGAGACTTAACGCTCCCGTAAAAGTTCTATTTGACCGGGCGTTTGGCATGTGAATTGCTGTATCTCTAAATACAGCAATCCAGGCCCAACTTGTACACCAGCATCTTTCACGGAAGGCTGGTTCATTTCCTTATTGCTCCCGTTCGCCGGGTCTATAAGTAGTTTCATTTTCGAGGAGATTTACTCAAAATGCGAAATTGGATCGCGAAATTTGCCCTTTTGGTGCTCTTCCTTTCGGCTCCTGCTTTCTTGTTAGCGCAGGACAGTTCGTCGATGATCGGTACGGTTACCGATGTAACAGGTGCAGTTGTTTCGGGGGCGACGGTTACGCTGTCCAACGCAGCGATTGGCGTCAGCTACAAGCAGACGTCAAATGCTCAAGGTACCTATGACTTTCCCAATGTGACTCCCGCTCAGGGTTATAGTGTGACCTTCGCGCACGAGGGCTTTTCGGTATTGAAAGTTCAGGGCGTTGCTCTGCAAGTTGGCATTACACGTACTCAAGATGCGAAGCTGCTTGTGGGCGTCAATCAGCAGGTTGAGGTCCAGGCGGGAAACAGCAATGTTACGCTGGATACCACCGATGCCACGATAGGCAACAATTTTGACGTACAGTTGCTTCAAGAGTTGCCGGTTTATAGCCGTAATTCGCCTGCGGTTCTCTTCACCTTGCAGCCCGGAGTTGCCGCTGGAGTTGGTGCGTTCACCGGCGCCCGCACCGATCAGAATTCGGTGACCATCGATGGCATCGATGTGAATGACCTTGCTGCAGGTGCAAACTCGACAACCGGGTTTAGCCTTGTCGGTGGTGCACCAGTCGACTCCTTGCAGGAGTTTCGCGGGACGGTCACTGGATTGCTCGCCAATACAGGAACAGGCAGCGGCGGTCAGTTTCAGCTTGTCACGAAAAGCGGAACCAACGAGTTTCATGGAAACCTCAATGAGTATCACCGCGATACGTCGACTGTGGCGAACAGCTGGTTCAACAACAACACTGGGCTTCCCCGCACTCCGCTGATCCAGAACCAGTTCGGCGGTAACGTGGGCGGTCGCATCTTGAGAGACAAACTCTTCTTCTTCTTTGATTTCAATAACTCGCGCATTATTCAGTCCACAACCGCTGAAGATGTTGTGCCTTTGGACTCCTTCCGTAGTGGGAGCCTGCAGTATATTCTTGCCAATGCGAGCGATGGCTCCGGCCCCTGTGCTGCGACAAGCAAGGCTTTTTCGACTCCGCAATGCATCGGAACGTTGACTTCTGCTCAGGTTGCTGCCCTTGACCCGCAAGGCATTGGATTCAACCAATCGCTGCTGTCCTTCGTCAATGCACGCTACGCAAATGCTCACGTGAACGATCCGAGCTACATCGCCGCAGACGGCATCAATACCGGGGGATTCCGGTTCACGCAGCCCGAGCCTGATACGCTTTACAACTATGTCGGACGCGTCGACTACAACCTGACCCCCAAGCAGCGTATCTTTGCCCGCTTCACCATTCAGCGCGAAGATGCCTTCGAGTCAGCGAACATCCTTCCGACAGATCCTGTCACGAGCCCTTATCAGGATCGCAGCTACGGGTATGTCATCAGCCACATCTGGGAGATCGGCAGAAACAAGGTCAACCAGTTTTATTATGGCGACAACATCTCTAAGCTCAATTTCCCCACGCTGTTCAAGTCGCCGACGAGCCCCGTCAACTTTAGCCTGGGTTCGCTAGGCGCACCTTATGCCAGCGGCAGCCAGAAACGCCGCGTTCCTGTTCCCGAAATTCGAGACGATTTTAACTGGATCGTTGGTAGTCATAATCTTGGATTCGGTGGAACCTTCAAGTTCACTAAAACCAACAGCAATCTGACCAACGACTTCAGCACGGTTCAAATTGGCTTGAGCAGCGCAAATCCAACCTTAACCCCCAACCTGCGGCCGACAAACATCGGCGGTACAACGGCCAAGACCCTTTACGATGCTGCATTTGCTCTGGCACTCGGTAATATCAGTTCCATCAACAGTAACTACAATTTTGATAATCAGGGCAATATTTTACCGGAGGGCAGTGGCGCGACTCGACACTATCGCTTCTATCAGACGGAGCTATACTTCGGCGATACCTGGAAGGTCACAAAGGACCTTACCGTCAGCTACGGACTGAGATACCAGCTTTACTCCGTGCCTTATGAAACGAGCGGCAATCAGTCGAACGAAAACCTCACCTTCGATCAGCTCTTCGGTGCGCGTGTGGCGGCAGGCATAGCAGGAACGGCTGGCGATACGGTTGTACCGTTTGTAACGTACACTCTTGGCGGTAAAGCAAATCACGCAGCTCCGCTTTACCAGCCCAGCTACAAGGATTTCGCTCCTCGTTTCGCCTTCGCGTACAATCCTTCGCCCAAAACAGTCGTCAATGGCTCTGCTTCAATCGTCTACGATCGCACTGTCATCAATGCGGTCAACTTCATTCAAGACCAGAGTTCATTCTTGTTCCAGAATAGCGCCGGAATTCAATACGCGGGATCGACACCTACTGCAGCTCTCCTCAATAGCCCTCGTATCGGTGGAACCGGCACCGCTCTGACCATTGGCTCGGCGGCGCTACCTGTAGCGGCGGCCATTACAAAGCCATTTACCCCATTTGTGTCAGGTTCAACCCCTTTCGGCGGGTCTAGCGGTACAGGATCGGCCTATATTGTCGATCCAACTCTTAAGGATCCCTACTCCATCAATCTTGAAACTGGAATACAGCAGGAGTTCCCGGGGCACTTCCTTCTCAGGGCAAATTGGACCAGTCGTCTCGGTCGTCGTTTGCTCGGGCAAGCCGATGCCTCACAGGTCGTGGACTTTACTGACAAAGCGTCAGGTCAGACCTTTTCGCAGGCATTCGGCAATGTGACTCGACAGGTCAGGGCTGGTTCAACAGTTTCGGCTCAGCCATGGTTTGAAAATATTGTCGGCTCTGGTGCAACTCCTTTCTTGCTGGCGAACTTTGGCTCGCTGTTTCAGTTGGGTGATATCGCTGATTTCGCCAACGCGCTCGAAGAAGAGGGCCTGACCCCTAACAATGTTAATGTCGGCGCGCAATTTGCCATCAACCCCTGGATCACGAACAAAGGATTCTCCAGCTACAACGGTCTACTGGTAACCCTGACAAAGAATATGTCGCAGGGGATCCAGTTCGATGTCAACTACACCTGGTCGCATTCGATCGACAATACCTCTGCTCCGGCGAATTATCAGGCACAAGGAACTCTTGTTAACTTCATTTGCGATGCAGTTCATCCGCGTAGCTGCCGTGGAAACTCGGACTTTGACATTCAACAGATCATCTCTTCGGACTTCATCGTAGCGTTGCCATTCGGTCGCGGGAAGTCGGTCGCAGGGAATGCGCCGCGCTGGTTGGACGAAGCCATTGGTGGTTGGAGCCTGTCTGGTCTGCCGGCGTGGCGTAGCGGTGTGGCCCTCGACGTGGTCTCTAACGCTTTTGTAGCCGGCTTCAACACAGATGCTCCGGCCATCTTCAACGGTAATCGTGGTGTGGTCAAAGCCCATGTTCATAAGGTCGGCAACGGCCGGAGCAGCCAGGTACAGTTGTTCGCGGATCCTGTGGCTGCTGCTGCCGCCTTCAGCGGCCCGATTGGTTTGACTGTTGGAAGTCGCAATAATCTTCGCGGGCCTTCAGCCTTCACGATGGATGGTGGCCTTGCAAAGAACTTTGTCATCCTGCCAAACGGACGTTTGAATTTGAATTTCCGTGCAGACTTCTACAACATTTTCAACCATCCGACCTTCAGCCGCCCGGCATTCACAAATGCCCAGGGTAATACGACACCAGGAACCGACTTCACTTCGTCTCAAGGAGTCTTTGGACAAATTGCTAGTACATCGACTAACGCACGTGTAGGTCAGTTCTCGCTTCGGTTGGTTTTCTAATCGAATCAGGCTCTGAATTCCTGAAGGCGTAAAGCTAAAAATAAGAGTCTGTCACGGACCGCTGCAGATCATCGTAGCGGTCCGTGACAGACTCTTTCTTTTCTCCAAAAAGGATGCGCCAATCTACTGTTGTAGGAGCCGCCTACGCGACCGTTTCAACAGTGGTGGTTGTTGGTGACGATTGGATATTTCTACCAGCACGGACTAGTCTTCCGGCATACGGAGTTAGCCATGCATGGGAAAGGGCAAACTGCTGAGAAGAATAAAGTGCAGAAACTGCTCGCCACAGTTTCTGCTGTATTATCTAATTTCTGCCGGATGTCGCCGCAGGCTGAAGGTAAAGCAGCTTCCTTGCTGCGGCATGCTTTCTACATGAATATTTGTCTCATGCCGCTCCGCCAAAGCTTCGGCCAATGCAAGCCCGAGTCCTGCACCATCTGGTGAGATCTGTGCGGTATGATTGCCGCGGTAGAACCTTTTGAAGATAGAGGGCAGAGCCTCTGCGGGAATGCCGATCCCTGTGTCACTTACTGAGAAGAAGATTGTCTGCTCTTGCAGATAGGTTTTCAGCGTGACGCGGCCTCCGGCGGGTGTGTACTTGCCGGCGTTGTCCAACAGGATCGTCAATAATCTTCGCAGGCTGGGGATATCTCCAAAGACAGAAGCTCCGGCAGTATGGGACTCTACCTCGAAGGTGATTCCATGCTGCTGCATCAGCATGGTCCACTTACTGCCGAGCTCCGTCACAAGCTTGTGGGGATCGAGTGCTTCGAAGTGCAGCGCGTCTGCCTTTGCGTCTGCCCGAGCCAGTGAGAGCAGGTTGTCGATCAGCGTACTCATGCGTACTGACTCAGCCTGTACGCGTTCGCAGACATCCTTGTACTCCTCGGCGTTGCGCGGAAAGGCGAGTGCGACCTCGACCTCGGCCCGGACCAGGGAGATAGGGGAGCGCAGTTCATGCGCGGCGTTAGCGGTGAACTCGCGAACGCTCTTATAGCCTGCCTCGATGCGGTCGAGCATCTGGTTGAGTGTCAGTGTCAGGTCTGCCAGTTCATCATGTGTCTCCAACACAGGAAGACGCCAGCTCAGGCTCTTATCGTTGATGTGCCGAGCTTCCAGTTCAATGGCCGCGACGGGATTCAATGCCTGGCGGCTCATCCAATATCCGCCTAAGAGCGCGATCAGCAAGACCGTAGGAGTAAGGATCATCAACTGCCGGCGAAAATCGTTGAAGACGATCAGCTTACTATTTAACGAAGTGCCGGTCTGCACCGTGTAACTGCGGCCTTTGACGGTGATGGGCTTGATGAGTGCCCAGACAGGAACGGACTCGGCGTTGAATTCGAAGTAAATGCCTTCCGCAGGGACAGCGCCCGGTAGATCCAGATGGGGATATAACTCAGCGATCGATTTGGAACGATAGATCCACTTACCGTCCTGATCGATCACCTGCAGCCACTTGCTGCCGTGCGTGACATCGTAGATGGAAGCCATCTGCTCTTGAAGTGTGTCGACAGGTACGGACGAAGGTCGTACCTCGAAAAAACGTTGAATACTGCGGACGCGTTGCTGCAGCTCCGTAGTTTCGATCGTCAGGATGCAGCGGTGCACCATCCAGAGGCATGTGGTGGAGAGGGTGAACATCGCGATGGCGAAGATGAGAAAGAACCAGAGCGAAAGCCGCAGCCGGATGGATAAGGGACGTATCACTCGTTCGTGCCCTTTTCCGGAACCGCAGAGGTTTCATTGGAGAGGAAGTATCCCGTACCGCGGACTGTGCCAATTAAATTGCGTTGCTCCGCATGGTTAAGCTTGCCACGCAGTGAGTTGATAAAGGTATCCAGCGCGCCGGGACTTACTTCCGCATCGGTGCCCCAGACCTTTTCGATCAACTGCTTCCTGGCGACGACGATGCCGGGTTCTTCCATGAGCCGCTCCAGCAACAAAAACTCCGTGGGCGTAAGAGACAACGGAACTCCGGCAAGAGAGATGGTGCGTTTTAGCTTGTCGAGAACAAGCTCACCACTTTTGAGAAATCCGCTGGGAGCAGATGGGCGACGGCGAGTGATGGAGCCGATGCGGGCCAGAAGTTCCGGGAAGGAGAACGGCTTGGTCATGTAGTCGTCGGCCCCAAGATCGAGGCCTCGAATGATGTCGTCTTCCATGTCATAGGCAGTCAACATCAGCACGACCGCATGGTTCTGCTGCGCGCGCAGGCTTGCGGCTACTTCGTATCCATTGCGCAGGGGTAGGCCGACATCGAGAAGAACAACATCGTATTCGTAGGTCTGTGCAAGGGTTAGCCCTTCCACGCCGTCAGAGGCCGTCATCACGGTATGCCCATGCTCCCACAGACCCCTGCGCAACACGTCGAGCATGCGCGGATCGTCTTCGACGACCAAAATTCGAAATGGGCCAGCGGCTTCCATGGTGTGTGCTTTTTCGCCCGGATACAGGCTTTCGACGTTATCGTTCGTGTGTTAAGTCTATGTGAATAGGTTTGAGCTACTCCCAACCTCAGGACTTTTTTACAGGACGGTGAAATGTCATTCACCGCTGGCCTCCATCATTGCTCTATACGAATTTGAATTTCGATGCTCCGCCGCGTTACACAACGCCCGCGGATGTGTCATCTTCTGAGGATTGCAATGCGGCTGCTGAATTTGATCGACATAAGAAATTGGAAGAGCCTCAGTGCATTGTGCCTGCTGGGGCTGGGAATACTTTCCTCAACAGCCTTTGCCAAAACCGCTATTCAGCCCAGCACAGAGTCTGCTGCTGAATCTGCCATCCGGGCCGGTAAAGGCGCCATCTCGGGCTCCGTCACGGATGGTTCTGGTGGCGCTGTTCCCGGCGCGCAGATCAAGCTGGCTCCGCTCAATCTCACCGTGGTTACGAATGACCAGGGCGAGTTCATTCTGCCCGAAGTTCCCTCCGGCAAGTACGTCCTTACGGTCTCTTACATCGGCTTTCAACCGCAGAATACGAATGTAGATCTCGCTTCCGGACAGGCGCTTAGCCTCAGCCTCAAACTCGCTGTTGCCTCCAACAGCGAGGAGATTCTCGTCACCGCACCCCGCCCGCACGGCGAGGCCGAGGCCATCAACGAGACGCGTACCGCGGACAACATCGTGCAGGTTCTTCCCGCGGAGGTCATCACCAGCCTGCCGAACGCCAATGTCGCCGACGCTATCGGACGCCTGCCCTCTGTCTCGCTCTACCGCATCGAGGGAGAGGGTGTTTACATCCAGGTGCGTGGCACCGAGCCCCGGCTCACCAATGTTACGGTCGACGGCATTACGATTCCCGCACCCGAACCGACTGTTCGTCAGGTACGTCTCGACGTTATTCCCTCGGACATGATCGAGGCCATCGAGTTGAACAAAACGCTCTCCGCCAACCAGGATGCGGATGGCATTGGCGGCTCGGTAAATTTGCGTACAAAAGAAGCCACGGAACAGCCCACCGTCAGTCTTTACGGTAACGGTGGCTATACCAACATTCTCAACGGCCGCGCCTCTTATGCAACGGGCGGTACTGTTGGCAAGCGCTTTGGAGCGACCAAGCGCTTCGGCCTTCTCGGCAATGCCGCTTACGATTACAACGGTCGCGGCATCGATAATATTCAACCTACGCTCGATCCACTTTCTACCTTCGCGGCTCCTTTCTATGACAACAATACGATCCGCGAATATCGTTATTACCGTTATCGCTATGGCTTTGCGGGCAGTGCGGATTACCGGCTTAGCGAGAACGCCAGCATCTATGCACGTGGGTTCTACTCAGACCTCAAGGACTGGGGCGATAAGTGGTACTACGAGCCCGTGTCGGCCGCTATCGATCCGGTAAAGGGATTGCCCAGCCCCACGGCTAGCTCGCCCTCTCCCAAGTTCTATACGTCCAGCAAACGTCCTAATGCCTCTGTTGGAACCATCATTCTGGGCGGCAGAGATGTGCAGGCTAAGCAGTGGATGTCCTACCAGATCTCCGCTTCGCGTTCCTACGAAGTAGATTCCGCTGGTAATCCCAAGGCCGATTTTTCGTGGGTAGGACCGGAAGTAAGCTGCAACTACGCTCCGGCAAGCCAGGCAGATCTGTATCACCCACACTTTGGAACTTGCGATACGAACGGCAACTCGCCGCTGCTGAATTCAGCCAACTGGATCTACAAAGACATTACGATTTCGAAGGGCCTGAACGCGCAGCTGAACCTGACAGCCCAGGCTTCCTATGCAAGAAACTACAACTCGAATGGGCACTTCGGAAACTTCGAGATGGGTTTCAAGTTCAGCAACGGTCATCAGAATCAAGACTCTACCGAGACCGTCTATGATGGCTGGTCCACGAAGGCAGGCTCGTCGACACCACTGATGAGCGCACTGCAAAGCAACTTTCATAACACTGACTACTTCAGTGGCAACTACTTCGGCGGCAACTTCGGTCCGGTCTCAGACTTCAATCTGGTCCAGGCCTATACTCTACAGAACTTTGCCGGCTTCGTAGATGGCCAGAAGACCGCTGCCGATATCTATCCCAATCTCTTTCACACCATCGAGCGCATCACGTCCGGTTACGCGATGAACACGATCGACTTCGGCAAGCTGCATATCCAAACTGGTCTCCGCTTTGAGGCCACCCAGATGGATACCTTCGGCTATAACCTGACCTTCTACTCGGATCCTAAAGGTGGCGCAGCCAGTGTGCCTTGTGCCTTCCCCTTGCCTCTTACTCCTAAAGATTGTTACAGCGCGGTGGGCATCAATAATAATCCCTCCTATCTCGATGTGCTGCCGAGCGTGCAGATGCGCTATGCGCTTACGCCGAACTCCGCCTTGCGCGCCGTGTACGCTCGTGGAGTTGCCCGGCCCGATCCGTACCAGCTGGTGCCTTACGCTTCAGAAGATCAGACGGCAAGCCCGGTTACCGTTGCTGTCGGCAATCCAAATCTGAAGCCCGAACATGCCAATAACTATGACCTGTTGTACGAGGACTATCTCAATCCGTTGGGTCTGGTTCAGGCAGGGTTTTTCTTCAAACAGCTGAATGCACCCCAGATCGAAACGGTACTGCCCGGCGGTCTCAACCTCTCCAGCTTTCCTGCCGGCTATTTTCCGGCAGCTTTACAGACTGTTCTTGCGCAATATCCGGGCGATTCGATTACTCAATTTGTAAACGGACAGAATGCCTGGCTTTATGGCTTCGAGCTTAGTTATCAGCAGCACCTGGATTATCTTCCGGGTCTGCTCCGCGGTTTGGGAATCTCCGCGAACTATAGCTACACGGCTTCGCGTGAGAAGGGCGTCCCCCTGCGTACCGATCATCCGACGCTGATCGATCAGTCTCCCAACACCTGGAACCTCAGCCCCACCTATGACACCAAGCGGCTCTCGGTGCGTGCGGGGCTGGCATACAACCAGGCGAGTCTCTTTTCTTATAACTACACCTCGCCCTCGTTGGTCAGCGGCTCCGACCCTAGTGGCCTGGGCCCGAAGGGACCTTCCGGCGATGTCTACACTCTGACCCACTACCAGGTCGATGCGCAGGCGAGCTACCGCTTCTACAAAGGATTCAGCGCGGTCGTCTCCGGATTAAATCTCAACAACGAAGTCTTCGGCTACTACACCGGAAGTACGCAGTTCGTGAATCAGCGTGAGTTCTACAAGCCGACGTATACCGGTGGCATTCGGTATAACTTCGTGCGACACGAGTAACTCTGAATGGATTGCTGCTTTGAGAGGACGAGTTGAAATCCGTCCTCTCAAAGTTCTTTATTCAGGAGCGTTTTCGCTGCATCGATAAAAGGTCAAAGGTCGTTTTCAGGAGAAGTACATGAAGTTGTTTCGCCCTTCTATCTCAGCATGCGTGGCTCTGCTATGCGTTCTATGGCAAAGCCCTGCTGAGATATCGGCACAAGCTACAAAATCCGCTGCTCGTTCCGGCGACACCCTTAAGCTTGTCGTCATCCTTAGCCGGCATGGCGTACGTTCTCCGACACAGGCAAATCCGCAACTAGACCTCCTCTCTGTAAAGCCCTGGCCCAAGTGGACGGTTGCTCCGGGAGAACTTACTCCACGCGGAGCGCTGCTGTTAAGACAGTTTGCAGGGTGGGAGCGAACGCAGCTCGCCGTACAAGGCTTGTTGCAGCCGCAAGGTTGCGCCGATGCAGATCAGGTGTACGTCTATGCAGACTCCGATCAGCGCACCATCGCCAGCGGCCATGCGTTGGCCGAAGGTCTGATGCCGGGCTGCACGGTTCGCATCGACTCGCTGCCGCAGGGCACGGAGAATGCACTCTTTCATCCGCTGGCTGCGAAGGTGATTCAAGGCAATGCACAGCTTGCTGCCGATGCGCTCCGCGAACGTGTGCATGGCGATCCCACTGCGCCTGCACGGGAGCATCAAGCTACTTTGGACGAGTTGCAACGCATCCTGAATCACTGCGCAGCCGTGCCGTCCTCGTGCACGAAGGTCCCGGCAGAGAAGGCAACGTCTGTAACTGGAATTGTTCCGGCGATTACCTCAGGCAAGGGCGATCATCTTGCGGACCTGCGCGGGCCGCTGTCTGTGGGGTCCAGCATGTCGGAGAACCTGTTGCTGGAGTATGCCGAAGGCCTGCCTGCGGACCAGGTCGGCTGGGGCCAGGTGCAGGAGCAGCAACTGCAGCGGCTGCTTTCTCTGCACACTGCCTACTTCGATCTTGCTCATCGCACCCCTTATCTTGCGCAGGTAGAAGCCTCCAATCTGCTCGACCACATTCGGCGCACGCTCGAACAGGGCGCGACCGGCAAAGGCATCGACGGCGCAATTGGGTCTGTAGGAGAGAAGGTCGTGATTCTGACAGGGCACGATACCAACCTTGCAGGGGTGGCTTCCTTGCTCGGCATTCACTGGAACCTGGATGGACGCCGCGACGATACTCCGCCGGGAGCGGAGATGGCCTTCGAGCTCTGGCAGCGTGGCGATACGTACTCTGTGCGCGTTCGTTACTCCTTGCAGACGCTGACACAGTTGCGCGCGGCGCAGCCACTTACTGCGGCGAACAAGCCCGCATCGGAGCTGCCTGAGATGTTTTGTAAGGATGCCACGGGGCAGTGCAGCCTCGCTGCCTTCGAGCAACTCGTGCAACAGGCGGTGAGACCGGAGTTTATTCGCTAGGTCGCTTGTGCAATGCGGAGAAGCAACGGCAATACAAGGCCGCAGGTAACACCATCTACTTCTGTTGCCAATGCACTCCATCGCCGCTGACCCAGACCACGCCAGAGTCAGTAGTCAGTTGAAAGCCCGCCTCTACCTTTTGCTTTTGTAGTGCAGGTTGTTGAAGACTCCGCGGCGAAAGCGCGAGCTGCATCACCTTCCCCTGCCACTGCGGCTTGACGGACTTCCAATGCTTGCCGCCGTTTTTGCTGAGGAAGAGTGCTCCCGCTGTATCTGCGGCAAGCATCCTCCGTCCGTTGGAGGCCGAGGCAGCCGAAGGTAGATTGCTAGGCAACGCATGCACCTTCGATCTCTTACGCAGAGCCTCATTGTCTTCGTTCAGCTTGTCGATGGCACCATTGGGGGCCGCGCTGACCTCAACGGTCTCGTTCGTGGCTTGAATCGTAGTGCGAGCTTCGATAGGCAGCGTCTCCGTCGTCGTGGGCAGGGCAGGCGCAGCGGCTACTACTATGGGGTTCGATTTTGCAGCCAGAGGTGCTGCTGCCTTCGCAGGCTGGAGCGGGGCCGCTGTTCTGTTGCGCAGTAGCATCCCTGTACCGCGTGCTTCGTGGTTGGAAACGGCGCCAGCCGACGCAGCTACAAAGTCGTTCATCGCTGTCGGCTTCGTAGTCTGGGGCGAAATGGCGGGTTCCGTAGTTGCACTCCTGCGTTTGCTGAAGCTGGAGATCGCATCTTCCGCTTTTCCGGAAGGAGCCGGTGCCACCGGTTCAGGAGCGGCAGCGATCGGAGATACTGGAGCCGCTTTGGGCGAGGCTCTTCGCGGTGCAGGGGGCGCTGCTTCTGCTGGCGGCGCAATAGGCGGAAGGTTTGGAGCGAGTTCGACCTTCGCGTTCTCCATCGTCGTGGGCGTTTGTGCAGTGCGGTACAGGTGAAGCGATACGGTAACGATCAGAGCACACGCCACAGCTATCGTTGCTGCACTGAGCATCGACATCGGGCTGAACCGGAACCACTCGCGCCATGTTGGAACGGCCTTCGCTGGTGCAGGCTCTTCCGCTTGCTGGGCCTGCCGGGCAAGAAAGACGATCTGCCGGCAGTGCGAACACTCGGACAGATGCGCAAGGCTCTCCAGGCGCTCGTGTTCGGGCAGCACGCCTTCGAGGAAGGCGTTGAGCTGGTCCGCTTCGAGGTGTTGGCCGGGTTGGAGAAGATCGCTCATGTCTACTTCTTGACCGAGGGCTTTGTCTTATCGCCTTCTGTCTGATTGGAGAACGTTGGAGTTGCCGAAGTTTGCAGCAGATTCCGCAAATTGATCGTGAGATCGCGCGGATCGGTTCCTAGTGCCTCTTCCGCGGCTCGCCTGTTCATGCCCGAGGCCTGCAGGCGTTTCAACAGTTGTTGATGCAATCCCGAGGTCAGCCGTTTCAGCTTGCGGCTGACGGTAGCCTCATGAACCCGCAGGAGTTGCGCGATCTGCAGCAGCGTTCGCTGGTCGAGAAAGTACGCCGACAGCAGGAAGCGGTCCTCGGGCGCAAGAGCGCGCAGGGCCTCCGCCAGCGAGTTGCCGAGCCGGGCAAGCACTTCAGGGGTGGGCGTTGGAGCCGTCGGAACGGCGGCGAGGTCCGTGTCTTCAAGCGGAGCCTCACGCCGGGTGCGGCGATGGTGGTCTACATGCCGCTGGGCAAGCGTCGTACGCAACCAGCCCATCAGCGACCCTCGTCCGGAGTATGAGGCTAAGGGAGAACGCCGCTGCCCGTCGCGCTCGCTGAGCCCAAAGAGTTCGGAGTAGAGCGAATCCGCGAGGTCTTGTCCAAGAGAGGACGACCCGGTCATTGCAACAGCGGCCTGTGTGAGCGGAGCTCGAAAGCGCTGGAGAAACTGCTGCCACGCCGCATCGTGTCCCACAGTGCAGGCATGCGCGAGGGCCAGCTCTCGAAGTTGCAACGAGCGATAGAAGGCCTCGATCTGCGCTGGAGTGGCGCTTGCGCCCGGAGGAAGGCCGTAGTTGTACTTCGCGCCGACAGCAAGTAACTTCTGCGCCAACTCTGTTCGGTTAAGTTCGAGACTGTCGGCTTCCGCTTCGCGCCAGAGAGCGTCGAGCAGTGTCGCGGAAATCTGCGGCTCCGCAGCACCTTCTGCAGTGGCTGGCGGTCCCAATTCGACGGGTTGGGCTGAAGCAGAGTCCACGCCCTCAAGATACGTGAACGGAGGGCTTACAGCACAATGGATTTCGCGGAAGCCACCTCCCGAGCTACGATGCTGGGTGTGGACACAGAGGCCAGGGGAGTAACGAAGAGATGCTTCGAGTCTGCGAGATCCGAGAGTCGAGATACGAGTGAATCACTCGCCTCTCGTAGCTCATCTCTCGCAACTCGACGCAAAGCAGAGGAAAGCCACAGAGGCCGAGCGGGTGGCGCTCCTGCTTCATTAGCGAGACATCAGTTCGTCGTACAGCATATCTCCGACAACCTTGCTCGCTGCCGTCGAGGGATGTGCCTCGTGATAGTAGAAGTGCGTCGCCGGAGTAGCGCATGGTGTTGTGTCTTCGTTGAAGATCGATCGGCCTGCGCACTGGTTTGTTACATCGGTGAACCCATACTTCGAGGGGTTCTCCAGGATCACATCAAAGAAAGCACCCCATTGACTGGTCCTCACCTCAGCCCCCTTCAGCTTTGGACCTATCTCCGTGGGAATCTTCCTCAGGGCTGGGTTCAGTCGAACTGCCACTGGCCTGAATGCAGGGATCTTCTCCGGAAGGATTGCCACGGAAAAGCGGCGCGCCCCGACCGCGTATAGCGAATCGATCTCTCCCTCAAGATTGGCGACCGTCTGTTCTGTTGAAAGGCTGTGGTCGTTCAGCCCGCCGGCGAGGAAAAAAAGTGTCGTTTCAGGATCGAAAGAAACGGCGCCTGAGTGCACCATCGCGACGAACTCGGATACCTGGTTCTTCATCCCGAGGCCAAGCCATCCATGCGGCACTGCCTGGCCGGGGTTCTCTCCTGAAGGGGCGCCGCTCACTGCGAAGTTGAGGCTTTTGCCCGCGGAGTTCGGCGCGTTTGAAGCCACCATCGTCAGCCCGAGCCGTTTCGCGAGATAGGCCACCGCCGTGGGACCATCGCTATCTACCCAACCGCGCCCGATGTCGGAATAACTATCTCCGAAGACATACAGACGTTTCGGGGGCTTCGCGGCAAAGGCAACGTGGCAGAACAGAAATAATCCCAGGGCGGAGAGAACACTGGCTCGCATGCTTTTCATCGTACGACACTCCGTACGACCGCCTCTAATGGGGTATCCGATGCTTGCCGAAGCCTGAGGGCTACTGTCATATGGGCCAGAGCCATACGTTCGTCTTCCTTCATGCCATAGGCAAGAGCAAGATAGTAATGTCCGTCGGCATTATCGGGATCTCTGTCGAGATTGGCGTTCAAAAGATTAATGGCTTCTATTAGCATCTCCTGAACCTCCGCCTTCGTAGCCAGCCCGGCCTTATGGAAGCCTATAAAGCGATCAAGCGTAAACTTGCCGAGATTGTAGAGCGCCGGTGGGTAGGTCGAGTCAGCCTGATGACTACGCCTTAACGCGTCAAGTGCTTTATCCATCTGGCCCGCCGCCTCATACTGTATTCCCAGGTCATTCCAGATCAGGGGATTATGCGGGCTTAGAGTCACAAGCTTTTCGAGAAGCTCACAAGCTTCCAGGTGCTTTCCCGCTTTGGACAAAGCCTCAACGCTCTCCCTCATTGCCAGCCTGGCGCTGCGAGGAATCTTCTGGCAACAGGTCTTCCTATGCCTGCCGCTTTCGTACGGACAAAGAGGGTTCTTTTTATAGGTCATGGGGTGATCGAAAGATTGGCTGAACTTCAAATTTTTAGCATGATAGCCATGCCTCGCAGGTTATTCAGTCCAAGGCTTCTCATAGATTCATCGATGGATTGAAGAACGTCCGGATAATGCTCTACCGCTCGGGTGAACGACTGGATTGTTTGAACGACGTGCTCCTCGACAAAGTCTTCTTTGTAATGGCCTGCAACGCCAATGAGCAGGGTGTTGACCCATGCAAACTGCGTCGCCATCTGAATGTATTCGCCGAACAAACTTCGAGGAATAAAACGGGGACTGCCCTCTCGGCCATAAGGGAAAAGGTTCTGGAACATGTAGTTCACTAAGTAGTTCTCGAGAATAAAAGGAAACTTCTCAAAGAAGGGGCGATGATACTTTGTCTCTGCTTGTATAAATCGCCCCATGTCGTCCCGAGGGGCAGATCTGTCGGGAGAAGCGATACCTTCTACGAATGCCCAAAAGATATCCCGAAAGCGCTTCCCGGAGTTGTCTCTCACCAGTGCATCAGTCAGTCTGAAGATTACTTCTAACTTCAGTCGCGGCAGGCTCTGCAGGTTCGCTAATTCGGGCTGAGAGATCCGATGTTCAACAATCTGGCGGTACTTGTAGAGGACCGCAGGGAAAGCTTCTCCGCCTTCCGCAGCCGTGATGTTATCCAGGCTCTCGCATAGGGAACCTATCAACAATAATCGGTGCCACAGGGGGCGCGAGCGATCCCGAACCATATCGATCAGCAAGGTCCTGATCGTGAGAAAAAAGTTATGGGGTTTGTGGAAGGAATCCTTTCGACTGCCGGCTAGATGGAAGACGTTGTCGGTTCGAAAGTTACCAGAGAAGAGGTCTCCCTCTATTTGCATGAAGCGGGGAACCAGCAATATGTTCCTTGCCGCCTCAGGGCAGGACAGGCTCAACGAGCCTTCAAGCGTCCCTGCAACGTAGCTGAAAGAACGAGGGTAGATCGAACAAGTCGCAGATAGAAGTTGAGGCCCGTACTCCTTGTGAATATTGCAGAGGGAATCTGCTCCAAAGAAGGGGCAAAAACCTGATGGCCCACGATAGATTCGCGCGTGAAGGGGATCGGGTTGATCGGGAGCGCTAACAAGTACGAACTGCGATACGAGGGAACCAAACTTTTCCCGTGGAAGTAGTTGGTACTTTTCATAGATGCTTTTATCGATCGGAATATCCCAGTCACCGCAACAGGTATCCTCGCAATCTGTTCCGATACAGTGAAACGCGGCAGCATAAGTTGGCGGGGCCATTGCAGTATTCGGATTAGTCATTACTTCGTGGCTGTCCATGACCCTGTGCGGCATCTACAAGGACAGACGGGCGATCGATCTATCCGCTCGAATCTTTTTCAACTGGATTCAGCGGGGCAATCGAATGATCCCTGTAGGGCTTCCGCTACTTGATAGCCTGCGGGATAAAGAGAACATCAGGTGCTCTCTCGCCGTCCACCATACGTCGAAGCTGCAAGGTTTAATCGTGGAGCCGGATCTGGAAGCTATAGCCGTGTTTCTCGAAGCCGAGTGCTTCGTAGAAGCGGTGCGCCTCTTCGCGCTTCAGATTGCTGGAGAGGGTCAACTTGTAGCAGTTGGCCTCCTGGCACCGCTTGCGGGCATGCTCCATCATGGCGCGCCCTATACCCTGGCCCTGATGCTGCGGGTCGACAGCCACATCTTCTACGACGGCAGACTTTCTCCCACGCTTGGCGAGATTATCCATGATGAGCAATTCGTAGGTGCCGACAGGAACCTCATGGAGAAACGCCACGAAGACGTGAAAGGAAGGGTATTGTTTGAGCCTGGCAAAATGCGCACGGGCCTCTTCGGCAGTGAAGTTACCGCTATCGCCGATCCCGGCGGCAGCGTATAGGCCGAGGATGGAGGACAAATCGTCCTCTGTTGCTTCGCGTATGGTGATGCCATCCATCAACCTAGCTTACCGCCATCGAGATGCCATAGCGTGAACGCCGACTCTCTCCCATTCATCTGCTGATGAAAGAGTTGCTATGCGGGTAAGTAGATTCATTAGAGACTGCGAAGGGCGGTCATGAAGTTGTCGACCTTGCGGGCGGACGAGGCCTTGCCGGATTTCAGGTTGCGCTCGATGCACAATCCAGAAAAGAAGGACAGAACCATCTCCGCAATGGCAGAAGGAGCCATCCTTGGCTTTTCGGCTTCGATATTCAGGGCGAGAAGATGCTGCAGCAACGCTCGATTCCCGGTAATGGCGCCATACGCTTCATCCGGAAGGATGGCGAATTCCCGCATCGAGTTAATGGCAAAACATCCCTGCTGTTCCCCCTTGTTAAGGGGACCATTCTTGAGAAACGTTTCGATGTTCTTCCAGCCAAGAGGCTCCTTCGTGAGAAGTCCTCTTTTGTCCTGGCTCTCAAGATAGTGCCGAAGGCAAGCTAAAAAGAGATCTTCTTTGTCTCGGAACTCGGTATAAAGACCTGATTTGTTCACACCTGTGGCCCGTTCCAGGTCCTGGAGGCTCGTGTCCGCGAACCCATGCTTCCAGAAGACAGGCATTGCCTTCTCCAGCACTTCTTCCCGGCTAAAGTTCTTCGGACGCCCCATGCATCTATTCTCCGATAAAGAACTAAATAGTTCAATATTGCATCCTTGCCACGCCTCCGCCATCGTATAGAACTAAACGGTTCAAAACCGTCTGGCAGGCCGGAATCAGGTTGCAGTCAGTTGAAGCAGTGGAGTGGTGGATCGTCATCGGAAAGCAAAGGAGATTTATGTCTAAGCTGGTAAACAAGGTGGCATTCGTCGTTGGTCCGGAATCCTCTTACATCACGGGGCTAATCTGACAGTAGATGACGGAATGAAGGCCTGAAAACCGTACCGGCCCACTCATGGGTCTAAGGAACGACCTATCCGTTAGGTGAAAGGGCAAGAGAGAGAACAATGATCACACTTGAAAATAAAACGGCGCTCGTGACGGGCGCATCGAGAGGTATTGGCCGCGCGACGGCAATAGCGCTTGCTGCGGCCGGGGCGCACGTTCTGGTTCACTATGGCCGCTCAAAACAGGAAGCCGAGTCTGTTGTAGCTGAGATCCAGAGGAAGGGCGGGCGCGCAGATGCGATTTCAGCGGACCTGGCAACTGCGGAGGGCGCTGCGCTGCTCGCCAAACAGGTGCGTGCTCTTGTTGGCGATCGGCTGGACGTGCTGGTACTCAATGCCGGGATCAGCAAGTTGGCTCGCATCGCGGATTACACGGTAGAGGACTTTGACAATCTCTTTGCGACAAACGTTCGAGGCCCGTTCTT
Organism: Granulicella mallensis; assembly: GCF_014203225.1. Taxonomy (GTDB): domain Bacteria; phylum Acidobacteriota; class Terriglobia; order Terriglobales; family Acidobacteriaceae; genus Granulicella; species Granulicella mallensis_A. The sequence goes on along the minus strand of NZ_JACHIO010000006.1, from coordinate 180,569 downwards.
CCTCGTGCAGCAGCTCCTGCCCGTTCTCGGTGAAGGTTCAAGCATTGTTGCTATCTCCTCTGCTGTAGCCCGTACGGTGGTAGGCAAGCCCGGTTTGGAAAACCCTTCCGTGCTTGCCTACGCCTCTACCAAGGGGGCACTTGAAACTCTGGTCAGGAACTGGGCCGCCATTCTCGGGCCAGGTGGCATTCGCGTAAATGCTGTTGCTCCTGGAGTCATCGACACGGACATGTCGAACTTTACGAAGACAGAAGCAGGCCGCGAGGTCGCTCTGGGAATGCAGGCGCTGAAGCGAATCGGCAAACCCGAGGATATTGCCGACGTTGTCGCTTTTCTGGCGTCCGATGCTGCGCGCTGGATTACAGGTGCCAGCATTCCTGTCGATGGTGGTTCGAAACTTTGATTCACAACGTGAGGAGCGCAATGGATAACACTTCGAGCAAAGGCAAAGAGATCAGGATTCCTGGCCCTGATCATCCCATCACCATTTCTCCGGCTGAAGGCACGATTCGTGTAACGGTCGCTGGAAAAATTGTCGCTGAATCGAAACGAGCACTTCGGCTGGAAGAGAAGGGATACCCACCCGTCTACTACTTGCCACGCAGCGATGCGGACATGTCGTTGCTCGTTCGGACTACGCATTACACCTATTGTCCCTACAAGGGAGATTGCACGTACTACAGCATTCCTCTGGGTGGGGCGAAATCGGAATATGCCGTCTGGACGTACGAAAAGCCTTATGAGGCAGTCGCCGAAATCAAGGAGTATCTGGCGTTTTATCCCACGCGGGTCGATGCCATTGAAGTGATTTCTTAAATACCTTTAGCCGCTCGACCTGGTTCAGAGGTTTGCCGAGAATGCTCCTCTTGCTGAGGTTGATTGGGAAGCCGTGTATGCCTCGGGGCCGCACGGCTATTCCGATGACCCAACCTGCCAATCATCGTAAGAAAACCCAGGAGCGAAAACCCAAGAGCGAAAACCCAGGAGCTGAACATGCCAAAGACAACACCCGAACAGAACAAAGTGATCGTTCTCGAAGCCTTCGATACTCTCTTCAACAAACGCGACTACGCGGCAGCGGAACGCTTCTGGTCGCCGAAGTACATCCAGCACAGCGCACACATCGCGCCGGGACGCGAAGGACTGTTCGCCCTGGTCCGTTCGTCGCCCGATACGTTGCACTACGAAAACCAACTCATCGTCGCAGAAGGGGACTACGTCATCGCGCATGGCCGTTTCTCAGGAATCGGAAGACCCGCGTCCTGGATTGCCGCTGACGTTGTCCGATTCGAAGACGGTGTCCTTCAGGAGCATTGGGACGTCTTGCAGGACGAGGCGACTAGGGCCGAATCAGTCAGCGGCCTCCCCATGTTTGGCGACACATTCCCCAGGTGACAGTCATCGCGATTGTCTTGAAGGCGTTCGAGATTCTTTTACAAGGTGAGAAGCACGAAGGGGCACTTTCCTGTTGAAGACCCCTAGCGGACCCTCAGGAATTTAACGAAAACCGTAAGTTGTTGGATTTTTTGGTGGACCTGATCGGGATCGAACCGATGACCTCTTCCATGCCATGGAAGCGCGCTCCCAGCTGCGCCACAGGCCCACTCCTAGGGAAGGACTTACCTATTCTCTCGGATGCGGAGTGACAAGTCAAACGGTATCGTTCGCAGGGCAGTTTTCAAGAAATCGCACCCGTCCAATATTCCCGCGAGCCTCGCCCTGAGCAGAGAGATTGGCCTTTCCCTCAAAAAGCGACAATCTGCGACGCAAACGGCGCATCCCCTTCGGAACAAAGCCGGCATAAGCGGTGTCTAAAGATGGCAGAGTGAGCGAGCACTCGGCCGCCGGCGGCGCAGTTTTCAGCTCCTGCTCCGGGTTTCTTGTTGATCTGATTTTGGGCTCCCGTATGGGCTGCAGTAAGGCGTTTTCGGCGTGATGGGATGTTGTACCTCTGGACAGATAGACCTCTGCGGGCCTACGTTGAATAGATACGCAGTGGCTGCGGGCCTTTGGCCCCGGTTGAGGACGGCGATGAGCGATCTGGCAAGCGCGATCGGAATCCGGGCAGAAGAACAGAGTCTCGTCGCCGAGTTGCAGGCGGGCTCCGAGCAGGCCTTTGCGCTGCTCATTGCACAGTACAGCCATCCTATTTACTCCCTGATTGCACGCAGCCTGCGCGATCCGGCCGATGCCGCCGATGTGACCCAGGAAGTCTTCGTCAAGGTCTTTCGCAGCATCTCCGGCTTCCATGGCGAGGCCAGCCTGCGCACCTGGATCTATCGCATTGCCCTGCATGAGGCCAGCAACCAACGTCGCTGGTGGGGCCGGCACAAGCGGCAGGAGCTGACCATCGATGCTCCGCTGGAGAACGAGGAAGGCGAGACCTTCTGCCTGGCCGATGCACTGGCCACGGGGGACGCCTCTCCCTATGAGTGTGTGGCCCGCTCCGAGACGCGTACGCATGTCGAAGCGGCGTTGCGGACGATTCCGGAGCCGTTTCGCGAGGTTGTTGTACTGCGCGAGATTGAAGGCTTCGGTTATGAAGAGATTGCCGAGATTCTGAATGTGAACCTCGGCACGGTGAAGAGCAGGTTGACGCGAGGCCGCGCCGCTCTGCGCGAGGCGCTCCTGAAGGATGCAGCGACTCGGCCGCAAGGACAACAGGCCCACCCCAGCCGCAATCGTGACGCGGCGAAGGTGGGGCACCCGGAAGTAGGGACGCTATGAACTCGATGAGCAGTAACCAGTTCAATCCGGAGCAGAAAAACAATTCGTGCGAGTCCGTGCGACTGGAGTTTTCTTCCTATCTCGATGGCGCGATGACCGGCGCCGAAATGGCTGCCATGGCAGACCATCTGGACGGTTGCGGCGAGTGCGCCTCGGAGTTTACCGCGTGGCGTGAGATTCAGCGGTCGCTGGCCGACCTGGGCCCGGCGCGTCCTCCCATGAGGTTGCAGGAACGCCTGCGTGCGGCCATTGCCGTAGAGCGCGAGCACGGGACACATCTCTCGTTGACCCGCCGATTCCTGGCCGCATGGGAGATCTCGATTGCACCCATGGCACTGCGGGTTACAGGTGGGTTCGCAGCGGCGATCGTGCTGCTCGGCAGCCTGGGATGGATGCTTGGCGCGCCCATTACTGTCCAGGCCAACGACGACGAGATGGCCCACCTGATTGCACCGCGTTACCTGTACTCCCAGGTGCCGCCGCAGCCGATCGAGACGGGCCGCGAGGTTCCTATCCTGGTGGAGGCCATGGTCGACACGCGTGGACGGGTGTATGACTATTCGATCATCGACGGGCCCAAGGATTTGGCCGTGCAGTTGAGGGTGACGCAGAACCTGCTCTCCAGCGTCTTCAAGCCGGCGACCGTCTTTGGCGTTCCGGTACGCGGGCACGTGGTGATGACCTATACCGGAGTTTCGGTGCGGGGCTAGGTAACGCAATGAGTCGCCCGCTTTCCGTGCGCTTCCCATAGACTTGTGGGGTGCGTCGAACAAGTATCGTGATCCTCACCTCCCGACCTTCGTCCCGGCTTGCGCTCTTTGGCGCGACCTTTCTGCTTGCGAGCTCCTTTGCGGCCTTTGCGCAGAACCCCAACTCCTCCTCTTCCAGTTCATCTTCTTCGAGCTCCTCTTCTCTATCGACGAGCCCTAATGATCAACATACGGAACGGCCAAACCAGGACGATCAGTCGAATCCTGTGGCGCGCCCGCGTGCCGCGCAGATCGAAGAGGGCGGCTCCGCGGTAACGCTCGAGGTCAGCGAGCCGCTCTTTGAGATGGCTGCCGCGCTCAATGCCTGCGGATACGATGCCGATCTCGACAGGTCCGCGCCGGTGCGTGCGCAGGTGCGGACCGAGATGAATGAGGCCCTTGCCGCCTCGGAGACGGCCCGCGCCAGCCGTGATGCTCTCTGCTCCTATGTGACGCAGCATCATCTCAACGATTCGGGGCTTGATGTAGGGCAGTATGTCTCGCTCTCGCTCTATCTTTCCCCGCCGCCGGAACTCACTCCGAATGTGGATGAAGCCGACTTGCCTCCCCAGGCCACGCAGGTAGTCAACGTGCTGCCGCTGCTGCGCACGTTTGCCGAAGAGACCCAGTTGCATCTCATCTGGCTGCGCCATCGTGCCGCGTACGAGGCCTTGGTGGCGCGCGTGCATGAGCCGATGGTGAAGACCATCCTCAATACCAATATCTATCTGCACCAGCCGGTCAGCACCTATGACGGCCGCCGCTTCCTCGTGCTGCTGGAGCCGATGCTCTCGCCGAGTCTGACGAACGCGCGCATCTATGGCACCGACTACATCATCGTGACCTCGCCGGATAACAGTGCAGGCGACCCGGTGCGCATGGACCAGATACGCCACATCTACCTGCACTATGTGATCGAGCCAATGGTCTACAGCCGCGGCTCGGCGATGGAGCGCATCCAGCCGATGTTGCGTGGAGTACAGGATGCTCCGCTGGAGTTCTTCTACAAGAGCGACGTGGTTGCGCTGATGACCGAGTGCCTGATCAAGGCGGTCGAGGCGCATATGTATGAGATTGCCGAGCCAAAACCTGTCAAGCCTGCGGACAAAGAGCGCGCTTCGGTGGACCTCTACGCTTCGGCCATGGACGTCTACAACCGTGAGACGGCGCTGGAGCGGCAGAAGCTGGTGGATTCCGACGAGCAACATGGATGGGTGCTGACGGGCTACTTCTACCAGACCCTGCAGTTGATGGCCAAGAACGGCGACGGCCTGCGCGACGAGATTGCCCCCATGATCTACGGCATGGACGTAGACCGCGAGCGCAAGCATGCCCAGGAGATCGTGTTCTCGAAGGAGACTTCGGTCGATCCGCTGCGTCCGCATACCGCGCCGCGCAAGATCGAGGGAATGGACCTCGCCGAACTCGATCTGGCCAAGGGCAATACCGCAGACGCCTCCGATCTCGCCGAAAAAGCGCTGGCCAACCCGAAGGGCGACCATGGCCGGGCGGAGTACGTGCTGGCGCGCATCGCCCTGATGGAGAAGCAGCCAGGGGAGGCGATGAAGAACTTTGAGGACACGCTTAAGCAGAGCAAGGACCCGCGAACGCTGGCCTGGAGCCATATCTATCTGGGGCGTCTGTATGACTCAATGAATCCGCCGGACCGTGACCATGCCGTTGCTGAGTACAAGGCTGCACTGGCTGCTCGCGATGGCCGCCCGGATACCAAAGAGGCGGCGCAGAACGGTATTTCGAAGCCGTTCGCCCTGCCTCAGCGCGCGAACCGGCCCCCTGTCAGTAACGACGACAAGGATTTCGACCCGACAGGGAAGGCCGAGAAGGATTCTTACAAACCAGCGGATGCGCCGAAGTAGGGGATACACCCAGGGCCCAGGATGGCGACGAAGAGCAGACGAAGACAGTCGTCATCCTGACGCGTAAAGTAGACAGCGGAGGGGCGATGACGACACGGCGCACCCGTAAAACTTCACCTAAGATCGAACCCATCGACGAACTGCAACGCCTGCTCGGTCATCGCTTTACCCGGCCTGAGCTGCTCGCGCTCGCACTGACGCACCGCTCGCACACCTACGAGGCTCGCCACGGTGTCCCCACCGTCATCCTGCCGGCTCATCCCGACCAGCGCGACCAGCGCAATCCACCCGGCACCGACAACGAGCAGCTCGAATTTCTGGGCGACTCGATCCTCGGCCTGGTGGTTACCGAGGCGCTCTATCGGGAGTTTCCGCAGAGCTCGGAGGGCGAGCTCACGCGGTTGCGCTCCATCCTGGTCAGCCGCGCCCGCATGGCCGAGGTCGGTCTGGCGCTTGGGCTGGGAGAGCAGCTGTTTCTCGGCAAAAGCGCTGATCAGAACGGCGGCCGTAAAAAGCCCGCGCTGCTGGCCAATGCGGTCGAAGCAATTATCGCGGCGGTCTATCTGGATGCAGGCGCGAAAGGGCTCAAGGCGGTGAGAGCGATCGTCGAACGCTATGTGCTGGAGCCGGATCTCGACACCATGCGGGCGGCGCTGGCCGGAGAAGAGGGACGCGGCGCGCTGCGCGACCACAAGACGGTCTTGCAGGAGCGTGTGCAGGCGTCAGGGCTGGGCAGGTTGCGCTACGTCGACACGGCCCAGAGCGGACCGGCTCATCAGCGCAGGTTTTCGGTGGAGGCACAGCTTGAAGGGGAGGCTGGGACGCGTACGCTGGCCGCGGCTGAGGGCTCGAACAAGAAAGAGGCCCAGCAACGCGCTGCGGAGCTCGCGCTGGCGCAGTGGGAGGCAAACGGCCTGCCTCCCCGGCCCATCAAACCACCCAAAGGTGATGCTTGAACGAGGAGCTACTGCCGGAGACCGTGGAAGCCGCACCGGCACGCCCTGTTCAGGGGGTGCATGACGGGGTGCTGCCGCATCTGCAGGCTCTGCTGGAGATCCTGGTTCTCGCCATCTTTTTCGCCACTTTCATCGCGCAGCCGGACCGCGTCCCTTCGGGGTCGATGGAGCCGACGCTGCGGGTGGGCGACTTCTACCTTGTGAACAAGCAGGCCTGCGCGCCCAGAGGAGTCTTCGACCGCATCTTGCCGGCGGCGACGGTTCATCGCGGCGAGCTGGTTGTCTTCCACTACCCGCCGGAGCCCGGCAAGGACCTGATCAAGCGGGTGGTGGGGCTTCCGGGCGACCATCTGCGATTGCGCGACGGGCATGTCCTGCTCGATGGGGCATCGCTGGCCGAGCCCTACGCGGTCTATAACCAGGCCCAGCCCGATGGCTTTCGCGACGATTTTCCTTCCATGAGGAGTGCGGACCCGAACGTCGATCCGCGCTGGTGGGCGGAGCTGCGGCGCATCGTGGCCAATGGCGAGATCGTCGTGCCGCCGGGCCGCTACTTTGTCATGGGTGACAATCGCAACGATAGTGAGGACAGTCGCTACTGGGGTTTCGTTCCGCGTGACGCTCTCGTGGGACGGCCGTTGGTGGTGTATTTTTCCCTGGCTGCGCCACCGAACGCGGATTCGTCCGTTCGGAGATCGTTCTGGGAGGGGTTGCGCGACCGTTGGCAGGGGATTCGCGTGCTTCGGTAGGAAGCTAATTCTCTAGATTCTAGGGCGTCATCCAATGGCGCTCCGCGTAATTTCATGACACGCCCGGGAAATTCTTGCCGCACGGTACACTGACCAGAGCCATTTGCCCATGAGCGGACTCCCCAAGTTGAACAAGAGTGCAGCGAAGCCGGTCGCCGAGCCTGACGAGACGCCCCTGGAGGCCATCGCTTCCCTCGGCCCGATTATCGTCATCTGGATCTTTCTTATGGGGTTCGTCTTTCAGAACTTCGCGATTCCCTCCGGATCCATGGAGAACACGCTTCTGGTCGGCGATCATCTTGTCGTCGACCGTGCCACGCTGGCTCCCCAGACAAAGTGGGCTCCCTTTGTGCGCTACCGTCCGGTCCAGCGCGGCGATGTCGTGGTCTTTCGGAAGCCGCATCCAGAGTCACCGGATCTGATCCTGGTGAAGCGTGCCATTGGAGTGCCGGGCGATAAGGTTCATCTGCGCAAGGGTGTGGTGTATATCAACGGCGTCGCCCAAAGCGAACCCTATGCCATCCAGCCCGGCGACGACAATTATGCTTCGTTCCGCGATGATTTTCCGTCGGATCTTGCAGGTCTCAGCCGACAGGCGAGCAATAACCTGAAGGCTCTTGAGGGCTGCGAGGAGCAGGCGTGCATCAATGAAAGAGCGTGGGCCAACAGAACGATCTCCTGGGTTGATGAACTGCCTGCTTTTATTCAGGGAGACGATCTTGTGGTCCCGCCGGGCAACGTCTTTGTGATGGGGGATAACCGCGCCAATAGCCTCGATGGCCGTTTCTGGGGATTTGTGCCGCAGGAGAACATCATGGGGCGCCCGCTGTTCGTCTTCTGGTCGTTCAAAACACCCGAGGATCAGGAGAATAAGACCGGCATGGGGGACCGCATCGGCTTTATCTTCCATACCGTGACGCACTTCTTCGATGGGACTCGCTGGAACCGTACGCTGCACGTTGTTCGCTAGGGCGATTCCATGGAGAAGGGAAGTATGCGCCGTCCCTAGCCTCGCAGGTTACACTGACAGAGCTATTTGCTACGAGGAGACTCACCGAGTTGAACAAGAGCGCAGAGGAACCGGTCGCCGAAGAGCGCAACGACGCTGCCGCCGGAAAGTCGAAGGACACGAAACAGAATCAGGAGCGCACCGAGACGCCGCTCGAGGCGTTGGCTTCCATCAGCACGGTGCTGGTCGTCGGGCTCTTCGTGATGTCCTTTATCTTTCAAAACTTTGAGATCCCTTCGGCCTCGATGGAGAAGACGCTGCTCATCGGCGATCATGTCGTCGTCGACCGCGCTACGCTGGCTCCGCAGACCAAATGGGCTCCCTTTGTGCACTATCGCCCGGTACAGCGTGGCGACATCATCGTCTTCCTCAAGCCGAACCCGGAGACGCCGGACCTGATCCTGGTCAAGCGCGCCATTGGACTCCCCGGCGACCGCATTCACCTGCGCAAAGGCATCGTCTATCTCAATGGCGTGGCGCAGAACGAACCCTATGCGGGGATGCCCACGAACGACGGCGTCTATGAGCACGGCTATATCCCCTACCGTGACGATTTCCCCTCCGACGTGGCCGGGATCAGCGAGCAGGCGATCAACAACCATGCGTCCCTATGGGCCGTTGAGCTGCCCAGCCATATCCAGGGCGACGACCTTGTCGTTCCGCCGGGCACCGTCTTCGCGATGGGTGACAACCGCACGGAGAGCCTCGATGGCCGTTACTGGGGCTTCGTTCCGCAGGAGAACATCATGGGCCGGCCCCTATTTGTCTACTGGTCGTTCAAGACGCCGGCTGACCAGGAAGATAAGACCAGCATGGGCGACCGTATCGGCTTCGTCTTCCACGTGATGCTGCATATCTTCGATGGAACCCGCTGGAACCGCACCTTGCATGTCATTCGCTAGAGGCGTGGTTCAATGGACAATTCGGAGTTCTGAAGGGCATGGTCTTGTGAGCCCCATGGAACTCCAGGACACCAGCGACGAAACCCGCAGCCCTCTTGTTGGAGTACGGTCGAAGAGCCGTACTCCTCAAAATGAACCGTATTCTGTACACGTCCAAGTCTTCAGCAGGCTTTAGTAACTCCCATGACCGAGCACACCTCCGACATCGAAGATGACTTGCCGCCGCGTTCTGTAGCGCGACGGCGGCTCGTGTTCGCCGCTGTCGTCGTACTCGTGCTGCTGGTGCTGGTAGTTACGCCGCCACTGCTCAACGTCAACCGTCTGCGGCACCGCATTGCCACCAGCATGAGCGAGAGCCTGGGCCGGCCGGTTCATCTCGACAGCGTCACGCTGCATCTGCTGCCCATGCCCGGCTTTACGCTGAACAATCTCGTCGTCAGTGAAGATCCGGCGTTCGGCTCCGAGCCGGTGATCCGCGCCAACCAGGTAGAAGCCCGGCTGCGCTTCAGCTCCCTGTGGCGGCGGCAGGTGGAGTTCTCGACCATCCGTTTCATTGAGAGCGATGGCAATCATCCCAGCCTGAACATCGTGCGCAACGCCCAGGGCCGCTGGAACCTTGAAGACATTCTGATGCAGGCCGCACACGCGAACACGGCCCCCACCGCCCAGCGCAAAGCGGGCTCGTTACCGCGCTTTCCTTACATCGAAGCCACCAGCGCCCGGGTGAATATCAAGCTCGGAGAGGAGAAGATGCCGTTCTCCCTGACCGATACGGATTTCGCCCTGTGGTTGTCCTCGCCGCAGCAGTGGAGTGTGCGGTTGCAGGGCACCCCGGCGCGTACGGACACTAACGCCTCCGATACGGGCGAGATGCGGCTTGAGGGGACACTGGAACGCGCTGCACGGTTTGCGGATGTCCCTTTGAATCTGACCGCGAGCTGGGCCCATGCGCAGATGGGCGAGGCCAGCCTCCTGATCGCCGGGCACGACGCCGGTTGGCGCGGCACGATGGAGATGGGGGCGACCCTGACAGGGCGGCTTGGCGCGGCGAACCTGACCACGGACGTGCACCTGACCGACCTGCGCCGCGCGGACTTCGTCCCCGCAAAGCAGTTGGATGTCTCCGCGCACTGCACGGCACAGGCCGAGGTGGTGACGATCACGGCGATGCAGGCTACCTGCACGCTGCCGACGTCCGGACCGCAGCCTATCGTGTTGACTTCGCCGCTGATCGATCTGCAACGTCCGGATGAAGCCGCTGGCAGCCTTGAGATCAATGCCGTTCCGCTGTCTTGGGCGCTCGACTGGGCAAAGCTGTTTTCGCAGCGGATCTCGCCTGAGCTGCAGCCGGATGGCAGGATCGACGGACACATCCAACGTGTGGCCGGCCGTTCTTCTGCCTCTTTGCTGGGTAACCTTCGCGCGACATTGCTCCCCGCAGCTCCTTCGAATAGCAGTGCGCGCACGATTGCTCCGCCCGCGCCTACCGTCTTCAACGGGCAGGTAGCACTGCCCACTGTCTCTGCGCGAGGCAATCCTTCTGCGAGTCTTCAACTGCAGCCCACCGTGCTTCGGCTCGGTACAGCGTCACAGGTTACCCTGTCGGGCGATGCCGATCCTGCGGGCTACGTGCTGCATCTCTCCGGCAATGCCAGCCTGGCCCAGGTGAAGACGCTTGCAGGATTCCTGCCTCCACTGGGCGATGGTCTGGAGGAAGCTCTTCCCGGAAAGGCTGCGCCCGAGACATCGCGTGACCTGTCTGTGTCTTGTTCACGGTCCTGGGGCGGGGTGCAGAGATGTGTGTCTACTGCGGCGGATGTGCCACTGAAGAAGAAGCGGTCCGGCAAGAGACGGTAAATCTACGGAGCGGTATGAAATAATCATACTGTCGTCGAGAGGAGATTTTCCATGCCTGCTACGGAAAAACGTACGGTTAGCTTGCCTGTTCAGCAGAGCCAATACATCGACAAATTAGTCGATTCTGGTGCTTATGCTTCGGTAAGTGAGGTCGTTCGTGCCGGTCTGCGTGCGCTTGAAGAGCGCGATACGATCGTCGAACACTGGCTGCGCAATGATGTTCTTCAGTCGTACAAAGAATTACAGGCTGATCCGTCTCGTGCTATTCCGGCTGAAAAAGTCTTTGCTGGGATTCGCGATCAGCTTGCGCAACGCAGGAAGAAGATTGCGTGAAGGTATATCGCGTCGTTTTTTCACCCAACGCAGAAAACGACCTGCTCGATCTTGCGATTTATATCGCAGATCATTCCAGCTACGAGCGTGCAATGAATTACATCGCGCGAATTGAGACCTGGTGCCATGAACTCGGTATGCTTCCAATGCGTGGTGCGGATCACAAAGATATTCAACCAGGCATCAGAGTCGCGGGTTTTGAGCGTCGGGCTACCGTTGCTTTTCATGTTGGACAGGACACCGTAACAATCCTCCGAATTCTGTATGGAGGCCGCAATCTCGATGCTGCTTTAGACGAGATCTAAGGCAAGCCGTCAAGACCTAACGGGCACCAACAAAAACCCCATCCTGCGGCGATAAAGCTGCCACGAGGATGGGGTTTGTTTCGTCTGGAAGTGCGATTAGTTCTTAGGGAGTTGCGCCGCATCCCAACCGCCACCCAGCGCTAACTGGAGCTGCGCGCTGGCTACGATGCGCTGCGTTACCAGCGAAGCTGCCGTCCGCTCGTTGGCCAACTCGATGGTCTGGGCGGTCAGCACTTCGAGATACGTTGCCAGTCCACGCTTGTAGCGCAGCGTTGAAAGCTCTGTGCTGCGTTTTGCTGAAGCGACGGCACGATCGGTTACGGTCGCCTCCTGCTCCAACACGCGCAACGCGGAGAGTTGGTCTTCGACATCGCGGAAGGCAGAGAGCACCTGTTCGCGGTAGAGCGCGGTGGCCTGCGCACGCTGGGCGATCGCGAAGTCGACTTGCGCCTTTCTGCGGCCGGCGTCGTAGATGGTCTCGTTGATCCCCGGTCCGGCGTTCCACATCGCGCTGCTTGAGTTGAAGAGCTGTCCGATCTGATCGGTCTCCACGCCACCGCTCGCTCCCAGCACAATGCTGGGATAATAGGCGGCCTTCGCAACGCCGATCAGGGCGTTCGCCGAGGCGACATGGCGTTCCGCGCTTGCAATATCAGGCCGGCGCTGGAGCAGCTCCGAAGGGATACCGGTCGGCACGCTGGGCGGATCGCCGACGAGCGGCTTCTCCTCGATATGGAAGTTCGTGGCAGCTTCGCCGACGAGCACTGCAATCGCGTGCTCGAGCTGCGCGCGCTGCACGCCGAGGTCGATGAGTTGAGCCTGTGTCTGCTCGAGCTGCGTCTGGGCCTGCTCCACATCGCTCTGCGACGCCAGGCCGCCCTTTAGCCGGTCCTTTGTGAGTTGCAGAGTCTGCTGAAAGGAATCGAGCGTCGAGCGCAGGAGTTGAGCCTGCAGGTCAACGCCGCGCAGTTGGACGTAAGAGACGGCCAGCATGCCTTGCAGGCTCAGGCGGGTGTTGGCGAGATCGGCCGCCGAGGCCTGCGCACTGGCCGCGCTCGATTCGATCTGCCTGCGAATAGCACCCCAGAAGTCAGGCTCCCAGGAGATGCTCAACGGAATCAGAAAGTCCCAATAATTCGTGGCTTCGCCTGGTACGTGTAAAGGCTTGGTGTCGGAGATAAGGTTTCGGGAAGCCGAAGCGCCGATGGACACGGTGGGGAATAAAGCTGCCCTGTTCTCTCGAACGATATCGTGCGCCTGTTCGTAGGAATGCAGGGCAGCTTCGATGGTCTGGTTGGACTTCGCGCAGCGCTGCTCGAAGTCATTCAATGTCGAGTCCTGGTACACGGTCCACCAATCGCCCCGGAGCGTTCCGTCTGCGGGAGTGGCTGTAGTCCAGTTGCCATTGTGGCCGTTATCGCTATACGCGGGCGGGGCAGGCATAGCCGGAGCCTTGTAGTTCGGGCCGACCTTGCATCCGCTCAGCGCCAGCGTTGCAATCAACGCTGCTGCTGTGGGAAGACTATGGGTTCTCATTACTTCGCCTCCGCTCCCGCCTGTTTCGGGGTTACGACGCGAACTTTCTCGCCATCGGTCAACGAGTCCGGCGGATTCGCGATGACCCCTTGTCCCTTCTCGAGGCCGTTCAGAACTTCAACCGAGGTACCGAAGTCGCGGCCTACCGTTATATGCACCAGGTGAGCGATGTTGTTTCCGTCGACGGTGGCCACACGCAGCCCATCCGTCTCCAGGATCAGCGCGCTTACCGGCACGATCAGTGCGGGCGCGGGGTTGGAGGTATGCAGGTGGACTTCGGTATAGCTGCCCGGCAGAAGCTCACCGGTCGGGTTCTCGACGTCTACTTCGGCAAGCAGGGTGCGTGAGGCCGGATCGACCGAGTTCGACGACCGTACCAGCTTGCCTTCGAACTTGCGGCCCGGATACTGCGGCAGCGTCAGGGTAGCGATCGCGCCGTTCTTCGCATCGGGCGAATAGATCTGCGGCACATTGATGAAGACGCGCAGGGTGCGGACGGCGGAGATGTCGAAGGTCTCCTTGCTTCCTGTAATGGTTCCTGCTCCGGCTGTCGTAGTGCTGCCTTCCGCTGTAATCAACTGACCGACGTCGATGTTGCGCTGGGTGATCACACCATCGAAGGGAGCTACGATGCGTTCGAAGGACTGGAGCTCCTCCAACCGGTGCACGTTGGCCTGTGCGGAGTTCACCATGGTGGTCTGTGACTCCAACTGGGTGGTGGCGTTGTCCGTGTCCTGCTGCGAGACGGCGTTTTTACCGATCAGGTCTACGTAGCGCTCGGCTGTTGTCTTCGCCAGCGCGGCGTTGCTCTGTGCTGTCGCGAGGTCGGCCTTCGCCTGTGCCAGTTGCTGGTCCAGTTCCGGAGTCTCGATGATGGCCAGCAGCTCGCCCTTGCTCACATGCGAACCGATGTCGCGGTACCAGGCCTTTACGTAGCCCGTGGTTCGCGCGTAGATCGGAGCGAGGGTGAAGGCCTGCATGTTACCCGGGATCACGATCTCCTGGGCGTTCTGCTGCATCACCGGCTGCTGGATAGAGACCGGCGGCGCGGCTACGGTATCGGTGTACTTCGCGAGCACCGTGCTCGCGTGTTCGCGCCGGAGGATGCCGGCGATCGCCAGGATAACCGTTACAACGAAGACGATGAGCACCGGCACCAGTACGGACGCACGGGAGACCTTCGGTGGCGGTTCATGCTTGATCACCTCGGGGTGGTGGCCTTCTCCGTGAGAGGCCGCCTGGTTCGCCTGTGCCGGGTGCTGTTGATTCGATTGATCCGATTGATTCTGGGCACTCATTGCCTTGTCTCCATGTGCGCCTTGTGGCGCGTTGTTCTGTGGAAGTCGTTCGGCGGAATTCGTCAGTTTCTCGTCGCTCATGCGTGTGCCTCATTCCCGTGTTCCGCAGGAGGGTTGGCATGCGGCTTATCCTTGCGGTGCATGAAGGAGAAGAAGACAGGGACGAAGGTCAGGGTACCGAACGTCGCCAGCAGCAGGCCGCCGATAACGGCACGACCGAGAGGCGCATTCTGCTCGCCGCCATCGCCGAGGCCCAGTGCCATCGGCACCATGCCGATCATCATCGCCAGCGCCGTCATGATGACCGGACGGAAGCGCGTGAAGCCCGCGGAGAGTGCCGCCTCGGCAGCATTCAGCCCGGCCTCCATCTGCTCCTTCGCGAAGCTGACCACAAGGATCGAGTTCGCCGTTGCCACACCTACGCACATGATAGCGCCGGTCAGGGCGGGAACGCTGATGTGCGTTCCGGTAAGGAACAGCAGCCAGACGATACCGGCCAGCGCACCCGGCAGCGCCGCGATGATGATGAACGGGTCGAGCCAGCTCTGGAAGTTCACCACGATCAGAGCGTAGACCAGGATGATCGAGAACAGCAGGCCGGCCACCAGTCCGACAAAGGACGTGCGCATCGTCTGGATCTGACCGCGCACGATAACCTCGGTTCCGCGCGGCAGCTTGCCTTTATTGTTCTTCACGATCTGATCGATCTTGGTGGCGACACTGGCCAGGTCAGTCCCTTCGACGGACCCGTAGATATCGATGACCGAGCGTGCGTTGTAGTGGCTCACGGTACCCTGCTCGGTGCCGCGATCGATCGATGCGATATTACCGAGAATCTGCGGGGTCCTGTTTGAGCCGATGGTGGCAATGGGGAAGTTCTGAAGCTGCTGCAGGTTTTGGACATCATACTGCGGCGTCTGCACCGCAATGTTGTAGCTCACGTGGTTCTGTGGGTTGAGATAGAACGTCGGCGAGGTCTGGAAGCTACCGCTCAAGCTGGTCAGCACGTCGTTGGCCACGTCGTGCTGACTGAAGCCGACCTGCTGCGCCCGGGTGCGGTCCACGTTGACCGTCCAGCTCGGCAGGTTGAAGGGCTGCTGAATGCGCAGGTCCGTCGTGCCGGGGATCTGGCTGATCTGCTCCATCATCTGCTCAGCCAGCGCGTGGTTCTGATCGATGGCCTGGCCGACCAACTGGATGTCGATCGGTGCCGGCAAGCCAAAGTTCAGGATCTGGCTCACCATGTCCGTCGGCAGGTAATAGAATTCCGTGCCGGGGAACTGCTTCGTCAGCCTGTCGCGCAGGGAGTGCGTGTACTCGTCGGTAGGACGATGCTTTTCCGCCAGCGTGACCAGGATGTCCGCGTCGGCGGTACCGACCGTGGCCGAGTTGGAGTAGGAGAGATTCAGGCCGGAGTAGGGGATGCCGATGTTGTCGATGACGGTTCCCATCTCCGACTGCGGGATCTCCTGACGAATCTCGGCTTCGATCTCGTCGCAGAGCCGGGCCGTATCTTCAATGCGCGTTCCGGTATGAGCACGCACATGCAGTTTGAACTGACCGCCGTCCACGGAGGGGAAGAAGTCCTGCCCCAGCCACGGATACAGAAGAGTGATCGATCCCACCCAGAACGCGACGATAGCGATCAGGAAGACCGCGCGGTACTGCATGCAGAAGCCCAGCACGCCGTAGTACCACTGCCGCAGCTTCTCGAAGTAGTGCTCGAAGGTGATCTGGAAGCGGACGAAGGGGTTCTTACTCTTCTTCGCCTGTTCTTCCCGGTCGTGCTCATGGCCCTTCAGCAGGTACTTCGCCATCGTAGGCACAATGGTTCGCGAGAGGAAGTACGACGCGAGCATGGCGAAGACGACGGCTTCGGCGAGAGGAACGAACAGGTACTTCGCGACGCCGGTGAGGAAGAACATCGGCACGAACACGATGCAGATGGAGATCGTCGAGACGAAGGCCGGCACGGCGATCTGCGCGGCGCCGGTCAGAATCGCGTCTTCAACCTCTTTGCCTTCTTCGAGGTTACGGTTGATGTTCTCGATTTCGACGGTTGCGTCGTCGACCAGGATGCCGACCGCCAGCGCGAGACCGCCGAGCGTCATAATGTTGATCGTCTCGCCCAGCGCTGCCAGCATCAGCAGCGAGCAGATGACCGAGAGCGGAATCGACACCGCAATGATGACTGTCGAACGCCAGCTTCCGAGGAAGATCAGGATCATCGCCGCAGTCAGGCAGGCGGCGATCAGGGCCTCACGGACTACACCGCTGATCGCGGCGCGCACGAAGATGGATTGATCCGCAATGGGAGTCAACCGCAGTGCCGGGGGCAACTGGGAGAGGATCGACGGCAGTTGAGCGCGTACGTTCGCAATGATGTCCAGCGTCGAGGAGTTACCTGTCTTCTGGATGCTCAGCAGCGAGGAGCGCTGCCCATCGACGCGAACGATGTTCGTCTGCGGCGGGAATCCGTCGCGGACGTTTCCGATGTCGCGAATGTAGACCGTAGCGCCGTTCACGGTCTTGATCGGCAGATCGTTCAGGTCTTTAATCGAGGTCGGTGCGCTGTTGGTCTCCACCGGGTAGTCGATGTGGCCCATCTTGACATCGCCGCCGGGCAGAATGATGTTCTGCGCGTTGAAGGAGTTCACCACGTCCGAAGCGGAGAGCCCATACGCCTGCAGCTTCTGCGTATTGATGTCTACCTGTACCTGGCGCTGCTTGCCGCCATAGGGGAACGCCAGCGCCGCACCCTGCACGGTCGCAAGCTGCGTACGCACAAAGTTCTGTCCGAAGTCGTTCAGCTGCTGCTCGGTCAGGCCGTTTCCGGAGAGTCCCAGTTGCAGTACCGGCACGCTCGACGCGCTGTATTGAATAACCAGCGGGGGGGTGGTGCCCTGTGGATACTGGCGCAGCGCGGTCTGCGAGATCGCCGTAACCTGCGCCACGGCCTGCGAGATGTTGACCTGCGGCCGGAAGAAGATCTTGACGACGGAGACGCCGTTCAGTGTCTGCGACTCGGAGTGCTCGATGTCGTTGACGGTTGTCGTAAGGCTGCGCTCAAAGGGCAGTACGATACGGTCGCTCAACTCCTGTGGTGACATGCCCGCGTAGTTCCAGACTACGGAGACGACGGGAATATCGATATTGGGGAAGATGTCGACCGGCGTCTGCAGCATGACCACGGGGCCAATGATGAAAAGCAGCAGCGACAAAACGACGAATGTGTATGGTCTCTTAAGTGCGAGACGGACGATCCACATCGGGACTCCTTATAACTTCCTTCGCCGGTAGCTATCCGGCATCTTTACCGGTACTGGCCCGGTGGCCTCTGCGTTGGCTGGATAAAGCTGCTCCGGCCACTTCAGCTCGTCGAGTCAGAAATCTTTGATTCTGTACGAAATCTTTGATTCTGTGTACGTTGTGTGAATCATGATACTAAACCTATAGTTTAGTATTGGCTCGTTATTTAGACGATAACGCCTCCGGGAAGGACTCAAAGATGTTTTGAATCCTGTTCGGTTTTCGTAGAGGCCTGGTACCCAGGTCTCCGTATACCACCGAAGATGGCCTCCACCATGAACTCCGACTCCCGGTCGCTGAGCGAGCCATGTCCGGCAAGCAGGCGAAAGATCATGGGGCCGTAGATCAGGTCGAGAACGATCTCCGTATCAATGTCTTCTCGAATCTCTCCGCGGTCTACGCCGCGCCGCCACATGATGCGCGCCGCGTCCCTCCTGGCATACAGAAAGCGCTCCCGGAAGAGGGCCAGAAAACCCGGATCACTCTGCCCCTCCGCGATGAACTGCCCGAACAGCCTGCCCAGCGGCGACTTGTAAAAGGTCATTACAGACTGCAGTTGTTCCGTGAAATCCTTCTCGGCCGATCCGGTATTCGGCATGATGACCCGCTCCGTCATGCCGGCAAGATAAGCGTCGAGTGCCACTAAGCTTTTGTTGGGCCACCATTTATAGATGGTGGCTTTACTGACGCCGGCCCGTTTGGCGATGGCGTCGGCGGTTACCTTGCGGAGCGGCTTGCGCTCCAGCAGATAGAGCGTTGCCTTAAGAATAGCGACTTCGGCTTCGATGCTGCGCTGCCGTCCGCGCGACTTTGGCTCGTCGGGGAGCGGCATCTCTTGCAACATCTTTACGCGGCCGCTCCTGCTTACAATGGTTCCAAGCACGAATCGTACTCCTGGAAGATCTGGCGATAATCGTTCTATTACCGTGAGCTTTCTAATACTGAACTCAACGTTCAGTATATCCCCGAAACAAGGGAAAGTCACTCCTTGGGCACCTCCCTTATAAAGAAGGATATATCCACAAGGGATGGGATTGCACCGGGATATACCTCAAGATATAGTGGCTACTCCGAGGTTTCTCCGCAAGGAGAATCAAAAGGGAATCCGGTGAAAATCCGGAGCTGCCCCGCAGCGGTAAGCAGGTACGAAAGCCCACGATGACACTGGAGCCGCAAGACTCCGGGAAGTCCGGCGATTAGGTTCGAACCTGCAAAGTCCGAAGACCTGCCCTGGAAATATTCGCTCGCGCCTCCGAGGGGAGGCGAGGTGGCAACGGTTCTCCTCTTCGTCTTCGGGCGAGGTGCTTCCGTTGTTTCTTCGCACGCTTCTGAGGCCAAGGAGATCTATCCGATGGCCACGACCGCAAACAACGCCCCAGTCAGCGTCCAAACCAGCCTCTCCGATATCAATCCCGGCTTTCCCGTGCGGGAAGAGACGCCGGTGATGCACGTCCGCAAGCGTAACGGCGCCCTGGAGCCGGTGGACGTCAACAAGATCGTCCGCGCGGTACAGCGGTCGTCGGATGGGTTGACCCACGTCGACGCCATCCGCGTCGCGTCGAAGACCATCGGCGGCCTCTACGATGGCGCCACGACGCGCGAGCTGGACACGATCTCCATCGACACGGCGGCCTCTCTCATCGCGGAGGAGCCGCAGTACTCGCGGCTGGCGGCACGGCTGCTGCTGGCGACCATCGTGAAGGAGGTCTCGGCGCTCAACCTGCACTCGTTCTCGCAGGCCATCGCCTATGGGCACCAGGAGGGCGTCGTCAGCAAGGCGACCGCCGAGTTCGTGCTGACGCATGCTCGCAAGCTAAACCACGCCATCGACGATAACTTCTCCGATCGCTTCGAGTACTTCGGCCTGCGTACCGTGTATGACCGCTACCTGTTGCGTGACCCGATCTCGCGCAGCATCATCGAGACGCCGCAGCACTTCTTCCTGCGTGTCGCCTGCGGGCTGGCGGGAACACCGCATGAGGCTATCGAGTTCTATCGGCTGATTGCGTCGCTCGACTACATGCCGTCGTCGCCGACGCTCTTCAACTCCGGCACCAAGCACGCGCAGATGTCGTCGTGCTATCTGCACGACTCTCCGCTCGATTCGCTGGAGAGCATCTACGACACCTATAAGAATGTGGCGATGCTCTCGAAGTTCTCGGGCGGCATCGGGCTGGCGTTTCACCGCGTGCGCTCGGAGGGGTCGCTCATCCGCGCTACGAACGGACTCAGCAACGGGATCATTCCGTGGCTGCGTACGCTCGACAGTTCTGTTGCGGCTGTCAACCAGGGCGGCAAGCGCAAGGGCGCGTGCTGCGTGTATCTCGAGCCCTGGCATGCCGATATCGAGTCGTTCCTCGAACTACGCGAGAACACGGGCGATGGCGCACGCCGCACGTACAACCTCAATCTGGCGAACTGGATTCCTGACCTCTTCATGCAGCGCGCCGAAGCCGACGGTATGTGGTCGCTGTTCGATCCGAAGGATGTCCCTCAACTCCCCGACCTCTTCGGCGATGCCTTCACCGAGGCTTACGAGAAGGCTGAGGCGGATAAGCTCTACCATCGCCAGATCAAGGCTCGCGACCTGTACGCGCGCATGATGCGCTCACTTGCCGAGACCGGCAACGGCTGGATGACGTTCAAGGACGCCACCAACCTGAAGTGCAACCAGACCGGCAAGCCGGGGAATGTGGTGCACCTCTCGAACCTCTGCACCGAGATCACGGAAGTTACTTCCAAGGACCAGACTGCGGTCTGCAACCTCGGCTCCATCAATCTTGCGCGGCACGTCATCGCGGACGAGACCGGCAAGGCCAGCTTTGACTTCGAGAAGCTCGGCGCAACGGTTCGCACAGCGGTCCCGATGCTCGATCGCGTGATCGACATCAACTACTATCCCGTGGCGCAGGCTGCCAGCTCCAATGCGCAGTGGCGTCCAGTCGGCCTCGGGTTGATGGGCCTTCAGGATGTCTTCTTCCAACTGCATCTGCCGTTCGATTCAGCAGAGGCACAGGCTCTCTCGACGAAGATCCAGGAAGAGATCTACTTCCACGCGCTCACAGCTTCGTGTACGCTTGCCGAAAAGGCTGGGCCGCATCCGACCTTCAACGACACTCGTCTTGCGCAGGGCCAGCTTCAGTTCGATCTCTGGAACGTGACGCCCGCCGACACCGAACGCTGGGACGCGCTGCGTGCGCGCATCGCGCAGTTTGGCGTGCGCAACTCACTGGTCATCGCCATTGCGCCGACGGCGACGATTGCCTCTATCGTCGGCTGCTATGAGTGCATTGAGCCGCAGATCTCCAACCTCTTCAAACGCGAGACTCTCTCCGGCGAGTTCCTCCAGGTGAATCGCTACCTGATCGACGAGTTGAAGCTGCGCAATCTCTGGACCGAGGAGATGCGTATGCGCCTCAAGCTCTCCGAGGGTTCCGTGCAGAACATCGACGAGCTTCCGGACGATCTCAAGCTGCTCTATCGCACGGTGTGGGAGATTCCTATGCGCGCTCTGATCGACATGGCCGCTGCGCGCAACGCGTATATCGATCAGTCGCAGTCCTTGAACCTCTTCGCCGAATCTCCTAATATCGGCAAGCTCTCCTCGATGTATATGTACGCGTGGAAGAAGGGGTTGAAGACGACCTACTACCTGCGCTCGCGGCCCGCTACGAAGATCTCGAAGGCTACGGTGACAAACACCAGCGCTCGTGCCGGCGCTGCGGTGTCGAATGCTCTTCCTGCGAAGCCCGCTGTCTCCACCGAAGCTGCTATCGCGTGCTCCCTGGAAAATCCCGAGTCCTGCGAAGCCTGCCAGTAACCAGCTTTTGTTTTTCTTGTTGTCATTCCCGGAGGGAATCTGCTTCCCGCTCGGGTTACCCCTGCTCTCCATCGAAAGCGAGCCACTATGTCCGAACACACCACCCACTCCTCCGTCGCGGCACCTGCGCACATCCTCGACCCCGGTCTCTGCCTCACGCTGCGCCCCATGCGCTTCCCGGTCTTCTACGACATGTTTCGCGATGGCATCAAAAATACCTGGACGGTCGAAGAAGTCGATTTTCAGACTGACCTCATCGATCTGAAGCAGCGCATTACTCCTGCCGAAGTCCATGTCATCCAGCGCCTGGTGGCGTTCTTCGCTACGGGTGACAGCATCGTGTCGAACAACCTCGTGCTCAATCTCTACAAGCACATCAACTCGCCGGAGGCCCGTCTGTATCTTTCGCGGCAGTTGTTTGAGGAGGCGGTGCATGTGCAGTTCTATCTCACACTTCTCGATAACTACGTGCCTGATCCTGATGAACGCGCCGCCGCCTTCGCTGCCGTCGAGAACATCCCCTCGATCAGTAAGAAGGCTGACTTCTGTATGAAGTGGATGGATTCCATTCAGCAGTTGGATCAACTGGAGACGCGCGAACATCGCCGCCAGTTCCTGCTCAACCTGATCTGCTTTGCTGCCTGCATCGAAGGACTCTTCTTCTTCGCGGCGTTTGCTTATGTCTACTTCTTCCGCTCGAAGGGCCTGCTGCATGGCCTGGCGGCGGGCACCAACTGGGTCTTCCGCGATGAGAGCTGCCATCTCGAGTTCGCGTTCGAGGTTGTCAACGTCGTCCGCGCGCAAGAGCCGGATCTCTGGGATGCACAGCTGGAGAAGGACATCGTCACCATGCTGCACGAGGCCGTCGACGCCGAAGCGCAGTTTGCCGAAGACTTGCTGAGTGGCGGTGTGGCTGGTCTCTCACTGCGGGATATGCGCCAGTACCTGGGATATGTTGCGGATTCGCGCTTGCAGCGTCTCGGTATTGCACCGGTCTTCAACGCGAAGAATCCGTTCAGCTTTATGGACCTTCAGGATGTGCAGGAGCTTACGAACTTCTTTGAGCGCCGCGTCTCGGCTTATCAGAGCGCGGTGGTGGGGGAAGTTGGGTTTGAGGAAGATTTCTAGGTGTGTATCTGCACTTGTGTGAGTGTCACGTCTGAAATGTCTTTGCCGTTGCTTGTCTTTCGTCGTCATCCTGAGCCGTAGGCGAAGGACCCCCGTATTTTGCACAATGCCAGAGGAAATAAATATCGTTTGGATTGGCATACATTCGCCAAACCAGACTCATCAACGCGAAACGTTTGTGACAGCAATAATACGGGGGTCCTTCAGCTACGCTTCAGGATGACGACGAAAAACAAGCAACAGCTACAGTCACATCTACGCCAACGGCAAGGTAAACGTAAACACCGATCCCTGCCCAGGCTGACTGGTAACCGAGATCGTCCCGTTATGCGCTTCTACGATGGCGCGGCAGATCGCCAGTCCCATTCCGGTCCCAGGAATATGTGCTGTTCGTTTGCGTGACCTGTAGAGCTTGTCGAAGACCAGGGGCTGCTCGGCTGGATCGATACCGATGCCACGGTCCGCGATGCTGCACGAGGCACACTGTCCACGCACCTCTACGCTGATATAGATCGGCTGGCCGGAGGTGGAGTACTTCGCCGCATTCTCAAGCAGGTTGTAGATCACCTTCTCAATACGGAGTGGGTCGGCGACGACACACGGTAGATCCTCGGGAATTCTTTTGATGACTTCGTGACCGGCGAGTCTGGCACCAGCCGTTTCGATGGCCGCGTCGATCATGTCACTGAGCTGTTGCGGACTAACGTCCATGCTGACCTGTTGCGTATCGAGCTGGGCCATCTCGACGGCTTCCGTGACCAGTTGATCGAGCCGGTCGTTCTGTTCGGCAATCTCCGTCAGAAGCTCATGGGAATCGGCGGACTCGGAGTTGGCCTCCAGGAGTTTGTCGATGGAAGTTTTGATCGATGCTACCGGCGTTCGCAGTTCATGCGTGATCGAATCCAGGATCATCGACCGCAGGCGTTCGCTCTCCTGCGCGGCTTCGACGTGGGCGACCTCTTCCACTGCGCGCACGCGATCCAGTGCCACGGAGACCAGGCCTCCGAGGGCCTCGAGAGTTTGGGTAGAGAGTTTGACGCCGCGCAGAATCAGAAGGCCACGAGGCTTTACGCCGGTCCGCAGCGGCACGATGGCCGCGCCGTCCGAGGTGATGGAGACGCCGGGGGCGTGGGCCAGTTCATGCAACTCCGTGGTGTCGATGGTGGGGGGCCAGGCGATGCTGGTGTCAAGGCCCGACCGGTAGCTCCGATTGCCCTCCAGCAGATAGAAGAGGACCGAATTCGAACCGGTGGCAAGCGTGACTGATGCCGGAATAGAGTTGGTTAGCTGGGTCAGCTCCTCGCTCTGCAGCAGGTCGCGGCTGAGGCTATAGAGGATCTCCAGCTCCGATTGCCGGGCACGGGCATCGCTCGACTCGGCGCGGATGCGATGCGATAGGCGGCTGGCAAAGACGGCGGTGATGAGGAATACGGCAAGGGCCACGAGGTTTTGTGGATCGGAGACCGTGAACTTGTAGAGCGGCGGAAGAAAGAAAAAGTTGTAGCAGGCAGTGGCGACGAGTGAGGCCCCGATGGAGAAACGCAAACCCCATCTGGCTGCGATGAACAGGATAAGCAGCAGTAAGGTCAGAGCGACGGTCGTCTGGTTGGCATGCACGACGAGCCTGTAGAACGTTACAATTCCCGCGAGACAGGCTGCGGCGCCGATGCAACGCATAATGGTAATAAGCCGTTTCGAGTTCACTGTGAGATTCTACGACTCGATCGGTTCTCCTGCAGAGGTATTCCGACGGGGAGGTTCCATATGTCGTTTTTAAAGAAAGCGGCTCTCGTTAACTTGTCCGTTATGTAGAAACAGGAGAACTGCTCTATGGGTGCATGCGACACGCCAAGGAAACGACCCGAAGACTGGCTTGAGTCCGCGGAAAACGTAGAGAAGAAGCGTGGGCGCTTCAAGGTCTTTCTCGGCTATGCGCCCGGAGTAGGCAAGACCTTCAGCATGCTGAGCGAGGGTATCCGCCGGCAGAGCCGTGGCGAAGACGTCGTGATTGGGATCGTGGAAACGCATGGCCGCATCGGGACCTCCGAGGTGGCCGCGAAGATCGAGACCGTTCCGCGCCGCGAGATCGACTACAAGGGGACGCTCTTTTCGGAGATGGATGTGGACGCCATCCTGGCACGACAGCCACAGGTAGCGCTGATTGACGAACTCGCGCACACGAATGTGGAGGGCAGCCGATTTCAGAAGCGCTATGAAGATGTCTTTGCACTGCTGGATGCCGGCATCGATGTGGTGACCACGGTGAACATCCAACACGTCGAAAGCATTACGCCGCGGGTGCAGTCGCTTACCGGCATCACGGTGCGCGAGACCGTGCCGGACTGGGTGCTCGATCGGGCGGATGAGATCGTCATCAGCGATCTGACCCCTGAGGCCCTGGCGACGCGCATGCGGCGCGGTGATATCTATCCGATGGAACGGGTGGAGCGCGCTCTCTCGAACTTCTTTCGTCGCGGCAATCTGATTGCCCTGCGCGAGATGGCACTGCAGCGGGTGACTCGCGCTGTCGATCGCACGCTCGACGACTATGTGAAGCGCAAGCAACTAGGCGGGCATTGGACGGTTGCCGAGAAGGTTGCGGTCTGCATTAGTGCCAGTCCTGCGGCGCGCGATTTGATTGCACGTGGCGCGCGTCTTTCGCAGGGTATGGATGCGGAGTTCTATGTGCTGCATCTCGATACGGAACGCGATCGCGAACCGGAGGCGGCACGCGCGCTCGACGATAACCTGCAGTTCGCGCGAAACCTGGGAGCGACCATCGTGCGCCTCAAGGGTTCGAATGTTGCAAGTGCTACGGCAGAGTTCGCGCAGCAGAATCGCATTACACAGGTGCTGTTCGGACGCTCGGCACTGACGGGGATTAAGAAGTACCTCTACTTTCTTGCGATCCAGCAATTCGCAGCGGCGGCCCCGCATACGGACTTGCATATCATTACGCAGAAGAGTCAGTGAGTTGTCGGCATCTTTTGTCGTTGTTTGTTTTTGCCGTTGTCTGTTTTTCGTCGTCATCCTGAAGCGTAGCTGAAGGACCCCCGCATCTTGCACGATGATCGAGAAGTAGATACCGCTAAGCTGGCACGCAGTCGCTGGGGCCTTTATGTGAACCTGAGACTAGGTGGTGATCCTAAATGCTGGGGTCCTTCGCCTACGGCTCAGGATGACGGCGAAAAACAAACAACGACGAAAAACAAGCACCAGTAACAGCAAAAAGCCCTTTTAAAACCCTTATGAAACCCTTATGCTCGGCGCTCTACGATTAAAAGCGTGATGATTCGTCGTGCCCAATTAGTGCCATTTAGCTGCCGATCTTTCTTGTACGGCTGCAGATCGGCGTTATCGCCGGACGACATCCCTTCGGATAATCCCAAAATATTATGAATGATCCAGAGACGTACTTTGTAGTTCCGACACATCGGCTACGCGATGTAAGTCAAACAGTGCATGAATACGACGAGCACTTTTGGAAGAACGGTCACTCTCCACAAATGATCGTCTTCGATGACTCCACTCCCACCAACGTGGAGAAGTACTTCAGTAACTTAGAACAGCTGAAAACCAACTCCGACCTGTTCTACGTAGGCCCCCGCGAAAAAGAAGAGTTCCTTGCTTATATCAACTCTCGCCTGCGCAATAAGCGGTTGGAGCCGCTGGTGAAAAATCTCTTCAGGCCCAGCTATGGCGGCAATCGAAACTACACCTTGATGTACTCTCTCGGCGGACTGATGGTTAGCTCCGACGATGACATGCGGCCCTATTCCCTCATGGAGGATAGTCCCGAGTCACTGGAGAACAACCAGATCAGTCGCGGGCGTCTGCATAAGGTCGGCAAGAACGGTTATGCAAGAAAGTCATTCGACATCATGTCGGCTTTCTCCGATGTACTCGGCAAGCCTGTCTCCGAGATTCCGGAAAACTATGAGCATGGCGATTTCCTGATCGACACCGCGATGGACCTGGAGACCAACGTCACCAAGGGACTGATCGAAGACAATGCCACCCTCCTGCAAAGAGGACGGGTCTCGGACGATGCGGTCGTCAAGATGGCGCAGACCTTCCGTTCCGGTACGAACGATATCGACGCTATCGATTTTGTCGACATGTTCCTGAACGATGAAGACCAGACCAGCCTGGACAGCCTGAACGATCTCTACGTCCTGGTGAACTTCCGTCCGGCGGTAACGAATAAGAACTGGCGCATGGACTGTGGCGTAGCCGGCTATGACAATACGTTTGGCCTGCCGCCGTTCTTCCCGACAAGACTGCGCTTTGAGGATTACATCTATCGGCTCTGGATCCAGCAGGAGGGTATCGTAGCGGCGCATGTCGATGCGGCGCAGCACCATACCAAGAGCAACTACATGCGGAATCCTCCGGCCTCCGAGGTGTTGAACGAAGAGATTGCCAACCTGCTCAAGAGAAAGATTAAGGACTCTCTCACCAGTGTGGATGAACTCGGTATTACCTTCGGCTACACGGGAGAGGTCACAGCACAGGATGCTGAGGAGATTCTGGAGAAGATCACCAGCCTCCACACCCGCGCGCTACGTGCAGCAGAGACAGCAAAGAGCCAGGATCGTATCGATGCGCTGCGGCTCTTTGCAGCCAATCTCGAGAAGGCGTTCTATGGCTTTGAGCCGGATTTCTTCCAGCACAACCTGCTGCGTATCGTCGACGATGCGATAGCCGTCATCAAGGCTTCCATCGAGCTTTGGCCGACGCTGGTGGAGATCTGCTACTTCCAGAAACTGCGCAATGGCCTTCCGATGATGCATCTCGGACGGGCGGCACGATAGGACTTTATGCGAATTGCACAGGTAGCACCACTTTTTGAAAGTGTTCCCCCGGGTCTCTATGGCGGTTCGGAGCGCGTGGTCTCGTGGCTTACAGAAGAGCTGGTTCAGTTGGGCCACGAGGTCACGCTGTTTGCCAGCGGCGACTCGCAGACCTCAGCACATCTTGTGCCGGTATGCGAGAAGGCCTTGTGGCGTGACAAAGATTGCCGCGAAACCTTGCCGCATCACGTGCGCATGATGGAGCTTGTCTTTCGGGATCTATCCCGCTTCGACATGATTCACTTTCATAGCGACTACATTCATTTCCCGCTGGTCCGCCGCTACGGTTGTCCCTCGGTGACTACGCTGCATGGCTTTGTCCACGCGCACGATCTGCGTGAGCTGCTCGAGGAATATCGCGACGTTCCGCTGGTCGCTATCTCCAACAGCCAGCAGGAGCCTGTTCCCAATGCCAACTGGCTGGGAACGGTGTATCACGGTCTTCCTGAGACGCTGCATCCGTTTCAATCGCAGCCCGGAGAATACTTTGCGTTCCTCGGTAGAACCTCTCCCGATAAAGGGCTGGAGCGCGCTGTCGAGATCGCCAGACTCTCCGGAGTTCGATTGAAGATTGCAGCGAAGATCTATGACGAAGACCGTAATTACTTTGAACAGGTGATTCAGCCCCTGCTGCAAAAGAGTGCGTCCTTCGTGGAGTTTGTAGGCGAGATCGGCGGCGAGGCGAAGAACGAGTTTCTCGGGCATGCCAAGGCGTTGCTCTTTCCGGTGAACTGGCCCGAACCGTTCGGCCTGGTTATGATCGAAGCGCTGGCCTGCGGTACTCCTGTCATTGCGTGGAGATGCGGTTCTGTGCCGGAGGTTATCCAGGACGGTGTGACAGGTTTCATCGTCGACAGCGTTGAGGAGGCTGTACGCTGCGTGCCCAGGCTCGCGAACATCCGCCGCGAAGGCTGTAGAGCGATGTTTGAAGCCCGCTTTCGGGCAAAGAGGATGGCGGCCGACTATGTACGGATGTACGAGAAGGTTCTAGGTCGCAGGAAAGAAGGGCAAAGAGACCTAGAAGCGCCAGAACTTGATCTCGTTTCCGTAATGGGTTGATTTCTGATGGGGTCCATCTTTATGGATTCTTTATTGGTTCTTTATGTCCTGGGTGAGAAGGTAAGGACAACCATGCCTCCCCGCCTTTCTGGTTTTTTCTGGCTCTTCGTGTGGTGCACCGTTCGCGGAGCTTGTATGTCAGCTCAGGAACAACCGGCTCCATTACCGGAGAACCCTTCTTCGAAGCAGGTTCAGGCTGTGCCGCAATCTTTCTGGGGACGGCTCGATCAGTTCTACGTCGAAGACTGGCATGGAACGGCTCCTGAGAGCCCTGCGCCACCGCGGCGAGGGCTGCCCTCGCCTCTTTCGTCGCCGCCTTTCCCAAACTCGGATTGGTCGTATGGCGGTTCTCCGGTGATCGGCGAGGCGGATACGAACAGCTATCCGCTGATGACGGCCATCAACGGCGCGCAGAGCCGGACCAAGGTCTATGGCTGGGTTGAGCCCACGGTGAACTTCAGCACCTCGGCGAACAGCAATTCGCCTGAGGCGAATGACGCGTATTCGAACCGCTTCGAGTTGAATCAGTTGGTCGTCTATGTCGAGCGGCTGCCCAACTCCGTGCAGCGAGAGCATGTGGACGTGGGCTATCACCTGACCGCTCTCTATGGCACGGACTACAGGTACACGACCAACAAAGGATACCTGAGCAGCCAGTTGGTCGATCACAACCACCAGTATGGTTTCGATCCGGTTCTCGAGTACATCGATGTGTATATCCCGAAGGTTGCGAAGGGCATGAATATTCGTGCGGGACGCTATATCTCTATTCCTGGTATTGAGGCCCAGCTTACGCCGAACAACTATATGTTCAGCCACTCGCTGTTGTACGCGATCGATCCCTTTACGGACACTGGTGTTCTGGCAACGGTGCAGTTGACGGACCAGTGGCTTGTACAGGCAGGCATCACCGGCAGTCACGATGTTGCGCTATGGACGAAGGATGCACAGCCCTCGGCGACGGCCTGCGTCAGCTACACCACGGCTTCTGTCGATGACAACTTCTATCTCTGCGCCAACGGCATCAATGGCGGCAAGTACGCTTATAACAACTTGCAGCAGTACGACGGCACCTGGTACCACCGCTTCTCGAAGACCTGGCATATGGCGACGGAAGCCTATGTCATGTATGAGCGCGATGTGCCGAGAGTAGGTGGACCGATCGCGCCGGAGACCAACGCGAATGGAGCGATCTGCAGGCCGGACCAACAGACCTGTTTTGCTCCGGAGTATGCCGTCGTCAACTACGTGAACAAGCAGCTATCGGGGCATGATTTCATTTCGCTGCGCAGTGACCTTCTCAACGATAAGAAGGGCCAGCGTACAGGTGTGAACACCAAGTACACCGAGAATACCCTGATGCTGAGCCACTGGATCGGCTCAACGATCCAGATCCGTCCGGAGATTCGATTCGACCACGCGTGGGATCGTGACGCCTACGACCGTGGAACCCGGCAGAGCCAGTTTACTGTAGCCAGTGACCTGATATTCCATTTCTGACGCTCTCGTAAAGGGCATCTTTATGCTTTCCTTATTAGCCCGGGCAGAGACTTGCAGATGGTCATGGAGCGCAAGTTTTCATGATGGTCCGTGTGGCTTTGCCGGGCCTGAGGTTCAGGAGCAAACACTTATGTGGGACATCGGATGTATTGTAGCCAGCATCGCGTTTTTCGCCATTGCCGTGGCTTACACGGCCGGATGTGAACGCCTTGCCACGAAAGCAGGCAAGTAATGATCGAAACGATTTTGCTTGGCCTGGTCATTCTTGGCCTTCTCGTCTATCTCGTCTACGCGCTTCTACAGCCAGAAAAGTTTTAACAGGACACCTTAGAACATGACCGCCAACGGCTGGTTTCAGATACTCCTCTTCTTCGCCCTTGTACTCGTATGCGCAAAACCTGTCGGCGTGTACATGGCGCGCGTCTTCGAGCGTGAGAAGACCTTTCTCGACGTTGTCTTTCGTCCCCTCGAGCGTCTTATTTACAAGCTGACCGGCGTCGATGAGACGCGCGAGATGCGCTGGACTGAGTACGCGATTGCGATGCTCGTCTTCAGCCTCGTCACATTGGTCGTTACCTATGCGATCGAGCGCCTGCAGTATTTTCTGCCGCTTAATCCGCAGCATCTCGCAGGCGTTCCGGCCGACCTGGCCTGGAATACCGCAGTCTCGTTCACGACCAATACCAACTGGCAGGCCTATACACCCGAGACGACGATGAGTTATCTCACCCAGATGCTCACGCTCGCATATCACAACTTCTTCTCGGCGGCTGTGGGTATAGCGTTGGCTGTAGCGCTGGTCCGCGGCATTGCTCGGCGCGAGTCGAAGACGCTCGGCAACTTCTGGGTTGATACGACGCGCGCTTCTCTCTGGGTTCTGCTGCCTGCCTGTTTTGTCTATGCGCTGCTGCTTGTCTCGCAGGGTGTGGTGCAGAACTTTCGCCCCTATGACCAGGCGAAGCTCATACAACCGATGACGGTAACGACGACCGGCGCTGATGGCAAGGCCACGACGCAAACCGTGACGACACAGAACATCGCGCAGGGGCCGGTCGCTTCGCAGGAAGCTATCAAGATGCTGGGCACCAACGGCGGCGGCTTCTTCAATGCCAACAGCGCGCATCCGTTTGAAAATCCGACACCGTTTTCCAATCTCCTGGAGATGTTCTCCATCTTTGTAATCCCCGGCGGCTTAACGGTCATGCTCGGCAGGATGACGAAGTCGCCGGCCCATGGATGGGCGGTGTTCGCCGCAATGGGCGCACTCTTCTTCGCGGGTGTCCTCGTCGCATATTATGCGGAGGCCCAGCCGAATCCGCTGATGCATACGGCCGCCCTGCATGTCGACCAGCACACCACAGCAGCGCAGCCTGGCGGCAATATGGAGGGCAAGGAGGTCCGCTTCGGTATCGCCAACTCCGCGCTCTTCGCCACCGTTACGACAGACGCAAGCTGCGGCGCGGTCAATAGCATGCATGACTCCTATATGCCGCTTGGCGGCCTCGTTCCTCTCGTCAACATCATGCTGGGTGAGGTGATCTTCGGAGGCGTCGGGGCCGGGCTGTACGGCATGCTGATCTTCGTGGTGCTGGCGGTGTTTATCGCAGGCCTCATGGTCGGACGCACACCCGAATATCTCGGCAAGAAGATCGAATCGTACGACGTGAAGATGGCGATGCTCTATACGCTCATCTTCCCGCTTTCGATCCTCGGCTTCTCGGCTGTGACGCTGATGATGCCGAACCTCGGTCTGAGTGCGCTGGCAAACGGCGGTCCTCACGGACTTTCGGAGATCCTGTACGCCTTCACCTCGGCGACTGGTAACAACGGTTCAGCCTTTGCGGGTCTGAGCGCCAACACGCACTGGTACAACCTCTCGCTGGGATTTGCGATGTTGATCGGCCGCTTCCTGATGGCTATTCCGGTGCTGGCGATCGCCGGCAACCTGGCGCGCAAGAAGCTTGTTCCGCCTTCTCCTGGAACCTTTCCGGTGCATACGCCGCTGTTCACGATCCTGCTGATCGGCACGATCCTGATCGTTGGCGCGTTGACCTTCTTCCCGGCGCTTTCGCTTGGCCCGGTTCTCGAGCACCTTCTCCTTCACGCTGGCAAGGCCTACTAAGGAAACACCATGGCAAATACCCGTAAGCGTTCACTCTGGGATACAAAGATCGTCGGCCGCGCTCTTCACGACGCCTTCGTCAAATTGAATCCCCGCACGATGATGAAAAATCCGGTGATGTTCGTCGTTGAGATCGGCAGTGTGATCACGACGATCTACACCGTCCGCGACCTCATCCAGGCGCATCACGCCCTTCGCTTCGATCTGCAGATCACTCTCTGGCTGTGGTTCACCGTGCTCTTCGCCAACTTCGCCGAGGCGATGGCCGAAGGTCGCGGCAAGGCCCAGGCCGATGCGCTGCGCAAGGCGAAGTCCGATACCATCGCGATCCGCCTGCGTGCCGATGGCACGACGGAAGAGGTCCCAAGCCTCAACCTCCGTTCGGGCGATGTCTGCCTCATCGCGGCGGGCTCGATGATTCCCGGTGACGGCGAGATCATTGAGGGCGTTGCCTCTGTCGATGAGTCGGCGATTACGGGTGAGTCTGCGCCGGTCATTCGTGAGGCTGGCGGCGACCGCTCGGCTGTGACCGGTGGCACGCGCGTGTTGTCGGACGAGATCAAGGTCCGCATTACGTCGAATCCCGGCGAGACCTTCCTCGATCGCATGATCGCGCTCGTAGAAGGCGCCGAGCGTCAGAAGACCCCCAACGAGATTGCGTTGAACATTCTTCTCGCAGGTCTCACGATCATCTTCCTGCTCGCGGTGGTTACGCTGCAGCCGATCGCAATCTACTCCACGGCACCTCAGTCTGTCTTCGTTCTGATCTCGCTGCTTATCTGCCTGATCCCGACGACCATCGGCGGCCTGCTCTCGGCCATAGGTATCGCGGGCATGGATCGCCTGGTGCAGTACAACGTGCTGGCGATGTCGGGCCGCGCTGTCGAAGCGGCAGGCGACGTCAATACGCTGCTGCTCGACAAGACCGGAACCATCACACTCGGCAATCGCCAGGCGGCGGCGTTTATCCCGGCTCCGGGCGTCAGCAAAGATCAGCTCGCCGATGCCGCGCAGTTCTCTTCGCTGCCGGATGAGACTCCCGAAGGCCGCAGCATCGTTGTGCTCGCCAAGGAGCTCTACGGTCTGCGTGGCCGCGAGCTCCACGATCTGCAGGCGGAGTTCGTTCCGTTCTCCGCCACGACCCGCATGTCCGGCGTGAACATGGAAGGCCGCATCATCCGCAAGGGTTCCACGGACGCCATCGCGCGCTTCCTGCAGGAACGCGGCGGCTCGCTGCCCGACCAGGTCCGCATCGACGTCGAAACCGTGGCACGCTCCGGTGGCACACCGCTTGTAGTTGCGGAGAACCGCCAGGCGCTCGGTGTGATTCATCTGAAGGACATCGTCAAGGGCGGCATGAAGGAGCGCTTCGCGCAGCTTCGTGCGATGGGCATCAAGACCATCATGATCACCGGCGACAATCCGCTGACCGCGGC
Organism: Granulicella mallensis; assembly: GCF_014203225.1. Taxonomy (GTDB): domain Bacteria; phylum Acidobacteriota; class Terriglobia; order Terriglobales; family Acidobacteriaceae; genus Granulicella; species Granulicella mallensis_A. The sequence continues at coordinate 147,044 of NZ_JACHIO010000006.1, read as the reverse complement.
GGCAATCGCTCGCGAAGCCGGCGTCGACGACTTTCTTGCCGAGGCCAAGCCCAAGGACAAGATGGACCTCATCAAGCGTGAGCAGGCCGAAGGCAAGCTCGTCGCGATGACGGGCGACGGCACCAACGACGCTCCCGCGCTCGCACAGGCCGACGTAGGCGTCGCGATGAACACCGGTACGCAAGCTGCCAAGGAAGCCGGCAACATGGTGGACCTGGACTCCAACCCCACCAAGCTCATCGAGATCGTTGAGATCGGCAAGCAGCTTCTGATGACGCGTGGCGCGCTCACGACGTTCTCGATTGCCAACGACGTCGCGAAGTACTTCGCCATTATTCCGGCGATGTTTGCGGCGACGTTCCCGGTGCTCGGCGCACTCAACATCATGCACCTGAAGACGCCGCAGTCCGCGATTCTCTCCGCCGTGATCTTCAATGCGCTTATCATCGTCGGGTTGATTCCGCTGGCACTGCGTGGCGTGAGCTACAAAGCTATGTCGGCCGAGGCGCTGCTGCGCCGCAACCTGCTCATCTACGGCGTCGGAGGTTTGATCGCGCCGTTCCTGGGTATCAAGATCATCGACTTAATCATTACCGCCATCCATCTGGCATAAGGGGCAGTTATGCGACGCAATGTTGTCACCGCTATCCTCTACACACTTGTTACGACGATCATCTTTGGCGTAGCGTATCCTCTCCTGGTCACCGGCGCCGCGCAGCTTCTGTTCAAGGACAAGGCGAACGGACAGCTCATCTCAGAGAATGGAACCGTTGTAGGCTCCCATCTCCTGGGTCAGTCCTTCACCACGCCGGCATACTTTCATTCGCGCCCGTCACAGGCAGGGAGTGGGTATGACGCGGCCAACTCGGGCGGCTCGAACTATGCGCCGACCAGTCAGAAGCTTATCGATCGTATGAAGACGGATGTCACTGCTGCGAATACAGATCATCCGGGCACCGAGGTTCCTGTCGATCTGGTCACAGCGTCCGGCTCGGGACTTGACCCTGACATTACACCGGCAGCAGCGGAGTACCAGGTGGCTCGTGTGGCGAAGGAGCGGCATCTCTCGGAGAGTGCTGTGCATGATTTGGTAGCAAAGCACACGCAGGCCCGCCAGTTCGGTGTGTTGGGCGAGCCCCGCGTCAACGTTCTGGAGCTCAACCTGGATCTCGATCACGCGGCGCCTCAGGGAACCATGAAGTAACGCCGATTGGCAGGATGGTTTTCCGTGAGTTTTGATCTCTATCTTTTTCGATTCAAGGCCGGGAAAGAGGCTTTGGCTAACAAAAAGGTCGTACTGTCGTTGTTGCAACAGCATTGCAAGGATGGTTGCGATAAGTTCGCAACCTACTTCGCAACCTTTCCCGATCAGTCTTGTGTCGAGATCCGGGCGAAAGGGCTGGAGAGCGATGAGGACTTCAGCACCTGCTTCTTCAATCTGCGCAGCTTCTCGCCTACCGTGATTACCTTTGTGTATGACATCGCCAAGGCGGCGGATTTAGTCATCTTCAACATGCAGGGCATCGCAGACGATGCCTCGAATCCATTAGTGATTCTTACGGATGAGGCTCAGTCACGAGAGTTGCCGGAAGGTGTAGGTTCGCACCCAGTACCTTGTTCTTCGGCGGAGCACCTGGGGCAGTTGCTGGGCGTAGACGCTGGTTCCTGGACTAAATACCGCGACCAGGTGCTCGCCACACATCACTAGTGCCGCCATTGATAGAGAACAGTCTGGTGCGTCGTTCCGCTGCCCATGGGGGATTCTGTGAAGGTCTCGGCATCGAGATCCTGGAACGTGCTGCTCAGGCTGGCCATGTTCCTGGAGAAGAACGGTGGGGTGTCACCACCGCCTGACTGCGAGCTGCCGGAGCCATCCAGCAGAGGGGTCAATCGCACAAAGCTCTCCCGCTCGGAGCGATGGTCGAAGCCCGCGATGATCTTTGCAGGCTTCGGCGTGGAAGCTGCATGATGCGAGGCTTCGAAAAGAAGCAGCAAGGTCGCTTCATCAGAAGCAACCACGCAGACGTTACCCTGAATCGCCAGCACGAGACCGTGTATTCCACTCAGCTCTACCCAGCTCACATTGTCATGGTGATGCTCCTGCCAGGCGAGCCCAGCCTTGCCGATGGTAAGTCGCGGTGCCAGCGCGGCGCTGAGAGCCTGTTGCCATGCAGCCTGGTTCCATCCGGCGGAGGAGGAGAGGACGACCGCTGTATGAATGGGGAAGAAGGCTGTTTCGTTGGCCTGAGTCTTAGGCTGGTTTGCTGAAGAAAAGACGAGCATCGCCTCGGGATGTGCGGCGATGAGCAGGTCCTGCAATTGCGAAAGAGAAGCTGCACGCGGTTGCACGACGACCGATGTCTCGTCGATGCGTTCTTCAAAGTTCGACGTATCTCCAGCAATGGGAGTGGAGAGATCGGCTACCGGCGCGATGTGGGTGTCGCGATAGGCGCTGGTATTGCGCGAGAGTAGCTTGTCTTCAAACTGATGAAGGATCGAAGCCGTGGTGGGCTGAGCCTGTGCGCGGTAGACGCCGATGTTCTGAGGAAGATATCCCAGCACGGGGGCAAGGTCTGCGCTGGTTGCTTCTTTGTCAGGGTTTGAGGCGATCAATACGCGCTCTTCGCGAAAGCTCTCGGGAGTAAGGTAGAGATCGCTCAGCGCTGAGCTGTATTGCTTGAGTTCCGTGATGTTCTGCTGTATCCAATAGCTGCGGAAGTAGGGTGAGGGCACGATCTTCGCCATGTTCAAAGCCATGCGCAGGTTGCCGGGTTGTTCTTTCGCGGCAGCGATGGCCTCCGCATACCAGCGTTCGTGCAGCAACGTTGCGTCCACCGGTTGCTGCATCAACTGCAACGCGTTGGCAATCAGGTCTTCCCGTGTGGCAAGCAGCAGATAATCGCCATGCACGGCGAAGGCCACGGTATGCGCGGGGTCGCCCTCGGTGCGGACGAAGAAGGAGGCATCTCCTGCCTTGCGCTCTTCAAACTTGTCGCGCATTTGCAGCAGCGGGGTTTTGGCTGCTTCTCCACTGGGCATGCGCGTGATGTAGAGGAACTCCAGGTTGCCGATGTCATACCAGGCGAAGAGGCTTTGGCCACCGGCGGCCTGTTGCAGGAACTGTGCGTCAGGCGGAAACCCCGCGGTGGCCGCGAATTGATCCTGCGCTTCGCCCAGGCGGGAGAATAGACGAGAGTGCGAAAAGCTTGCGTAGTTATCGCTCTTCAGCCAGCGCTGCTCCTCTTGCGAGCTCGACCAGGATTTGAGCAGGGCCTTGAAGTCGGGAGACTCGATCGACAGAAGGGCACCCTGCGGAGCGAAAGAAGCCAGGGACAGGTTGACGGGAGGGGATGATTGAAGTGCCGTGTAAACCGCGGCTCCGCAGACTCCCAGGACTCCGAGGAGCAACATGGTTGCGAGTGCGAAATAGAATCGCTTCATCATGGGTGCACCTTCGTTGCGCTGGCCGTGAGTCGCGGCCTTACGAGTACAGCCTGTTGAGTGGAGGTCTGAATGACTGGCCGGCGGGTAGCGTTCTCTTGTCTCACGTTCAGGCGTTCTTGAAGCGAGCTGATGCGGAGCGCAATCTTCGACTGTTGGACCTTGTCCTCGGTCAGTTGCGAGGCCGTCTGCAGATCTTCGATGGCCTGCTGTTCTTCGGAGAGATGCTCTTCCATCGTCGCCAGCGCGAGAAGGAAATCACGCTTGTCCTGCGGTTGGGTGAGGATGGTCGCAGCCTGCGTCTCTTGCGCGTCCGAATCTTCCGTCGTTGCCTCCGAGATATCTGAGGAGGTCCCCTCTGTACTTTCCTCCGACGGTGCTGTGCGTAGAGAAGGGTTCTCCGAGAGGAGAGGCGCAACGGCAGTGTTGGCCCTCTCATATTGATTTGCGGCGACTTCGGCGGTGAAGAGATCGAGCCGCAACTTGTCGAGCAGAGACGCCGGTGCATCCATGATGGCCGCACGCAGCAATGTGCCGCGCTGCGCCGTGGGCAGGGCCGCGGCCTCACTCATGCGTGCATAGAGAAAGTAGGGCTGGTCTGCCTGTGGAGTGCCTGGTGCGGCGTTCGCCAGTTGTGTCAGCTCCGCGCTGCTGAAGCTGCGTGTTCCGGGGATTGCACGCATTGCCTCAGCGGCTTTGGCTCTGTCGTCGTAAGGAGAGTTGTCGCTTGCCGCCACTGCCTTCAGTGTCGCTTCGGCTGCCGCATCCTGCTTGCTCGCAAGCTGTGCTTCGCCAAGCCGCCGTCGATAGTCGAAGTCCCAGGGGCTGCCGTTTGCGAGTTTCGTCAGCAAAGGCAGCGCCTCGGCCACATGGCCTGTGCGCATCAACAAAGCGGCGGCAGTGTCGAGGTTTTCGTACAGGTCTCCCTGCAGCGTGAGCCTGTGCAGCAGGTCGAGAGCGCCGGGTACGTCGTTGGTTGCGAGCCGTGCTTCTGCCAGTGCGAGATAGTCTGGTGCCGCAAGCTCTTGCAGTGCGGTCTTCTGCTGAAAGACATACTCGAGCAGCAGGCGGCTGTTGGCGCTGTCCTGTTTCAGGCGAAGCTGATTCGCCACGCTGGAGAGCGTAGCCAGCGCAGGTACATGGGATGGATCGTTCTGGTAGTCCGCAATCCATTGCGCGAGCCGCGACTGGCGCGCCGCCAGCAGCAGGGTGACCGTCTGCATCTCTTCGCTTTGCCTCTGGGCTGCAGGAATGCTATCGAGCAGGCGCTGCGCCTCTGCGGTCTGTCCCTGTTGCAGGAGCCACTTGAGGTACTTGAGTTGGATGGAGGTGAGCACGCTCTGTGCGCCATCGTCTTCGGTGGTCTTCGCTTTTGCGGCTTCGGCCTGAGTCAGTACCAGCTCGTGACGATAGATGTCTCCGAACTGCGCGCGAGGGAACCAGGTCTCATCCGTCAGACTGGAAAGAATTGCGCGCTGGTCGGTTGTGTTTGCCGCCAGGGCCAGCACCCAATCGGCGGCTTCGGTGGCGCTTACTTTTTCCAACGCGACATACGCCGCGTGCAATAGTTCGGTCGAGCGATAGCTTCCGTTTTTGCGGATGTAGGGCTCGAGGACCGCGTCCATTTCGGACTTCAGCCTGGGGCCGATCTGGTAGTCACCAGCATCGTTTGCGATGCTGGTGAAGTTTGTCCAGAAGCTCTCCGGCACAGATTGTTCTTCCACCATGGCGCGCAGCTTCGCAAGCGCCTGCTTCCATTGGGCGAGGGCTTCGTCGTGATGTCCCTCCGTCCAGAGGATCTCCGCCATCGCCCGGTTGGGTTCAGGGTCGTCCGGGGCAAGCTCTTCTACGTGGCGATACTCGGTGAGCGCGGCGTCGTACTTGTGCGCGTCGACGTACGCCTGTGCGAGCGCGATATAGCTATTGCTGCTCTGCGGGCTGATCTCCAGTCCGGCAGGCAGGTAATCTTCCGGGTCGGCGTCAGGCTTCGCTGCAAGGGTGCGCCACACGCCATAGCGCATGGCGTAGTAGAACCACGGATCGCCGGTGATCCGTTTCGCTTCATCCGGTTCCACCTTCAAGTGCTCGCCGATTGTTCCGTTAGCGAGCACAGTCTGGAAGGCTGCGTCGGTGCGCAGTGAAGTGTCGCCGAAGTACAGGCCCAGCAGCGCGTTCATGGCCGTGGGCCATACCGGCGGATTGGCTGCGGTGCGCGCATCCACTACCTGGTAGGCCAAGGCTCTGGAGCCATTGGTTACTACATAGTTTGCTGCAGCATCGGCGTAGTTACCCTTTGCGGCAGCCAATCGAACCAGTGCGGCAGGACTGTGCTGCAGCAGCACGGCAAACAACCGCTGCTGCTGTTCTTCTTCCTGATGGCTGAGGACCAGCTTGCGGAGATCTCGCACCTCCGACTCGAAGTTTCCAGCACCACGCCACGCGGTTGCAGCCAGGGCGAGCACGGACGGCTGCTCTTCGCTCTTGAGCGTTGCAGCATACGTATCCAGCGTCTGCGCGCGTGTGAGGTTGTCCATGCGCTGCGCTTCCAGCGTGTCGAAGGGTTCGAGTTGTATCTCGGCGAGTTTCCTGTTGACTCCGAGCAATATATCTCGACGCCAGGCAGCCTCACGGTCCTTCAATCCGGCGGCCTGTGCTGCAGGAATCCAGACATCGGCTACTTCTTTCAGCGGACGATTCAAGCGTTCAGTGTCCAGCAGCCGAGCATAGGCCAGCTTCTCTTCCGGGGTGTAGAAGTCTCCTACGGTTGTGCTCAACTCCTGTACCGCGCGGCGGAAGGTGTTCTGCGCAAATTGCCTGCGTTGTTCTACCTGCTGTTTGCGCCAATCCGCATCTGTGACGGAGGCGATGCCCTTTTCTTCCACCTGCTTGACGATGAGTGCCGGTGAGGAGGGAGACATCTCTGCTGCCGCACGGGCACTCTTCAGCAACGTCAATGCTTCTTGAGCCTGTCGTTGACGACCGAGCAGGCTTGCATATTGCACAGCGCCGTCTGCGTTCTGGGCGCTGGTGAGCAGGTTATCGCCGGCGAGTTTCACTCCCTCATCAGCGAACTTGCGCGCTTCGGCCAGCATGTCCCAATCGGCGAGTTGGGTGGCGACACGGAAGTTATTGGCCGCAGACGGGGGATGGCCTTCGATCCATGCGGTCTGCAGCGCCTTCACGGCCAGGTCGGCGCGTCCCTGGCGAGCGCGTGCTAGCGCGGCCTTCTCCATCCACTGCGGGTCTTTGTAGGTCAGCAGGTAGAGCCTGTCGTAGTCCGCACAGGCGGCCTCGTAAGACTGTTGATGTTCTTCGATATCGACGCGGGCGATGTAGAGGTCTGGCCGGTCTTTGCGAATCGCAATCGCCTTGGAGTAGGCAGCCAGCGCGCCGTCGTAGTCCTCGAAGAGCACGTCCACGCGGCCGAGGTCGATGGCAAAACGCGAGTCGCGCGGCGAATCGGTTACTGCTTTGTTGAGGAAGGCGACAAGCTGCTGTTCGCGGCTATGCAGGCGAGCATAGGATGCCGCGTTCTGCAGGATGTTTGTGTCTTCGGGGAAGGCACTGATCAGGGCGATATGCTGCTCGAGGGCGCCGCTATAATCCTTGAGGTCGGTCAGGGCGAGGATCATGCCCTGGCGCACGAGTGCGATCTTGTCGCGCTTCTCCAGTGCACTCAGTTGCGCGTTCAACGGAGCGCTCTTGAGCGAGGCAAGGGTAGCTGCATAGAAGTCGCGCAGTCCTGTGGCATCATGCGCGAGTGCGTAACTGTCCGCAGTGAGCGCGAGGTACTGCGCGTTGTAGGGATCGTTGGCGAGCAACGGTTTCAGCAAAGTTCGTGCGCCTGCGAAGTCGCCGCTCTGGTTCGACCTGGCGATAGCCTCCAGCGTGAAGTTATGCGCCAGTGCTGGATTAGCCTCGTGGGAGGCCTGTATCAGCGTAGCCACGGCGCGCGGCGGCTGCTTGTTGTTCCAGTAGAAGTCGGTCGTCGCGCGAACCACTCCCAGGATCTTCGCGTTGTCCTTGTAGACAGCCTCGATGAGGCGCTGTGCATTCGCGATATCGTTCTGGTCCTCATAGGCGCGCACCAGCTGATACTGCAGCTCGATGCGCTGCACGGGATCGACAGCCAGCGCGATCTCGCGCTTGAGCGCCGCCTGGTAGGCCTGCGGAAGATGGCTGCTCTGGCTAAGCTCCACGAGCTGCGCCGCATCGTCCACGTTGGCCGCTCGCTGAATAGCGGCCTGTACCAGGGCATCGATGCTGGAGGTCTGTTGCCGGGCTTGCAGGATATCGATGCGCAGCTTCAGCGCTTCCAGCGTGGGATGTTGTGTGGCGCTGCGCTCTGTCTCCTGGTCGACGAGATCTGCTGTCTCGGGGCGCGTGGCCAGTGTCAGCAGCCTCCCGCGTGCGCTGAAACCTGACTCGTCCGCTGACGACTGATCGGTGCTCTGCGCTGTTGCCGAGCGCACGTACTCCGCAATCGCTCGCGTAAAGTCGCGCTTGTTCTCGTAGATTGCGCCTGCTTCATAGCCATAGAGCGCAGAATGGTTGAACTGTTTGCGCGCGGCTTCGATCTGCGCGATGGCCTCGTCGAACTGGAAGTAGTCCCAGAAGACGGTCGCGGATTGCAGGTACCCGTCGGAGACGCCCGGATGTACGGCACTCATCCGCTTCCAGTAGGGCGCGGCCTGCGCGAGCTGATGGTCTACGGGGAGATTCAGGCTGGAGGAGGTGCTGTCGGCGTAAATATCGCCGATGGTTGCAAGCCTGTCGAGGTTTGTGGGATCTGCCTCCGAGAGATGCTTCTCGATGGCAACAGCACGCTCAATCTGCGAGGGATCGTAGTAGGCCAGGGAACGGAAGACGCTGGCCGCATCTTCGCCGACTGAGGCGTCGGCGGGATAGGCGTGGGCTAACTCATCTAATAACGGAGCGCTCTGCTCGAAGTGCGACTGCCAAAGCTGTAACTGCGCCAACTCGCGTGTCGCCGCGGGGTTTTGCTGCTGCGCGGCAGCCGCAGGCACAAGCGCTTGCAGTGCCGTCATCTCCGCCGTGAGCTTGTCTGTTCGGCTGAGGTAATCGAAGAACTCCGCCTGCAGCTCGGGCGACTCCTGCCAATGCTCGCGGATCAACTGTTCCCATGCGGCAGAATCGGCGGTGTCTTTCGAGACATAGGCAGTGAGGAGATTGCGCGTGAAGGTCAGATCGTGCGGGAAGCGCTTGTGCGCATACAGGTTGAGTTGCAGGTAGGCCTGGGGCCAGCTGTTCGTGACATTGCCGAAGTATTGTTCAAGCTCTGTGCCTTGAAAGATATCGACGACCTTGCGCGTAAGCGTGTCGAAGTCCTCCTGCCGTTTCTGGCGCAGGTAGAAGCGCGCGAGCTTGTCGTAGAAGGTCGTGTCGTTGAAACGTGCCAGCGCCTGCTGGTAGACCGCTTCCTGTTCCGCTGCGAGGTTGTTCTGCTGCAGAAAGTCTGCGAGCTTTGCGTAGAGCAGGGGATCGTTCGGATTGCGGTCAAGCTCGTGCCGCAGGACCGCAAGGGCTGCGGGCAGTTGGTTAGCCGTCGTGAGCCGCCCGAGATAGCGATCAAGAATCTGGCGATAAGCTTCTGCCGTGGCGGTAGCTGCAGGGGCAGCCACGGGCATAGCGAGCGATGGCTTCAGTACAGCACTCGCCGGGGCGGTAGCTGCGGAGGCTGTCGCGCTGTCTGTCGTGTCGCTGCTGTCTGTTGGAGCTTCGGGCGCAGGTGTTGCTACCGCGCCTGCTGCCGTTAGCGGCATGCCTTGAAGATTGCCGGCGAGTTCGGTGAGCAGATTGTCGTACAGCCCGAACTCCGCCTTCGTGTCGTTCTGCCGGGCATCGGCGTCGGCTACTTCTAATGCAACTTCGAGCCGTTCGCCGGCGTGCGGGAAGTCCGCGAGAAACTGCTGCCCGGCTTTCTGGATCGCAGCGTCTTCGCCGTAGCTGGTGTAGGCGCGAATCAGGGCGGCATGCAGTGCAGGCCTCGCGGTCGATGCAGGAAAGCGCTGGTCGAGTATGGCGAGCAGTTCGGCTGCTTTCGCGCGATGAAAGTAGGGCGTGGCCTTTACTTCTTCGTCGTGAAACTCCGTAGAGGGATTAGCGGAGTTGAACCATAGGGAGAGCACGCCATTAAGATAGCCGGGGCCCTGGTCGACGGTCGCGAGATCGCGATAGATCGAGAGATTGCCTGAGCCCAGATCGATGGGGCGCTCCGGCGCGGTCAGCAGAATGCGGATGAGGCCGCTGAGGCCAACCTCTTCAGGCGTCTGAGTTGTGGCCGTCAGATGTCCCTGTGTACCCGCGAGTGCGAAGTAGTAGCGCGCCGCCTCTTCATACTGTGTCGCGTTATCGAGCAGCGCGGCGAAGGTGAAGAGTTCGTCGGCGGACCAGGCCGCATGGCGGCTCTCTTTACTGGCACCGTACTCGGCCAGTGCGTTTGCTGCCGCGTCACTGCGGCCCTGCTGCTGGTAGTAGTGAAAGAGGCGCGTGGCTGCGTTGTAGTCATCGGGGTTCCGTAGCAGTCGCGCGCGTGTGTCGGCGAGCATGGTGTGCTGCGTGTGGGTCGCTGCGAGCAACTGGAAGTAGCTTTGCACCAACTCCGTGGGCCAGAGGGGCTGATAGGCCTTGTCGAAGAGCGCGAGCGCCTTGGTGGTTGCGGCGGTGTCGCCCTGTTGCAGCGCCACCAGAGCCGAAGCCTTGATTGGAAAGATCTGGTCCTGCGGGAAGGCCGTCCGGTACTCGGTGATGGCCTGCTCGGCCTCGTCATAGCGCTGTCTCTTCATCAGCGAGTTGACGAAGGCCGCTCGTACGGCGGGTTCAGCGGGATAGCGGGCCATCCACGCTTTGTAGATGTTCGTGGTGGCCTCATCGCCAAGCGCCTGTTCCTGAGCGACGGTGAGGGCTCGCGCGAATGCCTGCCAGGCCTGCTGCTTGTCGGCTGCGATGAACTTTTCTCCAGCGGCAGCGGGAGAAGTAGCAGCCTGCTCCAGTGCCGCAATCTCCTGCGGGCCTTGGACGCGGCGATGGTAGAAGTCAGCGAGCTCGAGCTCTGCTGCCTGCTTGCCGGTTGCATGTGCGACGAAGGTCTTCCAATCCTGTTCGGCGGCGCTGAAGTCGAGCGCCTGCTCTTCGGTATGCGCGCGCAAAGCATAAAGCTGTGCGGCGTCCGATTTGCTCTTGAGCAGGCCGTTCAACTCATTGCGTGCCTCAGTCGGCGGCCGGAGATAGAGCGTTCGTACCCCGGGCAGGTCCATCGCGCGATAGAGCGCGGCTTCGATGTCCGAACCGGAGACAACGCTTTGCAGCCACGGAGCCAGCTCGGCTCGCGCGTAAAAGCTTACGGTAACGAGGCCCAGCACGGCCGTTGTGCAGACTCCGCGATTACGGGACCACTTCAATCTGCACCTCCTGCGAGCCAACGTTATGGGCGATGTCCTCAGCCGTTACCGAAAGCGTGTAGGAGCCGGGAGCGAGCGTATCCGGGATGCGCATCTCTCCCGTGCTGGCGGCTGCGGCACTGTTCCAGCGGAGATCGACCGGCATCGCGCCCTGCAGCCGTGCTGTCAGGGTGCGTGTCGTGGCGGTGGCACCGGCCTTGATGAGCATCGCATCGCCGCGATGAAATCTCGTGTGGTCCAGCTTCACGCGTACGGCTGGTGGGGTCGAGGCGATGACGAAGGTCTTCTGCTCGGCGTAGGTGTTGCCCTTCAGGTCACGCAGAATGAGCCGCACCGTGTAGGTGCCGTCCTGCATATCAGTCGGCGCGAGAAAGCGTGTCTCCCATAGTCGATTGCTGTCAGGGCCCTTCTGCTGGTCTTCCGAGGCGATGTGCCGCAGCGGCTGCGTCAGCCCGAAGGGAAACAGCGCGATGACCGAGGTGATCGCCGGATCGGTATGGACGCGGAGCACCGGATCGCCGGGCCGTATGACACGCGGACGCAGCAGGGAGCGAGGCACCGCAAGAAACGAGGTATACGGCGTGACGAACTTGTAGCGGCGCGAGAGCTCGATGATCTCGTCGATCACCGCGCGTGTCTCTCCATCGCGCGCAATCTGGTCGAGCAGCGCATTCACGCGTGCCTGGGCCCAAAGCCTCGGAAGCTGCGGGTGGTCGAGCGATTCGACGGGCAGGTCGATCTTCGCTGCGGCGTTCAAAGGCTTGTCGCCCCGGTCCGCATGCGCTGTAAAGCTGACCTGTTTTACGGGCGCCGTATAGTCGCCAACCCATGCTGCGATGGAGCCCGCATAGACCGAGTCATCGAGCGGATAGACGGTATGAATTGCACTCGACGGCGAGATGTCGAGGTGCAGACCGCCGACCGGGTGCGAGGTGCTATGCGCGAGGAAGGTGCTGAGCTTGGCTTCGACAGGCTCGGTCGCGAGCACGTTCTCCAGCACACCGTCATTCTGTGCCAGCAGCTTCAGCAAGGGCAGGTTGGCGTTATCTCCTACGGCGAAGATGTTGGTGCGTGGATGCGTCGGAGACTGTTTCCACTGCTGCGCATAGGCTGTGGCAATCTTGCCCGTGATCACGGTAGTCCCGCGATCCGAGTTGCCGTCCGTCAGCAGGAACAGGCTGGAGTTCGGCAGCTTCGCCAGTGCCAGTCCTGCCGTCAACGCCTTGCCCAGGTCCGTGCCGCCGCGCAGCTTGCTGGCGCGCACGAAATCCAAGGCCTGCTGCTCAGCCTCGGGAGTTGCTGCGAGAGGCTCGGGCTTGAATAAGGTGACGTCCTGGTTGAAGAGCAACAGCGAGAAATGATCGGCGGGCTTCAAACTCAACAGCACGGCCTGTAGCGCCGCGAAGCTGCGTTCGAGGTTGTCCCACTGCATCGAGAGGGAGGTATCGAGCAGGAGCACGACGTCGCGTGGAGCCGTCTGTGTAGGTGCCGCCTCCGCAGGCGGAGCGATCAGTGTCTGCGCCAGGAAGAAGCCGGGCTCCGCTTGGCGTGGTTTGGGCGAGGTCTCGTCCGGGGACGGCAGCCCCGGATTGGGATTGCGGAAGGCAATCACGGAGAGGTTGTCGGAGGAGCGCGCGTCGAGCTGCCACGCTGCGTGGAAGTCTTCTCCGAGAGAGACGTTGGAGCCTTCCCACGTGCCGACGACCGTATGGGTGTCCTGCTGGCTGAACTGCAGCGGAAAGGCCTTGCTCTCCAGCGCGAAGTGATCGAACGCCTGGGTGGAGTGCATCTCGAACCGCAGCTTGAGATGTGCCGTCGTCTGCACCTGATACTGCGCAGGCTTTAGCGGCAGCACAAAGCCTTGCATGTAGCGATCGACCGGCAGCACCTGGTGGTATTCCAGCTCCAGCCGCTTCGTGCCGAACGCGGGGATCGGCGTGATCTTCGCCGTAAAGGTGGAGTCTTCCTTTGGGTCGTTGCCATCGCGCTCGCCCGCTTCCAGCAGTCCGGGATCGATGGCCTGCGCGCGGGCCTGCTGATAGACCTCTTCGGCGCGCTTGCGTTCCAGGACCACTGCGGGAATGCGAACCGGCCCATCCCACGTCGCGAAGTCCGATACGGTGCTGCCGGTAGGCAGGGCAAAGACGTAGGTCCCTTCTTCAATCTCCTTCGAGTGGTTGGCGAAGATCTGCGTCACGGAGACGCGGGCGTCGCCATTGTCGATGACGACGTTGACGGTCATCTCCTCGAGCGAGAGCACCGCCGGGTCCGGCTTGTCTTTGTCCCTCGGGAGCAGCACCCCAGACTGGCCGAAGGCAGGCGCCGCAAACAACAGAGCCAGTAGGAAAGCTGCTGTGCCGCGCTGCTTCGGTCGAGAGGTCAAGCTTGTGTGCTGATCCTTCATGGCAGCCTCGCTTCGGCGATCCGTACGATTCCATTGTCCGTACCAATGTAAAGCTCACCTCCGTTTTCTGCGAAGGCTGTTACATTTTTTGAGGGCAATCCTGCCGTAATCTGCGACCAGCGGCGCGAGGCGCGGTTGTAGATCAGCAGGCCGTTGTCGAGGCTGCCCGCGAAGACGTGTTGCGCTGTTGCAAGCATCGCGTTGGGGTTGATCACCGCGGAGGTCGTTGCGCCGTCCATGGCTGTGATGTGTCCGGCAGCGTCCATCTGCACGATGCCTCCGCCGTACGTGCCGACGAACCAGGTGTCGGCTGTGCCCGCCTCCGGCACCCGCAGAATCGCGGTAATCCAGTTGCGCTTCAGCCCGGAGTTCTTCAGGGTCACGTTCTGGCGCACGGCTTCGTCGTCGAGGATCGAGATCCCACCCAGCGTCCCGGCCAGCAGGTGTCCATTGGTCCGGTCCGCGGCCAGCGTGTAGACGTGGTTGTTGACCAGCCCCTGGAAGGCATAGAGGCTCTGCGCGCCGGACGGGGTAAAGAACGTGATCCCGGCCGGGGTGGCGAGTGTCATGCCCTCATGGGTAAAGGCGATGTCGGTTACCTGGTCGGCGATCAGGCCGTCGCGGCGCAGCAGCACCTGCCGTTCTGTTGGTGTGGTCCTGGAGGGGTCGAAGAGTACCAGGCCGTTCGCCGTGGCGACATCCATCGTCTGCCGCAGAGGATCGGTGACGATGCGGTTCACGCAGAAGACATGGTCGTCCTCCACGTGTTCGGCGTGGCCGTTCTGCAGGTTCAAGACGTCGACGCCACGGTCGAAGTAGCCGATCCAGAGGCGGCCATCCGGCGCGAAGTTCAACGAGGTGACGTTGCGGTCGGTGAGCGATTGCGGCGGCGCGGAGATAATTGTTTGCCAGTCTCCATTGATGCCGCCGCGTCCGTGGCGTAGCACCTTGCCGTCGCCCACCGCAAACAAGGCTCCGTCCGCCGTGAAGAGGTGCGCATGATTCAGGCCCTCGTCTGCCGATGGCTGATGCAGAGGCTGGCGCGGCCTCAAGTCGATCTCATGCAGGCCCTGGTCGATGGTCGCAACCATCAGGATGTTTTCATCCAGCGCCACAGAATGCGCGAACAAACCCTGTGCGAGCACCCTGGCAGGACGTCCATTCGTGAACTCGGCGACCCCCAGCGGTGTGCCGACGAAGACTCCCGCCGCGCCGACGACGATGTCTTCCACCTCCGGGTCGGGTAATCCCGCATTCTGGTTGAAGGTATCCAGTTGGCCGGCATGCCAGTGCCATACGCCCCTGGTGCGCGTTCCCACCCAGAAGTCGCTTTCGTCTCCGGCGAGTGCGGTGATGGGGAGTCCTGCGAACTCGGGTTTGAACAGCCGCAACGTCTTGCCGTTGTAGAGGAGTAGTCCCGCCCTGCGTGTGCCGATCAACAGATCGCCCGAGGCGAGGGACAATACCGCGGTGATGTCCCGCTCTGTGGGGTCTGAGGCCCGAAGTTGCCGGATAGGCTTCGTTGTATCGTCGGGGAGCAGGAGCAGGCCTTCCCCCTGCGTAGCCGCGAATAGGTACTTTGCGGTCCCGCCGCCGTGCAGCCTGCCTGTGGCGAGGGCGGTGATCGCCGCGGAGGGAAGATCCCGGCCGGCCTGAAGCAGCTCAGGTGGTGCATCCGGCTTGTAGTAGTCGGCCAGCCCTCCCGGTCCAGCCAGGTAAAGCTTGCCGCGGAAGGACGCGCCAGCGACGGCGTTGTTAGGGGAGGGAAGAGATTCGAAGCCGCTTTTGGGGCCTTGTGCACCTGAGGAAGAGCTATCCAGTGCCAGCAGATCGAAGGCCAGGTTGCCCTCGGTGTCCACTCGCTCGCGGGTACTCCGCAGGGTTAAGTTGATTCTGAAGAGAGCAAAGCCCGCGCCGCCGATCACAAGGATGAGAAGAGCGGCAGAGATACCGATTGTGGCCTTGCGCATGGACTTCGAGGGGCTCCCGGAATTCAAACTAGCATGATTCGCAGTGAATACCGTTGAAAATTCAGTCTGTTCAGACGGTATAGAGTCCTACGTACTCATCCACCGGCATGGCCTCAAGCTTTGCCTGTTCGGATGAAGCGGCGAGGATCTTCTGCTGGGCCTCGGGCGAGAGCCGGCGCTCGAGGTTTTGCCGAAACTTGTCGAGCAGCAGCGGAATGCCGTCGCCGCGCCGCAACCGGTGTCCGATGGGGTACTCGACGGCTACTTCGGGCAGGACCGTTCCGTCACTCAACTCAACGGTGAGCGCATTGGCGATCGAACGCTTCTCGGGGGCGTGGTAGTCGGCGGTGTACTGCGGGTCTTCGGCGCAGACGATCCGCGCCCGCACGGCATCGATGCGCGGTCCCCAGGTCGTGTCCCGTGCGACGGCGTCTTCGTAGTCCTCGGCGGTGAGACGGCCGAAGATCAACGGCACGGCCACCATGTACTGAATGCAGTGGTCGCGGTCCGCGGGATTATTCAGCGGCCCCTGCTTGTCGATGATGCGGATACAGGCCTCATGGGTGCGGATGGTGACCCGCTCGATGTCCGCTGCGGTCTTACCCATGGCTGCCAACTGAGCGTGCAGGGTCATGGCTGCTTCCACGGCAGTCTGAGAATGGAACTCGGCGGGGAACGAGATCTTGAAGAGCACGTTCTCCATGACGTAGCTGCCGTACGGGCGCTGAAATTTGAAGGGCTGGCCCTTGAAGCTGACGTCGTAGAATCCCCAGGTCTTTGCGCTCAGCACGGAGGGATAACCCATCTCCCCGGTCTGCGCGATCAGGGCGAGCCGCACCGCCCGCGAGGTCGCATCGCCTGCGGCCCAGCTCTTGCGCGAGCCTGCGTTGGGAGCATGGCGATAGGTGCGCAACGATTGGCCGTCGACCCAGGCCAGGGAGACAGCATTGAGAATCTGCTCGCGGGGTAGGCCCAGCATCTGCGCAACCACTGCGGTAGAGGCGACCTTCACCAGCACCACATGATCGAGACCGACCTTGTTGAAAGAGTTCTCGAGCGCGAGGCAGCCTTGAATCTCGTGGGCCTTGATCATGGCCGTCAACACGTCGCGCATTGTGAGCTGCCTGCCGTTACGCGAGAGCCAGTCGGCGACCGCAAGGATGCCGCCGAGGTTGTCGGAAGGGTGTCCCCACTCGGCTGCAAGCCATGTGTCGTTGAAGTCGAGCCAGCGGATGATGGTGCCGATATTGAAGGCCGCCTGCACGGGATCGAGCTCGTAGCTGGTGCCTGGAACGCGCGCGCCGTTGGTCATCGTAAGCCCCGGCACCAGCGGGCCAAGCAGCTTGGTGCAGGCTGGGAAGTCGAGCGCCTGCAGGCCGCAGCCGAGCGTGTCGAGCAGGCAGTAACGCGCGGTCTCGTAGGCGAGCGGGCTTTCGATCTTGTAATTCAGGACGTAGTCGACGATGTCGATGAGCGGCTGGTCGAACTCGGGGCGGACGTTGGAGATATGGCTGGACATGGAAGGTGTTTGCGCCTCTGCTTTTCTTTCTGCTTCTGAAGCTGCTGGTGATCCTGCTGCTGTTCCCGTTGCCACTACTCTTGCCGTTGCCTGTTTTTCGCCGTCATCCTGAGCGGTACGCGAAGGACCCCCGCATTGAGTGGGGCCACGCATCTAGTGGGTGACCCATTAGCCCTGTACGCTTGCCGCTGCAAGGATACCGTGGGGGTGCCCAATGCGGGGGTCCTTCGCCTGCGGCTCAGGATGACGACGAAAAACAAACAACAGCAACGACAACTAACCGCGTTCCGCCAGAGGCACAAACTTCACATCCTCCGGCCCCGTGTAATTCGCACTCGGCCGAATAATCTTGCCATCCGCACGCTGCTCCATCACATGGGCCGACCACCCGCTGGTCCGCGCGATAGTAAAGATCGGCGTGAACATCGCCGTCGGTATCCTCATCACGTGATAAGCCACCGCGGAGAACCAGTCGAGGTTCGGGAACATCTTCTTCACCTCGAACATCACCGTCTCAAGCCGTTCCGCAATGTTGTACATCGCGAGATCTCCCGCGGTTGCCGAGAGATCATGTGCGACCTTCTTGATCACCACATTGCGAGGATCGCTGATCGTATAGACGGGATGCCCGAAGCCGATGATGACTTCCTTGTTTGCAACCCGCGCACGAATATCCTGCTCGGCTTCGTCAGGCGAGCTATAGCGCTGCTGAATCTCCAGCGCGACTTCATTCGCTCCGCCGTGCTTCGGTCCCTTCAGTGCGCCGATAGCTCCGGCGATGGCCGAGAACATGTCTGAGCCGGTACCTGCGATCACGCGGGCCGTAAAGGTGGACGCGTTGAACTCGTGCTCCGCGTAGAGAATCAGCGATACGTGCATGGCCTGCACCCACTCCGCACTGGCCGGCTTGCCGTGGAGCAGATGCAGGAAGTGTCCGCCGATGGAGTCGTCGTCGGTCTCTACTTCAATGCGTTTGCCGCTCTTCGCGAAGTGATACCAGTACAGCAGCATGGAGCCGAGCGACGCCATCAGGCGATCGGCGATACGTAGCGCGCTCTCGGGGGTATGGGGCTGTGGCTCGGGTTCCAGCGTCGCGAGCACGGAGACGCCTACACGCTGCACATCCATCGGGTGCGCGCTCGCAGGAAGTTGTTCGAGAGCCGTCTTTACGCCTTGCGGCAACCCGCGCATTCCGCGCAGCCGTTGTTTGTAGCTTGTGAGCTCTGACGCAGTTGGCAGCTTGCCGTAAAGCAGCAGGTAGGCGATCTCTTCGAACTCGCATTTTGCGGCCAGTTCGAGGATGTCATAGCCGCGATAGTGCAGGTCGTTGCCATTGCGGCCCACGGTGCAGAGTGCAGTATTGCCCGCAGGCACGCCCGAAAGCGCTACGGACTTCTTTGGCTTGAATGCTGGAGCTGGAGTAGCTTCGGTGCTCATGCTTTCTTTTCCTTGCTGAATAGTTCGTCAAGCTTTTGTTCGTACGCGTGATAGCCCAGGAAATCGTAGAGCTCCGCGCGCGTCTGCATGGTGTCGAGCACATTCTTTTGTGTGCCGTCCTTGCGGATGTGCTGGTACACGTTGAGCGCGGCGGCATTCATCGCGCGAAAGGCAGAGAGCGGATAGAGCGCGAGCGACACGTCCGCGCTGCGCAGTTCGTCCAGCGTGAACAGGGGCGTAGAGCCAAACTCCGTGATGTTGGCCAGCACCGGAACCCGTGTGCGCTCCGCAAACGCCCGGTACTGGGTTAGCTCCGTGACGGCTTCGGGAAAGACCATGTCCGCCCCGGCTTCGACGCAGGCTGCGGCGCGATCGAGAGCGGCATTCAGGCCTTCACTCGCCAGGGCGTCCGTGCGCGCCATGATGACGAAGCTCGCATCGGTGCGGGCATCGACCGCGGCCTTGATGCGGTCGACCATCTCTTCGCCCGGGACGATGGCCTTGCCCGGACGGTGTCCGCAGCGCTTGGCCTGCACCTGGTCTTCGATGTGGCAGCCCCCGGCCCCGGCCTTGATCAACGCACGGAGGGAGCGCGCGAGGTTGAAGGCCCCGCCGAAGCCTGTATCGATATCGACCAGCAGCGGCAGCGAGCATACATCGGTGATGCGGCGCACGTCGGTCAGCACGTCGTCGATGGTGGAGATACCAAGATCGGGCATGCCCAGCGAACCGGCGGCGACGCCTCCGCCGGAGAGATACAGCGCGCGATACCCCACGCGCTCGGCCATGCGTGCGTGGTACGCGTTGATGGCGCCGACGATCTGCAAGGGCCGTTCGGCTGCAACGGCCTCACGGAGCCTTGTACCTGCGGAAGTGTTTGTATTCTCTGTCAAGGAATCGCACTCCATACGAATCTGCAATGCTAGCAGCTTGAGCCAAGGCCGGTCAGGGCTTCGCCGGGCATAGGCAGGCGCGGAACCCTGCCTCGCCATCCTGCGTCATGGAACAGGCATAGGCGGGCCAGAGGTGATGCAGAGCTGCGGCTTTCAGGCTGGCACTAACGCCGGAGCTGGAGAGTCCGACAAAGAAGAAGTTCTGGTAAGCACTGCTATGCGCCGAGCTTCCTTGTTTGTCGGCGAGAAACTCGGAGGTCAGTGTCTCGGCAGACTTTGCTGAGAAGTCCGGCAGGCCGTAGGTCGAGGAGTAACGGTACTCCTCGTTCCAGTTTGTCGCGATGCCGGTCTGATTGTCCGCGGCGTAGACGGCGTAGTCCTTGAGGATGGCCGTGCGCGGTTCTACCTGCGCCACGGTGAAGGCCGGATTGTTGCCATTGACCGGCGAGATGGAGGGAACGAGCTTGGCGGGAACAGCTCCGTTGGAACCCTCCGTGGCCGAGCGCAGGAGGCGCATCTCGTCCATGTGGGTGTGTGCGAAGATCGCCAGCTTGACCGTGTCGGGGAATTCCTTGAGGGTATCGGCAAGCTTCCCGGAGCTGAGAAACGTCTCCGGCTTCTGCCCCGCGCATACGTCACGGTCCTTCGAGAAGGTGGCGTAGGGATCGATTCCGGGAGGGATGTGGGCCATGACCCAGACGTTCTCGTGCGCGGCGCGGGCTGCGGCCAGTTGTGCGTGCAACCACTGGACCTGGGTGTCCGAAGCTGCGTCATCCGGCTTGTCGCCGCAGGTCTCATACTTCTTCGATTCGAAGAGATCCTGCAGCACGATCAGCCGCGTATGCTGCATCGGTTTTGGCAGCGTAACGCTGTAGTCGCCTTCGCGGGAAAACTCGCTCAGCAACTTCTTGCCGTTGGCGGGATCGATCACGTCTGTCGCAAAGCTCTGGGCTGTACTCTTCAGGAACGCGCTGTCCTGTGTCTCGTGATAGTCGGTGCAACCGGAATCGTTATTGCCGAGCGCGATGTAGACCGGTGTGCCGGGAAAGGCCCAGCGCAGCTCCAGCGCAACGAACTCGACAGTCTTTGCCGTGAACTCGCTGTACTCCTTCCCACTGATTCCCGGTGCGAGATAGTGCAGTCGGCAATCGAAGCTGTGCGAGATCAGGTCACCGCTCACCGTCACAAACAGCGGTTCGTGTTGGCGTTGATAGGCCTCTTTCAGACTCGACTGCAGCAGTGTCCACGGTGTGTCGATGCCACGGACTGGACAGGTCTTTTGCAGTGCGGCCTCATCGGCGGCCAGGGTAGGGGAGTCGGGTGCGTTCAACACGCCGGGCCACTCTTTGGTCGGGGTCGCGCGCAGTTCCGCGAGCTTGGCGGGATCGTGAAACGGATCGAAATGAATATCGCTGAGCATCACGACAGGCAGGGTGGACGGTGTCTTCGTCTGTGCGCTCAGTGAAGCCGTAATGCAGGACAGGGGAAGGAGAGCCATCACTAACCTGAGCGGCCATGCCGCCAGTCTTGTTCGAATCACAACAGTACCTCTTCAAGTCGCGGCTGTTCCGCGCTATCGCGTGCTTGTTTCAAGTCTATCGCTGGTCGTGGCCTGAGCCGTTGGCGCTATGGAAACACCTTCGCGGCCGTTCTGCATCCATGGCGAAACTGCTCTAATAAACCCATGATCCGCATTCCTTTCGACGAACTTCGCGACACCCTCGAGCGTGTCTTGCTGCATCTCGGTCTGGAACCCGAACGCGCCGCTCTCTCCGCGCGGCTTACCGCTGAGACCGACCGCGATGGCGTGCGGACCCATGGCATTGCACGGCTGCCGCGTTTCGCGGAGATGGTGCGCAACGGCAGCATCGACCCGCTGGCGCAGCCGGAGTGTATTGCCAGCTTTGGCGCAATGGAACGATGGGCGGGGCATCGAGGGCCGGGCAATCTTGCCGCACACGCGGCCATGGCCCGCGCGATGGAGCTTGCCACGGAGCACGGCCTTGGGGCCGTTGCGCTCGGCGATACAACGCATTGGCAGCGCGGAGGGGCCTTTGGCTGGCAGGCCGCCGAGGCCGGATTGGCGGCGCTCTGCTGGACCAATACGCTGCCGAACCTGCCTCCGTGGGGCGCGACCACGCCCGCGCTCGGCAACAATCCCCTGGTGCTGGCGGTTCCGCGTACGCCGGCGGGCACCATCGTGCTCGACATGGCGATGTCACAGTATTCCTACGGAACGCTGGCTGCGTATCGCGAACGCGGCGCGCAACTGCCCTTTGACGGTGGCTTCGACGAACACGGGGTGCTGACCCGCGATCCTGCCGCGATCGAGCGCTCGCAGCGGTCCCTGCCTATCGGTCTCTGGAAAGGGTCGGGGTTGTCGTTTGTGCTGGATGTTCTGGCGGCGATGCTGGCGGGTGGCAGGTCGGCCCACCAGATCGACACCGATCCTCTCAAAGAGGTGGGGCAGTCTCAGGTCTTCCTCGCCATTGCCCCACAATTGATGTCTTCGATGGAGGAGCTGAGCACTATCGCGCAGGGAGCTATCGAGGCTTTGCATGCCGCAACGCCGATCGAGCTGGGTAAGCCTGCGCGGTATCCGGGGGAAGGCACGCTGGCTACCAGAGAAGAGAGTTTGCGGCTTGGCGTTGTCGTGGAGGAAGCGCAGTGGAAACGGGTTCAGGAGCTGGAGGCTGGAGATTAGCGGTGGCTGGTGATCCATTGCCATTGCGGCAAAATCTCTAGTACGGTCTTGCGTAGACGACCCGCGGGCCCGGACGCCCCCATCCCCTGCGCCAGGCTCGGTGATACGGATAGATTCCCGGCCCTGGATAAAACACAGGCGGTGGAGGCACGACAACAACCGGGACTGGCCGGGCAAACATTGGCCGGGCTGGCGGTGGGGGCGCAGGCGGCAGGGGTTCCGCAACAGAGGCGGTCATGACCGGCTGTCTCCTGGTATGCCTGATAGCGTGATGCACTCGAACAGGAGCGGGGGTGCATAGTTCCGCCTGATCGGATGGGAGGACAAGGTCGTTGACAACCGTTTTTACTCCGTCAATCGATCCGGCGTCAGAGCCCGCAAGGGTGCGCACATCGTTGTTGCTGACGATGCCGCTCAGCGTGGCAACTCTGTTGGCTACGGCAGGATGGATGTTCTGACCCCGCAGCGTGCTTTCCGACACCAACTTTGCTTGAATGTCGCTTGCGATCTGCTGGTCAGTGCGAGCAGATGCAGCATGTTGCGTCTGCTTACAGCCGGTGACAGTCAGCAGGATGCTCGCCAGCATAAGAGTTGTAAGCTTTCCAGGTATTTGCATTGAACCTCTCCGTGTTTCCCGCAGTTCTGGTGAAATCTTCACCATGCCTTCTTTAGTTACGACCCGTATCGATTGCGGAAGTTTCTTTTTGGAGGGCTAAGGAGTGTCATTCAATAGATTTTTTAGGTTTTTGCCTTTCTGGTGGGCAAAGGGGTGGTTGATAGCAAGGAGTGAAAACAAATCCGGCCCCCTCCGTTGCAACGGAGAGGGCCGGATTTGGCTTTTGAGTTGGGACCTGAACTACATATTCGTATGGCCGGCGCGCATGTCTTCGTTGAAGCTGGGCTTGATGAAGGTCAGCGCTTCCTCAAGACCAGCGCGATACTTGTCTTCCTGGTTGCGCAGAGTGTCGGTCGCTGTGGCCCACTCTCCATCGCCTTCGAGCAGAACCAGGCCTTCCTGCACCAGCAGGGCAGCGGTCTTCTTCAGCTCAGCCGCGGTGGTGTTCAGGTACTGGGCATCGCGCGGATCGGCGATCCACACGGGAGCGCCGCCTCCGAGCACGTGGCTCAGCCAGAAGACCTTGGCTGCCAGATAGTCGTGGCGCTGCTTCTCGTTGGTGTCGTTGAAGATGAAGCGCTGCTGCTTCATCGAGTAGTAGCGTGTGGTCACGGGCACGGGCTGGCGGTTGCCGCTCTTCACGAGCTCCAACTGGCCCTGGTCAAGCGTCTTGCGCACGGCGTTGGTGATGAAGCCCTCGGCGAACGGCTGCTCCAGGGCTGCGACGACTTCGGCAAAGGTCTGTGTGAGCGCGGCTGAGACCTTCGCGTGCAGCAGGCTCTCCTTGCCATCGGCCAGGTGAATCTCGCCATGCACGATGAAGCTATCGGCACCGGAGGTCGATCCGTGGAACGGCCAGGCGAACTTGCGGAAGGTCAGCGGCAGGCCATGCAGCGTCAGATAGGCATCCGGGTGAGGATTGCGCAGGCGGAGGGCGGCTTCGGCGAAGAAGTTGGCAAGCTCGGCGGCAAACTTCGGATTTGAGGCGTCGAAGGCCTCGCTCAGTTCGACCGTCTGGGTCTTGCTCGGGTCGGAGGCCAGTGCGACGGTGGCCCGCGTGGTGGGGGTGCCGGAGAAGTCCGTGCCTGGCTCGATGGCGGTGAGGGTTAGTCCGGCTGCCTTGGCGGCGGCTTCGAGATGCGCTGCGGGCGCGTTGATTGCGGTGCTCATGGGGTTCCTTCAGGCAGAATGTTTTGCACTTTCTATTCTATCCGTTTGGCCCGAAATTCTCCGCTATCGCAGACACCACGCATCAATGCTGGATGTCTTCGTGATAGTTGAATGAGGACTCTTTCCCCTCCAGAAAAGCCTTATCGATGTCGGCAGACTCCATCGCCATGCCCTTCAATGTGGCAACGTGGGTCTCCATAATTCCGAGTCTTTCCAGGAGTAGACCTGCTTTTTCCGAGGTAAAAGAGTCACTACCGATGCTCGATCTGTACAAGGCCCCTCCGAATTGGGCTACATCTTCCGCGAGCTTCCCCTGTTCAATCGACACGGAATGTTGGGCGTCGTAGATACGGGAGTACTTGTTAGCCTCGTCATACGGCATAAAGGCCAGAGCCCCTGTCGTCTGGGCTGTCGTCCACGCCGTACTGTCCCACTCCTTGAGGGAATAGTTGACTGCGATGGATCCATGCTGGTTCTTATCTTTGGGATGTTCAGCAAGGTGTGTAATGACGGCGATGCCGTCTTTGACCTTTGCCTGTTCTGCGGTGAGGTCGGTTACATCGTCCGCCATCTTCTTGGCGTTCTGCTCGATCTCTTTGTGCAGCTTCTCACGGGCTTCGATTGCGAGATCGTGCTGATGGTGGCGCTCCACGCAGCCTTCAATGCCTACAGCGATCAACAGGCCTGCTGTGATGGTCAACAGGTGGATAACAAAATCTTTTATGCCTTCAAGACGATGGTGTGGCGGATGAACGTCCAGCATGTTGCTCCCCTTGGAATGCTGCAAGCTCTGCGAATGAGTTCAACCGCGCACTTCAATCATGCGGCTGGGGGCGTTATTCCGCACCCCAGCGTTTGAATACCAGCGAGCCGTTCGTTCCACCGAAACCGAAGCTGTTCGACAGCGCATAGTCGATCTTCAGATCCTGCGGTGTGTTGGGAACATAGTTCAAACGGCAGCGTGGGTCGGGGTCATAGAGGTTCATCGTCGGCGGAGCGATGCTGTTCATCATCGCCAGGATCGTGATGCCTGCCTCCAACCCGCCCGCGCCGCCGAGCAGATGCCCGGTCATGGACTTGGTCGAGCTGACCAGCAGGGTATGGTTCTTGGCGCGATCACCGAAGACGTTCTCGATGGCCTGTGACTCCAGCGCATCGCCGAGGGGTGTCGACGTGGCGTGGGCGTTCACGTAATCAATCTTGTCCGGAGAGATGCCCGCTACCTTGAGGGCCGCAGCCATCGCCCGACGGCAACCGTCGCCCTCGGGAGCCATGCCGGTCATGTGGAACGCGTCGCCGCTCATGCCGTAGCCGACGATCTCGGCCAGGATGTTCGCGCCGCGTGCCTTGGCGAATTCAAGTTCTTCGAGGATAAGAATGCCTGCGCCTTCGCCTACGACAAAACCATCGCGGTCTTTGTCGAAGGGACGGCAGGCGTGCGTCGGGTCGTCGTTACGGGTGGAGAGGGCCTTCATCGCAGCAAAGCCCCCAACGCTGAGGGGAGTGATAGCAGCCTCAGCGCCGCCCGCGATCATTGCATCCGCATCCCCACGCTGGATGGTGCGGAACGCATCGCCGATAGAGTGGGCCGAGCTCGTGCAAGCCGTCGCCGTGGCCTCGTTCGGGCCTTTGGCGCCGTACTTGATCGAAACATGACCGGCGGCGAGGTTGATGATCGAGGCAGGGATGAAGAACGGCGAGATCTTGCGAGGCCCGCCGTTCATCAATGCCGTGTGCTCGCGCTCGATGACATCGAATCCACCGATGCCCGAGCCGATATGGACGCCGATGTTATCGGCATTCTCAGGTGTAATCTTCAGGCCCGAGTGCTCCATGGCCTCCTGCGCCGCCGCCATCGCGAAGTGGATAAAGCGGCCCATCTTCCGGGCCTCTTTCTTCTCCACGAAGACATGCGGATCGAAGTCCTTCACCTCTGCAGCAAAACGGACGGAATGGCCTTCGAGATCGTAAGCCTTGATCTCGGCCATGCCGCTCTTGCCTGCGAGCAGACCTTCCCAAACTTGCTGGGCGGTGTTGCCGACCCCGCAAAGGAGGCCCATGCCCGTGACGACTACCCGACGATACTCCTGCATTCGTTACTTGCCCTTCTGGTTCTTCTCGATGTAATCGACGGCATCCTTGACGGTCTTGATCTTCTCCGCGTCTTCATCGGGGATCTGGATGTCGAAGGCTTCTTCGAACTGCATGACGAGCTCGACGACATCGAGCGAGTCTGCGCCGAGATCTTCCTGGAAGCTCGCGCCGGGGGTAACCTCGGCCTCATCCACCTGAAGCTGCTCGACAATAATCTGCTTTACCTTCTCGTCTACTGCTGCCATCGTTCGATCTCCTGTGTGTATTGCGTAATAAGCTTGTGGGAAACGCAGACCCTTGGGCCGGGCATCCGTACGACATGCCCCAGTGTGAAAGCATACCCACGCGGTCTTGCGGTGTAAAGACGATGCTGGATGCAAGGATATCCGACATTCGTTAAATGTTAGGTTAAGGGTACAGGTTTACACGCTGCGGAAAAAGTTCAGTTTGTTTGTAGACAGGGTTATCCCTGTTCCGATACAACATCTTTTCTAGCAGTAGTTGAGCTCTATCCCTGTCTAAACCGCTTGTCAAACCACGTTCCGTCGCTAGAATAAGGCGACAAACGCTGTATCTGATTCGAAGGGTTCCCGTTGAGTACCAAAGTCTGTTCGTATTGTAAAAGTACGTCGATGCGCCGGATTAATCGCAATGGATTCATTCAGCGCGTATTTTTGCCCTGGTTTGGCTTCTATCCGTGGGAGTGCGTGATGTGCCGTCGCCGGATGTTCTTCCAGGACGCGGGCCACAGACCCTCCGAACGCGGTTCGTTGTCATAAGCGGCCGAATCGTCCCCTATTCCTCCTCGTTGGCGGTCAGCATCGGCAGCACGTTTTCGATGCTGAGAACCTTGGCGTCGCCTGGATCTACCTCGCCCACATCGCGCAGGGTACGGTTGATGGCACGGGTACGCACACCGACTGCCTGAATCGTCTTCTGGACCTTGCTTACCTGGTCGTCCATCTTCGCCATCAACTCCTCAAATTTGCCGAACTCATTCTGGGTTTTGGCCAGAATCTTCCATACCTCATCGCCCTTTTTCTGCAGGTTGAGCATCTTGAAGCCAAGCTGGAAGCTGGTCAGCAGGGCATAGAGGTTCGCCGGTCCGGCGACCATCACGCGGCAGTTCTGGTGCAGGTCGGCCTGCAGCCCGTCGCGGCGCAGCACCTCGGCGTAGAGGCCCTCGGTCGGCAGGAACATGATCGCGTAGGGCGTCGTCACCGGCTCGTTGATGTACTTCGAGCAGATGCGTTTGCCTTCCACCCGGATCGCCGCGTCGAAGGCCTTGCGCGCGGTTTCCACCTCGGCGGAAGCTCCCGATTCGTAGGCCGATTCCAGCCGCTCCCAGTCCTCGCGCGGGAACTTGGCGTCGATGGGCAGCAGCACCTCGCCCGAGGTCCCGGGGAAGCGCACGGCGAACTCCACGACCTCCTGGGTGCCCGGCCGCACATTCGCGTTTTCGACGTACTGCCCTGGAGCGAGCACCTGGTCGAGCAGCTTGCCAAGCTGGACCTCGGCAAAGCCGCCGCGCGACTTTACGTTGGAGAAGATGCGGTTGAGATCGTTGACGCCGGTCGTCAAGGTGTTCATCTCGCCCAGTCCCGCATGGACCTTTGTAAGTTGGTCGGTTACCGCGCCAAAGCTCTCGGTGAGCCGCGAGTGCAGGGTCTTCTGCAGCTTTTCGTCGACCGTCGCGCGCATCTCGTCCAACTTCACGATATTGCTCTGGTTGAGCTTATTCAACTGGTCTTCGACGATGCCGCGCAGCTTCTCCTGGTTGGAGGTCTGCGCCGTGCCGAGCTCCGTCAGCCGCGTGTGCAGGGCCTCGCGACTCTCGCTGTGATGTCGCGTCGTGTCGGCGGTAAAGCTGGTGAGCCGCTCACCCAGTGTCTTCAACTGGCCGTCGACGGCTGTCCGCAAACGCTCGGCAGCAGCGGTGTTGTCAGTGCGAAAACCTTCCAGCCCTACCCGCTGGGTCTCGCCCAGGGTGCTGATGCTGGCGAGCACCTCGCCACGCAGCGCCGCATTGGCCGCTCCGGCGGCTTCGCGAGTGCGTGTGGCCTCGCTGGCAGCGTCGCTGCGCATCTGGGCCAGCTCGGCCCGCAGATGCTGCTCCTGGGTCTCGGCACGCGTATCCAGCCGCGCAAGCTTGGCGGGAAGATCGGCGGCCAGAAGCTGCGCCAGGCGCGGATCGGCGGCTTCCGCAGGGCCGGCAGGCTTGCGCAGCAGCAGGACCACGAGCGCCAGAAGCGTGAGGATTTGGATGGCAAGGAGGGTAATGATCATTTCGATTTTCCTTCGCTTGGAGAATAGCATCCAGCCTTGCAGCACCGTTGCAAAAATGACCGGAAACCAGATCCGCTGGACGCTTTGTTTTCTTTGCTGCAATGCTGAGATTGGCGCAACTCACAGCGAAGTGATTGAATGATTCCAGAGCACACTTTGCTCGCAAAGGGTCTGCACGTGCGTCCTACAGCTATGTCTCGACTTCTCTCTGCCGCTCTTTTCCTCTCCCTGACCGGTGTTGCTCCTCTCGCGCTTACGGCGCAGACCTCCGTTCCGCCCAACCAGGTGGTCAACTTCAAGGACACCTCGATGCTCAAGCCGCCTCCGGGCGTGCCCGTAGCCATCATCGAGTGGGAAGACCTGGAGTGCCCCGCCTGCGCGCATGCGTTTCCCATCGTGCATGAAGCCCTGAATCACTACAAGATTCCGTTGATTCGCCACGATTTCCAGATTCCCGGCCACATCTGGAGCCATGAGGCTTCGCTCTATGCGCGCTACATTCAGGACAAGATTTCGCCCGATCTTGCCACGGAGTATCGCCGTGAAGTCTTCGCCTCGCAGTACCAGATCGCGAGCCAGGACGACCTGCACAACTTCACGCAGAAGTTCATGACCACGCACGGCAAGCAGATGCCGTTCGTCGTCGACCCGACCGGCGAGTTCGAGAAAGAGGTTCGTGCCGACTCGGCGCTGGGCGAAAAGCTCGGCCTCAGCGAGACTCCGACCATCATCGTCGTGACGCCGAAGCACTGGATCCAGGTGCGGGACGTCATGCAGCTCTACACGGCCATCGATCAGGCTCAGGCCGCAACCGCTGGATCTGCTGCCGCGCCCGCCGCGCACCACGCTACGGTTGCCAAGAAGTAGTTTCAAAACCAACAAAGACTCAACACCCCATCCTCACGATGGTTCATGGTCGAAGGATGGGGTGTTGTTCGTTGTATTGTTTTGAAACTGCTTATTGAATCTGTACGAGATCGTTTTCGCCGTGGCCTGCTCCGCCCGGTGTGATGGTCGTGTGCTGCGGCGCGCGCCAGTGGTCGATGTAGCTCACCTGGTGTACGCAGGAGATCGTGCAGTTCGGAGCGCAGGATTTCTCCGTCAGGAACTCGCGCTTCACGATCTCGGTGGTGTACTCGGCGACTGGGATGCCAGGATAGCCACGCTGCTGAGAGCAGTAGGAGACGATCCCTTGCTCGTCGACATACAGATAGCGGGAACCCGCGCGGCAGCGCCAGTCGTTCGGCAGGCCGTTGGCGATGGCTTCCTGAAAGTGATTGAAGCGGGAGTAGCTGCGGCGGGTGAGGCGGCGAACTTCGTCCCACACTCCGCGCTCGCGTTCGCCGAGTGGCTTCAACTGGCCGGAGCCGTCGTGGATGATGCCGATGGTCGAGCTGAAGCCCAGCGCCAGCGCGCGCTTACTGATGGTCAGCGCGTCCTCGGGGTTGGAGATGCCTCCGCCGACGACGGAGTTGATGTTCACGTGGAAGTCGGCGTGCTCGGCCAGCATGCGCAGCTTGGCATCCAGCACCTTCAGCGATTTCTTTGAGACGTCATCGGGCATGACGTTGTCGATGGAGATCTGCATATGATCGAGCCCGGCTTTATTCAGACGCTCGATGCGGTCGGGCATCAGCAGGTAGCCGTTGGTGATCATGCCGGCGATGGCGCCGGTCTTGCGAATCTGGCGGATGACGTCGTCAAGCTCGGGATGCAGCAGAGGCTCGCCGCCGGAGATGGTGATGACCGAGGTCCCGAGTCGTCCGAGATGATCGACGCGGCGCTTCATCTCCTCGATGTCGACCGGCTTGGAGACGTCGTCGAACTCGTTGCAATAGGTGCAGGCCAGGTTGCAGCGGCGCATGGGCACGATGTGCGCCATATAGGGGTGGCTCGTAGAGGCCACGGCGGACGCAATCGAGCCGAGCTCGCGCATCTTGCGCGCGGCGGCGATCAGGCGGCGTCGCGCAGGCATGCGGCGCGCCACGGGAGTGGGGCTGGGGGTTACCTTCGTTGCTGCTGTTTCCGTGGGCATGTGCAGTCTTTATTCTATCGCGGCGGGGGTGAACTCGACCGAATGTGCGAGTTTCGATACCCGGCTATGTTTTGTAGGGCGCACTCTTTTCGTGTTCTTTAAACGCGGCGCGAAGCGCAAACCCTGACGCTTTAGCGTCAGGGAGACGGAGGGAGCCGTAGCCTTTAGGCTACGGAATTAGAGGCTTAGCAAGGTGTGGCCTTTAGGCCCGGGCCTTCTTTCGGCTGCGAACAAAAGGCCCGGGGCTGAAGCCCAAATCTAGCCTGGCCCTTATTCCGTAGCCTAAAGGCTACGGCTCCCTCCGCCCCGCGACGCTAAAGCGTCACGGTTTGCGCTTCGCGCTGTGTCCATAGTGGAAAGGAGAACATCGCGTTGAATAGTCATATGCCCGGAACGATGGAACTACTCTTCGCAAAGTCGTGCGCGTTGTCGCTGATATTTTGATTGCCGTTACACTGACTCTGGAGACGACAACATGCCGCGCGAAATTAACTGGACAGACACGCTCGAGATCGGGATTCAACTACAGGAGATGTTTCCGGACACAGACCCCTACTCGGTGCGTTTCACCGACCTGCACAAATGGGTGACACAGTTGCCGGGATTTGTAGGGGATCCGACGAAGTCGACGGAAGGCATCCTCGAAGCCATCCAGACCGCGTGGCATGAGGAGTACGTGGACGCGAAAGACGCCTAAGTCTTTCGGCGACGAAGAATCTGCGCAGGCAGCGCTGATTTTGTAGCGATCAACACAAGACCTGTCACCACCGCCCAGACGATACTTCCTGCGGCAATCACCAGCACATCGCCTTTGTGCGTTGATACCGGGGGCATATGCTGAACGGCTTCGCCCGTAGCGGCAAGTGCGATGGCCGCTGCCAGCAGCGCGCGGCCAAGCTCGCCGAATTCCAGGTGTGCGAGGCTTACCAACCGCTTCTTATGCAGCAGGATGGCGAGACTTATTGTCTGCGCGAGAATGCCGATGTCCGAGGCCACGGCCAGGCCGACGAGCCCCATGCCGTTGAACAATGCCCAGTAGATGGGAATCGAAAGCACCGTGATAACGGTGCCGATGATGGCGGGTGTTTTGGTGTCGCTCGCGGCGTAGAAGGCTCGCGCGTAGATCCCCTGTATAGCCCAGATCGATAGTGTGAACGAGAGGATGACGAAAAGGTGAGTGGTTGCCGCGGCATCCGCGTGTTTGAACCTGCCGCCGCGGAAGAGATCCATGAGCCAGGGCGCGAGCGCAATCATCCAGGCGGAGACGAGCATGCCTACCGCGAAGAGCCGCGAGACGGCACGGCCTACCGAAGATGAGAAGTCCCAGGCGCGCTTTTGCTGGAAGAGAGAGGCGAAGAACGGGAGCGATGCGGCTCCGGCGGCGGGGCCGATGACGTTGAAGGGCGCGTTGAAGAGATCTTTGGCGTTGCCGATAAAGGTGATGCCGCCTTCGCGAGTGGAGGCAAAGTAGTTCAGAAACTGCCGGTCGAACATGACGAGCGAGACTCCGATCATCAGCGGCAGCGAAAGCTTGAGCCACTCGAGAAAAGCAGGGTCGCGGAAGCCGACGACGAAACGATAGCGCAGGCCGGTACGGAAGGCGCCAATCGAGTTGAGCAGCCCGTAACCGATGAACATCCCACCGAACACACCAACGGCGAGTGAGGTGACGCCAAGCCAGCGGTGAAACAGGAAAGCGCCAAGGATGATGCCGCCGTTATAGATGAGCGGTGCAAAGGCCTGGTAGATGAAGATCTTCCGCACCTGCAGGCGCGACCCCATGGCGCTTCCGATGAAGAAGAAGATCTGCGCAGGCAGGATAATGCGCGTCATCGACGTGCAGAGCGAGGAACGCAGCACATCGTGACGGAAGCCCTTGTTCGCGAGCCAGACATATTGTGGCGCGAAGATTTCGGCAAGCAGAACCCCAATGCCCAGGACGACAAGCATGGTGCTGAGAATGACGGAGAGCGCGTGATCGGCTCCTTCGTCGTCCGGCTGTCCGTTGAGGCCAGACTCTCGGTAGCGGTTGAGAATGGTGATGAGGGAGATGGAGGCCGCGCCGCCGATGAGGAAGTAGGCCAGGAGATCGGGCAGTGCGAAGGCCGCGCGATAGGCATCCTGTTCCGGGCCTGCACCGAACAGGGAGTTGATGTACTTGATGCGTACGAGGCCAAGCAGTCCTGACAGCAAGGCGCTGATCATCAGCAGCAAAGCGGCTGAACCGACCGTGTGGCTTTTGGATACAGATTGATTGGCAGGGCGAGTGTCGCCGGTCGGCGTCGTCATTCGGAGAGATCGGTGGGCTCAGGAGATTCCTCGCTGAATAATCCACGTTGTTCGAGCCGCAACTTCGGGCGTTCGGAGATGACATGCAGCGGCCTCGGCTCAGGCTTCGGCTCCAATACCAGGCGCGGACGCATCGCCTGTACCTTGCTCTCCTCGCGTTTTTCCGTAGGGAAAGAGGCTGGATCGGACACGGCCACAGGCGCACTCAGGATGTCGAGCAGGGAGTGCATCTCGTCCCGCAGGGAGACAAGCTGGGCCAGCGAGGGCATGGAGAGAGACGCGGCGGCTTCCGCTACCGGTGGCTGAGGAACAGCTTGCAGCGTTGCAGCTTCGGCGGCCATGGCGGGAGTCTCTTTGGGTTTCGTCTCTGTTTTGAAGACCTGCCGGGCACCGGGAATCGTGTAGCCCTGGTCGTAGAGCAGGCTCTTGATGCGCAGCGCCATTTCGACGTCGCGCTTGCGATAGAGCCGCTGTCCTGTACCGCCTTTATTGGGTTTCAGTTGGGGAAACTCGGTCTCCCAGAAGCGCAGAACGTAGGCCGGGACCTCGCACAGCCTCGCAACATCGCCGATGCGAAAGTAAAGCTTGTCCGGAATCTCCGGAGCAACGATCTTGCGGATTGGCTGGTGTGAACCCATGCTGTCAGCATCCGCGAAGTCGATGCGCCCGTGCGGCAGCGCAACAAGGAGCGGAGTCTGAAGTATAGGATGCAAATTCCCGTAAAACCAGTCTTTTCTGTGGTACTCCCCTTGATTCATCCACTTCCGTGGATGGATCAGGTTTGGAGCCTGAAGTGTGCTTGAGGGGGTAACGTGCTTGATTCTCTAACGTTCGAAGGGCCATTCGTTGACGAGATGAAAGCCGCGGTCGAGCAGGGGGTAGTGCTGCGGAAGGGGAACCCTGGTCAGATGGAGAACATAGCCGTTCTTCTCGTCCCCCGCCGAAGCGAGCACGAGATGGGAGGGGTCGGTTTGGCTGACGTTGTAGTCTGCCGGGCCCTGGCCCACCCACGTCAGCCAGAGCGTGTGCTTCGTCTCGTCATACTTCGTCCGGGCGCGCCAGAGGACCCGGTCTGTCGCGCGTAGATTGGCGTGGCCGGTGGGTTCGAAGAAGATATCGGTAATCGGTAGGCCTCCGCCGGAGAGCAAAGGGTCGGGAGTGCCTATGCCATTCACGGTGATTTCGGCCGAGTCGATATGCCACTGGCCGGTAATGGCTGAAGGATGTAGCCGATTCGCCCTCTGCTGGGCGTAGACCTCTCCATCCTGATACGCCATTACCCCTGCGCCCAGGATCAGGAGTGCAGCGATGCAGATCGCTTCGATGCGCCGGCCAAGCCGGGTAACGGGAACCATGCTCTCGCCGTGAGAGGACGTGCGGCGATACAGCAGGAAGTTGAAGAGTGGGCCAAGATCCGGCGCAAGCACGACCAGCGTCAGCAGCATCAGATGGACGGCATAGAGCTTTACGGGCACATCGAAACAGAAGTTGTAGAGCACCACATTGCCCATGGAGAGCGCCGCAAGGAGCGCGCCCAGTAGAGCGGTCCGGCGGAAGGGAAGCAGCAAGCCCGCACAGACCTCCACGGCGCCGCAGAGGATCTCGTAGACCGGGCTGAGGCCGATGAGCGTCCAGAGCATGATCATCGGCGACGTATTGCCGACGGACTCGTTGAGTACGGCCAACGAGGGCGGCGTCATCTGCAGGGGGAAAACCTTGGACAGACCATAGGCCAGCATGTCGTAGCTGATCGCGAGCCGCAGCACGAAGCTGAACCAGCGGAGCAGGGTTCGATACTCCGTGCGGTTGCGGTCGAGCACGGTCCATACCAGCGCTGCCGCGACAGCCACGATGAGCATGAGGCCGAACGCGATCCAGTCGAGAGGTTTATCGCCGGAGCCGCTCTGGTGCAGGACAGCGCTGACGCCCTGCAGGTGGAACAGGTGCTGGCCGAGCCACTGCGCGGGTCGCCAGAAGGGCTTCGCCAGCCACGTCTCAAGGGTCTCGCCGACAAATGGAATTACTTTCCAGAGCGTCACATTGCCACAGCAGAACACGTACAGCAGGCAGTAGCAGAAGACGAGGCGAAAGGCGAGACGCGTCAGGGGCGTCCAGCGGACAGGCTCGGCATCTGCGGTCGTGGAGGGATCGGACAAGGGTGGCCTCAGGATGCTTCTGATTCTGTCGTCTGCGGGCCGGAAGGTCAATGGGTCAGGTGTGATCCGCAAGAGCGGCGAGCGCGGCGAGGTGCCCACACATGCCATGCACGCCGCCGCCCGGAGGCGTGGACGAACTGCAGAGGTAAAGCTTCGGATGGCTGGTGCGGTAGAGCTTTGCTGTAGGCCGCGTCAACATGCCGGAGAGCGTCATGGCCCCGCCTGAGACGTCGCCTCCGGCCAGGTTCGGGTTCCATGCCTCGAGAGCTTCGGAGTTGCTGGAGCGGCGTGCGAGAACGATATCGCGGAAGCCCGGAGCGAAGCGCTCCACCTGCCGTTCGATGGCTTCGGTGCGGTCGAGGTTCGCGCCGCTGGGCACATGGCAGTACGCCCATGCCGTATGTTGACCGGCAGGGGCGCGGGTGGGATCGAAGAGGCTGGGCTGCACCAGCAGCACGAAAGGCTTATCGTAGCTCCGGCCATAAAAGGCGCCATGTTCGGAGCGGGCGATCTCGCTCAGCGAACCGCCGAGGTGCACCGTTGCCGAGCGACGGCAGGCAGCTGCGCTCCAGGGGATGGGTTCGCGTAGCGCCCAATCGACCTTGAAGATGCCTGGGCCACGGCGAAAGTGGCGCAGCCGGGTACGGAAGCTGGAGGAGAGCGCTGTTCCCGCAATGCGGGCCAATGCCGCGCTCGAGGTGTCGAAGAGCGTCGTGTCGGCTGCATCAACCTCGTCAAGATGCCTGATCTCGGCCTGGGTGACGATGCGGCCTCCGAGAGAGAGCAGGTAGCCCGCAAGTGCTCCGGTGAGCGCCTGTGCCCCGCCCGCCACGATGGGCCAGCCCGTGGCATGGGCTGCGGCTGCGAGTACGAGGGCTGTCGCGGAGCTGGCGACGCGCGTCAGCGGCAGCACGGAGTGCGCGGCGCATCCGGCAAAGAGGGCACGGGTCTGCTCCCCGCGGAAGACATTGCGGGCGAGCGCCTGCGCGGGCAGTGCGGCGGCGAGACCGAAGTTGGCCATGGCGGCAGGGTGGCTGGGAAGGCCCAGCAGCGGCTGCATGATGTCGTCGATGATCTTCGGCCAGTCGCGCACGGTGGGGGCAAGCAGCGCCCGCCAGGTGCGGGCGTCGTGCGGGTCGAGCTGGGCGGCGGTGGCGTCGAGGGAGTGCTCGAGCGTGAGAGCGGTGCCGTCGTCGAAGGGATGCGCCAGCGGGGCGTCGGGTTCGATCCAGCGCAGGCCATGCTGCCCAAGTGGCAGGCTGCGAAAGAACGGCGAGCAGATGCCGAGCGGATAGACCGACGAACCGAGGTCGTGATGAAAGCCGGGTAGCGTGACCTCAGCGGTCGAGCAGGCGCCGCCGATCTGCTGGTTGCGCTCGTAGACCGTGACGGCTACTCCAGCTTGCGCCAGCGTGATCGCCGCGGCGAGGCCGTTGGGTCCGGAGCCGATGATGTTGGCCGTCCGCAGAGGCATGGTGTTCCTCCACGATCATACGTCTGTTAGCTGGCAGACAGAAGGTGCAGGTCGGTGGCGATGGGGAGGATGGTAGGCACGGCCAACAGGGCGGCCAGCGGGAGCATCAACAGGAATCCGACGTGCGGGTAGGCAAAGGCTCCCAGCGTCCCGCCGGTAAAGAAGAGTGTCACCAGCATGGTGAGCAGAAGCAGGCGAGAGCGCTCGGCGTGCACAGGAACGCGTCCGGTCGTCCGGTTCCAGTAGAGGGCTTTGCCAAGCTCAATGCCGATGTCGGTCACCATTCCCGTAATGTGCGTGGTGCGGATCTCAGCGTGCGAGACCTTGGTGATGATGGCGTTCTGCAGGCCCATGCTGAAGCTGAGCACGCACAGTGTGAGGAGGATGTGGTGTCCCTTGAGCGGAAACGCGAGCGAGGCCAGCAGCAGCGCTTCGAGCAGCACAGGGACGGCGAAGAGGCTCTCGCGATTGCGCCTCCTCTCCCAGTTGACGAGGATGGCGCAGAAGGCTGCTCCGGCCAGGAAACAACCGAGCACGACCGCAGGCTGCAGGAGAATATCGAGGCCGCGCGTGGCGATGTCCGCAGCCATCGCGGCGACGATGCCCGACATATGCGAGGTGAACTGGCGCAGGGCCAGATAACCGCTCACATCGACCGTACCGGCAGTAAAGGCAAGCAGGGCCGCAAGCTGCCAGTTGGCGGCGGTGGAGCGGTTACGGCCTGTGAGTCTGCGCAAGGGCATGGTGTTCATCACGATCATACGTCGGCTATGAAGGGAGCATGCGAGTGCAGTGACGCCATTTCATGTGAAGTTTGTTTCATGAGAAGTTGTAGGACCTGTGGTTTGCAGGATCTACGTGAGAGCCGCGAAGTACCCCGGGACCAAGCCCCTAAGGGTCACGGAAGCCAGCCCCGAAGGGGCGATATATCCCAGCCCAGGGTGGAGGCGGCGAGCGCTTTTGCTCGCCAGCCGGAACCCTGGGTTACGGGCCCCAGAAAAGGTAGAGCCCTGAAGGGGCGACCTATCATGCAGCCGCGATAGGTCGCCCCTTCAGGGCTAGATCTCCTTTGCCGCTTGACCCAGGGTTCCGGCGACACGGCGAGCAAAAGCGCTCGCCAGCCGCCTCCACCCTGGGCTGGGATATACCGCCCCTTTGGGGCTTGTACCCGTGGTATTTCACGGCTCGTGCAAAAGGCTTACCTTTTCTTCTTCCGTGCTAACGCGGAGTGGTGGAAAGAAAAGCAAGGTCCAGTAATTAAATTATGCGACCCACTTCACCCGTACGGATTTCTTGCCGAGGCGCAGGGTCGGAGCTTCGCCGAGCGATTCCTTGCCCAGCGTCTTGCCGTTGAACTTCTCGCCGTTGATCGAGACGGCATTTTCGCCGAGTTTGCGGGTGGCTTCGCCGGCAGAGGCCGCGAGACCTGCGAGCTGCAGCAGCTTCGCGATGCGCAACTCACTGGTGCCCTCGACGGGAGGCGTGTGCAGGCCTTCAGCGCTCAACGATACGGCAACCTCCGGCACGTCCTCAGCGACGCCCTTCTGCTGGAACTGCGTCGCCCAGCTTTCGGCGGCGGCATCGGCTTCAGTGGCCGTGTGGAAGTCGGCGGTGATGGCGTGTGCGAGGTTCTTCTTTGCCTGCATCGGATGTAGTTCGCCCTTCCCGACAGACTCCCGCATGGCGTCGATCTGCGACTGCGGCAGGTCGGTGAGGAAGGTCCAGTAGCGCCACATGAGCTCATCGTTGATGCTCATCAGCTTGCCGTACATGTCGGGCGCGGGGTCCTTGATGCCGATGGCGTTCCCGAGCGACTTGGACATCTTCTGTACGCCATCCAGGCCTTCGAGGATCGGCGTCATCAGGATGATCTGCGGCTTCTGGCCGGCGTCGCGCTGCAGGTCGCGGCCGCGCATCAGGTTGAACTTCTGGTCGGTGCCGCCGAGCTCGACATCGCACTTCAGCGCGACCGAGTCGTAGCCCTGCGCCATCGGGTAGAGCAACTCATGCACGTGGATGGGCTGTTCTTCCTGGAAGCGCTTGTGGAAGTCTTCGCGCTCAAGCATCTGCGAGACGGTGAACTTCGCCGCCAGCTTGACGATGCCCGCATAGCCGAGCTGGTCCAGCCACTCGGAGTTGTAGCGGACCTCGGTCTTCTCGCGGTCGAGGATCTTGAAGACCTGATCCTTGTAGGTCTCGGCGTTGACGTCGATCTCTTCGCGGGTCAGGGGCTTGCGCGTCTGGTTCTTGCCCGTGGGGTCGCCGATGAGAGCGGTAGAGTCGCCGATGAGGAAGATGACCGTGTGGCCGAGCTGCTGAAAGTGGCGCAGCTTGCGCATCAGCACGGTGTGGCCGAGGTGCAGATCGGGCGCCGTGGGGTCGAACCCAGCCTTGATGCGCAGCGGCACGCCGGTCTTGCGAGACTCTTCGAGCCGTGCGGCGAGGGCATCCGGAGCAGAGGCGGCGACGGGAGGGATGATCTCGGCTGCGCCCTTGGTGATGAGGTCGAGTTGCTCGGGGACAGGTAGAAAGGCGATTTGTGTTTCGGTCGGCATGAGGTGGCTTTAAGTATAGAGAATCTGTTCCAGCGCCTGTTTATCAGATGGTCGCCGTAGCGCCGGACCGCGTAACATCAGTTAGTTCATTAGCGCCTCGGGGAGAGCAGGTTCATCATGATCGAATCTTCTGATTTTCGGAATAGGACAATGCCGCTCAACCACGGAGCCGGCAACATGCCTGCACTCGGGTTTGGAACCTTGATTCCCGATGCCGCCGTGACGATAAGTGCTACCAGAGATGCGCTGGAAGCGGGATTTCGGCACTTCGATTGTGCGGAGCGATACCGGAACGAGCGTGAGGTAGGCGAGGCCCTGCAGGCAGGACTTGCCGCAGGAGGGATTACGCGCGAAGACCTCTTCGTTACGACAAAGCTGTGGAACTCCAATCATCGGCCCGAGCGTGTGGAACCGGCCTTCGAGGCGAGTCTGGGCAGGCTCAGGCTCAACTATCTGGATCTCTATCTCATCCACACTCCCTTTGCGTTTCAGGCGGGAGACGAGCAGGACCCGCGGGATGAAAACGGCAACGTCATCTACGACCGCGGTGTGACGTTGCTTGACACCTGGAAGGCGATGGAGAGTCTTGTGGACCACGGCAGATGCCGGGCCATCGGACTGTCCGACATCACTCTGGATGGACTGTTGCCCCTCTACGAAGCAGCGAGGATCAAGCCGGCCGTAGTCCAGGTCGAGGCCCATCCGTATCTTCCGGAGACGGAGCTTCTGGAATTCTGCAAGGAGAAGGGCATCGTGTTTTTGGCCTTCGCGCCTCTGGGCCATGGAATGAGGCCGGGGCTGATCGAAGATCCAGTCATTACGGCAATCGCTGCACGAATTGGAAAGACGCCCGCACAGGTGTTGCTGGCCTGGGCGGTGCAACGCGGCACGGCTTTGCTTACTACGCCCAAGACTGCGGACCGGGCAAGAGAGAACTTTGACGTCTCCGCCCTTCCGGAAGACGCATTTAACGCGATCAATCGCATTCAGACCCGGCAAAGACTCAATGACGTGGTGAATACCGGCTCCCCGGGCTTTATTCCACGAGTTAAATCAACATAAAAGCCGAAACTGGATGACATGCCTCAGGTCCTCCAGTTCTATACTCTGCGCATGGATGTCGAACGCGCACGCAAGTTTCTGCTGTCTCTGCCGCATGCCGTCGAGACGATGCAGTGGGGCGACAACCTGGTTTACTGGGTTGGAGACAAGGCTATCGGCGGCAAGATGTTCGCGTTGATCGATCTTGGCGAGGGTCTATCCAAAGGTGTGGCGATGTACTCCGCCGGGCCGGAACGCTATGCCGAGCTGCTGGAGCGGGAGGGCCTTCTTCCCGCGCCCTTACATGGCTCGCATTCACTGGCTTGCGGTAGAGCGGTGGAGCGCCCTGCGTAACCCCGAGTGGGAGGACGAACTGCGCGGGGCCCATGCCATTACCTTCGCCAAACTGCCAAAGCGCACGCGCGAGGTGATG
Organism: Granulicella mallensis; assembly: GCF_014203225.1. Lineage (GTDB taxonomy): Bacteria > Acidobacteriota > Terriglobia > Terriglobales > Acidobacteriaceae > Granulicella > Granulicella mallensis_A. The sequence continues at coordinate 107,106 of NZ_JACHIO010000006.1, read as the reverse complement.
GCGCTACCGGCGAAACAGCAGGAGAAGCTGATCGCCGAGCGGAGAAAACTGCTGGCGGACAAGCCCAAGAAATCACGCACGCGCAAGGCCAGAGATCAAACTATTTTGAAGTGAAGTCGAACCGTGCAGACAGTTTGTTTAGGTAGGGATCGGAAGGGCATGGCTTCAGCCATGCCGTAAGTAGCCGGCCAAAGGCCGCACTTCTCTGCCGAAGGCTGGAGCGGAGGCGCAGCCGGAGCGACTGAATTGCCTTCTTTGGTCGTGGCGAAACAAACCGCTCCAGCAAGGGGTACATCCTTGGTGAGCCTTGGACATCCTTGGCGACATTGAGGAAAGCAATTCAGTCGCTCCGGCTGCGCCTCCACTCCAGCCTTCGGCAGAGCGGAAAGAAACGGGTTCCCAACTCTCACGGCCCGGCTGAAGCCGGGCCCTTCCGGATCTTGACTCAGAAAGCTACTTGCACGGCTCAATCTCTAGCTCGAAGATCAGTTCGGATGACCCCGCCTGGAGATCTGTCGAAGGGGCCACGGTAGATCCGACAGCGGTTAGCATCGTTAGTTCCGAGCCTTACAGCTTGTTCGTGTCGATCTCAGGATTTGGCGCAAACAGCGAGTGGAAGCTGCGGTGGTACGCGACGAGCAGGATGAGTTCCAGGAACGTGCAGACCAGAGCTATGGAGACCCCCTGCCTCATAAAGAGAAAGTGAAAGAGCAGGATGTTGACGAGAATGGGCGCCAGGATCGTCAGGCCCAGCGGGACAAAGCGTCCGACCAGCAGGAGCAGGCCTCCGACGATCATGAGGACTCCCACAAAGTTCATGTAGTGGTGGGCCATCATCAGGCCTGTCCAGACCCCGGCATCCCCCGGAGGCATGGAGGAACCACCCATGAAATGCAGAACGCTGTTGGCACCGAAGACGACAAAGACGAGGCCGAGCAGAAGGCGTGAGACGAGAACGATGTACTTCATCGGCGAGCTCCTGTGAATTGAAGTTCTGACGCTTTTTGAAGACGCAGGCTTGTCCTGCTACAACTGCCAGATGAGTTTCTCACAGGAAATCAAAGGTGTCGCGCTTTCTCTTGAAGGGAAAGTGGCGTTGGTAACAGGCGGGTCGCGCGGCATTGGAGCGGCGACCGTGCGGCTGCTGCGGCAGGCCGGAGCGCGGGTGGTGTTCAGCTATCGTTCGGCAGAGAAGCAGGCCGCCGAGTTGGTGGCCGAGTGCGGCGGCGAAACCGTATGCCGTGCCGTGCGGCAGGAGCTTGCCACCGTCGAGGATGGCCAGGCGTTGATCGCCGCAGCCAGCGGCCTGTTCGGGCGGCTGGACTGCCTCATCGTGAACCACGGCATCTGGCCTCCGCACGATCAGCCGATTGCGACGATGAGCCTGGCGCAGTGGCGAGGGACGCTGGGGATCAATCTCGACAGCGTCTTCGGATTGGTGCAGGCGGGCGTGGCCCAAATGCTTCCCCAGCCGCTCACGCAGCCCGGCGCAGCGAGAGGGCACATCGTCCTGGTCGCGAGCACAGCAGCGCAGCGCGGCGAGGCCTTTCATGCGGACTACGCCGCGAGCAAGGGCGCGCTGCTCTCGCTGACCAAGAGCCTTTCGAGCGAACTCGCGCCGCAGGGAATCCTGTGCAACTGCGTGGCTCCCGGCTGGGTGCGGACGGAGATGTCGGCGGGAACCCTGAGCGATCCCATTGCATCCCAGAAAGCATTGGGATTCATTCCGCTCGGCCGCGCCGCGGAACCAGAGGAGATTGCCGGGCCGATCCTGTTTCTGTGTACGCCGTGGGCCGGGTTCGTGTCGGGAGAGGTGTTCAATGTCAACGGTGGTGCTGTATTGGTTGGGTAGGTTAGCCCTATGAAAAATCCTGGATGGATCGCAATCGCTCTGCTGATGCTCGGAAGCCTGCCCGTGCAGGCCTATGCCCAGGCTTCGGCGATTCCCAGCGCACAGTCCGCACCTGAGGCGCAGGGAGAGAACCGAGGCCGCAAGTTGCTCGATCAGATGGTCACGGCACTGGGGGGCGATGCCTGGCTCAATCGCGTGGACTGGATCACCTATGGCAAGGGCGCGACGTTCTACAAGGGCCAGGCGAACCCGTACGTCTCGGAGTTCGAAGAGTACACACGCGCGCAGCCGTTTGGAGATCGTGTGGTGATCGTGTCGAAGATGGGTGTCTTCATTCCGACCTCCAAGCGCGATATCGCCGAGGTGTGGACGCTGGACAACGGGTACGAGATCACTTTTCGCGGCAAGAAAGAGCTGCCGAAGGACGATGTCGAAGACTTCCAGCGGCGGCGCAGGCACAAGCTCGAGGTGGTCGTGAAGGACTGGCTGCATCAACCTGACGTATTGGTCACGTATGAAGGAACGAGCATGGTGGGTCGGCGGCTCGCTGATAAGGTGAGTGTGCTGACAGCCAGCAACGATGCGGTGACGATAGACATGGACGAATCCACGCACCTGCCACTGAGCCGCACCTTCGAGTGGCGCAACGCGACTTACAGAGACCACGACGTCGATGAGGAGCAGTATGACGGCTACCAACCGGTGCAGGGCATTATGACGCCGTTGATCATCACACGCCTGCACAACGGCGACATGGTGACACAGCGCTTTCTGACCAAGGTGGTCTACAACAGCAAACTCTCGGCGGATTTGTTCGATCCGGACAGGCCTTTGGAGAAGAAGGCGAAATAAGCGTTAAATGGCTGTGCAGTCAGGGATCCAGCGTCACCTCCATGCTAAATGCCTTGAAATGGCAGCTTCCGAGAGGTGAAGGCATAGGAATGAATGATATTCTGAGCGACGCTATGAGTGATTCCCCTACGTCGACTACGGTCGAGACCGCAGTACCCGCAGCAGCCGAAAAGACGACCATGGACATCGTCGAAATCATGTCCCTCCTGCCGCACCGTTATCCGTTTCTGTTGATCGATCGCGTGATCGAGATAGAGCGCAGAACCCGCGTCGTTGCGATCAAGAACGTGACGGTGAACGAGCCGCACTTTGTCGGCCACTTTCCTGACTATCCCATCATGCCTGGTGTGTTGACCATCGAAGCGATGGCGCAGGCTGGCGGCACGCTGCTGTTGACCGAGATTCCCGACCGCGGAGACAAGTTGATGGTGTTCACCGGCATCGAAGAGGCGCACTTCCGCCGCCCCGTACTGCCGGGCGATCAGCTTCGCATCGAGGTCAAGGTGTTGAACTGGCGCTCGCGTGCGGTGAAGATGCAGGGCGTCTGTACCGTCGATGGCAAAGTTGTCGCGGACGCGACGATTACCTGTCAGCTCGTGCCGCGTATGCGCAAACCGAAGGCTGCGGAGAAGTCCGAGGGAACGAACGCTTGAGCATTCATCCCAGTGCGATCGTTGCCGAAGGCGCCGTCATCCCGGCGAGCTGTCATGTGGGGCCGTACTGCACGGTGGGGCCAAACGTCGTGCTGGGCGAGGACTGTGAGCTTGTCTCGCACGTCGTGCTGGACGGCCACACGACGCTGGGCAAGGGCAATCGCATCTTCTCCTTCGCCTGCGTGGGTGTTGCACCGCAGGACCTGAAGTATGCGGGTGAGCCAACGCGCGTGGAGATCGGCGACGGCAACACGATTCGCGAGTACGTGACGATCTCGCGCGGCACGAACGGCGGCGGCGGCGTAACGCGTATCGGCTCGGGCTGCCTGATCATGGCGTACGTGCATATCGGGCACGATTCGTCGATCGGCAACGGCTGCATCCTGCCCAATGGCGCAACCCTGGCGGGTCATGTCACGGTCGAAGACTACGTTACCTTGAGCGCGATGGCACCGGTGCACCAGTTCTGCCGCATCGGCAAATACGCGTATATCGGCGGCGGAACGACGATCACGCAGGATGTCCTGCCGTACTCGCTGACGTCGATCGAGCGCAACAATCATGCCTATGGCCTGAACAAGGTGGGTTTGCAGCGGCGTGGCTTTACGCCGGAACAGCTTCGCGAACTCTCCACGGCGATGCGTCTGCTCACCAGCGGCAAACTCAACACAACCCAGGCTCTCGAAAGCATCAACGACATGCTCGCGCAGGGTGCGGGCGGCGAGCATGTGAAGTATCTGGCGGAGTTTGTGGCGTCGAGCGAGCGCGGCGTGATTAAGTAGCTAGCTATAACACTCCGTGCTATAGTCCCATCATGCGCGTCTTCAAGAGTCGCACCTTCGCGCAGTTTTGTCGGAAGAACCGCATCGCAGATGCTGATCTTTGTGAAGTGGCGAATGATATGTCTCTGGGCTCAATTGACGCGGATTTGGGCGGCGGCGTTTTTAAGCAGCGCTTGCGCCGTCCGGGGCAAGGGAAATCTGGCGGGTTCAGAACGATCGTTTTGCTTCGTAGAGAGAAGCGTCTGACGTTTGCGTATGGTTTCGCAAAAAACGAGCGAGACAACATCGACCGAAGTGAACTCGTTCAGTTTCGCAAACTTGCAAAGGAGATCTTTCAATATGATGAAGAAGAAGTCAGGCGTCTCCTCGAAGCCGGCGCTCTCGAAGAGATCTGCTCCGGCCGATAAAACCTATCGTTCGAAGGTTTCAGCTGCCGTTCATCAGACAGCAGAGGACTTCCATAAGGCTGGCGTGATGTCGAAGAAGACGATGCGCGAGTTCGATATATCGTGCCTTACGCCGATCAAACCGTTTGCCCCGAAGGAGATTGAAAAGCTGCGGAAGCGTGAAGATACGAGTCAGGCTGTATTTGCGCATCACCTCGGACTGTCGACAAACTTGATTTCGCAATGGGAGCGTGGGGAGAAAAAACCCAGAGGGGCATCTCTCAAGCTACTGACGCTGGTCGAGAAGAATGGGCTTGATTGGGTCGCGTAAACACAGTCTAGCGACTCCAAACCGATGCCTGCCATCGGTAGAGGCGTAGAGGAGATACGAGTATGGGTCGAATCAGGAACGTATCGAGTGATCTACCTCGCGAAGTTGGCCGAGGCGGTGTACGTGCTGCACGCCTTTCAAAAAAAGACGCAGCAGACAAGCCAAAAAGATCTCGCGTTGGCGCGCGCGCGACTCGAACAGCTAATGAGAGAGTGAAGGTAGTTGAAGAGCCTCTTGTGATCGAAGAGTTCGAATCCGTCTGGGATGCATTGGGGTTCTCTCCCCAAGAGGCGGCGAATCTTCAGGCACGATCTAAACTCATGCTGCAGCTTCGAACCATTATCCGGGAGCATGGCTGGACGCAGGTAGTGGCTGCGAAACGCTGCGGCGTCTCCCAGTCATGGATCAATGATCTATTGCGGGGCAAGATCGACAAATTTTCGATCGACGCATTGATAAACATGGCAACGGCCCTTGGCCGTCGCGTGGATTTCGAACTGAAAGCAGCATGAGTACCGCACAGGACCAAACCCTCGGTCTCATCGCCGGCAACGGACGCTTCCCGTTTCTGCTGCTCGACGCCGCGCGTGCCCACGGCCTGCGCGTCGTTGTCGCGGCCATCAAGGAAGAGACCGACCTCGAGATCAACGAACGCGCGGCGCGCGAGCCTGAGTTCGTGCGTGTGCACTGGCTTTCTCTGGGTGAACTGTCGAAGCTGATCGAGATGTTTCAGCGCGAGGGCGTGTCGCGCGCTGTGATGGCCGGCCAGGTGAAGCACAAGCAGATCTTTTCGAGCATCCGCCCCGACTGGCGGTTGGCGAAGCTGCTGCTGAACCTGCGGACGCGCAATACGGACATGCTGCTCGGCGCGGTGGCGAAGGTGCTGGAGGATGAGGGCATCACGCTGATGTCGTCGACGGCGTTCCTGGAGCCCATGCTCGCGGTTGAGAGTGTCCTTACCTCACGTGCTCCCGATGAGACGGAGCGCGGTGACATTGACTACGGCTTGCGCGTAGCGCGCGGTATCGCGGGTTTTGACCTGGGACAGACCGTAGTGATCGCCGCGGGGGCCTGCGTCGCTGTAGAGGCCATGGAGGGCACGGACGCGACCATTGCACGTGCCGGTGCGCTCTTCCGGACGCTCGAAGATGAGGCCAGCACGCTGGACCGCCGTCTGACGGTCGTAAAGGTCGCCAAGCCGAAGCAGGATATGCGCTTCGATGTCCCGGTCGTCGGGTTGCCGACCATCCAGGCCATGCAGGCGGCTGGGGCAACCTGCCTGTGCATTGAGGCGGGGCGGACCCTGCTCTTCGACCGCGAGGCCATGGTGGCGGCAGCGGACGCAGCAGGTATCGCGATCATCGGTGCTTCAGGTCCGGGGCAGACGTCCTCCATGACAAAGGAATGACATTGATAGGCAGGCGAGGCCTCGGGACCGGCGAGTAAACTGAAGGTGGCAGCGCATCCGGAGTGAAGAGGCGCGCCCTTCAGGAGATTGATTATGCTTCGTTCCAAAAGAATCGTGACGGGACTTGCCATGGGGCTCGCCTCGCTGATGGCGTTCGGTACGGCTACCGCGTTTGCAAAAGACACAGTGGCGATTGGTACGTCCGCCCCTTCCTTTACCCTTCCTTCCCAGGATGCCTCGCCGGTTTCGCTGGCGGACTACAAGGGCAAGTGGGTTGTGCTGTACTTCTATCCGAAGGATCAGACCAGCGGCTGCTCATTGGAAGCGCATAACTTCCAGCGCGATTTGCCGAAGTACGAGGCGCTGCACGCCGTCGTGCTGGGCGTCTCGCTCGACACGGTCGACAGCCACCGGGTGTGGTGCACGAAGGACTCGTTCACCTTCAAGATGCTGGCCGACCCCGCGCACAAAGTGGTCGACGCCTATGGCGTACCTGTGAAGACCTTCCAGACCAAGGACGGCCCGATGTCGATCGCGATGCGCGATACGTTCCTCATCTCCCCCAGCGGCAAGATCGTGAAGGAGTGGGAAGTGAAGGACATCCAGGGACACAGCGACGAAGTTCTCGCGGCGATCCAGGCCAGCAAGTAAGCTCCACCTAGAGCATTTCACTGTAGGTGTCGTGCGAGGCTTCGACCGCCATGGGCGTTTTCCCCAATGAAAGCGCCACAGCACGCCCGTTTTGGGGTTCCCCGTAACAGTGAAAATGCTCTAAGCAACAGACGCAAAAACGCCCGGGCCTCGTGAGAGGTTGCCGGGCGCTTTTGCTTGCCTGTACTGCGGTTGGGGACGGCTTACTTCTTGACAGCCGTCTTCTTTGCTGCGGCTTTCTTCGCGGGAGCCTTCACAGCCTTCTTGACGGCCTTCTTCGCGGGAGCCTTCACAGCCTTCTTTACAACAGCCTTCTTGACGGCCTTCTTTGCGGGGGCCTTCTTGACGGCTTTCTTTGCAGCTTTCTTTACAGCTTTCTTTACAGTTGCCAAGGTCTTACCTCTCATAGTTGATTTTTTGGTGATTGTGCTCTTGTTGCCAACTGCCTTTTTCAAGGCAGCCTTACCGCCGCGCAGAGCACGTGATGACTTCGCGGCAGAACTTGTAATCTTTTTGCCCGCGGTTTTCTTTGCGGGAACTTTTTTCGCGGCCACTTTCTTGGCCGGGGCCTTCTTTGCAGCCTTCTTTGCGGGGGCTGCCTTTTTGGCGGGAGCTTTCTTTGCAACGGCCTTCTTCGCGGGAGCCTTCACAGCCTTCTTTACAACAGCCTTTTTTGCCGGGGATTTCTTGATGGCTTTCTTCGCCACGGCCTTTTTGGCAGGAGCCTTCTTCGGCGTGCTCACCACGGGTTCGGCAGGTGCAGGTGTCGGTTCAAACGAAAGATGTGTCGGCGGCTCGTAGGGAGCGACGGGCGTAGAGGGCAGGGCGAAGAGTTCGGCCTCTTCGGCGTGCGTGTTCGGTTCGTCGAAGACGACTTCGACGGAGGCGCTGAGTTCCTCTTCTTCTTCCTCGTCGTCCTCATCATCGAGATCGTCGAAGTCGCGTGTGCTCTCGTCTTCGTCTTCGTCGTAGGCGGCGGCGTAAAGTTTGATCGTTTCCTCTTCCGGCAACATCGTCTTTCTCCCTGGCTGATGGCGTGTGTTGTGCATCGCCTCTGCCGCTTGACTCTAGATTTCGAACTGCTCGTCGTGCTTTATCTCGAACGGAGAGAAGGCTAAACTTGCCACTCCCTTCGCGCGAATCGTAGCAACAGGATTACGCCCGGCGTAGGGAAATAGCAAGCACCTTTTTTGGTGCAGGTGATTTTTTTTCAAAGTGGCCATTCCAATTCACTCGCACCGCGTTCAAAAAACAGGTCGCGGATCAGCGTGCATGCCTCTTCTTTGCGCTCGTTCTGGAACTCGTAGCAGCAGCCGAGGAGCTTCGAGAATGAGAACGCGAGCTCGTTCCGTGAGCGGGAGTAGAGGCATAAGATCTGCCGCCGCGGGTTGCACGAGTTGAGTTGCGGCCGCGCCGTGAGCGGCTGGAATAGCCTGGGGCCAGACGCACAGGCTCCGCGACATTGATCGAACGGCCCGGCGTGACGCTGTTCGACGAGAGGCGGTTCCAGGTGCGGAGCTGCTCGACCGTTACGCCGAAACGATCGGCAACGGTAACCAGCGTGTCGCCGCGACGTACGGTGTAGTGTTGCTGTCCAGCCGAAGAGCTGTAGGCAGAGATGGGGATAACCAGTTCGTCACCGTCTTCAATCGGCTTGCCTGGGGTGATGTCGTTGGCCGTAGCAATCTCGGCGGAATGCGCGTGCAGTGAGAGCGCGATCTGGTCGAGTGTCTCGCCTTCCTTCACGACATGGAAGCGCCAGCTTGCACGATTGTCTTCGGGAATTTCCTTGAGGCGATCGAGGTAGGCGTCGCGGGTTCCCTGCGGCAGGTGCAGGTCGTAGGGAATATCGCGCGGGGTGGTGAGGCGCAGCAGCGCAGGATTCAGCGCGACGATCTCCGGCACCGTCGAACCGGTAAGGTCGGCGACGAGCCTCAGGTCGATCGCATAGCTCGTGGTCACCGTGTCGAAGAGCACGGGCGCATCGGGCACCAGATCGGTGAGTCCGTACTGCGCGGGGTTTCTGGCCATGATGATGGAGGCGATGAGACCGGGGATATACGCTTTGGTCTCCGCAGGCAGGCCGCCGCGGCGATAGAGCTCCCAGTAATCGGCATAGCCGGTACGGCTGACGAGGTGCTGCACGCGTCCTGGGCCCCAGTCGTAGGCGGCCATCGCGAGGTACCAGTCGCCGAACTGCGCGTACAGGTACTTCATGTACTTCGCGTAGGCGATGGTGGACTTCTCGGGATCGAAGCGCTCGTCGAAGTAGCCGTTGCGTACCAGGCCATAGGTGCCGCTGCCGAAGGGCATGAACTGCCACATGCCGCCGGCACCGGAGCTGCGGTTGAGAGCCTGTGGCTGGAATCCGGATTCGGTGATGGCCTGGTAGATAAGATCCTGGGGAACACCGTTGTCGCGCAGGATCTTGGAGATCATCTCCTTGTACTTGCCCGCGCGTTCCAGCGAGCGCTTCAGATAGCCGTGGTACTTCGGTTGATTGCTGAAGACGCTGATCCAACCTGCAACGTAGTCGTTGAGTACCAGCGGAAGATCGGAGGTCGTCGTCTTGAGCTCATTGGTCACCCGGCCGAGGAGGGCGGGGTCAGCCGGCGGAAAGGTGACATCCGAAGCAGCGTCAATGGGCGCGGCGTCGAGCGTGGGCGAAAATCCGTTGCCCTGCTTGAGCGCGAGAATCTCCAGGGAGTTAATGGCCGAGAGCAGCTGGTCGAACTCGTCGGAGAGCTGCGGGTCGGTTTTGAGGTCCATGCCGCTGGAGAGCATGGTGTCGACGGCAAAGTCGAAGTCCTGGCGCGCAGCGTCGAGGCGATTGTTGTTGTAGTTGTCCACGCCGGACTTGTAGCTCTTCTCCGCGCGGTCGATGATGTCCTGCACCTTCTGCGCATGCTGTTGCGAGGCCGCGAGCTGTTGAGCCTGGGCCTGCTGCTGCGCCGTTGGTTGTGCGGCTGGAGTCTGTGCGGCCAACGAATGGGCAAGCGCAAACAGCACGGGCGCGCAGGCCAGAGCGAGGGTCCGTCGCCGCAGAAAGGAGGTGTGTCGCTCGATCGCCATCAACCTTTTCATTGTACGGGTTGGACGTGGCAACAGTCGTTCGGTTCAGCCGTTGTCGAAAGTTATACATTTTCTTTATGCGCACCGAAGACACCACGACGCTTTACGGGCCGATAGCGCAAAGAGTACGACCTGATTGCGGTCACGCGATGTTAGCCTAGAGGTTCAAGGCTTTTTGCCTCTCTGGACAGCATGGACCCCAAGTACATCCGCAACTTCGCGATCATCGCGCACATCGACCACGGCAAATCGACACTCTCCGACCGCCTGCTGGAGCTTACCGGCTCGCTGACCTCGCGCGAGATGCAGGCACAGGTACTCGACGCCATGGACCTCGAGCGCGAGCGTGGCATCACGATCAAGGCCCACACCGTGCGCATGATGTACAAGGCGCAGGACGGCGAGACCTATCAGCTCAACCTCATCGACACGCCCGGCCACGTCGACTTCAGCTATGAAGTCTCACGCTCGCTCGCCAGCTGCGAGGGCGCGCTGCTGGTCGTCGACGCGTCGCAGGGCGTCGAAGCGCAGACGCTTGCGAATGCCTACCTCGCCATCGCCGGTGGCCTGGAGATCATCCCGGTCATCAACAAGATTGATCTCCCTAGCGCCGACATCGAGCGCACCAAGGCGATGATCGAAAAGTCCGTCGGGCTTCCTGCCAGCGACGCCGTCGCCGTCAGCGCCAAGACCGGCCTCCATGTGGAGGACATCCTCGAAGCCGTCGTTACGCTGTTGCCGCCGCCGCAGGGCGATGCGGAGGCCCCGCTGCAGGCGCTGATCTTTGATTCCTGGTTTGACGCCTATCGTGGTGTGATCGTGCTGGCCCGCATCATCAACGGCCGGTTGCGCAAGGGCGACAAGATCAAGATCATGTCCAACGGTCGCCAGTTTGAGGTTGACTCCATGGGCGTCATGACGCCCAAGCCGGTGGTGCTCGAAGAGCTCAGCGCCGGGGAAGTCGGTTTCTTTGTCGCGACCATCAAGAACGTCGCGGATACCAAGGTCGGCGACACCATTACGCACGTTGACAGACCCTGCGCCGAGGCCCTGCCGGGCTTTGAAGACATCAAGAGCATGGTCTTTGCGGGCCTCTACACCGTCGACTCGCACGAGCACGCGCTGCTGCGCGATGCGCTCGAGAAGCTGCGCCTCAACGACGCGAGCTTCAACTTCGAGCCGGAGTCGTCCGCTGCGCTGGGCTTTGGCTTCCGCTGCGGCTTCCTCGGCCTGCTGCACCTGGAGATCATCCAGGAGCGCCTGGAGCGCGAGTACAACCTCGACCTCATCACCACCGCACCCGGTGTGCGCTACAAGATCACCCTGACTGACGGCAGCGTGCTCGATGTGGACAATCCCTCGCGCTGGCCCGACAGCACGGAGATCGAGCAGATCGAAGAGCCCGTCATCACGGCGAAGATCCTGACCAACGAAGAGTATGTCGGCGGCATTCTGAAGCTGGTCGAAGACAAGCGTGGACGCCAGCAGAACTTCGAGTACGTCTCGGAGACGCGCGTGATGCTTACCTATGAGCTTCCGCTGAATGAGATCGTTCTCGACTTCTACGATCGCCTCAAGTCCGTCAGCCGCGGCTACGCTTCGCTCGACTACCATCTGGCCGGCTCGTGGGTCTCGCCCATGGTGAAGATGGACATCCTCATCGGCGGCGACCCGGTCGACGCGCTGAGCATCATCGTGCACCGCGATTCCGCATACGAACGCGGCAAGGCGCTGGTCTCGAAGATGCGCGAGTTGATTCCGCGCCAGATGTTCGAGGTAGCGATCCAGGCTGCGATCGGTGCGAAGGTCATCGCGCGCGAGACAGTGACGGCCATCCGCAAGAACGTGATCGCCAAGTGCTACGGCGGCGACATCAGCCGTAAGCGCAAGCTGCTCGAGAAACAGAAGGAAGGCAAGAAGCGCATGAAGCGCATCGGCAAGGTCGATATCCCGCAGGAGGCCTTCCTGGCGGTGCTGAAGGTCGGCGAAGAGTAAGCGGGATAGGGCGAAGAGCTAGAACCTTTCGACCCTTCGTGTGAATGCGTTCTTTCAACCATGCCCATACCTTGTCATCTCGACCGAAGGCGCGCTTTTGCGCCGAAGTGGAGAGACCTGCAGTTTGCTTGTACAGGCCCGATCGTCCGCTCGAGCAAGCCTGCAGGTCTCTCCACTGCGCATGACATAAAGCCGTCATGCTTCGGTCGAGATGACAATTCTGGGGTGATTCATCTCTGTAACACTTGATCGGTGGCCTCCTAAAACGGCGGCCACTCCGTAATCGATCCCTGTAGCAGCGCAGCACAGGGTTCGACACGATAGCTGCCATCATGCACGGCAAAGGCTCGTGGTTTCCCGGTCGCTCCCGTGCTCCACAGCGACACCCCGGCATAGGCGCCATCCTTGCGCAGGATGTAGTACTCCATGTCGAGATAGCGCACCTTGCTCATGTCGCCGTTGTAGTTGCGCACGATGCGCCGCAGAGTCTCCAGGCCCGCTTCCTTGGGGCTCCATCCCTGCCGCATCAGCTCGACGATGGTATGCGCTCCGGCAACCTTGATGTTCTCTTCGCCTGTTCCGGTGGCCCCGGCTGAGCCTACATCCTGATCCGTATAGCTTCCTGCTCCAAGGATGGGCGAGTCGCCGAGTCTGCCCGCCAGCTTCCAGGCCAACCCCGAGGTGGTTGTCGCGCCGGACATCTCGCCCTTCGTATTGATCGTGGACACATGAATGGTGCCGGTCGTTGGCCAAAGAATCTGTTCGGCGGCGAAGAGGCGTTTGTCCGGCTCGATGTTGAGGTCGGCAGCCATTTCAGTAAGCTGCCGCATGCGGGCCTGGATCGTGGCCTGCCACTCCGGCGTAGGATGGCGCGGCACGGGACCGGGGCGCAGTTGCGAGAGCCCGTGCAGGTCCATCGTCGGCTTCGGAGCAGGGCGGCCCTCGTAGGGATCTTTCCACGCGGGATCGGCCATGGGGACTCCCCACCAGTCCATCGTCGAATGGTTCTCCTTCCAGAGCATCCAGATCTTGCGGGCATCCTCGGTCAGCAGATTCTCTTTGGCAAACCCGAGGTCGAGGCCGAACTTCTCCGCGCCCTCGGCCACCATCATGACGTGCGAGGTATGTTCGAAGACCTTGCGCGCCAGCAGGCAGACGTTCCTGATATTGCGAACGCCGCCCACGGAACCGGCGCGTCGTGAAGGTCCGTGCATGCAGCAGGAGTCCAGCTCCACAATCCCATCTTCGTTCGGCAGGCCTCCGAGACCGACGCTGTGATCGGTCGGATCGTTCTCCCGGCCAAGGCAGATGTGGTGCGCGGCATCCAATGTGTCGGTGCCGTCGAGCAGCATCTGATACGCCTGCTGAATCGTCTGGTCTCCCGTCACACGGGTGATGATGACCGGCTTTGCCGGTGGTTTGAGTTGCTTGACCTGTTCTGCGGGAGTGGCGTGGCCTTCGCGTTCAGAGGCACAGAATCCGGCAGCACTCAGGGCGCCAAGGGAAAGAAAATTACGTCGCGTCGTCAAAGGGGGAGGACTCCAAATCTCTCGAATGTAGGAAGAAGGGTATCACCGAGCAGAAACAGGAACGGAGGCCCGAAGGCCCCCGTTCTTGTTTGCTACCTATTTGCTGCTGCCGAACTACTTCTTCGGTGCGGCGGCTGGTGTCGTGTGGTGAACCGCCGAAGGAGCCGACGGAGCAGGAGCGGCTACACCCGAGCTTACGTTGTAGGCGTTGACGACAGCCTGCGAGATATCGGTGGTCTGTGCGAACCACAGGATGGGATCGGGAACCTGGGGGTTGCCGGAGCGGTTCAGCAGCAGCGTAAAGCCGTTATCCTGCGCGTACTTCACTGCGGTCTGACCAACCTTCTGCTCTACCTTGCCAAAGGCCTCTTGCAGGTCGCTCTGGTAAGAGTTCTGAGCATCTTCGGCATCGCGCTGAAGGGCCTTGTCCTTGACGTCGATGCTCTTGATCAGCGAAGCGCGCTGATCATCGGAAGCGCTTGCCGGCAGGGCCTGGAGCTGCTTCTTGAGGGAGTCGACTTCGGCACCCTGGGTCTCGATCTGGCTCTTCTTCGGCTCGTACTTCTTCTGAACTTCAGCGACGGCGCGCTGACCTTCATTGGTAGCGACGACGACCTGCTCAAAGGCGATGATGGCAACCTTGGCAGGAATAGCCTGGGGAGCAGCAGCGGCAGCAGCAGGTGCGGCGGCGGGCGCAGCAGGAGCCTGCGCAAAGAGGTTGGTGGTGGCCAGGCCTGCAGCCAGCGCGGTAGCGAAAACAAGGGTGCGGTTCATGCGGTGTTTGAGACTCCTTACAGGATGGAGAGATTGGTTGGCTTATTCGTCGAGAGATCGATGGCTAAAGCGTTGGATCGGGAATCGGCAGTTCGGTTCAATATCTCTGACTGTTGAAAGGAGAGAGTTGCGGGCGCAGAGTGCCGTTGGCTGCCGTCCAAATGTTCCAGTTCAGCGTCTCTGATTATAGGAGAGGCCTCTGGCATGGTCAACGTCCGAAAAGACCCAGGTTGACGTGCCTTTTTAGGCAATTCTTCCGAAAAACGGAGCACGGGTAGGGCTATCTCCGGATTTTGGATAGAAATCATTCCCGGTATTCTCGAATTCCCTTGAAATAAAGGGTATTCGGGTTTGGCACGAAGATTGCTTTATATCTCAGTGTTCGAAGCATGCACTTCGGCACGGAAGGTTTTACCTCCCGATGCAAAGTGTAAGGCTGGATGTTCGGGATCAGGGCATGAAGTCGCACCTAATGATGATTAGAGATGCGCCACCCTCCGAACCGGTTCTGCTTCAGGCGGAGCCACTTTAGGGAGGCCAGTGACTGGCCGTTAGAAGCTGAGGGCCATCTTCCGGGGAGGGGAGGTGGCCCGAGGGCTTTAAGAACCAAAATCAGTGTTTCATTAAGGGCACAGGTTACCCGTGCCGAAGATGTCTGATCTTTAGGGCCAAGGGCCCGTTTCATCCCAGCTTGGGGTGGAGCGGAGCAGCGAGCGGTTCTCGCTCGCTGCAAGCGTAGCCCTAGGTACAGAATCAACAAGAAGGCAGAGGGCTGTAGGCCCGATTCATCGTGCCCTGCACAGAAGCTGAGCCGGGCTTACAGCCCTCAACTCTTTCTCCTGCACCTAACCTGGGGCGACGCGCCCCGAACCACCACGCTGTCGCGTGTTGGCCTGGGTTCGCTTTGCCCCAGGATGGTATGAGACGGGCCTTTGGCCCTAAAGATCAAAATACGGACTTTTTCTGCACCTTATGAAGTTGTTGAAGTGATGTTCTTGCGTCCTGCAACCTCCTAAACCCATCAAATGTTGTACCGCGATTTGCCTCCAATAAGCGGCCTAACACCTTTCTGGAGTGCACTTTCCTCGAAAAGATAGGTTTGATCGGCAGAACAGGCTTGCGCATCTTGAGTTCCGGGCGTAGTATCGCTATGTTTGGCACGCGGATGGGGCTTTATCCGGAGGGTTGCCGGTTTACGCCGGAGGATGAAGCGAAACGCCGGAGGTTTTACACCTCGGGTTATGCGGGTTGGCCTTCTGGCAAATCAACCGGAATGAGCTGTGCGCTTGCTGGATTGAGCCGGATACAAAAGACGGTATAGGGACAGGTAAGGACAATAGGTAAGGGATTTTGAGTCCAGGCAGGATTTGGCCGGACTCCTCTCGATGCCGCACAGCCCTGAATTGAGACAGGGCAGAGAAGCAGCGATGCAATGCACAAAACCGTTCGCCAAGGCTGGCGAATGGGCCGGGTGAGAGCAGTGTCTGAGGCATTCCGACGCTGGAAACCACCGATCGGCAACGATGTTCAGGCCTTTAATTTGAGTCAACGTTTGAGACCGTCTCCTAGGAACTACCCACGGGCTGTCTGTCGTCCGCTCCCTCTTCGGGATGCCGGATACGCGGAATCGTGCATGGGCTTTGTCTCCGAAGAGTTCGCTTCAAGCACCCAATTGCAAGGGGAACCAACAGCACCATGTCAGAGCAGAATGTAATGGACGCTCCGTCGCATCAGGCGGCGGACGACTTCGACGGTGGCGATTTCGGCAACGACTTCGACAGCAACGACAGCAGCGAAAACGGTAACAATGGAGCGTCTGCCCCTCCCGGCATGGGACTGAGCAAGAGCAGCCGCCGCCGCCGCCGCAAGCGGAAGATTAAAGTTGCAGGTGTTGATGGCGTGGTCGCGGCCGACGGCGAAGGTTCGCCGGTGCCGGTCGTTCCCATCGTGATGGAAGGCGAGAGCCTTGCCCTCGCCGCCGCCGTTGCGCCGCAACAACAACCGCAGCAGCCTCGCAAGCAAAACCAGAACAGCCAGGGCAGTCAAAGCCAGGGCGCTGGCCAGCCGCAGGGCCAGGGACCTGGCGCCAAGCGCTGGAAGAAGAAGTTCCGTGATCGCGAACGCCGTCCAGGCCGCAGCGAAAACCCCGGCAACGACTTTCGCGCAGAGGCCCCCGCCAGCACCGGCCAGAGCAACGGCTATCGTCCGGACAACTTCGGCAATGGCGGTGGTTTCAAGCGCAAAGGTAAGAGTGGCGGCGGTCAGCAGCAGCGCAAAGAGCGCGGCTTTGTTGGTCCGATGGACCACAGCTACCGCGAAGTGAATGGCAACTTTGCAGACGGCCCGCCTTCGACCATTCAGATGCACTCCAATGGCCGGCGTGGAGGCCATCGTCATCAGGGCGATTCGCAGCCCATCGATCACTCGATGCCGCGTCCAATCCCGATCCCTGAGGATGCACAGACGCACATCTACTTCTTCATCGAAGAGCTCTTCTTTATCGCCAAGATTCAGGAGACGGCACGCAAGCAGGGAGTCAAGGTTGCCTTCCTCAAGAACGACAAAGAGGCGATTGCAGCGTTGACCAGCGGCGGCGATGAGAACAAGCCTGCTCTGATTGTCTTCGACCTGAACAACACGAATGCGAAGCCGCTCACGCTGATTCCGAAGCTCAAGACCAAGTTGAAGCGCTCGGTGTCGATCGTAGGATTCCTTTCGCATCTGCAGGGCGACCTCAAGGCCAAGGCCGTAGAGGCTGGCTGCGATGCGGTCATGCCTCGCGCAGCATTCTCGCAGAACCTGCCGAATCTTCTGCGGAGATACAGCGTCGAAGAGGGCGAAGAAGTTAACTACAACTACTAGGAACTAAGAAACAGCAAACAGCGCTTCATGCCTGGCAGAGATGCCAGCATGAAGCGCTATTGCTTTTCTGGTTGTCATTCCCGAAGGGAACCTGCTTCCTGTTCGCAGTGGAGAAACCGCGTCTTGATAGAACGGCATCCAAGCAGGCAAGGAGACTCTTCCATGCCAACCACCCAACACTCAGCGGCTGCCGAACGCCATATGCAGGCCGCCCACGCACACGAGGCCGCAGCCGCTTCGCACAATCAGAACGACCATCTTGCCGCTCATGAGCAGTCCAGGCGCGCGCAAGAGTACTCGATGGAAGCGCACCAACACTCCGAGCAGATTGCGAAGGAGAAGGCAGGGGAGGCGAAGTAGCCGCCCCTGCCTCTATCCTTCACAGACCTTAGGCGACTTCGTTGAAGGAGACCTTCGGAAAATCGATGTCCACTTCGGTAGCGATATTGAAGTAGTTGGTAAAGACATTGAGCGCCACGTGAGCGATGATCTCCGCGATCTCGCCGTCATTGAAACCGGCATCGCGTACGGCCGTCAGGTCGCTCTCGCCGATCTGACCATGAGTCTCAAGGACGCGCTTGGCGAAGACCAGTGCCGCCGTGATGCGTGGCGTAGTTCCGTTGCCCTTGCGGCTTTCGAGGACTTGATGCGGGGTCAGTCCCACCATCTTTCCAATCGCGGTATGAGCGGAGAGGCAGTAGTCGCACCGATTGTCCTGTGAGACCGCCAGGGCAAGTTGCTCACGCGTCTGCGCATCGAGCAGGCCGCCGTTGAGTGCTCCGCTGAATCCAAGATAACTTTCCAGCACGGCAGGCGAGTTCACCATCACCTTGGTCATATTGGGGACGATTCCCAGCTTGCCCTTTACGGCATCGAGCAGGTCTTTTGCTTTTCCGGTTGCGTTGTTCGGGTCGACTGTATTGAGACGTGACATGGTGTTTCTCCTGAAGCCCTGTGGGCTGGTCTATGTTTCATCTCTTTAGATACCGAACGATCGGTATAGTTACAAAAGTTTCTCATTTTCTTTTGGGAGCGGATTAGAACCGATTCGTGGCGAGTGCCATCAAATTCCTGACAGGTTTAAATGTGTCAACCGAACGATCGGAATACATTAAAGACTGGGGGAAGGGCCATGGCACACCGAACGATCAGCGACGAAGAGTTCCTGGACCGGGCTTTGGACTTGTTCCGTACCTATGGATACGAGGGGGTAAGCCTGAGCCGGTTGTCCGAAGCGACCGGATTGGAAAAGGCCAGCCTCTATTACCGGTATCCCGGCGGCAAAGAAGAGATTGTGATGGCGGTGGCTACTCGGGTAGTCCAGGGGTTCGAACAGCATCTCTTTCCCGCTCTCAAGGCTGAAGGCCCTCCACGCAAGCGTGTCACGGTGGTTGTGGAGCAGCTGCGCGACTTCTATTGCGATGGCTCCAAGCCATGCGCTATCAATATGTTGTCCATTGCAGGCGGCGGCGAAGATCTCAAGACGATGTTGCGCAACGTGACGCAGGCATGGCTGAAGGCCTTTACAGAGATCGCGCGGGAGAGCGGTATGTCGCTCAGCCTCGCTCGTCTCCGCGCAGAAGAGGCCATCGTAAGGATTGAAGGCTCGCTGGTCGTCGCGCGAGCCCTTGGCGACAACGCGCCGTTTCAACGGACGCTCAAGCTCCTGCCGGATCTTTTGACGGAAGCCTAATGTTTTGTTTTGAAAGGGCGGGGCTTCAGAGGCGGCGGAAAACACTTAGCTTGAAAGAGCGTCTCGATCTTTAGGGCCAAGGGCCCGTTTCATCCCAGCCTGGGGTGGAGCGCAGCAGCGAGCGGTTTCTAGCTCGCTGCAAGCGTAGCCCCAGGTGCAGGGTCTTCAAGAAGGCAGAGGGCTGTAAGCCCGATTCATCGTGTCTGCACAAAAGATGAGTCGGGCTTACAGCCCTCAACTTCTACTCCGGCGTTAACCTGGGGCGTCGCTCCCAAGCCACCACGCTATTGCGTGGTGACCCTGGGTTCGCTTTGCCCCAGGCTGGTATGAAATGGGCCCTTGGCCCTAAAGATCAAATGCGGACTTTTCCGTGCCTGTTCAACCCCGCCCCTTCAAAACAGAGGCGAGGCAAAACAGCGGTGGCGTAGAGAGAACTACTGCCCGGTATAAGGATCAGGCGTCCCGGGAGTCCCTACCGGCGGGGCTGGCGGATTCGTAGGACGTGGCGGAAGGACAGCCCGCGCTGCGTCGATACCCGGTGCGGGTGTGTGGCCTCCACGCAGCCCTGCCAGGATTTGCGTCTGGAACTCGCTGGCTGCGCCGGGGCTATTGGGCAGGAAGAGCGTGTTGGTGCCGCCACGGGTGCCGATGTCACGCAGCGTATCGAAGTACTGCGTGAGCAGAACGAGCGCCATGACGTCTTCGGAGGTAGCGCCCGGAACACCCTGCTGGAAGTGTTCGATGGAAGCCGAGAGGCCGTCGATGATGGCCTGACGTTCGGCGGCGATACCCTGACCCTGGAGCGCCTTCGACTGCGCTTCGGCCTCGGCCTGTTTTACCTTGAGGATCTTTTCAGCTTCGCCGCGGGCCTGTGCCGCGACCTGCGCGCGCTGGGCGGCGTTGATGTCGTTCATCGCGGCCTTCACCTTGACGTCGGGGATGATGTCGGTGACCAGCGCGGTGAGAATGTTGAAGCCGAAGCCGGACATGATGGCGTCGAGCTCGACCTTGACGGCGACGGAGATGCCGGACTGCTGCTCAAAGGTCTCGTCGAGCGTGAGCTTGGGCACGTGGCCGAGGATCGAGTTGAAGACGAAGCTCTCGATCTGCTTCTGCGGCATGCTGAGCTTGTAGAACGCGTCGTAGATCTTGTCGTCGAGCACGACGTACTGCACGCTGACGGGGATCTGTACGAAGACATTGTCGCGAGTCTTGGTCTCAACCGAGAACTGTGCCTGCTTGACCTGCAGGTCGACGAAGTAGACGCGCTCGCCGAACGGGATAAGGAAGTGCAGTCCCGGTCGCGTGATGCGATTGAATTTGCCGAAGCGTTCGACGACGCCGGCGGTCGCGGTACGGACGGTATAGAGGGTCTTGAGAAGAGTGACCAGCAAGAAGAACACAATGATGGCGAAGAAGATCACAACGAGCGGCATGAAAGAACCCTTTCGGTACGAGCCCAAGCATACTCCCTGGAGGAACCAGGAGAGTTAACACCCCGCTCAAGGACTACTTGAAGTGTTACTGAAAGGTAACAGGAGGTTTATTCGAGAGTGACCGGAGCGGGGCGCGATTTTCAGCTCGATCTTATGAAACTGGTGTGCGGAGGAGCCAGGGGGAGCCGATGCGGCTACGCGATCCTTTAATGTGATCTATACCTGCGCGCCCTGGATGAAAGGCAAAGTGTCATCCAGGGCACTTGAATGAAACAGATCATTTGGAACTGGTTAGACCTTACGAGCTGGCTCCTATCGACCTGGCCCTTACATTTTCTTCAATCGCTCGATAAGCTTAGGCACCGATGGATCAGCCCAATTGCCGCTACCTTGCAACTCAGCACGGATGATCCCATCGCCCGAGATGAGATACGTCGCTGGCCAGGCACCCCCATCCAGTCCCTTGGGGCGCGGGTCGTTCTCCAAAATATACATGGGCAGTGTGTATTGCCTGGTTTCCCGAAATGTCTTAACTTTCTGCGGGGCGTCCAACCCGGAAACGATCAGGAAGGCCACTTTGGGGTCGGCGTGATAACGATCGTACAGCGCTTGTAACGTCGGCATCTCCAGCACGCACCCCGGGCACCATGTGCCCCAGAAATTCAGCACTACTACTTTGTTCCGAAACTCTGATAGGCGGTGCGTCTTGCCGTCCATATCACGAAATATGAACCGTGGAGCCTGGATTGCCTCACTTTTTAATATTGGTGCGTGCAGCGTTTCGCTCGTGGGCGCATGTTGTGCTCGGGACAAGCCGGCAGGTGAACCGACTAGAAACAAGGCAAACGCAGATACTGCAATCGAACGAAAACTCGTCATAAGAACTCCTATAGAAAACCCTATTTGAACCGCATCTCGGCAAGTGATAAGTGGGGAATTGTAAAGTCTTTGGCCCTATCTACGCGCCGTTCAGTCAGCCGCGTCGATTGCGTTTAGACTGTCACAAACGCAGGAAGGGTAGCGTTCAGGCGGTGCGGCCGCGGAGTTCTATTTCGAGAAGGCACTGGATGAGTGTGACTGCCGCCGGGGTGACGCCGGACATGCGGCTGGCCTGGCCGAGCGTGGAGGGACGAACCCGGCTGAGCTTTTCGACCATCTCGCGGGAGAGGCCGGAGCAGGCCCGGTAGTCGAACCAGTCGGGGATGGCGCGCGCCTCGTCCTTGCGCAGGCGCTCCATCGAACGCTGCTGCTGTGCAAGGTAGCCGGCGAACTTGATGCCGGTCTCAACCGTCTTCATCTCATTGCGAACCCAGGCAGGAAGCGTCTGCGGGTAGTTAGCCGCGGTGAGTGCGGAGAGCCAGGGAGCAAACTCGGAGACCGTGCCCATGCGCGTGACCAGCAGGGGGAGGAGCTGCTCGATGGTGATGGCCGGACGCTTCAGGAGCTGCGAGAAGAGGTCGCCACGGGTGTAGGTCTGTGCCGTGGAGGGCTCTGAGGAGCTAAGAGCTACGAGGGTTTGAGCTTCGAGGGCTTGCAGGTCGCCGTCGGTCAGACGGGTGGTCTCGAGCAGGCGTGTGAAGGCCGCGGCGCGAGCCTGCTTGGCTTCGAAGTTGCCCCAGGCCGTGTCGTCGATGAGGCCGAGCTGGCGGCCGTGCGGGGTCAGGCGTGAGTCGGCGTTGTCGATGCGCAGGTGCAGGCGGAACTCGGCGCGCGAGGTGAACATGCGGTAGGGTTCGTCGGTGCCCTTGGAGATCAGGTCGTCGATCAGGATGCCGGTGTAAGCCTCGGTGCGGTCGAGGGTGAAGGTCTCCGCAGTGCCCTTGGCGTGCAGCGCCGCGTTGATGCCGGCCATCAGTCCCTGGCAGGCAGCCTCTTCGTAGCCGGAGGTCCCGTTGATCTGTCCGGCGAGGTAGAGGCCCTCGAACTTCTTGACGCGCAGCGTGCGGTCGAGCTCGGTCGGGTCGATGGCGTCGTACTCGATGGCGTAGCCGGGACGAAGCATCTCGGCGTTTTCGAGACCGGGGATGCTGTGCACCATGGCGGCCTGCACCTCCATCGGGAGCGAGGTGCTCATGCCGTTGATGTAGACCTCGTGCGTGTTCAGGCCCTCGGGTTCGAGGAAGAACTGGTGTGAGGTCTTATCGGGGAAGCGAACGATCTTGTCTTCGATCGACGGGCAGTAGCGCGGGCCGATGCCTTCGATCTGCCCGGTAAACATCGGCGAGCGGTGCACGTTGTCGCGGATGAGCTGCAGCGTCTCAGGCGTAGTCGTCGCGATGTGGCAGGAGATCTGGCGCAGGGGGGGAGTCCACGTAGGTTCGCCATCCGTAGGAGCGCTGCGGAAGCTGAAGGGCGTGGGGTCAGTGTCGCCGGGCTGCTCTTCGAACTTGCCCCAGTCGATGGTGCGGCCATCGAGGCGCGGAGGCGTGCCGGTCTTCAGGCGAGTCTCGCGCAGGCCCAGCTTCTTGAGCGACTCGCCGAGGAGCACGCTGGCGGGCTCGCCGGAGCGTCCTGCGGTGTACTGTTGTTCACCGCAGTGGATGAGGCCGTTGAGAAAGGTGCCGGTGGTAACAATGACCGAGCGCGCAGCAATGGTGCGGCCGTCACGAAGCTTGACCCCAGTAATCCGGGGCCTTCCCTCCGGGGCTAAAGCCCCTACGACAGGAATGGCCTGAACGGACGGGCTGAAGCCCGTCCCCTTCAAGGCTGACTCGCTGACTTGCTGACTCGCTGACTTGCTGACTTGCTGGTCCGCAGACTCGCTGACGATCACCAGATCGACCACTTCCGCCTGCTTAATAAACAGGTTCGGAATGCTTTCGAGCTTCTCGCGCATCTTCACGCGGTAGAGGGCCTTGTCGCACTGGGCGCGGGGGCTCCAGACGGCGGGGCCGCGTGAGGTGTTGAGCAGACGGAACTGGATGCCGCAGGCATCGGCGACCTCGCCCATGATGCCGCCGAGAGCGTCGACCTCGCGCACCAGGTGGCCCTTGGCAACACCGCCGATAGCGGGGTTGCAGGACATCTGCGCGATCAGGTCGAGGTTCAGGGTAAAGAGTGCCGTGCGCAGGCCCATGCGGGCAGCAGCAACCGCGGCTTCACAGCCGGCATGGCCTGCGCCCACGACGAGAACGTCGAATTGTTCCGAGAAACTCACAGCACTTCTATTTTACGGGACTTATGCCGTCTCTCCGGTACCGAGGCTTTAAACGCCCAGGGCCCAGGGTTCAGGGTTCAGGGTTCAGCAAGCATTCTGGCCCCTGAGCCCTGGCCCCTGAGCCCTCTGCGTTTAAAGCCTTGGCTTCGGTAGCATGGAGGCATGGTCGAACTGAATGTAGTCGAGGCACGTGTGCTGGGCGCGTTGATGGAAAAAGAGATCACCACGCCGGAGTACTATCCGCTCTCTTTGAACGCGCTGGTGAACGCCTGCAACCAGAAGAGCAGTCGCGATCCGGTCATGGAACTCGGGGAGGCAGACGTGCGCACGGCCCTGTTCGATCTTGAGGGCCTGGGGCTGGTCAGAACTCTGGCGGATACGCGCGTTTCAAAGTTTGAGAACCGCACGCGCGATGGCCTGAACCTGCGTCGCGACGAGTTTGCCGTGATCTGCCTGCTGTTGTTGCGCGGGCCGCAGACCTCGGCGGAGCTGCGCGCCCGGGCGGAGCGGCTGTACTCGTTCGACGACAACGCGGCAGTGATTGCAACACTGGAGCGGCTGGCCACACGCGAGGAGCCACTCACGGTCAGCCTGCAACGGCAGCCCGGCGCACGCGAAGTACGGTGGGCGCACCTGTTGTCGGGAGCGGTTAGTGAGGCTACGGCGTTCATACCGCGCGAAAGCGAGGCTCCCCATGCAGATCTTTCGCAGCGCGTGGAAGAGCTGGAGAAGCTGGTGCGCTCGCTGGAGGAGCGGCTAACGGCCCTTGAAGGTTCCGGCACGGTTGGCCAGGAATAATCTTTTCTTTGTCATGACCTGTTGTGCTGAAGACCGTCTATTGGCTATCGGCTTATTCTGAAGAACGCGCATTTCGTGGTGTCTGCTACGTCTGGGCTGTGGAGTTCTATTTTTCCTAGGAGAGCAATCGTGATGTCAATGGACTTAAAGAAGGGCCTGGCAGCGGCGATGGCCGTGTGCTTTGCGATAGGCGGGTCTGCAATCTCGCAGACAAACAGCAAGCTCAAGCTGCCGGAGATCAAATACGAGACCTACACTCTGCCCAATGGGCTAAAGGTCATCACGCATGAAGATCACCGGCTGCCGCTGGTCGCGGTAGACCTTTGGTACCACGTGGGGCCGTTGAATGAGCGTCCCGGCCGCACGGGGTTTGCCCACCTCTTCGAACACATGATGTTCGAGGGCTCCGAGCACGTCGGTGAGAAGGCCCATATCAAGTTTGTGCAGGGCGCGGGTGCGACGGACGTCAACGGAACCACCGATTTCGACCGCACCAACTACTTCGAGACGCTGCCGGCCAACCAGCTTGAACTCGGGCTATGGCTGGAGAGCGATCGCATGGGCTTCCTCATGGAGGGCCTGAACCGCGATCTGCTGCGCAACCAGCGCGACGTCGTCCGCAACGAACGTCGCCAGGGTGAGGGCCGTCCCTACGCCGCTGCCGACGAAGCTGTCGCGCACCTGCTCTATCCCAAGGGACATCCTTACTACGGAGACGTGATCGGCTCGCATGCGGACATCGAAGCCGCCCGCATCGCCGACATCCGCGACTTCCACCAGCAGTTCTATACGCCGAACAACGCTTCGATCGCCATCGCCGGCGACTTCGATCCCGCCAAGCTCAAGGAGCTGCTGACGAAGTACTTCGGCCCGATTCCGGCGGGTCCAAAGGTCGATCCCGTCACCGTGGTGACGCCGCCGATCACCTCGCAGCGTCGCGAGACCGTTACCGATACGGTCAAGCTGCCGCAGCTCACGATCGCCTGGCTCACCCCTGCGGCCTATACGCCTGGCTCCTATGACGTCGAGGCGGCCATCTTCGCGCTCGGTGGCGCCAAGGCCAGCCGTCTCGATGAGGCGCTGGTTTACAAGACGCAGGTTGCGCAGAGCGTCACCTGCTACAGCCGCCCCAACAAACTCAACGGTACCGCGGAGTGCTCCGTCACGGCCAGGCCCGGTGTAAAGCTGGAAGACCTTGAAGCCACCGTCTGGGCAGAGATCGCCAAGCTTCAGACTGAAGGTCCCACAGCAGCCGAGGTGGAGGCCGCGAAGGCCGGCAGCCTCACGCAGAAGATCAACGGTCTGCAGCGTTTGGGCGGTTTCGGAGGCATTGCCGACACCCTGGACGAGTACAACCAGTACACCGGCGATCCCGGCTATCTGCCGAAGGATATCGCCGCGGCTGAGGCGGTCTCCGTTGCCAGCACCAAGGGGGCTGCAGCCCGGTATCTTACGAAGGACACCGCTGTCGTGGTCTACTGCGTCCCCGGCAAAAAGGTGCTCGACGATGTGCCGCGCAGCCCCGAAGACACCGATGCGAATGTAAAGATCACCAATCCCTACAAGCCCGAATTCGAGACGGCGCAGGAGTGGCGTAAGACGGTGCCCAAGGCTGGTCCTCCGGTCACCGTGCATCTGCCCGTGCCGCAAACCTTTACCCTTGCTAACGGCCTGAAGGTCTACGTGGTCGAGGAAAGATCGCTTCCTGTGCTCTCGGCCACCCTGGTCGCGCGTGCCGGCAGTGAAAATAATCCGTCCGGCAAGGAAGGCCTGGCCTCGCTGACCTCCCAGACCATGGGCGAGGCGACAACCACGCGTGACCTCAAGCAGCTCGCGGATGCGCAGGAGCGTATCGGTACGCGCATCGGTGTCGGCTCCTCGATGGACGGCTCCACTGCTTCGATGACGGTGCTCACCAATCACACCCGCGAAGGCTTCGATCTCCTGTCGGATGTGGTCGAGCATCCTGCCTTCAAGGTCGAGGATCTGGATCGGCTGCGCAAGCAGCGTCTGATCGGCATCCAGCAGGAGACGGACTCCGTCTCGGCTATGGCGCAGCGCGTCGGCCCCAAGCTGGTCTACGGAGACCAGCCCTATGGCCACTCCCAGACCGGCACGAACGAGAGTGTCACCGGACTTACGCGTGATGACGTAACCGGCTTCTACGCGGACCACTACGGCCCGGCCGACTCCGCGCTGGTCCTGGTGGGAGACGTTACGCCTGCCGAGGCCAGGAAGCTCGCCGAGCAGTACTTCGGCAAGTGGACGGGCAAGGCGACAGCGGCCATTACGCTGCCGTCCGCGCCTACCCTGACGCCTACGCATGTCGTCATCGTGGATAAGCCGGGTGCTCCGCAGTCGGCGCTCATCGCCTATGGTCTCGGTGTACCGGGCAACTCGCCGGATCTCCAGCCCCTGCAGGTGATGAACTACGTGCTCGGTGGCAGCTTCGCCAGCCGTATCAACATGAACCTGCGCGAGGTCCATGGCTATACCTATGGGGCCAGCTCCAATTACTCGTTGTATCGCGGCGGCGGCCCCTTCCAGGCTGGCGGTCTGGTTCGTACCGACGTTACGGGCCCGGCAGCCAAGGAGCTGATGACCGAGATCAGGCGTTTCCCCTCCACACCACCGACGGAAGCTGAACTGAACGAAGCCAAGACGGCCCGCATCCAGTCCCTGCCCGGGCAGTTTGAAACCACCGGATCCATCGCCTCGTCCATGGGTTCGATCTTCCTCTATGACCGTCCTCTCGACTACTACGCCACGCTGCCCGAGAAGTATCGCGCGGTAACGGCGGCGGAGGTGGAGCGGGTTGCGAAGGAGGACGTGCATCCGGACGAACTCATCATCGTGGCTGCGGGTGATCGTGCCAAGATCGAACCGCAGTTGAAGGATGCAGGCCTCGGACCGGTCGAGGTGCGGGATATCAATGGAAAGCTGGTGACGGACGCGAAGTAGCGGCCGTTGCGGCAAACAGAGAGGCGCGCCCCCCGGGGCGCGCCTCTCTGTTTGAATGCACCATGTTTTGAAGAGGATGTTATGTGTCCGAGATCTTGTTTTTCGTCGTCATCCTGAGCCGTAGGCTCAGGATGACGACGAAAAACGTAATGCGCTAAGCAAACACGGCCAGCGTCTTTTCCAAACTCGCAGGATCTTCGACGTTCGTCGTCGCGAGCGCACGGTCGATCTGACGGTTGAGGCCGCTGAGCACCTTGCCCGGGCCGACTTCGATGTAGTTCGTCGCGCCGCTCTGTTGGAGCAACTGGATGCACTCCACCCAACGCACGGCTCCAGTCACCTGCCGGATGAGCGCGTCGCGAACTTCGGAACCGCGAGTCATCAGGCGGGCATCCACATTCGCCGCGATAGGAAAGACAGGATCGTTGAAGGCGATGGATTCCAGACGGCTGGTGAGTTCGTCCTGCGCGGGCTGCATGAGCGCGGAGTGGAAGGGTCCGCTGACCGAAAGCATCACGGTACGCTTGGCTCCGGCTTCTTTGCAGAGCTCGGCGGCGCGTTCGACAGCCGCCGTGGTGCCGGAGATCACGATCTGATCGGGTGAGTTGATATTGGCGGGGGCGACGACGGCGCTGACGCGTGAGGCCGCTTCGACCGGGGTGCTGGCCGGGTTATTGGGATCGGCAAGGGCGTCCACCGCAGCAGCGGCCTGGGTGCTGGGATTGCCGGGGTCCTGGGGCGGAGCTTGCGTCAGGTCGTCGGCGACGCGCGCGCAGATGTCGTTGATCTGCTCCACGGGCAGGCCGAGGATGGCGGCCATGGCTCCCTGGCCCGCAGGCACGGCGGACTGCATGTACTGTCCGCGCAGTCGCACGGTGCGCACTGCGTCGTCGAAGCCGAAGGTGCCTGCGGCCACATGCGCGGAGTACTCCCCGAGGGAGTGGCCTGCGGCGAATGCGATAGACAGGCCGCGAGATTTCAACTCCGGCTCCAGCACGCGCAGGGCTGCGATCGAGACGGTCAGGATCCCGGGCTGGGTGTGCTCGGTGCGCTTGAGCTCGTCCTCCGGGCCTTCGAAGATGACCTTCGAGAGCGCAAAGCCGAGGGCGTCATCGGCCTCTTCGAAGACCGCGCGAGCTGCGGGGAAGGTGTCGTACAGTGCACGGCCCATGCCGACGGTCTGTGAGCCTTGTCCGGGGAAGAGAAGTGCGATCTTGCGTTCGGTCTGCGATGCGGGAGTTTCGACAGTCATGTTCTTAGTGTAGCGATTCGGCGTTACTGAATCACGCCGCTGACGAACTGCTGTTCAGCCTCGGCAGAGGTCAGGCGGTAGAGCGCGAACTGCCGTGTCGATTGCGCCCGCAGCTCGAAGAGCAGGCTGGCGCGATGTCCGGCGTCGGGATCGACGGCGTCGACCAGCCGCATCCAGGGCGTTCGATCCAGATGCCCGGCATCGGTGACGGAGCTGAGGGCGATCTGCAGATCGCCCGAGGGCAGACGTTGCGCGACCAGCGTGAGATAGACCGGTCCACCCGTAGCGAGGGTCGCCTCTGCCGTATAGACGAACGTGGGCAGGCCATCGTAGCTCAGCGTGTAGGGCGTGAGCTGCTCGCTGGAGAGCGCAATCGGCGGGGGCGGTTGCGGTGTGGATGGCTTCGCCACGCTGCGACGAGGATTTTTCTTTGGCGATAGTTTAGGCGCTGCCGCAGGTACGGCAGGGGGAGCAGGCAGGCTGAGGTGATTGGTTTCAATGTAGGCTGCAAGGCGCGGTTGGGCCAGCGCCTCGAACTGAAGGGTGGTTTCGGCGCGCTCTGTGGGAGCGGTCCATTCGCGGGTGAAGAGATGAGGCTCGCGGTTCGCCGCATCGGAGACGGCAGCGACCTGGTGCAGATTGGGCGGCAGGTTGTTGAGTTCAGCCGGTGGGGTGATCCCTGCCGGTTTCCCGCGGCGCATCGTCGGGCGGTTGGGGTCGTCGTTCAGCGAGGTGTTCATGCCGGTAACGCTTGAACCGCTGTCTGCCTTGCGACGCTGGGCGTCCTGCTTGGGGTCGCGATGACGCAGGGTGGGGCGGTCGGGATCGTCGGCGGGGACATTGCCTGTTGAGGTTGTAGCGGGAGTGTCGGAGGTGCTGTCCGTTCGGCGCTTCATGTGTGGTCTGTCGGGATCGTCCTCCGCCGGCTTTGACGTATCCGAACCTGTGCTGGCGGGCGTACTGCCCGAGGAAGATCTAGTGACAAAGTGCGGCCGGTCGGGGTCTGAGCTGCTGACAACCGGTACAGGATGCGCAGAGGCATGCAGGGCAGGGGCCTTGGGCTCGGCAGGTGTCGGCACAAAGCTGCCATATCCGAACCAGGCGCTTACCGGGTTGTCGTCCGTAGCAGAGCGCCGTGTGACGACGTCGCGCGCGTAGTCGAGTCCAACGGTGCCTTCGGAGCGGCCTGCCTCTTCGACCGAATACACGGTGCCTGTCTGCAGCGCGAAGGGCAGAGGCCGCGTGAGATACACTCCTGCATCTTCGAGATGGCCGTCAATGAACAGAGATACCGGGACAAGCCGGGCAGCCGTGGGCTTGGCTAGATCGCCCGTCCACTCGTAGACTGCAACGGCCCGCGTTACGCGTTCCGGGGCCGCCACGCGATGCGTCTGCGCATACAGCGGCACGGCGAGGAGCACCGCCAGCAGAGACGGGCCGCGAAGATAAGGTCGCCTGGGCATGTTCTCATCGGACGCCGGGAAACGGCGTTTCGTAGATCGTAGCCCATTGTCCTGCCGGGATGATAGATTTTGCCGAAGGCTGTAGACAGACGGTTAATCACCCTGTAACGGAAGGGGCTGAAGCTTTCCGCATGTTCACTAAATTTGCAGCCCTTTTGCTTCTTGGAGTCATTCCTGTGCCCGCTCAGACCATCCTGGTTCATGCCCATCGCGGAGGACGCGCGGCGCGGCCGGAGAACTCGATCCCGTCGTTTGAGTACGGCATCCAGCAGGGAGCCGATGTCCTCGAGCTGGACCTGGCCGTGACCAAGGACAACGTCCTGGTCGTCTCGCACTCGCCTTATCTGACGCAGGTGCACTCGGACGATCCGCGCATGGCGGAGGCCCTGGCGAACGAACGGCAGTGCATCGGACCCGCAGTACCTCCGGGAACCTTGATTCACTCGCTCACGCTGGCCGAGTTGAAGAAGTACGACTGCGGATCGAAGACGCTGCCGGCGTTCCCGCATCAGGTAGCGGTTCCGCATACGACCATCCCTACCTTTGAAGAGGTGCTGAATCTCGCTTCGCAGGGGAACTTCCAGTACAACGTCGAGACGAAGATCTTCCCGAACCGCCCGGAGATCACCCCCTCTCCAGAGGTGTTCGTGCAGATGATCGACGAGGCTGTGAAACGGCATCATCTGGAGTCGCGCGTGATCCTGCAGAGCTTCGACTTCCGGACGCTGGTAGCGATGCGAAAGCTGGACCCGAAGATCCGTCTGTCGGCGCTCTTCGGGCAGTCGAAGTATGACGTGATGATGGGCATCACGGACTCGGACAAGAGCTTCGCGCATATCGCCAGGATCACCGGAGCGGAGATCCTGAGCCCGGACCAGAGCCTGGTAACGCCCGAGGAAGTTGCGACAGCCCACAAGCTAGGCGTACAGGTCGCTCCCTATACGGTGAATACGGAAGAGGGCTGGAAGAAGATGGCCGACGCGCATGTGGATGCCATCATCACGGACGATCCGGCGGGTCTTCTGCGGTGGTTGCGCGCGCAGAACCCGCCGTTGCACCCGTAGCTAGCTGTCTCGTTAGCGTTCCCACAGAGACGTCATCCTGAGCGTAGCGCCTCGCGCTTTTTGCGAGGCGCGAAGTCGAAGGACCCCGAGGGACTCGATCTTGCCCTTGCTGCTAGACCCTTTCCAGCACGAACGTCCAGGCTCGAGCGCTTGAGATCTAAAAGGTGTGAAGGGTATGGGCAAGATTGCAACCTTCGGGGCCCTTCGACTGCGCGTCCCCAAAGGCAGGGACGCTTCGCTCAGGATGACATTTCTGTGGTGGTTCAGATACCAAAGATAAAGGGCTGAAGACCCGATCTATCAGTGGTATTACCGATATGTCCGGCCTTCAGCCCTCTGTTAGCAAAAGCTTGGGTAGGGACATTAGGGCTTTTTCCTCGCTAATGACTCAGCGCTTCGACCACCATAAAAGAAACCCAAGATCGTTACGAGTTTCTGTTCGTCGGAGACAAGGAATGCTATCGACACGCGGCGTTCGAAACCAATCGTTCGTATTTCTGGCCGCGTGCTGATCCTTTGTTCACCACGGTGTGGTGCGAGCGATAATCCCTGGCAAAATACTAAGAGCCTATCGACGTACCTTGCCGCGATGCGCGGCGAAGCTTCCCTGGCAATGTAGCGCCGAAGCTCTCGAAGATCATCACGGCTTTCAGGTGCAAAGATGATTCGATACAAGAATCAACTTGCCTTACGGAATTCTTCAAAAACTTCGTCATCGGCGAGATCCGCACGCACCTCTTCAAGGGTCAATCCTCGGGAGGGATCTGCAGTCATGCTTTCGCATCGCGCGACTATCTCAGTACGAAGCCAATGCTCAAGTTCCTTGTCATGCTCTTCCAGATGAGAGAGCCCTTCAAGAACTACATCACTGGGATCTTTGTACTCGCCTGACGCAACTTTGGATTCGATCATACGCAGGGTCTCTTCAGGGAGCGTGATGTTCAACTGGCGCAACATAGCCATCGCGGAGGTCTCCTGAATTAATTATGCGCCTTCGTTAGCACGCATAGTTACTTCTGAATCGTCGTCTCGTCCTTGGTCAACTTCTTCGACACATCCGCAGGCGTAGGCAACTGCGAACGATCCCATCCACCGCCGAGAGCCTCGATCAACTGCACCGAGGACGTCATCACCTGCGTGTGCAGCGTGGCGAGGGTCTGCTGGTCCGATAGCAACGTGGTCTGCGCTGTCACGACATCGATGTAAGGATCAATACCCGTGGTGTAGCGTCCCATCTCCAGGTTGAGAGACTCCTGCGCTGACTTTTCAGCGTCCTGCTGCTGTTGAATCTGGCGGGACAGGATGCGTGTTGAAGATAGAGAGTCCTCCACCTGTTGGAACGCGGTAAGAACCGTCTGGCGGTAGCTGGCGACGTCCGCGTTGTAGGTGGCGATGAACTGGTTGACGGTGGCGCGGCGCAGGCCGCCATCGTAGATGGTCTCGGATACCGCTGGGCCAACCGACCAGAAGCGACTTGACCAGTCGAAGAGATGGCTCCAGGCGGAACTCTCAAGACCTCCCGAAGCGCTAAGCGTCAACGTGGGATAGTAAGCGGCATAGGCTATCCCGATCTGGGCGTTGGCCGAGGCCATATTCCGCTCTGCTGCGGCGATATCCGGCCTGCGTTCCAGCAACTGAGTCGGAACCCCGATAGGAATGGCGGGCGTAGCGGCGTCCAGGGCCTTTACAGGGATGGAGAAGCTGGACGGGTTCGTTCCGATCAGCACGGCGATGGCATGCTCGTACTGCGCGCGCAGTAGGCCGACGTTAGTCGCCGCCGCCTGGGCGTTCTGCAGCGTGTTCCTGGCCTCGACGACCGAGATCTTATCGCCAACCCCAGTGTCGTACTGCGACTGCGTCAGGTCCAGCGCCTTTTTATCGGCTTCTACAGTCTGGTCCAGAACGCCTTGCAAGGCGTCCTGACCGCGAATCTCAAAGAAGGTGATCGCCAGCGTGGCCTGCTCGGTAAGACGTTCGTTCTCCAGGTCGGCAGCACTTAGCTGGGCTGCATATTGCTGCTCGCTGATGGTGTTGCGTACCTTGCCCCACAGGTCCGGCGCCCAGGAGACATCGAAGGGAAGGGATGCGAGGGTTGAGGTGTGATTGACCCCAGCGCCTGCTGTTGTTGCCGTTGTCAGGTTCGCAGAAGTGCCGGAACGAGTGTAGGCCGGCGATGTGCCGACCGTGGGATAGAGCTGGGAGCGGGCCTGTGCGATCAGCGTTCGCGCTTCCATGAAGTTCTCGAAGAACTGCTTGATGTTCTGGTTGTCGATGTTCAGCTTGTCTTCAAGCGCATTGAGTTCGGGGTCGTTGTAGATCTCCCACCACTTGCCATGCAGCATGGCGTCCTGCGGCTGTGCGACCTTCCAGTCATCGGAGCCGGGAAACTGCGTTGGCGATTCTTTGTAGGTGGCCGGAGGGGCCTGTGCGATCGCAGGCGGCGCGTGATACTTGGGGCCGACCCTGCAGCCTGCCAGCAGCAGGACTGCGGCAGCAGAGGTAATAGCGGCATATTGACGGAAGGTAGTCATAGTTTCCTATCCATTAATTCTTCAGATTCTTCAAATTACTCTGATGCGGAGGCCGCGAGGCCATCCGTGGCATGAAAATCGTCGTGCTCTTTGCCCGACATACGAAGACGCAGCTTGTCGAGTGTGAGGTAGACGACCGGAGTCGTGTAGAGCGTAAGCAGTTGGCTGACGATCAGGCCGCCGACGATGGTGATACCCAGCGGCCGGCGAAGCTCGGATCCCGTGCCTGTTCCAAAGGCCAGGGGAAGAGCGCCGAAGAGGGCCGCCATGGTGGTCATCAGAATCGGGCGGAAACGCAGCATGCAGGCTTCGAAGATGGCGTCTTCCGTATTCATTCCGCCTTCGCGTTCCTGCTGCAGGGCGAAGTCGATCATCATGATGGCATTCTTCTTAACGATACCGATTAAGAGAACGATGCCTATGATCGAGATGACGTTCAGGTCTTCCTTGAAGAGCATCAGCGCCAGCATGGCGCCCACACTGGCCGAAGGCAGGGTGGACAGGATGGTGAGCGGGTGCATCAGGCTCTCATACAGTACGCCCAGAACGATATAGACCGCGATCAGGGCCGTCAACACCAGCACCGGCTCGGTGCCGAGCGACTGTTGGTAGGCCTGCAGCGTTCCGGCAAAGAAGCCCTGAATCGACGAGGGCGTACCGAGCTTCTGCTGCATCTGCTCGATGGCCAGTGTGGCCTCGCTGAGCGAAACGCCCGGCGCGAGATTGAACGACACCGTCACCGAAGGAAAGAGCCCGGTATGGTTGAGCGCCAGGGGAGTCGTATTGGCGCTGGCTCTGGCCATGGTGAAGAGCGGCGTGTTGCCGCTTGCGGTCTTGCTGCTGCTCGAGGCGTCGTGGAAGTAGATATTCTCCAACCCTTCTGGGTGGGCCCAGTATTGCGGGGCGACTTCGAGCACAACATAGTACTGGTTCAACTGCGTATAGATGAGCGAAACTTCCGACTGGCCAAAGGCTCCGTACAGGCCATTATCCAGCGACTGGGCCGTCTGGCCGAGCTTTGCCGCCGTCACGCGATCGTAGGACAGCAACTCGTCGAGACCGCCGTTCTGTTGATCGGAGCTCACATCCTGAAGGCCGTGAAGATGCGTCATCTGCTCCAGCAGCTTCGGTCCCCAGGTCTGGAGGTCGGTCACATTGTCGGCTTCGATCGTGTATTGATAGAGCGCATTACTGGAGCGGCCACCGATGCGTAGATCCTGCGATGCCTGGAGAAAGGTAGAGGCTCCGGTCAGCTTGTTCAGCGGCGCGCGCAGGCGGTTGATGATGTCCGGGGCGCCGATCTTCCGGATATTCAACGGCTTGAGAATGACGAAGATATTTCCGGTGTTGGTCGCGCCCTGGCCCCCGGTAAAGCCGATCACGTTCTGAACGGATGAATCTTTCTTGATGACTTCCTCAGCCTGTAGCAGAGAGGCATTCATCACCGGATAGGAAGCATCCTGGGGTCCGCGAATGGCTCCCGACAGCGTACCTGTGTCCTGTTGCGGGAAGAAGCCCTTGGGGATCTTGAGGATGATGACCACATTGAGCGCGATGGTCAAAAACAGAACGGTGAGGGTGAGCCCCGGATTTCCCAGCACCCAATGCAGGCTCTTTCGATAGATGTTCAGGACCCAATCGAAAGCTCCCTCCATCGCCATATAGAGGCGGCCATGTTTTTTGTCGTGCTCGCTCTTCAGGAGATAGGCGCACATCATGGGCGTTGTGGTCAGGGAGACGGCCATCGATACCAGGATGGCGGTAGAGAGCGTCACGGCAAACTCGCGGAAGAGACGGCCCACGATTCCGCCCATCAGTAGCAGTGGAATAAAGACCGCAATGAGCGAGATGCTGATGGACACCACGGTAAAGCCGATCTCTTGTGCCCCCTTCAGCGCTGCCGCGAAGGGTTTCACGCCGTCTTCGATATGGCGTGTAATGTTCTCCATCACGACGATCGCGTCATCCACCACGAACCCGGTCGAAATGGTCAGGGCCATTAGCGACAGGTTGTCGAGGCTGTAACCGCAGAGGTACATGATCGCAAAGGTGCCGATCAGCGAAACCGGAACCGCCACGGCAGGAATGAGCGTCGCCCGGCCGTTGCGCAGGAAGATAAACACCACCACGATGACCAGGCAGACGGACAGAATCAGCGTCTGTTCGACGTCATCGACCGAGGCGCGAATCGTTGTGGTGCGATCCAGGACCTTCGTGATGGTGATGCCCCGCGGGATCGTAGCCTGGAGCGAGGGCATCTGCGCATCGATACGGTCGACCGTATCGATGATATTGGCGCCCGGCTGCCGGAAGACGATGAGTACGATGGCGCGTTTGCCGTTCAGGTAGCCACCGGCGCGCACGTTCTGCACGGAGTCGACGACATCGGCCACATCGGACAGGTGGATCGCCGTCCCGTTGTGGTACCCGACAATGAGCGGCTGGTACTCCACGGCATGCGAGATCTGGCCGTTCACTATGATGTCGGCGCTGGCGTCGCCATTGGTGATCTGGCCACGCGCGAGATTGGTGTTTTGCAGGCTCAGGACAGACTGCAAGTCCGACATGGCCAGGCCGTAACTGGCGAGCTTGGTTGGATTGACCTCGACGCGGACCGAGGGCAGGGCACCGCCGCCGGCGCTCACCTGTCCCACACCCTCAATCTGCGACAGCTTCTGCTCCATGACGGTGGAAGCTTCGTCATAGAGCTTGTCCGGGCCGTAGACGTCGGACGTCAGGGCCAGAATCATGATCGGCGAATCGGCCGGATTGACCTTGCGATACGTCGGGTTGCTGGGCAGGTTGGTGGGCAGATAGGTGCGGGCAGCATTAATGGCTGCCTCCACATCGCGCGCCGCGCCATCGATATTGCGGCTCAGGTCGAACTGGATGGTAATCGAGGTCGCGCCCAGGCTGCTGGACGAGGTCATCTCCGTCACGCCGGCGATGTGGCCGAACTGCCGCTCGAGGGGGGTCGCAATGGACGACGCCATGATGTCGGCGCTGGCGCCCGGAAGGCTGGCACCGACAGAGATGGTAGGGAAGTCCACCTGGGGCAAGGGGGAGACCGGCAGCACCTGGAACGCGATGGCTCCGGCGATCGCCACGGCAATCGTGAGCAGCGTTGTGGCTACCGGCCTATGGATGAACGGAGTGGAGAGACTCATGACAGGCCTGCCGGTTGAGGGGCATCGCCGTTGTGGGGCTCAACGTGGTCTTCCTTGGGCTTGCGCGAGAAGCGCTTCGCCAGGTTGTCGAAGAAGATATAGATAACCGGGGTCGTGTAGAGCGTCAGTACCTGGCTGAGCATCAAGCCGCCCACCATCGCAATACCGAGAGGCCTGCGCAGTTCGGATCCGATGCCGTGCCCGAACGCCAGCGGAAGGCCGCCGAGCAGCGCCGCCATCGTCGTCATCATGATCGGACGGAAGCGCAGGAGGCAGGCCTCGTAGATCGCTTCGGTAGAGTTCTTCCCGTGGTGCCGCTCCGCCTCCAGGGCGAAGTCCACCATCATAATGCCGTTTTTCTTAACGATACCGATGAGCAGCACGATACCGATAATGGCCACGACGCTCAGATCCTGGTGGAAGAGGATGAGCGAAAGGAAGGCTCCTACACCGGCCGAAGGAAGTGTCGACAGAATCGTGATGGGGTGAATGAAGCTCTCATACAGAACACCCAGAACGATATAAACGGTCACCAGGGCTGCAAGGATCAGAAGCGGCTCGTTGGAGAGCGAGTTCCTGAAAGAGGCGGCGGTACCCTGGAAGTCGGCCTGTACGCTGGCCGGCATGTGCATGTCCTTCTGTACCTTGGTAATGGCGTCGATGGCGCCGCCGAGAGCGGCATTCGGAGCCAGGTTGAAGGAGACGGTGATCGACGGGAACTGTCCCTGGTGCGCGATGGAGAGCGCTTCGGTCGTGGTCTCGAAGTGCGAGAAGGCGCTGAGCGGAACGGGGCTGCCGAAGGACGAGCTGGTCGTACCGGCCGAGGTCGCGCCGCCACTGGAAGCCGCCGTGCTCGAAGTAAGAGCGTTGACTGCCGGTGAGAGGGTATTGGCGGAAGGCGTGAAGAGCGCGGAGCCGGTAAGGGCATTCGATCCGGCTGAAGTGGAGCCGTTCCCCGAAGAGGTGGAAGCGCCCGCTCCGCTGGCCCCTGAAGAGGCGTTGGACTGGATGTACAGGTGATTCAGCTTGTTGGGGTCGAGTTGGAACTGCGGCTGGGCCTCGAGAATCACGTGGTACTGATTCAACTGCGTGTACATCGTGTTGATCTGCCGCTGACCGAAGGCGTCGTAAAGCGTGTTATCGACGGTCGTAGGAGCGATGCCCATGCGGGAAGCCGTGGGACGATCCAGCACGAGGGATACGGCGAGGCCGCCCATCTGCTGATCGGTAGCCACATCTTCCAGCTCAGGTAATTGCTTCAGCTTCGTCACGAAGCGGGCCGTCCAGTCGTTGAGTTCGTTCTGGTCGGGATCTTCCAGCGTGTACTGATACTGGGTGCGGCTGACGCGGTCATCGACCGTGATGTTCTGCACCGGCTGCATGAAGAGTTGAATGCCGTCTACCTTGCTCAGGCTCGACTGGAGTCTGCGGATGACGTCCGAAGCGCTCAGGCTGCGCTGCTCGAGTGGCTTGAGGTTGATCGACATGCGACCACTGTTGAGCGTGGTGTTGGTGCCGTCGGGGCCGATAAAGGAAGACAGGCTCTCAACCGCGGGGTCCTGAAGAATGATGTTGGCCAGGTCCTGCTGCTTCTTCGCCATGGCCTTCGTGCCGATGGTGGGAGGAGCCTGCGAGATGCCCTGGATGACGCCGGTGTCCTGTACAGGGAAGAAGCCCTTGGGGATGATGATGTACAGGTAGACCGTGAGCAGCAGCGTCGCGAGTGCAACGAAAAGAGTGATTGTCTGAAACCGTAGAACGAAGCTCAGCGTGCGTCCGTAGAACGCGATCATCCACTCGAAGACACGCTCTGATGCCTGATAGAAGCGTCCCTGGGTAGCCTCGGGATCGTGTTTCAGGATGCGCGAAGCCATCATCGGCGTGAGCGTCAGCGAGACCACGGCGGAGATCACGATGGTGACGGCCAGGGTGACGGCGAACTCGCGGAAGAGACGGCCAACGACATCGCCCATGAAGAGCAGCGGAATCAGCACGGCGATCAGCGAGACCGTCAGCGAGAGAATGGTGAAGCCGATCTGCTCGGCGCCCTTCAACGCGGCCTGCATCGGCGATTCGCCCTCTTCCAGGTAGCGCGAGATGTTCTCCACCATGACGATCGCGTCGTCGACGACGAAACCTGTCGAGATGGTCAACGCCATCAGCGATAGGTTGTCGAGGCTGTATCCCAGGGCGTACATCGCCGCGAAGGTGCCGACCAGCGACAGGGGCACGGCGACGCTCGGGATGATCGTGGCGTACAGATTGCGCAGGAAGAGGAAGATGACGAGGACGACCAGTCCGATCGTCAGCATCAGTTCAAACTCAACGTCATCGACGGACGCCTGGATGGGAGTCGTCAAATCGGTGAGTGTGGTGACCTGTATGCCCTTGGGCAGGTTCGCTTCCAGTTGTGGCAGCAGGGCCTTGATGCTCTTGACGACGCTGATGGTGTTGCCGCCGGGCTGTCGCTGCACATTGAGGATGATGGCCGGCGTCTGGTTCATCCAGGCTGCCTGCGTAGTGTTTTCCACGCCATCGATGATGCTGGCGACGTCGGTCAGCATGACCGGTGCGCCATTGCGATACGCCACTACAACTTTCTTGTAGTCGTCGCTGGTAACGAGTTGGTCGTTCGCGTCGATCTGGTAATCCTGCCGGGGGCCATCGAAGTTGCCCTTGGCGGCGTTGACGCTGGACTGCGAGACCGCCGTGCGGAGGTCTTCGAGGTTGATTCCGTAGGAAGACAGCGCGGTCGGATTGACCTGGATACGAACGGCCGGCTTCTGGCCGCCGCTGATGCTGACGAGGCCTACGCCGCTAAGCTGCGAGATCTTAGGCGCCAGCCGGGTGTCGACGAGATCTTCCACCTGCGAGAGGGGAATTGTGTTGGAGGTAACCGCCAGGGTCAGTACGGGAGCGTCGGCGGGGTTCGTCTTGCTGTAGATCGGCGGTGCCGGCAGGTTCGCGGGGAGGAAGCTCTGCGCGGCATTGATCGCCGACTGTACCTCTTCTTCCGCGATATCGATGTTCAGGCTCAGGTTGAACTGCAGCACGATCACCGAGTTGCCGCCGGCGCTCGTGGAGGTCATCTGGCTCAGGCCCTGCATCTCGCCGAACTGCCGTTCAAGCGGAGCGGTGACCGTGGTCGCCATGACGTCCGGGCTTGCGCCCGGATAGAACGTGAGCACCTGGATCGTCGGATAATCGACCTCCGGCAACGCGGAGACGGGGAGCTGCGTATAACCGACAATGCCAACCAGCAGAATTGCCGCCATCAGCAGCGCCGTCGCAACAGGACGGAGAATAAATGGGCGTGAAGGACTCAAGGAGCGGTACTCCCAGTGGCGCCGCTGGTCGGAACCGGTTGTTTGGAGATGACGACCTTGGCCTTGTCCTGGAGCTTGTCGAAGCTGCTGTCAGCCAGAACATCTCCCGGATTGATGCCGGTGACTTCGGTGGTATCGCCGTCGGTCACACCTGCCTTGACGTTCTTCAGGTGGGCGAGGTTGTCCTGGATGACGTATACAAACGCCACCTGGCCGTTATGCTGAATGGCCGAGGTCGGCACCAGCGTAGCGTTCTGCAGGGTGTTTACGAGCAGGCGGGTATTCACGAACTCGTTGGGATAGAGAACAGAGTCCTTGTTGTCGAACGAAGCGCGGGCCTTTACGGTTCCGGTCGTCGTGTCGATCTGGTTGTCCAGGGTCAGCAGGCTGCCGCTCGTAATCTGCTTCAGGCCCGTCCGGTCATAGGCATCCACGTCCAGCTTGGCCTTCTTGCGCAGCGCAGGCTGTACCTGTCCGAGGTTGTCTTCGGGGATGGTAAAGATGACGGTGATCGGCTGAATCTGCGTGATCACCGCGAGGGTCGTGCCGCCGGTCGATTGAACGACATTGCCCGGATCCACCAGCCGCAAACCAACCCGCCCGGTGAAGGGGGCGACGATGTGGCAGTAGTCCACCTGGATCTGGTCGAACTGGACGGTTCCCTGATCGTTCTTGACGGTTCCCTGATCCTGCAGAACGATCTTTTCCTGATCGTCCAGCGTCTGCTTGGGAATGGCATTCCTGACCCAGGCAGCCTGATAGCGCTCCAGGTCCATCTGCGCCTGCGCGAGAACGGCTTGGTCCTTCTCCAGGGTGCCTTGCGCTTCCAGTAGGCTGGCGCGATAGATTCGCGAATCGATATCGATCAGCGGATCGCCCTTGCGCACGAGCTGACCCTCTTTATAGTGCACTGCCGTGACGATGCCGTTCACCTGGCTGGTGATGGAGGAGGTGTAGACGGGCGTGACGGTTCCGATGGAATCGAGATAGACCCCGATGTTTCCCTGCTGTGCCGTGACGGTGGTGATCGTCGCGGTTCCGCCGGCGGCGTGGCGCCCGGTTGCGGGCTTCGGCTCATCGTGGTGACGCAGAACCAGAAAGAATCCCACACCGAAGATGAGGAGTAAAAGGACCCATACGATCAACCTCACCACTCCGCTTTGTTTGGGCTTTTCTGGTGGGGGGGCGGGTAGTTGATGATCGGTGCCGATAATCGGGCGCTCATTCGAATCAGATTGCAACGGTGTCTCCTGACCAAGGACGAAGGATCATATCGTACTACGCAGTTTTGTCTTTCATATGAAAGACGAATGAGCCCTTTCAGCAGTTGCAAAGCCTGAATCAGTCTCAATCCGAGATTGCCAGACACCTGAGACAGGAA
The DNA here is from genome assembly GCF_014203225.1 of Granulicella mallensis. Lineage (GTDB taxonomy): Bacteria > Acidobacteriota > Terriglobia > Terriglobales > Acidobacteriaceae > Granulicella > Granulicella mallensis_A. Next base: position 65,730 of record NZ_JACHIO010000006.1, on the reverse strand, counting down.
GCAACTTTTATCACTGACTACTACTTCATAGGGTTGAGTTACAACGAAGGACGGTCATTCCGTGTACGTCACGACTGCGGTGGATATTTCTAAAAATGCGGGGTGAAGCAGGTTGTGGTTGAGCCAGTGCCGAAAAGCTCCAAGTGTTGCCTGTTTTGGGCCAGCCTGCAACACTTTGATCATACTGGCAGGTATAGTGACGCAGAGGGGTAGCTGAAGGTTTCCAACGCGAAATTGCAGGAAATCGATAATCGGGCTGCGGCAATGCCTCAAGACAGGGAGCGTGGCGAAGAAGTGACGAATCAGGGAGGCAACAGGGATACGCCCCCGGTTCTGTCCGCCGGGTTGCCGGTGTGCGTCGATCTGGACGGCACGCTGGTCAGGTCCGACACGCTCGTCGACTCGGTGCTGGCCATTGCGCGCCAGCGCCCTCAGGATCTATGGCGTATTCCTGGCTGGATCGCCCAGGGAAAAGCCGCCTTCAAGCGGCAGGTGACCTCGGCGGTGGAGCTGGATGTCGAGCATCTGCCCTACAACCTTCCTCTCTTGGAGTGGCTTCGTCAGCAGGCGGCTGAAGGCCGTGAGCTCTATCTGGCTACGGCGGCCGACCGTGCCCTGGCCGATCGCGTCGCAGCGCATCTCGGGATCTTCCGGGGCGTCCTGGCTTCGGACGGCGCGACCAATCTCGCTGGCGGCAACAAGCTGGCGGCGTTTCGTGACAGCTTCGCCAGCCATTTTTGCTACATCGGCAACGCCCGGCCCGACGCCGAGGTGCTGGCGGCCTGTGAGTCGCCGATGGTAGCCAACCCGGACAGCGCCCTGGTCTCCGCGATGCGGCGAGCGGGAACCGTTCCTGTGGCAGTCTTTGATGACCGCACGCCCAGGTTCAAGAGCTGGCTGAAGGCCATACGGTTGCACCAGTGGGCCAAGAACACCTTAATCTTCGTCCCCCTGCTGCTGGCGCACGCCTGGAACGCGGATAACTTCGCGAGCACCTTCGCCGGGGCCGTTACCGCTTTCCTGAGCTTCGGCCTATGTGCTTCGGCGACATACATCATCAATGATTTGTTGGATATAGAGGCCGACAGGAAGCATCCTCGCAAACGCCGTCGCCCCTTTGCGGCCGGCGATCTGTCGGCGATCTCGGGCGCCGCGATGGTCGTGCTGATGCTGACGGCAGGGCTGGCGCTGGCGATTGCCTTGCCTTTTATCGTGTCTGCGGCTCCCGGGCCTTACGCGTTGGCCCAGCCCTACAGGTTTCTGGGTTGGCTGATTCTTTATACGGCAACGACCCTGACGTACTCCCTGTATCTGAAGCGCAAGCTGCTCTGGGACGTCTTCGTGCTGAGCGGGCTGTATACGATTCGCATTCTTGCCGGAAGCGGCGCGACCGGAGTTCCGGTCTCGGCTTGGTTGGCGGGATTCAGTGTCTTCTTCTTCCTGTCGCTGGCCTTCGTCAAGCGCTTCAGCGAACTGGAAGGCCTGCAGGCCAGCGGGAAGATGGTTCCCAACGGGCGAGGCTACTTCGTCAGTGATCTGGAGCAGTTGCGTGCCCTGGGAACCGGTGCGGCGTATGCGGCGGTTGTCGTCATGACGCTATATATCAACAATCCTGAGAGCAAGCTGCTCTACAACCATCCCATCCGTCTCTGGCTGGTGGTTCCGGTGTTGCTGCTTTGGCTGAGCCAGGTATGGATGCTCGCCAGCCGCGGCGAAATGCACGACGATCCCGTGGTTTTTGCGATTACGGACAAGAGAAGCCTGCTGCTGGGCGTGCTGATGGCCGCCGTCATCTGGTGGGCACTGTAAGGTGTGTCATCCCGCTGACCTCGGCGTGAAATCGAACGGTGCAAGTAGTTTGTTGAAGCACGAACCGGAAGGGCCTGGCTTCAGCCAGGCCGCAAGGGCTGCTCCGTAGGAGCCTACCTTTCTGCCGAAGGCCGGAGTGGAGGCGCAGCCGCAACGACCTGAATTGCTTTCTTTCGTCGTGGCGAAACAAGCCGCCCCAGCCTCGGGATACTTGGTGATTCCTGTACCTTCTTGGCGGCTAATGAGGAAGGCAATTCAGTCGCTCCGGCTTCGCCTTCGCTCCGGCCTTAGGCAGAATCGAAATAAGACGATGCCCAATTCTTACGGCCCGGCTGAAGCCGGGCCCTTCCGGAACTAGTCACAAGAAGCGATTTGCACGGCTCAATCTTTATCTCGAACGGCAATTTTGATGGCACGCCCTAGAGCCGGTTTAGAATGAGAGTTCGACGTAAGGAAAACCGTTGAATATTCCGCAACTTACAGATTTCACTGAGGCATCTCTGGATGCCGCCTTCGCCGCCGTTCGCAGCGAAGCTGACGCCACGGTAGCCGCTCCCGGCTTCGACGCCGAGCAGTTCCGTCTGGAATGGCTCGGCCGCAAGCAGGGTCACCTGAAGGCGATCTCGGATGCCTGGCTCAAAGCCGCGCCACCCGAGGCGAAGAAGCTCATCGGCCAGCGCTTCAACGCGCTCAAGGAGCAGATCGAAGGCTCTCTTACATTCGCTATTCTCAAGTTGGACCCAAAGCCGACGGCAGCGGGGCTGGACGTCACTCTGCCCGGCAGTGCACAGCGCCTCGGGGTCGAGCATCCGCTGGTCAGGACGATGGCCGAGATTGTCAGCGTCTTCCAGCGCATGGGCTACTCCGTGGGCCTGGGGCCGGAGGTCGAGAGCGACTTCTACAACTTCGAGAGCCTGAACTTTCCGCCGAACCATCCGGCCCGCGACACACAGGACACGCTGGTCGTCGCCGAGCAGGAGGGCAAACCGCTGCGCGAGCGTCTGCTGATGCGCACGCACACCTCCCCGGTACAGATCCGCTCCATGCTGGAGCAGGCTCCGCCGCTGCGGCTGGTCATTCCCGGCAAGGTGCATCGCAACGATGCCGCTGACGCCACGCACTCGCCGGTCTTCCACCAGGTCGAAGGTCTGTGCGTGGATACGAACATCACCTTCAGCGACCTGAAGGGCACGCTCGATCACGCGATGAAGGCCTTCTTCGGCTCCGCGGTCAAGACGCGCTTCTTCCCGTCGTTCTTTCCGTTCACCGAACCCAGCGCGGACGTGCAGATCTCGTGCATCTTCTGCGGCGGCAAGGGCTGCCGCAAGTGCAAGCACTCCGGCTGGATCGAGCTGCTGGGCTGCGGCATGGTCGACCCTGCGGTGTTCGAGGCGGTGAACCAGCGGCGCATCGAACTGGGCCGCGATCCGGTCTATGACACGCGCCGCATCAGCGGCTTCGCCTTTGGCATGGGCGTCGATCGTATCGCCATGATGAAGTACGGCATCTCAGACATCGGTCTCCTGTACTCCGGAGACATGCGCTTTTTGGAGCAGTTCGCTTGAGAGCGAGTCAGCGAGTCAGCGAGTCAGCAAGTCAGCGAAGGACACGGCACTTCAGAGACTTGATTACCTGGCAGAAGGCTATGACCCTCGCGAAGAAGGTCTATACGCTGACCGCAGTGTTTCCGGACTCTGAACGATACGGCCTCATCTCTCAGATGAGACGAGCTGCTGTCTCAGTGCCAAGTAATATCGCGGAAGGCCACGGGCGTTTGACAGATCGCAGTTTTCGACTCTTCCTCGCGCAGGCGCGTGGGTCCTTGTTTGAATTAGAGACACAGTTGGAACTCGCAATCGATTTGAAATTTTGTGTTCGGGAAGTGGCCGCCGCCCTGCTTGCAGACTGCAATGAAGTGGCACGCATTATCAACGGGCTACTGAAAACACTGGAGGAAGAAAACGGCGCAGCCGCAAACAGCTGACTTGCTGACTTGCTGACTCGCTGACTCGCTATTTATGAATATCCTGACGAAGTGGTTGCGGTCGTATCTTCCCGAGCTTCCGGTTGATGATCGGCAACTCGCCGAAGACCTTACGCTACGCGGTATTGCGGTTGAAGGTGAGTTCGAAGCCTCGTGCGGCGGTGCGCGCTACGAGATGGACATCACGACCAATCGTGTCGATGCGATGAATCACTACGGTGTCGCTCGCGAGGCCGCAGCGATCTATGACGTGCCGTTTGTTCCTTTGAGCGAAAGCATTGCTGCTCCGGTCGTTGAAGCTGTTGCCGGTGAAGGCTTCCCGGTGCGTATCGAAGCCCGCGACCTGTGCGGACGCTTTACCGCTCGGGTGATTCGTGGTGTTACGGTTGGCCCTGCAAAGGGTCTGGTCGCCGAGTATTTCGCCGCGCTGGGACAGAAGCCGATCTCCGCACCGGTCGATGTGACGAACTTCGGCTGGCTCGCCATGGGACAGCCCACGCACGTGTTCGATCTCGACACCCTTGAGGGCGGCATCGTCGTCCGCCGTGCGAAGGCTGGCGAGAAGCTGCGGCTGCTCGACGGCACCGAGCGCACGCTGGTGACGGATGATCTCGTGGTTGCCGACGAAAAGAAGGCGCTGGGACTGGCAGGTGTGATGGGTGGATGGGACTCGCGCGTAACCGAGACCACGAAGAACATCCTCGTCGAGGCTGCCTGGTTCGATCCGGCGACGATTCGCGCGAGTTCGCGCCGCCATGGACTTCATACCGACGCGAGCCATCGCTTTGAGCGCGGAGCGGACTTCAATGCTGCGCCGTTAGGAAACCATCTGGTTACACGCCTGGTCGTCGAGCAGGCAGGCGGCGAGGTCGTTGGCCCGCTTGTGGATGTGATCGTCCCGGAGCTGCAGGCAAAGACCGCCGAGCGCGCTCCGATTGTGCTTCGCGTCAGCGAGGTGCAGCGGCACCTGGGCACGACGCTCGAAGATGCGGCGTGGAGCGGTGGTGAGAACACCTCGGGGCTAAGTGAAAACGTCGTCGAGCAATACCTCGGAGCCTTGGGCTGCGTGCTTACGCCGACGGGTGCGGTCGCAGGCGAGTACGGCGTTCAACTGCCGAGCTGGCGGCTCGACCTCGAACGCGAGATCGACCTCATCGAAGAGGTGGCGCGCGTCTACGGCTACAACAAATTCGCCGATACGCTGCCCGCGTTTGCCGGTACGGTCGTCGAACAGCCGCACGCGGAGCAGGAGCGGACAATTCGCGAGACCCTGCGCTCGCTGGGCTTCAGCGAGGCGATCTCCAGCACGTTCACCTCCGCTGAAGAGGCCACGACGTTCGGGGACGCGAAGACCGGTGCGGTGGCCATGGGCAATCCGCTCAGCGAAGAGGCCGGAATGCTGCGGCCGTCGCTGGTGCCGGGCATGGCGACGATGCTGGCTCACAACCTGCATCGCGACGTAACGGACGTGCGCTTGTTCGAGATGGGCACGGTCTTTACCGGCTCGACCGCCGAAGTGAAGGAACACACAGGACTCGCGCTGGGTGCGACCGGAGCGGCTGTTGCCACTTCTTTGTACAGCGCGCAGGATGCGTTGTTCTACGAGATGAAGGGCGCCCTCGAGCGTCTGCTCGCGAAGTTTGCAGGATCTGTTCGGTTCGACGCCGAATCGCTTCCGGCATGGATCGAGCCGGGCCGCGGAGCGCGAGCTCTGCTGGAGGGCGAAGTCGTCGCGGTCTTCGGAGAACTGAGCACGGCTGAGTCGCAGCGCCGCAAGCTGCGTCAGACCTGCGTATTTGCCGAGGTCCGAGCGGAACTCCTGTTGCTCCGTACGCTGCGCCAGCCGGTCTCGCGGGAGATTTCGCGCTACCAGGCTGTCGAGCGGGACTTCTCGTTTGTCTTCCCGGATGCCGTGCGCTGGGAGCAGATTGCGGAAGCCTTGCGCGGTCTGGGCATCTCCGAGACGCAGCGCACCGCGCCGGTTGAGATCTTCCGAGACGCCAAGGGCAAGGCGGTTGCCGCCGGACACTACTCGGCCCTGGTGCGAGTGGTATTCCAGTCGAACGAACGCACGCTGACCGAGGAAGATCTTGGGGGCTGGTCGGAGAAGACGGTGAGCGCGCTGGTTGGTTTGGGCGGAGTACAACGCGCATAGTGCAGTGGCAAGTGGTAAGTGCTCCCTTGCCACTTACCACTTGTGACTTCTCACTTTTACCTCCTCCCAGACGCCTTGCCGGGCGCAGGGAGGATTCAAAAAGGTTCCCCTTCAAATTCCATGCCTCAAATCCACTACGCAAATCGCTATACTTCGACCTGATTTACTGTAAGTTCGGAGGCAACGGAAAAGATGAGTTCATCGACCATCAGCGTGGACGAGTTCCAGGCGCTGGAACAGAAGGTACTGCAGACCGTCGAGCTCATCAAAAAAGAGCGCGAAGCTCGCGCTGTTGCCGAATCCGAACGTGACGCAGCGCGTACCGAGGCAGCTTCACTCCGCGAAAAGCTGGCTACTGCCAGCGGCGCGCAGGCAGAGGTAGAGAGCCTGAATCGCGAGCGTGAGGCTGTGAAGCTGCGCGTGGAGAAGATGCTCGCACAGATGGATGAACTTCTTTAGGAACTAAGGGCTAGGAGTAGCGTTGGCGGAGATGCAACAAAGAAGTGCGGCGGAGGTTTCACGGTCCGAGCTGGCGGCGCAGGCTGCAGGCGCGGTCGTGGTTGAAATCTACGACCAGGTCTATCAACTGCGGGGCACCGACCCTGCTTACATCGAGAAGCTTGCAGGAATCGTCGACGCCAAGATGCGCGCTGTCTCCGCCCATGGCGCGACGGTCGATTCGTTGCGCGTGGCCGTGCTGGCAGCGCTGAACATCGCGGATGAACTGGTGGCCTTACGCGCGCGGTTCGACACCCTGAACAGCAGCCTGAACCAGGCGCAGAGCTCAACGCGAACCCGCGCGGGATCGCTGATGGGCATGCTGGATGAAGTGCTGACCGAGCGCAAGGCCGGCTAAAGCAGGTTTTGCGCTCTCCCGTATCACCCCAGAATCGTCATCCTGAGCGGAGTAGCTCGCAACAGCGCGTAGCGCCAACCGTGACGCTTTAGCGTCGCGGTACGGAGGGAGCAGGGGCCTTTAGGCCCCTGAATTCAGGGCTAATCGAGAATTGGCCTTTAGGCCCGGGCCTTCTTTCGACTGCGGACAAAAGGCCCGGGGCTAAAGCCCAATTCTTGCCTGGCTTTATTCCGTAGCCTAAAGGCTACGGCTCCCTCCGTCTCCGTGACGCTGAAGCGTCACGGAACGCGCTATGCGCAATGGGGATGACACACCCTGGCGATAGAGAAATAAGACAAAAGAAATTGCTTCAGGCTGGTATGAATCGGGCCTCTGACGCTGAACCTTTGCAAGCTTTATCCTTCGCCACTCACCTATTCCGCAGATATTCAAAAAAGGTTCTTGCGAACCGCGTTCCAACGCGGGATGATGCTCGCACACGGAGAGTGTGTGATGAATCGGATGTTGCAAGGTCTTGTCTTGTCGTTTGCGGTTGGAACGATCTCCGCGCAGGTGCCGGATGCCGCGCAGAAATCCTTTGCCGACGGCGGAAAGTACGAGCAGGGCAAGCAGCTCTCTGCTGCCATGGATAGCTATCACACTGCCTTGAAGGCCTCCGGAGGGCATTGCCTGCCGTGCCTGGATGCGCTGGCACGGGTGCAGATGAACATGGAGCTGTACAAGGATTCGGCGGGCACAGCCGCGCAGCTCGCAGCGCAGTCGCCGGATACGAAGGCGAAGGCTGAAGCGGAGTTTCGCGAAGGTCTGGCCTGGTTCCGGCTGTACTTTGCCCAGACCGAGGGCGAGGGCGCAATCGACAAAGATCCCAAACACGCGGCGAACTCCTTGAAGCAGGCCGAAGCGGCATTGAAGCAGGGAGAGACGGACGATCCAGGCGACGAGGTCGTGCGCATGCTGCACGGTCATGTGCTGGCCGAGATGAAGCACGACGAAGAGGCAAGCCGCGAGTTCACGGCCTGCGCTGCCGCCAGCGGCACCAGCCCGGAAGAGTGCGCCCGTGCCCAGCGCTTTGCGAAGGACGTATCGCTGGCCCGCGGCGAGCCTGTCCCGGCCTTTGAAGCGAAGACGATGGACGGCAAGACCGTATCGCTCGACTCGCTCGCGGGCAAGGTCGTCCTGGTGGACTTCTGGGCGACGTGGTGCACCTACTGCAAACGCGACTCCGATTACATCCAGTCGATGCTCGACTCCTTCGACGACGGCCGCTTTGTGCTGCTGGAGGTAAACGTGGACGAGAGCGAAGCGGCATGGAAGCATTACGTGGAAGACGAACGCCTGCATGGCGTGCAGACGCGCGACGACAGCAAAGAGCTGCGGTCGCTGTTTCATGTGAGCGGCTATCCCACGTACGTAATCTTCGACGGCGACGGTATCGTGCGAGAGCGTGCTGTGGGCATTGAGGGCGATCTGCGGGGCACCGTGCGCAAGCTGCTGGCGACGGCTCCAGCCGTGCCCGCGGACGCGCGTACGCTGCTTCCAAAGCCGGCGGCCGAGTAGGCGTTAGATCTCAGGTCTTTGATTTTGAAGGTCTGGGCTTTGAAGGGGCGGGGCTTCAGCCCCGCCGTTAGAACCCTCCAAGTGCAGTGGCTTTAGCCACGGAGGGAATGATTCCGGAGCAAGCGTGCGCTCTCCCGCATGCGAGAGTCTTGCTGACACCTGCGATGGTCTCTCTGTGTTTGAAGAAGGCAGGCTTCAATCTGCCGACCGAAGCTATTTCAAAGGACAGAGTTGTTGAATGGATAGACATCGTTCCCTCTGCGGCTGAAGCCGCTTTAGATGTTGTTTCAACGGCGGGGCTGAAGCCCCGCCCCTTCAAAACAAAACGCCGCCAAGCCTGAAACGAAGTTTGAAACACGCCTTCCTTCATAAATAACGATAAAAATCAACCGGCCGGCGCAGTTGCACATTGCCGCGCCGACCTTTAGCATCCATCAGAGAGACCGGCCTGCAAAGCAGGTACACGAACAACGCAGGTTGAACCAATAATCATTGAACAGGGGTCCAGCTCGTATACATGGCTCGGTGTGCTAGGTCCGCCAGTCCGGAAAGCCTAAAGAGCCACGGCCGGGTCCCACCGTCTTAGACGGGTTCACCTGCGCTTCGATGTACGGCCCCGTGGGTCGGTCTTTGCTTTACTTCCAGCCCTCCTAACGCCAATCGACCGTTGTGGGCGCGTATCCTCAAGAGTGATGAATTTTCTGCTCCATGCGACGGCGATGTTCGTGCCGGGATTTCTGCGTCTCGGGCGGCTGCACCTGCCGGTCTATGGTCTCTTTGCCGCGGCAGGGCTGGTCGCGGCCCTGGCCTTGAGCCAGCGCACCGCCCGGCGGGTAGGAATTCCTGCGGAAAAGCTGTGGGACGCGGGCCTCTTCGGGATCGTCGCGTCGTTTATCGCCTCGCGAGCCCTGCTGGTGGCGATGGACCCGCACGCGTTCCTGAAGTATCCGCTGCTGGTATTGGCGCTGCCTTCTCTGACCTACGGCGGCATGATGCTGACGGGAGTGCTGGTCCTGGGCTATCTGCGCTGGAAGAGTCTGCCGCTAGGCGATGTGCTGGACGCGTGGGCTCCCTGCGCCGCGCTGCTGGCGGCGGTGCTCAGCCTGGGACACTTCGTCGAAGGCACGGAGGCCGGAATGCCGACCCGGCTGCCCTGGGGCGTCATCACGCCGGGCGATACCGTGCTGGGGCACGTGCATCCGGTGCAGCTTTATGCAATGGCCATAGCACTGGTGTTGTGCGTGGTGCTGCTGAGAGTGTTGTCGCGCAGGCGTTACGCGGGTAAAGTTGCCGGCATCGGTCTTCTCGTAGGCGGGGCTATCGCGTTTTTGCTCGATATGCTGACGCAGCCGGTGGAAAGTCTTGGAGACGGTTGGCTCGATCCGGGACAGTGGATTGCGCTGGGGGCGATCGTTTTGGGCGCAATGATCTTCACGGTGAAATCGCCTGCATTGCAAGAGAAGTTCGTTCTAGCTGCTGAATCGCGGATCGCCACAACGTCCGAAGGCTAAAGGTTCCAATATCGGTGAAACAATCGATGAGTCGGGCTTTCAGCCCTTACAGATCTTCCCGGCCGTTCTTCCTGGGGCGTTGCCCCAGGCTGGTATGAGCCGGGCCGTTGGCCCTGAAACATCCAGTGGCTTCGTTTAGAAGCTCACCTGGAAGCAGGGACACAACAGAAGGAGTTGGCCTCCATGCCATCGAAGAACATGCTGCCCAAGGGGCAGAGACGGCGCACTGTAAAACACGAGTACCGAGCACAACGCACCCTGTCCCAGGAGCGCGAGGCCGCCCTGCGCGCCGCCGGTGAACTCGACGAGGAGATCGTGCGCGAGACGTACGATACGGCTGACTTCAACTTGCCCAGTTCGTCCCCCCTGCACACTTCTCCCTTTGCCAACGTACCCGGGCTGGTGACGAGCGGGCCGAGCGGAGGCAAGCATCCGCAGGAAGAGCAGTCTCCCCGGCGCTATCCCGCACCCTATGTGTTCGAGGACGAAGCCCCCGAGATCCAGGTGCTCGACGACCTGGAGGCTGAGGATGGTGTGCGCAGCTTCACCGTCGAGTCCGCAGCCAGGGACATGCGCCTCGACGCCTATCTGGCGAAGGCCATTCCCGACATCAGCCGCGCCCGCGTGGTGCTGCTGATCGAAAAAGGCCAGGTGACCGTCGACGGCAATCCCGGCAAGGGCAAGCAGAAGCTCAAGGGCGGCGAGATGATCGAGATCGAAGGCGAGCCGCGCCCCGAGCCGTTGCACGCCCAGCCGGAAGATATTCCGCTGACCATCGTCTACGAAGACGACGACCTGGCCGTGGTCGATAAGGCCGCGGGCATGATGGTCCATGCGGGTGCGGGCGATTCCGAGCGCAATCGCGGAACGCTGGTCAATGCGCTGCTGTTCCACATGGGCAAGTCACTGTCGCAGGTCAGCGGAGATCTGCGGCCGGGCATCGTGCATCGTCTGGACAAGCAGACCAGCGGGTTGATCGTCGTCGCCAAGAACGATTCGACGCACCGCAAGCTCAGCGAGATGTTCAGCGAGCGGCGGCTGCGCAAGGTATACCTGACGCTGGTGCATGGATGGATCGCACCCGCCACCGGAGCGCAGGACTCGGGCACGATCCAGTTGCCGATCAGCCGTGACCTCGTCCGCCGCATTCGCATGACGACGCGGCGCACGGGCGGACGCAGCGCGGTCTCGCACTGGCGTGTGCTGGAGAAGATCTCCGGACCCTACGGCAAGTTCAGCCTGGTCGAGGTGCGCATCGAGACTGGCCGTACGCACCAGATTCGCGTTCATATGCAGGCCATCGGACATCCGGTCGTCGGCGATTTCCTTTATGGAGCGCCGCACCGGATCAACCCGATTGGGGGCCCGCAGGCCGAAGTCGAAGGATTCGGCCTGGAGCGTAACTTCCTCCACGCGGCCGAACTGGAGTTCGTCCACCCTCGCACGGGGGAGAAGCTGGCCCTGGATGCGGCACTTCCCGAGGAACTGGTGCAGGTATTAGAGCGTGTAAGAGGCGCGAGTTGATACGATGGTTGGCATGAACATAAGCAGCAGAGCTCGCTGGGTCCTTCTTGCCCTGGCGTGCGTCACAGGTCCGCAGGCCGCAATCTCACAGACGACCACCCCGCCGCCCGCGGCTCCCCCCGTCACGCCTTCCACGGCGCCTCAACAGCCGGCGACCACGCCGCCAGCGACGGCTCCGCAGTCTGCATCGCCCGCACAGCCAAATTCCACAAGCCCTACAGGTTCCACGGCTGCCCCGCAGAGCTCCACGCCGGTTCTGCAGCCGCGCGCCGATCAGGACCCTCAGGACGGCACCACGTTCACCCTCCACAGGGGCGTCAACGAAGTCGATCTGATCTTCACGGTGATGGGCAAAGACGGCCACTTCGTCGCCAACCTGCAGCAGCAGAACTTCGGCCTGCTCGACGATGGCAGACCGCCGCAGCATGTGCTTCGTTTCACGCAGCAGACGAACCTTCCCCTGCGCGTCGGCATCATGCTCGACACCAGCAGCTCGATCCGCCAGCGCTTTGAGTTCGAGCAGCAGGCAGCGACCGACTTCCTGCTGCAGGTGCTGCATCCGGCTGATCGCGCCTTCGTCGAAGGCTTTGACGTGCAGATCAACGTGGCACAGGACTTCACCAACCGCATCGACATGCTGGACACCGGCATCCGCCGGCTCCGGCCAGGTGGCGGCACGGCACTCTTCGATTCGCTCTACCGGACCTGCAAGGACCAGATGCTGACGCTGCAACAGGACTCCGAAGTGCGCAAGGCGATTGTGCTGGTGTCGGACGGCGATGACGATTACAGTCGCGTGCTCGAGACCGAAGCGATCAAGATGTGCCAGCGTGCGGAGACGATCGTCTACACCATCAGCACCAACGTCGGCCCGAGCCGGGACAAGGGCGATGATGTGCTGCAGCAGATCTCCGACGCCACCGGGGGACAGACGTTCTATCCCCAGCGCATCGACGATGTGGCAATTGGCTTCCGCAACATCGAAGAAGAGCTGCGCAGCCAGTATCTGCTGGTCTATGAGCCGGCGGACTTCAAACGCGACGGTTCGTTCCGCACCATCTACCTGCATTCGCTCGACCCGCGCTACGGAGTCCGTGCGAAGAAGGGCTACTTCTCTCCGCACGAGTAGTGCCGCGGCACCTGCAAAAAGGCTGAGCCCCTTCGGAGCTCAGCCTTTTCGTTTTCTTGCTGTTTTTCTTGCCGTTGCTTTTCTTGTTGTCATTCCCGCAGGGAATCTGCTGTCTGTCGGCACACCACCGATATTTTGCGGGGCAACGCCAGAGGGCACGGCTACCTGTTCTACCCCCCTGCTTTTGTTGCCTTAGCGTTCGGAGACCCGCATAGCCTGGACGGACTTCATGGTGTCCTGAATGCGGTCCTTCTTGACGAATGGAGTGGTAAAGAAGCGATCTACCGTGGCGTTGAAGAGAGCCGGATCGTCGTATGGCACGAGGTGAGTCGCATTGGGAAAGATGACCAGCTGGCTGTTAGGGATGTGATGGTAGATGTCCAGAGTGTGCTCATCGCGGATGACGTCGTGATCGCTGGCGAGGATGAGGGTCGGCGCGGTGATCTTTTCAAGCGAGGCAGCAGGGATATGTGGTTCATTAAGGAGCATCTGGTCGAGCTTAAGCTCCCGTTTGCCCTTGGCGGTCGCCTTTACAGAGGCGGGTGTTGAGGCGATGGACTGTTTGACCAGGGCTACGATCTCGGGAACAGCTCCGTCCGGGTCGAGGTTTGCGGCCATGGCCGCGATCATCTTCACCTTCGCCGGGTAGTTCATTCCGAGTTCGAGAGCCTCAATAGCGCCATCGCTCCAGCCGAGAACGTTGACGGGACCGATGTGCAGGTAGTCAAGAAGGGCGACGAGATCAGAGGTCATCTTTTCGTAGTTGATGGGGCCGGGACTATCGGTAGAGCGTCCCTGATCGCGGCTGTCCATCGCGATGACCTTGTACCGGGTGCGGAAGAAGGCGATCTGCGCTTTAAAGTCGGCGATGCTGCCGCCGTTGCCATGGACGAGGAGAAGCGGTTCGCCAGCACCATAGATCTCGTAATAGAGGCGAACGCCGTCATGGGTAAACGTACCGCTGGCGGCGGCATTGGGAAGATAACTTGTCTGCGGTGGCACCTGCGCCCTGGTGACCAAGGGAAGGGAGAGGCTGAGGAGAAGGAGGATCACTTTGGTTTTCATCGGAGTAGCTCTAAGAACACTTTACATTGCAGAGTGTCAGCCACTTTGGTGGCCGGAGTCTATGAGGTCACTACACGAGAAGCTAACTTGTCAGGATTCATGTTAAAGCTGGAGGTCGTTCAATAGACGCCATACCAACTCAGGGCTACGTCCTGGGTTGGTATGGCGTCACCCCTGCGGGGCTTATACACGTGCCGTATTAGACAAGCCCGGTCAGCGCCAGCGCCTCATCCACCGTCGTAGCCACCAGCAACCTCTTGAGATTGCCCCGTAGCATGCCTTCGCGCTCGCACACATCGAGAAACTGCAGCATCGTGTCATAGAAGCCCGCGACGTTCAGCAGAACGATAGGCTTCTCGTGCAGCTTCAGCGTCTGCCAGGCAAGCACTTCGAACAGCTCTTCAAATGTGCCGAAGCCGCCCGGCAGCACGAGGAAGGCACTCGCCTTCTCGCCCATGAGCGCCTTGCGGGTGTGCATGGTGTCGACGACGTGCAGCTCCGAGATGCCTTCATGCGCAACCTCGAGATCAACCAGGACATGCGGGATCACGCCAATCACGTGGCCTCCCGCAGCCAGCGTGGCATCGGCGACCGCGCCCATCAGGCCGACCTTGGCTCCGCCATAGATCAACCCCAGATTGTGCGCTGCCAGCGCCCGGCCCAGTTCTTCCGCAACCGCACGATACTCGGGCCGCGCGCCTTCAGCCGCCGCACAGAATACCGCAATATTTTTCTTCGAAACAGACTCCGTCATCGAGACAGAATACCGTTTTTGCCGTCGAGTATCATGGCCTTCTCGCCCTGCGGCGAGACTGGAGTCAGACGATGCGTACCTGCTTCTCTCGTTTTTCGTCTTGTGTTGTGATGCTGTTCTCCTTCGCCGCTCTGCTGGCCGCAACCAGCGCCGCAGCGCAGAACAAAGGCGAGCCGGGCAAGTTCGACTTCTATCTCATGAACCTCTCATGGTCGCCCGAGTTCTGCTCGATACAGGGCGTTTCCCCGCAGTGTGCGGCGAAGCCCGGCTTCATTCTGCACGGCCTGTGGGCGCAGAACAATGACGGCAGCTATCCCGTCTTCTGCAGCGAAGAGCACGGGCCCGCAAAGCCGTCGGAGAATCTCGACCTTACGCCCGACCCCTCGCTGCTCGATCACGAGTGGGCCAAGCACGGCACCTGTTCTGCCGTTGGCCCGCAGCGTTTCTTCGCGATGGAACGCGAGGCTTATCACTCGTTGAAGATTCCGGCCGAGTTTGTCCATGTCGATCAGGAGATCAGCATGACGCCCGACAAGATTCTTGGATTGTTTTATGGCGCCAACCCCGCGTATCCGCAAGGCAGCATTCTATTAAGCTGTGGGCGTAATCATCTGACGGCTATCGAAGCCTGCTTCAGTAAAGACCTGAAGCCGATTGTGTGCCAGGGGCTTCGCACCTGTCATGCAAACTCAGTCAAGATCACGCCGCCGGGAGCTACAGCGCAATAACCGCCGGGAGCTAAAACACGAGAGTAGACAGGCTCCCGGCCCCTCGAAGAGCGGCGCCAAACGGCGCACGCTCTTGCAGCGACAGGATGAGACAGTACCGCAAGGCTCAGTCTAGCGAAGGGCGAGCGTGGAACCGTCCAACTGGTCCGAGACCGTGGTGATCACAGCACCGGCAGCATAGCTGGCCGAGGCTTCGACGGCAACGATCTGCTGGCCTGACGCGAGCTTCAAATCCAGGGTCTTGCCGGGCATCAGGGTCATCTCATTGTCGCCAGCCTTCAGCTTCAGCGGGGCGGCGGTATCGTTGCGCAGCGTGAACTTCACGAGCTTGACCTTCGCGAAGATCGCGTTCACGGGCGTGTGAATTGCAGTGGGTGCGGCATACACAGCCTGCGCGGATACCAGCGAGGCCGCCATCAACATAACTCCAAATACAGAACGACGATTCATAACTGCTCCTTCAAAACACTTTGAGATTGGACCGCATTCTCTTGTTCAGGGAACCGGTCGCAAAGGTCAGTACGCAGCGGTTCCAGGAATGGTTCCGGGTTTTTCAGATAAAAGATCATCTTTTGCGATGCTGTCCCTCGTCCCTAACAAATAACGTTTGGTAACGGAAAATATTCCGCTTTTGTGCGAAATAAAATATTGCAGCCTAACGAATCCCTAAAGGGAGAGACCTTAAAGCTGTGCCTTCAACGAAACGACTCGATAGATGGTCTTGATTTGAGCGACAATCCGGTACCCCCCTGCAAAACTCAAACTCCCAGCCAGATAAAATAGAGATTGTGTCCGATCTTCTCGCCAATATGAATCCGCAACAGCGCGAAGGGATCACCTCGGTCGATGGCCCGGTACTGCTGCTCGCAGGCGCAGGTTCGGGTAAGACGAGGGTTATCACTCACCGCATTGCCTACTTAATCAAGGAGCGCGGAGCCGCGCCCGACAGCATTCTTGCCGTCACCTTCACCAACAAGGCCGCCAAAGAGATGGCCGAGCGCGTCGAGAAGATTCTCGGCCACTCCACGCTGGCCTCACCGACCCTCGCAACGTTCCACAGCTTCTGCGTGCGCGTGCTGCGCCGCGACATCGAAGCGCTGCGCGTGGGCAACGTTGGCCTTACGCGCTCCTTCGCCATCTATGACGAGAACGATCAGCAGGCCGTGGTGAAGCAGGCGCTCAAACGCCTCGGCATCGACGACAAGTCCCTGAAGCCGCGCGTAGCGCTGGGCCGCATCTCCTGGGCCAAGAACCACATGATCGACCCGCAGGAGTACTTCCTGGCCTCCACCAATCCGATGGAGGAGAAGATTGCGCACATCTTCGAGATCTACAAGAAGGAACTCGCCAAGGCCAACGCTCTCGACTTCGACGATCTGCTGCTTGAAACAGTGCGTCTGCTCAAGTCGTCGAGCGAGGTGCGCGAGCGCTACAACCGCAAGTACAAGTACCTGCTGATCGACGAGTACCAGGACACCAACCGCCCGCAGTATGAGCTGATGAAGCTGCTCGGCCGCCACGGCAACGTGTGTGTCGTCGGTGATGAAGACCAGTCGATCTACTCATGGCGTGGCGCGGACATTCGCAACATCCTCGAGTTCGAAAAAGATTTTCCTGACGTCCGGACCATCCGGCTGGAGCAGAACTATCGCTCTACCCAGGTCATCCTCGAAGGCGCGAGCGCGGTTGTTGCACAGAACACGCAGCGCAAGGGTAAGAATCTCTGGACGGCCCGCGAGGGCGGCTCGATGATCGGCTACTACGAGGCCCCCGACGGCGAGAACGAAGCGCTGTTCATCGCCGACCGCATCAAAAAGTACCTCAAAGAAGCCGGAGAGAGCGAAGAGCAGCCTCGCTGCGCGGTGCTGTATCGCACCAACTCGCAGTCGCGACTGGTGGAAGAGGCGTTGCGCCGCTACCAGATTCAGTACCACATGGTCGGAGGCTTCAGCTTCTATGACCGCTCTGAAGTAAAGGACATCCTCAGCTACCTGAAGCTGGTGCAGAATCCTCACGACTCGGTGGCTCTGGGGCGTGTGGTGAACTCGCCGCCGCGCGGCATCGGCAAGACCACGATGGACACGCTCGAGCGCATGGCGCTGACGGTGGGCATGAGCAGTTGGGATGCCATCGCGCGAGCCTCCGAAGAGAAGTTTTTGCCGGCACGAGCGCTGACGGCTCTCAATAGCTTCCGCAAGCTGATTGAAGACGCCAGGGCGATGCTCGGCCCGGACTTTGCTGCAGCTCTCACCGCAGATGCCGCAGGCTCAGAGCTCGCGACAGATGCCGCGCAACTGGAGGAAGACACGAGCTTCGATCCAGCCGCAACCGCGTCTGCTGACAGCGATACCAACTTCGACTTCGGCTTTGCTTCTGAAGAGGAAACTCCGCCCACTGTCGCAGCCAACGACGCAAACACCAGCTTCGATACGAGCTTCAACTTCGACTTCGACTTTGGTCCCAGCGAAGAGATCAGCACAGTTGCGCCGGAGAACGCTGCCGACTTCAATCCGTTTGCACCGGTCCCGCTCAAGCTCTCCGCGAGCGACACCATCAAGGAACGTCTGCGCCAGCAGAATGCCGAGGCCCCGCAGGCCGAGGATGCACCCGCGCCCTTCCGCAAGCTTGGCGATCCGGCCACACTGCCCGAGCTCATCAAGTTCCTCAACGAGCGTTCAGGCTACATCCGCGCCCTCGAAGACGAGGCCACTCCCGAGAGCTTCTCGCGCATCGAGAACCTGAAGGAACTCGCCAACGCTGCGCAGGATGCAACATCTCGCGGCGAGACGCTGGCAGAGTTCCTGGACCACGCCGCGCTGGTGTCGGACGCCGACCAGTACTCCGCCGAGGCTCGCGTGACGCTGATGACGCTGCATGCGGCCAAGGGCCTGGAGTTTCCGCTGGTTTTTCTCACAGGCATGGAGGAGGGGCTCTTTCCGCACTCGCGTTCGGTCGTCGACCCGACGCAGATGGAAGAGGAGCGCCGGCTCTGCTACGTGGGCATGACCCGCGCGATGGACACGCTCGTCATGACGCGGGCACGCTATCGCCGCCGCTACGGCAACGACTCTCCGGAAGCCTCGATGCCTTCGCGCTTCCTGGAAGAAGTGCCCTCGAAGCTGGTCGAAGACCTCTCTCCGGCGGCCTATGGCGGGGCCTATGCAACGCCCTATCCCCAGCGTGGTAAACGCTTTGGGGCAGGGGACGACGATTTTGGCGGCGAGCAGCACTACAGCTACGAAGATGAAGATCAGTCGGGCGGACGCGGCGGTTCGTCGGCAAAATCCTATGCCTCCGAACGCTTTGGCGGCGCAAAACGAGGCACCGGCAGTGGCCCGCTGGACAACACCGCAGCCTTCTTCGGCAAGGGTGGAGCGGGCTTTAAACCGAGTGGATTACAGTTCGGATTACGCCCCAAACCCGGGTCCGATGCCCCCGTTGGACGCACCGGAATGGGCAAAGGAGCCCGCGTACGCCACCCCAAGTATGGGGAGGGTGTCATCTTTGCCCGCGAAGGCGATGGGGAAGATGCCAAGCTTACAGTACAATTTAGTAGCCACGGTATGAAAAAGCTGGTCGAGAAGTTCGCCCAGCTCGAGCGATTGTAAAAAACAGGACCTCCTGTATCGAGCGCCCGCGCCGGCAAAGATTCCAGAAAGTTCAGAGAGAAGAAGACAATTCATGGCAAACACCAAGTCCATCACCAACAAAGAAGAGCGCAAGGCCGTAAAGCGCACCGCTCGCAAGAAAGCCGCTCCCAAGGCCCCACGTACCGGAGCACGCGGCGAGAACAAGGCCAAGGTCAAGAAGGCAGCACGCGGCGCCTCCAAGCGCTAACGGCAGAGAAATCAATCACGGCGGACGGAGCTTCGGCTCTGCCCGCCGTTTCTCTTGCGGAAATTCCGCGCACCTGTCCTGTTCCGCATAAAATCACACTACGTTCATAATTTCCTGCCGACGAGGAACGAGCACCTGGCCCGCCAAATCTTCGCCACGAAGTCCATCGACAAGCTGATTCGCGAGTCGGAGCTCCCTGGGAGCGCGCTCAAGAAGACGCTTGGCCCCATCTCGCTTACGGCGCTGGGGGTCGGCGCGGTCATTGGTTCGGGTATCTTCACGGTCATCGGCACGGCCATTGGCGGCAATCCTGCGGCGCTGGCCAACTGGAAAGAATCTCCGGTCATCGACCTGGTTCTGCACCACGGGCACATCGCCGGACGCCCCGGCGCAGGTCCGGCCCTCGCTCTCTCGCTGGTTCTGGTGGCGATCGTCTGTTGCTTCACCGGTCTCTGCTACGCGGAGCTGGCGAGCATGATCCCCATCGCCGGTTCGGCCTACACCTATACCTACGCGACGCTCGGCGAACTGATCGCCTGGATCATCGGCTGGGACCTGATCCTCGAATATGCGTTCTCGAACATGAGCGTATCGGTGGGCTTTGCCGCGCACTTTGTCGACCTGCTCGACTGGCTGGGCTTTCGACTGAGCCCTAAATGGCTCTCGCCGGCCTATCTTCCGCTGGGCCTGCAGGACCTCGCGGGCAAGGACATCTACGCGCCCGGCTGGCACTTCGGCTTCAACATTCCGGCGTTCCTGATCGTCATCCTGCTGACGATGATCCTGGTGCGCGGCATCCGTGAATCGGCCCGCACCAACAACATCATGGTGTTGGTAAAGATGGTCGCGATCCTCGTGTTCATCTTCGTGGGCCTGCACTTCATCCACCCTGCAAACTACGTCCCCTTCTCGCCGAACGGCTGGAGCGGCGTGCTCGCGGGCGGAAGCATCATCTTCTTCACGTACATCGGCTTTGACTCCGTCTCGACAGCCAGCGAAGAGTGCTGCAATCCGCAGCGCGATGTGCCGATCGGTATCATCGCGACACTGATCGTCTGCACGATCCTCTACATTGGCGTGGCCCTGGTGTTGACGGGCATTGTGCCGTGGCAGACCGTCATCGGCGATGCCGCGCCGGTGGTCAACGCGCTCAAACGGCTGACGCTCCAGACCGGCAGCCCCCTGCTGCACTGGACGCGCCTCATTGTCCTGCTGGGCGCGATCATCGGCATGGTCAGCTCGATCCTGGTCTTCCAGCTTGGCCAGGCGCGCGTGTGGTTTGCGATGTCGCGCGACCGTCTGCTGCCGGACATCTTTTCAAAGCTGCATCCCAAGTTCCGTACTCCGGCCTTTGCGACGTGGTTCGCGGGCATCCTCGTCGCGATCCCTGCAGGGTTATTCGATGTGGGCACGCTGGCCGAGCTCTCGAACATCGGCACACTGTTCGCGTTTGTGCTGGTATCGATTGGAGTGCTGGTACTGCGCCACAAACAGCCTGAACGGCGTCGCGGCTTCCGCGTCCCCGGCGGCCCGATCTTCCCGGTGCTGAGCGTGATCTTCTGTGTGCTGCTGATGGCAGGGCTGCCTGTTCGGACCTGGGAGCGCTTTTTTATCTGGCTGGTGATTGGGCTGGTGGTTTACTTCTTCTATAGCCGCAAGCGCAGTGAGTTCTACAAGGGCTAATAAACCACCCAAACATTGTCATCTCGACCGAAGGCATGCTTTTGCTTTTTTGGTTGTCATTCCGAGCGGAGCGAGGAACCTGCTGTCTCCCGTTCTTCGTTCGTACCGCCCAGAAAATACGTGACCCAGAACGGGACGAAGTTTGCCCTAACGCACAACGTTTATGGTGGCACTATCAAAAAACGGGAGACAGCAGGTTCGCTCGCTCCGCTCGGAATGACAACCAGAAAAGCAAAGCGCGCCTTCGGTCGAGATGACAGTTTTGAGGTGATTACATCACGCCGGAATCAACTGCTCCGCCTTCATCCGCTCGAACAGATCAAAGAACGACTTCGGCGTGTCCTGATGCGCCAGGAACCCCAGCTTCCGGCTCTTGCTCATATCGTTGACGCACTCGATCTTCCGTCCCAGGTCGCCATCCGTATGCCACCACGAGGCCAGCCGATTGACATCGCTCTCCACCAGCCCATACTTCGCCGCAATGGCCTTCCACGCCTCAGGCGCGCCGGACATCTTTCCTTCGAGCGGAGCGCCGCCCTCAGGTGGCCCACCGGCCTCGACGCCAAAGTACGCGGCCAACTGCGGCCACAGCCAGCGCCAGCGGAACACATCGCCGTTGACGACGTTGAACGCTTCATTCCGCGCCGCCGGAGTCGTTGCTGCCCACTCCAGATGCTCCGCCAGCAGGCGCGCATCGGTCACATCGGTCAGCGCGTTCCACTGCTCTACCGATCCGGGGAAGATGAACTTCTCGCCACTCTCGCGGCACAGCGTCGCGTACACCGCGAGTGTCGATCCCATGTTCATCGCATTGCCCACCGCAAAGCCGACGATCGTATGCGGACGATGCACACTCCACCCGAAGCCTCTGCGCTCCGCCGCGGCGTACATCACATCTTCCTGGGTGTAGTAGAAGTTCAGACCCGGCAGGCGCGGCGTATCCTCGCGGAACGGTGTTTCTGCTGCCGTCTGCCCATAGGACTCGAACGGCCCCAGGTACTGCTTCGTCCCGGTCACCAGGGCTGCGTGCTGCAGGCTCTTCGCGCCTTCCAGGCCGGCGAAGACGTTCTCGACGATTGCGCCATTGACCTTCACGTTCTCGGCTTCGGTGTCGTGGCGCACCCAGGCACTGATGAAGACGTCCGTAACGTCTACGCCCTGCAGGGCCTTGCGCACGGCTTCGGCATCGCGAAGGTCGGCTGCGAGTCCGCGCACGCCGTCCACTACCTGCGCTCCGCGAGAGAGCCCCAGCACCTCCCAGCCGTTACCGATCAATCTCTTCGCCAGGTTCTGTCCTACCACCCCTGTCGATCCCACCACCAAAGCCGTTCGCTTCTGCATCCATCCTCCTGCTCGCAAGCACCTCTGCTATAGATGCTCGGCCGGGCTGGAAGCATCAGGAGTTCGCGACAGCCCATAACTGCGTCCAATAAAGGAGAATGCCGAAAACCTTCCTCACAGCCGAGTGGCGCAAGCTCATCATGGCGCAGTACGAAATCGCACCGGAGACGCTCGCCCCGTGGCTTCCACGCGGTCTGGAGCTCGATCTCTACCAGGGCCGATGCTACGTTTCGCTCGTCGGGTTTCTCTTCGACCGCGTCCGGCTCAAGGGCCTGCCGATCCCTTTCCACACCCGTTTCGAAGAGGTGAACCTGCGCTTCTACGTTGTGCACACCGCGCCGGATGGCACACGCAGGCGTGGCGTCGTCTTCATCCGCGAGTTCGTGCCCCGAGCGGCGATTACGTTCGTCGCCAACACCTTCTACGAAGAGCCCTACTCCACCCTGCCGACGCTCTCCAGCATCGTGAAGAGCCAGCAGTCACTCGACGTGCAGTACTCCTGGAAGCATCGCGGCAGATGGCACAGCCTCGGAGTGGAGGCCTCGCCGGCCGCCCAGCCCATCGCCGCTGGAAGCGAAGAGGAGTTCATCACCGAGCACTACTGGGGCTATACCCGTCGCGGGAATGGCAGCACGTCGGCCTACGAGGTCCAGCATCCACGCTGGGAGACTTATCCCGTCCTCCTCCACGCTCTTGACGTCGATTTCGGTGCGCTCTACGGCGAGGCCTTTGCGATGCTCAATAGCCAGGAACCGGCCAGCGTGCTGCTGGCCGAGGGTTCCCCGGTGAGCGTGCTGTCGGGGAGTGGCGAAATCATCGCCTAGAGGTAGCTATTTCGTAAGCGGCAGCTTTTGTTTTGAAGGGGCGGGGCTTCAGCCCCGCCGTTGGGACAACCTCTAAAGCGGCTTTAGCCGCAGAGGGAATGCTCGCTCACCACCCTCTTGCGACCCCGGCGCTTTCCCAGCGTCTAATCCTGTGGAGGTTTAAGATTGTCATCATGAGAACCATCGACGCCTCACAGGGCATTCGCATCCTCGACAGCCGTACCACCGCAAGCCTTCTCAGCAAGGTGCTCTGGATCACCACTGCCGGATTTCTCTTTACCGCCTTCGGAGCCTACATCGCTCCCGACGTTCTGCCCGGCATGGGCTTCTTCGCGGTCGTTCTGATCAACTTCGGCCTGATCTTCGGAATCAGGGCCGCCACGCGCCGCTCCACGGGGCTTGGCCTGGCACTGTTCTACCTCTTTACCGTGCTGATGGGTGTGGAGATCGGCCCGCTGCTCAAGGCCTATCTGCATATGGCCGGCGGCCAGACCGTCGTCTTCGAAGCCGCGCTGACCACCGCGATGGGCATGGCGGTCATGGCCATGATCGCGCAGATCGCCCGCTTCGACTACCGCAAGCTCGCCTCGTTTGCCTTCGCCGCCCTGATCGGGCTGGTCATCATCGGCTTCCTCTCGGCGTTCCTGCACTTCATCAGCCCCGGCGTCTATGCCTGGCTGGGCCTGGTGATCTTCAGCGTCCTGCTGCTGGTGGACTTCATGCGGCTCCGCGACAGCCCCGCAGGCACCACGCCTGTGATGCTGGCCCTCAGCATCTATCTCGACGCCCTCAACATCTTCATCTTCCTGCTGCAGATCTTTGGCAACGGCGGCGGACGGCGCGATAACCGCTGGAGCTAAGCCGGAAGATAGTTGTTGTTCTTGCTGTTGTTGCCTTTGTCTTTCTGGTTGTCATTCCGAGCGTAGCGAGCGAACCTGCTGTCTCCCGCTCTTCGTTCGTACCGCCCAGAAAATACGTGACCTGGAACGGGACGTGGCTTGCCCTAACGCACAACGTTTTTGGTGGCACTATCAAAAAACGGGAGACAGCAGGTTCGCTCGCTACGCTCGGAATGACAACCAGAAAAGCAACAACAAGAAAACGACAAAAACCTTCGACTGCGCACCTCCCAAAAGCGCGAAGCGCTACGGTTCACCGATCCTCATGTGGCGAGCACGAGAGTTGACTACACTACTTGAATGGCACGCCGCACCAACTCTGCGCAAGATTCGCTGGCTCAACTCGATCCGCTCACCTGGCTTCGTGGCTTGCCCAAAGCCGAGCTGCATCTGCACCTCGAAGGCTCGATCACCCCTGAGACCCTCGTAGAGCTCTCGCGCACCAACGATGCCGCGCCCCTGTCTCTCGAAGCGGCGAAACAGGTCTACAGCTACACCGACTTCCCCAGCTTCCTGATGAGCTTCAAGTCCGTCACCGAGCGGCTGCACACGCACACCGACTACGAGACCATCACCTACGCCATGCTGCGCGATCTCGCCGTGCAGGGCGTGCGTCACGCCGAGGCCTATATCTCCATCGGCATCCTCTACCGCTTCGCGCGGCTGGATGTGGACGAGGTCATGGCCGCCATCGAGCGCGGCCGCGTGCGCGGTGAAAAGGACTTCGGCGTCTCGCTGCTGTGGATCATCGACGCCGTGCGCCACTTCGGTCTCGAAGAGTGCGAACGCGTCTTCCGCAAGGCCGCCGAACTGCAGCATCAGTACCCCAGCGTCGTCGGAATCGGAATCGGTGGCGATGAGGCCCGTGGGCCTGCCCACGAGTTCCGCGACCTCTACGCCGAGGCCAAGGCCGCAGGCCTGCACCTGACCTGCCACGCGGGCGAATCGACCGGCCCGCAGAGCATCTGGGCAGCTTTGAATATCGGAGCCGAACGCATCGGCCACGCCCTCACGGCGGAACAGGACCCTGACCTCATCGAAGTGCTGGCCCAGCGCCAGATTCCGCTCGAACTCAACATCACGAGCAATCTCCGCACCGGCTGCTGCCCGGCCCTGCTGGAGCACCCCGTGCGCCGCTACTTCGACGAAGGCCTGATGGTCACGCTCAACTCCGACGACCCGCCGTTCTTCGGTGCCAACCTGCTCGACGAGTACCTGCTCTCCCACACCCAGTTCGAGTTCACGCTCGACCAGCTTCGCGAGGTCGCGGCCAACTCCATCGAGGCCAGCTTCCTCAAGCCGGAGCGCAAGCTCGCTCTGCTCGGCGAGATCGAACGCTACGGCTGGTAGCCGCTACTCCGCGTTCTGCCGGCGCCTTCTAAAGGCAGCTACCTTGTGGCGATTGCCGCAGGTCGCCATGCTGCACCATCTGCGGCGGTGCGACTTCGTCTGATCGTAGAACCAGAGAACACACTCTTCGTTCTCACAGCGCCGGACCAGCTCAAAGTTGGCGGTAGTAAGAAACTCCGCGGCCGCTTCGGCGAGGGGCGCGAGAACCTCCTCCGCTGTGCGCTGCTTCCAGCGCCGCACCAGGCGTAGGCCGGCCTTCTCCGGGATGAGTTCAAGATGGCTTCGCGACTCCGAGAGAAACTCGTTGAGTGTGGACAGCTCCAGACGCTTCTCTGCCTTGCGCCTCTCGATCAGCGTGCGAATCGCTTCACGCAGCGTACGTGCGGCGTGGAGCAGGGAAGCGGGTTTGAGGCTGGAGAGCCCCTTCTCAACGGGCCAGCCCGCCTGGGCCAGCCACTGCCGTACGTCACTGTCACTCTGCAACGCGTCCACCAGCTCTCCATCGACAGCCGAGACGGTGTTGAGCATCTGAATCGCGGGATGCTCGGTGAACCTGTTGGGCAGGTCTTGCAATCCGGTTACTTCGTGCAAAACGGTTACTTTCTCCGACATTCTGGCGGCCTCCTCCTCGCTTTATTTATTGTAACCCCTAAATATGTTATTGACAGGTTACCTATGCGAGGTGTAACCATTGAAGTGCGGGATAGGTGGTGTCTTGATCCGGCGAGTATTCGAGTACCAAGGAGAGAATGAAATGACACGTAGAGACTTTGTCGTACAGGGCGGCAGCCTGGTGGCTGCGGCAGGTGCAGCTTCTGCTGCTGCGGAAAAACCGTCGGTAGCAAAGACGAAGGCACTTGTTCCGCTGACGTCGATTCGCAGGGTCGAAGCGGATGGGGTTACGGTGTTCTACCGTGAGGCCGGTGCTCCGGACGCGCCGGTGGTTCTGCTGCTGCATGGCTTTCCGGCCTCGTCGTTTCAATACCGCGAGTTGATTCCTCGCCTCGCCGACAAGTACCGGGTGATCGCGCCCGATCTGCCGGGGTTTGGATTTACGGAGGTCCCTGAGGGACGACAGTACAAGTACACGTTCGATGCGCTGGCGAAGACGATCCTGGCATTTACCGAGGCTCTGAATCTGAAGCACTATGCGCTGTACGTCTTCGACTACGGCGCGCCTACAGGACTCCGCCTCGCGATGGCGCACCCGGAACGGGTAACGGCCATCGTGTCGCAGAACGGCAATGCGTACGAGGAGGGTCTCGGCGACGCCTGGGCGCCCATTCAGCGCTACTGGAGAGAGCCGACGCCTGAGAACCGCGAGGTGCTTCGCGGAGCTCTGAGCCCGGAGGGCTTGCGTTCGCAGTACGTCGACGGTGTGCCGCACCCCGAGAGGATCGCTCCCGAGGGCTACACGCTGGATGCGGCGATGATCGCGCGACCGGGCAACATGGAGATCCAGCTCGACCTGTTCCTCGACTATGCCAACAACGTAAAACTCTACCCGGCATTCCAGGAGTACTTCCGAAAGTCGAAGCCGCCGCTACTGGCGATCTGGGGCAAGAACGATCTGTTCTTCATTCCCCCAGGGGCAGAGGCCTTCCGCCGCGACAACCCCAATGCAACGGTCCAGCTTCTGGACACGGGCCACTTTGCGCTGGAGACCCACGTGGAAGAGATCGCCGAAGCCATGCGGCAGCTTCTCGCCAAGACCAGCGTAGGCTGACGAAGACGCTGAACAAGAGAGTCCTGATCTTTAGGGCCAAAGGCCCGTTTCATACCAGCCTGGGGTGAAGTGCAGCAGCGAGCGTTTCTAGCTCGCTGCAAGCGTAGCCCCAGGTGAGGAGCCAACAAGAAAGCAGAGGGCTGTAAGCCCGATTCATAGGATTCTGCACAGGAGATAGGTCGGGCTTACAGCCCTCAACTTCTTCTACTGCACCTGACCTGGGGCTACGCTTCCCGAGCCACCACGCTGTCGCATGCCGGCTCGGGTTCGCTCCACCCCAGGCTGGTATGAGACGGGCTCTTGGCCCTAAACATCAAATACGGACTCTTCCGCAGCCTGTTTAGCCGCTGAGGGAATGACGCAGAGCGCGCGCCAACATTAGTCTCACGCTCTGCGTCCAACTCCTCCAGCCATCTCCCGCGCTTACAATAAATAAAGCATGACGCTCGCGCACATCCCTCATCTTCACTACATCTGGCTGGTAGTCGCATCCACAATCGCCGGTGTAATGAATGCGATGGCTGGCGGAGGGTCTTTTATTTCTTTTCCGGCAATGCTGGGCGTGGGAGTTGCGCCGGTGCAGGCCAACGCGACGAATACCGTCGCCCTCTGGCCGGGACAGCTTACCTCGGTTGCAGCGCTGCGAGACGATGTCCGGCGCGACCTGTTGCCGACGGTCGCGCTGACCTGCCTCGTCGGTGGAGTGGCCGGCGCCGAAGTGCTACTGAACACGCCGCAGAGCACCTTCTTCAGGCTGGTCCCGTGGTTACTGCTGGGCGGAACGGTGCTCTTTGGCATCAGCGGGCCTATCTCGCGCTGGCTGCGGTCGCGCGCAACCCATCCTCATGCGCCGCACTCGATCCCTAAGCTTGGTCTGGCGGCTGCGTTGTTTCCGGTGTGCTTTTACATCGGCTACTTCGGCGCGGGCGGCGGCTTCCTGGCGATGACGGTCCTTGCGCTCTTCGGCGTGGAGAACGTGCACGAATTGAACGCGATGAAAGTGGTCGCGGCACTGCTATCCAACCTGGTGGCGATCGTTACGTTTATCTTGAAGGGTGCCGTGGTGTGGCACTATTGCGTTATCTCCATGGTCTTCGCGGCTGCTGGCGGCTACGTCGGAGCGCGTTGGGCGAAACGCACCAATCCCAATGTGTTGCGAGCCGTGATCGTCGTGACCGGATGCACGATTGCGGCTTATTTTTTCTGGAAGCAGGCATAAGAAAAGGACAACGAAACTGGTCCGGCCCAGCCCGGAGGAGCGCCGCGATAGGGGTTTTGCCCTTAGGGATGAGGATATTTGTATGAGTCATGAAGGAATCCGTATCGTTAGTGCGGAAGAAGCAATGAGAGAAGAAGCCACACCGAAGCTGACGGGAGATGCGATCTCTCCCGCGAAGGTGCGTGTGGACAAGAGCGGCGGCACGGGCATGACGATCGAGTGGCGCGACGGACACACGAGCTCATGGAACTTCGCCTGGCTGCGCGCGGCCTGCCCCTGCGCAACCTGTCATGAAGAGCGCAACGCCGCCGATCGCGCTCCCGGTATCGCGAAGCCAAAACCCGCGTCGTTGCTGCCGATGTTCGAAGCTCCGCCGCGGCCCGTCGATGTGACGCCGGTGGGCAAGTACGCGCTGCGCTTCAAGTGGAACGATGGCCATGAGGCCGGGTTGTACTCGTGGGACTACCTGCGGAACGTGTGCGATGTCGAAGCGCGAAAGCAGTCGCAGCATCTCTGAGATCGTTCGAATTGGATTTGCGAATTCCGTAATATCCCATGTGTTCTTGTTCAACTCCCCACAGGATCGTCATCCTGAGCGAAGCGCCTCGCGCTTTTTGCGAGGTGCGCAGTCGAAGGACCCCGAGGGACTTGATCCCACCCACGATCTCCGGACCTTCTCCACCACAAAGGCCCAGGCTCGAGCGCTTGAGGTGGAAAAGGGACAAAGGACATCGGCAAGATTGCAACTCTCGGGGTCCTTCGACTCCGCGTCCCCAAAGGCCGGGACGCTACGCTCAGGATGACATCTCTATGGCGAGATAAAACATTTCAAGCCACCGGCAGCTCCGGCGTCGCCGCCAGCAACTGCTGCGTATAAGCCTCACGCGGCGTCTCGCATACCTCGCTCCACGTCCCTGTCTCGACAAGGCGTCCGCGCTGCATCACCGCGACACGATGGCAGAGATAACGCACCAATGGCATCGAGTGCGAGATGAACAGACACGTGAGCCCGTAGCGCTGCTGCAAATCCCGCAGCAGGTTGATGACCTGCGCGCCCACCGACACGTCGAGCGCGCTCACCGGCTCGTCGAGCACCAGCAGATCGGGCCGTAGCGCCAGGGCGCGGGCGATGTTGATGCGCTGCCGCTGGCCGCCGGAGAACTCATGGGGATAGCGTCGCAGCGCGGAGCGTTCGAGGCCTACTTCACTTAGCAACTCGTCGAGCCGCGCCTCCAGCCCTTGCGGCGGCCGCTCTCCGTGGATGGCGAACGGCTCCGCCAGTGTCTGCTGCACCGTCATGCGCGGATCAAGCGCCGCGTAGGGGTCCTGGAAGACGATAGCGAGCCTGCGTCGCAGACGGCGCATCTCGCGTGGAGTAATGTGCATCAGGTCGAGCGTGCGCTGCTGCCCGTCAGCCTCTGTCGCGTTGTAGAGGATCTGTCCGGCGCCGGGTTCGATCAGCCGCAGCAGCATGCGCGCGACGGTGCTCTTGCCGGAGCCCGATTCGCCGACCAGGCCCAGCGTCTCCCCGCGAAAGATCTGCAGAGACACGTGGTCGACGACGCGTGCGCTGCCGTAGTCCTTGATGAGGTCCCGGGCCTCGATAAGAGGTGCGGCTTCGTGGAGATCGTTTGACTGAAGACTCATGCCGTCATGAATGATGATACGAGGTCAGCTACTTCGAGGGAGCGGCATCGGTGCTCGTTGAATCGTCGCGCACGATCTTCCAGCCCGCCGGAGTCTTCTCCATGACGACCATGAAATAGCCGTTCGCATTACCGACGGCCGCGCTCCGCTCCAGATGAAAGTGCCCTGTCGCCGTTGCGAAATGCTCATCCAGCGGCTGCACTTCAAGGTTGGAGAAGGTGAGTGTGCCCATCTTCTCGCGCGTGGAATAGCCTGTGCGATAAGCCTCGAGCATCTGCGCATAGCCGCGGCGCACCGTGCGGCCGATGAACAGGATATCCGGCGAATTCTTGTAGCTCGTGGCAAAGGAGTCCAGGTCTCCGCGATTCCAATCCGCGGCCGATTTCTGCAGCACAGCAATGATGGCAGCGTCTTCGTGCGAAGAGGCTGTCTGTGCACGAAGAGGCAGAACGAGCAGGCAAAGTGCAAGAGGCAGGGAGAGAAGACGAAGCAAGCGCATAACGGACTCCTGTAAATGAAGTGATGAAATTGTAGAACTTGTCTGCTGTGTACTGTTTCGTGATCCTCGCAGAGGTAACTGCCTGTTCGGTAATGTCTGATGAAGCGACGATCACGCTTTGCCGTTGTTTCTGAGATAGGTCCCGGCTTTACGGCGAATCACATACTTTATTCCCCCCCAGAATCGTCATCCTGAGCGTAGCGCCTCGCGTTTTTGCGAGGTGCGGAGTCGAAGGACCCCGAAGGACTTGATCTCACCCATAGTGCTGGGAGCTTTTCTACCTCAAGCATTCAGGCTCGAGTGCTTGAGGTAGAAAAACTCCAAAGAGTCTAGGCAAGAGGTCGACCCTCGGGGTCCTTCGACTCCGCGTCCCCAAAAGCCGAGACGCTACGCTCAGGATGACGATTTTGTGGGGATACATAAAACAAAAGCTATGGGCGCGGCGAGCTTGATTTCACTCTAAACCGGGTCTCCGACGCCCTCAGACATTCCCTGCCCCATAGTCTGCATCTCAAACTTGCAGACCCGCAACGCGGGTGCTGGAGGATGTATGGCCAAAGATCTCTACACGCTGCAAGACCCGACGAAGCAATATCCCTTGCCGAAGTTCAAGCATCAGCCCCAGCGCGTTCCGGGGCTCGCCGCGAAGATGACGCCGAAGCCCGACCACGGCGAGACGAGCTATCGAGGCAGCGCACGGCTGCCCAACCGCAAGGCGCTGGTGACAGGCGGCGACAGCGGTATTGGCCGTGCGGCCGCGATTGCCTTTGCGCGCGAGGGTGCGGACGTCGCAATCAACTACCTGCCGAGCGAAGAGAGCGACGCCAGGGAAGTCATCGCGCTGATCGAAGCCGAAGGCCGCAAGGCCTTTGCGTTTCCAGGCGACATCAGCAACGAGAAGTTCGCACGCAAGCTGGTGAAGGACGTACACAGGAAGCTGGGCGGCCTCGATGTGCTGGCATGTGTCGCGGGCAAGCAGCATGCCGTGGACAAGATCGCCGACGTGTCGACGAAGCAGCTCGAAGAAACCTACCGCGTGAATGTCTTTGCCCTGTTCTGGATCTGCCAGGAAGCGTTGGCCTTGATGCCTCCGGGTGGCTCGATCATCACGACAGCCTCGATTCAAGCCACGCACCCCAGCCCGAGCCTGCTGGACTACGCGCCAACGAAGGCCGCGATTCTTGCGTTTACACGTGCGCTGGCGCGACAGGTAGCGGGAGACGGCATTCGTGTGAACTGCGTGGCGCCTGGGCCGGTATGGACTCCCCTGCAGACCAGCGGCGGCCAGCCGGACAAGAAGATTCCGGCGTTCGGTTCGGAGACGCCGATGAAGCGGCCGGGACAACCGGTGGAGATGGCTCCGTTGTATGTGTTGCTGGCGAGCCAGGAGTCCAGCTATGTGACCGGCGAAGTCTACGGCGCGACTGGTGGGCTCGAGGTGGGATAAGTATTGTCTGACGGATCGTAGCACGGGCTTTTATCTTTGTGACTGCCTTTGTTGTCTTCCGGCTATTACCTTTGTCCTCCGGCCATTGCCTTTGCTTTGAAGGGGCGGGACTTCAGTCCCGCCGTCTCTACCCTGCTGCTGGTGTGGCTTTAGCCACGGAGGGAATGCCCGGTTGTACTTCGATCCTGCAACCGTAGAGAATCGAAGCTATGGATAGCGTACGGATGGACAAGTGGCTGTGGGCGGCGCGATTCTTCAAGACTCGCGCCCTCGCTGCACAAAGCTGTGAGATGGGCCGCATCACCTCGAACGATCATCAGGCCAAGGCAGCACGCGACGTGCGCGTCGGCGATCGGCTGCGAGTGAAGAACGAAGGCGGATTATTTGAAGTCGAAGTGCTTGGGCTGAGTTCTGTGCGTGGCCCGGCTGCGACAGCACAGGCGCTCTATCGCGAGACAGAGGCCAGCAAGGTAGCGCGAGCAAAGGCAGAGGAAGAGCGAAAGGCCATGGCGGAGTTCGAGCTGCCGACGGGGCGGCCAAGCAAGAAGGATCGACGGACGATTAGTAAATTTCGCGGTCGGGTGATTGGTTTTTAATACGTGTCATCAAATTGTTTGGGGTACTGCGTGAATGCGAGCCCCAAAGGGGCGGTATATCCCAGCCCAGGGTGGAGGCGGCTGGCGAGCGCTTTTTGCTCGCCGTGTCGCCGGAACCCTGGGTACAAACCCAGTGAAGGTAGAGCCCTGTAGGGGCGACCTATCGTGGCTGCACGATATACCGCGCTTACAGCGCTCTATCTCCTTTTGCCACTTGACCCAGGGTGAGGCACTGCAGCGAGGATAAAACACTCGCTGCGATGCCTCACCCTTGACGCAGAGCGCGATGCAAATGTTTGTGGCGCTCTTTGCGTCCCCACCCTGGGCTGGGATATCACGCCTCTTCGGGGCTTATGCCCGTGGATGCGTGAACATTTCCTCTACATTTTGTATTTCTGTAGGCGCGAAGTGCGTAGGACAATCTTTATTTCAATAGCAGTGTCGAATTGGATGACACACCCTAAGCCTCGCATAAGGCTGCGAGCCTCCGGTCGAGATAACAATTTTGCGGTAGGTCGGTCGCCGCGACCTCAAAGACCTTGACTTTCAAATCCTGCTCCCTCCGCGAGAGTCAGGCCGACACAGCCGTCGATGGTGGAATAAATTTAAGCTTCCCGTGTTTTCCCATTAGACGAAATATTCGGAGAGACTCCGCCTGATTTTCTAGAGCGTGACGTTGTCGCTCGCGGATAAAACATAGTCTCTCGCCAGCGGCGTGCCTCGTGAGGATAACCTCACGGCGCGAATTCGCACAGGCATCGTCGTTCCGAAAACTGGATAGAAGCATCTTGAGCTCTCTGCTTTGTCCCACTAATTGAAGAAGGGCTTCGTAAACAGAACATGTCTTTTAGGGTTGCCGTAACAATAGTTATTCTTTTTTTCTGCTCTATCCCAACATTCGGAGAATCATGCGCAGCAGGGTTTCGTGTTGAAGGTACCGTACTGGATCCGGATGGTCTGCTGATCGAGGGCGCACACATCACAGCGACCGATGGTTCAAGTACTCAGACCAATGCCAAAGGCTATTTTGTACTGCCATGTGTCTCTTCGAGCGCAACCGATCTAACCGTAGAAGCGGGCGGCTTCGCATCTTCGTCAGTACACGCCGAGAACACCGGAGCTGGGAGCGCTACTCTCACCGTCAAGCTTGCCCTCGCCCAGGTTGATGCAGACGTAAGCATCGCTGCCGATTCGGGGTCGGACGCTCCCGTTCTGGGCAGCCAGACATTAAATACAAAACAGGTAGAGCAGCTTGCTGACGATCCGGATGATCTCACTCGCGAGCTTCAGGCACTAGCCGCAACGGCCGGCGGCGGCGCAGCCAATGCGACGATCACGGTCGATGGCTTCGAGAATGCCAGTGCTTTGCCGCCAAAGGACACCATCGCATCTGTCAATCTTGACCCGGACCTGTTTTCGCCCCAATACGAGTTCCCACCTTTCGAGGGAGGTCATATTGAGATCACGACCAAGCCGGGACTAGGCGATCTGCATGGCTCCGTGTTCTTCACCGACAGCGACGGCAGCTTTAATGCCACAGATCCTTTTTCGCTCACCGCGACTCCGGCGAGCAAGCGTCGCTATGGCTTCAGCGTCGGTGGCCCCATTGTCAAGAAGAAGAGCGGCTTCAATCTGTCTTTGGAAAAACGCGACATCAATGAGTTCAACGTCGTAAACGCC
The DNA here is from genome assembly GCF_014203225.1 of Granulicella mallensis. Lineage (GTDB taxonomy): Bacteria > Acidobacteriota > Terriglobia > Terriglobales > Acidobacteriaceae > Granulicella > Granulicella mallensis_A. The sequence goes on along the minus strand of NZ_JACHIO010000006.1, from coordinate 31,910 downwards.
ATCACGCTCGATGCCAATAATAATCAGGAGGCGCTTCAGCAGGCGGTACAGGCACCGCAGCGCCTATGGATCGCTTCGGCACGAGCAGACGCGCAGATAACCCCAAGCGAGTCGATTGTCGTCTCCTTCGCTGCGAACGTAAATAATCTGGGAAATCAGGGAGTCGGCGGTCTTACTCTCGCGGAAGCCGGCTTCGACAGCCATGTGAGCGAGTTTGACCTGCGTATTGCAAATACCCTGGTTCTTGGCCCGCATCTGCTGGACCAGACCCGCATGGGTTACTCCTGGAAAGATACGGCACAGACGCCGCTCTCCACCGCGCCGCAGCTTCAGGTCGCTGGCTTTTTTACCGGCGGCGGCTCCACGGCGCAGGCCCTCAACAACCGCGAGCGCGATCTTGAGATTAATAACGATCTGTTCTATGACCACGGCAAACACACCATGAAGTTCGGCGTTCGGTCGTTGGCCTACTATGTTCACGACAATGATCCGGATACCTTCAACGGAGCATTCATCTTCGGTGGTGGAAGCGCTCCGGTGCTTGACGCCAACAACCAGCCGCTCCCGCAGACCACCAACATTACTGCGCTCGAACAGTATCGGCGCGCGAATCTAAACCTCGCAGGCGGTACCCCGACAGAGTTCCAGATTACGACTGGAGACCCATTGGTCGCCTTTACCCAGTGGAAGATCTCAATGTTTGCCGAGGATGTCATCAAACTGACGTCACATCTGACCTTCACCACTGGCCTCCGCTATCAATTACAGACCTCGCCCGATAACTCTTTGAACTTCGGCCCGCGAGCGGGACTTGCGTGGGCCTTTGGCAAGAACGACTCGACCGTACTGCACGCCCGGATAGGTCTTTTTAGTCAATCGTCCCCGCTTAAGATTTCGACGGAAGCCTTTCGTCTCAACGGCATCCTTCAGGATCAGGCACTCGTCTACTCCCCGTCCTTTACCTCACCGTTGACCCCGACAGGGGGATCGTTGCAGGTGAACACCATTCGTTCCCTACCCCACACCCTGGGGCAGACCAGCGTGTATCTCTATCAGTTTGGCGGAGAACAAGCGCTCCCCTATGGATGGAGGGCAGAGGTCAGCTTTTTTGCGGGAGTGGGATGGAATTGGTTCCGTATACGGAATATCAATGCGCCGCTCGTTGCCGGCAGCAATGGTGTTCCGCCCGATCCTACGTCTGCACTGCTTGCGCCGCGCCCCCTCCAGCCGAACCTCAATATCCTGCAGTTCCAGAACTCCGGTCACCTTTCCGGCAATGTCTTCCAGGCGAGTCTCAGCCAGCAGAGTTACAAATATGCCAACGTCTCGCTGGCCTGGATATATGAAACAACCAGGTCGGATGCCGGCAACTCCTTCGACTCGCCGCAATCCACCTACAGCGAGGCTGGCGAGGCATCCAGAGCCGACTGGCAGAACACCAATGACCTCATTCTTACCGGCAATCTGAACCTGCCGCGCAAAGTTCAGTTCTCAACAGAGATCGACGCCCAGACTGGCACCCCCTTTAATATCACCACCGGGACAGACTCAAACGGAGACGGTATCTTCAACGATCGTCCTTCATTCGCCACGGCTCCCGGCAACGGCGTCTTCGCGACGCGCTACGGTCTACTCAGCACCAATACCGTGAATGGCAATGTTCCACGTAACTTCGGCACGATGCCCTCTACCGTGCACATCGATGCCAATCTCAGCCGGGCGTTTGCGCTCGACAGGGGCAAAGACAGCCATCGCACGCTCACGCTCAATGTTCGCAGCGCTAACCTGATCAACCATACGAACGTGACCGCCGTCGGCACAGTCGTCTCCTCTCCGAACTTTGCCCAGGGCGTTGCCGCAGAAGCCGCGCGTCGTCTGGAACTGGGGGCCCGGGTCTCCTTCTGAGTGGACGTCAACTTGGTTGGAATGCCCACGAGGCGACGTATCTGCTTCTAGAGCTGTCATCAAATTACTTTTGGGGTAAAGTCGGACTCCGCAAACAGCTTGCGGTGGCACTGTTTCGTTAAGGGCATGGCTGAAGCCAGGCCCTTAACGAAACGGTGCCGTAACAAGCTGTTTGCAACGTTCCACTTCACTCCAAACGCAATTTGATGACAGCCCTTAGGGTGGTTAGTTGTTAATTCGTTAAAGAAGGATGGTCTGTTGAACACAGCGCTTCGCGCTATGGGGAAACCGCTCTAAACATTCTCGTTAACGTCTAAATTCTTACGCCAGGCCGGTGCTCTGTGCCTGCTCATGCGCGTGGTAGCTGGAACGCACCAGCGGCCCGGACTCTACGTGGCGGAAGCCCATCTGCAAGGCCTCGTGCTTGAGGAAGGCGAACTCATCCGGCGTGTAGAAGCGCGACATCGGCAGGTGATCGCGCGAGGGACGCAGGTACTGGCCGACGGTGAGGATATCGACCTTGCGGTCCGCGAGGTCGCGGAAGACCGCGAGCAATTCATGCATCTCTTCGCCCATGCCGACGATGATGCCGGTCTTGGTAACGATCGGACCCTCTGCATGCTCAGCAGACTCGCGTTTCGCGTTTTCCAGGAAGGCCAGCGAGCGCTCGTAGCGGCCGCCGGACTTGGCGACGCGATACAGCCGTGGCACGGTCTCGATATTGTGGTTCAAAATCTCGGGCCGCGCGTTGACGACGAGGCGGCGAGCTTCATCGACGCCCTGAAAGTCGGGAGTCAGCACTTCCACCTGGCAGCCGGGGGCCTGCTTGCGAATCTCCTGGATGACGTTCACGAAGGCCCGTGCCGCACCTAGGTTGTCGTCGTCGCGATTCACGCTGGTAATGACGGCATGCTTCAGGCCAAGCTGTGCGACGGCATAAGCCACGCGCTCGGGCTCCTGGTGGTCGATCGGCTCAGGCTTGCCCTTGGGCACGGCGCAGAAGCCGCAGCGCCGCGTGCAGAGGTTGCCGAGCATCATGAAGGTAGCGGTCTTGTGGTTCCAGCACTCGCCGATGTTGGGGCAGTGGGCGGACTCGCAGACGGTGTGCAGATTGAGCTCGCGGGCCAGCTTCTTCAGGTTGTGGAAGGTCTCGCCCATCGGCGCGCGCGCCTTGAGCCACTCGGGCTTGGGAGCGGGCTTGCGTGGAGTCAGGTCGATCTGGACGAGAGGTTCGGTCTGGAGCAGCGGGGCCATGAGCTTATTCGATTGTAGCCCTTTCAGAAAGGAGCGAGCAGCGGGCGTTTATCGAGCGACAAGAACGCCTTACCGCAGGCGCTCGCGTACTTCCGGGCGGCTCAGGTAAAGGAAGAAGAGCATCGCGAAGAGTCCTTGGATAACGTATGGAGCGATGTGCGTGCGATGGAAGCCGTAGAAGTATCCGGCAGCCATTGCCAGGCAGCCGGCCGTGACCAGTGCCCATCCCCAGCGCTGCAGGCGCAGCAGGCCGAAGACGCCGATGACCAGCAGTGTGCAGACGCCGAGGATGCTATACTTCGCCGTGCTCAGGCCGAACTTGCCGCTCATGGCGGCGAAGGCATTGAGCATCGCCATCAGCAGCAGGTACATGCCGATCAGGGCCATGCCGGGCAGCATGCCCTTGGCCTCTCCCGCAGGAGTGCCGGGGAGGTGTCGTGAACGAAAGCCAGGATCTTGCGCCGGAGGTACAGAGGGGGTGCCGGTCGTCTGCGGATTTTCAGGGGTGTCGGGCATGGTGTTCGATTTACAGCGTATGCAGATAGGCCAGCACGTCGTCGAGGTCCTGGGGGTCGGTGTTGGGCTGCGCGGGCATCAGGTTGCGTCCGTGCAGAACGGTCGCGGTTACACGCTCATCGTTGGCCGGTGCGCCGCTCGGCAGGTACTGCTTCTTGAAGACGCCACGAAGCGGCGGCCCATGCAGCGGGTCGGAGACTCGATCGTAGTGGCACTGCGCGCAGTGAGCCTGATAGACCTGGTGACCCCGGGCCTGCTGCGGGTTGAGCTGGGTGAGCGGTATCGGTGGAGGCGTAGAGTCACAGCCTGCGAGGCAGAGAAGAAAGGGCAGAGCGCAGAGGATAGAGAGGCCAGGGACCCGACGAAGCATCTTATTGGAATCGCTGTTCACTTGCGCTCTATCCTCTACTCTCTACACTCTGTTTCTTACTTGGCTGCGCTTTGGAAGATCTGTTCCGCAAGGTAGTTCTCGACCTTGGCCTGATCGCGCAGCATCTCCAGGTAGGAGGCCTTCAGCAACTGCGAGCGGCTCTCGTGGAGCTGCTGGCGAATGTTCTGCTGCACGCGCGGATCGTTCAGATCGCGTTGGCCCGCTGGCTCCTTGCTGATGAGCTTGTAGATCGAGTAACCGGCGACCTTGTGTGTGGTGCCGTCGAGCACCGGAAGGATGTCGGTGATCTGCCCGGCCTTGAGCTTCATGATCGCGGCATAGGCGGTGGGATCGGCCTTCATCTGTGACTCGGGGACAAAGCCTACGTCTCCGCCGTTAGGAGCGGTGTCCTGGTTCTCGGAGAAGTTCGACGCGATGGTGCCGAAGTCGTCGCCGGTATCGAGGCGATTCTTGAGCGCCTGGATCTTCTTGCGTGCTTCGTCGTCGGTGGTCGCCTTGGAGTTCTGCAGGTTGCTGGACTGCTGCGCGGGCTGGTTGGTCACCAGGATCTGCGCCAGATGGTACCGGTTCTCGATCAGGTTGAAGCTGTCTTTATGGGCGTTGAAGTAGTTGTTCACGTCGCCGTCGGTGACGGTGATCTTGGAGTCGATCTCTTTGTTGAAGAGCTTCGTCTGGGTAAGATTGCGACGGATATCGCGCCGGAATTCGTCAAGCGTGAGATTGAGCGCCTTGAGCCGTGCCTGAAACTGTTCTTCGGTGAAGGGGGCCTTGTATTCGGCCTGCTTGGCATCGACCTCGGAATCGGTTGCGATCAGATTCTGCTTGGCGGCGCGCTGCTCGACGATCTCTTCGACGATGAGTTCGTGCAGGATGTTGAGGCGCAACGAATCGGCCTGGTCCGCCGACGGTGCCGCCTGCTGCGGATTGTTGGCGAGCTGCGCGTTGTAAGCCTTATCTACCTCGGTGCGCAGAATCGGATGGCCGTTGACGGTGGCGACGACTCCATCCTGGGGGGCCTTATGGCAACCGGCGAGGAGGACGAGCGTGGAAGCGAACAAAACGGCGGACGAGCGAAAGGTCTTCGGCATTGGGGGAGGGTTCCTGGGCCACGCGCCTGGTATGCGCGGCTATCCGGTTCAGTTTACAGGAGGAGCAGGCTGATGGGCAGCGTTAGCGGGGTTCTATCGAGGCAATCCGTGAATGAAATGAGATGAAAGATGACGCCAGATGAGTTAGATCGTTTCATCGTCACAAATGTTACGGGAAAACCGGAACCGGACGGACATCCTTCAAGCGGTGTCCGTCCGGTCCCTAAGTCGTTGAGATATTGCTGCCTGAGGTTAGAGCTTTCCCAGCTCCACAATATGCACGCTGGTAATGGACTCAACCTTCCGCAGCTCTGCAAGCGCTTGCTGCAGAGCGGGTTGTGCCTCCGCAGGCACATCGAGCTGGACGACCGCCAGGGCCTGGCTTCCCGGAAGACGCGTGCTGCGGCCCAGGGCAAAGTTGGCGATATTCAGCTTCGCTTCGCCAAGGATCGTGCCGATGCGCCCGATCACGCCCGGTACATCCTGGTTGCGGATGACGACCAGCGTCCCGGTGAGTTCGGCTTCGACATCGATCCCGTCATAGCTGAGCAGGCGGGGCGAGTGGCCGTGGAGCACCGTCGCCGTTGCGGTGGAGTCGCCCTTGGCCGAGTGTAGCGCCAGCCGGAGAACCGCGCCCGTGCCGCCGGAGACATGCTCGCGCTTGTCTTCCTGCAGACGGATGCCCCGATCGGTTGCCACCGAAGCGGCATTGATGCGGTTGATGCCGTCCGAACCCGCGAGGACGCCGGAGATGGCAGCGTTGCGGATTAGATCGGTCTTGAGCTGCGCGAGCCGGCCGTTGTAAGTCAGCGCGATGCTCTCGATGTTGCCGCCCGTCTCCGAAGATCCGATCGCGTGGGAGAGGAACTGCCCAAGCCGCGCAGCCATCTCGATGTACGGAGAGACCTCGGCGTACTCCTCCTCCGAGAGGGAAGCGACGTTGACGGCATTCTGCACGACACCGAGCTTCAGGTAGTCGCGGACCTGGTTGGCAAGCTGGATGCCGATGGCCTCCTGCGCTTCGTCGGTCGAACCGGCGATATGCGGCGAGAGCAGCACGTTCTCAAGCTCGAAGTACGGCGAATCCTTGAGCGGCTCCTGGCGGAAGACGTCCAGCGCGGCACCGGCGACGTGGCCGGACTTGATCGCCTCGGCCAGCGCCTCGTCGACGATGAGCTCGCCGCGCGCGCAGTTCACGATGCGGATGCCCTTCTTCATGATCGCGAGCGAGGTCTTGTTGATCAGGCCCTCGGTCTGCGGCGTGAGACCCACATGCAGCGAGAGGAAGTCGGAGCTGGAGAAGATCTCGTCGATGGGAACCAGCGTAACGCCGTTCTCACGGGCAATCACCGGAGCGACAAAGGGATCGTAGCCCAGCAGGTTCATGCCGAACGCCTTGGCGCGGCGCGCCACTTCCAGCCCGATGCGGCCCAGCCCGACGATGCCGAGCGTCTTGCCGCGCAGCTCCGAGCCCTGCAGCGACTTCTTCTCCCACTTGCCCGCGTGCAGCGCGGCGTTCGCGCGGGGGATAGCGCGGCACATGGAGATCATCAGTCCAAGCGTGAGTTCGGCGACGGCAACAGCGTTTGCGCCCGGCGTATTCATCACGACGATGCCGCGGCGTGTGGCCTCGTTGGCATCGATGTTGTCGACGCCAACACCGGCCCGGCCGATGATGCGCAGTTTGGGAGCGGCTGCGAGCAGGGCAGCGTCCGCCTGAACGGCCGAGCGCACGACGAGCGCATCGGCATCGGCGAGCTCCGCGGGCAGGCCGCCGGGAGCGATCTTGTCAGCGGTGACGACGTTCCAGCCGGGCTCCTTCTGGAAGATGGCAAGCGTGGCGGGCGAGACTTTTTCGGCGAGAACGATCTTCAAGAGGATCTCCGGGGCGCAAATGGCGCAGCACTTTTAGTGTAGCTGTGAACAAAGGTTGAGGGGGAGCCGGGGCAAAGAGGGCGAGCGGTTACCGCTTGAGTTCGGCTACGCAGTGGTCGTCGAACTGCTGGACAAATTCTTTGAGGGTGGTGAACTGGATCTGAATGGAGGCGTTTTTTCTCAACAGGAGGACATATTCGTCGGCGGGGAGACTTCCGGGATCGTAGCCCATCTTAAAGGACGAGATTGCGTCGAAGTCCTGCACTCCCGCGGCGATCACGTTCTTGTTAACGAGGTCTTCCAGCATGTAGAGATCGGAGTACCGTTGCACTTCGTCATAGGGCATGAAGCCTAGGGCCCCGGTATCCCGCGCGGTACGCCAGGCTGCATCGTTCAGCGAGTCGAAGTTCATGGAGTTGTCGATGGACCCATGGAAGTTTTTGGGGTCTGCCATGAGCTCGTGAATAGCCTTGATATTGGCGACCTGGCTGTCGACGTTCCGCTGCAAAAGTACAAGATCCTTTTGCGCGGCCTCATGATTGGTTTCAATCTCGTGCCGGATATTCTCCCGGGCCTCATGTACGAGATGGCGATGGTGCAGGTACTCGACGAAGGCCTCCAGGGTGAGCGCGATGAAGAGCCCGATGGTCACGATCGTCAGGTGGGTAAAGAAATCGCGCCAGGTGTGAACAGGTTGGTGGGGTGCGTGGACGTCCATGCTGCAGCCAGCTCCTTGTTGCGAGGGGATTGTTCGCAGTTTACCGAAAGAAGTGCGGGACGAAGCTGCTGAGGTTGCCGGTAATAGGCCCCGCGTCCTCGCGTATGCCCATGCCGCAGCACTCCTGGTCGATCATCCAGAGGCCGAGCACAGGCCAGCGGCCCGGATTCGGCCCGTCGGGAAAGACCGTCGCCGGCCCCAGTCGCTGGTCGATCTGCAGCCGGTTATCGTACGGCCCGTCGGTAGAGATCTGCTTGCCTTCCAGGCTGGTGATCACGATGTTGGAACCCTCGCGCGAGTGCAGGGGCTTTCTCACCCAGCCGGGAGCCGGTTGCCAGTTGCTGGAGCCCGTCACGAAGTGCGATTCCAGCAGCAGCTCGTGGTTCGGGTAGAGCTCCCACAGCACCGGCAGAATGCCCTTGTTCGAGAGCAGCATCTTCCAGATGGGTTCGATCCAGCGCATGTCCTTGTACGTGCGCAATCCCTGGGCGGCGAAGGCCTCTTCGAGCATCGTCTCCCACGGATAGAGCTTGAAGATCGACTCGATCTGATTCTCTTCCGGGGCGAGATCGACGAAGCACTGCCGGGGGTCGTTCCAACCGATCTCCTCCATGAGGAGTTGGCTGGTGGGCAGCCCCGCCTGCTCGGCGGTATCGCGAAGGTAGGCGACGGTGAGCAGGTCTTCGGGATAGTCGGTGCTGGCAAAGTAGACGGGCTTGGCGAGATAGCTGTCGAGATCCTTCCACTTGGCGATCAGCTTCTCGTGCAGCGAGTTGAACTGGTCGGCATTCGGGTAGACGTCTTTCAGCCAATACCACTGGATCACCGCGGCTTCGAGCAGCGAGGTCGGGGTGTCGGCGTTGTACTCGAGCAGCTTTGGCGCTCCCTGGCCGTTCCACAGGATGTCGAAGCGGCCATAGAGTGCCGGAGGCTCCTCGTTCCAGGCCCACTCGATCATCGGCACGGCTTCGGCGGGGATCTCCAGCTCGTCATAGCGCTGGTTGTCGATGACGTTCTGTGCGGCGGCGAGGCACATCTCCTGCAGCTCGTTGCCGGCGGCCTCCAGGCGGTCGACCTCGGCCGAGGTGAACTCGTAGCAGGTGCTCTCGTCCCAGTAAGGCCGGGCGTTCGGCACGGAGGGATCGGCCTCGGGAGTATGGAAGGTGAGGCCCTGCTGTTCGACGGTCTGCTGCCAGTGGGGGCGAGGGGTAAGGGTATGGCGCTGCATGGATCTATTCTCCCCCACTGCCGCCGTGCGAAGAAAAACTGCTGCCAAAACCTCCACGGCTGGTGCCGCTGAAGGAGTAGCTGTGGCCTGAGATCGGCGAGTAACTGCCTCCGCCCACAATACTGCCCAGGACGAAGCCTCCCCCGCCGCCGTAGTAATAGCGGTAGTAGTGCGGAATAAAGATCCCGTTGGTATAGGTGCCGCCATTGTTCAAGAGGCTTCCCGCTACAGGCTTTTGCGCGCCGGGAGGCAGGTTCTTGCAGAAGCTGGGGTCGACGACATGGTTGGACTCATCGACGCAGCGCTCCACCTCGGTGTGGCGGCAACCGGTGAGCAGAGCCATGGCAGACGCAGCCAGCAAGGGGGCAATGACGTGGGCGGAACGACGCATGCTTCGAGTCCTTAGGGTTTCGAAACATGGTACCGCATGAGGACGCGATGGCGACAGGTGATGGCCCATTCACAACAGCGCGAAGCGCGTTCCCCGATGCTTCAGCATCGGAGAGTCGGAGGGAGCCCGGGCCTAGGTAGCGTCTGACGAATCGGGGACAACCACGAATCACATATTTTTGTCCCCCCAGAATCGTCATCCTGAGCGTAGCGCCTCGCGTTTTTTGCGAGGTGCGTAGTCGAAGGACCCCGAAGGTCTCGATCTCACCCATGAGGTTGGAACCTTTTCCAGCACGAACGTCCAGGCTCGAGCGCTCGAAGTTGAAAAGGTGCGAGGAGTATGGGCAAGAGGTCAACCCTCGGGGTCCTTCGGCTGCGCGTCCCCAAAAGCTGGGACGCTACGCTCAGGATGACGATTTTGTGGGGATACATAAAACACAAAGCTATGGGTGCAGCGAGCTTGATTTGACCCTAAAACCGGGGTCTACCTGAAGCCCAACTTTCGCCTGCCGCTTACTCCATAGTCTTTATGGCTGCGGCGTAAGTGGCAGGCGACGCTAAACCGTCACGGAACGCGGTATTCAACTCGCCCTTAAAACTGCTGCGACTTCAACCACTCGCGGAACTTCGGTCCCAGCTCATTGTGCTTCAGCGCGAAATCAACGGTCGCTTTCAAGAAGCCGAACTTATCGCCTGCATCATGACGTTTGCCTGTGTAGCAAAACCCATAGACCTTCTCATACTGCAGCAGCGCCTTGATGGCATCGGTAAGCTGTAATTCGCCGCCCGCACCGGGCTTGATATTTTCGATCATCTCGAAGATGCGCGGCGTCAGAATGTAGCGGCCGATGATGGCGTTCAGGCTGGGAGCCTCTTCAGGCTTCGGCTTTTCAACCATGTCCCGAACGTCGAGCAGCCGTTTGTCCTCAGGGTCGGGCGTGCAGTCCAGGCAGCCGTAGTGCGAGATCGCCTCGCGATCCACAACCTCCGAAGCCAGGATGGAGGATTGCGTCCTATCGAAGGCCTCCACCATCTGCTTCATGCAGGGAACGGTGCAGTCCACGACATCGTCGGGAAGAATGACGGCGAAGGGCTCATCGCCGATAAGCTCCTTGGCCTGCAGTACAGCATGGCCAAGCCCCAGCGGCTCGGCCTGACGGGTGTAGACGATACGCGCCAGCCGGGTGACCGATTGAGCGATCTCCAGCAATGCCGGCCGGTTGCGCGCGATCAGCGAGGCCTCCAGCTCCGGTGACTTGTCGAAGTGATCCTCCATCGTCGCCTTATTACGGCCTGTGACGATGATGATCTCCGTGCATCCGGCGGCCACAGCCTCTTCGACCGCATACTGAATCAGAGGCTTGTCCACCAGGGGCAGCATCTCCTTGGGAGTTGCCTTGGTGGCGGGAAGAAACCGGGTACCCATGCCTGCCGCGGGAATCACGGCCTTACGGACCTTCAAGAAAGCCATCGACGCTCCAAATCCATTTGTTTCAAGCTCATAGAGCCTTGCCAATATCCTAGCAAGAGCAATTGCTCTTGCCGTTTGAACTACCTCAAAACCATTGCATGAACGGGGTGAAGAAGGAAACAGGCCTGATGACCTTCTGCGCCGTGGCATATCCTCCACGACACACAGAAACTCCAGTGCTGCACCCCAGAAAAAGTAAGATGCACAAAACCGTAAAAATACGGTCCCGATTCCTTCTGGATGGCCGATTTTCGGCACCCGGATTCGTTTTCAAATAGGTGTTGTTTTTTCTATTTCACAGCATGGCTCTGCGGATTGTCTATAGCACCGGAGAATCGTCGTGCAGCATCGTCTTCCGGATAACCTTTACCGGGGCGAAGCCCTGGCGCATAAAGTCGTCGTGGAAGTGCTGCAGGTCGAACGCCGCACCCTGCTTCTTCTTTACGTCCTCACGCAGCTTCATGATCTCGAGCTTGCCGAGGGTGTAGTAGAGATACAGCGCATCCGAGGTGCCGCGTTTTGTCTCCATCGTGCCGATGGCGCGCGACTGGTAGCCCTCTTTGACGAAGAAGTTCACCGCATCGTCGAAGCTCATCGCCCCGCCTGTGCCGGTGTGCATGCGGATGCTGACGACGAAGCGGGCATCGCGCAGTAGCGCATCCTGAAGCTGGCCGAGGCGTATCAGCTTCGCTTCGCGCTCCGTCTTGGCTCCGAAGCCGGGCTGTCCGTAGCCTTCGTCCAGCATCATCTGCTCGCAGTAGTGGGCCCAGCCTTCGATATTGGTATTCGCCCCCAGCAGCTTGCGGATCTTCGATGGGAACTGCGGCTGCCAGAGGAACTGCACATAGTGGCCGGGATAGGCCTCATGCACGCCCGTAGAAACGATGGTGCCGATATTGAACGCTGCCATGTGCTCGGCGACGCGCTCCGGCGTCCAGTCCTTCTCCGGCAGCGTGACATTGAAATAAGCCTTGGTAGAGTGCGTCTCGAACGCTCCCGGAGGGTCCATCGAAGCCTGCGTTGTGGCGCGCATAAAGGGCGGCGTCTCTTCGAGCGTCGGCTGCACGTCGCTGGGGATCGTGATGATGTGGTGTGAGCGGATATAGCCGATCAGCGAATCGAACTCGCTGTGGAACGCGCCCAGCAACTGATCGGGCGCGGGGTGGATGGTCGCCAGCTCGGCAAGCTCCTCCTGCGGCGTCTTTGCAGGATCGATCTCCTTCGAGACCCGCGCAAACTCGGCCTGGTTCTTGTGCAGGTCGTCCATGGCGATCTGCAGCAGGCGGTCGAGCGGGATGTCGACCATCTCGTTATAGGCGAGCGCCTTCTGGAAGGTGTCTGCACCGTAGCGGAAGTCGCCATTGGAGCGGGGCAGCAGGTCGGACTTCATCCATGCCCCATAGCTCTTGAGCGCGTCGATGGCAGCCGCGTTGGTCTTGGCGAAGTCGGCCTTGGCCTTGGCGTCGTCGGCATCCTTGAAGGCTTCGGGCACGTCGCTCTGGAAGAAGCTGACGAGGCCGTCGATCTGTTCGAGGGCGATCTCGGTATAGATGTGCGGCGGGTTCTTGAGGTTCTTGCGAGCCTCGAGCAGGGCCTGCGGAATCTGCCGCTCACGCTCGACGGCGGCGCGCAGCCGCGTGTTGACCGGGGCGTAGGGCCGTTCCATGATGCTGAAGATCGAGCTGGTCACGCCGCTGGAGTAGCTGTCGGGATTCTTCTCCCAGCCGCGAATGACTTCAAGCTGCAGCAGCGTAGCGTGGACGTTGTTCATCAGGATCTGATAGTCCGCTGCGGGTTCCGCATCGAGGGCCGTGGGATCGATCTCCGCCAGCTTCTTCTCGAAGTCGTGCAGGGCCGCGGTCTCCTTCTGCACGTTGGCGGCGGAGTAGTCCTCCAGCTGGGTGTCGTACTGATGCAGCCCGGCGCCGGTGCCCGCCGTCGGCGAGAACTTGAAGTAGACCTGATCGAAGTATTGTTCGGTGAGGTAGTTGAACGTCTGCGACGCGCCGTCGGCGGAGAGGTGCTGGGCGGAGGCGGGAAGGGCAGTCAGCATGAGGGCTCCGGCGAGCGAAGCGGAGAGCAGGGTGCGCATGGGTGGAGTGTATCGAAACCGGAGCCTTCGCTGCACTTATCTGTTGTCTGTTTTTTGTTGTTGCCTGTTTTTTGCCTTTCCGGTTTGTCATTCCCGCAGGGAATCTGCTTCTGCTTTTGCTGTTGTAGTTGTTTTTGTCCTTGCCTTTCTGGTTGTCATTCCGACCCTCGAGCGAAGCGAAGGGGAGTGAACCTGCTGCCTCCCGCTCTTCGCCAGTACTGCCACAAACATCACGCGTTAGCTCGACCAGGCCCCAGCTCCAACCCACATGCTTTCTGGGTGCTTAGGATAAATCTCCTGTTACCGGGTAGTTGAATCGGACGTGCAGGCTTTGCGAAGTACCTCTTCTATGCCCGCAAGCAGGCCGGGAATAGGTTCGGGGCTGGTGTGCGTGAGATGGAGTGAGCCGTTGACTGTGACGGCTCCGAGGGTCTGCTCTCTGTCGATGCCACGTAGAGCACAGGGCGCCCAGAGGTCTGTGAGTTGTAGTGTGCCGAAGGTGCTGTCAAAGGGGATACGGCCGAGATTCGTGAACATCACCTGTGCGTTGATCAGACTTCGCTTGAGCAGATCTGCCTGTTTGGCGGTGAGGTTTGTAGATACCACTTTAGTTTGCCGATCGATCATCATCGAGATACTCTCTGGGTTTTTAACGGTAGAGAGGCCATCTCTCGCGAACCGCGCGAGATCCCAGAATGTCATCGGACCCTCTGGCGGGATCGAGATCTCACCACTGGTGAGGGAAATCATGCATTGATCTTCGAGGCCGAGGATATCGCGAACCTCGGCGGGGGACAGGATGCGGAGCGGGTGATTACGCCAGCTTTCGTCGAGAGACCTGCCTGCAAGGGTGAGAGCCGCGGAGAGGGCGGCATGGATCGTAACCCCTTCCAGGCGGCTGCGGTCCTGGAGAGCGAGGGTCTGTTCCGGTGTGAATTTAATACCGTCTACATAGGGCATTGCTGGGCGCTGCGCAACGAAAGCTGGCAGCCCTGGCTCGGTGGATGTCCTCTGTTTTGCTCCGAAGAGAGTCTCGCGGGATGCCATCAATGGCAGCTTTTCGAGGTCATGGCCACTAAGAGAGAGGAGCATGTCGCGGAGTAGAAAGATGCGGGACGAACCATCGCACACGGCGTGATGGGCGGAGAGGATGAAGATGCTCCGTTTCTCCTGATAGAGAAGGGCTGCGCGGAAGAGAGGAGACTGATCGGGCGTGAAAGGCGCATTGATCTCTTTGGCGATCTCCTGCTGCCAGCGGGCATCGGTGGATGTGACTACACGGAGGGGGATGTGCTGGTGGGCAACGTGCCGAAAGTGTGGGACACGGTTGAAGGCTGTGTCGATGCAAACGGAGAGCAATGGGTGGCGTCGTTGGATTGCGTCCAGCGCATCGCGCCATTGCTGGACGGTTGTGTGTCCGGTGATCTCGGCGGCAAGGGCTCCGTTGACAGGAAAATGCTGGCCGAAGAGGCAGTAGAGCTCTTCAAAGGCACCGAGGGGACGGAGGAGATCGCTGGTTAGAGGATCGAGTGGTTGTATCTCCTGGGAAGTCAAAGGCATCATGCATTCCTTTCCGGTTTGCAGTAAGAGAGGCATCTCTCACTGCTGCGGAGTGAAGTGTGCGTGTCCGCAAGGAATGACACCTTAAAGAAAGAATTGCAGATGCAATATCCACTCGGTATCTAAGACACAACCAGCAACTATTTATTCCCAGAAGTATTCCCGGAAAACATGTCGGAAATCTTGTGTCGGGCCAGACGTCCGGCCCTGGGCGGTACGAACAAAGAGCGGGAGACTCGGCCTGCAACGTGCCTTCGTCTTTGCTTTTGTTCTTGCTTTTCTGGTTTGTCATTCCGACCCTGAGCGAAGCCGAAGGGGAGTGAATCTGCTGTCTCCCGTTCTTCGTTCGTACCACCCAGAAAATACGAGATCTACCACAGGAGCATAGTGAGCTAACACATAGCGTTTATGGCAACACTGGCGAAAAACGGGAGACAGCAGATTCACTCGCTGCGCTCGGAATGACAACCAGAAAAGCAAAGACAAAAAACGCTATGCCCCCGCATCCAGCGCCGCCAGCAGATCCCGCGTCTCCGCGATCACCACATCCGCCTGCGCACTCGTCAGCGGCCACTTCAGGATGCCCTGCGGCGTAAGTTGCGCCCCGTTCTTCGCATTCCGCGAGACGAGCTTCATCAGTGCCCCCACGTTGACGCCCTTGCCCTCCTGCGCCGGAGCTGTATGCAGCTTGTCGCTGAAGGTGACGTACAGCATGTCGCGCATCGCCTTGATCTTCCCGGCCTGCGCGAGCGGCGCATTCGCCGGACGCACCGCCGCCGTCTCGCGAACTGCCCGTGCGACGTTGGACTCCGTGCGATTCAGCGCAGCCCGGCTGGAGAACTGCAGATTGGCCGTCTGCGGAGGCTGTCCATGACGGCCCGCGAGTGGCGGTCGCGCCATCGTAGACGGAGCCCACGCTCCATAAGCGGGACGGGCCGCTGGTTTTACCGGCGGTGCGGGCTTCTTCGCAGGCTCTTCGATTGCTGTGCGCTTGCGTTCGATCTGTGCAATGCCGAGCCGCTCGCAGGTCAGACGAATCTCTCCCGCAGCGAGCAGATGCAGCACATTCTCCGGCGGCGTTCCGTAGCGGTCCTGCAGCTCGTCGCGAACCTCGGCCAGCTCCGCCTGGGTCTGCGATCCGGCGATGCGCTTGTACATGCGCAGCCGCTGGTTCTCCTCCGCGATGTACGCATCGTCGATGCGCAGCGAGATGCCGAGGTTCACCGTCACCTGCGGCCGCTCCTCGCGTCCCTCGCCCTTCAGACGGCTCACGGCCTCTTCGAGCATCGTCGTATACATCTCGAAGCCGATGGCCTCGATGTGCCCGCTCTGCTCGCCGCCGAGCATGTTGCCCGCGCCGCGCAGTTCGAGATCCAGCGCCGCAATCTTGAAGCCCGCGCCGAGGTCGGAGAACTCCTTGAGCGCCGCCAGCCTGCGCCGTGCGATCTCCGTAAGCTGCTGCTCGGGCGGAATCAGCAGGTACGCATAGGCGCGGCGGTTGGAGCGCCCGACTCGTCCGCGCAACTGATAGAGCTCGCTCAAGCCGTGCCGGTCCGCGCGGTTGATGATGATGGTGTTCGCCTTCGAGATGTCGAGGCCGTTTTCGATAATGCTCGTCGCGCAGAGCACGTCGTACTCGCCGTCCATAAACGCGAGCATCACGCGTTCCAGCTCGGCCTCGGGCATCTGCCCGTGGCCTACGACGACGCGCGCCTGCGGCACCAGCTCGCGGATCATGGAGGCCAGCTCATAGATCGTCTCCACGCGGTTATGCACGAAGTACGTCTGCCCGCCCCGCTCCAGCTCCACCTCGACCGCAGTGCGGATTAGCTTCTCGTCGAACTTCGCGACGACCGTCTGGATGGCCATGCGGTCTTTGGGCGGCGTCTCGATCACGCTCATATCGCGCAGCCCGACCAGCGACATATTCAAAGTGCGCGGGATCGGCGTTGCCGACATCGACAGAACATCGATGGCCGCGCGCATCTGCTTCAGACGCTCCTTGTGGCGCACGCCGAAGCGCTGTTCTTCATCGACGACCAGCAGGCCGAGGTCCTGGAATTGCAGGCTCTGGGAGAGGATCGCATGCGTGCCGATCAGGATGTCGACCTTGCCCTGCGCCGTGCGCTCGAGGACGTCCTTCTTCTCCTTCGCGGTGCGGAAACGCGAGATCATCTCGACGACGACAGGGAACTTGCTGAACCGCCGCTTGAAGCTCTCGAAGTGCTGGAAGCAGAGCACCGTCGTCGGCGTGAGCACGGCGACCTGCTTGCCGTCCTGCACGGCTTTGAACGCCGCGCGCATGGCGACCTCGGTCTTGCCGTAGCCGACATCGCCGCAGAGCAGGCGATCCATCGGCTGCGTCGATTCCATGTCCGCCTTGATGTCGGCGATGGCCCGCAGCTGGTCGTCGGTCTCGTTGAAGTCGAAGGCGTCTTCGAACTCGTGCTGCATGTTGGTGTCGGGCGAAAACGCCGTGCCCACCGCGGCCTTGCGCTGCGCGTAGAGCTTCAGCAGCTCTTCGGCCATGTCCTGCATGGCCTTCTTGACCCGCGCCTTGGTCTTGGCCCAGGCTGGATTGCCGAGCCGGTTCAACTGCGGCGCGGGGCCGGTCTCGGTCGAGCGATACTTCTGGATCAGGTCGAGCCGCGTGAGCGGAACGTAAAGCTTCGCGTCATCCGCGAAGTTGAGAATCATCAGCTCCAGCGGCGGCGCGTCGGGCTGGTCGAGCGTACGCAGACCCTCATAGCGCGCAATGCCGTGCTCCACGTGCACGACATAGTCGCCCACCGCGAGATCACGGAAGTCCGAGATGAACGCTGCCGTCTTCGACCTGCGGGCCGCGGGCCGCGCATGGACATCGGCATCATCGGAGAGATCGTTGGCCCCGATGACCACGAGCTGCCGCGCTGTTGCGCGATCGAGGTCGAGAACCTGTACGCCGTTGGCAATCGCCGCGCGCACGATCACCGGTGTGCGCAGGTCTCCCGCCAGATAACTTGACTCCGAGTACACCGTCGTGGAGCCGCCCTGTTGGGGCCGCGAGCCGATGCGATAGGGCACGCCGTACTCCTGCAGCAGTCCCGCGAGCCGTTCGACTTCGCCCTGGTTCGCGGCGGCGATCAGCACGCGAGCCTCGTTCTCCATCAGCGACTTCAACTGGTCCACCAGCGCGGGGATCGAGCCGTGGAAGCGCATCGTCGGCCGCGTCGCGAACTCGATCTCGCTGGCATCGCTGCGGTCCGCGTCGAGCACATCGACGATACCGATCTGGTCGAGCTCACAGCCGGAGTACGCGCGAACGCGGTCCTGCAGCTCCCACGGCGAAAGGTACAGGTCTTCGGGCCGCACCAGCGAGCCGATGCCCGCGCGATCATGGCGCTGCTCGACCTTGTTCCACCACCGCTCGCCCTGGTTGTCCACCATCGACGGCTCTTCGATAAAGACTCGCGGTCCGTTGGCGGAAGGCGCTCCCATCAAATCAAGAAGAGAAGACTTGGCGCCCGCAACGGCCGCATAGAACTCCCAGCCGGGAAAGATGGTGGCCTCTCCGGTGCGGGTGGCGACGTGGGTGACCAGCTCGTTCGGCGTCTCGCCGCCCTCGAGCGCCGCCCCGGCGGCTGTTCCGCTGCGGGTGAGCCGCGCGTTGATGGCGGTCAGAAGTTTTTCGGTAACCGGTGTTTCGGTGAGCGGGAGCAGCAGGATCTCATCGAGTGCGGAGCTCGACCGCTGCGTATCGGGGTCGAAGCGGCGCATCGACTCGATCTCATCGCCGAAGAAGTCGATGCGTACCGGACGCTCCATCTCCGGCCCATAGACATCGAGGATGCCTCCGCGAACGGTTACCTGTCCGGGCATCTCGACCACATCCACGCGGGTATAGCCGACCGAGACCAGGTGCTCGATCAGCATCTCGGGGATGTGTTCTTCGCCCGTGCGCAGGGTAAGCGCCAGGGCCGCGTAGAAGTCCCGGGCAAAGAGCTTCATGCAGACGGCTTCGACGGGTGCGATCACCAGCTTCGCGGCTCCGCTGGCCAGCTTCCACAGCGCCGCGGCGCGTTGTTCCTGGATCTCGGGGTGCGGCGACAGGTTCTCGAACGGCAGTACGTCATGCGCGGGAAGCCGCAGAACCTCTTCGACGGCGAGCACGCCGGTCAGCTCGCAGGCCGCGAGCACCGCGGCGTGCAGGGCCTCGGCGGCCTTGTTGTCGGAGACGATCACCAGCGCCGGAGCCTGGGACGCACGGACGAAGTAGGGAAGATAGAGCGCTCGTGCGGTCGTGGTGAGTCCGGACACACGTCTCCGGCCCGTGCCGCCCGCCAGGTGGCGACGCGCACGCTCAAAAGCTGCGGAGTGCTCCATGTCCGCCATCAACTCGCGGACGAAGGGAAGAATCATGCAGGATTTAGTTTAGCAACCGATACTGCTTTGGCCCGGGATCCAGCCCCAAAGGGGCGGCATATTCCAGCCCAGGGCGAAACCTTGAATTCCGGCTCATAGCCTTTCTTTATCCCCCCACAGAATCGTCATCCTGAGCGAAGCGTCCCGGCTTTTAGGGACGCGCAGTCGAAGGACCCCGAGGGTTGCAATCCTACCCACACGCTTCGCACCTTTTCTACCTCAGGCGTTCGAGCCTGGACGTTCGTGCTGGAAAAGGTCCCAACACCATAGACGAGAGAAACTCCCTCGGGGTCCATAGCCTTTTGTTCATTCCCCACAGAATCGTCATCCTGAGCGAAGCGTCCCGGCTTTTGGGGACGCGAAGTCGAAGGACCCCGAGGGTTGCAATCCTACCCACACGCTTCGCACCTTTTCTACCTCAGGCGCTCGAGCCCGGACGTTCGTGCTGGAAAAGGTCCCAACAGCCGAGGCAAGATAAAATCCCTCGGGGTCCTTCGGCTGCGCAACTCGCAAAGTACGCGAGTTGCTTCGCTCAGGATGACGCTTCTATGGGGAGTCGAAGGAACAATCCCCCACCCTTGGTAGAATCGTGGTGATTATGCCCGCAGCTACAGGTCTTTCTCCCGAAATCCTCGCCAAGTACCAGCCCGTCATCGGACTCGAGGTCCACGTCCAGCTGCTGACGCAGTCCAAAGCCTTCTGCGGCTGCCGCAACGAGTACGGTGGCGAGCCCAACACCCACACCTGTCCCACCTGCCTCGGCCTGCCCGGCGCTTTGCCTGTGCTCAACAAGCAGGCCGTGGAGTTCGCGGTGCTCGCGGCGAAGGCCATCGGGTGCGAGATTCGCGAGACCAGTATCTTCTCGCGCAAGAACTACTTCTACCCGGACTCGCCCAAGGGCTACCAGATCTCGCAGTTCGACAAGCCGATCGCGGAGAACGGCGTCATCGTCGTGCCGGACGCGCAGGGCAATCCCAAGCGCATCGGCGTGACCCGCCTGCACATGGAAGAGGACGCCGGCAAGAGCCTGCACGACGGCTTCGCCGACTCCGTCTCGCGCACCTACATCGACCTCAACCGCTGCGGCACGCCGCTGGTGGAGATCGTCAGCGAACCCGACCTGCGCACGGCCGATGAGGTCTTCGAGTACCTGACCAAGCTCAAGGAGATCCTGCTCTACACCGCCGTCTCCGACTGCAACATGGAAGAGGGCTCGCTGCGCTGCGACGCCAACGTGAGCGTGATGCTCAAGTCCGACTGGGAGGCTCGCGGAACTGCGGCCTACGGGACCAAGGCCGAGGTCAAGAACGTCAACTCGTTCCGCTACATCCGCTCCGCCGTGGAGTACGAGATCGAGCGCCAGATCGGCGTGATCGAAGAGGGCGGCCGCGTGGTGCAGGAGTCGCGCCTCTGGAACAGCGCCGAGGGCCGCACGTTCTCCATGCGCTCCAAGGAACAGGCCCACGACTACCGTTATTTCCCCGAGCCGGACCTGCCGCCGCTGGTCGTTGGAGCGGAGTGGCAGAAGCAGATTCTCTCCGCGATGCCCGAGCTGCCCGAAGCCCGCCGCGCCCGCCTGTCCGCGGAGTATGGCCTGTCCGCACAGGACGCCGCGACGCTGACGACGACGCGCTCGCTAGGCGACCGCTTTGAAGTCGCCGCGAAGACGGCGAAGTCGCCCAAGCGTGTGGCTTCGATCCTGCTCAGCGAGATCACGATGCGGCTGCGCGCCGCCGAGATCGAGTTCGAGCAGTCCCCCGTCACGCTCGACGGCGTCGTTCTCGCCGCCGACCTTGCGGAAGCCGGAGAGATCTCGTCCAAGCAGCTCAAGCAACTGCTTGACGCCTGCTTTGCCGAGGGCAAGGACTTTGCGTACATCTACGAGCGCGACAAGCCCCAGCAGATCTCGGACACCTCGGCCATCGAGGCGATGATCGACGAGGTAATCGCCGCGAACCCCGCGCAGGTAGCCCAGTTCAAGGGCGGCAAGCGCACAGTAGCCGCGTTCTTCGTCGGGCAGGTAATGCGTCTGTCGAAGGGCCAGGCGAACCCGGCAGTTCTGAATGAGCTTGTGGTGAAAAAACTGGATGCGTAACCGCTAACGCAAAGGTGTTTTTGCTTTTGTTCTTGCTTTTCTTGTTGTCATTCCCGCAGGGAATCTGCTTTTTGCTTTTGCCTTTGCTTTTCTGGTTGTCATTCCGAGCGCAGTGAGGAACCTGCTGTCTCCTGCTCTTCGCTCGTACTACCCAGAAAAGCAAAGGCCCTCTTGATAGCGACAATGTTTGCTACAGAGCGCATTTGACGACAACAACTAGCGTCTAATCCCTCCATGCGTCCCACGCACAAGCTCGCGCTCCTCTGCACTCTTATGACAGCCACCGGTTGCCGCCACCCGTACGTCGTGCCCGAAGAGCCCATGCCGCCGGACACCGTTCTCCTCTCGCAGATGATGCGCGAGCTCTCCGCGCAACCCGGCTTCACCGACGCTCTTCTCGCCCAGATCGACAAGGGCGGCAAGAAAGGCCCGGCGCTACTGACCCCAGCGCTGATCGACGAGCTGCGCAAACGCATCCTCGGCAAGGACTGGCAAGGTCTCGACCGCTTTCCCGGCTGGACGATGCGCGAGATCAACCCGACCGTGCGCGTCGTCGGCCACGTAGCGGGCAAGAGCCCCAAGCTCGAAGCCACAGCAGCCGTCCATCCCGGCGCACGTGCCACAACAGAAGCGGCCAAACAGTTTCTCGACCTCGGCCCCTACGATCTCGACAGAAGCGAGACCGTTGAACTCGACCGTCCATCCACCCTGCCAGGCTTTACGACCGATGGCCTGGTCACCACCCTTGGCGCAGGCGTCACACGTGGTGACGGCCCGAACGACCTCGCTCCTGAACACACCGAAAGCCAGCGACTTGCCGACGTGCTGAATCGGCTTTCGGCCAATCTCCTACCGGGCTCGACACTCTTCGCCGCAAAAGTGCAGGGCCACTCCGCAAATTCTCCGCAGGACCTGATCGCTGCACTGGTAGCGACCGGCCACGAGGTCACGGTCGGCGACGCTCGCTACTTCGCCAACTTCGGCCACTTTCACTACCAGGGCAAAGACGTGATGATGCCCTTCTGGGTGAACTCACAGATCGTCGTACCCCACTCCGGCGGCCGTCCATTGCTCATCCCCGTCTCGCACGCCGAGTACGAGTGGCACATCCGCGGGCCCCACCTCAACGCCGATGTCAGTTACTATTTCGGCATCGACGGCAAGAGCGAGTGGCGCACGATGGATACGCTCGATCAGCCCTGGGTGCTGAAGCGCAACGCACATGAGTATCGCGGTGCCGATGCGGTGGAGGTCACGCGGCTCGCTGGGTTGCTGACCGTCGCTTACATGCACCAGCACGATACGCGACCCGAGCTGCCCTTCGGTGGCTACTATGCTCTCGGTGTTTGTCAGGACGGCGTCTCGGCCATCGAGCAGAAGATGACGGGCCGCGTTACGCTCTTTCCTAACACCGCCGACAGCTCGCTCTTCAACGATCCGCGCGATGCCGAGATCAACGCCCTGATTGCCGCGATACCGAAGGACCGCGCCGGTGCGGAGCCTGAGCCTGAACGCATCTTTGGTTCTCTGCCGGCAGCGCCTGCGGCATCTCCAGATCAAGCCTTCAACGCCATTACGATTCCGGGGCTCGCCGACGATCTGAATGCGACCTACAAGGCATGGCAGGACGGAACGCTTGAGCGCACAGGCTCTACATGGAGGCTGGTGCTAAAGGTTCTTCTGGCGCTGGCGTTTGTTGGCGGAGCTTTTGTTGGTATCCGCAAACTCCGGCATTGAATTTGTAGGCTGTTCAGAAGCAGGCACCCGGTCGTCGCTTTTGCCTTTCTGGTTGTCATTCCGAGCGCAGCGAGCGAACCTGCTGTCTCCCGTTCTTTGGTTGCGGAACCCAGAAAACACACGGGCTGGAACTGAAACGAGCTGGTTTGCGCTAATAGATAGCGCTTGTGGCGACAATGGCGAAAAGCGGGAGACAGCAGGTTCGCTCGCTGCGCTCGGAATGACAACCAGAAAGGCAAAGACAAAGGCTTGGCAACGCAATAGCATTCCTCACGCTCCTACCCAGTGGGAGGTTTCACCCAATGGCAACCACGAAGAAAGCAGCAAAGAAGACTTCCGCGAAGAAGACCTCAACGAAGAAGGCAGCCAGCAAGAAAGCCCCAGCGAAGAAAACCGCTGCGAAAAAGTCACCGGCTAAGAAGACTTCGGCAAAGAAGTCCACCCGCAAGTACAGCCCCGCCGCCGGCAAGCAGGTTGAGACTGAAATGCACGAGATGAAGCGCGGCAAGCTGAAGAGCGGCCGCAGCGGCAAGAAGGTCACCAGCCGCAAGCAGGCTATTGCCATCGGGCTTTCCGAAGCACGCAAGAAAGGCGCCAAGGTGCCTGCGAAGAAGTCGTAGCGCTTCGTCTACTACCTCAAAATTGTCATCTCGACCGGAGGCAGCGCTTTTTGCCGCTGGAGTGGAGAGATGACAAGGTGGAGGCGATTTGAATGAGCAAAAACTTCTAACGACTATCTTTCGTCTTCATCCCTTGCAACCGCGCGCACTCCGTGCAGTTGGGCAAACTCGGTCCTGGGCAGCCGCATCTGTGGCGCATAGCTTCCATAGACGCTGATGTGGAAGCATGCCTGTTGGAACTCTTCTTCCACGTCCAGCTTTCCGGCCTGCATCAGAGGCAGCAGGTAACTGCGCATCCACGCGATCTCTTCGAGGCTCATGCCGTGCTTGCCGAAGTCGATGGCCTGCCCCGTGAGATGTGGCGATGCTACATCGCCTTCGATGGAGGCGGCATTGCCGTTCACGCGTTGCAGACGAAGTTGATAGGCCACGGTGCGTACGGCCGAGTTCAAGTGCAGCGGCTCATGAAAGCGTGCGTAGAAAGCGCGTGAGGTGTCGGTTACGAACTTCACGGTCCAGGGCCGGGCATAGCGGCGATTGTAGGGAAGCGCCTCGTTGACGGCTAGTCCCGGAGTATCCGGAAAGCCTACGAGCAGATGTTGCGCGCGCATGCGGTCCAGGTCGGTGTCATCCTGGATTCGCGAGAGTCCGGCGGCATCGGCCATGCGGTTCTGGTGGACGAGAATCTCGCGCGTACCTTTGAGCGGCGCGGGAACGATAAGCCTGCCCTCACGCGTGTAGAGCGGAACAGCCAGGGGACGGATGACTTCATCGGGCGACGGACGCTGTCCGGGCCGCTCGGCGTCGGCGAGGGTCTCCTGCTTTACAGGAATATCCGAATCGTCGGCGGAGACCTCTATCGGCGGAGTAGAGGGTAAGACACGCAGGATCGGTGCGGGCTGCTGCTGCCTCGTCGCTTCGATCGGGGCACTGTGCATGGGCAGCCGTTCGTCGTCGTCCGGATGCGACTCGCCCTGCGCGAAGACTTCATGCGATGAGGGCAACGCAGTCGCTACCTCATCTGTTCCACTTCCACTGCTGCGTTCTCTGTGGGGTGCTGCGGGAGCTTGCTTTACTGCTGTATTCGCTACACGTACAGGTTCGCGGCGTGTCTCAACCGGATACCGCTCCGCGATCTCCGGCCTGACGGCGGTTCTGCTGTGCGTTCTCTGTCGAGATCCCGTGCGATACATCACGACGGGATCATCCACCATCTTCGGTTCGCTCTTTCCACGGCGTCTGTTCTGAGCGCGAGATCTGGAGGAGGTTCCTGGTCTTTGGGTGTCCCTGGATTTAACCGAGGCTCTGTCGGAGTTTCTTCCCGTGCTCTTCGACGCGGTCGCCCCACTCCGCTTTCCGGCTGTTCTCCCGGAGCGCTTGCCCGCGGACCTCTGCAATTCGAGCCTGCCCTTCGTTGCGGAGGACCCGGCACTTTGGACGGCTGTGGAGTGGCGCAGACGTGGGGTATGAGTTGCCGCGAAGGCTGAGAGGGTGCCTGCGGTAAAGGCGAGGACGAGCAGCAGCGCCTTTGCACGCGCGGAACCCCTTGCATGCGCGGAGCACGTCAGGGCAGCGAGAGAACGCTGTAAGTTCGTCATCGATCGATTTTCATAAGGTGGCCGCGAAGCCGCCGGAGCCCTTTCAGGCTATCGGTCGAGGGGCCTCGGCGGTAGTAGCGTTGTTGGTTCTCCGGGACGGTTTCATTGGAGCAGGAAGAATTTTGGTGTCCGCATATTTTCGCGATACAGTGAGGGAGACTTACCCGGAGACCTACGCACGATGCCGATTTCGAAGACTTTGCAAGCCACCGCGCTTACTCTCGCCTTTGCTGGCCTTGTTGGGAGCGCTGCACTTTGGCGTCCGAACCCGGTCTCCGCCCACGCGGATCCCGCGCCCGATACAGAGGCCTTCTACACCCAGAAGGTGCAGCCGATTCTGCAGACCAACTGCTATCGCTGCCACGGCGGCATCAACCATCGCGGTGGGCTACAGATCGACACGAAGGCCGGCCTGCTGAAGGGTGGACACGACGGTGCTGTCATCGTTCCGGGTCATGCCGATCAATCGCTGCTGATTAAGCTCATCAACCACGCCGGTCCCGCGAACGATCCCATGCCGATGCCGCCCAAGGACAAGCTCTCCGATGCCGACATCGCCACGGTCACGCAGTGGATCCAGGCGGGAGCGATGATGCCTGCGGAAGCGGCAAAGTAGCAGGAAGACCACTGATTCGGGTGCCCCATCCTCGACGCGCGTTTTTTGCGCGGCAGGGTGGGGTATCGTTTGCGGTAGCAAACGACCGCACTCTCCAATACAGGCACCATATCTGCTACAAGCCGAAAGCGGTCGTGCTTTCGCACGATACCCCTGACGCAGAGCGCGCTTCGAAGATTTGTGGGATTCGCTTAGCGTCCATACCCCTGACGCAGAGCGCGCTTCGAAGATTTGTGGGATTCGCTTAGCGTCTATACCCCTGACGCAGAGCGCGCTTCGAAGATTTGTGGGATTCGCTTAGCGTCTATACCCCACCCTGCCGCGCAAAAAACGCGCGTCGAGAATGGGGCACCCGGTTGTGCTTGTTTATCTCTTCAGGAAAATCTATTTAATACGCTCGCTGATACATCTTCGACATGCGATCGTGCCAACCTAGCCGCTCATCGTCCAGGAAGGCCCATGCGAGCCCGATGCCCAGGGGGCAGGCTGCCAGCAGCATCGCCAGAACGCGGCGGCGCATGGCCTTGCGCGAGGGGTTGGCGTCGCCGAAGGTGCAGAGTGCGATGCGGGCGTAGCGCATGCCCGGTGTCGCTTCCGCGAGCGAGAGAAACAGTAGCTGGAAGATTACGAACAGCGCCAGCAATACTCCTGCTGTGGTGACTCCCAGGAGCGGCAGTGACAGGGCGCGGAGGTTCGGTCCAGCCACCTTGGCTACCACTGCCGCGAAGCCCAGAAATGCGATTCCAATGCAGCCGGTGTCGATGCTGGCGGCCATGAGCCGAAGCTCCAGCGGCGCGGTCTGTGGCTGCAGCGTGAAGTGATGCTGCGCCTCGGCGGGCGGCGCATGGGTGGCGACCTTGTTGGGGTCCAGAAATAGTCCCTGCCACTCGGGTGCGCCCGAAAACTCTGTGGCTTCCGGCTCGATTGAAATCTGTTCGGGCTCCACCTCGAAGATCCGCAGCTGCGGCTCAACGGGAGCGTCCTCACGCAGCGGCCCTTCGGCCAGCCGGGGGCGTGCCTTGCGCGAAGCTACCAACTGACGAGGAAACTCGATCAGGTTGCCGGGGATCGGCTGGGCCTCGATGAGGTGCAGTTCGAACTCCGGCGCACGGCGGAACTCGATCTCCTGGTCCAACTGGTCGAGTTCGTCCTCGCCGTCGGCAGGGTGGACATGATGCGAGCGCGACTGTGACTGAGTCATGTCCGTTGCGGAACGGGCTGCTCCAATGTCGTCGTACATCCGTACCGTCAGGCTGCCGGAGGGCCTTTCTGCTACGGCTTCAATCCTTGGCTCTTCGAAGACGACTTCGCGCGGTCCTGGCCGGGATTCAAGCTGTGCTTCGGCCTCGGACTGGTTCCACTGGTCGAGCTCCTCCATCAACTTCATCTGGGCTTCGGCGACGGCCCTGGCGTTCCGGGCGGCGATCTCCGCTTCGGCCTGCGCCTGCTGCGAGGCCCGTTCGGCCTCGGCGGCGAGAAATTCGCGATAACTTACGCTGTGTTCGTAGCGGGCGGCTACAGCCTCGCGGATGCGCGACGTTCCACTGCGGGCCTGGTTCCGGATCTGGGCTGTCGCTCGCTCGCGCTCGGCTTCCAGGGCCAGTTCCTGGGCCCTGCGGCTGCGATGCGCGGCCAGCCGTTCGGCTACCACCTGTTTCAGGCCACTGACGCTATCCGTTCCTGTGGCGCGGTAGTCCAACCCTTCAGCGATCTCGTCTTGCTGCGCCGCACTGCTCATGCTCAATTTCAAACTCCCAGGGTCTAAAACGTACAATCCGCCGCCTCACCTGAACTCATTTGATGTTCATGGCAGCGACTTGCAACCATGAAATCGTCTAAGCTCAAACTTGTGGACGGTCTCACTCAAGCCCCCAGCGGCAAACGAATTCGACAGCGCTGCCTTGCGATGCAACTGGTGCTTCTGTTCATAACTACCATTCTCGCGCCCCTGGGTCATCAACATCTAGAGGCTCAGGAGGTGGCGAGGGAGGAACCTCCTGTTGCCGCGAGCCCATCCGCGAGCCAAGTGGCGCTGCCTGAAGCGCCTACCCCACAGCAGGACGGGCCGCTGGATCTGGCGCAGATTCCTCACGCCACGCCGTTCTCTCCCGGCAAAGCCCCCGACCGTGCCGTGCTCGAATCCGACAACCCTCAGACCAGGACTGGCGATCTCTATGCAGCCTCTGGCAATGTCGTCATCACCTATCGCGACCACATCATCTACGCGGACTCCGTGACCTATGACAAGTCTACGGGCGAGGTCAACGCCACAGGGCACGTGAAGGTGATCGGTGGAGAAAACGACGAGCATATCGAAGCCTCGCATGGAACCTACAACCTGCATACCGGCACCGGCCGCTTCTACGATGTCTCCGGCTCGGTCGGGTTGGGGAAAACCAACGCAAAAGAGTCGGTCGTTACTCCGGTCATTACCTCTACCTCCGCAACCGGCGGGAGAACCGGACCCCGGTCGGCTGGCTACCAGAACTCGAACCCGTTCCTCTTTGAAGGGCGCATCGTCGTCAAGACCGGGCCGGAGAACTATGACGTCTACGACGGCGCGGTAACCTCGTGCCTTCTGCCCAACCCGGACTGGCAGCTCTTCGCCAACCACTTCAACATGGATGGCGATAAAGCGAAGGCTTACAGCTCCAACTTCAGGCTGCTGGGCATCCCTGTGTTCTATCTGCCTTACGTGACGCATCCCGTCGATGCCGACGAGCGCCAATCAGGCCTGTTGATTCCGACGATCGGCTATTCGAGCGCCAGTAAGGACACCGGCTCGAAGGGATTCACGATCGGCGAACAGGCCTACCTTACGCTGGGCCGCTCGGCTGATTTGACGGTTGGAACGCTGTACTACTCGCTGCGCGGCTTTTCTGAGAACGGCACCTTCCGCTACCGGGGCCCGGGCGACGACTTTCTTACCGCCCACTTCTCCGCGCTGCAGGACCGTGGTTTTACCTCGGCTGCAGGCCTCTATCAGAACCAGGGCGGCCAGGACATCACCGTCGGCTACCGGAAGCAGCTCACGACGACCACCCGCGCTGTCGTCGACGCCGAGTACCTCAGCTCCTACATCTACCGCGAGGTCTTTACAGAGAACTTCAACCAGGCTGTCAGCTCCGACATTACCTCGACTCTTTACCTGATGCACGAGCGCAACGGATTCGCGCTGGATGGCCGGGTCGATCGCTATCAGGGGCTCAAGGTGGTGCCCATTGGCACCACGCCCGGAGAAGAGGTAAAGATCTTCCACGCGCCTTCGATCGATCTTTCGGCGGACGATCACCGGATCGAGGGAACCCCTCTACTCTGGGACCTGGATACCTCGGTCGCAGCCCTGAAGCGTACGCAGCCTGACTTTGCTTCAGCCGGCATGACCGAACGCGTCGATGTCCATCCGGAGCTGTCCCTGCCCCTGCACCTGGAAGGCTGGAACGTGATGTCGAGCCTGGGTGCGCGCGATACGTTCTACTCTCGATCGCGCCAGGCTCCCTATGGTGCCAATGCAACTCCCATCGAACTGACCCAGACGGTCAACCGCAGCGATTTCGAAGCCACCGTGGACATTCGTCCCCCTGTCCTCGAACGCACCTTTACCGTTCCGGCCCGGTTCCGGAAGCTCCTGGGCGATAAGGTTCGTCATACGATCGAGCCGGACATTACCTATCGTGACGTGCAAGGGATCAGCAACTTCCTCAATATCCTCCGCTTCGACGACATCGATCTGGCCAGCAATACCGACGAGCTCGCGTACGGCGTTACGCAGCATCTCTACTTCCGTCCACGGCCTAAGTCGAAGAAGGCTGCTCCGAAGCCCGGCTGTCCTGTGCCGGAGGCTGGCACCGAGCAGTCGACAGGGGACTCTGACGGCGGGGCGAACCTGCCCGATGTCTTCAACCCCACGCCGCAAGCTGCTAACAACGACGCCAATGGGATTCCTAACGCCTGGGCCTCCGCGCCCGATGTGCCTCTACGCACGCATGGTCACCACCCCGACCCCTGTGCGCCCGACGCAGCCCCGGCCAACCCACCGCAGCAGGAGTGGTTCAGTTGGAGGCTGGAGCAGAAGCACTTCTTCAATCAGACCTTTGGCGGTGCGGTGATCGATCGCCGCCGGAATATCTTCGACAGCACCCTCTCCTTCTCCGGTGTGGCCTTTCTCACCGAGCCGCGCAGCACCTCTCCGCTGATCTCGCGCATGCGCTTCCGCACCTCCGGCCATACCGACATTGAGTACGACTTCGACTACGACACCGGCGCAACGAAGTTCACCAGCCAGAATGTCTTCCTCGACGTTCACTCCAGCCGTTTCTTTGGCGGATTCTCCTATGCCCGCCTGAATGCGCCGGGCCGCTTCTACACCGAGGTCATCGACACTACGACCAATACCGCTACGGGATTGACCAGTTCGGCGGTCTCGAACTTCTCGCAGATGCGGGTCCTGCTCGGTTACGGTACGCCCAGCAAGCCCGGGCTCTCCGCGGCGGTGGGTTCAGGAATCGATCTGAACCTCGGCAGCGCCCAGTACATCACCGTGCAGACCGGCTACAACTGGAACTGCTGCGGGCTGAGCGTGGAGTATCGCAAGTACGACTTCGGCACCATCCGTAACGAAGGCACCCCCAGCTTCAGCTTTACGCTGGCCAATATCGGTAGCGCCGGCAACCTGCGGCGCAACCAGAGCTTGTTCTAGGGGCTGCCTGCTCATCCAAACTGCAAACGCCGGGTGCGCGAAGGACGCCAAGTTTGCGCAGAGTTTCCTTTGCGTCAGCTTGGCGTACCCAGCGCACTCAGCGTTTGCAGTTTGATGACGCACCCTAGCCAAAATTTTGGGGAAGCGGCAGGGAACCGGGCTCTGAGATAATCAATCATTGTGTTTAAGCCCTCGCGCCTGTCCGCCGTCCTCTTCGCCACACTCCTGACTACGCTCGGCTGTCACGCGCAAAGTCCCGCTAGTCCCGCCAGTTCGCCAGCTATCGCCGCTCCTGTCGTAGGCAAGCCTCTTTCACCGGAGTTGGCCCGTCGCGTTGAGGTCCTGCTGCGCCAGAAGGCACCGCTTCCTCCCGGGTCGACCATCCAGGTCGGCGTGCCGGCCTCTTCGGAGTTTCCGGGCTATAGCTTGATCAGCGTCACCTTCTCGAATGACGGCAAGAGCTCCCGCCCCATCAACTTTCTGATCTCGGCCGATGGCAAGACGCTGGCACAGTTCACCAAGTTCGACATCTCTGCGGATCCGAAGAATCTCGTCTCGGCTGAGGGCCGTCCCGCTCGCGGTGGCCCGGTCACGGCGCCCGTTCTGATCGTCGGCTTCGATGATCTGGAATGCCCCTTCTGCGCGCGGCTGCATGAGAGCATCTTTCCCGCGATGATCAATCGCTACGGGGATAAGGTTCGCATCGTCTATAAGGACTTTCCGCTGGACACGATCCATCCCTGGGCCGAGCACGCCGCCGTCGATGTGAACTGCATCGGCGCACAGTCTCCTGTCGGCTACTGGAACCTTGTGGATGGCATTCACGCGCACGCCTCGGATATCGGCACCTCTGACGATCCCAAGGACACGCAGAAGACCCTGGCCAACGCGACCGCGCAACTCGATAAGCTGACTCGCGAACAGGGCAAGCTGCAGAAGGTCGACGCGGTGAAGCTGGACGCCTGCCTCGCCAAACAGGACACTGCTTCCGTCGATGCTTCGAAGGCTGTTGGTGTTTCGCTCGGCCTTGAGGAAGCTCCGACCTTGTTCATCAACGGGGACAAGGTCAGCGGTGCTCTTCCGGTCGAGTTCATCTTCGGCATCATCGACGATGCTCTCCGTGCTCAAGGGCTGACGCCGCCCCCGCCGTATGTGGCTCCCACGACGACCGCTTCTGTGGCCGGAGGGAAGTAGAGCACTTTAGATAAGTATTTCTGGCGGGATCACGAGCGTTCAGAAATGAATAGCTGACATGGTAACAAGAATCGGAAGGGCACGGTTTCAACCGTGCCGAAAATGGCAGCTAAAGGCATGTACCACTCTGCCGAAGGCTGGAGTGAAGGCGAAGCCGAAACGACTGAATCGCTCTCTTTCGTTCCGGCAAAGAGGTTACCATTCGCCCTCGGAACTGAAGGTGCGGCTCGGCGGTGTATCCGTTGCCATTCCTTTTTGCAGTAGAGGCTCTTCAACAGAAGGCAATTTCGTCGTTATGGCTTCGCCTTCACTCCAGCCTTCGGCAGAGTGGTGTTGGATGGTTGCCCAGCTTTTGCGGCATGGCTGAACAGGCTGCGGAAAAAGGGTGTTACCGCTGCGTGTTTGTTCCTGTAATGAAGGAAGAGGGTTTTTCAGCCTTTGCTTTTGTGGGTGTAACGCGGT
>NZ_JACHIO010000005.1 GCF_014203225.1 Granulicella mallensis | reverse complement strand
GACTTCCACATGCCTCCACGACATCCAGACACCCCCCACAAATCTGTAAAGGATGTCTGGAGACAATGTGTAAAGGATGTCATGAGTCCGTACAGCTTCAGCCCCGCCGTTGGGACAACACCTGAAGCGGCTTCAGCCGCGGAGGGAGCGATGTCTATTTAGCCAGCGACACTATCCGTTGGAATATCTTCGACCTGCGGATCGAAAGCCCTTGTAGAGGGCTCTTGCATGCGGAAGAGCGCAGGCTTCCCCTCTGCACCGTCTCCTCAGTGACTAAAGTCACTGTATATGGCTGCTTCTAACGGCGGGGCTGAAACCCCGCCCCTTCAAAACAAAAAACTGAGCTCTAACTTCACCCGCACCCATAGCTTGAACCTTTGAGTTTGAGGACACGCCCTAACAGGCACCGGGGCCCTGCAAGCCTGAACCAGGATTCTCCGGCAGCCGGAGCATGCTCGAGGAAAACACGCCGTAGGGACGCACTCCGGGCTGAATGACGTAGTGCCAGGTCACCCAGGCCAGCGCGACAAGAACGATCAGAAGCAGCAGCACGCCCCACCAGTGCTGGCGCATGCCCGTTCCCATCTGTACGCGATTGCGCTTTACGTTTTCCGCAAAGACCGCCCAGTCCCGCTCATCGCTACTGGTATGGGTACTGGCGGCAAACCGCGCGAGCCACGATTCTTCCGCGATCCCCAGGTGGCGGCAGTAGCTGCTGACAATCCCCTTATTGAAGACGCCACCGGGCAGGCCACTGAAGTTGTCGGCTTCCAGGGCGCACAAAAAGCGCGACGGCACCTTTGTGCCCTGTGCGAGCTCTTCCAGCGACACCCCGCGGTTTTCACGTTCCAGTTGCAAGTCTCTGCCGAAGGACACCTTCGATCTCCAACGGTTCGGCTATGCGAACCGTGTCGCCATACTGGCGGACCCGATCTCTGCTACAAGAGCAGATCGACATTACTGTGGCCCTGCGAAGACCGTGCCGTGGCGCTCCCGGAGCCCACGCAAGTATCTTTCGCTCCTGCATCTACCTCTTGTGAAACCGGCTGCCCCCATTCCCTGTTCCGGAAGGAGCCAGCATATATCCCATGCCAGAATGCCACGAACTATATAAAGATCGCGAATGAGCATTCGCTACCGCACCTAAATCGTTACGGGTGCTTCCACTCATACTAATAAAGAAGTTACCCCCGGCTGCAAGCCCTCACCCGAATAGTTCTTCTCCTATCGACGATGGCATTCCTGTCAAAACAACAGGATGTCTGCAGGCCTGCGAAATTGCTTTGCTAGAATGAGATGTCCAATGCATATCCCTTATCCAGAGCGGATTTCCTATGCTTGGGCCACCACGTTCGCCACGGCACTTTTCATTGTGCAGATCTTCGAGCAGACGCAACTGATGTTTGCGCTCTGCTCTTTCGCCTTCATTCTTACCGCGACGGCAGCTTTCAATATCGCCGGAGGCCTGGATCGCCCCGTAGGCGCCTACATCTTCTTTAACGCCACGCTCACAGCCATCGTAGGTCTTGTCGTGAAGGCGTGCATAGGCGAACCGGCCAACAGCAACCTGCTTACCCCCCAGCTCACGATGGAGGTCTACCTCTTCGGGATGCTGGCGATGCTGTTCGGGGCCTATGTCGAAAGCCGCTTCCGGCCCCGTAAATCCTTTATTCAAGCCCGGCTTCCCATGCCGAGCCTGCGCTCTGTCTACATAGGCTCAACGGCTATAGCCCTGTTTCTCAAGGTCATTTATGCGCTTGCCGCAGTAGGGCTGATATCGGGCAGCCTCATCCAGACCATTTATAACGGCGATCATTTTTTGCCCTTCGCTCTCATTCTGGGCGTGATGTATACCATTCGCTCCAGCCATGGAGAGCGCAGCGTTACCCCCTGGCTGGTCTTCCTGTTTGCGCTTTCAACGGGAGAAGGGCTCTTGAGCTTTTCCAAGCAGGCTCTCTTCGGTCCCGCCTTCTGTTGGGTTCTCGCGGCCGCAATATGCCGCTACAGGCTGAAGATCGTCAACATCATCTCGCTCGTGATCGTTATCTATGTAGCCTACGCGTACGCGACTCCTTACTCGCAATACGGCAGAATCTTCAGCCAGGGAGGTGGGTTAGACAATGCAAGGCTCGCCGCCCATCTGCTTACCCACATGGATGAAGTCGTCAAGGCAAATGCAGAAAGTACCGCCGGAGTATACGGCAAGCTGGCTTACTACGATCACTCCATGGGTCTCCTTGACAGGCTTCAGATGCTGTCGCCCGATGATGCGCTCATTGGAGTAACGGAAGAATACGGCCCCATGGGTTACCAGCCTATGGTGGAAAGTGCGGAAAACATTATTCCTCGCGTCTTCTGGCCCGATAAACCTTTCGTCTACTTTGGCAACCTCTACGGACACCAGGTCGGCGCCATCACCGACGATGATGTTTCCACCAGCGTCTCTTTTGGACTCTCTGCCGATCTCTATCGCGAAGGCGGGTTGACCGGCGTGCTTCTCGTTGCGCCTCTTTGTATGGCTGCTGTCTTTTTTATCGTCTCCTGGTTCCTGGGCGATGTCCGAAGTCATCCCGCCGCGATCATCGCGGTCCTGGTCGTCGCACATACGGGTCCAGAGGGCGCTGTGGGTGGCCTTTTCGGCATGGTAGCCACGACGCAATACATGGTGATTCTCGCCTTTGCCTGCAGGTACGTCCTTCCGGTCGTCAGCTCTATCTTTGATCCTGAAAAGGCCGCGCCTGCAACCGCCGAACGCACCTTCGGCATGGCATGATTATCAAAAAGCTGGTGCTCTCCCCAGCCACAATTGGAAATTTAGCGTAACCCTATGAACAAACTCATTGTCGGCAATCTGGTCCATCGTCCGCTTCGCTCGGTCATCAGCGCCTTCGCTGTCGCCATCGAAGTCATCATGATCCTCTCGGTCGTGGCGATCTTCTACGGCATCCTCAATGGCAGCCGCACCCAGCAATCCGGCATCGGCATGGACATGATCGTGCGTCCCGGCACCGCCGGCGCACTGCTCAATACCAGCGCCGCCGCCGCCGACGTTCGTATCGCCGATGTGCTCCGCAAGCTCCCACATGTTCAGGTCGTCTCTCCGGTGAACATCAAACTCACCACCGGAGCCTCGCTCGAAAACATCTCCGGCATCGACTACGCCAGCTACAACGAGCTGAAACCTTTCGTCTTTATCAGCGGAACTCCTTTCCAGCAGCCCTTCGACGCCATCATCGACGACCTGGAAGCCACGAAGGGCAAGGGCGTTAAGGTCGGCGACACGATCAAGATTCTCAACCACGACTTCACGGTCCGAGGCATCGTCGAGCACGGCAAAGGCGGACGCAAATACATCCCTCTCGCCACCATGGACCAGCTTGACGGCAATCCCGGCAAGGCCGCGGCCTTCTACCTAAAGACGGAGGACCAACCAAAGTTCCAGGAGGATGTTCGCAACGAAATCCTGAATACTGACGGCATGCAGCAGTACAGCGTACAGACCATCCAGGAGTATCTCTCCACACTCACACCCGACCACCTGCCAGGCTTCAAACCAGCGTTGAACGTCATCATCGGCATTGCTACCATCATCGGGTTTATGGTCATCTTCCAGTCGATGTACACCGCCGTCATGGAGCGAACCAGAGAGATCGGTATTCTCAAATCAATGGGCGCAGGGCAATTCAGCATCGTCTCCGTCGTGCTGCGCGAGACCATGCTGCTGGCCATAGCCGGCATTTTCATCGGAGTCGTCGCAACCTATGTGCTGCGCTGGTTCCTGCACGCCCACATCAACCCGACCCTGAGCTTCCAACTCACACTGGAATGGGACATCAAAGCCGTCCTTATCGCGTTGGCCGGAGCTCTGCTCGGGGCCTTTTATCCCGCGCTCAAAGCAGCACGCAAAGATCCCATCGATGCTCTCTCGTATGAGTAGACAGGTTCCGTGACCGAACACCGATCTCCAGTTTCGAGTACCCTGCGCCTCAAACTCGCCATTCTGCTGACAGTGCTCGCGTTCGCGGAGTTCCTCGTGAGGGGCCCCGTTCTCGCCATGCACCAGCAGGGCAACGATATGGCAGCACCTTATATTGCTGCCATAAGGCTGATGCATCACCAGGATCCCTACAAGTACCCCGGGGTCCTGGAGGAATGGGTGGCTCGCGGCGCCGATCCTGACATAGGCCTCGACGACTCTGCCCAGCGCCCGATCTATCCTCCTACCGCACTCCCGCTCTTCTTTCCGCTGGCACTCTTTCGCTGGGTCGCCGCGCGCGCCCTCTACGTGCTGTTATGCACCGCGCTCTATACGCTGCTTGTTATCCGTTTTTCGGCCCTGA
Source organism: Granulicella mallensis (assembly GCF_014203225.1). Taxonomy (GTDB): domain Bacteria; phylum Acidobacteriota; class Terriglobia; order Terriglobales; family Acidobacteriaceae; genus Granulicella; species Granulicella mallensis_A. The sequence goes on along the minus strand of NZ_JACHIO010000005.1, from coordinate 371,392 downwards.
TCAACACCAGTTGGCATAGCTCCCGCCGCTGGTTCTTTCTCGCCTTTGCCTTTGGACTGGCACCCATGCACACCGCCATCCGCCTGGCGAACCCCAGTGCAATCACCTGCATCCTGTTTCTCCTGAGTCTCCTGCTGGCCCATGAAGAAAACGACGCCGGCGCCGCGCTGCTGCTCGCCTTGTGCCTTTGCATCAAACCGACCATAGGCCCGCCCGCCCTGCTCTTATTTCTTCTGGGGAAACGATGGAAACTGCTCGGCCTCTGCGCAGGTTTTGTCTCCGCCATCTCTCTCTTCACCCTGGTTTACCTTGCGCCGGTTGGACGAGACTGGATTCTTCACTTACGGGAAAACACTGCTTATCTGTTCTCTTACGATGGAGCCGCTTCCTTCTTCGGTCCCAACCCTGCCTGCATCAACCTGCAGATGCCGTTTTACGCCATCTTCCATAGCATCCCCCTGGCAAATGTGCTGGCGTGGACCACGGCATCTCTCCTGGTGCTGTGGTGGTTGATCCTCCTGCGAAAGTCGCACGCTCACGACCCTCAAAAGAGCTGGCTGCTCCTCTCTGCCATCAGCTTGATCGGGCTACTGCCTATCTACCAGCGCACTTACAACACCGGCATCATCCTTCTGGCGCTCCTGTTTGTCTTCCGGCATCCGAAGTCGTTCCAGGCCAGGGCGGTTCTTGCGCTATCCACGGTCTTTCTGGTTCCCATACACACCATTTTGATCATGCATGTAGCGTTCCACCTCTGGCCTGTATTCAGGCAATCCAGATGGTGGGTTGCGGGCTTCTCGTGCCTGGAGAGCTGGGTCATTCTGGCGGCCATCATCCTTTTGCTCCATGCGGCCTCGCAACGAACCAGGCGACTGCAGACTTAACCCCGTTGAGAAGAAGGCATGTCCCCGAGGCTAAAGCCTCCTCCCTTCCTCTCCTCCATGTCCGGGCCTATCTCAGAAGCAAAAGCAACAGCAAATCCTCTGCATCCCCGCACTGCGCGCTCAAACACAATTACCATATCTCCCATGGTCTTCAAGCGGTTCACTTGTACAGTCCTCCTGCCCCTTTCTTTGTCCGCGCTAGGCTCCTCCGCGCTTCTCGCTCAGCGCGGCGGCCAGCCCCCGCAGGCCTCGCCCGCAACCGGCACTCCCGCCAAGCCCGCCGAAATCAAGCTCGAGCCCCTTTCCCCCGACAAATCCGTCGCTCAGACCATCAGCGTTCACGGCAAGACCCTTCACTACACCGCTACCGTCGGTACCATCAAACTCACCGCGCCTGACGGCCACCCCACCGGCGAAGTCGTCTTCACCTCTTACATTCTCGATGGCGACCACACCAACCGTCCCGTGCTCTTCGCCTTCAACGGCGGCCCCGGTGCTGCCTCCGGCTATCTCAACTTCGGTGCCGTCGGCCCCAAGCACGTCATCTTCGGCAACGCCGGCAACTCCCCCTCCGACCCACCCACCCTGACCGATAACCCCGGCACCTGGCTCGATTTCACGGACGAGGTCTTTTTGGACCCCATCGGCACCGGCTACTCCCGATCTCTCGTGGATGAGGCGGAGAGCCGCAAGCTCTTCTACGGCCCCACCCAGGATGTCGAGTACCTTTCCACGGTCATCTACAAGTGGCTGACCAAGAACGAGCGGATGCCCTCCAAGAAATATCTTCTGGGCGAGAGCTATGGCGGTTACCGCGGTCCTCGAATTACGCACTATCTACAGGCGGACCTCGGCGTGGGCGTCAACGGCCTCTTCCTCGTCAGCCCTTATCTCAACCCCAGCTTTGGCGACGGCAATCTCTCACCAGTCCCCTGGATGATTACCCTCCCCGCGATTACCGCCGCTCACCTTGAAAACGAAGGCAAGCTCACCCCCGAGGCCATGAAGGACGTCATCGCTTACGACGAAGGCGAGTACGCCTCTACCCTCATCAAAGGTCCCTCCGACCCAGCCGCCACCAATGCCATGATCCAGCACGTCACTGAAATGACCGGCCTCGATCCCGAGTTCGTCAAACACTCCGGGGGCCGCCTCGAAACTCGCGCCTTCCTCCGGGAAATCCATCGCGAGAACGGCACCATTGGCTCTGTCTACGACTCCAATGTCACCGACCCCGACCCCTTTCCCTACTCTTCCTTCCAGCAGTCCGGCGATCCCATCCTCGAAAGTGGCAAAGCCACCATCACCGAAGCCATGGTCAACTTCGTCACCGTCACCGTCGGTTGGAAGTCCGAAGCGCGTTACGACCTGCTCTCGTCTGAGGTAGGCAACCTCTGGGACCGCCAGAACCGCGAAACCGAGCGCGGCTCCGTACCTGACCTTCGCGAAGCCATCGCCGCCGACCCCAAACTCCACGTCGTCGTCTTTCATGGCTGGAACGATCTCTCCTGCCCCTTCATGGGTTCAATCCTCACCCAGAACGAGCTCCCGCCAACCCTCGCCAAGCAGGTCTCCATTCACGAATTCCCTGGCGGCCACATGTTTTACACCCGTCCCACCAACAGCGACGAGCTCCACCATCTGGCCGAGCAGACAGTCGCCAGCCACTAAAGCAGTATTGCTGAAGGTATACCCGAGGGCATGAATCTCAAGGTCGTTTTTCTCAACAAAAACGACACTCCTCTCCGTCTTCCGGGGGATAGTATCAGCAATACTGCTCTAGCATCCCGTCCAGCCGAGGAGCGCGGTTACCCGAACCGCTCCTCGGTTGGGCAGGTGGCTCACGAAAGCCATCAGCACGCTCAGGAAATACCCCAACACCTCCAGGGTGTGTCATCAAATTAGCCCTATGAGAACCGGCGAAGTGGATGGCGGCGAGGAAATTGCGGGTGGTGTTGGCGTAGAGTGTGGTTGCTGAGAATTGGATGAAGCATGCTGCCGTTTTTCTTCGGAAAAACGGTGTCCAGGCTTTTGATACGCTCTACATCTACAGGGAAACTGCTTTCGCTCCAGGCGCACGAACCTCCGCGCTTCTTTAAACGTATTTACGACATCTCACTTTTCATCGAATGCTGTCCTCTGAACCCACCAACCCGGCCGCTGCACCCGTCTCGGAGCTGACCCCGGCGCGCCGTGCCCCCGCGCAGCTCATCGTCTACGCTCTCCTGGGCGTCTCCGCAGTCTTCTTCGCTCTGCACTTTCTGCACCTCAACGCCGACTTCCCCAACAACTCTCCCTGGATGGACTGGGCAAAGTACACCGACGAAGGCTGGTACGGCGACGCAGCCATTCGGCACTACCTGACCGGCCACTGGTACTGGGAAGGCGACTTCAATCCCGCGGTCGCACTGCCGGTATGGCCGGCTATCGAATGGATCGTCTTTCGTTTCACGGGAGTCTCCGTCGGCGCCGCGCGGTCGCTTACGCTTTGCGTCTTCGCGCTTACACTGTTCACGTTTTACCGGCTCATCAGCCGCCATACCAGGGCCAAGACACACAGCTCCGGTCCTGCTCTGGCCGCTCCCATCGCAATCCTGTTTCTCTGCGCCAGCCCTTATTTCTACGTCTTTGAGCGAATGGCCATCCTGGAGCCGCTGCTGATCGCGCTCACCGCCCTTGCGCTGTTGGCGGCTTCGCATATGCAGCCCTTCAGCTTCCGGCGAGGGCCGATCAAGGCGTTGCTTCCCGCCCTTGCGCTCGGACTCTTACTCCCTGCGATGGTCCTCACCAAGACCACCGCCGTCTTTCTTGTTCCAGCCATCGCCTACATGATCTGGGCACGAGCCGGATATCGCCTCCGCACCGCGCTTCACTTCGCCATTCTCCCCGCGCTGATGGCGATAGGCCTCTGGCTCGCTTACATCCTGCTGATCGTGCGCCCGCACTATCTGGCGGACTACAAGTATCTCTTCTCCGCTAACGCGTACACCGGCATCGAACTTGAACCGTTCCCCACCGTCATCCTGAACACCATCACTGACGGCGGGTGGATGGGCCATGTGATCTATCCCCTGTTCTTCGTCGTGCTGGCGCTGGCTCTCTTCTGGCGTCCGAGGCTCTTCCGCAATCCTCTGGTGCCCTCGCTGCTGCTCTGGGTCGGCGGATACTTCGCCTTCCTCGTGTATCACAACAATCTGCAACCGCGGTACTACCTCGTCATCGCCGCGCCGATTACGGTGCTGGTAGCGCTGGGCATCGACTGCTTCCGCCAGAACCACACGCCTCGCGCAAAGCTGGTCGCCTCTCTGCTCGCAGCGCTGGCCGTTCTGAGCATCGTGATTCCCGATGCCCTTCTGCAGCTTCACTTCATCCGGCATCCGGAGTACACCTTCGAGGCTGCGGTCAACGGCATCAAGGACATCGTCCTCGCGGACAAAACCCATTCTCATCTCGTGCTGTCGATCTCCGGTTCCGACCTGACGTTGATGACCGGTCTTCCCTCTATCGACGACGACTTCGGAACGCTCGATCTCGATCAGCGCGTGAAGCAGTATCGCCCAGGCTGGTACGCCGCGTGGAACGAACTCGACGACGACAAGATGGATGCGCTCACTCCGCTCTACCGCATCGAACGCGTCGCGGCGTTTCCGTCGATGGACGACCCCGACCGCAACCTGCTGATCCTCTACCGCCTTGACCCTGCAGAACAGACAACAACAACGCGAGCGCACAAGCGCCACACCCCGAAACCACTCATCACGAAGATGGGACAGCAACCCAGTACCAATCAACTGAAACATTGATCGGAAAACGCCTCTCCGAAAAGTTGCAGAAGAGAGAATCTGCTGAACCCGCGATAGAATACGGAAGCAAAACGATACAACATCCAACCCATCTTTCAACCCTACGGTTTGCTCTCCGCTGCTCCATGGACATGACAGGATGACGCACCCTATTTCCGCAGTCAGGAAAGCCCTATGACACGCTCCCCCCAGCAAACGTCTTTCCCTCTGCCGCGAGTCATGTTGTTCACAGGCGTCTTCTCGCTGATCTATTTCATTCTGTTGGGCTGTTATCTTTCATCGCACAACATCATGTGGCTTGACGAGTTCTTTGCCTGGAACCTTCTCTCCGATCCATCGCTTTTCCACGTGATCTCCGGTTGGAACCACGGTGCCGATAGCGGAGGCATTCTCTACTACATCGTGGGCTGGCTCCTGATGAAGCTCACGGGGCCCCACGTCCTTACCATTCGGCTCTTCTCTGCCGTCTCTCTCTGGCTGGCGAGCCTCCTTTACTGGAGGCTCCTCGCGCGCAGCTTCTCGCCTCTCACAGCATTCTGTGCTGTAGCGCTGCTCTGGTGTACTCACGAGTTTGTCATACGAGTCGCCGAAGTTCGCTTCTACGGCTTCTACATCCTGATGACAGTCGTCGCTACCTATGCGACGCTCAGCACGATCTCGCGGCCGATGAGGCCACTCAAAATCTTCTTGATCTGTCTGTGCGCCCACGCTGCGCTCATCGGCAGCCATCTCATGGGAGCGGTATACAGCGGCGCCATTCTCATCGCCATTCTCGCCGGCAAACGTTCAAAAAACACTCTGGCTGCCGCTGCGGGGATTGTCTGCGCATGGCCGATGCTTTTGTTCTTTCGCTCGGCTATTTATTACGGCGCTGGCAATCAGGCCTCGCTCGACATGCCGCGACTGGCGGATCTCCTCATCTACTACCACCTCTCCCCCAATCTCAAAGTCGATGGACTGTTGTTCCTTGTTCTTCTTGTTTGCCTCCGGCTGATTCTGCGCAAGGCCAGCCTTCACCGTTCAAGCTGGCTGCTCTCCGATGCTCCACAGCCGCTCCTGCTGCGAGTCAGCCTTTGCTTCTTCCTCTCTCCCGTAGCGTTTTACCTGGCCTCCCATCTCGCACAGCCCATGTTCGCCAGGCGTTACATGTATCCCTTTCTGCTGGGGACTGCCACTTTCAGCACCCTCGTTCTCTGGATCGCTTCAAAAAAGACACCGTTCCGCAACCACCCTGCTTTGCTCCGTAGCAGTCTCCTGCTGCTTGCAGCTTTGATCCTGGCTTTACATGTGAGGGAGGTTTTACATCAGCCATCGAGGCCGATGATAGACACGCAGACGCTTGCGCAGGTGGCCGATGGTCTTCCACTCGTCTCTCCGGATGAGGAGGCCTTCTTCCAATTAAACTTCTATCCCAACCAGCCGGGTCTGCATGTCTACTTTCTGTCGAATCTCGAATCTGATCTGCTCCATCGTCCCAATATGCCCCTCGGCATGATGGGAACCATCCAGCACCAGGGATACTGGGCCGGGCGCATGGAGGATGTCACTCGCTTCGCCGGCGAACACAACAGCTTCCTTTATCTTGATTTCCCCCTGAAACGCCCTTTCAGGCAGGCCTATTTGAGCGATGCCGACTGGCACACGCAACCTGTAGGAACGATCCAGGTCCGATCCGCTCCCATCTCCATCCTGAGATTCGATCGCATCCAGCGCTGACCTTCCCGCAGGGAGACACCACTTCCTACTGCGGTGTCTGCACCACCAGGAAATCCTGATTCATCAGCACATTCGACGCCACAGGCTTGCCATCGAGCATCGCCGGAGTAAAGCGATACTTCGCCGCAGCCTCAACTGCACGTGCATCCAGCCCGTAGCCCAACGGCTGAACGATCGCAATATGCCTCGCTGTTCCTTCCGTGTCGACCACCAGGCGCATGTGGACGGTTCCGGTAACGTGATCGTGCGAAGCCGGAAGCGTATAACCAGCCTCCGCACGATGCGTAACCACAGCCTGCGAGCTGCCTGCGGACGGCACAGCCGCGAAGGTAACAACCTGCGCCCCAGTCAGCGAGTCCTGCGGCCACGCCATCGATGGATCAAAGCAGTGCTGCCAGTACTCGGGCATGGAGCGCTGCAGGGGCCGATCGATGCCCGTCGAGAACACCGCCTGCAACTCTCGTTCAAAAGCCGCGGCATCGCCTTTGTCGGCAAGCGTGAGACGCATCTTTTCCTCGTTCTGAGGATGCCGGTCGAACTCATGCCGGTCTGTCGCATAACGAATAGCAACCCGCACACCTTCCAACTCAATCGCGCCCGGCCCCTCGCGCACGACCTTCTGCACGTTGATGCCGGACAACGTCCAGTCGGTAGTTTTTGCGGTGCCCTGCGGTCTTCCCTCAAGATCGAAGCTGAGATTGTTGTCCGCGCAGAAGCAGCGCAGGAACAGTGCACGGCCAATCTTGAGAGCAGCCGCATCGACGACCGGATCGTGCTGTACGATCGGCACGGGTCCGCTCTCCGGCTTCACCACCGTCTGTTGAGCAAAGGCTGGCTGTAGAACTCCCATCAAAGATGATGTCAGAATCAGCGCGCTACGTTGGATTTGGAACATGATCTACATCCCTCAAGAGCGCTGGAAGTTCACCTCGACGTAGACGTCTACCCTGATAGGCTTGCCATTCCGTTGCGCCGGAATAAACCTGTACTGCGCAACTGCGGCAAGGGCTTGCTCATCCAGACCTAGTCCAGCGGGTTTGGATATGCTCACGTGACTGCATGATCCATCTGTCTCTATCCAGAAATGAACCTCTACCTTGGCGGAATAATTCATCCGTCGTGCCGCAACACTGAACTCTGGCGTGGGGGCATTCACTATTTTAGGTGGTGTCACCTTGCCACCTGCGTTTAACGTCCCAGGTGTCTTGTTCTGCGCATCCGGATGTTCTGCAACACCCGCTGCCGGCTGCCCGACAAGATGACCTTTGGCATATGTTTGCCAATAGAACGGCAATGTGGGCGCCAGCTCTTCGAGAGATCCGGCAAAGATCGCATCCAATGCCTTGCTGAAGTCCCGAGTACCGCTGCCCTCGACCTCCAGGGTAATCAGCTCCGGTGTGCCGTTATCGCCATTCCCCAGGGTCAGACCCTGCCGCTTATATTTCCCCGATTTGTCGAAGGTGAGTCCAACGCGCTGTCCCTCAATCGTCATATGGTCGCCGTGGATCTTTACCCGGAACGCATTGAAGCCCGCTTCGGTGAAGGAGACAAGGGAATAACTTTGCAGCGGCTTGCCGGCAGCATCAAACTTCAACTTATCTTCAGCCCAGAAACCCCGCAGATAAAGCGGCTTGCCGATCAGACGGGCAGATACTTCTTTTTCGGAATTTTGTGCTACCGCGACATTGGTTAAAAAGCCCATGGCCGGCAAGAGAACGACAAGTACAAACGTAAGCCGAAGAGTGAATCGAGAAATAGGCACGGCACTATCATCGCGTATTTCGGGTAATTACCAGTAACAATTCGTTGTTAATGGCTACGCATTCCTCCCGGCTTAGGCTGAACAAGCCTCGACTCGCAGAAGCGAAAAATACTCTCTCGCGGCGATAACGTTCACACCTTCTCGCGGTCTAAAGGGGGACACGGGCCCTCAACACGTGATTTTTCTTAGGTGGTTTTGATGCCGAACCTCTGGCGGTCGTACTGTGTTTTCTTGCTGAGTTTGATTGGATTCATGGGTTCGCTAACCTGCCGTGCACAAGGCCCCGCAGCAAGCTCCACAAAAGATGGTGTACTCACAGGCGTCGTCGTAGATCCCTCCGGAGCCACGGTGGCGGCCGCTACCGTGCATGTAGAGGGTCACGGAATCGAGCGCAATATCACGACCGACAGCACTGGCCGCTTCAACCTGAGCCTGCCCGCCGGTTTCTATGAAGTCATCATCGTGTCCGCCGGCTTCGATCCTTATGTCGGCACCGCAAAGATCATTGGCCAAGGCTCCGTCACCAACCTGCCTGCCTCGCTGGTCATCGCTACCCAGACCGAGCAGGTGGATGTGGCTGCCGACAACTCCTCCAGCACCTCCGGAGCGGACAACAAGAGCGCGACTGTGCTCAAGGCTGACGACATTAAGTCCCTCTCCACCGACGACGGAACCTTTCAGCAGGAGGTCCTTGCGCTCGCCGGCGGCGGCGATCCCCAGCAGCCTCCGCAGGTCTACGTCGATGGCTTCAGCGGAGGCCAGTTCCCGCCCAAGAACTCCATCCGCGAGATCCGCATCAACCAGAACCCCTTCTCCGCGGAGTACAGCGAGCTGGGCTTCGGCCGCATCGAGATCTTCACCAAGCCGGGCAGCAATAAGTTCCACGGCGAGCTCAACACCTACGGCAACGACGACGTCTTCAACGCCCGCAATCCTTATAGCGGCACAGGCCCGCAGCCGCCGTATCACTCGGTTCATTTCTATGGCAATGTAAGCGGCCCGATCGGCAAAAATACCTCCTTCTTTACCGACGGCTCCTACAACGACCAGCTGAACAATTCGATCGTCAATGCCACCACGCTCGATGCGAACCTGCAGCCTGTCGCGATTACGGAGACCGTCACCAACCCGCAGACGACCGGCTACTTCAGTGCCAAGCTCGATCGCCAGTGGAGCACCAACAACACCTTCACCGGACACTACCAGTTCAACCGGGCCTCGCTGACCAACAGCGGCATCGGCCAGCTCGTCCTGCCGTCCGAGGGCTACAACAGCTCGACGACAACCCAGACCCTGCAGCTCAGCAACACCCAGGTCATCGGCACCAAGATGACCAACGAGATGCACTTCCAGTACATCCGCACACGCCTGCAGCAGAACCCTACCGACACCTCACCCACCATCGTCGTGCAGGGCGCCTTCAACGGCGGCGGCAGTCCCACCCAGCAGTTGCACGATAACCAGGACGCCTACGAGTTCCAGGAGTACTTCTCCCTCGAACACAAGACGCACTTCTTCCGCATGGGAGGACGCTATCGCCTATACCGCGAGGCAAACCTTGCCACGGCCAACTACAACGGCCAGTACATCTTTCCGAACATCACGGCCTACCAGATCACAGAGGCCGGCTTGCAGAACGGTGCCAGCGATCAGACCATTCGAGCGACCTGCCAGCAGACGACGACCAGCACAAGCCCCATCTGCGGAGGAGCCACGCAGCTAACCATCACCGGCGGGCAAACCAACGCCTCCGTCTCGACAGGAGACCTCTCCCTCTATGCCGAGGACGAATGGAAGCCGCGCAAGGACTTTACGGTCGATCTCGGGTTCCGCTTCGAGACCCAATCGGCCATCCCGGACCACGTAGATCCCGCGCCCCGCATAGGGCTCGCCTGGGCCGTTGGCCAGACCGACAAGAGGCAGCCGTTTGTCGTGCTGCGCACCGGTACCGGCCTGTTCTATGACCGGTTCAAGGCGACGAACCTGCTCACCACGATTCGCGAGAACGGTGTGGCACAGCTGTCCTACACCCTCAATAATCCGAGCTCGGACCTCTATCCCCTGACCAAGCCTTCGCTGTCGTCCCTCATCTCAAGCCCTCCGACGATCTACCAGGTCGATCCCAACCTGCGCTCGGAGTACACCATCACCAGCGGATTCACCGCTGAGCGCGCCCTCGGCAAAAAGGGTAATATCAGCGCGAACTATCTCTATAACCGAGGCGATCGCCAGTGGCTCACACGCAACATCAACGCGCCTCTGCCGGGTACCTATATTTATGGCGACCCCACCAGCGGCGTTCGCCCGCTCGGTACCCAGCAGAACGTCTACCAATTTGCCTCTACCGGCATAACGAAGAGCAATGTCTTCTTTATCAACGGCCACTATCAGGCCACCAAGCGCATTAACCTCTTCGCGGCTTACGTCATACCGGCCAAAAAGTCCGATGCCTCCGGCGCCACCAGCTTCGCCTCCAACCAATACGATCCCAGCGTTGACTTCGGACGCACCGCCACCTCGCGGCATCGTCTCTTCAGCTTTGCCTCGCTGGATCTACCCCTCGGCATCAGCAGCTATACGTTCTTCTCCTGGCAGGGCGGCGTTCCGTTCAACATCACCACCGGAACCGACCTGAACGGCGATACGCAGTTCAACGACCGGCCCGCCTTTGCGACCGATCTTACCCGCCCCTCCGTCGTCAGGACTCGTTTCGGCAACTTCGATACGTCTCCCCTGCCCACGCAGACCATCATCCCGATCAACTACGGCAACTCGCCGAGCTTTGTGTACTGGGAGCTGGGTCTGTCGAAACATGTGAAGTTCGGTCCGCGACCGGCCCCGGAACCGCTTGCACCCGGCACGCCTGCCCCGAAGACTCCGGCCCCCAAGCCCGATCCACGCTATGACCTGACCTTCAACTTCGAAGCGGACAACGTGCTGAACCACGTCAACCCCGGGGTTCCGGTCGGCGTACTGGGCTCCCCGTTCTTCGGCCAGTCGATCTCGCTCAACAACCCGTTCCAGGGCAATACGACGGCCAGTACGGCGGCGAACCGCCTCATTAGCTTTGGGACGTCGTTTACCTTTTAGGTGCCCCAAAAGTGCGTAAATGGGAGGAAAAGGGTGGATAATCAACCAGAGACTCAACTCTGGGCGATTATCGCCTATCCGTCCCAGTGGGCAAAGAAAACATTGACATTGGTGAGCCCTTTGGCTAGGCTGGAATCTCGCGCAGTTTCGCGCCTGCACCTCCGTGTGCCCGGGTTTTGGGCGGCAACGAGAGGGTAGAGCGAGACACCGAGGTGAGTCCACCGGGGCAAGGCAAGCTTTTATCCACATAAAGCCTGTCAGCCATCGAAGCACCCACTCCCCAGCCCTGCCGCTAGATTCCTAGCAAAGGCTCTGTGCGCTCCATCGCAACGCCGGCTTCCTCGTGTGCGGGCAATCGTGCCTGCGCTCGTTTTGCCGCCTAACGCTGTAAAGAGTCCACAAAGTCTTCGAGCTACAAGCCGGGCCACGAAGGACGAAGACGGCAGAACCAAGGAGTAAACCGTGAATCTGAATAACACCACCACGATCCCCAGCGGCAAAGATATCGTCCGCAAGTGGTTCGTCCTCGACGCCAATGGCAAGACCCTGGGCCGCCTCGCTTCCGAAGCCGCCTCCGTCCTGGCCGGCAAGCGCAACCCTCTGTATACGCCCTACATCGACATGGGCGATCACGTCATCGTGATCAACGCCGAGAAGATTCACCTGACGGGCATGAAGGCCGGCCAGAAGCTGTACCGCCGCTACACGGGCTTCCCCGGTGGCCTGCGCGAAGAGAGCTTCGTGAAGCTGCTCGCCCGCCGTCCTGAAAAGATTCTGGAAGAAGCCATCAAGGGCATGCTGCCGAAGAGCAAGCTGGGCCGCCAGATGGCCACCAAGCTCAAGGTTTACAAGGGCGCCGATCATCCGCACTACGCTCAGCAGCCTGTGGCGCTTGAACTCGTCGGCTCGAACTCGTCGGCGAAGTACTAGGTTTCAGGGCCCAGGTTTCAGGGCCCAGCGAACAAAATTTCTGGACCCTGGGCCCTATGCCCTGGGCCCTAAGCTTCTCAAAGATTTCTGAGCCCTGGGCCCTAAGCCCTAGCCCCTCAAGAGGATTCATATGGCAGACCTGATTCAGTATTACGGAACCGGCCGACGCAAGAGCGCCATCGCGCGCGTCTTCCTGCGCCCCGGTTCGGGCAACTTCACCGTCAACGGCAAGCAGTTTGAGGAGTACTTCGTGACCCCGGCGCAGCGCGCCGCCGCGAAGCTTCCCCTCGGCATCGCCGACATCAACGAGACCTTCGACGTCCTGACCACGGTCAAGGGCGGCGGCGTCAACGGCCAGGCCGACGCAGTCAAGCTCGGCATCGCCCGCGCGCTGATGGAGTTCAACATTGAGCTCCGCAAGGCGCTCAAGTCCGGCGGCATGGTTACCCGTGACGCTCGCGGCAAGGAACGTAAGAAGTACGGCCAAAAGGGCGCTCGCGCTCGCTTCCAGTTCAGCAAGCGCTAGCTCTTGCTTAGGGATTAGGGCACAGGGATTAGGGATTAGCACGACGCAAGTTGTGTACTTCCTAATCCCTGATCCCTGGTCCCTAATCCCTAGCTTCACCTACCGGCATCGTGCTGGTGGCAGGAATCAAATCTCCCCTCGGGGATCTCAATCGCTTCACGTCGCAGCGCAAGCGATGCACGCATAAGGAGCCTCTATGGCCAGCATCACAATGAAGGAACTGCTCGAAGCCGGTGTCCACTTCGGCCACCAGACCAAGCGTTGGAACCCGAAGATGAAGGAATATATCTTCGGCGAGCGCAACGGCATCTATATCATCGACCTGCAGAAGACCTTGAAGATGTTCAAGGACGCGTCGAAGTTCGTCACCGATCTGACCGCGACCGGCAAGCTGGTTCTGTTCGTCGGCACCAAGCGCCAGGCACAGGACGCCGTAGCAGAAGAAGCTACCCGCGCCGGCATGCCCTACATCAACAGCCGCTGGCTCGGTGGTCTTCTGACCAACTGGGTCACCGTCCAGAAGTCGGTCAAGCGTCTCCAGGAGCTCGACGACATGTCCACGGACGGCCGTTATGAGCTGCTGACCAAGAAGGAAGTCATCAAGCTGGAGCGCGAGCGCAAGAGCCTGTCGACCAACCTCTCCGGTATCAAGTCCATGAAGCGCCTGCCCGACGCGATCTTCGTTATCGATTCGAACAACGAAGCCATCGCCGTTGCAGAGGCCCGCAAGCTCGGTATCCCCGTCGTTGCTGTCGTCGACACCAACTGCGATCCGACCGTGGTCGACTACGTGATCCCCGGCAACGATGACGCACTCCGCGCCATCCGCCTCTTCACCACGAAGATTGCGGACTCGGCCTACGAGGGCACGCAGATGATCTCCGAGAAGGCCCTGTCGCAGGAGTACGCCGACATCCAGCCGATCGCGACCGAGTCTCACTTTATCGGTGAGGACGGCGAAGAGATCTTCGGCGAGATCCAGGAGTCCGCCGGTGCGGCCGAGGCATCCGTTGAGGATGTCGAGGACGATTCCGAGACCATCGACCTTAACGCCGTTCTGGGCGGGGGCATCCGCAAGGCCCCAGCCGCAGAGACCGAGCCCGAATCCATCCCTGCTGAAGCTACTGCCTAGGCACCCGGAAGGGGTTCGGCTTTGACGGGATGGGCATTAGCCTATTCGTAATCAAAGCCCCCTAATATATGGGGGTGCTGGCTTCCAAGCCTGCACCCCTTTTTCACGCGCCCTCCCTGTGCGGGCGAGAAGGAAATTACTGCAATGTCTGAAACTCCGAAGATCGACGCCAAGCTCGTTAAGGAACTCCGCGAAAAGTCCGGCGCCCCCATGGGTGACTGCCTCAAGGCCCTGCAGGAAGCCAAGGGCGACATGGAAGAGGCGTTCGTCGTCCTCCGCAAGCGTGGCATGGCCTCGGCTGCGAAGAAGGCTTCGCGCTCCACGAACGAGGGCGCAGTAGGCACCTACATCCATGCCGGCGGCAAGATCGGCGTGCTGCTCGAGATCAACTGCGAGAGTGACTTCGTTGCACGCACCGACGACTTCCAGGAGCTGCTGAAGGACATCGCGATGCATATCGCCGCTGTCGATCCCCGCTTCGTAGGTAAGGATGAAGTCACCGAGGCCGACCTGGCTCGCGAGAAGGACATCTTCCGTTCGCAGGCCGCTGCTACGGGCAAGCCCGCACCGGTCGTCGAGAAGATCGTCGAAGGCAAGATGTCGAAGTTCTACGAGGAAGTCTGCCTGCTGGAGCAGCCGTTCATCAAGGAAGCCTCCTTGACGATCGGACAGCTCATTGCCCAGAAGGTCGCCAAACTCGGCGAAAACATCAGCGTTCGCCGCTTCGCTCGCTTCAAGATCGGCGAGCCGAACTACACAGTTGCTTCGGCAAAGGTTTCCACGCAGGAGGAAGTAGCGGCATAAGCCTCTCCTTCACCGCGTACTACCGAGCCCGGGCGACAGCCCGGGCTCTTTCTTTTTGTGCCTCAAACGATTCGCGTGCGAGGAGCAAAACAACCCCGGCACGTCCCTTTTTTTGCTGGAACGGATTTCACGGTGTGCGCCTAACCACACTTTGTCATCTCGACCGGAAGCCGCGCTTTTGCGGCTGTAGTGGAGAGACCCCTGTATTTTGCTCGCGCTGGCGATATTGCCCAGTGTGAGCAGCATGGGTGATCGATACACCCTCGAAATACAGGGGTCTCTCCACTGCGCATGACATAAAGCCGTCATGCTTCGGTCGAGATGACAAATCTATAGGGCAGGGCCATCATCGCAAAAACATCCGTGCCAGCACCAAGGGGGATACCGCCAGAAAGGAACACACTGCAATGCAGATCATCGACAACATCCCCGTCTTCGGAGAGCACGAAGCGAACACCCTCGAACAGGCGCGTCTCTGCGCCCGCACCGCCGACCGTTTCGCCCTGATGGCCGACGGTCATCTCGGCTACGGCGTGCCGATCGGCGGAGTCATCGCGACCGAGTCGCGCATCTCGCCTACCGCTGTCGGCTTCGATATCGCGTGCGGCAACAAGGCCGTGCGCCTCGACATGCCCGGCACGGAGCTTCGCGCGAACATCCACCGCGTCATGGAAGAGATCTGGAGCACGCTGAGCTTCGGCGTCGGACGGAAGAACGCCGAGCGCGTCGAGCACCCGCTCTTCGAGCGCGATGCGCACCCCGGCTGGGCCACGGAAGCGGCCGCGCCGATCAAGCGCAAGGCGGAGGCTCAGCTCGGCACCATCGGGTCCGGCAACCACTACGTCGATCTCTTCACCGACGAGCAGGACCGCGTCTGGGTTGGGGTACACTTCGGCTCGCGTGGCCTGGGCCACGGCATTGCGACGTGGTTCCTGAAGGCAGCGGGGGCGAAGGACGGGATGATGGTCGATCCCGTCTTCCTCGACGTTACGAGCGATCTCGGCGCGCAGTACATCGCCGCGATGCAGCTTGGCGGCGCGTACGCCTATGCCGGGCGCGACTGGGTGTGCTCGCGTGTGGCGAAGCTGCTGGGCGCAACCATCGAGGAGGAGGTGCACAACCACCACAACTTCGCGTGGCTGGAGGAGCACGACGGCAGGCAGCTCTGGGTCTGCCGCAAGGGCGCGACGCCGGCCTTCCCTGGCCAGCGCGGCTTCGTCGGCGGAACGATGGGCGAGCAGTCGGTGATCCTCGAGGGCACGTCGCCCGACCTCAGCACGGCGGAGGGACAGGCGACGGCTGCTGCGCAGGCTGCTTCGTTGTGCTCGACCGTTCACGGCGCAGGCCGTGTGATGGGGCGCAAGCAGGCCGCCGGGGTCTTCGACCGCAAGACCGGTGTCTGCAAGCGCGAGGGGCTGGTGAAGCCGGAGATGATGAACGACTGGATGCAGAGGTCGAACGTCGTACTCAAGGGTGGCGGGCTGGACGAGTCGCCGCACTGCTACAAGCGCCTGCCGGAGGTGCTTGCAGCGCATGGTTCTACGATTCGCGTGCTACACACGCTTACGCCGGTTGGCGTGGCGATGGCGGGGGCGAATGAGTTTGATCCTTATAAGGATTGAGCTTTGGCGACGAACCCAAACGAGCACGAGCTTGGGCGATAATCCGGGCTCGTGTTTTATTTTCACGAGGACATCTATATCTCACAACGGATTCGCCTCACAATATGTATGTACTCAACTCTTGCAAGGGGACATCGATGGACAAAGAAGCCCTAATAAGAACCGCCAGCACGCAAGCAATCGATGAAATTGCGCGAGTGCTAAGAATCGAGCCGACACAAAATTCAGTCACTCCAGCATTGAAACTAGCAATGGGTTCAGATTTGATGAAGGCATATAAACTTTCTCTTTATTTTGGCTTAGAAGCAGATCGATGCTTCGACCAGAAGGCTTTCTTCGCGAGTTGCCTACTCACCGCTGCAGCGAATGAGGCCTTTTTGACATTGACTTGCATTCAGGAAGAACAAGCAGTTATGACCACCTCAATCTATCGGGGATTGAAAAAGCCTTCGAAGACCTTTCGGGAAACCATTGCAGACCTCAGCCTCGACAAATTGATCAAAATATCAAACGAGCTTGGGTGGATTCCTAATGATGTTGTAAACCCAGAACTGCTGGAGGCAGTAATTCAAGATTTCCCGAAGCTAGCAGAGACCGTCTACCCAAATTGGAATGCGGCTCAGGTTGCACAAAAAGTTGAGGCTTTTCGGCGAGCGCCTGGACCTGAGATGTTAAAAGTAATGCAGGATATGCGTAATCTTGTGCATGCGACCAGATGGCTAAAAACTGGCAGTCTACTTGATGACACCGAGTTTGAAAGCAACTGCAAATTAGCCGTGATAGTCGGACGTGAGGTCGTTCTATGTTTTTCGCTTCGATCAACTAGGACTTTTGAGGCGAACCTGCAAAAACTTGGGAAATTCGAAGAATTACCAGAAAGTGTAAAAGCACGAGTCCGTGAACTCTTGCTTAGTGACATTCAAGGCACTACCGAGGAAATCGTATAACACCAAGCGAGAACCGATACTCACTCACAACATTGAGAAAATCGCACACTACCGCAACATCGATAAAATCTTTGGGGTAGACTGGGGTCCTCGGAGGAATTGCTATGGGTGCTCTACAAGCACACTCGGACGTACACAACCTTCTTTTGGAGGCAGCTAACCGGAAGCTAGAAAGCCAAAATAGTGTCATAGAACTATTGGACCAGAAGTCTTCAGTAGTTCTCGGTTTTTCGCTGGTATCCGTAGTTGAACTGTTGGGATTTTTGCTACTGGTGGCATCCGAACATGGAAAAGCAGTCAGCCCCGAACCTGGTTGGATTCATACTCTCTTCTACCTATCGCTAATCCTAGTTTTCATCGGCAGCCTTGCGGGACTTCTGGCTCTTCGAGGTAATCCATCTCACGGCTTCCATGCGTTGGAATTCAAGTCACTCCGCGCTAACCAATCTGGATACGAGGTGCTAGTGGAGGCTTTGCTAGAAAGTGTCGAGATGGCAATAATTCGAAATCATGGCGTGATCCGCCACAAACGAATTGAGCAAAGGGTCGCAACCTTTGCGATAGGGAGCGCGCTCGTTTTTTACACCTTTCTCGTCGCCAGGATCTTCTCTTCAAGATTTTAAAAAAAAACGAAATCACCAAATTATTCCTTGAGCAGGTTAAAGACTTATAGCTCAACGACGAGCAAAAGGGCCTCTTATGCAAGAGATGCTCGCGTGACCTCTCGCTCCAGCAATTCTGAGGCCATAAGGTAGAGATATTGAGTCGGAATTTCGGTTACTGCTCCGATTAGATGGGCACCATATCGCGTCTCAAGTAAACGATCAAATTGGTGCGGCTGATATCGGGTAATTGAACCCAACAAGAACATGATGAGGTACATAGAGAGTAGCTGCGGCAGGACTGAATTGGTTTCATTCTTGGGAGATAGATAAAGATAATATTTTCGATAAGGCGGATGCAGCAAAACTGAACACCAGAGGTAAGGACGGACGTTTGAAGTGAGTTCAGATAAGGCTTCGCTAGGGCGATGACTGTAGGCCGTGCCTCCAACTTGCTCGATGTATAAGGGATTGGAAACGTCAGATTCGGATGGATGTACAAACCTCCAATGCCTTCCGAGCCTAGAAAACTTCAAAGCATCTTCTTGAGAGAGGTGAAGTTTGGCGAGTTCTTGTTTGTCAATATGAAGACGTATCCATGCTTCATGATCAGTGCGACTATCGATATATTGCACCTCCTTTATCGGCAAGAATCTTTCCGGCTCATTTGCAGCTGAACACCAAACCCGATGACCAAATAATATTTGGGGCATAAGACTTCCAAGACGGTAATAACGTGTTGAAGGGACCGCTGTACCAGTAAGCGCTTCCTGAAACTGTGAAAAGAGTTGTGGTTTCCTGGATTGAGATGGATGAACCGTCAGTCTTGCACCTTCAACCTGGCGGATTCTCGCTCTTTCGGAAATACCATGTCCAGGACGGTCTTCAGGTGCGGTGTGACCACGAGTCAGAAGATAGGCTTTACTTAGATTTAGAAAAGAGTAATAGAGGAGAAGTGGCTTTGCGCCAAGATTTCGATTTCCCATCGAGATCGCGGCATCATAGAAATCCTCGGCCTGGGCGCGGAAAGCGAGCGCCGCTTCTCGAGATCTCTTTGGACAGGAGTCCGCGATGCCTTCGGCTATAAGAGCCCACGGATCTGATGTGAATATACGTTGTTGCAGTTTGGCTCTTCGTGTCTGCTTTACAGTAGGCCAATAAGAAAAGGGGACAACTTGGCTGGCAATCGTAAGAGGAGATCCATCTTTGGCTGGCGATAATCTCGACACTGTTGTCTCCGTTATCGAACGAAATGATCCTACCATCAATTTGTCGTTGAATCCTTGTATCCGCACCACGGGATTAGTTTCGGTGATGGAGCAGCACGATCTGACAACATGGACAGAGCTGGTTGAACCAACCCCACAAATCGACTCACAGTAGGCGGGTAGCCCAAATCTCAAGTTGTTCCATAGAAGTGGGTGCCCACGTCTCGCTTCTGAGACGTGGGCGCTCGTCTTGGCAGGATCCCTAGGTGCAACCGTTTGATTCATAGGTTGCTATAGAACAAAATCCTTTGGCCTGTCCTACAGCCCACATCTCAAAAAGCGAGACGTGGGGCACCCATTTGTTCCTGCTCAGACCTGGGCCACCCGCCTTCTTCCTTCAACGGCTCGTGGGCAAATAACATTAAGCGCGTTCTTAGAATCGATACCGGGTAATAGCTCAATCATTCAATTGTTGCGGTAGGTGCATCACCGTAAACCTCGCGCAATGCAGCAACGTGCTCAGCCGTCACATCATCGCGGATTGACCTAAGATATGCCAAAAAATCGTCCTTTACATTGGGCGAAAACACTTTCGCTGTATCTGCTGGCCTTAGATCCATCGGCACATTAAGCAATAGCGACCGACAGCCATTATCCATAAACATCGCATCACAATAAGGCAATAGGTGCCCAATCGTCTCAATGTCCGTATTGGTTCCCTCGTTCGGCAGTTCCTTTTGACCACCGGCGGCCCGCATTGCAAGCGACGCATACATGAGCGCCTGCAGCTTCACGAACGGCGCTTCCGAAATGCGGTTTGCGTCTCCGAAGGTCTTTTCCAGCCTGTCACGCTCTTCGGGTGATCGTTCTCCGCCATCGCGTGGAAACCTCATGATGCGTTTCACCCCCTCATGAAGCACCTCAACGGGCGAAAATATCATTTTCTCCATGACTTCCAGCGACATCTCTACGTCAGGCCGGAATGCCAATATTGCCTGTATTCGGTCTCGCTGGCTTTTGATTATGGACCCCCTTAAGTGCCCCTGGTATTTCTGGCGCTCCAAGTCATACCAATATTTGAAGGTCCGCTTTTCTTTAGCCCATACATCCCTAAACAAATGTGAAATATGAGATTCAATCTCATCGCGAACTTGCCGTAATTCAGCCGGAATAACAAATGGGTTGTTATCAAACGCGAAGTAAAATCGCGCCTCCCACGCATTAGGGTCTTTCGTTAGTACACGCCTCGGATCGAAACCGAACTGAGGCTCACGATTCTCAGACCAAGCCAAAGCCAATTCCCTAATTTGGTTATTGCTTATGTCGTTAAATGAGTTGAACCTGATGCCCCCGGACAGCGCCTCATAAGTTTTCTTAAGCTCGTCATTGAACAACGAGATTCTCGACTCCGTTTCATGGGACCTAGAGTTCGGGCAACAGATCAACTGCATTCCCCGTAACTGAAAGAGTAGGTCTCTCAACTCCGTCCAGAAGGTCTCTTTGGTCAGACGATCATTCCGCTGAAATCCCGGATTATCGAGTTTCATCAAATTGCTAATGACAAACTGGTCAAGGTAGATGATCTTTTTTCGTAACTTTGGCAACGAGAAGTACTGGTTGTGCCAGCAATCCCGACACCGCCGCATATACCGATCCGCACTGATCAGGTGGACGCCAAACTCTTTCTTGCCGCACGCAGGACAATTCCTAAATGGCGGCGAAATCATGTTGCGCGGATTGAAGAGTTCGGCCACTACGTGATTCTAGTGAAGCGACAGCCGGAAGGCTTGTCCCAAAAGCTGAAGCCCGTTCTGAGGTTTAGCCTTTGTGTCCGGACTGAAGGTCGGGGTGGTACCGATGGGTCGCCCCTTCAGGGCTCTGCCTTTATGGAGCGTCCGTAACCCAGGGTTTCACCCTGGGCTGGGATATGTCGCCCCTTTGGGGCTTAGAGAGTGCTCGTTTTAGCAGGGCTGCTCTCTATTCGACTTTTGTCGCCACTTGTTTTCGTCGTCATCCTGAAGCGTAGCTGAAGGACCCCCGCATTCGTGGTGGCAGAGACGTAAAGCGCTGGCGTTTGCTTGTCCCGCTTTACATCTGTGGTGGCACCAATGCGGGGGTCCTTCGCCTTTGGCTCAGGATGACGGCGAAAAATAAGCAACGGCAAAGACAAGCAATAACGGCGGAGAACAGGCGGCGGTAAGGGCGAAAGACATTCGACCAACGATAGCTTTGGTTTCAAGGATCGGCTGTCAGTGTACTGGCCGGCGCTGTGCAGGGATGAGGGTGGGCGTTTCGAGATCGTGGATGCGGAGTCCGGGAATGT
This sequence comes from Granulicella mallensis, assembly GCF_014203225.1. Lineage (GTDB taxonomy): Bacteria > Acidobacteriota > Terriglobia > Terriglobales > Acidobacteriaceae > Granulicella > Granulicella mallensis_A. The sequence continues at coordinate 350,043 of NZ_JACHIO010000005.1, read as the reverse complement.
AGCGCGCTGAAGCGCGTTCCCTCAGCGGCTGAAGCCGTGGGTTGAGGTGGGCTTTAATGGCATGGGTGAACCCATGACCTTAACGAGGCGTGGCTTTTAGCAGGACTTTTCAGTTATGAACCGACGGAATGAAGAGCGGTGAAAGCGCGATCTGTCTGTGGCGCAATCTATAGGTCGCCCCTTCAGGGCCTGCATTTATGGGGTCCGTAACCCAGGGTTTTTACACCCCAGCGAACAAAGGACGTTCGCCGGGGACCCCGTGTTCGCCCTGGGCTGGGACATGTCGCCCCTTTGGGGCTGGGTTCGGTGCGGCTTCTATCTGTTTTGCGTAAGTCCTCAGCCTTGCCTGTTTCGCGTAGGTCTTCAGTTTTGCGTATGCTCTCGGCGTTCCCTCCGCGGCTGAAGGCGGGTGGCCCACACGTATCCTGAATCCTTTGGGTGCTACCTTCATGACGGCATCCTCGTCATGAAGGGGGATAACGAGGGAGTTGTGGCCGCCCACTCATGCGCAAAGAACGCGCATGAATGGGGCACCCGGCAGCAGCGCGTCGCAGAAGATGCCTCGCAATGCGTGGCTGCACTGGCTGGCACTCGCTCGTGTGGTATCTCTAACGTTCATTCCATCAATCTCGTACTCTTGCGGGACAAGAGGGCTACCCTTTCCAGCAGCTTCTATTTCGAACCAGCTTTGAAGGATGCTGCAAACTTTAGAGACAGGACACTAGAAGGACGCAACGGAATGTCAATGAAACAGCTTGTCCTCCGCACCGTACTCACGGCACTCGTGATCGCTTCTCCACGTTGCGCCTTCGCGCAAAAGGCCAGCCTGTGCACAGAGCAGGAGGACGTCCTGTTCACCTGCACGCTGGCGAGCAGGAAGATCGTATCCGCGTGCGCTGAGGTCGACGCAGCGCAGAACGGATACAAGTCGATCGTCTACCGGTACGGCGCCAAGGACGCGATCAAGCTTTCGACCCCAAAGGCTCCCACGGATTTCCGCACTGTGATCCGGGTCAGTGAATGGACCAACAAGCGGAGCAGCAAACTCAGCGAGGATGACAGGTATCTTCGTTTCCTGAACGGGCGTTACAGCTATCTCACCTATACCTCGACCGGAAACAATTTCGACATTGCGGGCCTCGCCGTCTTCGATGGAGCGAAGTTACTGAAGAATGAGAGGTGCCAGCCCGACAGCTTCGATAGTCCTATGCTCAGCTTCAACGAGCTCCTGAATCTTGGCGTGCGAGAAGAAGAGGCCGCTGGAGAGAAAGGATTCTGGAAAGCCATCGCGCCTCCGGGTTCTGCGGTTCTGCGTCATACCTCCGAGATGCGCTCCAAATAGAAGGCGGGTGGGTGCCTCGTTTTGGTTTCAAGGATCGCCCGCCAGCGTATCGGCCAGCGTTGTGCAGAGGATGAGGGTTGTCGTTTCGCGGTCGTGGACGCCGAGTCCCGGAATGTGGCGCGCTGAAGCGCGTTCCCTCAGCGGCTGAAGCCGTAGGTTGAGGTGGCTTTTTGGCATGGGTGAACCCATGCCCTTAACGAGGCGTGGGTTTCTCCATGTCTCTTTAGGCGGGGTATTTAAGGATGGGTCGCCCCTTCAGGGCTCTGCATTTATGGGGGTCCGTGACCCAGGGCTTTTACACCCCAGCGAACAAAGAACGTTCGCCGGGGACCCCGTGTACGCCCTGGGCTGGTATGAGGTCGCCCCTTCGGGGCTGGGTTCAGTGCGGCTTCTGTCTGTTTTGCGTATGTCCTCGGCCTTGCCTTTTTCGGGCGGGTGGCCGACACGTATCCTGAACTATTTGGGTGCCCCATTCATGACGGCATCATCGTCATGAATGGAGTGGCGAGGGAGTTGTGGCCGCCCACTCATGCGCAAAAGGCCCAGGGCTAAAGCCCTTTCTGGTTCGCCTTGTTTCCGCGGCCTAAAGGCCGCTGCTACTCCGAAAAACAAGAAGGCCGAAGGACTGAACTGTAAACCCATTGAATAACGACTTGTGTATCTTGGTAGGCGTCGTCTGGAGCTTCCCTCGATGCGCTCTCTATCTGCTTCTGTATCCGCCGCTGCCTCCGCTTCTCTGCCCCTCTCTCTATCGCTTGTCCTCGCTCTCAGCCTTGGTCTGGCCGCTGGCGCACAACAGCCTGCTGCCCCAGCTCCTGCCGCAGCTCCGGCGCAGGCTCCGACTCAGGTCGAGCAGCAGCAGGCTCCTTCCACTGCGACGAACACCATCCGGCGCAACGTGCGGCTTGTGGTTCTGGATGGGGTTGTCGTCGATAAACAGGGCAAGGCTGTCACCGATCTCAAGCGTGAGGAGTTTCACATCACCGAAGACGGCGCACCCCAGCAGATTCGCAACTTCGAAGTCCCCGGCCAGTACACGCCGACGCCCGATGTCACGATCAACTCCACGGCTGACCTCGATCGCCTGGCGCCCCGTGCGCCGGTGAATATTGTCCTGCTCGATGAGTTCAATACGCGCTTCGAAGACATGGCCTTCGCTCGCTACTCCCTGAAGAAGTGGCTCGAGAAGCAGCCGGACAAGCTCGACACGCCGACCATGTTGATCGCCGTAGACCTCCAACACTTCACCGTGCTGCGCGACTACACGCAGAACAAAGAGGAGATTCTCAACGCGCTCGATCACCACTTCGTCGCCTACCCCTGGCAGGTGCATCAGTTTGCCTGGGTAGCGGAGCGCTACAACACGGCCCTGTACTCCCTGCGGCGCATAGCCGAGGCCAGCATCGGACATTTCGGCCACAAGAACATGATCTGGATCGGCCGCGGCTTCCCCACGTTCGACTACTCGCTCGTCTCGGCCGACACGCAGCTTTCGGTTCACAGCTCGGTTGAACAGACGGTCAACGAGCTCCGCGATGCCCGCGTTACGCTCTACACCATCGACCCGGCGGGGCTCCAGGTCAACCCCGGCGAGTATGGCAGAGCGGCGGCGCTCTTCGCACCCTTCGGCGGCGACCCCGACTTCCAGGCGCTCGCCCGCGCCACCGGCGGGCGCAACCTCTATGGCCGCAACGATGTCGATGCCGAGATCGGCACGTCTGTCCGTGACGGCTCCAGCCTCTATACCCTCACCTACGTTCCCACCGACAACAGCGAGGAGGAACATAACAGGTTCCGCAAGATCAAGGTCACGCTCGATCGCCCCGGTCTGACGTTCGCGACGCGTGAGGGTTACTACCCCAACCGGGCGCCCGCGCGGCCGAACAACGAGGGGAAGATGGGGAAACGGCTGGCCTCGGAGCTGGCGAATGCCGGGTCCAGCAATATGGCCTATGACGCGGTCTCCTTTACTGTGACCACCTCTCCCACCGACAGCAATACGTTCAAGTTCCATGTGGAACCGCGCGGGGTGCCGTGGTACTTTACCGACGGGTCCAAGCCGCGCTATACCCGCCTCATCGTGATGTCAACCACCTTCGATCGCAAGGGCAAGGAGTTGAAGGCCGACGGGAGAAGGATGGAGTTCAAGGCTCCTGCTTCTGCTCCTGCTACGGGACGCATCGAGATTCCTCTGGATTTCGAGGTTAAATTCGACGCCGTTCCCAAGGCGGTGCGGGCTCGCCTGGTGGTTCGCGTGGAGGCCTCGGGCCGCATGGGGACAGCCGATCTGACGCTCGGGCCGGGAGCGACGGCCAGCTCGTTCGCGACACAGGACGCGGCGGCTCCGGCGAGCGCGCCCGCAACACCCTAGTATCGACACCCCTTTGTTTACGTCCCTTCCCCACAGAGGCGTCATCCTGAGCGGAGCGTCCCAGCCTTTGGGGACGCGGAGTCGAAGGACCTCGAGGGTTGACCTCTTGCCTATGCCCTTTGGAGCTTTTCTACCTCGAGCGCTTGAGCCTGAACTTTCGTGCTGGAAAAGGTTCTGGCAGTAAGGGCGAAACAAAGTCTCTCGGGGTCCTTCGACTGCGCACCTCGCAAAAAGCGCGAGGCGCTTCGCTCAGGATGACGATTCTGTGGGAGGGGTGAACAAGATATGGGATGAAAGTGGTTGTCCCCTATTCGCCAGACGCCTAAGAGTCCGTTACCAGATAACGCACAAACAACGAGAGCCCGGCATGCCCGGGCTCTTGTTGTTTTATTTGCAGGCTTTTATCCCTTATTCGTAACCAGTCGATACAGCCAGGTCAGGACGATCGCACCCAGCGTTGCGACGATGATGCTGTAGATGATTCCGCCACCACCGACGTGGAAGAAGCTCATGAGCCAACCACCCAGAATCGCGCCGAGAATACCGATCACGATGTCGCCGATGACGCCGTAGCCTTCACCCTTCATGATCTTGCCGGTCAGGAAACCAGCGATCAGGCCGATCAAAATCCACCAGAGAATTCCGTGTCCCATACAATCTCCTCTTCTGCGTTGATTTGACTACGTGCGAATTGAACCACGGCACTGTTCGCAAGTCCACGACTTTTAATAAGGCCTTTTTCCGCGGCCCTATTCCACGTCCATTACATGTCCATTTACCGAATACACTTAACCTGTGAGCCATCCAGAAAAATTCAATATCGGCAGCGTGACCGCGGGCAGCGGCGAGCTGTTTCTTATCGCCGGACCCTGTGTCCTTGAGTCCGAGAGCCATGCACGCGGGTTGGCCGATGCCATCCAGCGCATCGCCTCCGATCTCGGCGTGCCCTACATCTTCAAGGCCAGCTACGACAAGGCCAATCGCACCTCGATCCACAGCTTTCGCGGCCCCGGGCTGGCCGAGGGCTGCCGCATCCTGCGCGCGATCGCGGAGAGCAACAAGCTGCCGGTGCTGACGGACATCCACTCGCCCGAGCAGTGCGTGGCGGCGAGCGACGCCCTGGGGCCGGTCGAAGCGATGTTGCAGATTCCGGCGTTCCTGTGCCGCCAGACCGACCTGCTGATCGCCGCCGCCAACACCGGCCGCGCGATCAACGTGAAGAAGGGCCAGTTCGTTGCGCCGTGGGACATGCGCCATGCGGTCGAGAAGATTCGCGAGAGCGGCAATCAGCGCGTCTCGCTGACGGAACGCGGTGCCAGCTTTGGCTATAACAACCTGGTCGTCGACATGCGCGGGCTGCCGGTCATGCGTGAGTTCGCGCCGGTGGTCTTCGACGGGACGCACTCGGTGCAGACGCCGAGCGGCGGTAAGGGCGTCTCGGGCGGCCAGCCGGAGTTCATCCCCGTACTCGCCCGTGCGGCGGTGGCGGCTGGGATCGATGGCGTGTTCCTGGAAGTCCACGACAACCCCGCCGAGGCCAAGAGCGACGGCGCGAATGCGCTGCACCTGAACAAGCTCAAAGGGGTGCTGGAGACGCTGCTGGCGGTGCACGCGGCCGTGCGGTAGCTATCGCGTACTGACCTGCGTGGCGTGGATCGCGGGCTTCTGCTGGTTCCAGTTGTCGTTGATGCCTTCAAAGATCAGCCGGAAGTCGGCCTCCGCGCCGGGAGCCAGCGGGGCGGCGCTGACCGGCTCGGTGTCGATGTAGGGTTCGCGGGTGCGGATCAGGCTCAGGGGGACGGTCTCGGTCTGCGGCGGCATCCCTGTGTCATTGGCGAACAGTACCTGCACGGTAACGCCTGTGACCGTCGACGGACCGTGGTTGGCGATGTGGCCGTCGATGTAGGTGGACTTGCCGCCGGAGATACTCGTCGATTCGCTCATCTGAATGTTGCTGATCGCGAGATTGGGGCCATAGGCCGCGTTGGAAGCAGACGCGCCACCATGACGGTGGCCCAGCATCACCAGCACAAGCACCAGGATCACCACCGCGACCGAGGCGATGGCCACAGCCGTCGTGGGAAAGCTGCGCTCGCGGGGCGGCTCGTTGAACATTCCGGAAGATGGCGGCGTTGGCTTCGGGTCAGGTGCCTGCATGATTGCCGATTCTATACCGCCAGCGTGCGTGTGATTGCAAACTCGACTCTCGGGGCTCGCAACTCGGAACTGGGGGCAAGACTGGCCAGGGGTTTCTTACGAGATTCGAGAGATGAGTAGCGAGTTACGAGTTAAAAACGCTCAGGCGAAGCTGGCGCGTTTGACCTTCTGGCGAAAGTCCTCGCCGGTCATCTCGACGACGACGCACATCTCCTGCAGGCGCGAACGCATGCGCTCGCCGATACGGTCGCCCAGGGTCTCTTCGCGCACCGCGGCGCGCGCACCTGAGATCTCGCCGCCAAAGGGCGGAAGGTTGGCATAGTTGGTCGTGATGATGGTCGTGCGGCGGTCGTTGTAGCGGGTGTTCAGGATGTGCGCGACGGTATCCCACACCCAGTCGGTCGGCTTCGACGCGCCGAGCTCGTCGAGCACCAGCACTTCGGCCTCAAACACCGGGGCGAGGACTTCGAGCTCCGTCTCGTTCACGCTGCGGTTGTAGCTGTTCTGCACCTGCTTGAGCAGGTCGCGATAGTCGTAGAACAGACCCTTGGCGCCGCGCTCGGAGATCAGCGCCTGCAGCATTCCCACCGCAAGGTGCGTCTTGCCGACGCCGATGGAGCCGGTAAGCAACAGTCCATTTCCGTTGGTGTCGAACGGGTAGCCCTGCACGAACTTGCGCGCCATCACATGGGCGGAGCCCAGCGAGCGGCTGGCCCCGGCGAAGTTGGTGACGTACTCGTCGAGCGAGCAATGCGCGTAGCGCTGCGGTATCCGTGCCTGCTCGGTTGCCCGCTCGGTGCGGCGAGCCGCCCGGCAAACGCACTCCTGCGCGACGCGGATGCCGCCAGGGCGTTCGATGAGGCGCAGGCCGGAGCCGTCGCAGATAGGGCAGGGTTCAACCATCGATATCCAGTATCGCAGCCTTGCCGCTCTGTGCGAATCGAGCCGCAATTGTGCTAAATCTTGACGAGTGACCTCGCCCGGGATCGTCAACAAAAACGAAAGATCTTATTATCGAGGTCTCGACGGCCTGCGTGCCGTCGCCGTGATGATGGTCTTTCTGCAGCACTACGCGGCGGGACAGGCCTTTCTCTTCGGATGGGGATGGACCGGCGTCGATATCTTCTTCGTGCTCTCCGGCTTTCTCATCACCGGCATTCTCTATGACAGCCAGCATCAACCGCACCGCTACCGTGACTTCTACATGCGCCGGACTCTGCGCATCTTTCCGCTGTACTACGCCATCTGGCTGGCTGTTCTGATCGTCGCACCCCTCGCACAGTGGGAGTGGAACTGGCGCTGGGCCTTGTGGCCGGCCTACTTCGGCAACTACGCACGATTTCTGTTTCTGCATGTGCCGGGAGATCCCTATCGCTTCGACCGGCTCACATGCGGCCCCCTCGTCAGTCACTGGTTCCAGAGCCCCATGCACCTCTACATCGGGCATTTCTGGTCGCTGTGCGTGGAAGAACAGTTCTATCTGCTATGGCCGCTGGTGGTCTATACGCTACGCAGACGCGAGATCCTCATCAAAGTCTGCGCCGGTGTCATCCTCGCGGCGCCTATCTTCCGATGGGGCCTCACTCTGTTCTTCACGCCACAGATGCTGGGCATGGAGCTGCTTTACCGCTGCATGCCGACACGTGTGGACGCTCTCCTGATCGGCGGTCTTGTGGCTCTCTGTCTGCGTGGACCGGAGAAAGAGTGGCTTCATCGCTGGCGGAGAGCTCTGCTCGCATCGTCCGCAGTGCTGTTCGTTCTGGCCTACATCCTCGCCGTGGATGTTCTCAAGCTGCCCTTTCATGGCTCGGCGACGAACTGGATCGGAGTGTATGGCTTCACGCTGATCGATCTCTTCGCGGCCGGGCTCATCCTCGAAGCGATCCAGCCCAGTAGCTGGTTCAGCCGTCTGCTGAGCCTAAAAGGCCTGCGCAGCTTCGGCGTCATCAGCTATGGCTTTTACGTCTATCACGATCTTCTGCATGACCTGTTTGCCTATATGGCGAATCGATTCTTTCGTCCGCATGCGTTTGCCGTAACCATCACGCTGGCTTTCTTTGGCTCATGGGCCATTGCATGGCTCAGCTACCGCGTTCTCGAACACCCCATCCTGAAGCTGAAAGATCGTTTTGCGCACCAGGAGCACAGAGCACCCGCAATCTAGAGCTATAGAGAGAGCCAAATTTGGCATTGACAGCTTGTAGCCATTGCCATATACATTGCATTACGAGGTATGTTGCATGGGATTATCGAAAACGGAACTACCCACTGGAGATGCGCCGGATCGATGGGAGGCCCAACTGCGCAAGGGTGCTCTAGAGATGGCTGCTCTCGCCAGCCTGTGGGGAGGAAGGCTCTATGGGCTGGAGATCATCCGGTTTCTTGACAGCCAGTCCAGCCTTGCTCTCGCCGAAGGCACGATGTATCCCATTCTGAATCGACTCAAGGCAGAAGGCTTGCTCACATCCGAGTGGGTGGAGGCTGAAGCCGGTCATCCCCGCAAGTACTACTCGCTCACGCAGGCCGGTATTCAGCGGCTCCGGTTAATGGCCGAGGCGTGGAACAACTTCTCCCGGGGCCTCGATCGCCTCCTTGAACCCGTACTTGAAAAACAGGAGGCACGATGACGGACGAACAACAAGTCGAGCAATATCTCTCTTCTCTCCGCGCCAATCTCGGAGCCATCACTCTTGCCGAGCGCGAGGAGATCCTTCGCGAAATCCGCGCACACATCCGCGACTCCGCGGAGGAACCAGGCAACTCTGTGTCTGTTGTCCTGCTGCGTCTCGGCCCCGCAGCCGCGCTGGCCGCTGAGTATCGCGATGGCGTGCTCATTCGTCAGGCCAGCCGCAGCTTTTCGCCCTGGTCATTGATGCGAGCGACGCTTCGGATTGCCGCCAGAGGTATCTTAGGTATTCTGGTTTTCGTCTGCGGTCTCTCCGGATATCTCACCGGCTTCGTCCTGATTCTGACAGCCTTCCTCAAACTCTTTTTCCCTGGCCGTACAGGCCTGTGGACGAACGGCAGCGCCGAACATCCTCAGTATCTCGGCGGGACGATGTCTCACACACCACAACCTCCAATGCATGAGATTCTCGGCTGGTGGCTCATTCCCGCCGCTCTCCTCGCGGGTGCTTTCTTCCTTGTTCTTACGACCTTTGCCATTCGCTTCTTTCTGCGTATTTCACCGCGAAAACGAAGCGGACCCCGCAGTTCATCTCCGCACAATCAACAGTCACAAACAAGGAAAGCCGCGGGCATCGCATAAGTCTGTAACGGCGACCTACTACAATCTGGGCAACACGTATGCCCTACAGCCATACAGTTCGCGGCATGAAACACACCTTCGCCGACCTGCGGACGCTGCTGGCCAAGGCTTCGCCGCTGCGATCGGGCGACCAGCTTGCGGGCATTGCAGCCTCCGGGGCGGAGGAGCGCGTCATCGCCCAGATGACCCTCGCCGAGCTGCCATTGAGCGTCTTCACGAATGAAGCCGTCGTCCCCTACGAGACCGACGCTGTAACACGCCTCATCATCGACAGCCATGACCCACAAGCCTTTGCGCCGATCGCCGGGCTGAGTATCGGTGAGTTCCGAGACTGGCTGCTTTCGGATGAAGCCACCAGCGAGCGGCTCGCAGGGCTGTCGATCATGCCGGAGATGGCCGCCGCCGTCTCCAAGCTGATGCGTGTGCAGGATCTGATCCAGGTGGCGCGCAAGATCTCGGTGGTCTCTCGCTTTCGCACGACCGTCGGTCTCCCCGGACGGCTCTCCACCCGGCTGCAGCCGAACCATCCCACCGACGATCCACTGGGCATCGCCGCCAGCATCCTGGATGGTCTGCGGCTGGGGTCCGGCGATGCGGTCATCGGGATCAACCCGGTCTCGGACAGCGTGGCCAGTGTGACCCATCTGCTGCGGCTGATCGACCACGTGCGCCTGCGCTACAGCATCCCCACCCAGAGTTGCGTGCTGGCCCATGTCACAACCCAGATGGAAGCCATGCAGCAGGGAGCGCCGCTCGATCTCCTCTTTCAGTCGATCGCCGGAACCGAGGCGGCGAATGCGTCGTTCGGCGTCAGCCTGGAGCTGCTCGACGAGGCCCACGCCATGGCCCGCGAGCTCAGGCGTGGCGGACTTGACGGTGAGACCGGCGGAGAGAACGTCTTCTACTTCGAGACCGGCCAGGGCAGTGCGCTCTCGGCGAACGCGCATCACAAGGTAGATCAACAGACGCTCGAAGCCCGCGCCTACGCGGTCGCACGCCGCTACAAACCGATGCTGGTGAATACCGTGGTCGGCTTCATCGGGCCGGAGTATCTGTACGACGGCAAACAGATTCTGCGTGCGGGGCTGGAAGACCACTTCTGCGGCAAGCTGCTCGGCCTGCCGATGGGCTGCGACATCTGCTACACCAACCACGCCGAAGCCGATCAGGACGACATGGATGCCCTGCTGACCATGCTGGGCGCGGCCGGCGTCAACTACATCATGGGCGTGCCCGGCGCCGACGACATCATGCTGAACTACCAGAGCACCTCGTTCCACGACGCGCTCTATCTGCGCCGCCTGCTGGGCCTCAGGCCCGCGCCGGAGTTCGAAGCCTGGCTCGCCGGCGAGGGCTTCCACCAACTCCAGCGCCTCGGCCAGCCTGCGGCGCTTCTGCCGCCGGAGGTTGCCCAATGAGCCGCGAGATCGACAGCCGCGAGATTGACAAGCTCGATGAGCCACAAGCGCTCCCCACCACCGCGCGCCTCTCCCTGGGACTGACCGGTGCTGCCATTCCTACGCGGGAGCAGCTTCGCTTTCAGCTCGATCATGCGCTCGCGCGCGACGCGGTTCACACCCTGCTCGACATTCCGGCACTGCTGCATGGGCTGCAGCAGCGAGGGCGCGCGGGCTTCGTGCTGCGAAGCGCGATCGAAGGTGAATCCCGACAGAAGGGCCGCCATCTCTACCTGCGCCGCCCCGATCTCGGCCGCACCCTGCATCCCGACTTTGCACAAGCGCTGCGGGACTATGCCGCGAGCACCCCGGAAAAACCCGACGTTGCCTTCATCCTCGTGGACGGACTCTCCGCGCTGGCCATCGAGCGCCATGCGCTGCCGCTGCTCGATGCCCTGCTTCCCACGCTGGACGATCACAGCTCCCTGGCGCCCATCTGCATCGTCTCGCAGGGCCGCGTGGCCATTGGCGATGAGATCGGACATCTGCTCGGAGCAAAACTTGTCGTGCTGATGATCGGCGAACGCCCCGGACTCAGCTCGCCGGACTCGCTCGGGGTCTACATTACGTGGAACCCCCTTCCCGGCCGCACGGATGCCGAGCGCAACTGCGTCTCGAACATCCGTCAGGAAGGTCTGAGCTATAACGATGCTGCACAACGTATCGCGTTCTATATGAAGGAAGCCCGGCGGCTTGAGACTACCGGCATCGCACTCAAGGAGACCTCGGCGCCGGAGAGCAGCCGCGTCTCCGATTAGCCAGCGCCCGGGAGTTGCCCGGCTGGAATAAATGCGCGAATCAAAATTCGATCCATCCAGATGTTCCGTCGCGCCGTACTATACGGAGAATGATAAACAGGCGCATCGTTGTAATCGGAGCAGGTCCGGGGGGACTGGCGACTGCGATGCTTCTTGCGCGAAGAGGCTTCAAAGTCCAGGTCTTCGAGAAGGCCGACCGCATCGGGGGGCGCAACGCAGAAGTCGTCCTGGGAAGGTATCGGTTTGATCTCGGACCTACGTTCCTGATGATGAAGTACATCCTGGACGAGCTCTTCGAAGAGAGCGGTCACGCCACGGATCACTACCTGGACTGCCGTCCTCTAGATCCCATGTATCGCCTCTATTTTCCGAATAAATCCATGCTGGTTCGATCCCGTCCGGAGGATATGCGCCGGGAGATCGAGAAGGCTTTTCCGGGAGAAGGAGCGGGGCTCGATCATTTCCTCTCGGCTGAAAGCATCCGGTTCAAGAAGCTGTATCCCTGCCTGCAACGCGAGTACGGCAGCCCGTTCGATTTTCTCAGCGGGACGCTGCTCTCCGCCTTGCCGCATATTGCTCCCGGCAGATCGCTGTACGACGTGCTTTCCACGTACTTCCGCTCCGAGGAACTTCGGCTCGCATTTACGTTTCAGTCCAAGTATCTCGGCATGTCGCCGTGGGATTGCCCAGGCCTGTTCGCCATGATTCCCTACACGGAGCACGCGCACGGAATCTACCATGTGATGGGCGGCCTCTGCCGCATCTCGGAAGCCTTTGCTCAAGTTGCTCGCGAGGCAGGAGCGGAGATTCACACCTCGTCTCCGGTCAAGCAGGTATTGCTCGATGGCCGGAAGGCCTGCGGCGTGGAGCTGGCCAATGGAGACAAAATCGCTTGCGACGATGTCGTCATCAATGCCGACTTCGGGTATGCGATGAGTACTCTCTTCCCGGAGAACACCCTCAAGAAGTACAAGCCGGCGGCGCTGCGCAAACGCGAATACTCCTGCTCGACCTTCATGATCTATCTCGGGCTGGACAAGACGTATCCCGAGGCGGAACATCACATGATCGTCTTCGCCAAAGACTATAAAAAGAACCTGGAAAGCATTACGAAGCACAAGACCGTTTCGGAAGACCTTTCTGTCTATATCCGCAACGCGGCGACGCTCGATCCCTCGTGCGCTCCGGCTGGACATTCCGCCCTGTATATTCTGGCGCCGGTGCCGAACAATACCAGCGGCATTAACTGGGAAGAGCATAAGGCCGCCTATCGCGATCGCGTGCTCGATCTGATCGAGCAACGCACCCCCTGCAAAGACATCAGCCAGCATATTCGCGAGGAGCTGATACTGACTCCCGACGACTGGGAGAAGAACCTCTCCGTGTTTCTGGGCGCGACCTTCAATATGTCCCATAGCTGGGACCAGATGCTGTACTTTCGCCCCCATAACCAGTTTGAAGAGTTCGACAACACCTACCTTGTCGGAGGCGGCACCCATCCCGGCAGCGGATTGCCCACCATCTTTGAATCGGCCCGCATCTCTTCCAACCTGATCTGCCGGAAATACGGCGTGGCTTATCCCGAGCCCAAACTGTTTACCGAGGAACCGCAGGCGTGAGCGAAGGCAATAGCTTCGCCACTCGCATCGAGAATGCCCGCCGAGCCCAGGCTCAGTGGGCGAAGCTCAGTGTCGCTCAACGCTGCCGCGCCCTTTGTCCTCTGCGAAACGCAATCGCCTCGCAGATCGACCGGATCGTCTCCGTCCTTTCTGAAGAAGTCGGCAAGCCTCCGCTGGACGCGCTTACCGGCGACATCATGGTTACCCTGGAGCAGCTTCGATTTTATGAACGTGAGGCCCCACGGATTCTGCGCACCCGTTCGATCGGCAAACCGTGGTTCCTGTTCTCAGGCACACGTTTCAGAGAGTCTCCACAACCTCATGGCGTCGTCCTCATCTTCTCGCCCTGGAACTATCCTTTTCAGCTCTCGGTCATCCCGATGGCGACCGCGCTCTTCGCAGGCAACGCTGTCTTGCTGAAATGCTCGGAGCAGACACCACGCACAGCTTCACTGATAGAAGCTCTTTGCCGCGAGGCGAACCTTCCCGAGGGTTTGGTGCAGGTGTCCTGCGAACCGGCTCAGGCCGCGGAACCTGCCGAGGCGGCCTCCGGCCTCATCGATGCCGGCCCTGATTTTCTCTTCTTTACCGGCTCCAGCCGGAACGGCCGTGCTGTCGCGCAGCACGCAGCCAGACATAGGATTCCGGCGGTATTTGAACTCGGAGGAAAGGACGCCTGCCTCGTCTTTTCCTCCTGCGATCTTGCGCGCGCTATCCGGGGTGCACTCTATGGCGCCTTCTCCAATGCCGGGCAAGCTTGTGTTGGAGTGAAACGCATCTATGTCGAGCAGTCTATCTACGCTGCTTTCCTGCGGGGGTTTCTGGAGGGCATCGGAAGCCTTCGCATGGGCACAACATTCGACTCGGATTTAGGACTTGTCCGTTTCGACTCTGTCAGGCGGCTGCTTTCGGAACAGGTCGATGACGCTCTGGCGCGCGGCGCAACCCTGCACACGGCATGGCAGCGCGACTCCGGCCAGGTGCCTCCGTTGGTCCTTACCGGGGTTCCCCCTGAATCGCTGCTGCTCACGGAAGAATCCTTCGGGCCTGTTGTCTGCCTGGAGCCCTTCCGCGATGAAGCGGAAGCTCTCGCGCTCGCCAACTCCACCGCCTTTGCGCTCAGTGCCAGCATCTTCACGGGAGACTCCACTCAAGGACAACGTCTTGCCCTGCAACTTGACTCAGGGACCTGTGCGATCAATGACGTGATCCGCAACATCGGCAATCCAAGTGCGTCGTTCGGAGGGAATCGCGCCAGCGGGTATGGCCGCTATCATGGCCCGGCAGGTCTCCTTACGTTCTCCCGCACAAAATCGGTCATGACCGTCACACGGCCCCAGGCGACGGAGATCCACTGGTTTCCTTTTACTCTTCGGACTTTTCAGCGTCTCCGCAGCCTGCTGCTCTTTCGACATGCGAGCGGGTCTATCGGAAAACGCATCAGACATCTGTTCCCGCAGCGCTAAATGGGCGTCTATTCAGATTCACGGAGTTTCACCGGCACAGGTTACTTCCAGCAGTCTTATACCAAAGAGAATCCACCGAGAATGTCATGAGCACACCAGCCACCAGGACGGGAAACGCAAGACGGGTCGTTGTCATCGGTGCGGGGCTGGGGGGAATGACCACCGCCATCCAGCTTGCGCGCGAAGGATTTCAGGTCGATCTTCTCGAAAAAAATGGCTGCGTCGGCGGCAAACTCAACCTGCGTCGGGAGGCAGGATTCAGCTTCGATCTCGGTCCTTCCATCTTCACGCTTCCACAGATCTTTCGCCCGGTCTTTGAAGGCGACGGCAAGCGATTGGAGGACTACATCACTCTCCAAAGAGTGGATCCCCAATGGCGTAACTTTTTTGAAGACGGCAAAATCATCGACCTATGGGAAGATCCCGCGAAGATGAGCGAGGAACTCAGCGCTCTCGGCGGCGATGCCGTTCTGGACTACAAGCGCTTTCTCGAGTACTCCCGCAAACAGTACGAGATTGTCGAAAGAGGCTACTTCGAACGCGGCCTCGACACCTTCTGGCAGTTTGTTCGCTTCTATGGTCTTCGCGGCGCGCGCGATCTGGACTACACGGGAACGATGGCAGGCGGTATCGCCAAGCGCGTACGCGATCCCTATCTACGAGACATCCTCGAATACTTCATCAAGTATGTGGGATCTTCCGCGTATGACGCTCCAGGGTTCATGAATCTCATGCCGAATATTCAGCTCGAGTTTGGGCTGTGGTACGTCTCCGGCGGCCTCTACGAGCTGGCTCGCGCCTTCGAGAAGAGGCTGGAAGAGACTGGGGTTCGTCTACATCTCAAGCATCGAGTGTCGGATATCGACAAGGAAGGCGACCGGGTTACAGGCGTTCAGGGTATCTCCGATCAGGGGGAGACGTTCTCCTTCGCAGCTGACTTTGTTGTCTCCAACATGGAAGTGCTTCCCGCCAACCAGCAGCTTCTGAAAGAGCCCGAGCGAGTCATGAAAAAACTTGCCCGGTTCGAACCCGCCTGTTCCGGTATCGTGCTTCATCTGGGTCTCGATCGCACGTATCCACAACTGGCACACCATAACTTCTTTTTCTCCGGCGATCAAAAGGCACACTTCCATCGCGTCTTCCGCGAAAAGCTTCTGCCCGACGACCCCACGATCTATCTGGTGGCCCCTACGCGCACCGATCCCTCCCAGGCTCCCCCCGGCTGTGACAACATCAAGATCCTTCCGCACATCCCCTACCTGAACGACCAGCACCCGTACACGCGTGAAGACTGCGTCGCGTTGAAGGAGCGCTGTCTCGACAAACTGGAACGCATGGGCCTGACCGATCTGCGAAAGCACATCGTTGTGGAAGATTTCTGGACGCCTTTCGACATCGAGGAGCGATATCTTTCCAACCGCGGCTCTATCTATGGAGTCGTCTCGGACAGGCGGCGCAACTTCGCGTTCAAAGCTCCAAAACGCAGCCCCCGGTACAAGAATCTTTTTTTTGTCGGAGGCAGCGTCAATCCAGGCGGCGGAATGCCCATGGTGACTCTTTGCGGACAGCATGTAGCCAAGCTCATCCTGGAGCAGTCGGAAGAGAGCTGAACCATGATGGCGATTCTGATGACCTGCATGGGAGGGTTTGTTTCAGGGTTTCTACTCCTGCGCCGAATTCAAGTGATCCCTGAGGCAGTCTCCATCGAGGCAGAGTTCCTGGATGTCTCGGTGCAGGATGTCTCAGTGATCATTCCCGCTCGCAATGAAGCCGAGAATCTTCCAACACTCCTGGCCTCCCTCCTGCATTCGCAGCCTCCTCCC
The DNA here is from genome assembly GCF_014203225.1 of Granulicella mallensis. Lineage (GTDB taxonomy): Bacteria > Acidobacteriota > Terriglobia > Terriglobales > Acidobacteriaceae > Granulicella > Granulicella mallensis_A. The sequence goes on along the minus strand of NZ_JACHIO010000005.1, from coordinate 333,782 downwards.
GCCGAGGTCATCGTTGTGGATGACGGCTCTACCGACAATACGCGTGCCATCGCCCTGAGCTTTGGGGTCTCTGTCATTACACCCGGCGACCCGCCGCCCGGCTGGCTCGGCAAGAACTGGGCCTGCCATCATGGTGTTCTGGCTGCAACCTCGGAGACGCTTCTGTTTCTGGACGCGGATACCTGGGTGGTCGCAGGAGGGCTGGAGCGCATCCTCTCGTTCTTTCGTGGCTTGCCACCCGACAGCGCTCTTTCCATCCTTCCCTTCCACACGACCAGGAAACCCTACGAGGAGCTTTCGCTTTTCTTCAATCTTCTGATGGCGATGGGAGCGGGCGGATTTAGCGGCCTGGATAAACCCCGTCTCTTCGGGCAGTCCCTGATCCTTCATCGAGACCTCTATCTGCGAGCGGGAGGCTATGCCGCCATTCGTGGAGAGCTTCTTGAGAATTTGCATTTCGCTTCCAGCATTCAGTCTGTAAACGGCCATACCCATACCGTCTCCGGTCGCGGGACACTCCTGATGCGGATGTTCCCGCAGGGAGTGGGTCAGCTTTGCGAGAGCTGGCAGAAAGGATTCGCAGCCGGCGCGCGGGCTACGTCGACCGTTGTCCTTTGCCTCTCAGTGCCCTGGCTGTCTAGTGCGGTTTTCGTGTTTTTGGCGGTTCTCGCAGGGACGGGACTGATGCGTTCCTTGGCCTTTGCCTTTTATCTTCTCTTCGCTGTACAGATCGCGGGTATGGCCCGGCAGGTCGGCAGCTTCCGGCTCACTACAGCCCTTCTCTATCCTCTCCCGCTGCTGTTTTACTTCGCCCTCTTTGGCCGTTCGGCCTGGTTGCAGTTTGCGCGCCGCCCGGTTACGTGGAAGGGGCGCCAGCTGTGAACCTCATCGCGATCACCGCCAATATCGTCGGCTGGCCTATCCTTCAACTCTCTATTGCCCGCATGAGCCTGCACCTGCCGCAGCGCTGTTTCGCGATAGACCGCGCGCCTTCTGCTCGTCAATTGCGGGAGGCCGACTTGTACCGCAGGGTGCTTCGCATCAGGAAATGGAAGGCTCTCCTGCCTGACGGGACAGGCTGGATTGGGGGGACATTTCCCAAACGCCGGCTGGCATCGCGCCATCCTGAATACCTTCTGCGCTTTGCGCTCGAAGCGCGTCGCGGCGAGTGGGCCCATTGGTGCATGCTCTGCTGCGCTCCTATTTTTTATCTGTGGAATCCGCCCTGGGCCTCGGTGGTGATGACCATCTATGCGCTCCTGGCAAACCTGCCTTGCATCCTCGTGCAGCGTTACAACCGCATTTTGATTCTGAGAGGCGTTAGGGCGAACCATCAAGCTGGCGTTCGGGATAAAGATTGAGCTGGGCAAATCGCCTACTTAAGGCGCAGCAGACGAAAGCAAACTGCAAACGCGAAGGACGCCGGGTTGCGCAGAGTTTACGTTGCGTGAGCTCGGCGCACTCGGCATTTGCACTTTGATGGCACATGCTAAGAAAGACCTAGCTACGTATTGGGATCCTGACAGGCCTCGTCCATGGCGGAGATAAGCGCATTGAAGAAGCCTTCGACGACGTCTTTCTTGATGCTCTGCGTGATAATGACGAGCCGGGTACGGTGGTCCTCGTCGGGCCATTGATCCAGCCACTGCACGGGATGAAAGATGTGCTGCACGCCGTGAACCACGGCAGGGCGGTCCTCTCCCTTTACATTGACGATGCCCTTCATGCGCAGCAACTGTGGCCCTACCTTCGCGGCCATAATCTCGATGAACATCTCAAAGGCCAGCCCGTGGATCGGCTGTTCGTGCGTGATGGCAAACGATTCGATCTTGTCGTTGTGCCGATTCACGTTGTGATGGTGATGATGATCTCCCTCGTGCTCCTGCTTCTGGTAGGCCTCTGCCTGGAGCCAGCTTCTTACGTCCTCGGTCTTCTTGAAAGGGTCGTATCCCTCTTCGCCGAAGAGATCCGACACGGAGAGTTCCGGTGGCCGTCCCGTGAGAATCTTCGCCGCAGGGTTGATGCGGTGAAGCCTGTCGATCAGTTCTTCGCGAACGTCTTTGCTGACGAGGTCCGTCTTGCTCAGGAGGATGCGTTCCGCCATGGCGGCCTGTTTGCAGGACTCCCGATGGGTATCGAGCGTGTGGCTGCCATTGACGGCATCTACCACCGTAACGACACTGTCGAGATGGTAGAGGGCCTGTAGCTCCGGCGAGGTCATCAGTGTATGGATGATGGGTACAGGGTCCGCGAGGCCGGTTGTCTCGATCACCACCCGGTCGAATCCTGAGCCGACGTAGCGCCTTGCGATCAACGATTGCAGGGTTTGATGAAGATCGTCCTGGATGGTGCAGCAGATGCAGCCGCTCTGCAGTTCGACGATGTTCTCATCGCTATGCTCGACGAGACTGTGATCCAGGCCTACTTCGCCGAACTCGTTGATGATAACGGCGGTGTTGGTCATCTCGGGCATCTTCAGCAGGGCGGAGAGCAGCGTGGTCTTGCCGCTGCCGAGAAATCCGGTGATCAGACTGACGGGGACGGTGTTGGGAAGATGGGACATTCGAGGGGGCCTCTCCTGAGAGAACTTTGCGCAGATTCAACACGCACACGGTCTTGTCTTTGTCGTTTTTGCTTTTCTGGTTGTCATTCCGAGCGGAGCGAGGAACCTGCTTTCCGCCGGTGCCGCCGCAGCACTTTTTCAGCGCCACAATTTCACCCTACGTTTTCTGGGTAATACGAACGAAGAACGGGAGACAGCAGGTTCCTCGCTCCGCTCGGAATGACAACTAGAAAAGCAAAAGCAAAGATAAAAACGGCAACGGCAAAGACAAGTTATCGGCCGGCCTGAAATCCATACCAGGCGTTGGGTCCGGCCTTCATCTCGCTCTTTGTCAGCAGACACTCGTCAAACGTTTTGGTCAGGCCTTCTTTATCCATATCGACGCCGATGAAGACGATCTCTTGCCGCCGATCGCCGTACTCTCCCTCCCACACGCGTCCCAGATAGTCCTTCAGGTGCGGCTGGTCGCGCAGCAGGTCGTCGCGGTCTCCGTAGCAGGCCATCCACGGGCCTGAGTTGCTCATGTCGGTGGTGCCGCCGGCGATGGAGAAGGTGTAGCACTCGTTGGGCTGCGAGGCGAACCAGACGAATCCCTTCGAACGCAGCACGCCCTCCAGTCCGGCGTTGGTCGCCATGGCGAAGCGGTGAGGATGAAACGGGCGGCGCGCGCGGTAGACGAAGCTGGAGACGCCGTACTCCTCGGTCTCCGGCGTGTGCTCGCCGCGCATCTCCATCAGCCAGCCGGGGCTGTTGCGGGCGGCGGCCATGTCGAAACGGCCCGTGTTCAGAAGACGCTCCGGAGCGACCTTTCCATTCACCGTCTGAATCACGTCGGCGCGGGGATTCAGCTTACGGATCAGGTCCTGCAACAGGCCCATTTCCTCTTCCGAGACCAGGTCGGCCTTGTTCAGCAGGATGATGTCGGCAAATTCGATCTGCTCGTTCAGCAGGTTGGAGAGCGTGCGCGTGTCGTCATCGCCCATCGCCACCTTGCGGCGCAGCAGAGAGTCCTGCGAGGTGTAGTCGTGGACAAAGGCCCTGGCGTCAACGACCGTCGCCATCGTATCCAGGCGCGAGACCTTCTCCAGTGAGTCCCCGGTCTCGTCCTCGAAGGTGAAGGTCTGGGCGACGGGCAGCGGCTCGGAGATGCCGGTCGACTCGATCAACAGATAGTCGAACCGCTGTTCGCGGGCCAGCCGGGAGATCTCTTTGAGCAGATCCTCGCGCAGCGTGCAGCAGATGCAACCGTTCGTCATCTCGACGAGCTTTTCGTCGACCCGGCTCAGGGGCGACTGCTGGTTGACCATGTCCGCGTCAATGTTGATCTCACTCATGTCATTGACGATCACCGCAACCTTGAGGCCGCTGCGGTTGTGCAGGATGTGGTTCAAAACGGTGCTCTTCCCCGCTCCGAGGAAGCCGGAGAGGACGGTAACGGGCAGGCGGGTATCGGTCGTCGACATATCCGCACTGTAATTTATTGAGAATTTATTCGCAATAGAAGCCGGCCGGCATTTGCGCTTGACGTCAGAAATGCGGAGATACCAAGCAACAATTACATGCTTTTCTCTCGCTTGAAGTAGTGGAAAACGCCCATCCAACTGCCGCAGCAGAGGATACGTGTCATGTTATGTGTCCGAACACAGGGAGTCGTCAATACTCGCAATCGGAAACACGTCCCCCCCTGCCTGAAAAATCGGCAAAGCGGACAAGGCTTTACAATCGTGCCGTGGCCGCGAGTCCCTTACAAACGCTGCCGCATAAGCATCTGTACCTCGTGAGCCTGTATGTCCGAACAGGAATTCCAGAAGCTCTATCTGTACCGCCGCATCGTTCAGGCAAAGCTGTTCATCGATACACACTCCGCTGAGAGCATCGATGCCGGCGATATCGCGGACGAGGCATGCTACTCGAAGTATCACTTTATCCGCACCTTCAAAAGCATCTATGGGAAAACGCCTCACCAATATCTGATCGCTGTTCGGATAGAACGAGCCAGGGCGCTGCTGGAAACCGGCATGCCCGTAACGGAGGTGTGCCTATCGGTCGGGTTTGACAGCCTCGGATCTTTCACGGGACTTTTCAAACGGCGCACCGGCCTTACGCCTTCGGCTTACCAACGCGACAAGCTTGCACGAACCCGGCAAATTGCCGCTGCGCCGCTGGCCTTTGTTCCAGGGTGCTTTGCCGCGATGTACGTACGCACGCAAAATAGCAATATTCGAGAAGCGTCGTAGCCACTCGGGCCGCTATATTCATCTCCGTAACTCATCTACGGAGGAAATGAAATGATTACCAAACTGAATCACGCAAGCATCTTTGTACTCGACCAGGACAGTGCCTACGACTTCTACGTCAACAAGCTGGGCTTCAAAGTAAACACCGACGCGCAGATGGGACCGAAGGGAAGATGGCTCACCGTCAATCCTCCGGAGCAGCCCGATCTCGAACTTACCTTGATGGCCATCGATGAAAAGATGATGTTCGACAAGGACTCAGCGGCGAAGATGCGCGAGCTCGTCGCTGCAGGCACATTCGGCTTCGGGACCTTCCTGTGTGACGACATGCTCGCAACCTACGAGGAGCTCAAAGCCAAAGGCGTTCACTTCAAGAAAGAGCCCACCCATGAGTTCTACGGTTTTTCCGCCGTCTTGCAGGACGACTCCGGAAACTGGTTCTCGCTCAGTGAACGGCCTAAGTAGACGATTTATTGATTGTCAATTGGAATGAAAATGCGGTAGCGTCTCAGTTTGGATCTCGAGATTGGGAAGCGTACCTCTGCTGCTTGGTCACACCGGCAATGCGTCGCGCAGATAGTGTTGAACTTCACCTCCGCGCGACGTCGGCTCAAGCTGTTCTGAAGAACCTGGAAAGGAGATTCACAGCATGGCGAAACTTGTCTACGGATTGAACCAGTCTCTGGATGGCTACGTCGACCACACGAAGTTGGGGCCGCCTGTGCCCGAGATCTTCCGTCACTTCGTTGAGCACGTGCGTGGTCTGACGGGCCTCCTATACGGTCGCCGCATGTACGAGATCATGCGTTATTGGGACGACGACCTTCCCGATTGGGACGCGAACGAACGCGACTTCGCGGTTGCATGGCGAAGCAAACCGAAGTGGGTCGTGTCGCGCTCGCTCAAATCAGTTGGCCCCAACGCCACGCTTGTTGCGGACGACTTCGAGACGGCGATACGCAGGCTGAAGGCTGAGCTGGCTGGCGAGATTGGCGTTGGCGGACCAGACCTGGCACAAAGCCTGACCGAGGCCGGCCTTATCGATGAGTATCGACTCTACCTCTGCCTTGTCGTGTTTGGCAGCGGCAAACCATTCTTCGTCGGCCCCCGCCCCCCTCTCCGCCTGGTGGCCAGCGATCTCATGGGCTACGACGTGATTCGGTTGACGTACGTTCCTGCTTAAAAGTATTTCCCCTGTTACCGAGAAGTAGATAGAGGATTTGAGTGCCGTTCTTCCTGGGGAAAACCGGCACTCAGACCCGTGACTAGCTCACCTACGGGAAAATGCTCTAGTTGTGCGACTCGCCCTTGACAGCAAGTGCTAAACTAGTAAAAGCGCCTGAAACCTCGGGAGTCGGGGTCCAAGCTCGCAGCGCGACAGGAACATCGATGCATTGAGCCCCTTGAAGATCGGCCCAACCGGCTGGTTTCAATGCCACTGCAAGCGAACCGTTCTGCGGCGGGTTAGCTACGAAAGGTATCACCATGGCAAAGACTGGAATTCATCCCACCTACGAAAACATCAATGTGAAGTGCGCCTGCGGAAACATCTTCCAGACGCGTTCCACGCACAAGGGCGACATCGTCGTCGAAATCTGCTCCGCCTGCCACCCGTTCTTTACCGGCAAGCAGAAGCTGGTCGACACCGCCGGACGCATCGAGCGCTTCCGCCGCAAGTTCGCGGCAACCGATGCGAAGAAGGCCGAAGCCGCTGCCAACGCGAAGTAACTCTCGCAGCATTTCAGCGAAACCGAGAGGCCTCCGCGATCAGCGGAGGCCTTTCTTACTTACGGTTTGTGGAACAATGTCGCCATGCCGCCTGTAACGATACAGCACTACATTCAACGAGCGACAGATTTTGGTCGGGGGATGAGACTCACGCAGGATGACGATTCCTATAAAAACTCATCTGCACTCCTTGCAATACACTCTGCCATCTCTTACGCCGATGCGCTACGAGTCGGATTGGGAGATCGACAGCTTTCATCCGACGATCATAAGACTGCTGCGGACACATTGAAGCAGCTTTTGGCTTCGAGACCCCTTGCAGACCAAGCTGGCCTAGGCCACCTGCAGTATCTGATTTCGAAAAAGAGCGGCGTAGCTTACGGCGACCAAAGACTAGATACAAAGATCCATCAGATGGTAATCACTAAAGCCGAACGATTCGCACAGTGGGCCAATAACGTTGGGGCTCAACTCAATATCGAGGGGTGGAAGCATGACGACAACTGAAGAGAAACAACAGCTGGGAAGAGCTAAGAATGCGACGCTGACATTTTTGGAACAGCGGCTCTCGGTTCCAAAAATTTATATAGATGCCGACTGGGATGGAAGTCATGTCGATGTGTTAGCGATTGATCGCGATGGCGTGGGCGATGTGCATGTTGCATTGCTTTGTATTCGCAAACGCTTCGAGGACCAAAGTTTAGACATCGTTGACCAGGCACGGAATATCGACGAGCTTATCGACCGGTTTGCCGGCATCCCCGCGCAATACAAGTACGTCGCCATCGTGGATGTTCTTCGAGGGGCTTCTGCATATAGCGAACCGTTTGGATTGTCATCACTCCTCCTTGAAAAGTCGCTTGCTCCCGACGGGATTGGAAGAATCGGGTTTCTTAAAATCGAAGTTCCTTTCGTTGGCGACCCAAAGGTCAATATGGAAATTAAGCCCGAGCGGTTTCGTGCAACGATTGCAAAGCTGGCTGACGAATACGTAACGCAGCATAGTGCCGACTGGGAAATTCGCGCCTAAGGATTCATGAAGCCCCAATGAAGAAGGACTGGAAGAACAATACGACCTTAGACACACGCGAGATGCCGCCCGAAGCGCGCGTGCCCGCCGAGATGCACATCGGTGGCGTCCGGATCGCGCCCGCGACCGTGCTCGCGCCCATGGCCGGAGTTACGGATACGGTCTTCCGCCGCTTCATCAAGAACTCATCGATGTTTACCGCCGAAGCGGCTACGCCCGAAACACAGGGCTCTGAAACACAGGGTGCGGACATTGACGTTGAGACCTCGAATGAGGTCTCCGGCTGCGGGCTCATCATGACGGAGTTCACCTCGGCCGACGGGCTTTCGAGGATGCGCGAGACCAAGCGCAAGCGCTACCTGACCTACTACGAAGACGAGCACCCGATCTCGGCGCAGCTCTTCGGATCGAACCCGGCCACGCTCGCGGAGAGCGCCATCATCTGCCAGGACGCGGGCTTCGACCTCGTCGACCTGAACCTCGGCTGCCCGGCCAAGCGCGTTGTTGCGTGCAACGGCGGCTCAGGCCTGCTGCGCGACCTGCCCGCAATCCGCACGATCTTTGAGCGCGTGCGCGCGGCGGTGACGATTCCCTTCACCGTGAAGTTCCGCATGGGCTGGAACGACTCGAACATCGTCTGCGTGGAACTGGCGAAGATGGCCGAGGACTGTGGCCTGAACGCCGTCGCGCTGCACGCTCGCACGCGCGAGCAGGGCTATACCGGCGAGGCCCGCTGGGAGTGGATTGCCGCCGTGAAGGACGCCGTCACGATTCCCGTGATCGGCAACGGAGATATCCGCACCCCGGAAGATGCCGCCGCCATGGTTGAAGCGACCCACTGCGATGCCGTGATGATCGGCCGCGCTGCACCGGCGAATCCGTGGATCTTCCGCCAGATTGCGCAGTACACAGCCTCCAAGCAGGCCACCGGCGTGGGCACATATGACAAGCCCTCCGACATGGACCGCTACCGCATGATCCGCGACTACTTCGAGCGCCTGATGCACGAGGTCGCGGAGCATCCGGAGATCGTCGGCCCTGCCGATAGCGATCTGGAGAAGCGCCTGAAACGCAATCACGAGAGCGCGCAGCGCGACGCCATCGGACGGATGAAGCAGTTCGCGAGCTGGTTCACGCATGGCGTTCCCGGCGGCGCCACGCTGCGCAAAGAGATCTTCGATGCCAAGCGCGGGGCGCAGGTGATGGAGAAGGTGGAAGCGTTCTTTACGCAGCGCGCGAACGAGTCGCAGCCGGACTTTGTTTCCGAACCGGACGCGGAGCTTGAGGCTGCACCCGCGGCGTGGGGCTAGATTTTCGTCTCGACGCGCGGGTGCGACTTGCTGTCGCACGAACTTCAGAAGTTCCGATCAAGATGTCCGCCGGAATCTTCAACTCAGCATTAAGCCGCCGAATCATGGGAAGAGTCAGCCTACGGCTTCCGCCCAGCACCTCGGACACACGAGCTCGACTGCCAATAAGAGGCTCAAGGTCGCGGCGTGTCAGCCCTTGCTGCTCCATACGAAAGAGGATCGCCGCGACCGGATCAGGAGGCGGCACAGGGTAGTGCTGTTCCTCATAGGCCGCAACCAGTGTGGATAGCACGTCCAGTTCGTCGCCTTCAGCCGTGCCCGACAGGAGCGCCCCAAAGGCGTTCAATGCGCTTGAGTGCGGCAACGTAGTCACGTTTATTGCGAATCGGTTGGATCGTCATATCGGCTCTCCATGTACTCCACTGTCTTCACGTCGATGCGGTCATACTCGGCGTGCGTTCCAAGCCACTTGATGTAGATCGCGTTCTCTACACAGCGCGCGAACGAGCCGCAGCCGGAGTTTGTTTCCGAGCCGGACGTTGAGCTTGAGGCTGCGGCCGCCTGGATGAGCTAGATGTTTCTTTTGATTCTTGAGCCAGGGCCTCATGCAGCAGCATCTTGAGATACGTCTGATAGCGCAGGCCCTTTGCCTCCGCCTGCGTCCTAGCTTTGGCGAGATCATCATTGCTGAGCCGAATTGTGGTTGCAGTGGTGCTGAGCCCCAACCGCCTGGCGGTCGTGCCACGGGTGATTTTGCCCTCTGCTTCAGCTCTCTCGAACAGTTTAACGACCAGGTTGGGATTTGCATCCCACCATTCAGCCTCTTCGCGTTCTGTCGCGAACTTTGGAACCCCTTCCACTTTGACACTCATCACTGTCTCCTTTGGCCCTGTATGTATTTCAATCGAAGCGCGCGAGGAGCTTCATAGGCCGTAACCACCCGCAATCGTTCTTCGCGCCACGTTGTGAGTACTACGAGATAGCGCAACGCTTTCGTCGCGCCAACATGCAATACTCTCTCTTCATCTCCGTGAATCTGCACCATCAGTTCGAGGGGATCATTGAGAAGGACGTGTTCCGCCTCCTCGGGTGTAATGTCGTGCCGAGCGATGTGGCTTATATTTGCTTCATCCCAATCGAACACCTACTCCTCCATTGTACATACAACGTATTGACACTCAACTCCGCCCGGCCTGCTTCCTCCACACCACACGAATCTCCTGCCGCCAGCGCTCGTCGAGCGCCAGCAGGCTCCACTCCACGCGCGGTGAGACGTAGCGCAGAATTGTCTCCGTTGCCGGGTGGATGTGCAGCGCGGGAGCCACGAGATATAGCCGCGGAGGCAAGGGCGAAAGCTCGACACCACGAAAGTAGCCGTGGCGCTGAAACTCGCCGAGGCCCGTCGTCGCGTCGGCGGTCTGCAGATGATGGTGGCGCACGCGTATCCAGTAGTCGAGCCCTTGCAGCGCGAGCTGGAGATCGTCGTCGGCCTTGAGTTCGATGACTGCCAGGCGGCCGTCGGCGGTGACGCCAAGCAGATCGAGCAGGCCACGGTCGCTTGCACCCGCAATGGCGGGCACCTGCGTGTAGACATGATTCGGATCGAGATGAGGGATGACGCGGGGTTCGTGAGGATTGCCCGCCTCAGCGAAAGACGGGGCGGACTCAGAGCTATCCGCGCGGTTGCCGCGCGTATCGGGATCGGGGTCGTTTGCGAAGGCTTCGTCTCGCGGCAAAGAAGCAACTCTCGGCTGAGGCGCGAGGCTGCGTGTGAGCGGAGCGAGATCGCGGCGCAGCACCGACTCCAGCCAGCGTTCGGGAGCAGCCCGGTAGAGAGGGTCTTGTGCAGGATTGTCCGCCTTCGCAGGACGCTCCGCACGAAGCTGCAATCGCGAGTGCGCGGCGGTGGCCGAGGCTGCGCCGATACGACGTGACGGTCTCTGGCCGCGACGAGCGAAATCGGTAGCAGAGCCAAATGCGCGGCGACGGCGGAAGAGTTCCGCGATCCTGGCTGCAATCTCGCGGCGAGTAGCGGGCATCAGAGGTGTCTCATCGACTCCTGCCGTAATCTCCAGCGTACGCGCAAAGCTGTTCGGCGCAAGACCGATGCGGGCGCGGGCGAACTCCATGCCGTGCAGCAGAAAAGCCAGCTCCGCCGTGCTGCGTAGACGCTGCTCTACCCGTTGCTCTTCATCAGCGGGCACAAGCTGCATCACCTGCTCGATGGCATCTGCAAATCTCTCGCTCGCGGCCTGCTCGTCGGGATGATGCACCAGCCGCGTGCGTAGATTGCCCTGATCAGCGGCATCACGCGGCGTCAACTCTTCCGTGATCTGATCGAGTTCGTAGAGCCGCCACTGGGCTGCCGCCTCGTTGAGCCAGGCAAGACGCGAGAGCGTCAGCGTTGCGGTGCCACGCGGCAGAATGAGCTTGAGCCCTTGATACAAGCGCCTGCCGCCGGCCTGCTCACGGCAGTGATGCAGCCACAGAATGCCGAGCGTAAGGATACCGTCGATAGTCGTTGCGGTCTCCTGCTCGTTTACCCCGATCACGGCCCAGGCCTGGTTACCCCGCACCAGCGAACCACGCGCATAGGCCGGACCAAAGCTGCGTTCGAGGTCCATCGCGGTGCGAAAGGCGTCGGGTTTCCAGTCGGGAAACTCGCGTTGCAGCACTCGTTCCAGTGTCTTGAGGTAGCGCGTGCGTGCAGCCTCGCGAGTGGTTGGAGTGCGGCGCTCACGCGAGCTTACGAGTTCCAGCAGCTTGGGCTGCGCCTGACCGAAGCGTTGCGTCGAGAGCCGCAGCGATCCATTGCGCGGAGTCGCGGAGAGGATGCGGCGCACCATGTTGCGCTCTTCGCTCCACAGATGCAGCGTGCAGCGGTCGTGCTCGGTGGAGAGCGTGTACTTCGCGGAGCGGAGGTCGAAGAGAACTTTGCCGTCTTCGAGCACGGCGGCTTCGCCATGTTGCGCGACGAAGTCTTCGATAGCGATCGCGATCTGCGCGGCGGTTTGTTGCGCGGCTGATTTGTCCGCGGAGGGTCGGGGCGGCATAGGGAAGCTAAATGACCTTGCTGTTTTCTGTTGGCTACTTCCTGTTTCCTGCCTTACCAGCCGCGCTGTGTGCGCAGTCTCGTAATGTGCGCGACATGGTGGAGCGAGTGCCACGCATACTCCAGCGTCACCAAATCGAGCGGCCTCGGGCCTCGCTCGCTGTGGCGAAAGCCGCGGTGCCACTGCTCTTCGGTCATCGTCTGCAGCAGCATCACCCAGCGCGCATGGACGCTTTCGATCAGTTCCAACGACCACTCGACGGGCGCTGCAACGTCAGGCAGTTCGGCGAAGGCTTTTTCGTCGTAGCCGTTGACCTCGGGCCAGTCCTCGGTGAGGGCCTTGCGCAGGCGGTGGAAGGCGGTCATGTGCGAGTCCGCGACGTGATGTACCACCTGGCGCAGCATCCAGCCTCCCTCACGATAGGGAGTACTGAGCTGTGCCGCGCTGAGGTCCCGAACAGCCTCGCGCAGCAACTCCGGCATCTCAGCCAGTGTAAGGATCGCGTTGCGACGGTCTTCCGGGGTAATGGTCTGGGGCGGCGTGAACGTACCGATAGGATAGCGAGGGTCCGGCGGCTCGGGCATCGTGCGATTTCCTTGAGGGTAGCGCTCTACATGGCCGCTCTCTGAGAGAGATTGTAGCCGCAGTTGTAAGCTGGGCAGGAGGAGAATCAATGCGCATCGTGGGTCTGGGTATCTTATTGGGAACAATGGCCGTCTGCGGCTGTTCACGGGGCAGTGGTCCAGCGCAATCCGCCAGTTCCACTCCTGCAACTTCCGCTTCGGCGCAATCTGCTGTTCCGGTCGCATCCTCTGCCTCGGCCGACACACAATCTCTCGGCTTCGACCGCAACGACTATCCCGGCGACGACACCATGGCCGCCATGCGCAAGGACTTCGCCTTTACCGGCTACTGGCTCACCGTCCCTCCCGGCGACGACACCAACTCCTGGGCAGGTAAACGCGAATTGCTCAAGCAGCAGGGCTGGGGCTTTCTCGTGCTCGCCAACGGCCGGCTCGACGCGGAGATTCTCAAGGCGAAGAAGGCCGGAACTACACCTGCAGACCTCGGGCGCAAGGATGCCGCTGTTGCTGTAAAGGCTGCCCAGAGCGAAGGCTTTCCTAAGAACACCATCGTCTTTCTCGACCAGGAGGAAGGTGGCCGTCTGCTCGATGAACAGGCTGCCTACCTGCTGGGCTGGACGGAGGCCGTTGCTGCCTCGGACTACCGTCCGGGCGTCTATGCCAGCGGGCAGCGAGTACAGGATGACCCCGGCGTGTGGATCGACACCGTGCAGGACATCCGCGAGCGCGTGAAGAAGGGTGGGCTGCATGAGGTCGCCATCTTCGACACGCAGGACCAGTGCCCTCCCGCAGCGGGGTGCACGCTGAAGACCAAGCCGCTCTCCGAAGCCGGAGAGCCCGATCTGGTGGCGTGGCAGTACTCGCAATCGCCGCGCAGACCGGCCATCACCAAGAGCTGCGCGAAGACCTACGCGTCGGACGGCAACTGCTACGCTCCGGGATTCCCGAAGGTATTTCTGGATATGAACGTCGCGAACTCACCCGACCCCTCGCACGGACGTTGAGCTAAAGAGCGGGCTCCAGGCGTGCTTCTTCATCAACCGAAACTGGTACGCGTTTTTCGCGGCGATCGCGCAGTGCCAGGAAGGGCCGCTCCACGCAGAGATAGAGAATGGCCGCACCTGCGAGACAGGTAAAGCCGAAGAGCACTACCGAGCGCCAGTCGCGGGCCTGCGCGAGGTGGGGCCAATAAAGACTGTCGAGGTGCGCGATTTCCTTGTGCGTCAGGTAGAGGCTGAAGGCGAGCGTTGCCAACAGCTTTGCGCCCGGAATGCGCACGCGCCCCAGCCAACTGCGCGTCTCGATGGCGGCGACCACCAGGAACGCCAGCCCCAGCGATAGCAAGGGGTAACCGATCACGATACCCACGGCGGCTGGGCCCGTATCGGAGCTGAAGCGATTGGCAAACAGGTACGTGCAGCCGCCAACAAGAGCGCAACCCGCCAGCAAAAGCCAGTTCGCGCGACGGGCGATGGCGGACCACCATGCCGGGCAAAAGATCCTGATCAGCGCCAGAGCCACTCCCGCCAGCAGACCATCGAGACGGCTATAGGTCGGGTAGTAGATGCGTTCGATGTACCGCGTGCTGAACTCGTCTCCGTGCGGATCCAGTGGGCGCAGGACGTGTACTAACTCGTAGCTGCGCATGACAACTCCCAGCACAACGAAGAAGAGCAGTACGGAGACGGTCTTCCATGCCGCAGGCCGGCGCGACAGCCACAGCACCAGGAGCGGGAGCAGCAAGTAGAAGTGCTCTTCCACGCACAGCGACCACACGTGCGAGAACGCATAGTTCTTTGAGTAGTCGACAAAGAGGTTCTCGGTGAAGGTCAGAAACTGCCACAGGGGCGACATTCCCGTGTTCTCATGCCATGCCGGCCAAAGCAGGTAGAGCCCCAGGACTACGAGGTATGCCGGCAGAATCCGGTAGGCGCGCTTGCGATAGAACTCGATCAGCGATACCTCCTGCCTCCGGCTCACCGGCCGCAGCAGCTGCGAGCCGATCAGGTAGCCGCTGAGTACAAAGAACAGGTCGACGCCCATCCAGCCGAACCTCGCGACCGGCATCAGCTGCTCCGGCAGCCTCCAGGACAGGTGAAAGGCCATTACGGCCAGAATTGCCAGCGCGCGGAGGGTGTCGAGACCTGCAATTCGGGTGGAGATAGGCTTTTTCATGGGGTTATGGGGTTAAAGCGGCGTCTGAGCACGATAGTACGGGCCATTCAGGCTGCGGATTTCGCGGGGTATACGGAACGCCAACACTCCCGTTCAGGCGCGTCAGAAAGGCCAGCGGCGCTGCAATGTCCGAGTATCGGACTAGAATAGAAAGATGGCGTCCGCCTCATACTCATTGCTGCCTGAAATCACCGACCACAAACGATATTTCTTCGAGAAACTCGGTCTCAGTGAACGTCTGCTCGAGCGCTGCCTCGGGGAGGCCCTGAGCGCGGGCGGTGAGTTTGCCGATCTCTACTTCGAGGCGGTCACCTCAACCTCGCTGGGCATGGATGAGGGAATCGTCAAGACGGCATCCCAGGGGATCAGCGTGGGGTGCGGGATTCGCGTGCTTTCGGGCGAGCGCACCGGTTTTGCCTACACCGACGACCTCAGTTCGGACCGCCTGCTAAAGGCTGCGCGGACAGCAGCACTGATCGCCAGCGGACCGCAGATTGAGCGCGTCCAGGGCTTCACCGAAACGCGCACACCACAGCTCTATCCGGTGGCAGGGGTGAGCAGCGACGTCGAGATCGCCGCGAAGCTGAAGCTGATCGAACGCGCCGACAAGGCAGCCCGCGACTTCGACCCGCGCATCGTGCAGGTGCGCGCCAGCATCAACGACGAACTGCGCCGCATCCTGATCGCCGCCAGCGACGGCACCTTTGCCAGCGACACGCAGCCGCTCGCGCGGCTCAACATCTTCGTCATCGCGAAGGATGAGCAAAACAACATGGCGCGCGGCACCAGCGGCGGCGGCGGACGCGTAGCCCTGGACTTCTTTACCGGCGACAAATCTCCCGAGCACTTCGCTCGCGAGGCCGCACGCACGGCAATTTTGCAGCTTGGCGCAGTAGCTGCACCCGCAGGGGAGATGGAAGTCGTGCTCGGCCCCGGCTGGCCCGGCGTGCTGTTGCACGAGGCCGTCGGACACGGCCTTGAGGCCGACTTCAACCGCAAGAAGACCAGCGCCTTTGCGGGCCTGATCGGACAGCAGGTGGCGTCGAGCAAGGTGACGGTCGTCGACAACGGAACGATGCCCGGACGGCGCGGGTCGTTGAACGTGGACGACGAGGGCAATCCGACGCAGGAGACAGTGCTGATCGAAAACGGCATTCTGCGCGGCTACCTGAGCGACAAGCTGAGCTCGCGGCTGATGAAGATGCCGAACACCGGCAGCGGTCGCCGTGAGAGCTACCAGGCCATCCCCATGCCACGCATGACCAACACCTACATGCTCAACGGCGAGGACCAGCCCGAGGACATTCTGAAGAGCGTGAAGCGCGGACTCTACGCCGTGAACTTTGGCGGCGGCTCGGTCGACATCACCAACGGCAAGTTCGTCTTCACCGCCAGCGAGGCCTACCTGATCGAAGACGGGAAGGTAACCGCGCCGGTCAAGGGCGCAACGCTGATCGGCAATGGACCGGAGGCCCTGAAGTATGTGTCGATGGTGGGCAACGATCTCGCACTCGACGAAGGTATCGGCACCTGCGGCAAGGCCGGGCAGAGCGTGCCGGTCGGCGTTGGCATGCCGACGGTCAAGCTGGACCGCATGACGGTCGGCGGCACAGGCCGCTAGCCGCGGCAAACAGTTTCGAAGACTACAGAAAAGAAGCCTTCACGCACCGCAACCGCACCAGGAAAGAAATCATGCATGGCTACGAAGGTTGAAGCGAAAACGGAAAAACTGTACGAGTGCGAGGTAAAGCGGCGCCGCGTTCGCGCGAGCGGAACCGGCTATGAGCCGTTCTGGAAGATAAAGAACGTGGACGAAGCCCTGGGCGACGGCGACACCGAGTTTCGCTGCAAGGACTGCCACGGAGCCTTGAAGGTGCACAAGCGCCACATCGCCAACGGCCCGGCCTCGCATGCGGCGCACAAGCTGAAGAGCGATGCGGAGCACTGCGCCGGCATCCTCATCCGCGCGGCTGAGGAAAGCCGTCCGGCGAGGCTTTCGAGCACCCCAGTACAGTAGACCAACAGGCAGGAAGATACATTGGCTACCGAAACAGATTCGAAGACAGAGTGGCAGAGCCTGGCTGCCGACATTGTCGCACGCGCGCTCCAGGCGGGTGCGACCGACGCCGAAGCCGTTGGCTTTGAGAGCGAAGAGTTCTCCGTCAACATCCGCCTGGGACAGGTGGAGCAGCTCACGGAGTCAGGCTCGCGAGCGCTTGGGCTGCGTGTTTTCTTCCCCTCCCAGGGCGGACAACGCACGGCCAGCACCTCGACCTCGGACCTCTCACGTGAAGGCCTGGAGCAGTTGGTGCGCGGCGCGGTGGAACTCGCCAAGGTTACAGGCATCGATCCCTTTGCGGGCCTGCCCGAGCGTGAGGCCTTTGGCTCGCAGAACGTCGACGAACTGGCACTCTACTTCGACGACGTGCACGACATTCCCGCCGCCGAGCGCATCGACATCGCCCGCCGGTGTGAAGCCGCCGCGATGGGCTTCGACACCCGCATCCAGAACTCCAGGGGCGCGGACTTCGACGCCTCGAACGCGCGGCAGGTGATGGTGAACTCGCGAGGCTTTGCCGGCGAGTATCGCCGCAGCTACTGCGGCTTCTCGGCAGCGCCTATCGCACAGGATGCGAGCGGAGCGATGCAGGGCGGCTCCTGGTACTCGAGCGCACGCAGCGCGAAGCTGCTCGATTCGCCGGAAGAGATCGGCATCATCGCCGCCAAGCGTGCGCTGCGGAGACTCGGCGCGCGACGCGTTCCTACGCAGAAGTGCTCTGTCGTCTTTGCGCCGGAGACCGCGCGAGGGCTGATGGGCAACCTGCTGAACGCGGCCGACGGCGACGCGATCTATCGCAACGCGTCGATGTTCGCGGGTAAGCTCGGCGAGCAGGTTGCGGGCGAAAATATCACGATGGTCGATGACGGCACGATGGTCTTCGATCACGCATTGGCTGACGGCAGCACGCTGCGCGTGGGCGGCTTTGGCACCTCGCCCTTCGACGGCGACGGCCTTCCGACACGCCGCACCGTGGTGATCGAACGCGGCGTGCTGAAAGAGCTGATGCTGAACACCTACACCGCGCGCAAGCTCGGCATGCAGACGACTCACAAGGCCTCACGGGGACTCGCAGGCGCTCCGGGTATCGGCGGCGGCAACTACTTTCTTGAGCCGGGAACGGCGACGCCGGAGCAGATCATCGGCGATGTGCCCTCGGGGCTCTACGTGCTGCAGACGATGGGCACCGGCGTGAACCTTGTCACCGGCGACTACTCGCTGGGCGTGAGCGGGTTGTGGATCGAGAATGGCGAGCTCGCATATCCAGTCGAAGAGATCACGATTGCGGGAAATTTGAAGGATATGTTCCGCAGTGTGTCGGCGATTGGGAATGACCTGGAGTTTCGCGGCAGCGGCGCGGTGCCGACAGTGCGGGTTGAAGGCATGACGGTGGCGGGAAGCTAAGGCTTTTGCCTTTGTCTTCCGTATCCCCTCCAGCTCAGGATGGTGCAGGATGCAAGCAAGGAGGTTCGATGCGGAATACGCTTCTTTTATCGTTCTGCTTCCTTGCTTGTGGATTGTTGCCAGCGCAGCAAACTCCTGAAGCACCCCAAAAGTTTGCGGTTGCGACCATCAAACCGAGCAAACCGGACGCGGTGGCGCTTACGCAGATTCGCGGTAATCGTTTTGTGACTGAAGGCACGACGTTCATTGACGTCTTCAAGTATGCGTATAACGTTCATCCGGACCAGGTGGTGGGAGGCCCGGCGTGGCTGCGGACAGATAAGTTCGATATTCTTGCCGACCCCGAGACAGAGAACCGGCCGAGCTCCGATCAGATGAAGGCGATGATGCGGACTCTGCTGACGGAGCGCTTTCATCTGGTGATGCATCGCGAGCAAAAGAATCTTTCGGTCTATGCACTGTTGAAGACAACAGATTCGCCCAAGCTCACGAAGAGCACTGCCGATCCCAACGGCATCCCGGCAGTCGGCTATGACCCACGCGGCGAACTGCAGGCAGGAAATGCAACGATGGCCAACTTCGCGACGTTCCTGCAGCGTTTCGCACTTGATCGGCCTGTGGTTGATCAGACGGGCATTGCCGGGCATTTTGATCTTGTACTGCGGTGGACACCTGATAATTTTCGGGCAGACGGCAAGTCTGGCGATTTACCGCAGGACATGTCTGGAGTTCCTGGTTTATTTACAGCGATCAAAGAACAGCTTGGATTGAAGTTGCAGCTGACCAAGGCGGATACCGATGTGTTCGTGGTCGACCACGTGGAGCAGCCTTCGAACGATTAGGCCATTGAATTCAGTGCCTGGCACGAATGTGGCTTTTAAGCCTGGGCCTTCGTTCCGCTCCCGGCAAAAAGCCCGGGGCTGAAGCCCGATTCCTGCCTACCCTTAATTCCGTAGCCTAAAGGCCACGGCTCCCTCCGACCCGCGACGCTAAAGCGTCACGGTTTGCGCTTCGCGCTATTTAGAATATCTCCACAGTTCGGCGAAGGAACAACTCGCCACACTCGCGGGCATCGTTTGTACTGGCGCATACCTCGGTGACGGCTCTGGCAAAGAACGGGAGAAAGCAGATTCGCTCGCTGCGCTCGGAATGACAAACCAGAAAGGCAAAAGCAAAAAAGCAAAGGCAGCTTCACCCCGGCTACAATTCTCGCTGTGAGCGCGGACTTTAATTTCAGCCATCGCATCGAGTTTCTCCCGGCCAACGCCGATGAGATTCTGCGCAACGTTCCCGCAGCTCCTGGCGTGTTCGCCCTGCGTGGCGAACGCGAAGGCGATGAGCCTTACCTCACGCGCGCGGCGGATCTGCGCAGAAGATTGCGGCGATTGCTCGCTCCCCCGGAAGCGGTCGATGAACAGGGCCGCCCGGTTCTTTCCAAGCGCCTCAACCTGCGTGAAAAAGTCCGCTGGATCGAGTGGACGGCAACGGGCTCGGAGTTCGAGTCCGCATTGGTGCTCTACTGCGCATCGCGTGCAGTCTACGGGGCCGAAGAGGCACGGCGGCGACTGCGGCTGCATCCTCCTTACTTCCTGCGCGTGACCATGACGCACCAGCATCCACGGGCCTACTCGACCAATCGCCTGAGCAAGCGGGCCCTCGCGGAGACCTTCGGCCCCTTCCCTTCGCGAGCGGCGGCGGAACGCTACTGCGACGCGGTGCTCGATCTCTTCAAGCTGCGGCGCTGCTATGAAGACCTGCAGCCCTATCCGGAGCATCCCGGCTGCGTCTACGGCGAGATGAAGAAGTGCATGGAGCCCTGCAAGCTGGCGTGCTCCGCCGAAGAGTACGCCGCTGAAGCCCAGCGTGTCTTCCGGTTCTTCGCCACGAGCGGCGAGTCGATGCTGGCGGAGGTTGCCGAGCAGCGCGAGAAAGCCAGCGAGGCCATGGACTTCGAGGAGGCAGCCGCTCTGCACAAGCAATGGGAGCGCGTGAAGGCTGCTTCCCTACTGGTCGACGAGCTGGTACGTCCGGTCGCGGAGCTGCGTGCTGTTGTCCTACAGGAGGCTGCGCCACGCGCGGGAGAGAAGCTTGAGGAGGCCGCAGTCTTTCTGCTGGAGCGGGGAAGGATCGTTGGGCCGGAGCCGTTGTCGACTCTGGGTGTTCGTGCGGTACGCGAGCAGACAGCTGTGGGAAGCTCCCTGTTCGCACAACCGCTGATGCTTTCGGCCGTCCCGCTCGATGAGCCTGCTTCCGTGCCCGAAGCTCCGGCTGCCATGAAGACCGCGACGCTCTCTCCCGAGGACCGTGCGCGCGAAGTATTGCAGCGGCTCGCGGAACGCGCAGACTCTGCGGGCGAGGCGGAGATCAACGAGCGCTGCGATTCGCTCTCGCTCTTTCGGCGCTGGTACTACCGGCCCGAAAAGCAGCGTGCAGGTGAGGTCTTTCTGCCGAACGCCGATGGCGCCTGGCCCATACGCCGCATCCTGAACGGAGCCGCGCGGATTGTGCTCGGGCCTCCGGGTGAGTTGCAGTCCGTCGATCGCGAGGCCGCGAAGAACTTGAAGACGAAGGTGATTCACCCGGGCCGCGAGGGCGTGGAACGCGTTGTGCCGGTGCTGCCGAAGCGCAGCCGCTCGCGCAAGAGCGTGACGCCGACAGATATCGGGTAATAGATCTTCCTGGCATCCTTCGGTTTTGCTTCGAGTAGCGAGAGATGAGTTGCGAGAGGCGAGTAATGACTCGTATCTCGTGTCTCGCTGGCTCGGAGCATCTTTTCGGTAGTTCCCGAGCCTCTGTGGCCGCCCATCATGCGTCTATCCTCGATGAAGTTGCGAAGCCATCACCTGCGCGCGCGCCGCATCGAGAATGTGCATCACGTCGCGAGAGATAGTATGCGTCAGTACAGGACTCATCTTCATATCCGTGCGCAGCAACTGACAGAAATGATCCACCTCATACTGAAGCCCGCCTCCCGCAAAGGGCTCGTCCAGTGTGACCGTGCGACCGTCCTTATACCGGATGGTGGCCCGTACGGGGTTCCACCAGGGCGCATGCAGGGACACATGGCCGCCCTCCGCGCAGAGCGTTGCTTCACCGGGGGACGAGAGTCCCATGCCGCAGTGAAGCTGCGAAAATCCGCGCTGATGCTCCACCTGCACAAAGGCAAAGGCGTCTACACCGTTCTGCATGCGACCAATGGTCGCGATAGACGAGGCTGGCCCAAGCCACTCCACGGCCAGCCACGCCTGGTAGACGCCGATACCCTGCAAGGCGCCTCCGTGCAGATCGGCCCGCCACGAAGGATGATACTGCGACACACGCGCATCGCAGTATCCCGACTGCACATACTGCACATTGCCGATGGGATCTTTTTCCAGATGCTCGCGCAACGAGCGGTGAAGCGGAAAGAAAGGAGGCTTCATCGCCTCCATAAAAAGCTGGTTGTTTTCGCGAGCCGCGACCAGCACCCGATCCAGTTCTTCGCTGCTTCGCATCAACGGCTTCTCACATAGCACCGGTTTGCGCGCCTCCAGGGCGGCCAGCGCAAATGGCTCATGCGTGTCCGGCAGGGTAGCGATATAAACGGCATCGCATCTGTCGAAGAGTGCGTCCAGCGTCAGGCACACCTCGGCATTGCCGGCTTCAGCCAGGGCGGCCACGGTCGCTTCGTTGCGTCCCCACACGGCGGAGACACAGGCGTTCTCCGTATGCTGCATGCTGAGGGCGAAGCGACGCGCGATGCCGCCGCTGCCAATGATGCCAAACCTGATCTTGTCTTTTCCGCTCATGTCGGCATTTGTACCTTGCCGGTCGATAAGCCGCAAGGGCGCGGCGTCCTTCTGGTTCCTGCCTCTTGGCGTCGAGTTGCGAGAGATGAGTTGCGAGAGGCGAGTAAGGACTCGTATCTCAATTCTCGTATCTCGCGACTCGGAGCATCGCTTCGGGTAACGGATCGGTAAGATGATCCTCGTGTCCCTCTGGAGGGCGACGATGCACGCTTCCTCGAAAACACCCTCGGCCGCTGTCGGACGAGGGGTTCTGGTTGCGACCATTCTCGGATCGAGCATGGCCTTCATCGATGGGACAGTCGTCAATGTCGCACTTCCAGCAGTGCAGGGTGCTCTGCACGCGACCGCGAGTGATCTTCAATGGGTCGTGGAGTCCTATGCGCTTCTGCTCGCTTCGCTGCTTCTGCTGGGAGGCTCACTCGGTGACCTCTACGGTCGCCGAAGGATCTTTGTCTCAGGCGTGCTGGTCTTTGCTGCTGGTTCAGCGTGGTGCGGATTCGCTTCTTCGATTGAGTTTCTGATTCTTGCGCGAGCCTTCCAGGGAGTCGGCGCAGCGCTATTGATACCGGGAAGTCTAGCCATCATCAGTTCGTCCTTTCCGGCAAGCGAACGAGGCCGCGCCATCGGCACGTGGTCGGGCTTTACAGCCATTACGGCGGCGATCGGTCCGGTTTTGGGAGGCTGGCTGGTCCAGCATGGCTCCTGGCGGTGGGTCTTCTTTATCAATCTCCCTCTGGCGGTTGTCGTTGTGGCGTTGACGCTGCGTTATGTCGCAGAGAGCCGCAATCAAGAGGCCAGCCGGATTCTGGATTGGCGAGGAGCCTCGCTGGCAACCATTGGCCTGGGAGCGACAACCTACGCGCTGATCGAAGCTCCACACGGTGGCCGTATCGTGTGGGCGATGGGCGTTGCCGGGGTTGGCGCGCTCGCCGCCTTCTTACTGCTTGAGGCGCACTCCCCAGCTCCCATGGTCTCCCTGAAGCTATTCCGCTCGAAAGACTTCAGCGGGGCCAACCTGCTTACCTTTTTCCTGTATGCGGCTTTGAGCGGCCTGCTCTTCTTTCTCCCACTCGATCTCATCCAGGTCCAGCACTACTCCGCGACCCAGGCGGGAGGCGCGCTGCTGCCGCTGATTCTCTTAATCTTTCTACTGTCCCGCTGGTCCGGTGGATTGATCGCACGCTATGGGGCAAGGACACCTCTGACGATCGGACCGCTTATAGCAGCGGCAGGCTATGCGCTCATGCTGAGAGGCGGCATCGGCCAGTCCTATTGGACGACACTCTTCCCGGCCATCTTGACGCTTGGACTGGGGATGGCGATCAGCGTAGCTCCGCTCACTACAGCCGTGATGGAATCCGTTCCCGACAGCGAAGCGGGTGTGGCTTCGGGAGTCAACAACGCCGTTTCACGAATTGCCGGACTCTTAGCGGTCGCAGTCTTCGGCCTGGTCTTGTCGTTCGGGTTCAATCGGGCTCTCACTCACAGCCTTGACCATCTGGCGCTCTCGTCCGAAGCCCTGCAAAGCATCAACCGTGAACGCCCGAAACTCGCGGGAGCCGAGACCGGTGACCCGCGAGTAAGGCGAGCGATCAACGAAGCCTTCCTGTCCGGGTACCGCGATATCATCCTGATCTCCATTGCCCTGAGCGTACTCAGCGCGTTCAGCGCCCGCATGATTTCATCCAGCAATCGGGAGACGGCGGGGTCATAGAAGCTGGCATCCGTGGTGTTCTTCTGTTTGCTTCGAGTTACGAGATATGAGTTGCGAGAGACGAGGAATCAGCTCGTATCTCGACTCTCGTGTCTCGCGACTCGACGCATCCCTGAGTGGTAGCCCCTGGCCTCTACGGCCACACCCTCATGCGCAAAGCTTCAGTCACGATACGCGAGGCTGGTAATCTTGAAAGATTCCGGCAAGCGGGAGAAACATTGTGATTGAGTTAGCATTTTCGATTCTGGCGGCGGACTTCGCACATCTTGCGGACGAGATCGCGCGCGCTGAGCGTGGCGGCGGCACCATCGTCCACGTCGACGTGATGGACGGCCACTTCGTGCCCAACATTACCTTCGGGCCTCCGGTCGTGAAGGCGATCCGCCCCGTCACCAAACTGCCGCTCGATTGCCATCTGATGATCGAGGACCCCGACCAGTTCATCCCGGCGTTTGCTGAAGCCGGGGCGAATATGGTCAGCGTGCACGTGGAAGTGTGCCGCCACCTGAACCGCACCCTGCAGCACATCATCGACCACGGCATGGGCGCGGGCGTCGTCATCAACCCGGCGACGCCGGTGGAGATGCTCATTGAAGTGCTGCCGATGGTGCACCACGTGCTCGTGATGAGCGTGAACCCCGGCTTCGGGGGGCAGAAGTTCCTGCCGCGCTCTGTCGAGCGGATCGCGCACCTGCGCCGCCTGCGGGAGGAGATGGGGCTGAACTTTCGCATCGAGGTCGATGGCGGGGTCGCTCACGATACGGTGGCGAGCGTCGTCGAAGCAGGAGCGGACATGCTCGTGGCCGGCTCGGCGATCTTTGAGAAGGGCAAGACCGAAAAGAATGCCCGTGAGTTCCTTCGTATCGCACGTAAAGCTGCGGGAGAGAAAACAACAAGGGTGAAAGCAGTCCCCCGCCCAGGCAAGAAGACGCTCCCCCGCCGGGTTCCCCGCGCGGGCAGATAGAGCAGTTCACAGCAGATCGGCTGAAAAGAGAGAGGTTTGCCCGGTTTCTTCCCCTGAAAACCATCCGGCACGGCTCTCCCGAGGCCAGTAACGGTGAAACTGCACTAGAATAAAAGGCAGTTCCCGCAGCATCGCTGTGGGCGGATGGAGTTGCAATGCGTACAGGGTTTGGAAGTTTTTTCACGAGCCGCCGGGCTGGATGGATGGCCGGGCTGGCAGTAGCAGCGATGCTGTCCCCGTCTCTTGCCCTTGTGGCTCAGGAAGCAGCACCGGCAGCGGCGACGCCGCAGACAACCGAGCCTGCTACGACCGCTCCCGCGCAGGCTACCGACGGCGCTCAGGCGACCAGCGCTACGCTCAGCAATACCCCCGACAAGAAAAAGAAGCACGAGAAGGTGGCCAAGGCCGATCGCGTCAAACAGGGCAAAGACACCCGCGCGGTGATCAAGCGTGACACGAAGCTCCAGCCGCAGCTCAGCAAAGACGCGCAGTTGCCGGACAAGCAGCTCTACGACAAGGCGCTGGCCCAGTCCAAGAGCGGCCACTACGATGTAGCCCGTCTCGACCTGCAGACGCTGTTGAACACCTATCCTGACTCGCAGTACCAGATGCGCGCCAAGCTGGCCGTCGCCGATAGCTTCTACCGCGAAGGCGGTTCAGCCGCCCTGGCCCAGGCCGAGCAGGAATATACCGACTTCATCACCTTCTTCCCGAACGTACCCGAAGCCGCCGAGGCCCAGATGCGCGTCGGTGACATCTATCTGAAGCAGATGGACGTTCCGGATCGCGACTACACCAAGGCTCTGAAGGCCGAGGAAGCTTACCGCACCATGCTGCGGCAGTATCGCGATGCTCCCCCCAAGCTGCTGGAAGAGGTACGCCAGAAGCTGCGTGAGGTCCAGGAAGTAATGGCCACGCGTGAGGCCGAGCTGGGCGCGTTCTACGCCTCGCACGAGAACTGGGCAGCAACGATCGCTCGCTACCAGACCGTGATCGACACCTACCCGCAGTACAGCCACATGGACGACGCCCTGATCGGACTCGGCGATGCCTATGCGGCCCAGGCCCACATCATCCGCTCGCAGACCCTGCCGGAAGCAGCGCGCGCCAAGCTTCTGCAGGAGTATGACGGCAAGGCCGCAACCGCCTACCGGACAGTGGTTCTGGAGCACTCGGCTGCGCCACATGTGGAAGACGCCAAAGAGCGGCTCGCCGCCATGAACCTGCCGATTCCGGAACCGACCCCGGAACAGGTCGCGGCCAGCGAAGCCCTCGAGAACAGCCGTGCACAGTACACGATGTCCCGCCGTCTCCAGTTGCTGATCCTGCATAAGCCGGATACGGTCCCCGCAGCACGTGCGGGCGATCCTCCGCTGGACGATGCGGCAATCACCACAGCTCCGCAGGTCATCAAGCAGATGCTGGTCAGCTATGCGGGCGCACTCAATCCTGCAGCAGCAGCCGCTGCCGATGCAGCCAAGACTCCTATTACAGCCGCTCCAGCGACCGACAGCGCCGCTCCAGCCGCCACACCGGAGCCTTCAGCCGCTGCCGCGCCGCCTACCCTCTCCGACGTTCCCGCACCAGGCGAGGCCGCTCACGACAGCACTACGAACACGATGGAAGCCGCCCCAGCCCGTAGCGGACCCACGGGTACAGGCCTGGGAGTTGAAGTGCTGACTCCTGGAGTGAGCACGTCTCCCGTAAGCAATCTGCCTGCGGCGACGGGAGCTCCCGACCCCAACAACGGACTGCCTACTGCCGGACCGAAGGACACGGCTGCTCTGCCGCCTATCGAAAAGCCAGCCGAGGCTCCCGACCAGGTAAACGAGCTGAAGGGTGCGCCGGCACAACCGGCGGCACAGACGGCGACGACCGGGAAGAACGGGAAGAAGAAGAATCCCAAGCAGCCCTTCGACAAGGATGACGAAAGCTCCAGCACCCACAAGAAGAAGAAGGGTCTGGACAAGCTGAACCCGCTCTAAGAAGCAGAGTGTAGAGGATAGAGAGTAGAGCGAATAAGGGGGCGGCGCTGAATGATCGTATTCAGCGCCGCTCTTTTGTTTTCTCTATCCTCTACGCTCTATTCCTCTACACTCTGTCCTCCTCCTGCTACGCTTAAAGCTTATGAATCAGGAACTGCCAAAGGCATACGATCCGTCGTCGATTGAAGAGAAGTGGGCGAAGTTCTGGGTGGAAGAGCGGCTGTTCGATGTCGCCACCCCCGCAGGCGAAGCCGACCCAGACAAGACCTTCGTGCAACTGCTGCCCCCGCCCAACGTCACCGGCCGGCTGCACATGGGCCACATGCTCAACCAGACGGAGATGGACATCCTCACGCGCTGGCACCGCATGCGCGGCGACACCTCCGTGTGGGTTCCGGGCACGGATCACGCGGGCATCGCGACGCAGATGATGGTCGAGCGGCAGCTCGCCGCCGAAGGCACGACGACGCGCCAGCAACTGGGGCGCGAGGCCTTCACCGAACGCGTCTGGAAGTGGAAGGAACAGTACGGCAGCGCGATCACCGACCAGATGCGGCGGCTCGGCGCGAGCGTCGACTGGTCGCGCGAGTACTTCACGATGGACGAGCGCCTGAGCCGTGCCGTGAAGGAGAGCTTCGTGCGTCTGTACGAGCAGGGGCTGATCTATCGCGGCGCGTACATCGTCAACTGGGACCCGCAGATTCAGACCGCGGTCAGCGATCTCGAGGTAGAGTCTGAAGAGCGTGCAGGCTCGCTCTTCCACATTCGCTACGATCTGGCAGATGGCTCCGGCTCCCTCGTCATCGCGACCACTCGCCCCGAGACGATGCTCGGCGACGTCGCCGTTGCCGTGAACCCAACGGACGAACGTTACACGGCGTTCCTCGGCAAAAATCTAATTCTTCCCCTGGTCGGCAGAGAGATTCCCGTTGTCGCCGATGACTGGGCCAATCCTGAGTTCGGCACCGGCGCGGTGAAGGTCACGCCTGCGCATGACCCGAACGACTTCGCGATCGGCCAGCGGCACAATCTGCCCTCGCCCAACATCATGGACGAGCGGGCGCACATCAAGCTCGAAGGCTCGCCCTACGACGGCCTCGACCGCTTCGAGGCCCGCAAACGCATCGTCGCCGACCTTGAAGCCGCGGGGCATCTCGTGACCATCAAGGACCACACCCTGACGCTGCCCGTCTCGCAGCGTACCGGCGCG
Source organism: Granulicella mallensis (assembly GCF_014203225.1). Classification (GTDB taxonomy): domain Bacteria; phylum Acidobacteriota; class Terriglobia; order Terriglobales; family Acidobacteriaceae; genus Granulicella; species Granulicella mallensis_A. The sequence goes on along the minus strand of NZ_JACHIO010000005.1, from coordinate 305,978 downwards.
ATCATCGAGCCGCGGCTCTCCATGCAATGGTTCCTCAAGATCCAGCCACTCGCCGACAAGGCCATTGAAGCGGTGGACAAGGGCTACATCAAGTTCACGCCCGACAACTACCGCAAGACCTACGGCGAGTGGATGAAGAACATCCACGACTGGTGCATCTCGCGGCAGCTCTGGTGGGGACACCGCATCCCTGCGTGGCACTGCGGCGATTGCGGTGCGATCAACGTCTCGCGCGAGACGCCCACTGATTGCACCAGGTGCGGCGGCGCGAAGCTGGTACAGGAGACCGACGTGCTCGATACCTGGTTCTCGTCGGGCCTGCTGCCCTTCACCGTCTTCGGCTGGGACGGAAGCGATAAGCTCACACCTGATCTTGCAGCCTTCTATCCGACACAGCTTCTCGTTACGGGCTTCGACATTCTGTTCTTCTGGGTCGCCCGCATGATCATGCTGGGCTGCCACTTCATGCTCGATGTGCCGATGCCTGACGGCTCGCAACGCACACTCGCCGATGCCGTGCCTTTTCGCGAGGTCTACATCCACGCGCTGGTGCGCGATGCCGATCGGCAGAAGATGTCCAAGACCAAGGGCAACGTCATCGATCCCATCGAAGTCGTCACAAAGTACGGAACGGATGCAGTCCGATTCACGCTTGCCTCGCAGGCTTCGCCGGGAACGGACATCGCCTTCAGCGAAGCCCGCACTGAGGGCTATCGCGCGTTTGCGAACAAGATCTGGAACGCCGCGCGCTTCCTGCAGATGCAGATCGAACGAGGCCACGAAGCCGGGTACAAGGTCTCGCTGGGAGCGCACGATTCCATCTCTCTGGAGCTGCCGGAGCAGACGCCGCTTGAGACGCGCTGGATCTTTGCGCGCCTGAGCACGGTGTGCGCTGACGTGGAGCGCTCGCTCGCGGACTATCGCTTCGACGAAGCCGCGAACGCCGTCTACCAGTTCTTCTGGGGCGAGTTCTGCGACTGGTATCTCGAGCTCGTGAAGCTGCGGCTTGAATTTACCGCCGAAAAGAACGAGATCACCGCGCTCACACTCGGCGCGCTGGTCAGCGTGTTCGAGGCCGCGCTACGGCTGCTCTCGCCCTTCATGCCGTTCATCACCGAAGAGCTCTGGCACGCGCTCTATGCCTCGGTTGGCAATGAATCACCGGCGAAGTCCATCGCGCTCACACGCTTTCCGCAGGCTGGCGACTTCGCCAACGATGCCCTCAGTGTCGAGGCGATGAATACGCTGCAGGAGCTCATCGTCACGGTTCGCGGGCTGCGCAAAGAGCTCGGCGTTCCGGAGAAAGAGGCCACGCCGATCCAGGTCCATGCGAACAATCGCATCTCCGCGCTGGCCGATGCGAACTCCGACATGCTCGCCAGGCTCGCTCGCGTCAGCTCCGTTGAACTGGTGCACGAGGCCCCGACGGGCAATAGCGCGCGCGCCACGGCCAACTTCGATGTAGCGGTGATCTACGAACGCCAGATCGATGTTGTCGCCGAACGCGAACGCCTGGAGAAGGACCTTGCGAAGTACGACAAGGGCCTGCAGGCGGCAGAGCGGCAGTTGAACAACGAGGGCTTTGTGGCGAAGGCTCCGGCACATATCGTCGAAGGGTTGAAGAAGCAGGCCGCCGAGACGCGTGCGCTGAAGGACAAGGCCCAGGCCGCGCTTGACGCGCTGCCGGCGGTCTAATCCTGGCTGCCGAATTTATCGGTTTTTTGTTTTGACTTGCCTGCGGCCTGCCCTTAGCCTGCGAACACTTGTATTCGCGCCGGCGAGGAGTTTCTATGGCAACCGCACGAAAGTCTCAGGCAAAGAAAACCGTTAAGAAAACTGCAGCGGCTGTGGCGAGCACACTCTCGCCACAGCCCCCCAAGGGCACGCCCGCCGGTACGCCGATCTTTGCCGATCCCACCTTTACGCCGGACCCGACAAAGTACAAGGTTGCGCACGCCTCCGACACGCAGGCCTACAAGGAGATGGACGCTCTCATTGCGGCCCACAAGTTTCTTCCGCTGGCGTTTCCCAGCGTTCCTGGCGTCGCTGAGCCCGTCCTGAACCTCGCCGATGCCCTCGGGCCCGGCGGCGCGGCCATCGTCTCCAGCATCGAGAGCGCCGGCAAGATGGTGTTTCACTCGGCAGGCGACACCGGTGCAACCCAGGGCCCGAAGACCGAGAACGAAGTGGTGGACAAGTTGCTCGCCGACTTCACCGGTGAGGCAGCGGGAGCCGCACCCCGGTTCTTCTACAACCTCGGCGACATCGTATACAGCTTCGGCGAGCACAAGTACTACTACGACCAGTTCTACGACGCCTACCGGAACTATCCCGCACCCATCTTTGCCATCCCCGGCAACCACGACGGCATCGTTCTGCCCGCGCCCGCCGGTACCGGCAACCCGGACGATTCGCTGAGCGCCTTCCTCGCGAACTTCTGCACGCCGGGCTTCGCGCACTCCACCGACTCCGTAGGCATCTCGCGCACCACAATGATCCAACCCGGCGTCTACTTCACGCTGGAGGCGCCCTTCGTTCGCATCCTGGGCCTCTACAGCAACATCATGGAGAATCCCGGCGTCATCTCCTCCACCCCCGATCCCAAGAGCGGCAAGCCGAAGTTCCCCAATCTCTCGGACGTCCAGATCGACTACCTGACGGCCGCACTGACTCGCATCAAGAAGCAGAAGTTCACGGGCGCTGTGATCCTCGCCGTCCATCATCCTCCCTATGCCTTCGGCAAGCACTCCGGCTCGATGGTGATGTTGAAGGAGATCGACGCTGTCTGCGCGGCGGTCGGCGTCTGGCCCCACGTGGTTCTCTCAGGACACGCGCACAACTACCAGCGCTTCACCCGCACCCTGGGCTCGCGCCAGATCCCGTTTTACGTCGTCGGAAACGGGGGCCACGGCCTCTCCAAGCTCAACATCGACCCTACGCTGCGCACGCCCATCCCGATGCCGGCCTTCGCACAACCCGAGCGCAATGATTCCGTCACGCTGAACAGCTACGACTTCAAGAACTACGGCTATCTCCGCATTGTGGTCAACACAAAGCTGCTTCACCTTGAGTACCATCCGGCCTCGGATGGCACAGATACCAAGACCCCTGACGACTCCGTGACCATCGATCTCGCGACCGGCACACTCACCACCCAGACGATCCAGAGCTGAGCCCGCAACGCGTAATCGCTGTAGCATTGAAGATATGGTTTCGGCTGAAGAGTTCAATGTTGCGGAGATCCGCGCCGCGCTGATCGGCACACGCTTTGCCCGCGGGCTTCAACACTTCGCATCCGTCGACTCGACCAATGCCAGGTTGCTCGAAGCAGCGGCTTCAGGCGCGCCTGAAGGCACGGTCTTCGTCGCGGACGAGCAGACCTCGGGCCGCGGGCGCGGAGGCCATACGTGGCACTCCACGCCGGGAGACGGCCTGTATGTAAGCATCCTCACCAAACCCGCGCTGCCGCTGCGCGATGCACTCCTGATCTCGCTCGCGACCGGCCTTGCGGCACAGCGTGCCATCCGAGAGTGCACCGGACTGACCGCCGACATCCGCTGGCCGAACGATCTCCTGCTCGACGGCAAGAAGTGCGTCGGCATCCTCGTCGAGACCGCGCTGGAGCGCGACCAGAACGCCGCTCTGCGCTATGCCGTCATCGGCGTGGGAATAAACATCAATCACCCGTCCTTCCCAGAGGAGATCGCTCCTTTGGCGACGTCACTGCGGCTCGCGAGTGGCAAGCCACTGCAGCGTAGCAGTCTGTTGATCGCGTTGCTTCGAGCCCTTGACCACGAGTTGATGCTGCTGGAAGACGTATCGGCTCCACGCGAAAAAGATCTGCTCACCCGGTTTGCGGAAGCCTCTACCTGGGCGCGTGGAAAACGCGTGAAGGTGCCCGAACAGGGCGGATATACTGGCGTAACGGCCGGTCTGAACGAGCATGGGTTTCTGCTCGTCGCAAGCGACGACGGCGTGCTGCGGACGGTGCTCTCGGGCGGCGTTCGCGAGAGGGAATAACACCTCAACCGAGGCGGAAAGGCGACCATGCTACTGGCACTCGATATCGGCAACTCCAATACGGTCGTGGGCCTCTTCCGTCTCTCGGAGGGCGAACCGCACGAACTGGTTGCGGACTGGCGCATCACGACTCCTTACAAGCAGACGGCGGACGAACTGGGAGTGCTGCTTCAGACGCTGTTCTCCATGCGCGGCCTGAAGCCGGACGTCGTCACCGGCATCGCCATCTCCTCCGTCGTGCCGCCGCTCGACTCCAGCCTGCGGCTTGTGTGTGAGATGTACTTCCACATCAAGCCGCTCTTCATCGAGCCCGGCGTCAAGACCGGCCTGCCGATACTGACGGACAATCCCAACGAGGTCGGAGCGGACCGCGTGGTGAACTGCGTCGCAGCCTATGAGCTGCTCGGCGGCCCGACCATCGTCATCGATATGGGCACAGCGACGACTTTCGATGTCGTCTCGAAGAAGGGCGAGTTCCTGGGCGGGGCCATTGCTCCCGGGCTGGGCATCTCCGCCGAAGCACTGTTCTCGCGCGCCGCGCGGCTGACGCGCGTGGAGATTAAGAAGCCGGCAAAGATCATCGGCACCAGCACTACCGACAACATCCAGATCGGGCTCTACTACGGCTACATCGGGCTGGTCGACGGCATCCTCGAACGGTTTATCGCGGAGCTCGGCCCGGAGACCAAAACGATCGCCACCGGCGGCCTCGCCAAGCTGATCGCGGGAGGCTCCAAATACATTGGAGCGGTCGACGAGATGCTCACTCTGAACGGCCTGCGGCTCATCTGGGAACGCAACCAGGAGCGCCATAGAAGGCGGTGAAGCAGGGATTAGGGAACAGGGATTAGGGATTAGAAAACCTATGTTCCCTAATCCCTAATCCCTAATCCCTAATCCCTGCTTTTATGAATTACTTTCATTATTTTTCGGAGATCGAAGAGCGCTTCAGCCGCAGACGCGGCTCGTTGCTGATGCTCTCCACGCTGGACTGGGCGTTGATCGAGACCTGGCGCGAGGCCGGGATTCCGCTCGAGGCTGCGCTGCGCGGAATTGACGACGCCTTCGATAAATACGACGCCAAAATGCAGCGGGCCAAAGGCCGCATGCGCAAGGTCAACGGCTTGGCGTGGTGTGCGCAGGCCGTCATGCAGGCTGCCGAAGATATGGCCGAAGCAGCGACCGGCGCTGTGAAGACGGCACCGCAGGAGGCCGTCGAGAGCGGCTTCGAGACGGAGCGCGTCGCTCGCTTCCTCGAGGAGAATGCGAAGGCCGTTGACGCGGCGAAGCCTCCTTCGACTGCACTCGGCGAAACTGCACGACGCCTGCGCGAACTCGCGGAGGTGCTGCGCAGCGCCGCTCCGATGCCTCTGGATGAGCTCGACCGCACGCTGACGGTGCTCGAAGAAAAACTCTTCGCGACACTGATGAGCACGGCTCCCGAAGAGGAGATCGTCGCTCTGCGTGAACAGGCGGACCGTGAGCTCGCGCCATACCGGGCGAAGATGGGCGCGGTGCAGATTCGGCAGATCCAGGCGCAGTTCCTGCAGAAGCGCCTGCTCGAAGCCCGCAGCCTTCCGCGCCTCAGCCTCTTCTACATGGGGCACGAGTGATGGCAGAGACCGTTCGCATCGAGCGAGCTGTTTACGGAGGTGCGGGTCTTGCGCACAGAGCCTCGGGCGCAGTGGCCTTTGTGCCCTTCGTGCTGCCGGAAGAGCTTGCAGAGATCGATGCGCCTTCAGGGGCGAACGAAGCCGTACTGCAGCGCGTGATGGAACCTGCACCCACGCGCATCGATCCACCCTGCCCGCACTTTGGCCGCTGTGGAGGCTGCCAGTATCAGCACGCAGAGTATGCGGCGCAGGTTGAGATCAAGCGCGACATCCTGAGAGAGACCATGCAGCGCGCGGGCGTCGACGCGCTGCCGGAGATCGCAAGCCACATGGGCGAGCCGTGGGGTTACCGCAATCGCGTGCGCTTTCGTCTTGGCAAGGTGGAGGGCGCATTTCGCGTTGGGTATAGCGTTCGCGGAACCAATGCGTTTCTTCCCATTACGCAATGCCCTATCGCTGCTCCCTTGCTATGGAAGGCTGCCGCGGCTCTTCTACAGCTTTCCGAAGATAACAGTGAAGCGAAGCTATGGCTCGAGGCTGCGAACGAAGTAGAGTTCTTCTGCAACGCCGATCTTTCGCGCCTGCAGATGACGCTGCTGTGCACACGCGCAAAGCCTGCCAAGAAGAATAGCTTCGCTCGTCTGTGTGAGGCCTTGCAGCAGGGTGTGCCGGAGCTCTCGGGGGCTGGCGTTCTTACGGGCGATGCTCGTGGGGCGAATACGAACTTCACAGAGAGCTGGGGAACAGCAGGCCTTGCGTATCGCGTTGCCGATGAAAACTACTGGGTAAGCCGCGGCGGTTTCTTTCAGGTCAATCGCTTCCTTGTAGAGGAGCTACTACCTCTCGTCTGCGACGGACGCAGCGGTGATATTGCCTGGGACCTGTACGCTGGCGTCGGGCTTTTCTCGCGGGTGCTGGCGCGTAGCTTCGCGCAGGTGACCGCCGTAGAAGCCAATCCCTCTGCGGCAAACGATCTTCGCATCAGTCTCGGAAAGCTTGGCTCGCAGCACCGGTCGGTACAGGCTTCGACACTGGAATTTCTGCGGGGCGCTGTCGTGCAGAGAGAACGGCCTGCGTTGATCGTGCTCGATCCGCCACGCGCGGGTGCGGGACTGGAGGCTTGTGAGCTGCTGCTGAAGATCGCGGCCCCTGCCGTGGTCTATGTCTCGTGCGATCCGACGACGCTGGCGCGCGATCTGGTTGTGCTGCAGCGGGACTATCGTATTGCGGCGATGCATCTGGTCGATCTCTTTCCCCAGACCTTTCATCTGGAGACTGTTGTGATGCTGGCGCGCAGGTAGGGTGGAACCGCGATAGGTTGTGTTCTCAGCGCTCTTGCCTTTGTTCTTGTCTTTGCCTTTCTGGCTTGTCATTCCGAGCGTTGCGAGTGAACCTGCTTCCTCCCGTTCTTTGCCAGTGGCACCGCAGACGTTTGTGCATCAGCCCAATCACGCTCCAGTTCTAGCTCACATATTTTCTGGGTGATACAAACGAAGAACGGGAGACAGCAGGTTCACTCGCTGCGCTCGGAATGACAAACCAGAAAAGCAAGAACAAAAGCACCGCTTTAATGGCACACTGGGCAGAACTCAGTCGTCGCCTCTCATGCGGGTCATAGGTACTTCAGGTTTCTGGATGGACTCCGCTCCGGCGGTCGAAGCTCTGCGCTTTCGCAGGATGCCCCTGCTGGTTGCCGCGCTTTGTTTCGCTCTCGGAGACATACTCTCCCGAAGCGGGCATGCTCCCGTTCTGCTTGCTGGATCGACCGCGTTGTTACTGCTGCTCGCAGTCCTCAGCCAATGGCGTGCCAGGCGCATCGCCATTGTTCCCGCGCTCACGTTATGGATCGTTGCCGGCTGCTGGTGCGCGCAGATACAACCCGCGATTCCGCCACAGACAGCGCTGATCCCCTACGCCGATGGCCTGAGCCGCATCGTGCGTGGGCGTGTGGTGCGCGTGCGGCTGCTCCACGAGACACAGCAGAACGAAGCTGCCCCACAACAGCCGCAGGAACCGTGGCGCATGGAACCCGGCGCGTGGGAGACCGACAACGAACATCCGTTGGAGTCCGTCGATCTGGATGTGCAGGCCATTGAAGATGTAACGCCGGACACCTCCACCATGCGGCCACTGCAAGGCGGAGTGCGCGTGACGATCACTGGCAATGCGCCGGTGCTGGACTGCGGTGACGTGCTCGAGCTGCCGCTTCGTCTGCGCGTGCCGGACACCTATCGCGATCCCGGCGCATGGTCGCACGCGGCTGCTCTGCTCAATGAAGGCATCGCTGTGCAATCCAGCGTGAAGGCCGCGCGCGTGCGCAAGACCGGAGCCGCGATTCGAGACTGGCGATGCCGCCTGTACGCCGCACAGTCATGGGCAGCGAGCCGCATCGACACGCTCGTACACTCCCGCGCCAATCGCCTGCTGCCCGCAGCCGCACACCTCAGCGCCGAAGATGCCGCAATCCTGAGCGCAATGCTCTTCGGCGACCGTGGACGGCTGAGCCAGACGCTGCGTGCAGGCTTCGAACGGACCGGCACGTTTCATCTCTTCGTGGTGTCGGGGCTGCACATCGTGCTGCTGTCAGGAGCGCTCTTCTGGGCTCTCCGCAAGCTGCGCACGCCGGAAGGCATAGCCGTTGCAACAACCATCGTTGCAGCAACGGGCTATGCACTGCTCACAGGCTTTGGCGTGCCGGTGCAGCGTGCACTTGGGATGACGGCGGTGTATCTGCTGGCGCGCTGGCTGGCCCGTGAGAGCGGTGCGCTCAATGCACTCGGTGTGGCAGGGCTCGCCGTACTCGTGTTCGATCCGCGTGCGCTATTCGAGGCTGGCTTTCAGATGACCTTCCTGGTCATCCTCGCCATCGCAGGACTTGCGTTGCCGCTAAGCGATCGCCTGCTGCACTCCTGGAAGCGAGCCACGCATAATCTCTGGCTCGTGCGGCTCGACGCCTTTCTGCCGCCGCGGGTCGCGCAACTTCGCGTGCGTCTGCGCATGTTCGGCTTGGTCTTTGCTCAACTGCTCGGCAAAGGCGCACGTGATCTGCCGCTATGGCTGCTGCTCGCTGTGACCTGGGCCTGTGAAGCGTTTCTGATCGGCGTCGTCGTAGAGCTCTGCATGGTGCTGCCAATGGCCGTCTACTTCCATCGCGCCACACTGCTGGCACTGCCGCTGAATCTGATCTCCGTACCGCTGATCACAGTACTGATCTGCGTTGCGGTTCTCACGTTCTGTCTGGCTTTGCTCAATAGTTGGCTGGCGATGATTCCCGGCGCGCCCACCGCTCTGCTGCTGCACACCGTACGCGCTCTGGTGGAGCATCTCGGCCACATCGCTCTAGCCGATCTGCGCGTGCCAATGCCTGCCCCTGCGGCGATCGCGCTGGCCTGTGCCGCCCTCGTCTTCTGCTGCTGGGCCCTGCGTGCTCGGCAGCGGAGGTGGCATTGGATCGGTGTTGCCGCCATGGCCGTGATACCACTGGCAGTGCTGCTGCCGGAGCCGCCGTTGCTGCATCGCGGCCTGCTGGAGGTCACGGCGCTCGACGTTGGCCAGGGAGACTCGCTACTGGTCATCTCCCCCGAAGGCCGCACGCTGCTCGTCGATGCAGGCGGTCCCGTCGGGCAGCAGGTACCGTCTCCGGACCGGTGGGACGTCGGCGAGGAGGTCGTCGCGCCCTATCTATGGTCGCGGCGCATTCGCCGTCTCGACGCGGTGCTGCTGACGCACGCGCACAGCGATCACATGGGCGGCATGCCCGCGGTGCTGCGCGAACTGCGTCCACGCGAACTCTGGCTCAGCGTGCAGCCGGGCAAATCGCCGGGGCTGCACGCCTTGCTCGAAGAGGCACAGGAGCTTGGGGTCACCATACGCTGGTTTCGAGCGGGCTACGCGTTTCCCTGGGGAGGACTGCACGCCAGCGTGCTCGCTCCCGAAGCGAGCTATGAGAATCCCCACGAGGCCGTGAACAACGACTCTTTAGTGATGCGCCTGGACTTCAACAAAGCCAGTGTCCTGCTCGAAGGCGATGCCGAAGCGCCGAGCGAAGCGGCGATGGTTGAGCATGGACGCGTCGCGCCGGCGACCCTGTTGAAGGTTGGCCACCATGGCAGCAATACTTCGACGACACCGGAGTTTCTGGCCGCCGTCGCGCCTCGCGAGGCAGTCATCAGCGTCGGCCGATACAACACCTTCGGGCATCCACGCTTTGAGGTGCTCGGCCGCCTTGAAGCCGCACACGTCAAGACCTTTCGCACCGACCGTGAGGGCGCGGAGACGTTCCTGCTGACGAGCGAGGGTGGAATCTCCGCTGGTACCGCCGCATCTCATTAAGTAGGCGAAAGGAGCTACTATGCAAAAAGATATGGGAGCGACAGGAGTCACACCGGATCCCGTGAAGCCTCTGCCAACGCCAGAAGCGCTCGAAGAGCAGCGCCTGATCCGCCGCATGCAGATGATGATGAACATGGTGATGCAGGTGATCGCGCAGGACTCCACCCTGACCATCGACGACGCCTCGCAAATGATCGCTGACGCCCGCTCCGCGGCGCTCGCGATGTTCCCCGGCAAAGAGCTCGCCTACGACCTGATCTGGAAGCCGCGCTTCCAACGGCTGATGCGCGAGCGCTTCCTCATCATGTAATGTCTCATGTTCGCAACAAACAAAGAGGCCGCCCGACGGGCGGCCTCTTTGTTTGTTGCGATTGAAAGACTGAGGTTAGAGCATTTTCCCTGTTGCTGGGAATCCGGAAACGGGCGTGCAGCGGCGTTTTCATTGGGGAAAACACCCATAAAGATCGAGGCCCCGCTCTACACCTACAGGGAAAATGCTCTAGAACGCCAGGCGGCCAGAAAGCTGGATAGCCCGACGGTTGTAGTTGGCGTTAGGACCGACCGTTCCGAAGCTCGAGTTACCGAGCTGCGTGCTCGCGACAGCGAAGAACGTGTGGTTCGTTACGTTGTACATCTCGGCACGGAGGTCGAGTTTTGAATTGATGACGTGGATAGGAAAGCTGCGAACCACGGCCAGGTCGAGCTGGTAGTTGCCAGGACCGTAGAGGTTATACGCAGCCGTACGCGCGCCGTTGGCGAAGGTATACAGCGGAGCGAACGGAGAACCGTTGGGGAAAGCACTGGTAGCGGCTAACTGCGACGGGTAGATGAAAGGTCCCGTCGGAGCAGCCTGAGTTCCAGCGCTGGTCGCGATATAGCTGATGGCTGTCGTATTGGCAGCAGTGATGCCCTTGCCCCACCTGCCGTTCACGCGAACCGGACCGGTGAAGTTGGGATTGTAGTTGGCCTCATTGCAGGTTTGCGCAGGGTTGGTCTGGCAGGAAGAGGCTGTAATCGAGAGGGGAGAACCGGAGAACGCCTGGAAGATCTCCGAGATCTTGAAGCCTCCGAAGATGGCGCGCTCGATCTCGTTGCGATTGGCGATCGTCTTGCCAAAGGGCACATCCCAGACACCCGTGATGACCACATGCTGCGGCTGGTTCGTAGTCGATACGCTACGTTCTATACGATCGGCGGCATAGGATTTGTTTGGCTGATTGGCGATGGTTCCAGCCGGAATGGCATAGCCCGTCCGGAAGGTGCCTCCGTCATCGATGGAACGCGACCAGGTGTAGTTGGCCATGAACGTAAGGCCATGCGCGGGACGCATATTGAACGAAGCCTGGAGGGCGTTGTAGTTGGCGTTCGCGACGTATCCGAACGTGTCGCTGACGGACTGGAAGGGGAATGGTTTAAGCGCTGTGGCAATCGACTGCGACGTGGTGAATTTGGCTGGGCAGGCTGCGCCATAGAGCGCACAGTTGGCCGGAGTCGCCAGGGCAGTCAGCCCTGAACCCAAGGCAAGATACTTGGGGTCCAGCGCATCGGCCCAGACGCCGCGGGGATTGCCTCCATCGGTGGGAAGGAAGTGGCCCTGCGACCCGACGTAGGAGATCGTGGACGTAAAGGCGTCGGTCCACTGATGCTGGAACCCGAAGCTGTAGTTGACGAACTCAGGAGCGCGAGCACCAACGTAGGGATCGTCATATCCTATGCCGGATGGCGTTCCGGTAAAGCCTGACACGGTCGTATAACCCGTTCCAAACTGTGGGCCCGATGCAACGCCAAGTGCGGGAGCGTAGGCCGGAATTGCGCCGTTCGCACCTGTCAGCGGCGCGGTGCTCAACAACATGCCGTTGGCTGAGAAGCTCGGAGCCGCGGAGAAACCCAGAGTCCCAAGGCTGGTGGCCGATCCACCAACCGCGTTGCCATGGGAGAACATGAGCCCGTAGCTGGCGCGCCATACCGTCTTCGGATCGCTCTGGTAGGCCAGCCCGATGCGCGGACCAAAGTTCTTGTACCAGTTCTGAACCGGCGTGGAGCAGTTACAGGTGCCCGGACCAGTGCCGGTGAACTGCAGCGCACCGTTCGCGCCGGTAACAGGGTTGGCAAGCGTAGGACTGAAGAAGCTCTCCGCGTTATGAACCTCCCGGACGGACGGATAGTAGTCCCAGCGCAGACCGAGATCGGCTGTCAGCTTCGAGGTGATCTTCCAGTTGTCCTGAACGTAGGGTGAGATAGGGCGGAAGCGCGCGCCAAACTCCGACTGGAGATAATCCGTAAAGGATGCCTTATCGATCTGCCCGATCAGGAAGCTGGCATACGCTTCGCCCGTACCCGAGACCGCTGCGTACTTCGGATTGGTATTGCTGGAAGGAGTGATGCCCGCTGTCTCGGTGACCGCGTTGGAAAGGGTAAGCGGCGAGCTGCCGCCCGTGTCATTGATTACGTTATAGAGCAGCCACGCGATCTGGGCGCCAAAGGTGAAGGTATGTTTGCCCTTGACCCATTGCAGGTTGTCGACCAGCGTGTAATTTTCGGCCAGGGTAACGTTCGGCGCATTGCCGCTCCACCAGCTGGGAGAGTTGTTGATCGGCGACGCGATGGAAGAGCTGAAATCGACAAACGGAAAGGCGTTCTGCGCCGCTCCCACCGGCAGACCGGAGAGGCCGGCAGCGGTAGCGGAGTACTGCGGTGACTCATCGGAATCATAGGTCGGCCCGTTGTAGCGTGCATACCCATACTTGAACTGGTTGACGAGGTGCTCGGTGAAGGTATGCGTCTCTTCAACGATACCCACGGCTGTTTTAGGAGCGAACGCCTGGCCCCAGTTGTAGGGAACTGGGCCGACATTGCGGCCTGCGGTAGTCTGCGCAGCCGGATTAGAGCTGGCTTGCCGGCCGATGGCCGTAACAAAGGTGAGAGTGTCCCTGGGCGAGACGACGTAGTCAATACGATCCGTCGTAGACCAGTTGACGAGGGCGTTCGGGTTCGGGGAGAGATAGTTCCCCTGCGGGTTCTGATTGGACAACTGCGGGAGGAATTGCTGCAGGTTCAGCGCGACCTGGGAGAATTCGCTGGAAGGGATGACATTAGGCGCGCCGATCGCCGTCGGAGAGCCTGCAGGACCATGAGCTCCGGTAGGGCCGTAACCATACTGGTAGCGGCAGGGACCGTTGGTGCTGTTCGCCGTGCAAGTGGCCTGCGTATTCGGGTCATAGATCGGGTAGCCGATGGCACTGAAGTCGCCATGCTGCTCCGCTGTCGTAGGGAACGTAACCTGTGTGGGCGTGGAGCTGGCATAACGGAAGCCGTTATAGTTGCCGTAGAAGAAGACCTTGTTCTTCCAGCCGCCAAACGGAATAAGTGGACCGCTTAGATTGATGCCGAACTCATTGCTGTTCTCAATCGGCTTGACCTTGGCGCCCGTGGCAGGATTAGGGACAGAGCCGAAAAAGCCCCAGGTGTCGAGCGCAGTGTTGCGGAAGAACTCATATACGCTGGCATGATATTTCGCGCCGCCTTGCTTGACGGTGTAGTTCTGAATGCCCTGACCTTCGTAGATGGCCGAGTAACCACTCGTCTGAACCTGGAATTGGTCGATAGCATCGACTGAGATGGCCGTCCATACATAGCGCGGGTCGCCGTTGCCGCCGGCGCGCACAAACGCCACGCCATCGACATAGACATCGGAGACAGCGCCCCTACTGCCTGAGCCGTTGACGATGCCGGTATTGGTCGTTGCGTTACCGTTGGTGTTGTTGCCCTGCACACCGGGCATCAGGAAGGCGAAGTCCGTCGCGCGGCGCTGATCGGGCTGACCGTAAGCACCCATTTCGATGGGCAGCGCGGAGTACATCTCATTCTCCATCGTCGCGCCCAGCGTGGCATTGGTAGTTTCCAACTGTGGAGGAATCGTACTCACGGTTACCGTCTCTCCAAGGGAACCCACCGTCAACTTCGGGCTGAAGCTGACCGTCTCAAGGGCGTTCACCTGTACATTCTGCTGTGCCAGCTTCTCAAACCCCTTGGCGGTGACGGTGATGGTGTAAACGCCCGCATCGAGTGTCGCGACGCTGAAGTCACCCGCGGAAGTGCTCGTTGTCGTTGTGGCGATCCCGGTCGCGTTGTTCGTCATCACGATCGTCGCGCCGGGAACGGACGCTCCGCTGGCATCGAAGATTGTGCCTGCAACCGCACCCTTGCCAGCTAACTGCGCGTGGATTGCTCCACCAGCCATCAAAAGCACGGCCATCAGACAAACGATTGCGTTCAGGCGTAGCGGGAGAACTGGAATATTGAAGATACATCGTACGGATAGTGTGCGGTTCATGGGACTCCTCAAATGACTGCGAAAACTCGTGATCATCCAAGCCTCTACTCTTTCTTTTGCCGGTGAAAAAGAGTGGGTTGGATGTGCGACGAGAAGTATCCTCTCCCCCATCAAAAGCTGTCAAGTCGGAAATGTTCGCTGTCATACAGAAGGATGACAGCGGAAAACACCCCCGCTCAAAATACGCGGAGCGGTGCTTTAGCGAAAGGCCTTAGAAAGCCGTCGTCATGGAAGGAAATCCCGGACGCAAGACGCTCAGGGCTGGCGGTAAGAGCGCGTGAACGCCGGAAGATCGGCTTCGGAGAGGAAGTCCCGCAGGCTAGCTGTCAGTGCGGCGCGGGCGGTGTCCGGGGCCAGCGCAGTGTCCGGCGTCGCGGTGCGCAACAGAACCGGGATCGGGCGTGTAGGGCTCTGGCTCAGCAAATTGCGAGTGTCCGGCCGGCTGTAGACAAACCCAAAGTGCTTGAGGCCGTTCGAATACTGCCCGCACGTTGTGCCGGTGCAAACCGTCGTCGCCTCAAGGTACTGTGTCGCTCCGTTATTGAAGAACAAGAGGCTGAAGCTCGTAACGTCCCTGGCCGTCGGCAAAAGAAGATCGCCATGCCAAAGCCAGTCTTCTCCGCGGGCCGAGTGGCAGAGCAACGTATCGTGCGCCCCCAGTACCGGCGAGATGCCGACTGAAACCACCGCATTCTTTTCGGGAGCGACGCTGCCATCCGGAGCATAGTCCGCCCAGTAGTAGACCAGCGGGCCGTTCAGCATGTACTCATTCCACTCGCGCTGCAGCTTGTAGTGGCCCACGTGCTGAGGGAACAAACCAAGCGCCTTCGGATCGCTGGCAATACGGGATGTCTTCCAGTCCTGCACGATAGCTCGCGCATACGTAATGCTGCCCAGCAGTACCAGCAAGGCCAACGCGATCCAGCGCGGCAGGAACGAGCCTGGCGCCAACAAGCCCGGCGCCACACCGGCAGTGCTCTCCGGCGTTGTGGCTAATGCCGGCACGCGTAAATCATGGCCAGGGCTGAATCGGCGAATCAAGGTAAACAGCAGCGCGGTCGCGAGGAAGAACAGGCAGGCGCCGATGAGGTAGTCGCCCATCTCCGCGCGGCTCTGCAGCCATTGGATATGCAGTGCAACGATGTAGTACAGCACCAGGACACACAGCCGAACGAGGTTGAAGACGTATCCCAGCAGCACGGCCCCAGCGACCACAAGAATGTGCACGCGCAGACGAAACCTGTAGAGATATCCCGCGATCAGCGCGAGGAAGCCCATCGTGACCGCTCCCCGGATGCCGTTGCAGCCCGGCGCGATGAACATTCCAAAGTCCGGAGTAAACATCAGCCGCAACTGGTCGCTGGTGAGCTGTTGCCCCAGGGCGTGAGCGAAGGCACGTGCGATCAGGGACGAGGCGTGCTGCAGCGGCAGATCGACATGCAGCGTAAAGAAGGTGGGAACCGGGTTGACGAACCCCATCAGCACGAGGGGGAAGAGCGTGGCGCGAACAAGCCTCGGCCCTCCGAACAACAGCACTACGCCCGCCGCATAGGCAATGGCCACCAGCGAGTGGGGCGGGAGGAAGAGCGTCCAGGAGGGCGAGAGGATCAGCTCGAGAATGGCGCGGTCGCGCAGATGGACCAGCGCAATCGTAGCGGCAAGAATCGCCAGTCCCCACCAGCTTCCGCGCATCTCCCAGCCAAGCGATCGCCAGACTCGCAGGATGAGCACAAAGCTCACCAGAGGGATGAGGCCCCCGATGGATTTGAGCGGATCATTCGTCCAGAGGACCCAAAGCGCGAGCGCTGTCTGAAAGATCGCGAATACACCGACGATGCTCAGTGCTCCCACCAGCATCACTGCTGTGGACCGTGTCAGCCTGCGCCCTGCCGGTTCAACCAGAACACGCGCATCGGGCGACGGCACAGCAGCCGTGGGAGAGGTAGACATGCTTCCGATTCTAACTACGCTTCCGCTATGCCAGAACATATCTGGACTTCCGTGAAAAATTGCTGCCGCCGTTCCTGTTCTACTCTTCAAGGGAGAGCAACCGCAGCCTGGGCTATACACTATTTGCGAATCAGCTCTATGGCTGCTCTTCTCCGCATCCAACGCACATGGCCTACCAAAAATCCGGCTGGGGCACTGCCCTCCTCATCACCTTCATCGCCGTTCTGTGCATCTGGGGTCCGCAGATCATGCACAAGCTCGACCTGGGCACCCCCAAGACCGCCCAGCAGCTTCCCGGCGACTGGCAGGGCTCCTTTACCATCAACGGCACCTACAAGCCGGCGATCTACGGTGAAACCTCCGGCCCCCATACCGGCGGCACCCTCTTCTTCCATGCCTACCGCATGAGCCCCAATCTCGACTGGATTGAGGCCAAGGGTGAAGTCTGCGTCAACGGTGAGTCCACGGCTCGGCCCCTTCAGATCAGCATCACCCATTACGACAGCGACGGTACCTTCTCCACGCCTCCAGGTACCACCCCGCCCCTGGGCGCCTTTCCCTGGCTGGGACGCCTCACTCAAACCAAAGGCGCTCCCGATACCCTTACCCTCGGCAACGACATCGAGCTCGCGATCCACGCCACGCTCCACCGCGGCACCCGCGCCGCCTTCCGAGCGCAATCCTCCTGTGCCCCGCCACCCGACAAGGACTAAGCCATGGCCGACACCTCCGACCGCTTGAACCCGCCGCGCCGTGTCTTCCACTGGCTCAGACACCCCTTCTTGCTCATCGTTCTCGGCCTTCTCCTGTACTGGGGCTGCTCCTTTCTTTATCACCTCGTCGTCCCCCGCCCTATCGCGGCTGTCTCCCCTGCCAACCCTAACGGGGAATGGATCGGCGAACTCACCATGGACGGCCGCCGGTGGGAGCCCAGCCTACAGGGCGACACCCCTGGCCCCCACCGCCACGCCATCCTTCGCTTCCGCCTCGAAGACGCCGACTCTTTTATGGACACCCACCACGGCCCCGGCACCATGATCATTCTCGGTGAAGGCATCACCCGCACGTTCCGCGCCATCAATTGGGAATCACACCCCGACGGCTCCATACGATTCGGGATCGACGCCACACCCGACGTCGTCCTCAGTGAGTTCTCCTGCGAAGCCGACGGCAACATCCTCACCTGTAAAACTGGCGACCCACTGGAGCACCGTCTCACTCTACGTCCCGGCACCGACGCCGATGCCAACGCCCTGCTCCACCGCGTCGAGCAGCAAGCCGCTAACGAGCCATCGCTCCCACCCCTGGCGACCGCCCCCAGCGTCTCCGACTTCGAGCGCGAACTGCACCGGCAGGAACAAGAAGACGACCAGGAAGAGCAAAATGAGGACAACAGTGCGGCCTCACCACACCATGCCCAAACTAAACATCGCCCTCATTAGAGCGATGTATCCCATGACTCGGGACGCCAGGTGAATATTGGTAGGAGTCTTGACCTGAGACTCCTACGCGCTATTGCGCCGGTTGTCGTGCCGACGCAGTCAGACTCGCGCAAGCCTGCTCGAAGTCTTGACGTGATCCGCGCCGGAGGTCACCCAGCAGGTACGGCTCAAAGCCGTGGTAGTCGGCTGCGAGGACGCCTTCATGAAGAGTTGCATCGAGATTGCCGAACTGCGATTGAGTGTCGTTGTAGAGGATGAGAGACATGCCAGCATTGGAGACGCGGTTTGTGGTGAAGGCGTAGTTGATTAGCTTGCCGTCACGACCGCACATCGTAACGGAGCCGCGCAGTGAGGCAGAAGCGATGTGAAATGGATCCAACGAGGTACGGACGAAGATGGCGCGCACATTGTCAAAGTCATCCTGCTTCTGCTGACGAAGCTCGCGGATGGCTTCCTGACGATCCGATTCGGCGACGAACGGGTTAGGCGAAAGATCGGGCGGCGCGGGGCGACTGGGTGGTTTCAGGATGCCGACCCATTCGCCTGTCAGCGCCGTGTCGGGATGCAAGCCTGGTGCGGCCCAGGAGTTGCGGTAGAGGCGCAGACCATAAGGAACACCAAGAAAGAGGCTGCCCAATATAAAAATGACTATAAAAAATCTGAGGAATTCAGCGGATACGATGATCCCCGGGCTCTTGGGAGTAACGGAAGGGGAAGGTGGTGACGGCTCCATGCTTATCCTTTTCCTACCTGCTGGGTGAAGATGTTGGCGATCATGTGCACGCGACCTGCAGACGCGCTCGGGATGATACTCCGGAAGCTGATGCAAATTCAGTATCAGCGGTGGAGTTCTAAATCCAGTGAAAAACCATGCAAATTACGCAGGCTTGCATCGTTGATAAGAGACGTCCGCATCCTGCCGACACAGATAGCCGGCCAGCGGGTCTTGAGCTAATGATGCGATGCCTTGTCCTACCTCAAGTTGCTGCAGAGTTCTTGAAAGCTCGTACCTTGATTTTTGAGAAGCACACCCGTGATCGTCTGATTTGGGGCATACTCCCAGTGAATGCTGAGCTGGCCAGGAACGAACTTAGCTCGTAACTGCGTCATCTGTGGCCCATTCAGATTACGCAGGACTACCGTCCAACTCGACGGCGCAAGGACTGCCTCGTCGTCATAATGAGATGTATAGTGCGTTCCAGTTGCGTCGCAGACTTCAACGACGCCCTTGAATTTGGGTACGCCCCAACCCATGACGGTAGACGCTGTCAGACGAACCGCAGCAGGCTTTGGATCGGGGGCGGGTGGAACACCTTGGCCTCCTTTTCGAGAAAACTCATAGAAGTCGGCCTTTCCTACAATTTGCACCTTACCCGTCCACGTTCCAGTCAGACTGTTTGGATTTGACGCAGCGCCTGCGATCGGCTGGGTAGTGCGGTTGTATAGATACGGAACTCCGTAGACCCCGCCAAGAACTACCAGCAGAAGCATTCCAACGGAGATGATAGCTGTGAAGAAGGTGATCATACTTGCAGATGCCTTCCCCGACTGTAGTGGTGCCGTCATCTTGCTACGCTCCTACCTGGCGCGAGAGAAGGGCCGGTTGCAGGAACTGAGTACGCACTCTGTTTCACTTTCTCGGTCATCGAGAAGTCTCCCTCTTACTTGAACTGCTTATAAAGAGCCAGCGCATCGGCATGAGTGCCCTTTTCCAGAACTTCTTGCATCTGGGCTTCCATGGTGTGGGTGCTCATACTCTTCATGGTGAGGGTCGTTCCATTGAGTGTGCCGCCGAAACTTTCCCATCTTGTTTCGCTTCGCCTGTGCCAACCATAAACCCGTCGAACTGCCCGGATGGAAACACACTGACGTTGATAACCTTAAACTCCTGGATAGGTCCATTATCTGTATGGATGGTGCCTGTTCCGCTATACCGGTGCAACATGGTGAAGAGATTGCGGCTCAGATGTAGCTCCACAACGGAATTGCCATAGCCTGCTTCGACCTCGCCTTGTTTGCTGCCAAGTGCTTGCACATCCCAAAAGCCGACCCAATCACCGGCTATGCTGGGACCGCTAGGTGTCGTTTTGAAGAACAGGAAATAGCTGCCAACAATTACCAGAACTACGACGGCTAACGAAACAACCTTCATGAAGTGATCCCCGAGTTTAAACTTACGAACGAAAGCTTATCTACACAGCGGTTTCAATCGTTTAAGCCAACGTCACGCGAAAAGAACTTGATTTGAAGTAAATTCCGTCTGCAGCAACGTTAGGTATGAGGATTAGCAGGCGCTGGTTGCGCGAATCCGGGGCGGTAAAGCCCTAGATACTTATAACCAGATCAGCTGCTTGTGCGGCGTTGTTGATCATGTTGGCGCTGCCTCAAGAGCCATCGTATTTCCGCCTCGCAGCCCGTGCGATAAATAAGCGGCTGTACTCCTGTTGTGTATTTGCCTTGTGAAGAGATCCCGAGACAGCCCAGTCCGGCGAACTCTTAAGACTTGAACTCGGCGGAACGACGGTGAAGACTCCATCGTGGAACCAGGCATTAACGAGTCGAAATCTGGGTTCAGCTTTAGAATCACTCGATGAATTTGGCTCGTTTACGTCAAAGTCCAAAAGATATTGTTTTGACCCATCATCCATGTACCCCACATGGACCGAAAAAGACCTGCGCTGCCCGCTCCCAGTAAACTCCAGTTCGCCGCGGCCCTCGTGGTTCTTGTTCAGGAACAGCAGTGTTGTTGGCGCCAAGGTAAAGCGGATTACGGCGCTATCTGTCAGATGCGGCAACCGATCCGCTTCCTCGTCGGTGGCATAGTTTGCCGTGTTCAGGCCCTCGAACTTGAGCTCTCCGACCCATTTGCCATCCATGCTGGTCGTGGAGGGAAGATACGTATTGTAAAGATTAATTGAAATGACTATGACTGGCCGCAGAAGCAGGAACGCGATCACTACGTTCCGCAGTGTTGCTCCGATGTGGATTGATCTACCCATTCGATCTTCCTTTAATTTCTACAGTCTCTTATCTGGCAAAGTGGACAAGCATAGGGGACCACGCAGCTCCCCGATAGACGGCGCAGGCCTACGGGTTAGAAAGCTCTAGTCCGACTCACCATACTGGACATAGTTAAATGTCCTGCTGTTGGACGCCTGAACGGCGATGCTGAGGTTGTGCCGCGATCCAATCGTGCCGACGATGGAGGAGAGCATCTGCTCGTAGTAGTACTGCTTGTGCGCGGTCACGTCCAGGCCGAAGCTGTCGCTCACGTAGGCAAATCCCACGATACGGCGAACAATTCCAAAATTCCGATTGGGTTCCGTTGAGGTCAAAGAGGTCCAGACATAAACCTCTATAGAATGGCGATTCTGATGCGGAGCCTCATCGGACATAGTGATCTCCTTTTTGCTGTCAGCGTGCGCTACTCAGGTTTTGAACGAGAGACTGAAGCGTAGCTTCATCACCACGCTTCAGCGAGCCGCTAATGCGATACGTCGTACCATCAGAGAATTCGTTGTTTCCAAAACTATCGAATTTCAGTACAAAGTCTGGAAAGCTGCGATTCCATTGCCCAATTATCGTCTCGTCAGTTCCACCAGCCAGCAACTGCTTAGAGCTCCAGCGTTTTCTAAACGCCCAACCGTCAGCTAAGTCAGAGATACCAAAAGTATGCCGCACGCCGTCAGCGTCGATGAGTACAGCAGTGGACTCGGTACGATCAAGAAATGAAAACCAAACCGGTGACAATTTCACTCGCATGACGGCAGTCCCTTGCGATTCCGTGTCATTCAGGTTGTCCTTCGGAACACTCTTCGTAATCGAGACTGTGCCCATCCAGTCGCCATACATACTGTCAGATGCTCTTACTGCACGTATCCGCGGGACTAGAATATATAACGCAAAGAAAACAATGATCCCAGCCACAAACAGCAGCTTTGATCTCATGCCACTTCCAACAGCGCGAAAACCCGCCAAAATTCTTTGCCACATCATTTGAGATTCCTTGTCGGCAAAGTGCGGCCTGGTGTGTTCGCTAATCGCTGTCTTGAAGCAGGAGTCCACCAGGCGGAAATCGGCGTTCCATTGCTACTCTTCCCGACGCTCAGGACGATGAATGCTCCCATTGGGCGACAGAATCAATAGGCCGCCGGCGTCCGGGCTTTCCTGAGCATAAGCGCCCATGCCACACATCCACTCGTCGAGTTGCGCAGGTGTGGCGGACAACAGTGCAGCGGGAGAAAGCAGCGGGATGTAAAAGCGTTCGCCGCGATAAGTGGGCGAAGTAATGGTGGGCAGCAGAAGCTGCGCGGTGCGTTCGGAGAAGGAGTTGAAGTCGGCTACTCCCCAGAAGCAAGTCGCGCATCCGCTGCCAAGGAGCTGCTGGACAGCGGATGCGCGCGCGCCCGGAGCGGCGTCCAAGCGGAGCAGTTTGTAGGCCGATAGGGGTGGCTCTTCACCCAGCAGAAGTGAGGCGCTCGCGTCCATGAAGCTTTCGCGTGTCCAAGGCGCGGGCGCAGGGCGATCGACCCATACCCCCAAGCCAAGCGAGGGTTTCCAGAGTCGTGTATTTTCGCGGTAAAGCGTGGGGATGGGCGGCTCGGACATGCGCCAGACGTGGAGGAAGACTTCCAGGTGAATAAGGCCGGTACACCCGAACTGCTCGTCGAGAACGGTGTGCCATTGCCGGGCATGTTCTACGTAGGTTTTGCTAGATGGGAATGCAGCGTTGGGTAGACGATGGAGCTGCCACTTCCCTGTTTCGGCCAGCAGTTCGAGCGGGGCGAGTTCCTGAGGGCTCGCAACGGGCCATGTCATATCTGGAATCCTTTGCGAGAGGCTGGATACTGTTTTCCTTCTTCACGCATGGTGGTCAGGACTTCGACCAGCAGCGGTTCGAGATCGCGCTGGAAGCTCATGATGACTCCTCCATCAGCAGGGCTTTCGTTGAGATAGAGGCCAAAGAACGAAAACCAGTCTTCGAGCAGCTCGGGTGAGGCGTTGAGAAAGTCCGAGGTCTTCAGGAGTGGCACGATGTACTGCAGGCCGATGTACTCCGGCTGTTCTTCCAGCCCGCGGCCAAAGAGGCGCTTGGATTGAGCGAGGAAGCTTTCCTGCTTGCGTGCGGCGGACTGCAGCATTGCGTCGAGATCCATGCCGGGCGGTCCGGGCAGGGCGGCGCGCAACTTCGGCGTAAGGGGAAGCGGCGCGGGTTTCGGCTTGGGATCAGGCAGAAGAAAGAGCGTCAGGAAGCCGCCATTGCCGAGAAAGGTTTCGACGTGGGTGGGAAACGTTCCGCCTTCCAGCCAATAGCAGTAATCAGCGACCGAGTCTTCAATGCGAATTTCCTTGCCGTCGAGGGCAAGCCGTTTGGCATCTTCTGCCGTCGGCATAGGCGGGGTCGGGGCATCGGGCGCGCGGGACAGGCCGAGCATAACAGGGTACTTTTCCCTATACCGCTGGAGTACCTCAGAGCGCCTGTTGGTAAACATCTTGAGCTGAACAAAGACCTCCGAACGCAGATCGGCCTTATTCTCTATTTGTGCCGCGAGGCGGAGATAGAAGTCTTGCAGCCAGACGCGTTCATTGTGCACCACGGGAAAGCCGGAAACAGGCAGCCAGTAGAGGAAAAAGTTTTGGGACTGCTCGGCGCGTACCCAGGGCAGCAGCATGGAGGGTGAGGCGGACAGACGACGTCGGCGTTCGAAAGCTTCCTGGCCGCTCATCCCAGGTGGTCCGAACTCATAGTGGCTGAGGCGTTGACTTCAGTTTCTACCTTGACGGCAAACCCGCAGAAGCCATCGACAAAACCTGCGACGTGGGAGCGCATGGCTTCCACCCGGTGATGAATAGCTTCTTGTTCGAGTTCGATCAAAGCCCCACCAGTGGCAACGCCGACCGCTTCAACCTGTGTGGTCTTGAAGGCGAGATCGAGCCCAATAGTATCCATGCTGATGACCTTCAGCGCTCCGTCGAAGCCTTTGTATTCATATTGGAAAGGCTCCGTAACCTCACGATGAACAGCATAGTCTTCGATGTCATGCCCGAAAACATGCAGCTTTCGATCCGTGTGAATTTCGGTGGTTTCAGTTCCCGTGACGGTGAGCTTGTGATCAAGATCAAGGTCGGTGGTGCGAGTTAACACCACATGCAGCTTGTCGGTCTTACTGATGGAGGTATCGCGTAGGCCGTCCACGAGCTCGGTGTAGTTGCCACGAATCGCCTTTTGATCGTTGCCAGCGGGTACGCCGAGTAAAGCATTCGGTCCACTAATGTTTTCCGGCTGCATGGAGCCCATGCTGATTGTCACGAGATCCTTGCTGCCCATATGAACTTTGGTGGTGGTAATCTCGACTCCCTGAAAAGGTCCCATCGTCAAATTTCTCCGGTATAGGTTGTAAGGTATGCCTTTACTTGCAAAGCTGGGCGAAGTCGGCGGCATCCGCGCGGTGAAGAATGCCACGAAGTTCCGCATGAGCAAGCGCTCCGCTGAAAAACAGCTTGCCATCTCGTGGGGAGATGTTGGCTGAGTCGATGCGAATGGGAAAGGCGCTCGGCGGATGCTGGTACACGTCCAGACCGGCGATTCCGTTTTCCAAGAGACCGTGATCAAATTTCGCCGTTGACCGAATGCCCTGGTCTGAACATACGGTCACCGTGCCATTGACTTGGTCCAACGTAGTCATCAGGCCACGGCTACTCTGTACCATGACAGCCCAGTTCCCTGTTCCTTCAGCGGGCATGTCCCATGCTCCCGGGGAATCTTGCGACGAAATGGCCCGTCCCACCCAGGTGCCCACAATCAATGAGGAACGATCAGGGGAGTTGGTCACAGCGTGCATAATTTTGCTGTACACCAGCGGGCCAGCAATGGCCAAGACGATGAAAAGGCCGAAAAGAAAGAGTCCCACGAGGCCTCCTGAAGACTTCGAGTTTGCCAACCTACTCTGCCTGATGTTTGGGGTGACTTGTTGATCCATAGCGATGCTATTTCCTTGTGTTGGGCTGCTTAGCCAATCTCGCGAGAGAAGAATTTCGACCGGATATGGACGCGTCCGGTAGGCGTGGATAGAACGATGTCGCCGTCCGATTCCAGCATGATCAGGCTGCGACCGCCGGTCGAAGAAGAATGCTCCGTCAGGGTAAGACGTGTTGATTTCGGGGTGGCAACTACGATCGATTCCTTTCCAGCGTTGTCGCCGATCTGGATGCGATTGCCGGTTTTGGTAATGAGGCGCTTGACGTTATTGTCTGGAATGGCCGCACCGAACAGTTCTTGCCGCGGTGCTTGGTTCACACCGTTCCAGAGCGAACCAATGATAACCGGCCGCTCGGGGTCGCCGTCTTCAAACGCCACCGCTACTTCGTCACCGACCTCGGGCATGAACATGAAGCCGCGATCCGGTCCCGCGTGGGGACTGGTGGCTCTTGCCCAATGGGTCGAGCCATCCTCTTGCCAGAAGAACTTCACCTGTACGCGGCCCATCTTCTTGGGGTCATCGTGGCCCGTAACACAAGCCGAGACGATGCCGTTCCACGTCCGCGCCTCTGGGGGGTTCGGGTTGCGGTAGTTCTTCCATGGGGTGCAGACGAAGCTATTCAGGTAGCCCTGCGGAGTCCATTGATGGACCACACGCACCAACCCATAGGTACCCTTGGCGTCGAGCATTCCTTCTACCGTCAGCGTGTTGCCGGCCATCAGGGACTGGTTACGCGAGGAGCCGGTGCCCGTTACCGCGCTGCCCATGCTGCGTTCGCTCTCGGACTGCAACTGGTCTGAGTAGTTGTCGAGCGTCATCGCACGAGCGCGCTGCGGCTCGAAGCCCGGCGGCAGCTGCGCCGAGGCCGCCTGTACCGCGCTCGTAAGCTGCTCGGCGGCGGAATAGAACTGCGGCGGCTTCGACAACTTCTCAAACGTGTTCGACTGCATGGCATGGTGATCGTAGTGCGAGCCCGAGAAGCTGGGATTGACCCGACGGCCGCGCAGACGGAAGCCGACCAGATCGCCTTCACCCCGCCACTGAACGGTGCTGCCCGTCTGGAAGCTGTTGAAGACTTCCACTCCCGTTTGGCTCGGACGCATCCAGGCGTCGTGGTCGTCGACGAGGCGATTTAGAAAACTCCAGTCCGACTCACCGTACTGGACGTAGTTC
This sequence comes from Granulicella mallensis, assembly GCF_014203225.1. GTDB lineage: Bacteria > Acidobacteriota > Terriglobia > Terriglobales > Acidobacteriaceae > Granulicella > Granulicella mallensis_A. Next base: position 280,135 of record NZ_JACHIO010000005.1, on the reverse strand, counting down.
AACGCCTTGCTGTCAGAGGCCTGAACCGCAATGCTGAGGTTGTGCCGCGACCCAATCGTGCCAGCGATGGAGGAGAGCGTCTGCTCCGAGTAGTACTGCTTGTGCGCCGTCACGTCCAGGCCGAAGCTGTCGCTCACGGCGATTAACGTAGCCGTGTAGCTGCCCCAAACCTCATAGTCCAGCTCCACGTCATGGACGGAGCCCGAGAAATGAATCTGCTCCACTCCCTGGCTATCGGTCGTCTTGACCTCGACCGGCTTGCCCAGCAGATCTTCTACAGGGATGCGCTGGTCTTCGGTATTGCGACAGACAATGGTGCACCACCAGTGCTGGTTCAGCTCCTGAACTACTTCGACGGAGGCCAGAAGAGCAGCCCCAAGCATTCCATCGCCTATCTGTATCTGCGGAAGCGCCATCCGTGTCCTCTTAACTGCTCTGAAGGGGCAAGACCTGATAGCCAATCAGTCGAGCTTATTCTACTTGAGTTAGAAAGATGTCGAACCGGGCTCAAGGGATGCTTAGGCGTTCCCTGACTGGGCAGGGATTCGCCGGGGATCGTATTTGTCAGGATCGCACCTGAGCCCCTTTACCCCTCTATTTCTCTTTGGATTCGCCTGTGTCCGGCGTTGATGGCGCGTCATTCAGGTCTTTGATCTGCTCACGATAATCCTGAGTCGTGCCCGGCTTGAGTACACCGGTGATGTACATCTCGGGAGTTTCAAATCCCCTGATCGTAAGTACACCACCATCGAATCGACATTCCAAAGTTCCCGTAAGAGCATCGTCCTGGTTCAATCCCTTGGTTCGAACACTGAAGGAACCCTGATGCGGGTCGAACGGAGTCATGAAGTTTTCCGTCTCCACTCCCTTCACATGCCCTTCCAGATCGGTGATTTCTCCTCTTGCCTGCAATTTCGACAAATAAGAAAATACAGCCGGCTTAAAGGTAAGCGTGATGATGCCAGAACCATGCTCATAGGACGGAGGTTGGTGCTTGCCCTCTAGCGGCTGGAGTTGGACGATCCCAACCCACTGCCCGATCAACGCGGATCGCTCTTCCTGCTTGCCGAAGCGTGCGTGCATGTATCCAGAGAGAAACGGATAGAACATGCCAAGCACGAACAGCGTGATCAACGTTGCCGGAATTAGACGACGCATCGATGAATCCTTCCCTGCCTGGGAGTGGAGAACACCGCTTCACGATACGCCATCAGCCGTGCTCTCTCCATCATGCCTGCAATCATGCTAGTGGTCTCATCCGCTGCGCTGATGTCAGCCTTCGCCTGAAACGGCGGGATTGCTGTCGATGGCACTACGGACCTATCGGGCATGCGTGTCCCCTTGCGCTGGAGTAGTCGGCATGTCTTTCATCTCGTTGACGCGTTGTTGATAGGAAGTGTTATCACCGCGCCGTAAAATGCCCGTGATGTAGAACTGCGGAGTCCTGAACGACGTAATGGTGAGCGTGTCTTTGTTGAACCTGCCTTCCAGGGTGCCGGTCAGGGCGGCGTCGCCTTTTGTGCCTTCTGTGCGAACAGAGAAGTGCCCTTCCTGTGGGTTGAAGGGAGTCATAAACCCTGAAGTCTCCATCCCCTTCACGTGATACTCGTAGTCGGTCATCTCGGCTGTACCTTGCAGCTTGGAAAGATAGGACAGCATTGCCGGTTTGAATGTGATCGCCATGATCGCTGCGCCATGTTCCTCGGACGGCGGCTGATGCCGCCCTTCGAGTGGCTGCAGTTGGACGAGGCCAACCCACTGCCCAATCAGCGCGGATCTCTCTTCCTGCTTGCCGAAGCGCGTGTGGACATATCCAGAGATAAAGGGGTAGAACATGCCAAGCACGAACAGCGTGATCAACGTTGCCGGAATTAGACGACGCATCGACGATCCCTTCCCTGCCTGGGAGTGGAGAATACCGATTCACGATACGCCATCAGCCGATCTCTCTCGCCATCCTGCCTGCCATCATACGCAACGGCTGCGGGCGGTTTCCCTGCGTCCCCTGACCTACAAGGCTTACTTCATTCGAGCGAGTTCCGAGCCTGCCAGCAGGAATCCCCCCACACCGTATACGTAGCTGCTGGAGACACCCACGGCATCCGGAGCGGCACCGATGGGCTGGATCGAGCCCAGCCTGCCGTCGGCGTACACATGCGTCAGCATTCCGGCCCAGGCCTTCGTTACTGCCGGCAGAAACTTCGCTCGCGGCAGACGTCCGGTGTTGATGCCCCAGGCCATGGCGTAGGTGTAGAACGCTGTACCTGAAACCTCAGGCTCCTTGTAAGACTCCTGGTCGAGCAGCCCCGTCCGCCACAAGCCATCGGGCTGCTGCAGCCCGGCGACACGGTCGGCGATCTCGCGGAACTGCTGCTCGTACTTCGGACGCGACGGATAATCCTTGGGCATCGTCGTGAGCACACGCACCAGCGCGCCGAGCACCCAGCCGTTGCCGCGCGCCCAGAAGAGCTTCTGCCCGTTAGCCTCGGTCTTCTTCAGAAAGGTAGCGTCACGCGTGAACAGATGCTGCTGCGGGTCGTAGAGCTCCGCCGAAGTCACCCACCACTCGTGGTCCATGTAATCGAGATAGCGGCGATCGCCCGTGATGCGTGACAGCTCCGTCAGTACCGGAGGCGCCATGTAGAGGGCGTCGCACCACCACCAGACGTTCTTCTTCGGATCGTCAGGACGGGCCACCAGGCGGTCCATCGTGGCGCGCACGTCGGCGATCTTCACAGGTTCGGGCGCACGCTCATAGAGCGCCAGATAGCTCTTGCCGATTGCCTCATCATCCGCGTGCGGGAAGCGCGACTGCACCAGCGTCCATTGAAATTTATCCGCCGCCACATGGGCTACGGCATCACGGTATTTGGGATCGCCCGTGGTCTCGGATGCTGCCAGCAGGCCGTCGTACAGTGTGGCGAAGGTCCACTGCTGGTTGAACTTCGATTCGGCCGCGAGGAGCTGCCAGTCGGCCACCTTGCGCATGGCTTTCCGTATGTCCCTGGAGTCGAGCTTCGGCGAGAGATCAGTGGCCAGCGGTCCAGGGTCAGAGGGAATACTGCCGGCGGCTTCACGCTCGACGGCTCCGGCGTCATGCTTCGCAGGGGCCTGCGCGTTGGTTCCGGAGACGAGGGCAAAGGCCAGCATCAGGCTGCCGAAAAGAACTACGGTATTGCGACGATTCATCGAACCACTCCATCAGTCGGGCAAATGCAAGATAGCACGTAGAGGGAGTCTTTGGCTCTGTCTTTCGTGCAGTCAAGCGGTTTTATGGGATCGACCGGGGCAAGCCCTGGAGGGTGCCCGATTCAAGATCGGTACGGAACGCTATGCTCGAACGTCTGATTTACCGGTCGTTCAGACTACTGGATTACCATCTCCGCATGGCGGATGAATTGACGCAGCCAGTTCCACACCCTGGCCTGCCCTCGCGAACTTCTATCCTCGTTGCCGCAGCTCGTGCTTTTGGCTCCCGCGACCCCGATGCTGGTGTAAGGAATCCAGATTTTCTTGCGGATACTTTGATCGGGCCCGATGAGTTGGCCCTCATTAGCGATCACCCACTCAGCACGGTCTTGACGCAGGATTATGCAGAGGCCAGCCAGAATCCAGCGGTCGTCATGTTGGCGAGCTTGATGATCCTGCGAACCCGCTTTATCGACATTGCCTTGAAGAGGGCAGTCGAAGATGGCGCCACTCAAATCGTTATTTTGGGAGCCGGGTTCGATAGCCGCGCCTATCGTTTCCGGGAGCTATTAAAATACGCCCACGTCATTGAGGTGGATGCCAAGCCGACCCAGGAGTACAAGAAGCAGCGTATACAAAAGACCCTGGGCGAAGGTCTACCGAATCTGACGTACGTGAGTATTGATTTCGCGAGAGATGATGTCAGGAAGGCTCTCCAGGCGGGAGGCTTTCGTGAAGGGGCGAAGACCTTTTATATCTGGGAGGGCGTCAGTATGTACCTGCCGGAGAAGAGTGTCTGCGAGATGCTGCAGCTGGTCGCCTCGCATTCAGCGCCGGGAAGTTCGATCGTCCTTGATTACGCCAATAGCCTCGGGATCGAGCTCACGAAGCTGGCTTCGCAGGGGCCCGTCGGAATAGCCGCCTCGTGGGGAGAACCCTGGATCTTTGGGGTTCCGGGTGCGAATGGAGAGGACTTCTTTCGGGAGCTTGGATTCGATCCCGGCGTGCCTCTATCGATGTACAACCCAGAGGTGATGAAGCGTTACGCAGTTCGCGCCGACGGCACGACCTATGCTGCCCATGTGATCGAAAAGGCGCGGGCCGAGGCACAGGCACGGAATCAAGCCGGCAATGCACCTCAGATACCTGCTGGACTCCTGGAGGCGCAAAAGGCTATCGCTGCTGCAGGTGGGGTCTATTGGCTCACGGAGTTGACGGTTCCAGCCGCTTCTAACTCAACAGAAGTGGTCTAGGGAGTGTCATCCAACGTACGTTGAGATTCGAATCGAGTGAAACAGAGAGCCCTGAAGGCCCGATCTATCATTAGTACCGCGATAGGTCGCCCCTTCAGGGCTTGATCTCTGTGAGGGTCCGTAACCCAGGGCTACGCCCTGGGCTGAGATATATCGCCCCTTCGGGGCTTGTTTTCGTTCTTACAATTGAGTTCGCAGGGCTCCATCACTGCTACGGGGCATGATGCTACGACGCATGAAATGAAGCCGCACGTTCCGAGTGTCCGGAGATCTCCGCCGCGCGAGCCTCGGCATAGGCCGCCGCGCCCAGCAGAGCGCAGGTGTCGTCGAGGATGATGCGCACAGGAATCGTTTCGAGCAGCGGCGACAGCCTTCCCTTGTCGAGAAAGCCCTGCGTAAAGGTGCCGTTCTGCATCGTCTTCAGGATCTTCGGAGCGATGCCGCCGCCAAGATAGATTCCCCCCGCTGCGAGCACCTTCAACGCAACGTTGCCTGCCTCCGCGCCAAAAGCCCCGGTGAAGATCTGCAGGGTTTCGAAGCAGATCTCGCTTGATCCATCCTCGGCGCACTGGCCGATCACAGCGTTCGGGTCTTCTGCCGCCATGCGGTCGCGCAGCCAACTCGGCTCTTCCATCTTCTGGTCGTCGCGCAGGAAAGAATAGACGTTCTTGATGCCAAGCCCCGAGACAACACGCTCAAAGCTGACGCGTCCGGCAAGTGTGCGGCGGAGATATTGAAGAAGAGCAATCTCGCGGTCGGTCCTCGCCGCGAAGTCCGAGTGGCCCCCTTCGGACGGCAGCGGAATGTGCTGATGACGCAGGCTGTCCCAGATCAACAGGCACTCGCCCAGGCCAGTGCCCGCCGATACCAGGCCGCGATGCCCTATTGCTCCCGGGTCGCCCTGGTGCAGCGTGAAGACCTTGGCAGGCGCGAGCTCCGGAATGCCGTAGCCGTTCGCTTCGAGATCGTTGATCAGGAAGATGTGCTCGATGCCGAGCGACTTCTGCAGATCGCGCGTGTCGAGCGTCCAGGGCAGATTCGTGAGCTTCAGACGGCCATCGCGCACAGGTCCCGGGCAGCCGAAGCACGAGGCGACGATCTCCTTCTTGGAGGTCTCTTCGCTGGCAAGAAACTCTTCGACGATATCGTCGAGACACTTATAGTGCGTCGCGGGAAACTTGTGATCGCGAACCGGCACGAGCTTGCCGCCCGCGAAGTTGTAAAGAGCCAGATGGACTTTTGTGCCGCCAACATCACCTGCAAGAATCATGTACGCCCCTAGGTCTGCGTGAACTGACCTGTTTGAAAATATAGCCTTCAAAGATTACTGAAAGGTTGTAGCGAGCTGATGAGAGTTACCTCGGACACGGAGCGCGGCCAATTATTTGCGGCGCACCCGGTGGCATTCCCTCAGTGGCTAAAGCCGCCTTGCATGGAGACATTTACGGCACGGGTAAACCCGTGCCCTTAACGAAACATAGCTTCCCAGTAATCTTTTCAAGCTAAAGCATTCAAAACAAGCCGAAGCCTCGGCTCTACTTTCTACTTTTTAACGGTTCATTGTCTACTGCAGTTGCTTCTTTAGAGCTACAGTCTTTTATATTTCCAGCATGCCCACTTTATGGCTTCCATCGGGCGTAGTGAAGATCTCGCTTGCCTTGGGCAGCTTGCCCGCGGCAGCTTCGTCGAGCAGGAAAAGCAGCTTGCCGTTCGAAGGACGGATCAGTTGCGATGGCAGACGTTCGGGATCGCGAGGGCCCGTCAGCACTTCAGCCAGAATGTCCGTCTTGCTGGGACCTTCGATCTCAAATGCCACTTCCGTCGCCTGGTTGATGACCGGCCAGGTCAGCGAGATGCGCCAGGTATCCTTCTGCGGAACGTGGTTCGCGATGACCAGGCGATTCAGTTCGTCCAGCCCGGCCGTGTTGGGAAACAGCGATGCCGTATGGCCGTCGGGGCCCATGCCCAGAGCGATCAGGTCGAACACCGGGGACTCTGCGCCTTCGAGCTTCATCGTGTTGCGGAGCAGGCTCTCGTAGCGTGAGGCGGCCTGTTCAGGATCGAGCTCGCCTTCCATGCGGAAGACATTGGCCTCGGGGATCGGCACCTTGCTCAACAGCAGGTCGCGGCACACACCGTAGTTCGACTCCGGATGATCCGGCGCAACACAGCGCTCATCCACCCAGAAGAGCTGCAGCTTGTCCCACGGAATGGTCGTGAGGAACGGCTGGGACGGATCGGCCAGCAGCTTGAAGGTCGCCTGGGGCGTCGAACCGCCGGAGATTGCAATGCGGGCAATGCCGCGCGTAGCGACAGCCTGCTCCACGCGCGCAGCCAGCAGCCGCGCCGAAGCCAGCGCAACCTCAGCCGGCGAAGACCAAACCTTGTATGTAACAGTGACGGGACGCGGCATAATGTTCTCAGTTCTCCGTTGTCAATTTATATGTTGTGCGACGGAACAGACTTGAGTTGAAAACTCACTTCGTATTCGAAAAGACTTACATCTGGAATAACCGATACTGCATATTTCAAGTTTTCACTAATCGACTTCGCAACAATGACGCCTTGAATCTTTCGATCTTTGCCAATAGTTTGTTTTAGCCACCCCATATAACGAGTCAACTGACCAATCGCATGATCAGGACTGCGAGCACGCTTTAGCTCGAAAACTACAAAATCACCGCCATCATCAATCGCAAGAATATCTATTGGGCCAACAGCTGTGGGGAATTCGATGCCATCTCGCCCAGAAGGGTCAACAAACAAACGGACTTTCTTTCCCTCGACAAGGATGCTTCCTAGATTTTGCGCCAAGAAGTCTCGTAGCTGATATTCCAGAGCAAACGTTGCTTCGGAAAGAGCCTCATCATCCGACTCTTCGCCACCTAATATCTCACCTATAGTCGAACCAAGAGTTGCACTACTGGGTACGATAAGTCGTTCCTCATCGTCCGTGACATTTACCGACCATCCCATTTTCTTCAGAGCGTTTCGTAATTCATGAGACGTTTTGGATGTTCCATCAAAACCCACAGGAAGATGTTCTGGATGCTGACGCAACCACTGCTTCATTGGGTAAAATTCAACCCCACCGTCTTCCTTCGGAATCACAACATTGAAACGCTTCATAACGGCTCTTTAGCGATGATCGGCTTTGAGTAAAAAGCTCGTCGTCTCTTTAGAAAAGGCCAAGAAACGACGAGCTAGCTACTCTTCGAAAAAACAACTTACAGCTTCCGCCACTTCCGGCCGTCGCTCTTGAGCATGGCGTCCGAAGCTGCCGGCCCCCAGGTTCCCGCAGCGTAGTTCGGGAAGTCCTTGACCGGGTCCTTCGCCCAGGCTTCGAGCAGCGGAGTGATCAGCGACCAGGTCGCCTCCACACCGTCACGGTGAGCGAACAGGGTTCCGTCGCCGAGCATGGCATCGAGCAGAAGACGCTCGTAGCCGTTCGCCGAGGAAGCGCCGAACGCATCGGCATAGCTGAAGTTCATGTTCACCGAGCTCATGCTCATGTTCGGGCCGGGGACCTTCGCCGCAAAGCGCAGCGCGATGCCCTCGTCCGGCTGAATGCGCATGGAGATGACGTTCGGCTTGATGCCCTCTGCGCCCTTGCCTTCGTGGCCCTTGAAGAGCAGCAACGGCGGCTGCTTGAACTGGATGGTGATCTCCGTTACACGCTTCGCGAGGCGCTTGCCCGCGCGGATGTAGAACGGAACGCCGGCCCAGCGCCAGTTTTCGATCTCCAGCCGCAGGGCGGCATAGGTCTCGGTCTGCGAGCGCGGATGAACGCGATCCTCCTGGCGGTAGCCGATAGCAGGCTTGCCGTCGACGTTGCCGGGGCCGTACTGGCCGCGCACCGTGTCGGCCGGGTGGATCGGCTGGATCGCCTTCCATACCTTGACCTTCTCGTTGCGGACAGCGTCGGCCTCGAAGCTGACCGGCGGCTCCATCGCGACGAAGCTCAAGAGCTCCATCACGTGGTTCTGCACGACGTCGCGTAGCGCGCCGGCACCTTCATAGAAGGGTCCGCGGCCTTCGATACCGATCGACTCTGCAGCCGTGATCTCGACGTGGTCGATGTAGTTGCGGTTCCAGACGTGCTCGAAGATGCCGTTGGCGAAGCGGAAGACGAGGATGTTCTGCACCGTCTCCTTGCCGAGGTAGTGATCGATGCGGAAGATCTGGTGCTCGTCGAATACCTTGTTGACTTCGTCGTTCAGCGCGCGTGCCGACTCGAGATCGTGACCGAAGGGCTTTTCGATGACCGTGCGGACCCAGTGGTTAGCGCCCTCGACGGGCTTGTTCATCTCGTGCTTGCCGAGGTAGGAGACGATGTCGGAGAAGTACTCCGGCGCGACCGCGAGGTAGAAGAGGCGGTTGGCCTTGGTGCCGAACTTCTCGTCCATCTCGGCGAGCTTCTTCTTCAGGCCTTCGTAGGCTGCGTCGTCGTCGAAGTTCATCGCGTAGTACTGCACGCGGTCGACGAACGGCGCGAGCTTGGCTTCGGTCTCATCAACGCCGCCGCCCTTGATGATGCCGTCCTTCATGTCGGCCGGAAACGTGGTCTCCAGCGAGCGCCGGGCGACGCCGAGCACAGCGAAGTTTTCCGGCAGGAAGCCAGATTGCTCCAAGTGGTAGAGCGCAGGCAGCAGCTTGCGCTTGGTCAGGTCACCGGAAGCTCCGAATATGACCACGATGCATGGATCGGGGCGGCGCTCCAGGGACTGGCTGGCCTTCATCGCCTCGGGACTGATATTGACTTGTGTTGTCGACATAATGCTCCTCGGTTGTGAGAGCGTAGAGTGTAGAGAATAGAGGATAGAGAGAACGCTCTATCCTCCACACTCTATCCTCTATCCTCTGTTCTCTTAGCTCTTCTTTACTGCGTGTCCACCAAACTCGTTCCGCATGATGGAAAGCATACGGTCGGTAAAGTTGTTGTCCTCGCGCGAGCGGAGACGGCGAATCAGCGACTCCGTAATGACCGGCGCTGACACGTTGAGATCGATAGCTTCGAAGACCGTCCAGCGGCCTTCGCCGGAGTCCGGCACATAGGCCTCGAGACCATCGAGCGTGGGGTTCTTCTTGAGGGCGTCAGCGGTCAGATCGAGCAGCCATGAACGGACTACCGAGCCGTAGCGCCAGATCTCGGAGATCTGTGTCAGGTCCAGCGCGAGCGGGGTCTTCGCCTTCATGATCGCGAATCCCTCTGCATAGGCCTGCATCATGCCGTATTCAATACCGTTATGGACCATCTTGACGAAGTGCCCTGCACCAGCGGGACCAACGCGTCCCCAGCCCTGGTCGGCTGCAGGGGCGAGTGTCTCGAAGATCGGACGCAGCCGCTCGACGACATCTTCGTCACCTCCAATCATCATGCTGTAGCCTTCGGTGATGCCCCAGATGCCGCCCGACGTTCCGACGTCGACGAACTCGAAGCCTTCGTGCTTCAGGGCGTCATGCCGTCTCTGCGAATCCTTGTAGTTCGAGTTTCCGCCGTCGATGAAGATATCGCCCTTCTGCATGAGGGGCTTCAGCTTCGCAATCGTCTCGTCGACGGGGTCACCCGCCGGTACCATGATCCAGATCGCGCGCGGCGCCTGGAGATTCTTAACGAGGTCTTCAAGCGAACTCACGCCGACGGAGCCTGCGTCGTTCAGCTTTTTTACAGCGTCGGCTGAAAAATCAAAGCCGACTACTTTGTGCCCGGCCAGGCGCAGGCGCTCTGCCATGTTGCCGCCCATCTTGCCGAGGCCAATCAATCCGAGTTCCATGTGTCATCCTTACGCGTTTTGAACGCCTCTTAGAGAGTAATCCGAACTGCTGTCAATGAGAAATGGGGAGACTCGGAACATTTCAGCGGCAGATCGGAAAGCGGCGTTTCGCCCGTTCAAGCGAACAGCGTTTGTTTTGAAGGGTATGGCGTTCAACCCCTACAGATACCGGCTGCAAAAAATAATGCCGGAGCCTGCAGGGCGGGATCGAAATCCCGCCCCTTTATCCTTACTCTCCTTCAGGAAAATCCGCGCCAAGCGTTACCGGTTCCCAGGCTGCGAGCTCCTGCGTAAACTCGTCGAGTTTCGCGCGGAAGCGCGTGAGCGCCAGCTTGCCCAGCAGCAGGTGCTTCGGCGTATTGGGGGACGCCACTGCGGCGATAATCGCCTGCACCGCGCGGACCGGGTCACCCACCTGCTTGCCGTCGTTGGTCTTCATGTATTCGCGGGTCTTGCCGGCAGTCTCATCGTAGTCGGCGATGCGCGTGGGCACCTCCTGGCCGGAACGGCCCAGGAAGTCGGTACGGAACGGGCCGGGCTCGACGATCAGTACCTTCACGCCCAGCGGGGCGAGTTCGACAGAGAGCGCCTCCGAGAAGCCTTCGACAGCGAATTTTGTGGAGTTATAAAATCCCCAGCCGGACAGACCGACGAGGCCGCCAATTGACGAAAGATTCACGATATGGCCGCTGCGGCGCTCGCGAAACTGCGGCAAAAACGCCTTGGTGACGCGGATGAGGCCGAAGACATTGGTCTCGTACATCGGCATGAACTCGGCTTCGGTAACCTCTTCCACCGCGCCCAATACGCCGTAGCCGGCGTTGTTTACCAGCACATCGACGTGACCGAACTTTGCCAGCGTCTTCTCGACGGCCGACTGTACTGTGTCTTCCCTGGTGACGTCCAAAGGCAATACCAGCGCGGTCTCGGGATACTTTGCCGCCAATGCACTCAACTGCTCGGGCTTGCGCGCGGTAGCGACGACCTTCGCGCCACCGGCGAGCAGTTGCTCGGCCATCTCACGGCCGAAGCCTGTGGATGCGCCTGTGATAAACCAAACTTTTCCTGCCTGCGTATTGCCTGTCGAATTGCTCATGCGTTAAAGACGCGCGCGGTAGGGGTTGCGATGCAGGTCTGTTTTACGGAGTCAATAAAATCGCCAGCAGAGGCTGCTTGCCGTTTCGTTTTGCCGTTGTCCTTGCCTTTCTGGTTGTCATTCCGACCCTGAGCGTAGCCGAAGGGGAGTGAACCTGCTTCCTCCCGCTTTTCGTTCATGTCACCAGAAAAGTACAGGTAAAGCCAGAAGGGATCGTGCTGGAACGCGAATATCTGTGGTGGTACGAGCGAAGAACGGGAGACAGCAGGTTCACTCGCTGCGCTCGGAATGACAACCAGAAAGGCAAGGACAAAGACAACGGCAACAACTACGGATACATCTCCGTCACGCCACCATCCCCCGCAATCAGCGCCAGGCTCGCCATGTTCAGAAACAGCCCATGCTCTACCACCCCGACGATGTCGCGAATGGCAGCCGCCGTCGCTGCAGGATCCGGGATCTGGCCGCAGGCGCAGTCCAGAATGTAATTTCCTTCGTCCGTAAGATAAGGTCCCTCGCCGCTCTTTGCCGGTCTCTGCGACGGATTCAGCCCCAGCGCAGCCAGCTTCGAGTGCACCAGCGGCAACGCCATCTTGATGACCTCGACAGGCAATGGAAACCGCCCCAGTACCTTTACAACCTTCGTCTGGTCGACCACCACGATGAACTTCTTCGCCGAACTCGCGACGATCTTCTCACGCAGCATCGCACCGCCGCCGCCCTTGATCAGGGTCAGGCCCGGAGCCACCTCGTCCGCGCCATCGATGTACACATCCAGCTCCGGCAGCTTGTCGAGTGTGGTGATGTCCATGCCCAGGGACGCCGCCAGATTGTGGCTCGCATCGCTCGACGCTACGCAGCGAATCTTTAAGCCTTGTTTTACGCGCTCACCCAGAGCCTTGATAAACAGCGTCGAGGTCGAGCCGGTGCCAAGGCCCACGGCCATGCCGTCTTTCACGAACTCCACGGCCCGTTTGCCGACCAGTGCCTTTGCTTCATCCTGTGTCATATTGCCACCTTCTGAGGGCTCAGGGTTTAGGGCCCAGGGTTTAGAAAGCTTACTTAACGGCTCAGGGCCCAGAGCCTACCGCACTCTGGACCCTGAGCCCTGGACCCTAGAGCCCTCTTACTTCTTGACCAGCTTCTTGGCAGCCTCGACGACGTGTCCAACCGAGACACCCAGCTTCTCCAGAGCGATCGGCCCCGGAGCCGATGCGCCGAAGCGATCGATACCGATGGCGACGCCATCGCGACCGATGTACTTCCACCAGCCCATCGTCGCACCGGCTTCAACCGAGATCTTCGGCACACCGTGCGGGAAGACCGAGAGCTTGTACTCTTCGCTCTGCTCCTCGAAGATCTTGAAGCTCGGCATGGAGACGACCGTCGCGTTGATGCCGGCAGCCTTCAACTCTGCGGCAGCCTTCATAATCACTTCAACCTCGGAGCCAGTGGCGACGAGGACGATGTCCTTACCGCTGCCGTCGAGGATGTAGGCACCCTTGCGAGCGCCCTCGAACACCTTGTACTTCGCATCGTCGAGAACCGGCAGATCCTGGCGAGAGAGCGCCATGAAGCTGGCCGACTTGCGCTCGAGCGCCAACTGCCAGCAGGCAGCGGTCTCGTTCGCATCCGCAGGGCGGAAGTCGGTGAGATGCGGGATCGCGCGCAGGCTCATCAGGTGCTCAACGGGCTGGTGCGTGGGACCATCCTCGCCGAGGCCGACAGAGTCGTGCGTGAAGATGTAGAGCGAGTGCGCATTCATCAGCGCACCCATGCGCAGCGCCGAACGGCAGTAGTCGGAGAACGTGAAGAACGTCGAGCCGAAGGGAATGAGCCCGCCGTGTGCCGCGATGCCGTTCACCGCGGCCATCATACCGAACTCGCGCACACCGAAGAACACGTTACGACCCTTGGGATCGACGTGGAAGCTCGGTGAGTCCTTGAAGATGGTCTTGGTGGAAGCCGTAAGGTCAGCCGCGCCGCCGAACAGTTCGGGAACAATCTTTGCGACAGCATTCAACACCACCTGGCCGGCGTTGCGCGTAGCCACGGGCTTGTCCACGGGGAAGGTGGGAATCGCCTTCTCCCAACCCTCAGCCAGCTTCGCCGCAAAGGCGCGCTCATACTGGGTGCCCAGTTCGGGGTAGGCCTTCTTGTAGGCGTCGAACTTCTCCTGCCACTCGGCCTGGGCCTTTGCGCCCTTATCCTTCGCCTGCAGCCAGTTCTGACCGGCCTCTTCGGGGATGTAGAAGCTCTTGTCCTCGGGGAAGCCAAGGTTCTTCTTCGTGGCCCTGGTGGCCTCCGCGCCCAGCGCTTCGCCGTGAACCTTGTTCGTGCCGGCCTTGGGCGAGCCATAGCCGATCACCGTACGCACGCGGATCAGCGAGGGCTTGGTGGTCTCGGCCTGAGCCGCACGGATCGCTCTTTCGATGGCGACGAGGTCGTTGCCGTCCTCGACCATCTGCACATGCCAGTGGTAAGCGTGGAAGCGCTCGGTAACGTCCTCGGTGTAGCTGAGGTCGGTGGGGCCGTCCAGCGAGATCAGGTTGTCGTCATACAGCACGATCAGCTTGCCCAGGTTCAATGTGCCCGCAAGCGAAGCCGACTCGTGGCTGATGCCTTCCATCAGATCGCCGTCGCCGCAGAGAACGTAGGTGTGGTGATCGACCGGGGTGTGATTGTCGTGGTTGTAGATTGCGGCGAGATGCTTCTCCGCAATGGCTTCACCTACGGCCATCGCAAAACCCTGGCCGAGCGGACCGGTGGTCACTTCAACGCCGGGAGCCTCACCGACCTCCGGGTGGCCAGGAGTGTGCGAACCCCACTGGCGGAACTGCTGAAGCTGCTCAAGAGGCAGCTTGTAGCCGGTCAGATGCAGTACGCCATAGAGCAGCGCCGACGCGTGGCCGTTGGAGAGGATGAAGCGATCGCGGTCGGACCAGAGCGGCTCGGCCGGGTTGTACTTCATGATCTTGTGGTACAGCAGGTAGGCGATGGGAGCGCAGCCCAATGGCGCTCCGGGGTGGCCGCTCTTGGCCTTTTCAACCTGATCGACTGCGAGGAAGCGCAGCGTGTTGATGGAAAGCTGGTCGAGTGCGTCTTGCTTCTGCTGGTCGGTCATTCTGTCCTCAAATGTGTAAGCTCGTGTGTTCGCGCGCCCCATGCGCGCCCTATTCTCACAGGCCAGTCCAGTGTAACGGAAGGGCGTGGGTATCAACCGTACCGTAACAATTCGGGCTCTGTTGAAGCCGCAGGCTTTGTGGATTTGTTGTGGTTTTTGCGGTTGTGGTTGCTTTTCTGATTTGTCATTCCGAGCGCAGGGAGCGAATGACAAGCCAGAAAAGCAAGAACAACAAAAAAAACAATCCCGCCCTTGACATCGCCTTTTTCAGTGCTTACATTTCACCAATCGGTTAAATAACCGATTGGTGAAATAAACATGAACACTTCCAATCTGGACTCCACCTTCGCCGCCCTTGCCGATCCGACCCGGCGAGCCATCCTTGGGCGGCTGGCCCTGGGTGAAACCTCGGTCACGGAGCTGGCCGCTCCATTCGAGATGAGCATGCCGGCCATCTCCAAGCACCTGAAGGTGCTGGAGCGGGCTGGGCTCATCGCCCGTGGACGCGAGGCCCAGTGGCGGCCCTGCAAGCTGCAGGCTGGACCGCTGCAGGATGCCTCCGTCTGGATCGATGAGTACCGGAAGTTCTGGGAACAAAGCTTCGACCGTCTCGACGACTATCTGAGGACTCTGCAAAACCCCACTCTGCAATCCAAGGAGAAACACCATGAGCACAAGAGAAAGTAACGCCGTAGCCAGGCCCGGTGATCGCGAAGGACAAAGCATGTCCTTTGAGCGTATGAATATCACAACGTAAAAACCCTAAGGAGAGGACCATGAATACGAATCTGCACCTTGTATTTCCGGGCACTTGTAACGAGGCGTTTGCGTTTTACGAGAAGACGTTCGGCACGAAGAGATTGCTGACGATGAAGTTTGGCGACGCACCTCCGGGCACACCCGTCCCCGAGGATGCGAAAGACCTGATCATGCACACGGCGATGCCCGTGGGCAACATGACGCTGATGGGCTGCGACGGACCTCCGGGACGTCCGGGGACTCCGCTGGGCGGCTTCCAGGTCTGCGTGGACTCGACGGATGAGGCTGAGGTGAAGCGCCTCTTTACCGAACTCAGCAAGGATGGTTCCGTGCAGATGCCGTTGATGCCGACGTTCTGGTCGCCGCTCTTTGGGATGTTGACGGACCGGTTCGGTGTGGGCTGGATGGTGAGTGTGCCGGGGCCGCAGCCGAGTTAACGATGGGTGCTACCCGTTTTTCGTCGTCATCCTGAGCCAAAGGCGAAGGACCCCCGCATTTTGTGCCACCACAGACGCAAAGCGAGATACAGTAGTGCGCTTTGCCTCTGTGGCGCTACGAATGCGGGGGTCCTTCAGCTACGCTTCAGGATGACGACGAAAAACAAACAACGACAACAGCCAAAAACAAACAACAGCAACAACAAAGACAGTTCTACGACTTCGGCTTCATCGCCGCCGGTCCCTGCGGCAGAAGCTCCTCGTTGATATAGACCTCGCAGTTGCGGCCCAGCCAGTGATCGCTCTCCGGCCAGTACAGCGTGAAGATAATGCTCCCTGTCTGGTCGTGCGCGGTCTGGATGTCGATGAATGATCCCGGACGGCCAACCACACGGGACTCGATCGAATTCTTCGTCTCCCAGTTGTCCGTGGTGTAGACGACACGGAAGCGTTGCGCATCGAGAATGCGCAGCGTGCCGCCCTGGCACATCGCGGAGATTGGCCTGCCGGTCTGGAAGATCTCCATGCGGCTCTGGAACGTGCGCTTTTCCTTGGGAACCGCGTAACGCTCCTCGACGACCGAGATGCGGTCGAAGACCTTGCCGTCGGCGACCGAGCGCAGCAGCTTGACGTACTCGGCATGCGCCCAGACCAGCGGCTGCGCCGAGCCCGCCGAGCGGCCCAGGTACATGCCCTCCGAGGGCAGATCGGCATAGTCCCACACCTGCTCGGGCAACATGCCGCCGATGGAGCTGAACTTCTCCAGCGCCGTCACGAACGAGGTGACATCCTTCCCCGCGGCGAGCTCGTAGTGCGCGCGCTCGCCGGTCAGGATCGGCCAGGCACGGCCCTGCCCCGAGCCGAGGTACGGGCCGCCGTCTTTCCGCTGGCCGTAGCCGTCGTGGTTGTAGCGGCGCCAGCACACGCCGTAAGGAGTGTCGATCTTCAGCACCGAGTCGACCACCTTCAGCGAGTCGATGATGAGCGGATCGTCCGCCCGGCGAACTCCGTAGCGAACCAGTTCGAGGAAGCCCGCGTCGATGACCTCGCGTGCCTCGAAGTCGAACCTCTCGCCCGGCTCGCGGTTATTGAGGTGGACGGTGCCCGGAGGAATCTGCGGGTTGTGGAACGGCTCGCCCTCTGCCGGCGGACGGATACGCATGTAGTGATACGGGACGTCGGGCAGCAGCATGCCGCGGTTCGTCGTCGTCCACTCGTCGAGATGCGCCTCGATCCAGTCGGCATAGTCTTCGAGGAAGGTGCCGAGTTCGCGCGAGCCGTGCGCGATGGCGATGTCGGCCGCGCAAACCAGCGCCGAAATCACCGCTGCCAGCGTTGAAGGAGAGTAGCCCGCATTCTCTTCCCAGCGCTCCTGCTGCGTGACCGGCGCATAGCGCACGAGAAATGCTGAGGCATTTATAACGAAAGGGAAGATATCGAAGTTGCCGAGGCCGTCGGCCTTCCAGAGCCGCCACGCGAGGATGATCGGGAAAGCCACCTCATCGAGCTGAATGCCCTGCCAGTAAGGAGACCCATCGATCCAGAAGTTCTGTGCGAAGCCGCCGTCGGCATGCTGGGTGCAGGCGAGATACACCAGCGCGCGAAGCGCCGTGTCGACGCGTCCGCAGGCCAGCATCGCCGTCGCTGACTGGACCATGTCGCGCGTCCAGACCAGGTGATAGCCACCCAGGTCGGCGTCGGACTTGGACGCTCCCCACGGGATCGAAGCCGACGCAATGAACGCGCCGGAGTAGGTCTTGTCCTCATGCGTGAGAATGACGTTGTGCGAGACGCGCAGCAGCTTGCCGCCATCAGTAGAAGCCTTCGCCAGACGCTCCGGTGATTCCACGCGCTGCCACTGCTGAATGAAGCGCTTGAGATGCGCGTCGTACGGGGTGGCGAGCGTCTGCATCATACCGGCGAGCGCGGAGTGATGACCATCTCCGAGCGCGATGGCGATCGTGAACTCGCGGTGCGTCGCTACCTCGATCTCGCCCATCATCGCGATGTTGCCATCGAGCGCCTGGCCGAACTGCCAGGCCATGTGCATGTGGGTGGAGAGATCCTGATAACCATCGCTGGCGCCGACGAAGCCGGAACTGGTGCGGGTGAATCCGCAACTGGCCCCAAAGGCCAGCGAGACATTGTTCTTCCACGCCAGGATGCAGCGCTTGCCGGCGATGTCCAGCGATCGCGCCGAGTTCCCTGCCCCGCCGCCATCCAGGTGCGGAGCCAGCAAGGCATAGCACTTGAGCCGCGACAGAATCGCTTCGTCGCCCTCGATCTTTACGTTCATCAGCACGACGGGATGGTGCGGGTCGGTAATGAACTCCTTGGTGACCTTGTACCGCCCGCCGATGTCGCTCGCCACGACGCGGACAGCCAGCGCGTCGTCATCCACGTAATGGAAGTCGTACTCGAAGTCGCGCTTCTCTTCATGGAAGAAGGTCTCTTCATCGGTGAAGAGCAGTTCCATGTCGCGCGTCTGCGGACGGTCGATCGTGGGGTAGTAGATCTCGTTCAGCGTGCCGTGCGAGGCCGTGAACCAGATCCTGCTGGAAGCCGCATAGGCCGTTGAAACCGCGTCTTTCTGGCTGGAAGTCCAGCGCGGTTCAAGTCCGGGCCTGCCGAAAGCTGGACCATCGTCATCCAGCCAGTGATACGTTCCGTCGAAGACGCTCATGGTGAATATGAGAGCACAAAAGTGGGAATAAAGTTACGGGTTTTCAGTCGGATGAGGATTCGTGGGCCGTCTTCTTGATCCATTCACGAAACTGTCATCTCGACCGGAGGCGCGCTTTGCGCCGCAGTGGAGGGACCTGCAGTTTATTCGCGCGGGCGGAAATAATTGCGGCTACCAGCAAACTGCAGGTCTCTCCGTCCTGAGCGGAGTCGAATGGACGCATCGCGATAAAACCATGATGCTCCGGTCGAGATGACAATTTTGGGGGTGGCACAAGCGAAGAAGCTGGTGCCTGCGACCGGAATTGCACGTCCACCGCCGTCGCGGGTGTAAGCTCAACGATGTTGCGCCGCGTATTGCGGCGCGTGCATCCAACCACCAGAGCGAGGCTCTGCGCCTCCGCAAACCGAACCATAAGGAGCAACTCACCGTGGCCTTCGAACTTCCTCCCCTTCCCTACGACTATGCCGCTCTCGAGCCGACCATCGACGAAGCGACGATGAAGCTGCACCACGACAAGCACCATCAGACGTACGTCACCAACCTGAATGGCGCGGTCGAAAAGCACCCTGACCTGGGCAAAAAGACACCTGAAGAGCTCATCAAGGATCTGGACAGCATTCCCGAAGACGTGCGCGCTGTCGTCCGCAACAATGGCGGCGGACACGTCAATCACACCATGTTCTGGCAGATCATGGGACCGAACGGCGGCGGCGAGCCGACGGGCGCTATCGCGGCCCAGATCACCGCAGACTTCGGTTCGTTCGAGGACTTCAAGAAGAAGTTCAACGAGACGACCGCCAAGCAGTTCGGCTCCGGCTGGGGCTGGCTGGTATTCAAGGGCGGCAAGCTGGAGATCGTGACCACCGCGAACCAGGACAACCCGCTGTCGCAGGGTCTGTATCCGATCCTCGGCAACGACGTCTGGGAGCACGCTTACTACCTGAAGTATCAGAACAAGCGTCCTGATTACCTCGCAGCCTGGTGGAACGTCATCAACTGGGCAGAGGTCAATAAGCGCTTCGAGCACGCGAAGAAGTAGTTTTTGCCTGGATGGACACGAGGCCGCCTTCGGGCGGCCTCGTGTGTTTTAGATCCGAGCTTTTCTTGCTTAGTGCATCGCTACGCGATACACTCTGGATCGTGATCGTCAGCTTTCGCCACAAGGGTCTCAGGCTTTTCTATGAAACTGGATCCACGCGGGGCGTGCAGGCGGCTCATGCGCAAAAACTACGCCTTATTCTCGCCATTCTGGAGAAGGCGAAAGACTCATCAGAGTTCATGCTCCCAACATTTCGAGCGCATCTGCTCAAGGGAGATCGCAAAGGTTTCTGGGCGATCTGGGTGAACGGTAACTGGCGTGTCACCTTTCGATTTGTCGGCTCCGATATAGAACTACTCGACTATGAGGACTACCGTTAGAAAGGTATTTGGACATGATGCATAATCCTCCACATCCGGGCGAGTTATTGAAGGATAGCTTTGGTAAGGATGGCCTCAATATCAGCATTGCCGAAGCTGCACGCCGTTTAGGCGTGTCGCGCGTAGCCTTGTCGCGCGTTGTCAATGGCAGGGCTGCGGTTAGTCCAGATCTCGCCATTCGACTAGAGATTGCCAATCTCAGCACAGCGCGCCTCTGGCTGGCCCTGCAAGCCGGATACGATCTGAGCCAGGCGCTAAAAAAGAAACGCCCTAAAGTCATTGCCTTACAGCCTCGCTCCCTAATGGCCGCCTGATTTTTTGCCACCAGTAAACAGCGTGATAGCGTAGCGGCTATGAGACTTGTACTACCGCTGCTGATGGTCGCCATTGCATCTTCGGTTCAAGCACAGATCACCATTGATCTCAGCCATCCCGGCACTTATGTTCGACACTTCACCGTAACAGCGGCAGATGGCGATGCCAGCGCGATCACTCCTGACCAGATTGCGGATGTCAATCGGAAGCTAGCCGCCTCTGGGAACACAGAAGCTGCATGGGAACTGGGGCTTGCCTATTTGCAGGGTGAGGGCGTCAAGCAGGACCTCACGCAGGCTGAGCACTGGTTTGAACTTGGTGCCACCAAGCCTGAGCAAAAAGGACTCGTCGCCGAAATGTACCAAAAGGGCGAGTACTTCACGCCCGATCTTGAGACAGCCGCCCGTTGGTTTATAGCAGCCGGACGCCCTGGAGATCTCTTCGAACTTGCCCAGAGTTATCGCACAAGCGATCCTCCTCAGATCCATAAGGCAGCGACGCTCTATCGTTCGTTACTCTCTCAAACCGGTCACCCCGAAGTGCGCAGAGCCCAGATGGAGCTGGGTAACCTCGTGCTCGACGGAAAGTACAGTGCCGGGGATGACGTAGCAGGACATGCACTGAATATGGAATGGGCACGTGTCATTACGCAAGAGTTGTTAGGACAGGAAGAGTACAGCATTGCTGTCGACTATACGGTCGGGCGCGAAGATCTACCCAAAAACCATGACATGTGGCAGCTCTTTTGCAAACGGGCGGCTCGATACAACATCGACCTAGCCCAGGAGTTTTATGGGCGCGCCATTCTGAATCACGAAATCCAAAACGGTAACCCGTTTGAAGGCTATGCGTGGATCCGGCTGGCTTCCGATAAACAGTATGGGAACAAAGTCACCGTACAACAGCTCGAGAAGCAGATGACTCCCGAGCAGCTTGCCGAGGCAAACTCTATCTACGACGGCCTGGTGCAGACGCGCATACAGGATGGAGCATACTATCCAGCGGGCGATCCCCTGCGCGAGCCTTCCAATGCGGCTTTAAAAGCGCTGCCCGAGGATAACCCGGATGTACAGTTACGACAGGCCTTTGCGCTGGAATCCAGTTCTAGGCCGGGAGACTACCAGAAGGCTTTGCAACTCTATCGAGTAGCCCGTGACCGCCGCATGATGGACGTCCGCTTCGTTCTCGGCCACGACTATCTTGAAGGAACAAACGGCATCGCAAAAGATCCGGCGATTGCACAGCATTGGTTGTATGGAGCCGCCGATGCCGGATCCCATCCGGCTGCGCTGTTACTGGCGCGCTTATGCCGTGGCGAAGGCGGCGGAAATCCAGATGCGGTACAAGCACTGGCATGGGAGATGATCGGACATGACGGCCCCACGGCAATCGGTCCTCCTCCTCATCTCAGTCAGAAACAAAAGCTCGACGCGATGCACCTCTATGCAAAGTGGCTGGCTGCTCATCCCGGGTGGACAACCGCTGCAGCCTCCTTGAGGTAGAGGCAATACGAAAAGCGAAAGGCCCTCCGCAAGGAGGGCCTTTCTTTGTCAAATAGTAGAGAGTTACTCGGGTTGAGCGCCGCTGCGGCTGCCCTTGGGACGGCGGTTCGCCTGCAGCACCTTCTTGCGCATGCGCAGCGACTTGGGCGTAACCTCGACCAGCTCGTCGTCCGCGATGAACTCGATGGACTGCTCCAGCGTGAGCACCTTGAAGGGCACCAGGCGGACAGCATCATCGGAGCCCGAAGCGCGCATGTTGGTGAGCTTCTTCTCGCGAACACAGTTGACGTCGAGATCGTTGTCGCGGGAGTGCTCGCCGATGAGCATGCCCTCGTAGACCTCAACACCATCGCCCAGGAAGAGCACGCCGCGCTCCTGGATGCCGTCCAGCGCATACAGGGTCGTAACGCCCTGGCGGTCCGAGATCAGAGCGCCCGAAGGACGCTGCGGAATCTCGCCCGTGTAGGGGATGTAGTCGCCGGCGATGGAGTTCATGACGATGGTGCCGCGAGTCTCGGTGAGCATTTCGTTGCGCAGGCCGATGAGACCGCGCGACGGAACCTTGAACTCCATGCGGACACGGCCTGAACCGTGGTTCGCCATCTTGACCATCTCGCCTTTTCTCGGCCCAAGGCGCTCGATTACGGTGCCGACAAAGCTCTCAGGGATATCGATGGTCAGAATCTCGGAGGGCTCCATGAGCTGATCGTTGATGCGCTTGGTGACGATCTGCGGACGCGAGACCATCAGCTCGAAGCCTTCGCGGCGCATCATTTCGATGAGCACGGAGAGCTGGAGCTCACCACGGCCCAGCACCTTGAAGTTATCCGGGGTGCCGGTGTCTTCCACACGGATGGAGACGTTGGTGAGCAGCTCCTTTTCGAGACGCTCTTTGATGTTGCGCGACGTGACCAGCTTGCCTTCGCGGCCGGCGAACGGACCGTTGTTGACCGAGAAGACGATGGCGATGGTGGGCTCATCGATCTTGATGGTCGGCAGCGGCTTGGGATTCTCGAGCGCGCAGAAGCTCTCGCCGATGGTGATGGCGGGGATACCGGCGACGGCGATGATGTCGCCGACTTCGGTCACGTCGGTGTCTGTGCGCTTGAGGCCGTTGAAGGTGAAGAGCTTGGTGATCTTCACGGTCTGGAGCGAGCCGTCGATGCGGGAGAGGTTAACTTCCTCGCCGGCCTTGAGGGTGCCGTTGAAGACGCGGCAGATCGCGAGGCGGCCGAGGTAGTCGGAGTAGTCGAGGTTGGTGACCAGCACCTGGAGGTCGCCATCCGGCGTGCCGGTGGCGGGAGGAATGGTCTTGAAGATGAGCTCGAAGAGCGGCTGCAGGTCGGTGCCCGGGACGGCGAGGTCCATGGTCGCGGTGCCGGCCTTACCGTTGGTGTAGATGACCGGGAATTCGAGGACGCTGTCGTCGGCGTCGAGGTCGATGAAGAGGTCATAGACCTCGTTCAGCACTTCCTGGGGACGAGCGTCGGGGCGGTCGATCTTGTTGATAACAAGGATCGGGGTCAGTTTGGCTTCGAGCGCCTTCGAGAGTACATAGCGCGTCTGGGGCAGGGGGCCTTCGCTGGCGTCCACCAGCAGGACGACGCCATCGACCATCTTGAGCGCGCGCTCCACCTCGCCGCCGAAGTCGGCGTGACCGGGGGTATCGACGATGTTGATCTTGGAGTCGTGATACTGGATCGCCGTGTTCTTGGCGAGAATGGTGATGCCACGCTCTTTTTCAAGGTCGTTCGAGTCCATCACGCGTTCGGCAACAGCTTCGTTGGCGCGGAAGGTGCCGCTCTGGCGCAGCATGGCGTCGACCAACGTGGTCTTGCCGTGATCGACGTGGGCAATAATGGCGATGTTACGGATGGCTTGGGCGGTCGTTGGGGTGCTCACTTGGAGAGGGCTTTCCTGTTCTGATCAGACTGAATATCGGTTTTAGGGAGCTGGACGCACACGTGGAAGAAGGTGCAGGCCTTCACGGCTCCGAAATTGGGTGAAAAGCGCGTCGCTTCCAGTTTACCGCATGGCGACAGTTGTAGTGAAAAGATTGGGTTAAGACGTATTTTACCGGAATGCCCCTTAAGTCGGTCCCACCGCAAGCTGAAAGAGGAGCCGTGCACGGCTCCTCTTTCTCGATCAGGAGGGCTACTTCAATGCGGTCGCGCTACGAACACTCGCCGCCCAGCCCTTGACGGTAAAACCCTCGGGAAGATGATCGATGAAGACCAGATCCGCAATGGAGTTCTTGGTCCGGAGCGGCAGAATTGCCTGATACTCCGAAGAGTTATACCAGCTGGTCGCTGCCTTGCGGTCTGGAAATTCCATCAGTACAACGGCACCCGGCCAGGTACCCTCCATGGTATCGGGAGGCCCCATGGCAAGCCACTTCGCGCCGAAGGGAATGGCTGTCGCCTCAACTTTTTCCAGGTAATCCAATGCCTGGCTGTTTGGGATATCGCCCGGGATACGCAGGTGATTGATCAGATAGGTCTTCATCGTATTACTCCTTTCGCAGTTGTCGGGATGGTTCTGGTGATCGAGGGCCCCACGTGCATTTTGTGGCCACATTTCGATTTTTTCGCTTTGCTCACGACATCGTATCAGTAGCCCGGGACGTTTATCTCGTCACCTGATCCCCGGTCTATTGTCCGTTCGGAAGCTGCGCTGAAACGCTCATCGTCCGATCAAAGAGTTTCGTAACCATCTCGCCACGTGCCCTATACTGAGGGGCACATGGACAAGGTTGCGCCGAATACTCCGCTTCGCCCGCTCGAACTCGCAGCGTTGAAGAACTACAAGCTTGACCATGCGTACGACGAGATGTTCTCCGGCTCGGAGACCCTGCATGAGCACTACGAGCCGTTGCTGGAGCATCTGTCTGCGCTGCCGCCGGAAGAGATCCAGCGCCGCAAGCAGGCCGCCGACCTCAGCTTTCTCAACCAGGGCATCACCTTCACCGTCTATGGACGCGACGAAGGCACCGAACGCATCTTCCCCTACGACCTGCTGCCGCGCATCATCACCAGCGCCGAGTGGGCGACCGTGGAGCGTGGCCTGACCCAGCGCATCACCGCGCTCAACCTCTTCCTCAAGGACATCTATAACGAAGGCCGCATCCTGAAGGACGGCATTGTTCCGCGCGAACTCGTCTACTCCTGCCCGCAGTTCCGCCGCCAGATGTGCGGCCTGCAGGTTCCGCGCAACGTTTATATCGCGGTCTGCGGGACCGACCTGATCCGCCTGGAGAACGGCGACTTCGCGGTACTCGAAGACAACCTGCGCGTACCCTCGGGGGTGAGCTACATGCTCACCAACCGGCGCGTGATGAAGCGCATCTTCCCGCAGCTCTTCCGCAGCTACAACGTGCGGCCGATCGAGCACTACACGCAGGTGCTGCTGAGCACGCTGCGCTCGCTCTCGCCCGAGGGCAGGCCGGAGCCGAACATCGTCCTGCTCTCGCCGGGCGTCTTCAACTCCGCCTACTTCGAGCACGCGTACCTCGCACGGCAGATGGGCATCGAGCTCGTCGAAGGCCGCGACCTCGTGGTTCACGACAACGTCTGCTACATGCGCACCACCAGCGGGCTGAGACGCGTAGATGTCATCTATCGGCGCGTGGACGACGACTTCATCGACCCGCTGGCCTTCCGTTCCGACTCCATGCTCGGTGTCGCCGGGCTCTTCAATGCGTATCGCGCGGGTAACGTGACCTTATCGAATGCCTTCGGCACCGGCGTCGCCGACGACAAGGCGATCTATGCGTATGTGCCGGACATCATCCGCTACTACCTGAGCGAAGAGCCGGTGCTGAATAATATCGAGACCTATCTCTGTGCACGCGAGAAAGACCGCCAGCATGTGCTGGCGAACCTCGACAAGCTCGTGGTCAAGGCGGTGGGAGAGTCGGGCGGCTACGGCATGTTGATCGGCCCGCACTCGACGGCCAAGGAGCGCAAGGATTTTGCCGACCGCATCAACGCCAATCCACGCAACTATATCGCGCAGCCGACAATCAGCTTTTCGCGCGCGCCGTGTTTGATTGGCGATGAGCTCGAGCCGCGCCACGTCGATCTGCGGCCCTACGTGCTCTACGGCGATAAGGTCACCATCGTCCCCGGTGGGCTTACGCGCGTTGCTCTCACGCGGGGTTCGCTGGTGGTGAATAGTTCACAGGGCGGTGGCAGTAAGGATACGTGGGTGCTGAGTTAGTAGATGATTTACTTCGAATGGGATGAGAACAAAGCCGAGCGTAACTTTCGCATCCATCACATCAGTTTTGATGAAGCAGCCATAGTCTTTGAAGACCCGTATAGAACGACTGAAGAAGATTTAGTCGTAGAAGGCGAACAGCGATGGCGAACAATAGGCATCGTCTCCGGATTAATAATCGTTCTCGTCATACATCTTGAAGAGGATATCGGCGAAGACCTGTTTGTGCGTATCATTTCAGCTAGAAGAGCTACACCTGTGGAAAGGAGTGATTATGACAAGAATCGTACGCAGAAAACTGGGTGATCCCCTCAGCCCCGAATCAATCGAGCGCCTTAAGCGTCTGGCAGAGATGCCCGATTCCGAGATCAATACCACTGACATTCCTGAGCGGCGCTTCGGGCAATCAAACAAAGTGACTGTCCTGCCTCAAAAAGAAGCTCCTCTGTCTCATCGGAAAGCCAGCTAAGACCTTCTGTCGATACCTGAATGAAGATTGCAAACCTGCGTAACCATATTGCGCAGCCAACGATCAGCTTTTCGCACGCCGTGTTTGATCGGCAATGAGCTCTCTGGATACCTGGGTGCTGAGTTAGTAGCGCGAGCAGAGGAAGGTGTGCTGTTTTTGCTTTTGTTTTTCTGGTTGTCATTCCGAGCGTAGCGAGCGAACCTGCTGTCTCCCGCTTTTCGTTTATACCGCCCAGAAAACATATGTCCAGAACTGAAAGCGAACGGCTGTACCGATGCATAACCTTTGTGGCAGCACTGGCGAAGAACGGGAGACAGCAGGTTCACTCACTACGCTCGGAATGACAACCAGAAAAGCAAGAACAACAGCAAAAACAAAGGCAAAAGCAAATACGAACCCCTTACTCCAACGAGCCATCCGTGATCAAACACACATTTGCGAAGACGCTGCTCCCTCTGCTTCTCTCCGTCCTCGGCACAGCCGCCGCGCAATCGCCACGCCTCGTCCTCATCGACCAGGACGGCTCCGGCCCGGGTGGTTCCAACCAGATGTCGATGATGGTCCTCCTGCAATCGCCGCAGGTGCGTGTGCTCGGCATCACCATGGTCAGCGGCAATGCGTGGGAGCCTGAAGAGGTTGCGCACACCCTGCGCATGCTCGAGCTTATTCACCGCACAGACGTTCCTGTCGTTCCCGGCGCGGTGTTCCCGCTGGTACGCACCGAGGCCGAAGCCCAGCAGGAGCGCGCGCTCTACGGCACCTTTGAGTGGTACGGCGCGTGGGGCGACCTCACCGCTCACACCAGCATGCAGGCATATCACGGGCCCTTTGTAGTTCCAAAATTGGACGAAGGCGAGCCCACCGCCAAGCCTCTTGAGGAAGATGCCGCGCACTTCCTGATTCGGCAGGTGCACGCGCATCCGCATCAAGTGACGATCTACGCCGCCGGACCGTTGACCAACATCGCGCTGGCGCTCTCTATCGACCCTGACTTCGCCACACTGACGCAGGGAATCGTCATCATGGGCGGCAGTCTCGCCCCACAAACCAGCGACTCGGAGTACGCAACGCACCCGCGCCACGAGTTCAACTTCTGGTTCGACCCCGAGGCCGCGCACATCGTTCTGCGCGCGCACTGGCCTCGCATCGACCTCACCACGGTCGACATCTCTGTAAAGACACAGTTCACCAAAGAGATGGTGAAGGAGATTGCGCGCTCCGGCACGCCTTCAGCAAAGTACATAGCGCAGTACAGCCGCGAGTTCTTCTACCTGTGGGATGAACTCGCAGCGGCCGCCTGGATCGATCCGAAGATCATTACGAAGGAGCGCCAGCTCTACGTAGATGTCGATCTGGCACGCGGCCCCAACTATGGCGACACGCTCACCTGGTCGGCGGCGAGCCGTCCGCAGCGCGACCTGCCCCTGGTCCATGTGCAGGAAGACCTCGACAGTTCGCGCTTCGACAAGCTGTTTATCGAACTGATGAGTGCACCACCCCTGGCCGCCGCCGGTGTAAAGTGAAATCTCCGTTACATTTTCCAAAGCGGCCGGCTTCCATGGCCGCAGAGGAAAGCACTATCCGGAATCAGGAAAGGGGCAAGCCATACTCTCTCGCGTCGCTGATTCGCTCTACTGGATGTCCCGCTATCTGGAACGCGCGGAACATACCACCCGCCTGCTCGACGTAAACCTGAACCTGATGCTGGACGAGAGCGCCACCAGCTCCGACCATCGCTGGCAACGCGTGGTGCAGGCGCTCGGCAAGCCGAAGCGTATCCGCTGGAATGGCGACCCCTACGAGCTGGCACGCACGCTTACCTTCGACGTGGAACACAAGTCGTCGGTGCTCTCCTGCATCATCCGCGCCCGCGAAAACTCGCGCCACGTGCGCGAACAGATCTCGACCGAGCAGTGGCATCGCCTGAACTCTCTGTATCTCGAGGTCACGCGTCCTGAGTTCCAGAGCGTGATGCATTCGGAAGCTTTACAGGACAACAGCGAAACGCCCGCTGCATTCCTGCAACAGGTGATGGAAGCGGTCCACCAGTTCCAGGGTGTAACCGACTCGACGATGTCGCACGGCGAGGGCTGGCACTTCATCCAGGTAGGCCGCTATCTCGAACGTGCGTCCGCCACTGCGATGCTCATCGAGGCGTATCACGAAGACCTCTGGGCGAATCCCGACCAGCTCCCCGAAGGCAACGAATATCTCGAGTGGATGGGGCTGCTTCGTTCGGCGACAGCCTTCGAGGCTTACTGCAAGGTCTATACCGCGGATATCACTCCCGAGCGCATCCTGGAGTTTCTGCTGCTCGACGACGAGTTCCCGCACTCGCTGCGCTTCTCCATCGACAGCGTGCAGAACGCGCTGCAGGCGATCCAGCGCAACTCCGGCAAGAGCCGTGCCGAAGAGCTGAACCGCATCGCCGGACGCCTCAGCGCGAAGCTGGGCTTCGCCAGCGTCGACGAGATTCTCTCCGGGGATGTCATCGGCTACCTTCGCAGCATTCAACGGGAGTGCCAGGCGATTCACGAGACGATCTACCATCTCTACGTCGATTACCCCATCCAGACAGCCCTGGCGGGGTGATTCAGTAACGCAGCCATACGCTTTATCCAAAGGCGCTTGATTAGAGGTCTACGTTGATTCTCACGCAGCTTGAACCGATTGCAAATCGCACGGAGGGCCCCATGTATTATTCGATCCGGCATCTGACGAAGTTCCTCTACAAGACCGAGGTCAGCGAGAGCATCATGGAGACGCGCATGCATCCGCGCTCCGATCAGAACCAGCGCTGCCTTACGTTTCACCTCTCGGTCAGCCCGCGCTGCCGCGTCTTCAGCTATCGCGACCATCTCGCCAACCAGGTCCACCACTTCGATATCCCGGGCCAGCACGGACAGCTCGTCATCGTCGCCGAATCGCTCGTCGAGATGCAGCCGCATGCTGCAGTGCCTGACTCTCTGCCCGAAGGCTCGTGGGCGGAGCTTGACCGGCTGGTCCACGAGGGCGACTACTGGGAGATGCTGCTGCCCAGCGAGTTCGCCACCCCAACCCCGGCGCTCGCGGAGCTCGCCGACTCTCTCGATCTGCGCCGCCGCGACGATCCTTTGAGCGTGCTGCACAAGCTGAACGAGCAACTCTTCCATTACTTCGACTACAAACCGCTCTCGACCAAGGTCGATTCTCCGATCGATCTTGCGCTCAGCACCAAAGGCGGCGTCTGCCAGGACTTCTCGCACATCATGATTGCGCTGTTGCGTTCGCGGCTGCAGATTCCCTGCCGCTACGTCAGCGGCTATCTGTATCACGGCCAGGATGCAAACGATCGCTCCGAAGCCTCGGCAACGCATGCCTGGATCGAGGCCTTTTTGCCGGAGTTGGGATGGGTGGGCTTCGACCCTACAAATCATCTGGTTGCGGGTGACCGCCACATTCGCACGGCCATCGGCCGCGACTACTCCGATGTGCCGCCGACTCATGGCGTCTTTCGCGGCCGCGCCAGGAGCGAACTCACGGTAGCTGTTCGCGTTACGCCGAGCGAAGGCACGCCGTCGCTCGATCGCGAGCTTCCTGTGCCGGAAGACTGGTCGATCCTGGTCGAGAGGGCCCAGGCTCTTCCCGATCAACCCCCACCGCCGAAGCGCCAGCACCAGCAGTCGCAGCAGCAGCAGTCGAATACGGTCTAGATTTGCCTGTGTTTTTCTCACCGCAGAGACGTCATCCTGAGCGAAGCGTCCCGGCATTTGGGGACGCGAAGTCGAAGGACCCCGAGGGCTACCATCTTGCCCAAGCCTCTCGAACCTTTTCTACCTCGAGCGCTCGAGCCT
This sequence comes from Granulicella mallensis, assembly GCF_014203225.1. Taxonomy (GTDB): domain Bacteria; phylum Acidobacteriota; class Terriglobia; order Terriglobales; family Acidobacteriaceae; genus Granulicella; species Granulicella mallensis_A. The sequence continues at coordinate 250,061 of NZ_JACHIO010000005.1, read as the reverse complement.
GGACTTTCGTGGTGGAAAAGGTCCTAACTTCACAGGCTAGATAAAGTCCTTCGGGGTCCTTCGACTGCGCGCCTCGCAAAGTACGCGAGGCGCTACGCTCAGGATGACGATCTTTGGGGGATGTGAACAAGAAGAGCATTCGGCTGCCTATTGACGGCTTACTCAGCTTCAAAGTCTTTGTGTCCTACCGAGGTCCGGCGGTCGAACACGAAGCAGGTGCCATGCCATTGGCTGTCCTGCTCCGGCACCTCCTCGAGGTACTTCAGGATGCCGCCCTTGAGGTGGTACACCTCGCTGAAGCCCTCCTGCAGCATGAAGGCCGAAGCCTTCTCGCAGCGGATGCCGCCGGTACAGAACATCGCCACCTTGCGATGTTTCGCCGGATCGAGGTTCTCGCGTACATAGGTCACGAAGTCCGAGAACGTCTCGATGCCAGGATCTATGGCGCCGTTGAAGGTGCCTAGATCGGCCTCATAGTGATTGCGAGTGTCCAGCAGCAGCACTTCGGGATCGGCGATCAGTGCATTCCACTCCTGCGGCTGCACATAGTTTCCAGCCTGCGTCGGATCGACCTTGGCTTTGCGGAAGGCGATAATCTCGCTCTTGACCAGAAACTTCAACCGGCCAAAGGGCCGCTCCTCCGAGTGCGCGAACTTCACGTCCGCCCGGTCCAGCCCGGTCTTCTCCACCAGCATGTCCAACAGCCGCTCGATGGTCTCAGCTGAGCCGGCCATGGTGCCGTTCACGCCTTCACCGGCGATCAGCATGCTGCCGCACAGGTCTTCCTCGCTGAAGGCGGCACGCAGTTCGTCGCGCAGGGCAGCCGGGTCAGGGAGAGAGACAAAGCGGTAGAAGGCAGCAATCGTGAAGTTCATTCCTCTTCAATCATAGATCGGCAGGGGTGCGGGGTTTATTGGTTGCGTTGGGGCACGGCGCGAAGTAAGGAAGTAAGTTTGTTTTTCGTCGTCATCCTGAGCGGTACGCGAAGGACGGTGGATTCAAGGTTGAAGTGCAACAAACTACACCAAAAGCAGCAACGACTTACGTAGAAGGAGCCATGGAAAAGCTGGAAAACAAGGAGCGTTTCCCACTTTCCTACGGCACGGCTGCGACGATGTCTATGAATCAATTCGACATACTTGTTGCACTTCAACCTTGAACCCACCGACCCCCGTATTGGTAGTAGCACCGAGGTATGGGCGAAGACCACGAGATCGTACCCGAACGCTGTTGGTGGACGGGCGCGTTTGTGGTGGCACAAATGCGGGGGTCCTTCGCCTACGGCTCAGGATGACGACGAAAAACAGGCAACAGCAAAGGCTCTTGCCGATGCCTAAGCCAAAACGCTCTCCAAATACAACGCCATGATCTTCTTGTACTCAGCGATCACCAGAGGTTGCTCTCGCGGCGCGGCTTCGGCATAGAGGGTGGTCAGGCCCCGAACCATCTGCACGGCAACGTTTGCGGCCAGCAGAGCCCTCTCTTCGGTGAGCGATGGCATCTTCGCACGAAAGGCATTCGCTATGACCATGCGCAGGCCCTTGCGCGACTCCGGGTCACGCGAAAATTTGATCGGCGCGGCGATCAGGCTCAGATAGCCCGGCCGTTCCTGAACAAATTCGGTAACGTACTCGATGAAGAGTTCGCCAAACTCCTGGTGGGTCAGCATCTCCGCCTGTTCCATCAAAGGTCTCCAGTGCGCTTCAATCTCTTGCGCATACTGATGCATCAGAGCGAAGCCAATGGACTGCTTGTCCGGGAAGTAGTGATACAGCGTGCCGATTCCCGAGCCGCTGCGCTCCGCGATAGCCGTCATCGTAGCGGCTTCAAAACCTACCTCACCGAAGAGCTCCGCAGCCGCAGCCAGAAAGTTCGCCAACCGGCGCGTAGAGCGTTCCTGCTGCGGGGCGACACGAACGGCATTTGACGAAGTCGAGGACACCCTCGTATTCTACATTTACAAAGTCGAGGGTACCCTCGACTTCAGGAGGAGCCTTGAGCTCGTTGCATCTGGAACCGAAGAAAACCGCCCTTATCCTGATTGATCTCCAGAACGGGATCGTCGCCATGCCTACCGCGCCATACTCCGGCCCTGAGGTCGTTGAGAAATCCCGCTCTCTTGCAGAAGCCTTCCGGGCAAAAGGGGCTCCGGTCGTCTATGTCCGCGTGGACATGGGAGACTTTATGCATCTGCCAGCCGACAAATCTCACCGCGACCCGAATGCGCCGCCACCGCCTGCCATCCTGTCGGAGATTGCGCCCGAGGCTGGCTTTCAGGAGGGCGACCTGCTGATCACCAAGCGGCATTGGGGCGCCTTTGCGGGCACGAAGCTGGAGGAAGAACTCAGGCAACGCGGCATCGAGACGATCGTCCTCGGCGGGATTGCTACCAACTTCGGCGTTGAATCGACCGCGCGCCAGGGCACCGGTTTGGGCTTTGCCTTTGTCCTTGTGGAGGACGCCTGCACCAGCCTCGAGGCTCACGCCCATACCTTTGCCTTCGAGACGATCTTCCCGAGCCTGTCGAGAGTCAGGAAGACCGACGAGGTCATCGCTTCCCTTGCCTGAAACCTTGAGAGAGACCGACCGGCTGGATCCCTCCGTCTGGAAGATCGTATCCGTCGCGGTGCTTGGCTCCTTTCTCTCCCAGCTCGACGCGACCGTCGTCAACGTGTCGCTCTCCAGCCTGACGGTGGAGCTGCATAGCACTCTCACGGCGATTCAGTGGGTCACGAGCGGCTACCTGCTGGCGCTCGCGCTCATGCTTCCGTTGAATGGCTGGCTGGTGGATCGCATTGGAGCCAAGGCTCTCTACCTCTGGTGCTTTTCGGCGTTCACGATCTCCTCAGCCCTGTGCGGCCTGGCCTGGTCGGCAGACTCCCTGATTGCCTTTCGCATTCTGCAGGGCATGAGTGGCGGATTGCTCGCCCCCATGGCGCAGATGATGCTGGCACGCGCTGCCGGAAAGCATATGGCCCGCATCATGGGCTACGCCGCTCTGCCCGTCATGCTGGGCCCGATCCTTGGGCCTGTCATAGCCGGGGCGATTCTGCAGCATGCCTCCTGGCGCTGGCTCTTTCTGGTCAACCTGCCGGTTGGGGCTCTGGCGATTTTGCTGGCCGTCCTCTTCCTGCCCAACGACCGCGAAGAGACGACACCGCGCGACCTCGATCTCCTGGGCCTGGCTCTGCTCTCTCCCGGGCTGGTGCTCTTTCTCTACGGATCGGACCACATGGGAGAGCGCACAGGCCTTCTGGCCCTGGCCACTGCCGCTGTTCTGATTACGATCTTTCTCAGGACGGCAGCGCCCAAGGGAGCGAACGCGCTGATCGATCTGCGCTTGTTCAAGAGCAGGATCTTCTCGGCCTCCGCAACCACACAGTTTCTTTCCAATGGAATCATGTACGCCGCGCAGATGCTGGTCCCGATTTATCTCATCCGCGCCTGTGGCCGATCGCCCAGCGCGACGGGCTGGCTGCTGGCTCCCCTGGGGCTGGGGATGGTCTGCGCCTATCCCTGCATGGGATTTCTGACGCAGCGGTTTGGGATTCGAAAGGTCTCCGCCGGGGGCGCCCTTCTGGCCCTGGCCGGCACTTTGCCTTTCATCTATCTGGGAGGACACGAATTGATGCTTGCCGTACTCGCTCCTGCTCTCTTCTTCCGTGGCATGGGCCTGGGGGCTATCGGAATTCCATCGCTCACGGCAGCCTATGCGTCGGTCAAGAAGCAGGACCTGCCGATGGCGACGACCTCGCTCAATATCGTCCAGCGTCTCGGCGGCCCGACACTGACGACCGTGTGCGCAACCTTCCTCGCCTGGAGACTTCGGTCGGTGCAAACTCCGGGCATGCCGTCCGGCGCATTTACCTCGGCCTTTGTTCTGCTTTGCGCGTTGCACGTTCTCCTGCTCGTGGCGTCTTTGAGGCTTCCCGTCTCCGTGGACAAAGTCTCGGAACAGCAGGTCGAGGAAGAATCGCTCATTTTGATTGAGGTGGCGGAGTAGGAGGTAGGCAGGTTGCTACCGGTCTAGATGGTGTCCTTGGGTATTTTTTGCCTTTGTCTTTGCCTTTCTGGTTGTCATTCTGAGCGTAGCGAGCGAACCTGCTGTCTCCCGTTTTCGCCAGTGTCAGCACAAAAGTTATGCCTCAGCACGGGCCATACACTTTCAGTTCTGGCCACGTGCTCTCAGGCAGTACGAACAAAGAACGGGAGGAAGCAGGTTCGCTCGCTCCGCTCGGAATGACAACAAGAAAAGCAAGAACCAGAAAAACAAAAGCACCGTCTCCGGACTTTCTTCCTAAGATCGAAGCGTGCGCCGTAGCATCCAATGTTCCAAGCAGATAGAGTGGCCCCGGCAGGCTGAAGGCTGCGATACTGAAACAACGCAGGGATGCACGCGTAGCCCATGTCCACCAGCATCACCAATTCGGCAAACGAGACCAACGAAGCGGCACGGCTCCGGAAGCGGGCGTCCTCCAGCTTCGACAAGACCCTGCGCAGCGCGCGTTCCACGATCGCCTTCCGCGAGACGGTCAACCTTGCCATCGACAGCTTCCGCGCCAGCAAGACGCGTTTTCTGCTCACCATGCTCGGCATGGTCATCGGCTCGGCGTCGATTGTGCTGGTCTATACCGTGGGCAATACGGGCAAGGATTTCGCTCTCAATACCATCTCCGGCCTCGGCCCGAACAAGGTCGAGATGCAGTACTCCGGCGGCATCACCATGGGTCCGGACAACGTCAGCACGCCCGACTATATGACCCGTGAAGATATGCAGGCAGTCCGCAGCGAGGTGCCCGGTATCGTTGCCAGCTCGCCCATGCTGGAGTACCACGACAATATTGCAGTGGGGAACGGCATCACCAAAGAGGCCATGCTGCTTGGCGTCAGCCCGCAGTACAAAGAGGTTAGAAATCTCAAGGTAAAGGCCGGCCGCTTCTTTGATGATCAGGATGCGCTGAGCCACGCCAAGGTGGCCGTAATCGTAGGCCCCATGGCCCGCGAGCTCTATGGCAGCTATGCCGATGCCGTGGGACATACGATCTCCATTCGCGGCATTCCCTTCACGATCATTGGCGTCTTCATGGAGAGCACCGACACCTTCGGTACCTCGGAGATCAGTGAACACACCCTGCTGGTTCCCTACGAGGTCGCCCGCTACTTCACGGGCAGCGACGAACTGAAGGAGATCTTCTTCAGCATGAAGACCTCGGGAGAGGTCGAGCCTGCAGCAGCGCGCATCACCCAAATCATCCACGGCCGCCACTATCCCACCAGCGAGTACAAGGCGCAGACGCTGACCGACATCCTCGTCACGATGCGCAAAATCGCCAACATGCTGACGATCGTGCTGTTTCTAGGCTCGGCCATTACGCTGATCGTCTCCGGGGTGGGCATCATGAACTCGATGCTGGCCAACGTACAGTCGCGCATCCGCGAGATCGGCATCCGCAAAGCCATGGGTGCCACCAGCCGCGAGATACGGTTGCAGTTCCTCACGGAAGCCGTGTTTCTATCGCTGGGCGGAGGCATCATCGGCACGGTGCTGGGGCTGGCCCTGCCACTCAGTGTGGGTTTCTTCACTGACTTCGCGATCCCGGTCTCGGCCTGGAGCGCGGTGATTGCACTGGCGACATCGGTAGGAGTCGGAGTCATCTTCGGAACATTGCCGGCGAATCGCGCGGCGAAGCTCGATCCAGTGGCCACGCTCAAGTACGAGTAGGTCGTTGCTTGTTTTTCGTCGTCATCCTTGAGAGAGCAGCGAACGAAGGCCCCCCGCATTCTGCCGTGGTGGCACGAACGCAAAGCCCAGCATTTTTGCGTACCGCGTGCATCCAATCCGGGGGTCCTTCGGCTACGCCTCAGGATGACGACGAAAAACAAGCAACGACAGTCCTGTGTCCCATGTCTTCAACGCACCTCTGCGTCGAAGACACCGGTTTCGACCGTTGCTCCATGCTTCATCTGAATAAAGATGCGATACCGGCCAGGCGATGGAAAGCCATAGGGAAACTCCACCGTCGGCGAAATCGCCTCGGAGGACATCTCCATTCCCGGCATGGAATCCATATCCCCCACGCCCTGCTCCTGCGGGTTCGCCAGCATCATCGCGGGCATTGCGGCTGACCCCTCGGGATGAGTATGCGCAAAGGTCGTTCCGTCAGACTTCACAAAAGCCGCATGTCCGGCCATCCCGAGATACGGCTTCATGTCCGCAGCGGGTTTGCCCACCGGATCAAGCAGGGTGAAGCGGAAGGCATACGCCTTGCTCGCGGTAATTTCGGCGGGCTTGTCCCACACCATCCTGTAGCCGTCGGGAAGCTTGTACGAAGGACCGAGGTCTCCCGCGGAGAGTGCAGGCGGCGCGGCGCTGGCGTCCTCCGTCGACAAGGGCGCGGTGGACATGCCTGCAGGTACCGTCAGGGTTGACGTTTCCGTTTCGGGAAAGCCGTTGCGGTGCACAATGTCAGCGAAGAGCTTGTAGGTTCCGGGCGGCATGGACGGTAGCGTATCGCGCAGCCCCTGCTTGCCCTCCGGCTCCGGATGCAGATGAAACGCGGCATCCATCTCCGGCATGCGGATCGCGTACAGGTGCATTACGTGTCCGTGGTCGAGCAGCAGATCGGCGTTCTTCTGGGCTCTCCACTTATCTGGAGCATCATCGTCAGGATTGCCGATGAGCAGATCGAGCGTGTTGCCGGTCAGCGTCGGACGCAGTTCAGAGGAGTGATAAAGGTCCGCGGCATAGCCCGTAGCTTCGACGTTCCACCACCTGCCTCCGAGATAGACCACACCACATACAACGACGAATGCGATGCTGCTGGAGATCAAAGCCAGACGGCGGCGCGCGCCATCGGGTTGCTGGCCGGGAACCAGCCGCGACTCGCGCACTGCGGCGGCGACGATGCCCACCATGCCGAGGACCAGGACGATGCCAAGAATCCCCAGCATGACTCCCATGGGGCGCTGCATGTGCAGAATCACGGTCGGCGCTGCCGCCACGGGGATGCTCGTAGTCGCGGGGCCGGAAGCGCCGTCGATGCCGAGGCGAACCTGCCAGGAACCCGAAGCCATGATCCAGAGCGAGCCGGTAAAGAACGCCGGATCGTCGGCGGAGCGCTTCAGTGGGTCTGGAGTGGGCGGGTGCTTCGAAGCCTCTCCCGTCAGCATCAGAGGCGTGATGCTGAGCGAGTTTACCGCCGCACCGTTGCTGCGTACTTCAATCGTCGCAACGCCGGGGATCACCGTAGGAGTGCGAATGGTGACGAAGAGCTTGTAGGGACCGGCAGTGACTTGTTCGAAGACGTCTTTGTTTCCAACATGCGCGTAGGCAGGAACAACAAGCGTAGCAAAGAGAAGCAGGAGCCAGCCAAGACGCTTCATCGCTGAACCCCACGCATCCAGCGGCCAAAACCGAGACCGACCCAGGTGGAAGCCATGGCGTAAAAGGCAGCCATGACAAGTCCTTTGGCGAGTTGAAGACCATACTGGGGCTGGAAGAACTGCCGCATCCTGTCAAGGCTGGTTGCGCGAGACTTGTAGTCGAAGTAGATCGTTCCAAAGAAGCGGTTCTGGCTGGCATGCGACATCAGGAAGTTGGCGAAGGGCCACTCCACCGCAACCAGCACCGCAACGAAGACGAGGCCGGAGACGACCGCGATCTGCCAGGGCTTCCAGGAGCGCACGCGCTGCCACAGCAGGTCCAACGCCAGCGCCGGAAGGAGAATGAGAATCGGAAACTTTGCCGGAATGAAATGAGTGACCGGGTTGAAGACCGGGCCGAGCTTCGGCGCGGCTGGAAACAGGGGCAGAATCAGGATCTCGCCGATGCAGAAGACCATGTACACCGCGGCGGTAGCCGTGGCGGCCCAGCGGAAGCGCGAGGCCTGCGAGAACGTCGCGAACAGGATGGGAAGTCCGATTCCCATGGCGATATAGGCGGACGCGCGGTGAAGCGCCGTCTCCGGAGTGAACTCCTGCAGAAAGAACATCTGCCCTCCGATGGACAGACCACCAAGATAGAGAAAGAGAATCTGCAGACGCTTGAAGTTGGAGGCGTCAGCAACTGCCGCGCGGTTCATGGCTGCGAGGATCAGGAACAGCATGCCGAACGCGATCGCGCGTATGCCGAGAATCAGCAGAACGTGCGGTGGGCTGATGATCTTTACATCGAGGCCATAGGCGTTGTGCCACCAGTTGTCGAAGGGCGCCGAGGTCAACATGGCGACTCCACCCCATCCCGCGAGAAATACACCGAGAGGAGCACGGAGGCCAAGCACATCCACGGAAGCCTTGCGAAGTTCCTGGGCCTTCGAACTATGGCCAAAGGTGGCATTCAACACCAGCCACAACCCGACGATGCCCGCCAGGAGGCCACAGGCGTAGATCGCCATGTGTGCCGGCGTCCAGAAGCTATCGCGACCGATCGAACGGTGCCAGGAGACGTCCCACGATCCGCCGATACTGGCCGAAGTGACAGCGACAATGCCGGTCCAGATGTACCAGGGAACCGTGACGGTACGCGGAAGGGGAAGGCCGGCGGAAGCGTGTGCGGCGGTGGACATCAGATCTCCTAAGAGCAATGTTGGATTGCTCATTTTTGGCTTATTTTACGCGGGTTTTGGCCTCGTCCCGTTGTTGTCTTTTGTAGTCGCCAATGGAATAGCAGCGCTAAAGACAATACTTACCTGGCTAACTCAAGCGCACTCTCGGATGCGGCTTTTGCCCGATCAGAGGAAGCAATCAAGATGGCTCCGATGGTTAACAGATAGATCACAGACACAGCCATCGGCAGCAATGTGAAGCGCGTGGAGGGCAGCCAGTTCCAAAGTACAAAGCAGGTAATCGCTCGCACCAGGGCATGGGTTGTATAGAGAGCTGTGTGGCCATACATCCAACCGATCACGGGCCATTGAATCGCCATGCCGATCGCCAAAATGAGCGGTACAAGCTGGGGATAACTCCAATAAGCCGAGATCGCTATGGGCCAGAAGAGGAGCATGGATATCAGCGCAGGGAAGATCATATCCCGGATGGATGTCCGATCGCGCATAAAGTCGATTCCGAACAACTTTGCCAGCAGGAGAGCGAGAGGGAAGAGGGTTCCACTGGTCACGAAAGCAAGAAGAATCCAAAGATGGCTGTGCAGCTTATATCCTGCGATCCCCAGAAAGGCCCACCAGATGGCGCCCGCAAGTGGAATCGGATAGGCACCTCTCAAACGGAAGAAAGAGGCCTTACGCTCAGCCAGCAACGCCTGCTCGAGGTTCATGCCTGTGGTCATGGAACGATCCTCTCCGAGGAGATGAACCGGAACAAGTGACAAATGTCATGCTTCGTACGGCTATTGTTCTGCTGCGATGAAGGAGTGTGGCGAGTTGTTCATTCGATGCCTCTAGGTTCTTGTTCAGAATCTCCACCGAAGCGTCATCCTGAGCGTAGTGCCTCGCGCTTTTTGCGAGGCGCGAAGTCGAAGGACCCCGAGGGACTTGATCTTGCCCATGATGTTGGGATCTTTTCCAGTACAAAGGCCCAGGCTCGAGAGCTTGAGGTGAAAAAGGTGCGAAGGGCATAGGCAAGATTGCGACCTTCGGGGTCCTTCGACTTCGCGTCCCCAAATGCTGGGACGCTTCGCTCAGGATGACGTCTCTGTGGCGAGGCAAAAACACTATGTTGGAGCGGAAAAACAAACGGCGCCACTCAGAGAGTGGCGCCTTTCAATCAGCATGATGCCTATTCGTACAGTGATTAGTCGCGGTTGTCGTCGAGCTCGCCGGTGTAGAGCGAGACGAATCCGGTGTCGTTGTCTTCCACCGCGCCCTCGGCGCCTTCCGGCGCGTCGCTCTTGATGGTGACCTGCACGTGTGCGGTGACTTCGCGGTGAATCTTGACCGGCACATGGAACTCGCCGACTGTCTTCAGCGGCTCGTCCAGGTGGATCTTGCGGCGGTCGATCGTGTAGCCCTCGGCTTCGAGTCCACGCGCGATGTCCTGCGACGTAACCGAACCGAACAGGTGGCCGCCGTCGCCGGTCTTGCGCTCGAACACCAGCGCCAGCTCGTTGAGCTTCGCGCCGAGCTCTTCGGCTCCGGCCTTTTCGCCAGCCGACTTGCGGATGGCCGACGCCTTCATCTGCTCGATGACGGCCTTGTTTGCCGCGGTGGCTTCGATCGCCAGCTTGCCGGGCAAGAGGTAGTTGCGGCCATAACCGGCGGCGACTTTAACGACGTCACCTCGGTGGCCGAGCTTGTTCACATCTTCCTTCAGGATGACTTCCATGACACTTCTCCAGACTTACTCAAGCTTGCCCGCGAGTTAGAAACTAACCCGGACAAGGTGCGCGCCCGTTGGCGCAGGTTTCAAAACTAGAAGCGTGCGGCGTAAGGCAGCAGAGCGATGGCGCGAGCCTGCTTGATGGCCTTGGTCAGCTTGCGCTGGAACGGAGCGCTGGTGCCCGTGAGGCGGCGCGGAATGATCTTGCCGCGGTCGGACACGAACTGCTGCAGCAGGCGCACATCGCGGTAGCTGATCGTGTCGATCTTCTCCACCGTAAACTTGCAGACCTTCTTGCGACGGAAGAACTTGCGTCCGCCAGGGCCGCCGCCGGGGCCACCGGTGCGGGGAGGACGCGAACCGCCCTCGGGACGCGGACGGAAGCCGCCCGATGCGGGAGCTCCGGCAGTCTGCGCCGGGGCGGGAGTGGATGCTGCGGGTGCTGCTTGATTCGTCTCGTCAGCCATGTTGCTTTTCCTTTATGCCGGTACCTGATGCTTGCCGGCCGGTTCTGCTGCTCGCGCTCCAGACCCGCGTGGGGGCCTCTGGACTTGATCTTCATCGCGAAGATCCTGGAAGCGTCGTGCGGCGTTGCTGTGGTCCTTATGCCGGCCCCCATTCATGACAGAAAACGTCATGAATGGGGCACCCGGCGAAGCTTGAAAGAAGAACTAAACCTCTGCGGCAACCGGCTCGGTCGCGGCAACAGCCTCGGGAGCAGCGGCTTCAGCAGCAGGAGCTTCCGCAACCGCCGGAGTCTCGGCAACCTGGGCAGCCTCGGGGCTGGACGTGGGCAGCGCGCTGCGCTTCACGTGAGAGTCGCGGTGAGCCTTGATCTTGGCCACGCGCTTGTCTTCCTCGTCCATGCGCACGGTGATGAACTTGATGACCGGCTCGGAGACGCGGAGGCGGCGCTCGATCTCAGAGATCAGCGAGGCGGGCGCGTCGACGATGAGCAGGACGTAGAAGCCGTCGTTGAACTTCTGGACGGTGTAGGCCAGACGGCGGCGGCCCATCTTCTCGGTGGTCTTCACAACGCCACCACCCGTGGTGATGTAGCCGGAGAAGGTCTCGACGAGCTTGTCGAGTTCGGCTTCTTCAACGTCGGGCCGAACGATAAACATGATTTCGTAAGTGCGATTCATGATGCTTCTTTCTGCGGGGTTCTGCCCCGCACCGCTTCGGTGATTGCTTTCAATTTCCTAATTCACAATTCCCAATCCCGAAGTACGGTGTGGAAGATTGTTCGTTCTAATTCTCGGGTTCAACCTTCCGGTTGAACTCATTCATCGCCGCACTGACACCTTTCGTCAGCACAGCCTCAACCGCGCGTACCGCCTGATCGAGTACTTCATCCAGCACCGCCAACTCTGTCTTGCGCATCGGCGCAAGCAAATAGGAGGTGCCTCCTGCCTTTACCTCGCGTCCCGTTTCAAGCGGCGGTTTGCCGACCCCAATCCGAACGCGAAGCCACTCTTCCGTGCCAAGCACGCCGGAGATCGACTTCACTCCGTTGTGCCCTCCCGCCGACCCGCGCTCCCGGATACGAAGCGTGCCCAGCGGGATTGCCAGCTCGTCATAGAGAACGATCAAGTCCTCGACACCAAGCTCCAACTCATTCAACAAAGCGGCTACAGAAAGCCCGCTCAAGTTCATAAAGGTCTCGGGCTTGGCCAGCAGGACATCATGCCCTGCAAGCCTTGTCCGCACCGTCAGCGCTCTTCCACGACGGTTGGCAAACTGCGTATCGCATATCTCAGCGATACGATCCACTGCCAGAAACCCGGCATTGTGCGGCGTGAAAGCGTACTCCGGACCAGGATTCCCAAGACCGACAATCAGTTTCACGACGGCTCACCTGTGGTGAGCGAGTGATAAGTGACAAGTGGTAAGTGATAAGAAAGTCGCTGCATTATCTTTGTGTTGTTCACTTCTCACTTACCACTTGTCACTTATCACTCTGCACTTCTACTTCTTCTTATCGCCAGCAGCATCGGCAGCGGGTGCATCCTGCTTGCCCTTCTTGGCAACTTCAGGCTCACTCGGGCCGGCAACCGGCTCGACAGCAGCCTCTTCCTTGGCGATGGTGACGTGTGCAACCAGTGCATCCTCTTCGCCGAGGAACTTCAGCTTGTCCGAGTGCGGCAGGTCCGAGATGTGGATCGCGCCGTTGATATCGAGGTTCGTGACGTCGATGTCGATGTGATCTGGAATGTCGCCGGGAAGGCACTCAACCTCAACCTCGTGCAGCACCTGACCGAGAACGCCACCGTTCGACTTGACGCCGACCGGAACGCCGATGAGCTGAACCGGGATCGAGACGCGCATGGCCTTGTCCATTGCAATGCGCTTCAGGTCGATGTGCAGCAGCTTGCCCTTGATGGGCTCGTGCTGCCAGTCGACAATCATCACCTTGTTCGTGCCTTTGCCTTCGATGGCGAGGTCGAAGATCGTGTTGTGACCGGACTCCGAGTACAAAATCTTGGTGATGACCCGGGGGTCGACCGTGACGGCCACCGACTCCTGGCCCGCGCCGTACACAACGGCGGGAATCAGGCCGGAGACGCGCACGCGACGGGCGTGGCCCTTGTTGAAGGTACCGGTACGGGGCGTTGCCACAACTGCTTCGATCTTGCTGGTTGACATGTGTTTTCCTTTCGGGCGAAGAGCACAGGGTTCAGGGCTTAGGGCTCAGGGTCGAGAAGACCCTTGAACTTTAGACTCTTACTCCTGTGTCGTACTCCCTTTGCGGCCGTGCCGCTGGTATGGCCCACTATTCCGGGCGAAGTTTTCTAGACCCTGGGCCCTAAGCCCTGAACCCTCTAATTGAAGAGCGTCGATACCGACGTCTCCATGTGAATGCTCTCGATCGCCCGGCCCAACAAGCCTGCTATCGAGAGCACCTTAATCTTGCTTACCTTCTGCGCGGCTTCGGAGAGCGGAATCGTGTTCGTTACAACCAACTCTTCCAGTCCCGAATTCGCAATGCGCTCCACCGCCGGCCCTGAAAGCACAGCGTGTGAGGCGCAGGCATAAACTTTTTCCGCTCCCTGTTCGAGCAGTGCGTCGGCGGTCTTCACCAGCGTTCCAGCCGTGTCAACGATGTCGTCGAGGATCAGGCAGGTGCGTCCACGCACTTCGCCGATGACGTTCATCACCTCGGTCACATTGATGTCGGTACGCCGCTTGTCGACGATGGCCAACGGTACTTCTAATTTCTTTGCAAAAAATCTGGCGCGTTCCACGCCGCCCGCATCGGGGCTCACTACGGTAAGGTTCGGCAGCTTCAAATCGCGGAAGTACCCCACCAGCACCGGGCTGGCAAACAAATGGTCAACGGGGATATTGAAGAAGCCCTGGATCTGCGCCGCATGCAGGTCGACGAACAGCGCGCGATTGGCGCCTGCCGTCGTCAAAAGATCAGCGACCAGCTTGGAGGTGATCGCCACGCGAGGCCGATCCTTGCGGTCCTGACGCGCATACCCGTAATACGGAACGACGACCGTGATTCGTCCTGCCGAGGCGCGCCGGAGCGCGTCCATCATAATCAGCAGTTCGACGAGATTCTGGTCGACCGGGTGGCACGTGGGCTGGACGAGGAATACGTCTACGCCGCGCACATTTTCAAGGAGCTGAAAGTGGGTTTCGCCGTCGGAGAATCGCTGCAAGCGTGTCTCTCCGACGGGTACACCCAGGAATTTACCGATCTCCTCCGTCAACGGCCGGTTCGCCGAGCCGGAGAAGATCTTGAAGCGCTTATCGTCACTCAGGCGCGAGGAGCGTTTTTTCTCCGCTGCTGCCTTTGCTCCCGCCGCAGAGGTCGCCGGTGTCAACACAAACTCGGCAACTTGCTTCGGTTGCTCCAGCTCGGCCTGGGCCGTCGCGCTGGAGCCGTTATTACTAGAACTCGGGGAAGGAACCGCAGTCGTGTCTTGTTCGTTCACGTAGAAATCCTCCAGGCTGGTTGACCTATGGGTATCTCAAAAACTGCTTGTCTAACTTCTTGCGGCTGGGCTTGTTTCCGCACCAGCCATTTGCATTGCGAGACTTCGGTTCCTTATCGGCTGCCGGCGGATCGTGTTTCCTTCTCCGCCGCGCCGCTAACTCTGCTACTCCCGCGCATCGGCTTTATGCCGAACTACATGTGCGGGCCTTGCTCAATCCTCTGGCGATAAAGTCTTCATCGCCGAAAAATCAAAAGCTCCCTTGTTACTTATTCGAGGGCCTATAAATTTCCAGACTTTGTCTGAATTTCTATAAATCTGGCGAACGACTTAAGTGGTTGGGCGACTAGGATTCGAACCTAGACAAAGTGCGTCAAAGGCACTTGACCTACCATTAGTCGATCGCCCAGTACCGCCGGTGCGCTTCTACGCATTTACCGGCAAAGCTACTCTGCGAACATCGTATCCCAATAAGCCGAACGAGGCAGGGTCTCCGTGAGGATAGCCTGCGTGCCGGATTGCTGGACACGCTGTTGAGCGGCGCGTGCGTCTGCCTGAGACTCGTAGAGTCCAAACAACGCCGAACCCGAACCCGACAACGCCGCATACAGCGCGCTGCCGCCGGAATCGGAACCCATCAAATCACGCTTGGTTGAACGCAAGGAGGGATGCTGTGAAAACGCTACTTCTTCGAAGTCGTTTTCGATCCCGGTGCGGACAAGCGCGAGAAGTGGGTTCTCGGCCAGATTACCCTGCTTGTCCGGTAAACCGGGGCGAGCAATACCGGAGGGGCCAGATTCGACGCCATCTATTGTCCAGATGGCAGCCAGAACGCGGCTCAACTCACTTAGTCTATCGAGGGGCTGTTGAAAAGTCAACGTAGATGCGGAACTTGCCTCCCGAACCTCGCTCTTCGCGTCCAGGTCCCGGAACGCCTGCGCGGTCGAAACCCCTACCGACGGGATCGCCACGACACAGGGGATCGCCGGCGTATCTGGCAGAGGATAAACTTCTTCGCCGCGCCCCAGTCCCAGCACAGACCCTCCCAGCAGAAACAGCGGCACGTCCGACCCGACCTCAGCCGCCAGCTTTACCCGCTCCGATCCGAGCAACGCCTGACCGAGCTCGCGCTCCAATCCCAGCAGCGCGGCGACGGCATTCGCGGAACCCGCCCCCATGCCTCCCTGTACCGGCAGGCGCTTCTGGATGTCGATCGTCACCTCTGCCGTAATTCCCATCCGAGTCAGCGCACCGGCCACCATCGCAAA
Source organism: Granulicella mallensis (assembly GCF_014203225.1). GTDB lineage: Bacteria > Acidobacteriota > Terriglobia > Terriglobales > Acidobacteriaceae > Granulicella > Granulicella mallensis_A. The sequence continues at coordinate 234,577 of NZ_JACHIO010000005.1, read as the reverse complement.
CGCCGTATTCTTTTCCGCGTTCCGTGTCTCAGTCCGTGGAACCCCCGGATGGTTCGATGTGAGCGTAATCCTCGTCACCGCCGCCGCCCGTGCCTCGACCGTCACAAAATCATGCAGCGCGAGCGTCTGGTACATCGTCGCAAGGCCATGAAAGCCGTCCGGCCGCGCCGGGCCGACCGCCAGCCCGAGGTTGATCTTGGAAAAGGAGCGCACGCGTGTGGACATACGATTGTCATTCTAGCTGGGGCTTTCGCACTCCATGCAGCGAGCTAAGATGAGCCTACGGAGTGTGTGCCATGGCAGGTTCGGTTCTTATTCCCATCAGCGAGTACCTGAACAGCCTGTATCACCCCGATTGTGATTACCTCGACGGCGAGTTGAAGGCACGCAACACGGGAGAGCAGCCACACTCAGAGCTACAGGCAATCCTTACGCGCATCTTCGGCATGCACAGGCAAGACTGGGATGTTCGCGTACTCACAGAACAGCGGGTCCAGGTTTCCGAAATGCGGTTTCGCATTCCCGATATCTCCGTTCTTCATCGACATGATCCTAAAGACCGCATCGTCCACTGGGCTCCCCTGCTCTGCGTTGAGGTGCTCTCCGAAGAAGACCGGTTGACCGAACTCCAGACAAAGGTAGATGAGTTTGCGGCACTCGGCGTGGCTAACATCTGGGTGCTCGACCCCTGGAAGCGCAAGGCTTACTACGCTTCCACTCGCGGATTCGAGCAGCCGTCAGATGGAATGCTGCGCATTGCCGGAACACCGATAGAGCTTTCGCTGCAAGAGATATTTGCAGAGCTGGATGAGTTCTAAACCAGCGTCTCCTGCAACCACTCAACCTGAATCGGCACAGACTTCGGCTGGAAGCCTTCCAACGAAAGCAGCCAGTGCGCCACGCCAGCCTCGTCGGTCTCGACCTGCTTGAATCCGAGCGAACCGTATAGCTCGCGCACCATGCTGTTCTTGTCCGTCGGACGATACCCTCCGACAAGCCTTTTCATGCCATGCGCTGCGCAGGTTTCAGCCAGCACGTTCAGGCAGGCCTCTTCCACCTTGCGGCCCAGCACGCGGCAGCTCATCAGCCACGTCTCGATCATCGCCTCGCCAGAGGGGCACAGCCTCGCCATCAGCACGGCGATGATTCCGTTGTCTCCGAAGCGATCGGTAAGCCGTACCTGCAGGGTGACGTAATGCGGATCATTCATCCGCGCCGCAACCTCGACCTCGGTGAGCCGCTGCGTCATCAGGTTGAACTGGTTGGTCTTGTTGATGAGTTGCGTGACACGCGCCACCCCCATGCCGTCGAAGGGCTTCGCGGTCAGTGTCATGTTCAACGACTCGAGATAGCTGTTGATATCCGTGACCGTCTCACGGAGCTGTTCACGCTCGACGTTGGCCTGATAGAGCTTGCAACGGGCTCGGTCCTCATCCGTGGTCCGCAGCCCCTCGAAGTAGCCCGCCGCGGCGAGCGCCGCCGCATACCCCGCGGGGTCTTCCGGCAACTCCGGGACGGCGACCATCGGCAGTTCGCGACGGACAAAGCCGCGCTCTACCGGATTGTCGTCGACGAAGACCAGCGCATCCAGCCCGATGTTCAACTGCTTCGCAATGCTCCGCAGGTTCGTCGCCTTGTCCTCCCAGTTCGCCATGAAGCAGACGACATCCTGCGAGCGAAGAACCATCTCGGGATGGCTCTCGAAGGGTTCTACGGCGTTCGCATGATCGTTCTTGGAGCACACTGCAAGGATCACGCCACGGAGGCTGAGACCCTTTGCATACTGCTGGAACTCGACGAAGGCCTCGCCCTGCCCGCTGCCCTGTCCCAGCACGATGCCGTTCAGGCCGTCGTCGCCGATCACCCCGCCCCACAGTGTGTTGTCGAGATCGAGCACCAGGCACTTGGCGGAGCGCCCACGAGCCGCCGCTACCAGCCGCGCTACCTGCTCGCCATACATCTCCGCCGCAGTCGGGTGAACCTCCTGCTTGGAGTGGTGCCACATACCAGGGTCGTACCAGGCGGCAAGGCCGTCCGACGCTACGAGCCGGTCGAGCGCGAGCAACTCGACGCCGGCCTCAGCAGCCGCCGGGCGCAGGGATTCATTGATACAGGAGAGGATCGCCGCCGGAGAGTGCGGCAGCCGCTCTTCGTTATTCCCCATCAGGTTGGGAAAGACCGGCATGGCGGTCTGCTGTAGCACCTGGCAGGCAAAGTTCTCTTTAGCCTGCCGCCAGCAGCACTGCATCGTTTCAAGCGCCGTCCTGGCACACTGCAAACCTGCAAGATGCCGCGCGTCGAAGGCGAATAGAACGACCTCAGGACGGAACTGGTGCAGGCCTGAAGCGGTGTCTACCAGCTCCTGCGGGTACATGCCGTAGGGGGTTTCGTAGATCTCGATATTCAGCCTGCGTCGCAGACCGGCAACGCGAATTCCCGGAACCAGTTGCGCCGTCGTCGCCGAGCCGAGGATCGCCAGACGGACACGCTCGAACCCAGGCAGTTCGCCGTCGCTGCAGGCCAGGAGCCGCTGCACTGTGCGGTCCAGACGGACGACCTGCGAGAACTCCATCCGGCTGCCGGCCAATTCACCGAGCCGCGCGGCTTGATCGGTTGGAGGCAGAATCTTCGCAGCGCGCAGTTGCGCGTCCCAATCCTCGCGCAGCGGTAGCCAGTTCAATTGCATTCGATGGACAGTCTCCATTGATTCCCCAGCCCAAAGGCCCGGGAGTTACGCATTGTTTCGATTGTATCGGTCTCAACGCGGGAGATGCATCCTGGGGATGTTTTGGCTTTGGTTGTTGCTTGTTTTTCGTCGTCATCCTTGAGAGCGCGCAGCAAACAAAGGACCCCTGCCTTTTGTCCGTGATGGCACAGAACACAGGGGTCCTTCGTTCACTTCACGATGACGACGAAAAGCTAAGCCCTACTCCCCCATCAACTTCCGCGTCAGGTAGGTGTACGTCAGGGCCCAGGTCTTGGCTTGCTCCTTGAGGTCCGCACCCGCGGCATGGCCGCCTTCGATGATCTCGTCATAGAAGAACGGCTCGTGATACTCCTCCATCTTCGCGGCGAACTTGCGGGCATGCTGCGGGCCTACACGGTCGTCCTTGGTGGTGGTGAAGATCAGCGGCTCGGGATACTTCACATCCGGCTTGAGCTGGTTGTACGGCGAGATCGACGCCAGGAACGTGCGCTGCTCCGGAATCGAAACCGAACCGTACTCACCCACCCAACTTGCGCCGGCGGCGATCTTCTCGAAGCGCAGCATATCGAGCAAAGGCACCTGGATCACAACTGCATTCCAGAGGTCCGGACGCTGCGTCATCTCGACGCCCATCAGCAGACCGCCGTTCGAGCCGCCCATGATGCCCAGGTGCTTCGGCGAGGTGATCTTGCGGGCAATCAGGTCTTCTCCGACCGCTGCGAAGTCGTCATAGATGCGCTGGCGATGCGTCTTGAGTCCAGCCTCGTGCCACGCCGGGCCGAACTCGCCGCCGCCACGGATGTTCGCCAGCACAAAGACGCCGCCGTTCTCCAGCCACAGCTTGCCGATGTTCGCCGAGTACGAGGGCGTCTCCGCAACCTCAAATCCGCCATAGGCATTCAGCAGCGTCGCGTTCGAGCCGTCGTACTTGATGTCCTTGCGATGCACGACGAAGTACGGCACCTTCGTTCCATCCTTCGAGGTCGCCTCCAGTTGCTCGACTACATCCTTCGACGCGTCAAAACGCGCCGGCTCGGTCTTCTGCAGCTTCAGCGAAGTCGTAGCCGCATCGCCCAGCCATAACGACGAGGGCGTCAGGAAGCCTGTGATGGAGAGGAAAAAGGTATCGTCGCTCTCGTTGGTCGTTACGACGCCGACGGTAGAATTCTCCGGCACCGGCAGGCTCTTCTTTGTCCAGCCGTTTGCGGTGGGAGTGTAGATATAAGCCTTGCCCTGTACGTGATTGAGCGTGGTGAGCAGCAGGCGGGTCCTGGTCGTATCGACACCCTGCAGGAACTCCTGCACCGTCGGCTCAAAGACGACGGTCGGCTTCAGATGCGCGGGGTCCTTCACCACCTCCGCCAGCTTCATCTCCAGTAGTGATCCCTGCTTGAAGCTCTTCGCCTGACCCGCGGGCGTCCAGTCTTCATTGATAGAAAGCAGCACGCGGCCGTCGATCATTCCGGAGAGATTGGCCTTCAGCGGGATCGACAACTGCTTCAGCCCCTGCGGCGTCTGGACGAAGCTCTGCGACTCGAAGAAGCTGACGCCACGCGTGAACACCGTCAGCGAGTGGCCCTTTGTATCGTGGAGGGTATAGGCTCCGGCGCTGATATCCGACTCCTGCCCACGGAAGACCTCTTTCGCGGTGTCGAGCGGCGTGCCACGCTTCCACTCCTTCACGACAAACGGGTAGCCCGACTTGGTCATCGTGCCCGGGCCCCAGTCACGCGCGATCAACAGCGTGTCTTTGTCCAGCCAGCTCGCACTCTGCTTGCTGTGCGGCAGGGTGAAGCCGCCTTCTACGAACTTGCCGGTCTTCAGGTCGAACTCGCGCATCGTGTCGGCGTCTTCGCCACCGGCGGAGAGCCCGACCAGGCAGTAGTGGTCGCCCGGATAAAGGCAGTCCAGGCCATGAGAGACCCACTTGACGCTGTCCTGCTTGCCCAGCGCATCGTAGTCGATCACGGTCTGCCACTTCGGCTGCATGGTGAGATAGTCGGAGAGGCTGGTCTTGCGGAAGATTCCGTTGACGTGTTCCGCATCGCGCCAGAAGTTGTAGACATCGCCCCCGCGAAGATCAGGGTACGGCAGACGATCCGGCGCCTGCGAAAGCTTCAGGGCCTCCTCGTGATACGCCGCGAAATGCGGGTCGTTCTCGAGCACCTTGGCTGTGCGCTCGTTCTCGTCCTTCACCCAGGTCATGGCACGGTCGCTCGACACGTCTTCCAGCCACACATACTTGTCTGTATCCGTACTATCGGACGGTCCCTGTTGCGCCAGCATGCGCGCTCCACTGCCTAAAACCAACATGGCCGTCAGCACAACGGCCGATCTTTTCACTCGTTCCCGCATGTCCACTCCTGTTTCGCCATTTAAACGCGTACCGATACTCTAACGCCCAACAGACGAGACGGGATACAAATGATTTCGCTCCAGCGGTTGCACCTCATACTCCCCCGATAATCCACCCGCCCAAAGAGCCTTGACGCAAAGAACGCCAAGAAAAGAGCCAAGTTTCGCCACGGTTACCATGGTGAAGCCTGGCTTCCTTTGCGTTGAGGCTTTTGCTTTTATGCAACGCCTCAGAAGATCTGGAAGTTGACCTCGACATTCATCTCCACCTTGACCGGCTTGCCGTTCTGCATTGCAGGCTTGAACCTGTACTCGCGAACAGCTTCGAGGGCCTTCTCATCCAATCCCATTCCCACGCCCCGGGCCACACGAACATGCGACGGATTGCCCTGCTCGTCGACGATGAGAGAGACCAGCACATTGCCGGAGAACTTCGCCTTGCGAGCCTCTTCGGAGAACTGCGGATCTACCTCGTGGATCAGCAGCGGCGCATGCACCGAACCTCCAACCCGCATGACTCCCCCACCGGTATTCCCTCCCGAGCCCAGCCCCACCCCGTTCCCGACACCTGACCCTATACCCGTCCCGGTTCCATTGCCCATGGAAAAACCTTTGAGCGAAGAGGTCGGCGCACCGATATTGGGCATCGTGTTGGTGGCCATCTTCAGGTCGGGCTGAACGACGACACTCGGCTCAATCGCCAGCTTGGGCGCGACAGTCGGTGGGGCCTTCGGAGGCAGAAGCTGCTGCGGAGCCAGCTTCGGCAGATGTCCCTGCGTAACGGGGGCAAGATCATGCTGGCCTCCGCCACCGCCGATGCCGACCAGCTTCGGCGCAACCAGCGGCGGGGGTACGGTCAGCGTCGCCAGCACCTTCACTTTCGGCTGAGCGGTCTGCCTGTGCTGCGATACGACCGTGAAGATCACCAGGATCGCCGCTGCATGCGCTCCCACAGCTACCCACAGGGAAGCCGCACTGCGCCGTGTGGCAACGCGTTCGGCGAAGGCAAATGGGCGTGCGGTCTCTTCCTGAGCCAGTCTCGCCAGTAACCTCTGCTCCAGGCCGCCGGGGGCGGTCGCCGTCACGCGATCGCGCAGAACACTCTGCAGCAACGCGTCAAACTCTCCGAACTCATGGATTGCAATCACTTCGCTCATCACCGTCTCCTTATTCCTGCTACTGCCTGGCTTCTCTCTTCAAACCGCTCCCGGAACTGAGCTCGCAGAGCGGCTCTGGCCCGCATCAGCCGCGTCCGTACTGTGCCTTCGGGCAGCCCCAGCATCAGGCCAACCTCCCGCGAACTGAGCTCTTCCATCGCGGTGAGCAGCAGCGGCTCGCGCAGTTCCAGCGGCAGATCTTCGATGAGCTCATGCAACAACGCATGCTCATCGCTCTCCGCCACCGCCGACTCCGGCGATGGCCGCACATCCTGCAATCGCTGCTCCGCGTCTTCGTCCTCGACTCCGACAGAACGCATTCGGATTCGATCCAGCGCCGACCGCCAGACCACCCTCGCCAGGAACGCCCGCTCGTCTTCCATCGCCCGCCAGGACTCGCCGCGATACAGCTTGAGCAGCGCGTCCTGCACGGCGTCTTCCGCATCCTGCGGATGACGCAGAAGGCTATAAGCCACGCGGTAGAGAAAGCGCGCGTGTTCGGCGACGATCCGCGCAAAGGCGGCCTCGCGTGATTCCTGGGGGACTGTCATGGTCTTCGGTTGCATCCTGTCCCTTCACTATCCAAGACCGGACAAACCGCAAAACCGTTCACTATTTTCGAAGTATTTTTTGGGAGGAGGAGGTTTTATCTATCGGCACAGAAGCCAGCCCCGAAGGGGCGGCTCCATCAAAGCCCAGGGTGAAACCCTGGGTTACAAGGTAAGGAAAGGTATAGCCCTGAAAGGGCGTCCTATCGGGGCTAACCCGGATAGATCGCCCTTTCAGGGCTACATCTCTCGCTGCCACCTCTTCGGGGCTGGTATACATGACCTCTTCGCGTCAGGGCTAACCTTTCCGACTAGGTAGTGTCTGACGAATCGGAGATAGTGGCTTTTGTTTTTGTCTTTGCTTCTGAGATAGGTCCGGGTTTTAGCCCGGACATTCAGACAGGCGATCAATGGGGCTTCAGCCCCTGGGATAGGCTCTCCTCTCCGCAGGCAGAGAGGCCAAGAGAGAGGAAGGCTTGTCCCAGGGGCTGAAGCCCCCTTCGTATTTGTCCTGTAATACCCGGGCTAAAACCCGGGCCTATCTCAGAAACAACAGCAAAAGCGTACTCGTCGATTCGTCAGACACTACCTAGTGAGCCTCAAGCTCGATCTTGCCCACGATCTTCGGTGGCCGCTTCAGGAAGAACACCAGCGGCAGCATGGCGGCCAGCATGTACCCAAACATGCGGTACTGGTCCATGTAGGCCAGCAGCGAAGCCTGCCGATGCACCTGCGCGTACAGCAGCGCCAGCCCCGCATAGGCCTGGTCCGAGGCTGAACCTCTCTGTACCGCCCCCATTGCATGCGAGGCCTGCATCGCCAGCGTATTGCTCGTCGTCAGGTTCGCCGTAAGGTAGGTCTGGTGCGTCTGCTGGGCGCGCTGCAGGAAGGTGCTCGAAAGCGCAATTCCGATACTGCCGCCCTCGTTGCGTACCAGCGCGTAGATGCCCGCCGCGTTGCTGCTCTGGTCTGCCGGCAGGAAGCGGAACATGATCGTGCTGAGCGGCACCGTGGTCATGCCCAGGCCCATAATCTGCAGGACACGCGGCCAGATCAGGTCCGATTCGGCCATCTGCAGATTGCCCAGCGAAAGCCACCATGTGCCCAGCGCAATCGTGACGATGCCCACGAAGATCATCCGCCGCGCATCCGCGCCCCGGCTCAATAGCCAGCCGATCATCGGCACTTCGATCATCGTCACCAGGCCCGCCGGAGAGACCGCCAGACCCGCCGTGGTCGCGTCATATCCCATCAACTCCTGCATGTACTGCGGCAGAAGGAATGTCGTGGCGTAGAGCGCCGTGTAGAGCCCCAGCACGATCATGCAGCAGAACAGGAAGTTGCGTTCTTTCAGAAGCCGCAGGTTTACCACGGGATTCTTTACGTGCAGCTCCCACACAATAGCCCCGATGATGGAGAAGACGGCGATCGCCGCGCACCACGAGATAAACGTCGAGCCCAGCCAGTCCAGCTCCTGCCCGCGATCGAGCACGATCTCCAGCGACGCCAGTCCCAGACTCACCAAGGCCAGGCCGCCCACATCAATCCGCAGCTTCTTGCCCTTCTGCAGCAGACGCTTCGCAGTCAGAGCTGCCGGGTCGACCAGCACCATGCGCGTAAAGAATGCGCACAGGATTCCGACCGGAATGTTGATGTAGAAGATCCAGCGCCAGGAGTAGTTATCGGTAATCCAGCCGCCCAGCGTCGGCCCGAGCACAGGCGCGCACAGAATCGCCACCGTGTAGACCGCCATCGCCATGCCGCGCTTCTCTCCCGGAAACGCATCGGCCAGGATCGCCTGCACAGAGGGCTGCAAGCCGCCGCCGGCAAGCCCCTGCAGCACTCGAAATACAACCAGCATTCCCAGCGTGGGGGCCAGGCCGCAGAGAGCCGAAAACACCGTGAACAGCACGACCGAGACGAGATAGAAGTTCTTGCGCCCCATCACGCTGGAGATCCAGCCGCTGATCGGGAGGATGATCGCATTGGCCACGAGATAGCTCGTCAGGACCCAGGTGCTCTCATCCTGCGAGGCCGAGAGGCTGCCTGCGATATGCGGCAGCGCAACGTTCGCGATGGAGGTGTCCAGCACCTCCATGAACGTGCCCATCGTTACGACCAGCGCGATGATCCACGGATTGAAGATACGGGGTTCAGGCACCTTTTCAGGCGCGACGTGCGGCCAGAGGTCACGGTCCAGCAGTGCCTCCGGTTCAAGCTCCAGCAACTCTTCGACGGATGTTGACCCACCAGTCACAAAAATGACTCCTCAGTCATTAGAGCATCTATGGGGGCCGATAGACTCATTTATGCTAGGTTGATTTCGTGCCCTCCGTCCCCAAACCCTCGTCCAGCCGCCGCGTGCTTACCGACCTGCGCCGCCGGGAGATTCTCGCCGCTGCCATCAAGGTCTTTGGAAAGAAGGGTTTCGCAGATACCCGCGCCGAAGACGTCGCCGCAGCCGCAAAGATTGCCAAGGGCACGCTTTATCTCTACTTCAAATCCAAGGAAGATATCTACACGACGGCTGTGCGGCATACCGTCGATCAGTTGCGAGTGCTTGTGGAAGAGCGCGTATCGGCTGTCGACGGCGTTCGCGACAAGCTGGCCGCCGCTATCGCCCTTCGCATGGAGTTCTGGCTCGACCAGCAGAACCTCTATCGGCTGCTGCTGACCGTCGGTCGTGAACCGAAACACCGTCGCCAGACCAACGAGGCCCTGCGTTTCGGCCATGACAGCTTTCTTGCCATCTTCCAGGAAGGCGTCGCTACCGGGGAGCTGCCGGCTCGGGACTTCGATGCGCTCTGCTGGGCCATCCTGGATATGACCCGCGGCTGTAACGAACGCCGCCTCGACGGTGTCACGGACCGCACGCCACAACAGGATGCCGATTTCATTCTCGAAGCTGCGCTGCAGAGCCTCGGGATTTGAAGGCACAGAATGGGCCAGTAATGGCATTTGCATAGGCCTTTCCAGCTAGACTAGACTAAGTGAACTAAGTCTGATGGAGGCTACAGTGGATACCGTCAATATGCATGAAGCCAAGACCCACCTTTCGAGGCTCGTCGATAAAGCCGCCAAGGGAGAGTCCGTTGTAATTTCCAAGGCTGGCAAGCCTATGGCCAGGCTCGTTGCTTTCGAGGCGCCCGAGGAAAAACCGAAGCAGCGGATTGGTTTTATGAAGGGCCAGATGACGATTCCCGATGGCTTTGGGTTCAAGGATGATTTCAAGGAAGAGATAGAAGAGCTCTTTGGGCTGTCCAAGTGAAATTGCTCTTGGATTCACATCTTTTAATCTGGACGGCTGCAGGTTCTGGCCGTTTGCCTAAGCGTGCGTTGCCTTTGCTCAACGATAAAGAAAACGAACTATTCTTCAGTTCGGCCAGCCTCTGGGAGATCACGATCAAAGCCGCAGCCGGACGACAGGACTTCCAGGTCGACCCACGTCTGCTTCTCCGCAACCTGCTCGACAACGGCTATATCGAACTGCCAGTCACGAGCAGGCATGGCATAGCCGTATTGGGGCTACCCAGTTTGCATAAGGATCCCTTCGACCGCCTGCTCGTCGCTCAGGCGATTGTGGAGGGCATCACCTTACTGACGGTCGACACTACAGTAGCCAATTACCCCGGCCCTATACGAAAGGTCTGAACAACAAAGGCCGGGCATCTTCGCCCGGCCTCTGCTTTGTTGCGATCGCTTTTATCGCTCGAAGACGAACCTACTGGCCGCCTTCATTCTCCTTGATGAACGCCGCCGTCCGGTCATGCAGTCCGTGCAGCGCGTCTTCATTCACATAGACCATGTGGCCGGTGGGGAAGAACTTGTACGAAATGTTCTTCTGCAGCGAAGTGGGGAGGGGTAGATGCTTCATCTCGTAGGTCGCGGCAAAGTACAGCGTGCCCAGATCGAAGTAGCCGCCCATCAGCAGCACATGCATCTTCGGATTCACCTTCATCGTGTAGGCCAGGTCCGCCGAGACGTTCACGCCTGAACCCTGCCCTCCGCCGGGGCCGTTATGCTTCATGTCCCAGGTCCAGCCGGGCTCGCGCGCGCTCGACTTGTAGGTCATGTTCTCGCCGAACTTCAGCGTCTGGTGCGCATACGTATTCATCGCCGACATGAAAGCAGCTTCGATGGACTCGGTGAACGGATCATAGTCGGCGCTCGCGCTGAGCGGGTCGAGGTGCGGCCCTTCGTAGCGTGAGTCCAGACGGCCTGTCGTCGTATCGCTGCCATCCTGCAGGTACTTGGAGAACTCGCCGCCCGTCAGCCGCAGGTTGGCCTTCAGCCACAGAGCCTGGGGAACGCCGGTGTAGCTCTCCAGCTTGGCTGCCACGGCAGCCTTCTTCGTTGGGTCAAGGTCTGCGCCCTGCAACAGGGCCGAGGCGTAGTCTCCGATGGAATACTGCTCCACCTCATGCAGCCAGGGCTCGAGCTCCGCGGGCTGGTTCGGAATCTTGTGGTGATACCACGCGGTCGCCGCGAAGCTTGGCAGCGCGAGGAAGAAGCCGTTGTCCGTTCCGGGGTTGCCGTCGGATCCATCGGCCGAGTTGTCGAAGCTCAGGATCTGGCTCAGCAGCACAACACCGTTCAGGTCCACGCCATGCTGTTGCAGCGTCGCGCTCAGCACGGCGTCGCGCGTGGTGCCGTAGCTTTCGCCGAAGAGGAACTTGGGCGACGACCAGCGGTCGTACTTGGTCAGGAAGCGGCGGATGAAGCGGTCAAACGCGGCTGCGTCCTGGTCGATGCCATAGAACGACTTGAACGCGTCCTTGCCCATCACGCGGCTGTAGCCCGTGCCCGGCGCGTCGATGAAGACCAGGTCGGCGGTATCCAACAGGCTGTACTGGTTCGGCACCGTCTTGTACGGTCCACCGAACTGGTGCTGTGTGTCAGGCGTCAGCACCCGCACCGGCGACATGCTGCCCATGCGCAGATACATCGTCGCCGAACCCGGCCCGCCGTTGTAGAAGAACACTACGGGACGCGTTCCCGAATCCGCGCCCTTGGCGAAGTACGCCGTATAAAAAATGCGCGCGGTCGCGGGCTGATCTTCAGGCTTGGCAGGCAGGTCGATACCGGAGTCCGGCAGCAGCTTGCCGTCCAGGCCCAGGGTCGCGTCCTGCGCATCGCTCGAACCGACAGTCAACATGCCGGCGACAGCCTTGTAGGCGATCGTCTTGCCGCCCGCGACGGTTACGGAGCCCTCGGTGATGGAGTCTGCCGGAAGCGCTACAGGCTTCTTCTCTGGTTCAGAGGCAACGGTAGTCGTCGTTGTAACGGCGGTTTTGTCATTGCCATGATGATCCTGGGCCAGCGACGGCACTCCAGCGGCAAAGGCGAACAGACAAAGGGCACAGACCGTGAGACCGGCCATAGAAAGAGTTGGACGCATTGATTTCTCCTGTTGCTTCTTCGCACAGCATGACTTGCAAGTTTTCACTATATTGCAAATGGAATCTCATTTGCTCAACTGACGGAACTATATCTTGCGGTCGAAGGCCAACAGTGTAGCCCCATCGATCCCACGGCTCGCCTCTACCGCTCCATCTCGGGATAAGGCCCCACCCCGCCGCCCGCGATCCACTGGTCGAGATGCTCTTCCAACACCGGCAGCGGCACAGACCCCGTCTCCAGCACAGCATCATGAAATGCCCGGATATTGAACTTCGCGCCCAACGCGGCCTCTGCCTTGTGACGTTCCTTCAGGATCGACAACTCGCCGAGGTAGTACGAGAGCGCCTGCCCCGGCCAGGAGATGTAGCGGTCCACCTCGGTATCGACCTCGTGCTCTGAAAGCGCCGTGTTGTCACGGAGATACTGCCGTGCCTGTTCGCGGGTCCAGCCCTGCGAGTGAATGCCCGTATCGACCACCAGCCGCGCCGCGCGCCAGGCCTGGTAGCTCAGCATGCCGAAGGTCTCATAGGGCGTGTGATAGATCCCCATCTCCGTCCCGAGCCGTTCGCAGTACACCGCCCATCCTTCTCCGTAGGCCGAGATATACGCACCGCGAAACTTCGGCAGATCCTTATGCTCCGCCGCAATCGGGATCTGGAACGCGTGGCCCGGCGCCGACTCATGCAGGGTCAGCGCAGGCAGCGAGTACAGGCTGCGCGAGGGCAGATCGTAGGTGTTCACGAAGTAGACTCCCGGCCCACCGCGGCCCGAGGTGTAGAACGGAGCAATCTCGGGCGGAACTGGACGAATCGCGAAGCGCTGTCGCGGCAGGTAGCCGAAGTAGCGCGCGGACACACCGTCGAACTCCTTTGAGATATACGCCGCCCGCATCAGCAGCTCTTCCGGAGTCTTCGCATAGAACTGGGGATCGGTGCGCAGGTACTGGAGAAACGCCGGGAAGTCGCCCTTGAAGCCCGTCTGCTGGATCACCGCGAGCATCTCCGCGTGGATGCCGGCCATCTCGTGCAGGCCGATCTCGTGGATCTGCTCCGGCGTCAGATCGACCGTTGTGTATTCGAGAATCTTGGCCTGGTAGTAGGCCTTGCCGTTCGGCAGGCTCTCGGCGGCAAGCGCCTCCTGCGCTCCGGGAACATACTCTTCGCGAAAGAACTTAAGCAGTTCCGCATAGGCGGGGATAATCTTCTGTTCGATGGCGGTACGTGCCTCAGCCCGAAGCTCACCCTGGCGGCTTTCAGGGATGGAAGGCAGCATCGTGGCAAACGGCTTCCAGTAAGGCGTGTCCTCTGCACGCTTCGCCTCCGCGATCGTAGCAATCGAAACATCCCGGCCCTCCAATGTCACCTTCGGGGGAGTAAACCGGCGTGCGAGGCCCGCGCGCATGTCCGCGACCTCCTCGCCGAAGAAGCGCGGGGTGTCATTCAACTGCGAAAGGTAGTGGCTGTAGTCCTCAGCCGTCTTGAAGGAGTTAATCGGAGGGTCCGACAGCTCCGACCAGAACGCGCTGTCGGAGTTCACCGGCATCTCGTAGTAGCGAAACTTCTGGCCATTAATCAGCACCGCAATCTGTGCGCGAAAGACCCGGTAGTTCACCTTCTCCGCGGGCGAAAGAACCTCGACTTTCAGCGCGTCGAGCTGCGCCATCACCTTCGTCCAGTGAGCCAGCTTGGCCTGCTGTGTCGCCTCGTCCACGTTCGGGAGCACAGGCAGAATCGTCTCGTCGTTCTCATCGTCGGAGCCGCCACGCTGCGCTTTGCGCCACGCCGACTCCGCCGTGTAGATCGCCTTCAGGCGAGCGTCTTCCCTCGTTTCGGCTGACCTTGCGGCAGTCGCACCCACAGGTGTTTTCTTCGTGATCGAAGTTGGCGGCACTCCCCCTGATGCAGTACAGGTCGCAGTACAGGTCATGGCAAGCATCCCTGCCGTTGTGGCTATCATCCCAATCTTGAGCTTCACCGTTTCCGCCTCTCATTTATGCTCGTCGTTGCGCCTGAACTACGCTAAGAGGCGCGAGCGCGCACCCTGCGCAGTTCGATTTCCTGGAGTTCCAAATGCGTGTAGGCCTGATGACCCGTGAATATCCACCCTACGTCTACGGAGGCGCTGGAGTCCATGTCGAGTATCTCTCCCGCGAGCTTGCAAAGAAGATCGAGGTCGAGGTTCACGCCTGGGGCGACGCTCCCGATCACGATGGGCTGCGCGAACTCGAAACGCCGCACGAGGCGCATCTCGATGTTCACTTCGAGAACCCGTGGCCGCTGATCTCGCACGGCACACAGGCCAAGTTCAAGGGCGCGCTGGAGGCGCTCTCGCTGAACCTGCTGCAGCAGCTACATCTCGAGAAGCTGGACATCATCCATACGCATACCTGGTACGTCTCGATGGCGGGCTTTCTCGCCAAGAAGCTCTACAACATCCCCTTCGTGCTCACCACGCACTCCCTTGAGCCGCTGCGCGCCTGGAAGGCCGAACAGCTTGGCTCCGGCTACGCCTTGAGCTCGTGGATGGAGCAGACGGCCATCCTCGACGCCGATGCCATCATCGCCGTCTCCAACGGCACCAAGGCCGACATCCTGAAGGCCTATCCCGGCGTCGATCCTGCACGCATCCACGTCATCTATAACGGGATCGACCTGAACCAGTACCAGTGGACGCCCGACACTACAGCGCTACGCAGCTATGGCGTCGACGAGACCAAACCTTACGTCCTGTTCGTGGGCCGCATCACGCGACAGAAGGGTGTGACCCACCTGGTTGAGGCCATTCAACACCTGCCCGCCGGAACCCAGGTGGTGCTCTGTGCCGGTGCTCCCGACACTCCCGAGATCGCGGCCGAGATGCGCGAGAAAGTAGACGCCGCCCGCGCCGCCGGGGGCAACATTGTCTGGATCGAAAAGATGGTGACCAAGCAGGAGGCCATCCAGCTCTACTCGCACTGCGCGGTCTTCTGCTGCCCTTCGGTCTACGAGCCCTTCGGCATCATCAACCTGGAGGCGATGGCCTGCCGCGCGCCGGTCGTCGCGTCAGCCGTCGGCGGAATTCTGGAGGTAGTCGTCGAGGGCAAAACCGGTCATCTCGTACCCTTTACAGCCGACCCGGTCACAACCTTCCCCACCGACCCGGCGCAGTTTGCCCGTGACCTCGCCGCAGGCATCGCGGACCTGCTCGCAGACTCCGTGAAGGCAAAACAAATGGGTGAAGCAGGACGCAAACGCGTGGAAGATTATTTTTCGTGGACCGCCATCGCCGCGCAGACGATTGAGCTTTACGAAAAACTTATTGCCAGCCGGAGGTAAGCCGCTTTATCGGAACTGCTATGCGGCAACCTTGTGAATCACCTCAAACACGGCCCCCTCACGTTGCTGAAGGTAGGCAACGATCTCGAAGAAGTTGCGGATGTGGGGGTTTCCTGCCGGGCTAAGCATCCGCATAAGGCTCTTGGGAGATTTGCCTAGAGCCTCTCCTAGCTTCACAAAACCGATTGTGCCGTTGATATAAGTTCGAAGCACTGATTTTCCTGTCTCCACGTCACCTGAAGCCATACAACCGAAGACCTCGCTCAAGAGCGCCCGGCGGAACTCTGCATCGTTTTGCAGGTCTTCGCGCACCGTGTCGTTGTACTTTCGTGTCGATCCCATTGTCAGACTCTCTTCCCTTTATTTCGCTTGTACTCTTGCCACAGACTCTGTGCGGCATCGATGTCTGCCTGTTGACGTTTCTTCGTCCCACCGCCCAGCAATACGACGATGGTTTCGCCATCCCGCCCGAAGTACACCCGGTAACCTGGACCAAAATCCAGCCGCAGCTCTGAAACACCAGCTCCAACACCCTTCGCAACGGAAAAATTCCCGCGCTCTACGCGGTCAAAGGCTACGGTGATGCGCGCTCTTGTCATGGCATCAAGTGTTGATCTCCACTTTGCAAAGGGAGAGAGTCCAACCGCGTTGACGTACTCGACCAGCTCGACCACATCTTTACGGTAACGAAAGTGTTACTGCATGTCGAGACATACCAGCAAGGCTCTAATAATTTTTGAGAAATATAACGCCACAACCATCAGGCGCACGAGCTCCGTACTCGCTCCTGCCAGACCGCATCTGCCAGGCGTAGCCAAAGGGCTCTATAATGGAGTTCCTACGCGCGGTTGACTCGCGCCCCACACAACCCTCCCCGAGGAGTTTCGAAATGGCAAATTTGTTGGATCAACTCAAGTCGATGACGACCGTCGTCTCCGATACCGGCGATATCAACGCCATCAAGAAGTACAAACCGACCGACGCGACGACGAATCCTTCGCTCATCGCAACGGCCGCCACCATGCCCGAGTATCAGCCCATCGTTGACGGTGTTCTGAAGACCGCACGCGAGAAGGCACCGGCCGGAGCTTCCAACGCCGATGTTGCCGCCTCCGCCTTCAAGTCGCTCGCTGTCGCCTTCGGCCTCAAAATCCTTGAGATCGTCCCGGGCCGCGTCTCCACGGAAGTGGACGCTCGCCTGAGCTACGACACCGAGGGCTCGCTCGCCGCCGCCCGCGACATCATCAAGCAGTACGCCGCCGCCGGCATCGGCCCCGATCGCGTCCTCATCAAGCTCGCCTCCACCTGGGAGGGCATCCGCGCCGCCGAGATCCTCGAAAAAGAGGGCATCCACTGCAACATGACACTGCTCTTCGGCATACACCAGGCTGTCGCCGCCGCCGAAGCGCACGTCACCCTGATCTCTCCCTTCGTAGGCCGCATCCTCGACTGGTACAAACAGGACACCGGCAAGGACTTCAAGGGCGCCGACGATCCTGGCGTTCAGTCGGTCACCGAGATCTATCACTATTACAAGAAGTTCGGCTACAAGACGGTTGTCATGGGAGCGAGCTTCCGCAATATCGGCGAGATCACCGAGCTGGCTGGCTGCGACCTGCTCACCATCGCACCCAAGCTGCTCGAAGAGCTGCAGACGAGCGAAGGCACGCTGCCCCGCAAGCTCGATCCGGCTGCCTCCAAGAACGATCCGATCGAGAAGATTTCGGTCGACAAGGCTACCTTCGACAAGATGCACGCAGAGAACAAGATGGCGCACGACAAGCTGAAGGAAGGCATTGACGGCTTCGCCAAAGCCCTCGTTGGCCTCGAGCACTTGCTGACCGAGCGTCTGACGGAGATCTCCTAAACTCCTTATGCTCTGAAACAAAATGGCGACCTGAAAGGGTCGCCATTTTTTGTGCTCGTCTCCCCTAAGACTTGCACGGGGAGCGGTCTACAAAACCAACATCCAAACGAAGCAAACCGCTCTGGGGCTGGGCAGTGGAAGCAACCGCGCACGACAGCAGGATGAGCGTTGGCTGGTCCACCTGCGCACCGCGAGCCGCAACGCGCAAGACATAGACATTGCTGAACGGCGCCGCCGTAAAGAGCCCCTTAGGCGCATAGCTGTCCGGATCACGATCCAGAACGACCGCCGTAAAGTGCTGTCCGGAGATCTGACGATCGAACTCCTGTACGGCCGGCTGATAGCCCCGGCCCAGCACCGCATCCAGGGCGTCCATCTCCGCGTGCATCGGCTTGCCTGCCATCAGGCCATCGTAGCTGTGGTTTACGACCCATACGTCCCCTGGGGTCGCTCGCAGGTCTGCGATGAACTGCTGCCGGCCCTCCAGCGCTCCCTGCATGGGCAGCACCTGCCCCGGACGATAGAGGTGAGCCATCAACTGTACCGTCAGCGCCAGCCATAGCAACGCAGGCACAGTGATACGCGCACGGCCCACTGCAAAAGTGGGACTGCCCGCTGTCTCCCACCGCTCCAGGAGCCGATGAACCGCTATCCCCGTCAGAATCGCGACCCACGCATACAGCGGAATCGTCGCGTTGATATTGGCTCCGCCATGCGCTCGAACGAACCACACCGCGCCGCCGATCAGGACGGTCACGATCGCAAAGAATGATCCCTCCTGCTCGCGCCAGCGCATGGGGGCCAGCAGGACAGCGGCCAGGATGAGGATCACGGTTACCGGCAACGGCTCCAACAGATCGTGCGGCATAAACATCGCGGCCTCGCGCGGAGCCCAGCCGAGAGACCCCGTCGTTCCAAAAGCGTAGAAGCTGTACCAGTGCTGCGTCAGATGGTTGAGCCAGGCCACGCTGGCCCAGGCCATGGCCGCAAAGGCAGCCATGCCCATCAGCATGCGCTTTGGTCGCTGCCACTCCACCAGGAAGATCGCCAGCCCCAGGGGGAGAAAAGTCTGCTTGCCATGGAAGGCCAGCAGCCACATCACCGCAGCCAGCAGAGGATGCGCGCGCCGCGTCGCCAGTACTGCCAGGAGAAACAGGAACACCGACAGCGAATCGACCCTGCCCACATCGAACCAGCCCAGCACCAGCACGTACAGGCTGGCAAAGAGGCCGACAGCCACCACCGCGGCGGCCCACCGCCGCGTCTCTTTCCAGACCATCAGAAAGATCACGCCAAAGGTGCCGAACGCCGAAAGAATCGATACCATCCGCAGCGGCGCATAGCTGAGGCCCATGACCTTGGACAATGCGGCAGAGAGATAAAAGAACAGGGGGGCATACAGGTAGGAAGCCCACTCCAGGCTCGGCGCCGCGTAGAGCGGATAGCCGTGACGCAGCCTCCACACCGAGGTCATCATGCCGCTCTCGACGCGGTCTATCTCAAACGGATAGTGCAGCCGATGCAGCGCGATAAAGAGGAATGACAGTACAAAGAAAAGCGAAAACCCGAGGGCGGCCAGCCGCAAGAGGCGCTCTAACCTACTTTCTTCCATATGCGGCATACGCCCATTCTAGAGCGATGAGGAAAAAGTGTCTTTCCCGGCCTTCCATCGGTGATAGCCTTTGGAGGCAATGGGGGAACTTCGTGCTACCAATCAGGCCGCGCATGCCAGCGTCCAGGACACCGCACCGCGTATCGCGGTCTTGATCCCCTGCCATAACGAAGAAGCAGCGATCGGCAAAGTGATTGCGGCCTTTGCCCGTGAACTTCCCTCCGCAGCAATCTACGTCTACGACAACAACTCCACCGACCGCACCATCGAAGTCGCCCAGGCTGCCGGGGCCTTTGTCTCCGTCGAACGGCTCCAAGGCAAGGGCAACGTCGTGCGTCGCATGTTCTCCGACATTGAGGCCGATGCCTACGTGCTCGTCGACGGCGACGACACCTACGAGGCCGCCAGCGCCGTTCCCATGCTCGACATGCTCTTCACCGAAGGCATCGACATGGTCACCGGCACGCGTGTCACCAACATCGCCGCTGCGTATCGGCGTGGGCATCGCTTCGGCAACGTCATGCTCACCGGCATCGTCCGCGCCATCTTTGGCGACCGCATTACGGACATGCTCTCCGGCTACCGCGTCTTCAGCCGCCGCTTCGTCAAGAGCTTCCCGGCACTGAGCTCCGGCTTCGAAACCGAAACCGAGCTGACCATCCACGCGCTGGAGCTCAAGATGCCACTCGGAGAGCTTGAAACGCCCTACCGCGACCGCGGCGAAGGCAGCACCTCCAAGCTGAACACCTACAAGGACGGTGTGCGTATCCTCGCGACCATCGTCTCGCTGGTCAAGGATCAACGTCCTCTACAGTTCTTCACGATTGCCGGGGTCATCCTGTTCGTGCTGGGCGTAGGCTTGAGCGTGCCGATCCTGATTGAGTTCCACCGGACGCATCTCGTCCCACGCTTTCCGACGGCCATCCTCTCCACGGGGATCGTGCTGCTGTCGTTCCTCTCGATGGTCTGTGGCCTGGTGCTGGACTCCGTCGCCCGGGGCCGCAAAGAGGCCAAGCGGATGACCTATCTTTCGATACCTGCCTCGATCATCCGTCAACGTTAGCGTTGTTGTGAATGGTGGGAAATAAGTCACTAGCGCGAGGCAGCCTCCAACGGATACGCAAAGAAATCGCTATCCCCCAGCTGCACCCATCCCTCGGGCTTCCGCACCGAGTTCGCGAACTTCGTCACGATAAACCGCAGGCCCATCTTCTGCAGCGGCTCGGTCACCGAGTGCTTATCGGGGATCGAATCCCATACCTGCTGCGGATCGGCGTTGTTGGGCGTCTCCACCTCAGCCAGGATCTGCGCACCCGCCAATCGCGCCCATTGGTGGTCGAGATAGCAGGCGGTATCGCCAAAGCAGGCGATCTTGTCGCCGGGCTTGAGCCCCATCGCGTCCAGTGCCTCGGCCATGGGATTCATCTCCGGGTTGTAGCCGGCCTCTCCGCGATGCGCGCTCGGTTCCAGGCGACGACATTCCGCCAGATAGCTCACAGCCTGCATGGCGGCGATGCCTGCGAATGAGACCACGAGAGCACCGGCAATCCATCGCACCCGCTCCCCTTCGTTCCCTTCCCTGCGCTGCAGCCACGCGAAGAGCGGCAGCAGCACCAGAAGAAATGGCGCCATCAGGTAACGCTCCTGCAGGTCGATAGGAAAGTAAATCCCCAGCATCAGCAGTCCCCACACAACTGCTGGACCACCCACCAGCGAGGCGCGCCGTCGTGGCCAGATCGCACCGAAGGCCAGCATTACGCCAAGCAGAACGAAGGCTTCGGGCCGGCCCAGCAGATACCGCACGAATAATTCCGTGCAGCGAATCAACCGCTCTACATGCCCTTTGAGCCAGAAGTGCGGCGTCAGGCCAACGGTCCAGTACGCCGGATCGAACCATAGCGGAAACGTGCCCACCGGATGCGCCGCAAAGCTGAAGACCGGAGGCGGTGCGGCGATGACGGCTTCCGGATGCGTGAAGGTTCCCACGGCATGGCCAAGATCGTGGAGGTACCACTCGTGCCAGCGCGGGGTCTGGTCGATGAAGTAGCAGTAGTTCAGCCGTGCGGAGTCGCCGGTGGACAGGTGCCCCAACTGCCGCGAGATCGCCACGACATACGGTCCC
The DNA here is from genome assembly GCF_014203225.1 of Granulicella mallensis. Classification (GTDB taxonomy): domain Bacteria; phylum Acidobacteriota; class Terriglobia; order Terriglobales; family Acidobacteriaceae; genus Granulicella; species Granulicella mallensis_A. Next base: position 213,495 of record NZ_JACHIO010000005.1, on the reverse strand, counting down.
GCAATCGCCGCGAACACGATCCCCGTTACGACAGCGCCGGAGACGATCTTCGTCCGCTCGCTTCCCTTGCGGGTGAGCCCAAAGATCAATACCGCCAACAGCAGGAACAGGGAGGGCAGAAAGGCAAAAGATTTGACCAGATAGGCGCAGCCCAGCGTGGCTCCCAGCACTGGCCACGCCCAGAAACCCGAACCGGCCTGCAACCGAAGTCCCAGCCCCATCGCCAACAGCAGCAACACCATCAACAAGGTGTCGGAACGCACCGCCGTCAGCGGCAGCTCGCGTCCGGCGCTCATGGTCAGCAAGGCCAGGCCCAGCAGGTGCAGCGCCCAATCCGGAACAGCTGCTCCGGGCTCACCCGGCCCACGCTGCGCGCGCAGCCGCACCAGACCGGCTGTGAAAAAGAGACACGCCAGGATTGCCAGCCCGAAGATCGCTACATTCGTATAGCGCGCCATCGCCATCTCGGTCCAACGCGTGGGGTGGACGGCTATTCGCACCGCGGCGAGTACCGCCGGATAGCCGGGATTCCAGTAGCCATTGATCGCGAGTCCGGCATGGCCGTCGGTCAGGGCCTGCGAGATATCCAGGAAGGCTGTGCCATCGCCGTCCATGAGGTAGCCGTCGTAACGGGCGTACCCGAAGGCGATCACCAACATGAAAAGCGCATACAAACCGAGCAGCCGGCGACTGCGTGAACTGGTCATGAAACTCCCCTGTGCGGATGGCACAAGTATAGGGTAGCGGCTGTTGTTTAATTTTTGACGCCATCCTACGGCTACTCTCGTATTGGCAGACACCTAGGCAATGTGGCCGGTCCGCGAAGACCGTTTAAGATCTCTCCGCGAGCAGCACTTCCAAGCGCTCCAGCCGTCTCCGGTTGATTCGCCGCGTATGCAAAAACAGCAGCGCCACACCTATCCATAAAAGACCGATAACCACATCCCGGCCCGGATGCACGCGAACTCCACCCCGCTCAGCCAGCATCAGGCCGACGCTATAGGCGAGAAAGGCAACACCAGTAATCCACGCCTTGGGAGAACGGTAGAGATCTCGCATATATTCGAGCCTCGATCTGTAAAACCGGATGAGCGCTGTAATATCGTCGTCCGGCGGCACCTTTGTCCTATTGCGCCACTGAATTAACGAAATCATCCCCATTGAGATCGCACCGAACATAACCAGGCTGCAGCCAACGCGCTCCGACAAGTTTGTCGCGTGGGAGAGCCGGTCACTATAGATAAAGCCATGCGAAAACAGGATGCCCCAGGCTATATTTCCGCGGCGTGTTACCTCTGCAAACCGCTGTGCCACACGAGAGAGCTCGTAGAGCGAATCGACAGGCGCTTCCCGGTAGTCGAACAGAACCCGCGCACTGCCAAGCGCCCAGAGCAATGCACCCCAATCGCTTTCAACAAAATCAACTTCGCGCGCCAGCCCTTCTGCCCACTCCTTGCAACCGGGTGAGGCGAAGCGTACGACCGTATTCGAAACCTTAAGCGCCAATTTGCGAACGAGAGTCATTAGGCTGTCACCCCACCGAATGCTGGTTGCCCCGCAGACTGTACAGAAGCAGCGCTCACCTGCTCACGCGCGTACCGCAAGCCGTCGTTCGTCAGCTTATACATGTGGCGCGGCGGGCGGCCTGTCTCCGTGGCCTCCCAGCTAGTCTCCAACATGTGGTGCTCTGCCAGCCGCATCAGGATCGGGTACAGCGTCCCTGACTTCAGCCCTGTGTTGCGGCTGATGTCGTAGCCGTAGCGCCACTCCTGCTCGCATTGAAGAAACTCAGCCAGCACGAGTGTGGTTTGCGGTGACTTACGCAGCTTCATGGGATTAAATCTATATATGTAGATTTAGGCTGTCAACTGGATAGATTGGGATTTGGTTAGGCACAGATACGAGGCACCCGCACGGACGAAGGGGCACGATTGAATCGTGCCCCTTCCGTTCCTTACTTCTAAAGTTGTGGTAATTCGAGAAGCAGATTCCCTGCGGGAATGACAACCAGAAAAGCAAAGGCAAGTTCTACAAGATATACCGGCTCAGGTCCTGGTTCTTCACGATGTCGGCAACCTGCTGCTGCACGTACTCGCGCTCAACGCGCAGCACGCGCTGCGTGCCCTTGTCCGTTGTGCGTTCCAGGAGGGTAGGCACGGGCTTTGCCCCGGCGACCGGCTCCGTGGACTTCACCAGATCAGGAGCCTGGAAGCTGATCTCGTCCAGCACCTTCTCCATGATGGTATGCAGCCGCCGTGCGCCGATGTTCTCCGTCGTCTCATTCACCTGGAAGGCAAAGTTGGCCATCTCCTCCAGTGCCTCGGGAGCAAACTCCAGGGTGAGGCCCTCGGTTTCGAGCAGCGCTGTCGCCTGCTTCACCAGAGACGCCCGTGGCTCGGTAAGGATGCGCAGGAAGTCGGCCACCGTCAGCGGCTGGAGTTCCACGCGAATAGGAAAGCGCCCCTGCAGCTCCGGGATGAGATCGCTGGGCTTCGACACATGAAACGCACCAGCCGCGATGAAGAGGATGTGGTCCGTCGCGACCATGCCGTACTTCGTGTTGACGGTCGTCCCTTCCACGATGGGAAGGATGTCGCGCTGCACGCCCTCGCGGCTGATGTCCGGGCCGTGGCCGCCCTCGCGTCCGGCGATCTTGTCGATCTCGTCGAGGAACACCATACCGGAGTCCTCAACGCGCTCGATCGCCAGGCGGGTGACCTGGTCCATGTCGAGCAGGCGGCCTTCTTCCTCCTGCACGAGATAGTCGAAGGCCTCGACCACCTTCATCGGCCGCTTGCGCGTGCGCTGGCCGAACATGCCGGAGAGCATCTCCTTCATCCCGCTTGAGTCCATGTCCTCCGGCGGCTGGTTGCTGATGAACTCAATCTGCGGCATGTTGCGGTCACGAGTCTCAATCTCGACCATGCGGTCGTCGAGCCGGCCTTCGCGAAACTGCTGGCGCAGCCTGTCCTTTTCGCGAGCCCGTTCTGCATCGGTCTTAGGCACTACAGCCAGGGCCGGAGAGGCATTGGGTGCCCCTTCGGCAACAGGCGGCTTCTGCCCGCTGAGGTGCAGTGCCATCTCGATCACCTCGGGAGGAAGCTGCTCTTCGCTTGTCGCCACTACCAGCCGAGGTACAGGCGGGCCTGTCTCTGTAGCTGGAGTGCTCGGCGATCCCTGCTGCACGAGCAGATCGACCAGACGGTCTTCGGCAGCCAGCTCGGCGCGGTCTTCAATCTCGTCGAGCTTCTCCTCGCGCACCATGTCGATGCCGATCTCGACGAGGTCGCGCACCATCGATTCGACATCGCGCCCCACGTAGCCGACCTCGGTGAACTTCGAGGCTTCGATCTTGAGAAACGGCGAGTTCGTAAGCTTCGCCAGCCGCCGCGCGATCTCGGTCTTACCTACGCCGGTCGAGCCGATCATGAGGATGTTCTTCGGCATGATCTCTTCGGCGAGTTCAGGCGGAAGCTTCTGCCGGCGCGAACGGTTACGCAGCGCAATAGCGACTGCTCGCTTCGCGGCGGCCTGGCCGACGACATACTTGTCGAGCTCCGCCACGATCTCGCGCGGCGTCATCTCATCGAGCGCGAGTGCCTGGTCTTCAGCCGTTCCGGGTAGATAGATTGCCATAATTCTAGGGTTCTTCTTTCTTGCAAAACTTGCCTGCGTGCAGGCTATGGATGTGCGTCGTTCGGCTGCACCAGCAGCTTCACGTCGTTGATGACCTGGTCGATTGCGGCCGAGAAGGCGGCGTCACGGCTCTTCTTGCGAAACGCGCCGTTGATCTCCTCGGCAAAGCCCCACAGGGAGACCCGTCCGCGCGAGTCGGTGATCCCCACCCGAATCTGCGGGTTGCTGAGTCCCGGCGTGTCGACAAACCGGATTGCAAAGATGACGTCCGCGTCCTTCGGGTCGGCGACAAGCTCGTATCGCCCCCACGCCTGCATGCCCTGGAAGAACTCGTTGTAGGCGCGCTCCGGGCCGCCACTGTAGGTCGAAGGGAACGAGCTGACATCGCCCAGCTCAAAGGAGATGAACGCCTTCTTGCCCTGCAGGATCGGCGCAGGCACCGGCGCGGAGGAGGAGTTCACCGGTGCGGCCTTGCGCTGTGCCGTCAGAGAGGGCGAGAAAGCGGCCAGGCCGAGGACAGCTCCGGCAAAAAGAATGCATTTAGCTAAGCGCAGCATGGAGTCTCCTTGAATTTCAATCCCGGCGGCTACTCCGCCGCCTTCAACTCTTCGATGGTCACGCTCTGGTTCGAGTAGATACAGATCTCCGCCGCGATCTTCATGCTGCGTTCGACGATCTCGCGCGCGGTCATCTGCGTGTTCTCCATCAGCGCGGTCGCGGCGGCCAGCGCAAAGCTTCCGCCCGAGCCGATGGTCGCAATCAGGCCGTCTGCCACCGCGTCGGGCTCGATGACGTCGCCATCGCCACTCAGCAGGAACATCTGCTTGGTGTCGGCGACGATCAGGAGCGCCTGCAACTGGCGCAGCAGCTTGTCGGTGCGCCAGTCCTTGGCGAGCTCTACCGCCGAACGCCCGAGATTGCCGCCATACTGCTCCAGCTTGGCCTCGAAGCGCGTAAACAGCGAGAAGGCATCCGCCGTCGAACCCGCAAATCCGGCGAGGATCTTTTCGTTGTAGAGGCGGCGGATCTTCTTCGCCGAATGCTTCATGACCGTCGATCCAAGGGTCACCTGGCCGTCGGCCGCCATCACCATCGAGTCGCCGCGGCGCACGCAGATGACCGTCGTCGAGCGCACGCGGCGGCCTTCGCCTAGGTCGAGCGGGTGGCCGTTTCTGTCTGTTTTCGCAATATTTTTTCGCATAGGTCGCACAGGGCAGTATATCGCCGTGGGGTTTGGGGTTGTGGGGCTTGATTTTCGTTGCTGTTGCTTTTCTGGTTGTCATTCCGAGGCGAAGCCGAGCGAACCTGCTTCCTCCCGTTCTTAACTCGTGCCAATTCAACCTATGCCTTCTTGATTTCGCCTATATTTTCTGGGCAGTACAAACGAAAAACGGGAGACAGCAGGTTCGCTCGCTACGCTCGGAATGACAACCAGAAAAGCAACAGCAACGGCAGCAGCAAAAACATCGTCAGGCGCGAACCATACTTGGCTCACCTTTCATCCAGAAAACAAATCTCTGCGCTATTCTTTCCCCAAGCCGTGAAGCCCTATTTCCATGACCTCGTGCACGTTTTCGATGGCCAGATTCGACAGGCCCCGCGCCTGATCGGCGGCATTGTTGCAGGTATCGTCCTTGCCTCTGGCATCGCCTGGTGGGTCGTTCGACGCCTTCGTCCTTCAGCCGATGAGTTGGAGCGCCGTCGCTGCGAGCTGATCGCCATGAGCGGACGCATTACCGACGGCTACCTTGTTGACGCCCGCTCGCTTAATGGTGAGGAGAGCCTTTCGCCCACACCCGAGGTCCTGTTCTACAGCTACCGCCTCGCCGGCGTGACGTATAACTGTGCGCAGGATGTCTCACGTCTGCCCGAACGCGTGCGCGGCTTCCGGCTGGACCAGGCGGTGCAGGTGCGCTACGACCCACGCAACCCCGGCAACAGTATCCTCGTCTCCGAGAGCTGGAGCGGGTTGTGGCTGCGGCAGGGTTCCAGTGAGCCGAAAGAGTAGTTCGTCGTTGCTTGTTTTTCGTCGTCATCCTGAGCCATAGGCGAAGGACCCCCGCATTCTGCACGATGCCACTGGAGCAAATGCTGCTCGCTGGCCAATTAGCTCGGCCCAACATTGTTTGTTCGTGGTGGCCCCATGCGGTTGTGCCACCACGAATGCGGGGGTCCTTCAGCTACGCTTCAGGATGACGACGAAAAACGGGTGACCTGAACACTGGACAAAGGATAGGTCGCCCTTACTTCCCTTCACTCGCCTTGCGCGCGGCCTCGAACTCATCGCCGGCCTTCCACTCCACCGTGTGCGGCGCGTGGATCACCTGCCAGCCAAGATCAATGCCGAACCGCACCAGCTTCGCGTCTCCCTTGAAGTCCCAGTTCGGATCGAAGTTATCGCTGAAGTTGTGATAGTGGTTCTCGTTGAAGCTCTTCTCCTGTGCGGCGCCCCACGCGTGATCATGGCCCTCATACAGCGTGCCCGCGTCGACGGAGAACGCCGGAATGCCTACACGCGACAGGCTGAAGTGATCGCTGCGATAATAGCTGCCCGCCTCGGGCCGAGGGTCGGGCACGATCGCCAGGTCGAAGCGTTTAGCCGTCGCCTGCACCTCGGGATAGAACGTCGTGCGCTGCGCTCCGTTGACGTTGATCTCCTGCTGTACGCCGATCGGCAGCAGCATGTCGTAGTTGATGTCGAGCGCGATCTGCGAGACCGGCACCGGCGGATGCTGGCCCAGATACTCCGAGCCCAGCAGCCCCTGCTCTTCCGCCGTAACGGCTGCGACGATCACCGAGTGCGGCAGGTCACTCGGCGGCACCTGCTTCCAGGCCCGCGCCATCTCCAGGATCATCGCCACGCCGGTCCCGTTGTCGGCAGCGCCGTTATAGATGTTGTCGCCCGGCATCCCCGGAACGAAGCCGAGGTGATCGTAGTGCGCCGTATAGAGCACCGCCTGGTCAGGCTTGCCACTGGCCTTGTTCTGTCCCGGCAGCATCGCGACGACGTTCGGGCTCTGGAACGGGCGCACCGTGCTGGTCACCGTGGCCTTCAGCCGCACGGGCAGCTCGACCGCATGAAAACCACGCTGCCCCGCAGCCGTAAACTCTTTGTCGAGATCGAGTCCGCTCATCGCGAACAGCTTGCGCGCCACGTCGAGATGAATCCAGCTCGCGGCCTGCAGGCGTGGGTTGGCGTCATCGCGCAGCGCGGTGCGCTCGCCGGAGTTCGAGTTCTTCACCACGTCCCAGCCATAGCTCGCGAGATCGGTGCGATGAATGATCAGCGCGCCTACCGCGCCTTTGCGGGCCGCCTGCTCGAACTTGTACGTCCAGCGACCGTAGTAGGTCAGCGCCTTGCCCGCGAAGAACTTCGGGTCGTCCGAGGGTGGGTCGCCGACGATGCAGAGAATGACCTTACCCTTGACGTCGACACCCGCATAGTCGTCCCAGTTGAACTCCGGGGCTGTAGCGCCGTAGCCGACGAAGACGATCGGCGCGTCAATCGTCGTGACCGGGGTCAGTGTCTGGTTCGTAACGACGAAGTCGTCACCAAACTTCAGCAGGACGGGCTTGCCCTTCTCCGATTCCAGGGTAAAGGACGTCTCCGCCGGCTTGACCTTCATGCCGACGAAGTTTACCTGCTGGAAGAACGTGCCGTTATCCCCAGCAGGAGTCAGGCCTTCGAGCGCGAACTGCGTGGCGATGTACTGGGCTGCAAGCTCGCCGCCGCGCAGGCCTGGGTAGCGCCCCTCGAGCAGATCGTCGGAGAGGAACTTGTCCTGCTCGCGAATACGGTCTGAGCTTACCGACTTCTCCGCCGTGTTCAGCGGGGTCTGGCTCAATGCTTTGCCTGTGCTCATGCCCGCTGCCATCAGCAGCAGCGCTGTCATCGTCCAATACTTCGTCATCGTCACGTCTTCCTTTGCAGCGTGTTTCTGGTTGATTGCCAGTATAGGCGGCGATACAGTGCTCTTGTTGTTTGTTTTTCGCCGTCATCCTGAGCCGTAGGTGAAGGACCCCCGCATTTTGCACAATGCCACTGGAGCGAACGCTACTCGCCAAGCATCTGTACCCAGCCTGACATCGTCAGGCCGGGGTAGCCCTATGCGGTTGTGGTGGCCCCAATGCGGGGGTCCTTCGCCTACGGCTCAGGATGACGGCGAAAAACAAACAACGGCAACAGCAAAGGCAAAGGCGGCGGCAACAACAGCGACGACGAAAAACAGGCAACAGCAAAGACGTCGACCACCACGGCCCTTGCTATTTCGGCAGCATCACACCCACCCGCTGCAACACCTTGCGCGCGAGCCCTGTCAGCGGCAGCTCACGCAGCTTCGCCGCTGGCGTCCAGATCAAATCGTTCGCCGCCGCAGGAACCGCATCGCGCAGCTTGCTCTCCGCAAAGACCTGCACGTCGTAGTTCGTATTCGTAATCGAGTGCTTCACCCGCAGCAGCGGCTCATACGCCGTAACGGCATCCATCGGCAGCGGTGGAAGCTCCAGCATGCCCGGCATCAGCGAGGCCTCGGCCGAACGCCGCTCCAGCAGGACCTTCTCCCCGCGTCGCGCGAGTAGATAGGCAACACTGCGGCTCCGCTGCTTCTCTCTCGCCGGGGTTACATGTTCGCCCCGCGTCCTGCAGAGTCCAACCACCGGGCACTGCAGACATAACGGCGACTTCGGCGTGCAGATCGTCGCACCCAGCTCCATCATGGCCTGGTTGTGGTCTCCCGGAGGATTGCCGACCCCGCGCTTCGCCGCGGCGGGCACCAGTGCCTGCGCCGCCTTCGTGATCCGGGCGCGCCCCTGCCCTGTCCGCTCTTCCGGCAGTCCCATGAGGCGCAGCAGGACGCGTTCGACGTTGCCGTCCACCACCGCCACGCTCTCGCCGAAGGCGATGCTGGCAATCGCGGCGGCGGTGTAGTCGCCGACACCCGGCAAGGCCTTCAACTCCGCTGCTGTGCGCGGCATCTCCCCATGCAGTTCGCCCACCACAAACTGGGCTCCGCGATGCAGCATGCGCGCGCGCCGGTAGTAGCCCAGCCCGCTCCACAGGGCGAGCACGTCATTCTCTTCCGCTGCGGCCAGGGCCTGCAGCGTGGGGAAGCGGGTAAGGAACTCGCGATAGCGCTCGATCACCGTGGCCACGCGTGTCTGCTGCAGCATGACCTCCGACAGCCACGTCGCATAGGGGTCGTCGATCCCGCGCCAGGGGAGCACGCGAGCGTGTTCGCGGTACCAGCCCAGCAACAACCGGCGAAACTCAATCGCGGGTACTTCGATTTCAGGAGCGATACCGGTCCCTGCTACAGCCTGTTTCATCGACCTAGTCTACTTGCCGGTTTGTGACGGGTACTTCGGGGCGTACACTGAGAGGAGTGCAGGCGGCCGGATGATCGCTGCCTCCCGCGGCTTGCTGTCGGGAGGGGGAGGAAAGTCCGAACTCCGCAGGGCAGTGTGCCGGATAACGTCCGGGACCCATGCGTCAAGGTATGGGGACGGCCAGTGCAACAGAAAGCAAACCGCCTCAGGCTGTTGAACGGGCTTCGCAAGAGGCACGTTCATGCAAGCGGTCTGCGGTAAGGGTGAAAGGGTGGGGTAAGAGCCCACCGCGTTCGCAGTAATGCAAACGGCACGGTAAACCCCACACGGAGCAAGACCAAATAGGCAGGGAGACAGCCGACCCTCTTCAGTCGGCAGTCGCGCAACGGCCCGTTGCGCCCAGGTTGAAGGGCTCAGAGTGTGCGCAAGCATGCTGACCGGAACCTGCGGGTAGGTTGCTGGAGCGCCGCAGTAATGCGTCGCCTAGAGGAATGATCGTCTAAAACAAAATTCGGCTTACGGGCCGCCTGCACAGAATTTCACATCGCTATACCTGGACAGACAAAACGAATCGCCCATAGAGCATTTCACCCTTGCTCCGCGCGGGGTTTCCGCCGGCCCGGTTAGCGGAAATTCATGGCTACTGTTGTGGGAATAGCGTAAACTTTGCCCATCATGGCCTCTTTTCGTACGCTCTCTCTGTCCAGATTTGCCCTGGCTTTCTCCGCTTCCGTCTGTCTGGCCTCTGTGTTGACCGGCTGCGGAACCGGGGCTCTCGATACCTCCAGCACAGGAACTCTCGGCATCCAGGGCCATGTTTTCGGTGGCCAGCAGCCTGTCACAGGCGCCTCTATCTTCCTCTACGTCGCGGGTACCGGCGGTAACGGCTCTGCCGCGACCTCGATCCTCCAGGGTGCGGTCACTACCGGCGAGGGCGGCACCTTCAATATCGGCACCAACTACAGTTGCCCCTCCGGCACGGATCAGACCTATATCGTGGCGGTCAACGGCAATCCTGGGCTCGGCACGGGCAACAACAATGCGCTCGTCCTGATGGCCGCACTTGGAGACTGCAGCAACCTCAGCAGCTTCTCCTTCGTTAATATCAACGAGGTAACGACTGCAGCCGCGGCCTGGGCGCTGGCACCGTTCACGACGTCTTACACCAACGTCGGCTCGAGCTCGACGAACACCAAGGGCATCCAGAATGCCTTTCTGGACGCACAACTGCTCGCCGATTCCAGCACAGGCCTGCCCCCTACAACGCTTCCTGCAAACCTGACCATCGAAACCAGCAAGCTGTACACCCTGGCCAATGCCATCGCCTCCTGCGTCAACTCGGATGGCGGCTCCTCCTGCAGTCCCCTGTTCACCGCCGCAACGCCAAGCGGTGGGGTCGCACCGACCGACACCCTCGGGGCCGCGCTGAACATCGTCAAGCATCCTGCTCAGAATGTCGCGGCAGTCTTTACGGCAGCCTCGTCCCAGCCGCCCTTCCCGTCGCTGCCCAAGGCGCCGAACGATTGGACGATGACGATGACGATCACTGGCGGCGGATTGAGCAATCCTGACCCTATCGATATCGACAGCAACGGCTTCGTGTGGGCGGGCAATCACAACGACTCTACCGGCCAGCCCAACACGTCCAGCATCAGTGAGTTCTCCCCGCAAGGCACTCCGCTCAGCCCCTCTACAGGGTACGGTTTTGGCCTCCTGGATGAGGTTCTGGGCCTGACCATCGACTCCAGCGACAATGTCTGGGTCACGAATGAGGAGACCAAGGGCGCGCTCAATGGAAGCCTCACTGGATTTTCCGGTGCGAGTTCGTCGACGCCGGGCACTCCTATCGTCAACAGCGCCAGCGGCGTGCCCTACTTCCTGGACCCCAATTCCACTACCGGGACGTACTTCCCGGTCTCCCTCTCAACCAATGCCAGTGACCAGATCTTCGTCCTCAACCAGAATACGAACCATGAATCGGTCTTCAATCCCACCACGGGTGCCTTTGCGCCCCTGGCCGTCAACAATGTCAACTTCCCTGTAGCGATTGCCGCCGATGCATCAGGCGGCCTCTGGATTGCCAATGCGTGCGTCTCGGGCTGCAGCGCTACTGGCGGGCCTCCGAATGGGGCCGGCGACAGTACGGTTACGCACGTCGCAGCAGACGGCACTGCCATGCGGCCGGTGTGCTGCTTCACCCCGAGCAGTCTGGCTACTGACGGCCTGGGAAATGCCTGGATCGCAGACGGAGGAAACAACTCGGTCAGCGAGATCAATCCAGCGGGCACGGTAGTCGTCAACCAGCTCCAGGTCGGCGGCCTTCAAAACCCTGCGCTTCTCAGCAGCCTGTCGATCGACGCGGGCGAAAACCTCTGGATTGCCAACCTTCGCTCGATTACGCCCAATAGGCAGGGAACGCTCTCGGGCATCGCAAGCACGACCCTGACAAGCATTTCGCCGAACACCAGCGGATGCACGACCACGCAAGACGGAAATACAACCTGCACCGTCCCCGGCGGCTTCGGGTTGGATATCAACTTGCAGGCGCCGAGCGCTACGGTTCCCGATCGCAGCGGCAATGTGTGGGTTTCGAGTTCCAATTCGAACAGCCTGGTCATGTTCTTCGGCCTCGCCGTCCCCACGGCTACGCCAATCCGGCCGACGCCAACAGCACCGTAAGGCAGAAGACAGAAAACAGCACCGACGGGGCACGGCTTTTCGCCGTGCCCCGTCTAATTTGAGTAGGGTCGAACGTTTAACCTATGCATGCACAACCGTTTTCTGTTAGCTCTTGAGTTCCCTGTTTCCTGCCCTATGTCCCTGTCGAATCCCTGGCGCGTGCTTGCCTTCGTTCTGTTTACCGTTGACGCGGTTACGCTGGGTCTGCGAGCGCAGGCTCCTGCTCCCTCCTTCGAGATCCTCACCCATCGCATGGATGTCGACGTGGACGGCGCTCCGACGGCCTATGGCCCACCCAGCAAGCCGACGCTCGATTACCTTCGCAATGCGCACCTTCGCGGCATACCCGGAGCGGAGATCGTCGGCTACCTTACCGATGACGACCATCCGAACATCCCCGTGGTGCAGGGCCCCCAAGATCCCGCCCCGGGCTACTACATCTCACAGACCGCCTATACCGATCCCGCGCTCACCAATGCGCGCGATCTTCGCCGCTACGTCGACGCGACGCGAATCAACTATGTTGTGCTGGGACGGGAAGCTACGCGCAAGGGTGCCCGGCTCGGCGACTTTGTTGCAGTGCACTCGCAGCGCACCGGACACAGCGTCTACGGCATCGTCGGAGATGACGGCAATCCCAGCGGCAACGAGGGTTCGCTGCATCTTTTACAGGCCCTGGGCTATCCCTTTCACGATGGCAAGCAGGATGCCGTGGAGCGCAGAGAGATCGTCATTCGCTTTTTTCCACACTCCAATCCACAGCATCGGTTCTTTCACACCCAGGCTGCGCTGGAGGATGCGGCCCGGAAGCTCGGCCTGAGCTGTGACTTCCCCGAGAGTCCCTCAGCCTCCAACTCGCATCCAAAGAATCGTTAGCGCTGCATCCTCCTCAGGGGCAGTTCGATCTTCGGAGGAACACGGCTTCGGCCCTGTCGGCCGATCGTTTGCGACGAATAAGCGTCGCAAACACATACGAAAACGTTGGGGTATCCTGTTTCGGCATGGCGAAGGCCATGCTCTTCCGGCGCATGCCCTCCGGCCTCAAACTATCCACCACACTGGAGTTCAAATGGAATACCGCTCTCTTGGCCGCTCCGGCCTCAAAGTCCCCGAGCTCTGCTTCGGCACCGGCACGTTCGGCGCCGGCAACGAATTTTTCAAAGCCTGGGGCGATACCTCGCAGGATGACGCCCGCAAACTGATCGACATCTGCATGGAAGCCGGCGTCAACTTCTTCGATACCGCCGACGTATATTCCACCGGTGCCAGCGAAGCGATGCTCGGTAAAGCGATCGCGCACCTCAAGCGCGAAGACGTGCTGATCTCGACCAAGGCGACCTTCCGCTTCGGCAAGGGGCCAAACGATGTGGGCAGCTCGCGCTACCACCTGACGCAGGCGCTCGAGGGCTCCCTGAAGCGGCTCAACACCGACTACATCGACGTCTACCACCTGCACGCATTCGATGCGACCACGCCAGTCGAGGAAACGCTGAATACGCTCGACACGATGGTGCGCGAGGGCAAGGTTCGCTACATCGCCTGCTCGAACTTCTCGGGCTGGCACCTGATGAAGTCGCTCTCGGTCAGCGAGCGCTATGGCTGGGCGAAGTATGTAGGCCACCAGGTCTACTACTCGCTGATCGGCCGCGACTATGAGTGGGAGCTGATGCCGCTCGCCGTGGACCAGGGCGTAGGCGCTCTGGTGTGGTCGCCGCTCGGCTGGGGACGGCTCACCGGCAAGATTCGCCGTGGACAGCCGCTGCCTGAGACCTCGCGCCTGCACAAGGCCGCGGACGGCGGTCCGGTAATGTCCGACGAGTACCTCTACAAGGTCGTCGACGCTCTCGACGAAGTCGCCAGGGAGACCGGCAAGACGGTTCCGCAGATCGCGCTGAACTGGCTGCTGCGCCGCCCCACGGTTTCGACGCTGGTCATTGGCGCGCGTGACGAGAAGCAGCTTCGCGCGAACCTCGACAGCACAGGCTGGAAGCTGACTCCCGAACAGGTGGCCAAGCTCGATGCCGCGAGCGCAGTCAACCCGGCGTATCCCTACTGGCACCAGGTGCAGTTCGACGAGCGCAATCCGTTCCCGACGCCGCAGACGTTTGGGAAGTAACTACACACAAACAACAAAGGACGGCGCTGATGCGCCGTCCTTTTCTTCTGTTTGTTCACAGAGGCTAACGTCGCTATCACTCTTAGAAAAACAGCTCCGGTGAGACGTGAAATCTTTCACTAAGCCAACGAATCTGCTCTTTGTTCAACTCACGCTTGCCGCTCATTACCTCGGAAACGATACTTGGTGTGCCAAACACGTCGACCAGATCCTTTTGCTTCAATCCGTTCTGATCCATGAAAAACTCGATCATTTCCAAGGGAGAACACTTGGGCAGCGTGTAGTGCTTCTCTTCAAAATCTTCAATCAGAAGTGTGAACAAGTCTGCGAGTTCTGTTTCTTCCGGACTCCAACTACCGTACCGCTGTTCGAGGCTATGCAATGCTTCGATGTAGCTTTCGTTCTGTTCCTCCGATTTGATAACGCGTGGAGGAAACTTGACGAGCAGCGCTGTATAGGCCGGACTAACTGCGAGTGCACTCATGATTTCCATCCTCCCTTATCGTAGGCTGCATGTGTAAGAACGTGCCGAATAGATTACATCTCAAGTATCAGCTTAAACGCCTCTCTCAATGACTGAATCCTCCTCGCCAATTCGCATCGGCACCGCTGCCTGGACGCTCCCCAAACAACATGCGTCCCTGTTTCCGGAAGAAGGCTCCCACCTCATCCGCTACGCCCAGCGCCTGAACTGCGTCGAGATCAACTCCAGCTTCCACCGGCCCCACCGGCTCAAGACATGGGAGCGCTGGGCCGCGACCACACCGGACGACTTTCGCTTCGCTGTCAAGATTCCCAAGACCATCACGCATACTGCAAAGCTCATCAATACCGGCGCTCTGTTGCAGGAGTTTCTGGATCAGGTTCGCGGCCTTGGCGACAAGCTGGGTCCGCTCCTCGTGCAGCTTCCCCCCAAGCTGGCCTTCGATGAAGGGATCGCACACGAGTTCTTCACCACGCTCCGCGAACTGCATACCGGCGCGACCGTCTTCGAACCACGTCATGCAAGCTGGTTCGCTCCTGCCGTCGATCGACTGCTCCGCGACTTCGAGATTGCGCGCGTTGCCGCCGATCCACCCAAGGGCTCCACGCTTGCCGCGAAACCAGGCGGCTGGCAGGGCCTTCGCTACTATCGGCTGCACGGTGCACCGCGCACGTATTACTCCGATTATGGTGAGGAGTTTCTTCAGCAGCTTGCGAGCGATCTGCGCACGAGCAAGGTCGAGACCTGGATCATCTTCGACAACACAGCCCTCGGCCATGCCACAGCGAATGCTTTGTTCTTGAACGATCTTCTCGTAAAGAAAAACGCTTCCCGAGATGCTACGTGGCTCTAGTGTTCCGAATCCTTCATTCATTGAAGATTGGGCCCGTTTGGAATAGCGCAAACCGCAAACCGCGACGCTAAAGCGTCGCGGGGGGAGGGAGCCGTAGCCTTTAGGCTACGGAAATAGAGGCCTAGCAAAGATGTGGCCTTTAGGCCCGGGCCTTCTTTCCGCGGCAAACGAAAGGCCCGGGGCTAAAGCCCAATTCTTGCCTGCCCTTGATTCCGTAGCCTAAAGGCTACGGCTCCCTCCGACTCCCTGACGCTAAAGCATCAGGGAACGCGCTTCGCGCTATTCCGAACAACACCATTCTTTTCTTTGGAAAATTGACTCTTTGAAGAATTACCGGCTCACGCTCTAATGTCCCGCACTCGACGACGCATGCTTTGGTGGCCGAGGAATCAGGAACAGCAGCGGAAGCATGCAAGCGCAAAAGATCGCGAGGTCACGAATGATGTCCACGTAGGCAAGGTTCGCCGACTGCCGGTGAAGCTGGTTGTAGATGTAGGCCTGCGCCTGGTGCATCGCTCCGAGCGAAGGCCCACCACCCACCGGGCCTGTGCCGTTGCCTATCTTGAACGATCCAGCCATCGACTTTACCTGCGAATTGAATCCCTGATTGGCCGTCGTAAGATTTCGCACCATCATGCTCTCGTGCGTAGCGGTACGGCGCGTCAGCATGGTCGCCATAAACGCCGTGCCGCACGAGCCACCGATATTGCGCGCAAGATTCGTCAGGCCCGAGACATCGTTGCTCTCGCTCTGTTTCACTCCGATGTATGCGATGGTATTGATCGGGATGAACAGGAACGCAAGACCCGACGCCTGGAACATACGCATGATGACGAGCTGGCCGTAGCTCAACTGCAGGTTCAGGTTCGTCATGTAGAGCAGCGATAGCGTCAGCATGAGAAAGCCATACGCAATCAGCTTGCGCGGATCGATCTTGCCCGACAGATAACCCACCACGGGCATCATCGCCATCATCATGAAGCCGGCAGGAGACAGTACTTTTCCTGCAAGTTCCGCTGTATATCCCATCAGCGTCTGCACGAACTGGGGGATCAGAATCGTCGTGCCATAGAGAGAGAAGCCGAGTACGAACATCAGTACAAAGCTGACGGCAAACTGCCGCCGCGTGAAGAGCGTGAGATTCAGGATCGGTCGATGACCGTCACGCAGTTGTTTGAGCTCCCACCAGATCATCACGATGAACGCGATCACCATCGTCACGCAGAAAAACATGATGAGGTGTGAAGAGAACCAGTCGTCTTCCTGCCCCTTGTCGAGGACGAACTCCAACGATCCAAAGGTAAGACCCAGCAAGCCGAAGCCCAGGAGATCGAGTCTGATCCCGCCCTTTTGCGACTCCTTGACCTGCTTCTCGACCCAGGGTGGGTCTTCGACGATGCGCGAGGTCAGGTAGAGCGACAGCAGACAGATCGGAATATTGAGATAGAAGATCCAGCGCCAGTCGAAGTTATCGGTGATGTAGCCGCCGAGCGTCGGCCCGATGGCCGGGGCGACGACGACCGCCAAACCGTACATCGCAAAGGCCTGCCCTCGTTTTTCCGGCGGAAAGGTATCGGCAAGAATCGCCTGTTCGCTGGGTGCGAGGCCGCCGCCGCCAATGCCTTGGAGAACACGGAAAAAGACCAGCAATGGCAGCGTCGGAGCCAGCCCGCACATGGCGGACGAGATACCGAACAGCGCGACGCAGATCATATAGAACTTCTTGCGGCCGATGAAGGTCGTCATGTACGCGCCCGCCGGCAAGATCACAGCGTTTGCAACAAGATAGGCCGTCAGGACCCAGGTGGCTTCATCCTGCGTGGCCCCCAGACCACCCGCAATGTGCGGCAGCGCAACGTTGGCGATCGAGCTGTCGAGCACCTCCATAAACGTCGCGAGCGTTACGGTCATCGCGACGATCCACGGATTGATTCTCGGCCGCCACGGCACTGCCGGAGCGGAGGAGGTTTGACCTGCTGGAAGTTCGATTGCGGTTGCGGCTGCCATGAGTTGTTACTTCAGATTCCACGAAACGGCCAGCGATTCACGAATTTGCCGTAATTTCTACCTTTACGAGCCGTTCCCGCGGGTGAGGAATCTTTACCGTGGCCATTCCGGCCGCCACTGCCGCCTGAATTCCCAGGTCCGCATCCTCAAATACGAGGCAGTCTTCGGGTGCAACGCCCAGCCTCTTTGCAGCGATCAGGAAGGGTTCAGGATCGGGCTTGCCGCGCTGGTAGTCCCCGGCACAGACCAAGGTCTCGAACTTGTCCAGGATCTTCAGCGTCGTCAGAGACGCCGTCACTGCCTCCCGCGTGCCTCCGGAGACAACAGCGAACGGAATCTTCCCGTAGCTGGCTTCAACATGCTCCAGCACCTCCGGGACAGCCGTCAGGTCGGGAAGAATCTCGAAGTAGATCTCCTCTGTGCGCTTCATGACGGCAGGAATCGGCATAGTCAACCCCTGCTGCTCATTCAGAGTGGTGATGATCTCGGCCATCGGCATGCCGCCCCAGGCGTAGAAGAGGTCTTCGCTGAACACACCACCCCACTCCGAGAGCGCCCGGTTCCAGGCAATGAAGTGCAGCGGCATGGAGTCGGCGATGGTGCCGTCGCAGTCGAACAGGTACGCCTTGAAAGGGCCATCAGGTAGCTTGAGTTTCATGCCTACCAGTTTAGGGGATGGCCCATGCGATCGACTGGCGATGCCTCATCCTGCTGCAACGTGCTAGCCTTTTCCATTGGGCAACAACCGCTCGAAAGGAGCACGATGAACGCCAACCTCGAGCATCTCGTCGTTCTCCAGGCGCAGGACCTGGAATTGAAGCGCCTCCGCGAAGAGCTCGCCGAAGCACCCCGCCGCGTAGCTGCCGCAGAAGCCGCGCGCGGCAAGGCCGAAGCCTTGCTCGCCGCCGCCAAACAGGCACTCACCAAAGAAGAAGTCCTGCGCCGCTCGCAGGAGTCGGACGTAACCGACCGCCGCGGCAAGATCGCGCGTCTGCGCAAGCAGATGGACTCCGCCACCAGTGCCGCGCAGATTACCGCGCTCGAGCACGAGATCAAGTTCTCCGAGGAGTCGATCTCCAAGCTTGAAGACGAAGAGCTCGCCTCGATGGAGCGCACCGAGCGCTTCGACGCCGAGAAAGAGACCGCCACCAAAGCCGTCGAGAAGACCACCGCTGCGCTTGAAGCCGAACGCACCCGCGCCGCCGAGGTCACGCAGAGCAACAACGCAGCTGTCCAGGGGATCGAGGGCGAACGTCAGACCCTGCGCGCGCTCATCAAGGAATCCGACGCGGGAGAGGCGGCGCTCTCTACCTACGACCGCATCTCGAAGGCCAAGGGCACGGGAGTGTCCGAGGCGATCGACCACAAGTGCTCGGCCTGCCAGATGATGGTGCGTCCGCAGCGCTGGAACGACCTCACGGGCCGCGAGCACGACCACGAGATCTTTACCTGCGAGACCTGCGGGCGCATGCTCTTCTGGGACCCTCGGCGCGACGCTCCGGGTAGCTGGGCAGCGGGCGAACGTTTGGCCTCAGCCAAGGCTGTTGCCAAGTCGCTGGAGTCGCGCGCATGACCTCGCCGCAATCCCAAGGCTCGGAGCGCAAGATCATCTGCGTCGACATGGATGAGGTCATCGCCGACGCGCTGGGTGAACACCTGCTGCGCTACAACCGCGACTTCAACGAGAAGCTCACACCCGCCGACCTACACGGCTGCTGGCTCTGGGACTACGTACCTGCAGAACGCCTCAAGGCACTCGATCAATACATGCGGACAGACGACTTCTTCGGCGTGCTGGACGTGATGCCGCACGCGCAGCGGGTCCTCGAACGCCTGCAGAAACACTACGACATCTTCATCGCCACCGCGGCAATGGAAGTGCCGACGAGCTTCAACGCGAAGTTCCGCTGGCTGGCCCAGCACTTCCCCTTCATCCCGACGTCGCACATCGTCTTCTGCGGCAACAAGAGCATCCTCCGCGCCGACTACCTGATCGACGACAACCCCCGCCAGCTACGGCTCTTCCACGGCGAAGGGATCCTGTTCAGTTCCCCCGCGAATGCCTTCGTCACCGGCTTCCGTCGCGTCAACAACTGGTTGGATGTGGAGAAGATGTTTCTGGGGTAGAAGGCGCAATATGGTGAAAAGTGGGGGATTCTTGATAAACCATCGCGCCTGCTAGATTGCAAAATCGATAATCGCCCAAGCAGAGCAATTATCGCCCAAGCTGGCTTGCTCCTGTACCTTCTGCATTCGTTCGGATGGCGGCCAGGATTGAGACCATTTGCTCGACTTCCGGGTCGCTGAAGAGACCTGCTACGCCCTGAGGATGCGCATTCGTGAAAGGCGCGTCGTAGAGTTGGGCCGGATCGACATATCCTCTTCGCGCAAGCAAATCGACTATCAGTTCGACGAACTGGTGCTGGCTGGCGGTGAGGGTTTTTCCACTCAGAAAATTCTGAAACGCCTGTCGTGCGGCGGCGCGATCAAGGCCCACCAGGGAGCGCACAAAAAGCCCAAGACTCGGTTGCTCCCCCTTCACGGCGGCAAGTTCCGCAGGGCTGGCACCTTCGGTCAGAAAGATGGCTTCTAGCTCGGAGATGTCCGCAGGCGTGAGTGGTTCATTCCATTTCAAATGCTGGATTGCAGGTTTCTGTTCATACTTGGCGAGAAAGTGCTGGGCCTTCGCGCGAAACCTTGTAATGTCCACTCCAGGAGAAGCTGCGGGAAGCAGATTAGGAACAGGCGTATGGTCTGCCAACTCGTCGGGGAAGTCCGTAATGACGATGGGACGAGTAACAGCTTCTATCAGTTTTACGAGCGACCGAAGATGCAGCCGAACAGTCTCAAGCGATGAAAGAGTGGCATTGCGCCAGAAGTCTCCGGTCTGGATCTCCTGAAGCAGCGGAAGCTCAGCGGCGATCATGGGGATCACGGACTTGGCTTCCAGCAGCGTAGCAAGCGACACCACCTTCTCCGCCATCTTTATGAAAGCGGGCTCCGCGCGCAGCATGGCAAGCTGCATCCTCAGAATGAGGTGATCGAAGACCTTGGCCGGGCCGTCCGAGTCCGTGATGGAACTCGGCAGCCTCGCCAGTGGATCGAGATCGCTGACCTGTTCGACATCGATTTTGGTAAAGGCCTCGCGATTGGAGTAGCGCTCAACTTGACGGCGATGCGGTCTTACCTCGAACGTATCGAGGCTCATGCCCGCAATCTGGCTGCGGAGCATCTCGACGATGGCTGCACGCAGCGCAATCGTTGAGTCGCTGATCTGAACCCCGTTTTCTGCCTGACGGTCGACCTCCGCCAGCAACTGTACGCGCCGGCTGAAGAGCCTGGAGGTCAGGCTTGAGGTTGTTGCGCCGTCCTTCGCGTCGGGATTTATTCCGAAGTACTCGAAGTTCTTGCAGTAGTCGAAGATGGTGAACTGCGTTTTGTCTTGTCCGGGACCTAAGAGGTTGGGACGGAGACGCGTTCCGCGGCCGATCATCTGCCAGAACTTTGTCTTCGAGCGGACGGACTTGAAGAAGGCCAGGTTCACGACCTCCGGCACGTCGATGCCGGTGTCGAGCATGTCCACCGAGATCGCAAGATGCGGCATCTTGTCCGGCTGCGAGAAGTCATCAATGAGCGTCTGCGCAAACTCGACCTTGTGGGTGATGACGCGCGCAAAGTGTCCGGCAAGGTGCGGGTAGTTGAGATCGAAGCGTTTTGCGATGAACTCGGCATGGCGCTGGTTCTTCGCAAAGAGAATCGTCTTGCCGAGACGATCACCATCCGCCACCTTGATGCCATGTTCCATCAGGTGCGCGAGGACGAGATCGACCGTCGACTCATTGAAGAACCACTGATGCACCTCCGGCGCTTCGACGGACTCCGGGATCTCTCCGTCCTCACTCCATTCGAGCTCATCCCAGGCGGCCTGTTGTTCAGGTGTCAGATCTTCGTAGCGGATGCCCTGAGTGGGGATGCGGGCGGGCGTATTCAGCACCTGGTAGGGAACGAGGAACTTGTCCTCGATGGCCTGGCCAAGTGAGTATTCGTCGGTGGGGACCCCGTCCTCCAGCTGGAAGAGCCTATAGGTGTTGCGGTCGATCTCGTCGCGCGGTGTGGCTGTCAGGCCCACGAGCAGTGAATCGAAGTAATCGAAGATGGCTCCGTACTTCTGATAGATCGAGCGGTGTGCCTCGTCCACGACGATGAGATCGAAGAAGCCGGGGCCAAACTGTCTGGCGTCTTCTTTTGTTTTGTCGGCAGCGTCGTCGATCAGATTCATCATCGTCGGATAGGTGCTGACGTAGATGTGACCTACCTGACCGCGATCGGTGACGAGGTTTACGGTCGTGGCGCTGGGTAGATGGCGGCCGAACTCTTTGACCGCCTGTCTCACGAGCGTGCGCCGATCGGCGAGAAAGAGGATGCGCCCGGACCAGTTGGCGCGCATCAGCACATCGGAGAGAGCGATGATGGTGCGCGTCTTGCCGGAGCCGGTCGCCATGACCAGCAGCGCCTTGCGCAGGCGCCTGGCCTCAAAGGCTTCGGCGATGCGGCGGATGGCACGCTCCTGGTAGTAGCGTTCGGCTATGGCTGTGTCCGTGGCGACAGTGGAGAGAGATTTGCGAGACGTTCTGCGCTGAATCAGCAGTTGCAGCTCGACCTGCGTGTAGAACCCGGCGACGGGACGCGGAGGATAGCGCAGGTCGTCCCAGAGGAAGTGGTCGTAGCCGTTGGTGTAGAAGATGAGCGGACGCTGGCCAAAACGGGCTTCGAGGGCGTCGGCGTAGAGCTTGGCCTGCTGCTGACCTTCGGCAGGGCTGCGACGGGTGCGCTTGGCTTCGATCAGCGCGAGAGGCAGAGCATCGGGACCCCAAAGAACATAGTCGATCTTGCCGGTGCCGGAGGGTGTGGGCAGACCGGTAACGGCGTACTCGCGCGTATTCGGCGCATCGAGGTTCCAGCCTGCTTCTTTGAGCAACAGGTCGATGAAGGCGTCGCGGGTCTCGGCTTCGTTGTAGTCGTGGGTGTCGGGACGGGCGGCATTAGCGGCACGGAGCTCGGCGATCTCCGCGCGCATGCGTTCGAGGTCTGCATCTCGTTCGAGAAGCTGCGCCGCAAGGCTTTTTTCTTTCGCGGCGAGATCGGCCTCATGTTGTTTGCTGATCTCCAGCAGCTTCTGCTGGGCCTCGCGCTGCAGCTTGACGCTTGCGGTTTGCGCTGCCTGGAGCCTGGCCTCGATGTCATTCGCGCGAGGCAGCAGGTCGCCGTTGAAACGCAGGGCATCGGCTGGCGGTGTGCTGCGGCTGTAGGTGCGGGCCAGCCAAAAGGTCAGGTGGAAGAGTTCGCGAACAGCGTCGAAGGATTGCTGCGTGCTGACAGCGGCGGAGTTGTGAACAGCCGCGTTGCCGGTGCGGTTGATGAGCACGCACTTGGTGTGCAGCGGTTGTCCGGCGAGCGCCGCGAAGGTGGGTTCGTGAATCAGCGCGGAGAGATTGGTCTGGTAGGGCGAGTGCAGCGTGGGTTCATGCTTGAAGAGCCACTCCAGAACTGACTCCAGGGCGCGTCGCGCGTAGAAGCAGGCGGTACGTGGGTCGGGGTAGACCAGCGACTCGGCCTTGGCAGCCTCCGCGTGCAGCGCGGGCCATTCGGCACGCAGGAACGCGAAGTTACTCGGCGGCTGCTGTGCGGCTTGTGGCGGGACAGGAGACATGGTTTCGATGGAGCTGGTTCTGCCTTTCTAATATCACCACACATCTGTCTTTTGAGCGACCTAACTCACGTGGGAAGTCAGAGATCGCATTTGGAGTTGGGTTGGACCAGCGACATTACAAAGGGAGATACAGAGGGGAGTTCAGTCGTGGATCGAAGCCCCGAAGGGGCGGCTCCATCACATTCTTGGTTTGTCGAAGTTCTAAAGATACTTGAATGAATTAGTGACTCGCCTCGCTAGAGTTCTCCGCGAAAGGCTCGATGTTGGAGAGAGGCGAAGGTTTCATTAATAGCCTTTAGGGAACCCAAAGCCTTATTGCGGATATCTTCGATTGCCTTAAGTTTCTTCAAGAAATCTAACTGTGTAGACATCGGCGGGCTAAGGGTTGGTAACGCACGAAGTTGTGTCATGTTGATACTGGCGAGATTGGAGGTCTTCTTAGCACACTTCAAGAAATAGTTTTTCGCCAAGCGCGTCTCAAGATAGCTGGCGAAGACTTCAGGCAGTAGACGGCCCTGATCGAGTCGGACCCTGAAGACATGGTTCTGGTGGATACATGGATCAATCTCTCCATTCCACATGGCTCCGCGGCCCAGCTTATCGAAGTCGCCGCCTTCGGTCATTAGGATGTCACCTGCTTGCAGTCGAAGCTCTTCAACTTCCCTAGGAGTTGCTCCAATTTCCTTAACCTCTGAAAGGCGAAGATGGCCCGCTTGAACATTCGCTACCCGAATATAAGGAACACGCAGAGGCATATGCGCACGTGCTGCACCATGCACCGTAACTCCTGACACGATAGATGCGAGTTCACAGAGTGGCTGAGCATCGACTTGATTCTGCTGTTCAGGGAAATACTTGTCGAAGAGAGCTCGGATAAGTTGCATGTGGAGAGCCAGAGTTTGGCGGCGCTTGGAGCGCAGAGTTTCTGCCTGATCCAGAATTGTCGCGATCCTCCTCTGCTCGTCAAGTGAAGGTAATGGTAATAAAGACTCTTTAACGATGCGATCCGAGACTGCTGGATAGCTCTGTCCAGTTGCGAATTGGGTCATCCTTCCAATAAAGAACGAAGTACGCAACCAATGGAATAAATATGGAGTATGGAGTTCGTTGTGTTTCGGCCTCAAAACGCAGAAACCAGTTGATGCGATTGAACCATTTAGTTGGTCTGGAACGATCGCAACGGCGTTGAGATTTGGACGAACTGTTGCAATCAGAACATCCCCGGTGCGGACTAGTTGGCGAGCCCGGCTCGGTGCATCTGCAGTCGAAAGGACTCGCTGACCGACAATAGTTTTCAGTTCGTTATTTATTGCGGAGAGATCGATATACGTAAATTTCTCTCCACCCGTCGCTACTGGGTCAATGGATTGCACTGGGTCAACACATTCGCCAATTGAAGAATAAGTCGGGACGGCGAGCTTCATCCCAGCATCTCCTCAAGTTCTTTCAAGCCCAAATGAATCTCAGCCTCAAGTTGTTGCAACTCGGCAAGAACTTCCTTTGGCGACACATGCTTGATCTCTTCATGTACAACCTGCTTGTAGCGGTTGAGAGAAAGGTCGTAGTTGTACTCTGCGATCTCGGCCTTGGGGACGCTAAAACTTCGCGCAGTGCGCGGGTTCTCGCGCTCGGTGCCATCGCGTTGTGAATAACGCGCAGCGACATCCGGCAGGTTATTCTTCGCATGCTCTTCTGCCGTGAGCGGCGTGCGCGGGTCGGGGCCAAGCTTGTCTTCAGAGAGGAGTGGCGTGCGCTTGTCGTCGAGTGACCAGCCATCAGCCTGCACGTCATAGAACCAGACATAATCTGTACCGCCAACCCCGGTCTTTGTGAAGAAGAGGATGGCGGTGGAGACACCAGCGTAAGGTTTGAATGCGCCTGAGGGGAGCGAGACCACGGCGTCGAGCTTATGGTCTTCGACGAGTATCTTGCGCAGCGACTTATGCGCATTCGAAGAACCGAAGAGGACACCGTCCGGCACGATGACTGCGGCACGACCACCGACCTCCAGCATGCGGATGAAGAGCGCGAGGAAGAGCAGTTCGGTCTTCTTGGTCTTGACGGTCTGCTGCAGGCCCTTAGCGGTGGACTCGTAGTCCAGCGAACCGGCGAAGGGCGGATTAGCCAGCACCAGCGAGTACTTGTCGACCTCTCCGGCGTTGTCTTCCGAAAGCGAGTCGCGGCGTTCGATGTCGGGGTTTTCGACGCCGTGAAGCAGCAGGTTCATGCTGCCGATGCGCAGCATGGTAGCGTCGGAGTCGAAACCGTGGAAGAGCTCGTGGTTGAAGTGGTGACGCGACTCCTCGGTGTCGAAGAGGTCTTTGTAGTGATCGCGCAGGTACTCGCTAGTAGCCACGAGGAAACCGCAGGTACCGGAGGCGGGGTCGCAGACGACATCCTTCGGTGTGGGCCGGGTGAGTTCCACCATGAGCTGGATGATGTGGCGCGGTGTGCGGAACTGGCCGTTCTGCCCGGCGGAGGCGATCTTGGACAGCATGTACTCGTAGACGTCGCCCTTGGTGTCGCGGTCGTCCATGCGGATGGCGTCGATGAGCTGGATGGCCTTGGAGAGCAGGTTGGGCGTGGGGATGGTGAAACGAGCGTCGCGCATGTGGTGCGCGTAGGTGGAACCCTCGCCGCCGACCGTGCGCAGAAACGGGAAAACGTGCTCGCTGACGAGGTCGAACTGGGCGCGGGACTCCTGGGTGCGCAGGTAGGACCAGCGCAGATGCGCATAGGGGGTCTTGAGGCGGTCATTGCCCTCGGGGAAGATGCGGCGGTCGAGTGGCTGGCTGAGTTGACGGGCCTTGGCTTCAGCGAGAGTCTGCTCTTCGTCGAGGCGTTTGAGAAAGAGCAGGTAGGTAATCTGTTCGATGACCTCGATGGGATTGGCGATGCCGCCCGACCAGAAGCTATTCCAAAGCTGGTCGACCTGGTTGCGTATTTCTCCGGTAAGCAAAGGGAACCTCAGACGTCGGTATGACAGCCTGAGAATACATCAGGGGTAAGTGCATGGCATTTGAGGGAGAAGCTGGGCATTCCCTCAGCGGCTAAACAGGCTGCGGAAAAAGTCCCCATTTGATCTTTAGGGCCAACGGCCCGTTTCATACCAGCCTGGGGCACAGCGAACCAGGACAACACGCGACAGCGTGGTGGCTCGGAGAGCGACGCCCCAGGTTAGCGCAGGAGTAGAAGTTGAGGGCTGTAAGCCCGATTCATCTTTTGTGCAAACACAATGAATCGGGCTTACGGCCCTCTGCTTTCTTATTGATTCTGTACCTGGGGCTGGGATGAAACGGGCCCTTGGCCCTAAAGATCAAGACTCGCTTCCCAGCTAAGAATTTCCGCAGCCTGTAAAGCTGCAGTGCGAGGGAGGCATTTACGGCACGGGTGAACCCGTGCCCTTAATGAGACGTGGCTTTTCGGCGGCTTCTTTTCAGCAGCCTCTAAAGCTGTTTGCTGATGCTGAGTTTTGCGAGCATCTTTCGACTGCGCTCGGAGCAGGCTTCCCGGTCTGTAGTGCCGCTGCGGGCAAAATACAGAGGTCTCTCCACTACGGCGGCAAAGAACGCCGCCTCCGGTCGAGATGACAGCGTTTGAGGGGGATCGAGAGATCGAGGGGAGACTGGTGTGGGAATTGAAAGAAGACGCGGTGTATCGTGCTGCCTGTCTCCCCGCGCAACCGAAGCGATGCTAGCCTCAATGTGATGGTTCTGAATCGCCGATGCCCCGTTCTTGTGCTTCCGCTGCTGGCCCTTGTTGGGCTGGGGATGGTGGGGTGTGCCAATCCTGGGCCTCCGAGGCCGCCTTCGTTGAAGTTGCCGGCGTTTGTGAAGGATCTTGCCGCTACCCGGCGGGGAGACGTCGTGGAGCTGCGGTTTACAGTGCCGCAGCGGACTACCGATGGCCTTCCCCTGCATCTTACGAACGTCACGGCAAAGTTCTGCCGGGCTGTCGATACGGGGGCCTGTGTTCCCGTCGCTGAGTTGCCGGAGCAGAACTTTGCCGTGACGGCCAAGGGGCAGCCCGGGCAGACGAACTCGAATCAGACGGGCGTGAATCAGACGGCCAAAGGGCAAATAGATCAGGCGAACGTAGCCGTGGCGCACGATGCGCTGCCTGCTACGCTGACCGCAGGGGCGGCGCGAGTGCTGACCTATCGCGTTGAGCTCTATAACGATACCAACCATACCGGCGGCTTCTCGGAGCCAGCCTATGCTGCTGGTGGGGCTACGCCTTCGCCTGTCGAAGAGCTGCATGCCCAGGGGTCTCGGCTGGGGGTTGTGTTGAGCTGGAAGCCCTCGGACAGGCCTGCGGCGGATGACGGTATCGTGGTGCTGCGCCGCGAGGATCTTGCGCCAAAGCCGAAGGCGCCCGTCGCCCACAAGGCAAAAGTCGCGGCTCCTGCAGCCAGTTCCTCGGAGAAGAAGCCGGTGACGACCCACGGCAGTTCGACAGAGCCCAAGCCGGCGAAGGCCAAGAGCGACGCCGAGTCGAATATTGTGTGGCTTACCACCGCTCCGCAGCCCGATCCGCTTGCGGGGGACGCTACGGATAAGGAAGCTTCCGTCCCGGCGCAGCCGGTTCGCGACGGCATCACGTTGGACGATACCGCGCTCGCGGACGAGCCCTATCGCTATACCGCCGAGCGGCGCCGGTCGGTCCAGGTCGGCGGGCGCACGATGGAGATGCAGAGCGAGGTCTCCGCTCCGGTTGAGTTCACCCTGCAGGATGTCTATCCACCGCCCGCACCTACCGATCTCAATGCGGCGAGCTTTGCCAATCCGAAGCTGACGGTTGATCTGATCTGGCAGCCGGTCGATACGCCTCATCTTGCCGGGTATAACGTCTATCGCGAGACACTCGATGGGAATGGTGCGGCTACGGGTGTGAAGACTCGCCTGAACCAGGTGCCGGTTCCTGCGCCTGGCTTCCATGACGTTACGGCGGTGGCGGGTCAGCGTTATCGCTATAGCGTTACGGCTGTGGATGCGAAGGGGAATGAGAGTGAGTCGGCGGTGACGGTGCTTGGGCCTGAGGGGCCTTAGGCCTGTGCTGCTTGCCTGTATCGGCAAGCCAAATAGTGCCTGACGAATCGGAGACCCCGGTCTTAAAGCGAAATCAAGCTCGCTGCACGCATTGCTTGTGTTTTACATTTCCCCACAGAATCGTCATCCTGAGCGGAGCGTCCCAGCTTTGGGGACGCGGAGTCGAAGAACCCCGAGGGTGGCAGTCTTGCCCAAAACTTTTGCAGCGTTTCTACCTCGATCGTTCGTGCCTGAACTTTCGTGCTGGAAAAGGTCCTAACCTCCTGGGTGAGATCAAGTCCTTCGGGGTCCTTCGACTCCGCACCTCGCAAAAAACGCGAGGCGCTCCGCTCAGGATGACAGATCTTGGGTGGCGATTTGTAGGGGGAAGGCGCGAAGAGGGTCTGGCTAAAATCGTGCCCCGCCCGGTTCGTGCCTTGCCTGATGGGCCGTGGCAGGTTGAGAAGCAGATTCCCTTCGGGAATGACAACAAGAAAGGCAAGAGCAACTGCAAGGGCGCAAATTGCCACGAAATTGATTACTTAAATGGGATAAGCCGCCGCTCGCGCTTCCATCAAATGGGGCCCGTGAGTTGCATGACAACTCAAATATGCGCGAGCAGCGGCTCCACTGTGTAAGACGCGGGCAACCTGCGAAAAGGTTGGTCGCCCGTGTCTTTTGGCCGGAATCTTTGAATCTGGAACTTCCCACAGGGGCTGAGCGTCCAATCGCGCATGAGCGCTTCTGCAAATACCGCAATAAGTTACCGCAATCTTGGCTCTACAGGCACCCGTATTACGCCGCTGTGCCTCGGCATGATGACCTACGGCTCCAAAAAGTGGCGCGAGTGGGTCCTGGAAGAAGACGAAGCCCGCCCCCTGGTACGCCGCGCCGTTGAGGCCGGTATCAATTTTTATGACACCGCGGACGTGTACTCGCTCGGCGAGAGCGAGGTCGTCACCGGCAAGCTGCTGCACGAGTTCCAGCCGCGCCGCGAAGAGCTGGTCATCGCCACCAAGGTCTTCAATCCGTTGAGCGATGGCGCGAACGACCGCGGACTCTCGCGCAAGCACATCATGGCCTCGATCGACGCGAGCCTGAAACGCCTGAAGGTGGACTATGTCGACCTGTACCAGATCCATCGCTTCGATCCGCATACGCCCATCGAGGAGACCTGCGAGGCGCTGCACGATGTCGTGAAGGCAGGCAAGGCGCTGTATCTCGGCGCGTCGAGCATGTATGCGTGGCAGTTCCTGAAGATGTTGAACTTCCAGCGCGAGAATAGCCTGGCGCAGTTCGTGACGATGCAGAACCACTACAACCTGGTGTATCGCGAGGAAGAGCGCGAGATGATTCCGCTGTGCCTCGACCAGAAGGTGGGCTGCATTCCGTGGAGCCCGCTGGCACGCGGCTTCCTGACCGGTTCGCGCAAGCGCGGCGACGGCAAGAGTGAGACGACCCGCGCCCGCACTGATGACTTCGGCCATAGCCTCTACTATCGCGAGACGGACTTCGATGTCGTCGACCGCGTGATCGAGATTGCGCAGCAGCGCAATGTGAAGCCCGCGCAGATTGCCCTTGCGTGGATTCTTGCGAAGCCCGGGATTAGTGCTCCGATTATTGGTGCCAGCAAGCCGTATCAGTTGGAGGATGCGCTGGGGGCGTTGTCTCTGAAGCTTACGGAAGAGGAGATCAAGCAGCTCGAAGCGCCGTATGAGTCACATCCGATTCTGGGGCATAGTTACTGAGGTTAGGCATAGCCCTGGGTTACAGGACGAGGAAAAGATAAGCCCTGAAGGGGCGGCCTATCGTGGTTGGCATCGATAGGTCGCCCCTTCAGGGCTCTCTCCTTCTCTGGGGCCGTAACCCAGGGTTGCGGCGACACGGCGAGCAAAAGCGCTCGCCAGCCGCCTCCACCCTGGGCTGGGATATATCGCCCCTTTGGGGCTTGGATCTGTGGCTGGGCGAAATAAGAGCCTGCTCTTCATGTGTTTGGGTCCATGGCTATGCCAAATGAGGGCTCCCTCCTAAAGACAGTGCGAAGACCAATGTATTTGCGTCCCGCAGAATTCAGGCGCTTTCACCTCTGAGCTATCGTCGGTGGCAATCCACAATGCAGGGGTCCTTCGCCTATCCACCCCGGGTTGGCTCAGGATGACGGCGAAAAACAAACAAGGACCACGCCACGCTTCTGTACACTGACTGGAACGTTCTCAGGTACAGATATCTCGAAGGTCGCCACTGTGCGCCACCCCCGTATTGCTATGGGCCACGAGGTCTGCGCCGCCAGGACACCAACAATATCCATACGCTGAACGAACGCGAAACAAAGAGTGAATAAACGAGCGAATAGGTTTGGCCGAGGAGGCTGGAATGTTGCACCTGTTTACGTATGGAGTCCTGCTAGCTGCATGTCTCGGCATCCTTTGGGGATTCGTCCGCAAGGACCATGCTGAATACGCCGCCTTCAAGCTCCTCACGGAGACCGCAGACCGGCAACGCTGCTATCGTGACTGGACCGTGAAGAGCTTCCTGCTCTTCACCGGTTCCACAGTAATCGTCCTGGCTCTTCTGCGACGCTTCGGCGCGCTGATCGCACTGCCAAACGAGTTTCACTCGCTCTCCCTTCAGCTTCGATCCCAGATGCCGAGAGAACAGCTTCCGGGTCGCGGATTTCTTCTGGGGTTTGGCTTTGCCGTATTCGGGTCCATGATTCTGGGCGGTTTTCTTGCGAGAGCTCTGGCTCGCAAAGGAGACAAGGCAAAGATCGTGACGGTCGGCGATATTGAACCGCTCATGCCGCGCAATGGGGCGGAGACCGGCTGGACGGCGCTGCTGTCTCTCAATGCCGGATTGAGCGAAGAACTCTTCTTCCGGATGCTTCTGCCGTTACTGCTGGTCAATTTGTTGGGGAATGCACGGTTCGCCTTCGCCGTAGCCGCTATCCTCTTCGGCCTGGTCCACTTCTATCAAGGCGCCGTGGGCGTGATCGCGACCATGATCCTGGGCCTCGTGTTTACAGGGCTCTATCTGTGGACGGGAAACCTCTGGATCGCAATCGGCGTGCACGCTTTCTTCGACCTGATCGGGTTGGTCGTCCGCCCGACATTGATGCGGATGATTCCCGTTAAAAGTTAAACGGTCTTCGGCGTCTTGGTAGAATCTAATTCTCTTGGCTACTTATCTCATTACCGGCATCGCGGGCTTCATCGGCTCGCACCTCGCACAGGCGCTCGTCGAACGGGGGCACCATGTTCGCGGCATCGACAACTTTTCGACGGGGCGACGTGAGAACCTCGCGCACATCGCCGAAAAGGTCGACCTGCTCACCGTCGATCTGGTGAACGCCGATGCCGTCGCCCGCGCCTGCGTCGGGGTGGACGCCATCCTGCACCAGGGAGCGCTGCCCAGCGTTCCGCGCAGCGTGAAGGATCCTCGGCCGAGCCACAACTCCAACCTCGACGGCACGTTCAACCTGCTCGAAGGCGCGCGCGCCGCGGGCATCCAGCGGGTCGTCTATGCAGCGTCGAGCTCGGCCTACGGCAACCAGCCAGGCTTTCCGCGCGTCGAGACGATGGCTCCGCAGCCTATCGCTCCCTATCCCGTGCAGAAGCTAGCCGGCGAGCTCTATATGCAGAGCTACGCGCGCGTCTATGGCATGGAGACGGTCTGCCTGCGCTACTTCAATATCTTCGGCCCGCGCCAGACGCCCGATTCGCCCTACTCCGGTGTGATCGCCAAGTTCTGTCTGCAGATGCTGAAGACAGGCAAAACGAAGGACGAGCAACCGACCATCCAGGGCGACGGCGAACAGGGCCGCGACTTCACCTACATCGCCAACGCGGTGAGCGCGAATCTGCTGGCGCTGGAAGCTCCGGCCGAGAAGATTGCGGGCCGTGTCTTCAACGTCGCCTGCGGCGAGCGCCACAGCCTGAACGAGACCTACCAGATCCTCGCCAGGCTCACCGGTTACAAGAAGCCGGCGGTTTATACAGAAGCTCGCGCGGGCGATATTCGTGACTCCCTGGCTGACATCTCAGCGGCGCGGGAGGCGTTTGGCTATGAGCCGACTGTCAGCTTTGAGGAAGGTCTTGCACAGACCGTGGCCTGGTATCGCGAACAAGTAGCATCCAGACATGGGGCACGAGCGTCAAAAGCAACAACATGATCTACACAAGTACTCTCCCCGACTGGCTTGCCCAGGTCGCTGCTCGTGAAACCCATATTGCCATCATCGGCCTTGGCTATGTGGGATTGCCTCTCGCTCTTTTATTCGCGGAGGAACGTTTTCGTGTAACCGGCCTCGATATCGATGCGGAAAAAGTAGCCACCCTGAACGATGGCCGCTCGTATATCCATCGCATCGAGCCCGAGCACATCGCCGCCGCGAAGAAGGCGGGCTTTCGCGCCACGACAGATTTTGCCGCGCTGCAGGAATGCGACGCCATCCTGATCTGCGTGCCTACGCCGCTGCATCCCGATCACACTCCGGACATGAGCTTCGTCACCAGCACGGTGGAAGCCCTGGCGCCGCACACGCGCGCGGGGCAGCTCGTGGTGCTCGAAAGCACGACGTGGCCCGGCACGACCGACGAGCTCGTCGTCCCGATGATCGAGCGGCTGGGACGCAACGGTCTGCGCGTCCTGCGCAACGACGACAGCGACGACAGCCTGGAAGGCCTGATGGTTTCGTTTTCGCCGGAGCGTGAAGATCCCGGCAATCTCATCACGCCGCGCCGCGAGATTCCTAAGGTGATTGGTGGCGTGGACACACGCGCGACACGCGCGGCTGCCGCGCTCTATGGCGCCATCTTCAACCGCACGGTGGCGATGTCATCCCCCGCCGCAGCAGAGATGACCAAGCTGCTCGAGAACATCTACCGCTGCGTGAATATTGCACTGGTCAACGAGCTCAAGCAGCTCTGCCTGGCGATGAATATCGACATCTGGGAGGTTATCGACGCGGCCTCGACCAAGCCCTTCGGTTTTCAGGCGTTCTATCCGGGCCCGGGCATCGGAGGCCACTGCATTCCGGTCGACCCGTTCTACCTGAGCTGGCGCGCCAAGCAGTTCAACCAGCCGACGCGATTCATCGAACTCGCCGGAGAGGTGAATGAGGCGATGCCCGCGTTCGTCGTCCACACGGCAGAACGCGCGCTGGGGCGTGAAGGTAAGTCTCTGGCCGGAGCGAAGGTGCTGGTGCTGGGCATCGCCTACAAGCGCGATGTCGACGATCTGCGCGAGTCGCCCGCGCTTACCATCTTCGAGCTGCTGGAGCGCGCTGGGGCCAGCGTGTCCTACAACGATCCGTTCTTCGACGAGGTCGGCGTGGGCCGCAAGTACACGCTCAAACGCCATTCCACGCCGCTCGACCGCGTGGGCGAGTTCGATTGCGTACTGCTGGTCACCGACCATTCGATCTACGACTATGAGGCGCTGGTTGAGGACAGCAAGTTGTTCGTGGATACCCGCAATGCTACGCGGGGGATGGTGTCGGAGAAGATCGTCCGCTGCTAAGCCAATCGAGTAAAATAAAGAGCTAGGAAAGACTATGGACAAGACAATCCGCCGGGTCACAGACCTTAAACAGCAGCGCGCGGAGAACTTCCGGTATTGGCAAAGTATCCCTCTCGGAGAGAGACTGTCTGCCATCTCCGAACTCAGCGTCAATGCTTACACCTTCGCCAATGCTGTCAAGGGAGTTCGCAATGAGGATGGCTCAAGACTTCAAAGATCTCTTGTCCGCGTTGAACGCTCATCACGTTAAATACCTGGTAATAGGCGGTTACGCTTTCGGCGCATACTCCGAACCCAGGGCGACAAAAGACATTGATATTTTCATCCGTGCAGATTCCCAGAATAGTTTGGCTGTCTTCAAAGCATTGGCGGACTTCGGCGCACCCCTTGCCGGATTTCACCCTTCCGACTTCAACGATGAAGCAGGCTCCGTCTTCCAGATAGGTGTCCCTCCCAATCGCATTGACATTCTGCAGAAGATAACCGCTGTCAGTTTCGATGAGGCATGGGAAACAAGAGTTGAAACTATAGTGGATGGAGAAATACTCGTCCCTGTCATATCCTCTGATCTGCTTATCCGGAACAAGCTTGCTGTAGGCCGTCCGCGAGATCTGCTCGACGTTGCTGACATCCGTGAGGCAGCACTAGAACGTCCAGACACAGAAAATCCAAATAAGTGAGCGAAGCGTCCCCGACATCTGGCGGCTGAAAATTTTCCCGAGAGCCAACGGCTATACCGCTCCACCCGCCGATACCGCGCTCGCCCACGCCCACTGAAAGTTGTATCCGCCCAGCCATCCGGTCACGTCAACGACCTCGCCGATGAAGTACAGACCGGGCACGCGGCGGCTCTCCATGGTGCGAGCATCAAGCTCGGCGGTGTCGATGCCACCTACGGTGACCTCTGCCTTTGCAAAGCCCTCTGTGCCCGCGGGCGTCAATGTCCAGGCATGCAGTTCGGCCTCCATGCGGGCGATTCCGGTGTTCGTCCAATCAGGCGAAGGCTGCGCCGCAACCCAGCGCTCGGCCATGCGTGATGGAAGAACTGTACGCAGGGCACTCACAAGGCTTGCCGCTTCACGACGCGCGTTCTTTTCCAGCAGCGGTGCGAGCACCTCGCGATCGGGCGCGAGATCGAATCGTACCTGCTCACCGGGCTTCCAGTAGGACGATACCTGCAACACCGCAGGACCGCTCACGCCACGATGCGTGATGAGCAGCTTTTCTCGAAACTCCGGTGCGGTCTGTGGGCGCGACTTTGCCTTGCCTGAACCCGCCGCGTGAGCCACCACCTCAAACGACACACCGGAAAGATCACACCAGCGCTCGCGGTCCTCGGGGGCGAAGACCAGCGGCACCAGAGCGGCGCGCGGCTCAACCAGCGAGTGCCCGGACTGCTGCGCGAGCTCATAGCCGAAGCCCGTCGCGCCCATCTTCGGGATCGACAGACCGCCCGTGGCTACCACCACCGACTCACACGTGAAGTCTCCCGCGCTGGTTTCGACAATGAACTTCGTCGCATCTGTCAGTGTGCTTTCGCGGCGGACCGTATTTACCTTCACGCCACATCGAATCTCGACACCGGCCTCGCCGCACTCGCGTTCGAGCAGCGTCACGATGCGCTGCGCGGAGTCGTCACAGAACAACTGTCCCAGCGTCTTCTCGTGATAGCGGATGCCATGCTTCTCCACCAGCACGATCATGTCCGACGGAGTGAACCGCGCCAGCGCCGACTTCGCAAAGTGAGGGTTGGCGCTGAGAAAATTCTCTGCGCGGGTGTGGAGATTCGTGAAGTTGCAACGACCTCCGCCGGAGATCAGAATCTTGCGGCCCACGCGCTCGCCATGATCGAGCAGCAGCACCCTTCGCCCGCGACGGCCAGCCTCGAAGGCGCACATCATTCCTGCTGCGCCGGCGCCGAGCACGATCACGTCGAATTCAGATAAGAGCGGAGGCATACTTTTCGATTCTATGGATAAAACTGGAGGGAGCATTGGTCTTTAGGCCTGAGCGCTCTTTCGGCTGCGGACAAAAGGCCCGGGGCTAAAGCCCGATTCTTGCGTAGTCTTTTATTCCGTAGCCTAAAGGTTACGGCTCCCTCCGACTCCGCGACGCTGAAGCGTCACGGAACGCGCTTCGCGCAATGGAAGAGCGCGCAATAGGATGGCAGGTCCCAAGACATTTTCCAGCAGTCCTATTTGCGCCGCTTGTAGGGCAGATATACCGGCTCCCAGATGTTCGCGCGGAGGGCTTGCTCGAAGGCCTCGCCGCGCACCGCAGCCAGACCTTCCGCGGCTGCTTCTCGTCCGACCGCCAGCGCTACGCTGATCGAGACTTCTCGCAAGGTGTCGAGCGGTGGCAGCAACGCGCCCTGCGAATTCTTTACCGTCGGAGACATGGCTGCAAGCGCCTGTGCGGCGGCCATAATCATCGCGTCGCTCACCCGTTTGGCACGCGCGCTCAGAATGCCCAACGCCATTCCAGGAAAGATGTACGAGTTGTTGGTCTGCGCGATGCGATGCTGCCTGCCCTCGTATTCGACCGCGCCAAACGGGCTTCCCGTGCCGACGATCGCGCGGCCTTCTGTCCACCGCAACAGGTCCGCCGGATGTGCTTCACTGCGGCTCGTCGGGTTCGACAGCGGGAAGATGGCCGGCCGC
This sequence comes from Granulicella mallensis, assembly GCF_014203225.1. Taxonomy (GTDB): domain Bacteria; phylum Acidobacteriota; class Terriglobia; order Terriglobales; family Acidobacteriaceae; genus Granulicella; species Granulicella mallensis_A. The sequence goes on along the minus strand of NZ_JACHIO010000005.1, from coordinate 177,481 downwards.
GCAACACCAGCGGCCATGGCGCGAACCACATCCTCCGTGAACGCGCCGGGCTGGCCAGAGACGCCGATCAGAACCGTCGGCTTCACGCGCCTCACGACCTCCAGCAAGCCGATACCGTTGTCTCCGCCGTGCCAATCAGCCACCAAGGCTTTCGGTTGCGCGAAGGCCGCCTGCTCCGTGCGCAGGCCGTCCATGCCATCCACCAGCAAGCCGTCTTTATCGACAGCGTAAAAGCGGCTGCGCGCCTCCGACTCGCTCAACCCCGCCTGTGCCAACGCGCTGCAGAGCAGCCCTGCGATTCCCCGCCCTGCCGAGCCGAAGCCCAGCACGGCAAATCGCTGTTCCCGCAGAGGCACGCCGGTGACGTTGACCGCGGCCAGCACGGTGGCCGTCGCCACGGCAGCCGTGCCCTGGATGTCGTCGTTGAAGCTCGGCAGCGCGTCGCGATAGCGGTCGAGCAAGCGTCCGGCGTTGTGCCCGGCGAAGTCCTCCCACTGCAGCAGCACATGCGGCCAGCGCTTCTTCACGACACGCACGAAGCGATCCACAAAGCGGTCGTACTCTTCACCACGCACACGCTCGTGCTTCCAGCCGAGATACAGCGGATCGGCGATGCGCTCGGCGTTGTCCGTGCCTACATCGAGAAAGACCGGCAGACAGCTCAGCGGATGAATGCCCGCCAGCGCCGTGTACAGCGCAAGCTTGCCGATGGGAATGCCCATGCCGCCCGCGCCCTGATCGCCAAGGCCCAGGATTCGCTCGCCATCCGAGACCACGATGCAGCGCACGCCGTCATAGCGCGGATGCTTGAGAATCGTCTCGATGCGATCACGATTCGGATAGCTCAGGAACACGCCGCGCGGCTTGCGCCAGATCTCGGAGAAGCGCTGGCAGCCCTCGCCGACGGCAGGCGTGTAGACCACCGGCAGCATCTCTTCGACGTTGCGGGTGATGAGCGCGTAGAAGAGCGTCTCATTCACGTCCTGCAGGTCGCGCATGAAGGTGTAGCGGGAGAAGTCGTCAGGAAGCGCGTGAAACGCCTTCATGCGCCGCGCCACCTGCTGATTGAGGTCGCCCACCTGGGGCGGCAGCAGGCCGTGCAGCGAGAAAGCATCGCGCTCGGCTTCGGTAAAAGCCGTGCCTTTGTTGAAGATCGGCGTACTCAGCAGACCGAGACCGGTAAGGGAGGTCTCGACAAACTCGGGCGTTGCGCGCGGCGGGGCCATCCCGCTGATTTTACAGAACCGGGCTTTGGGAATCGCTTATTTAGTCTTCTTGAAGCTCTTCTTCAGCAAACCCCAATCGTGCTCGGTCTTGTCGGCATATGAATGCGCAAAGGCGAGAATCGCCCGATCGAAGCGATCGGAGTTGCCGAGATACGCCGAGATGGCCACCGGATCACCCGCCCGGGCGTGGCCACGCGCAAGCAACTCGCCACAGAGATCGGCGTAGCCCTGCAGGCCAACGGCATCGAGGGTCAGGAGATCGAGCGAGGCCTTGTGATCGTTCAACTGACGCACCAGGTAGTCGCGGCCCTCAATGGACGTGTAGCCAAGGAAGGGGTCGGAGGTAAGCTGCAGAGCACGCTGCCCGTCGACCACGCGATGCCCCTGGTGCGTATGACCGGAGGCGTCTTCAGGCAGATAGGGGGCGTAGGCCGAGGCCGCCTCTTCCTTGATCTGGAGGAAGAGCGGATCGGTAGACTCGGCGCGGCTCCAGCCCTCGAAGTACACGCAATAGTCGCGCTGCCCGACGGAGCCGGTGCCGACGACCTTGAACGCCACATCGACCGCGCCGTACTGCGCGAGAAAGTGGCGGCGCTCCGGCTGCAGCGTGCGGACGTAGGGCGTCAGCGCATCGAGCACCGTCTGCGCCTCCTTGGGTCCGAGCCTTTCGAGCAGCGGCGGCTCGGATCGAAAGCGCCGCGAGGCCGTTGAATTTTTGACAGCAGCCTTCGTGCCCGGACGCGCGGGCTCGGTTAGCTTGACCAGCATCTTCTGCGGCGTGGAACGCTCGGCTGTCTCCAGAATCGCCGGGATGGGATCGATGTGCCCGAGCCGGTGGATCTGATACCGCGCGATCTCCAGTACCGGCATCACCGCAAATTCGCTCATCGAACGGCGATAGCGTTCGGTGAAGGTCGCGACCGCCTCCTGACGGGCAGTCCGGCGAATGCCGGCCTCGCGACCCGCGAGCAGGAGGCTCGTGGCCATCCGCTTGACATCCCATTCGAACGGTCCGTGGATCGTCTCATCGAAGTCGTTAATGTCGAAGACAATGCGGCCGTCGAAGCCCGCGTAGGCGCCGAGGTTGTTGACGTGCGCATCGCCGCAGAGCTGGGTGGTGATGCCGGTGTTGGGATGGCAGGCGAGATCGGCGGCCATGATCGGCACGGCGCCGCGAAAAAATCCAAAGGCTGAAGCGACCATGCGCTCGTACTTGACCTGCACCAGCCGGGCGATACGTCCGCGCATGGAATCACGCAATAGATCGAGCGGCGCCTGGGGGCAGGCCGAGAGTTCAAAGTTTGCGTGGGCGCTGCGGGCCAGCTGTTTGCGGGCGCGAACACCCAGGGCATGGCGATCGGCATGAGTCAGCGGTATGGACATGGGACCCTCTGTAGTCAATCAAGGAGCGTTTGACCGATGATAGTGGATGGAGAGTACAACCGAATGAGTGCAGCGGAAGATCTTGCAGTAATCGAAGAACAGGAAAAGGCGTTGCGCTTCACCGCCTTCGACGCAGACACCGCCTGGAAGCTGGGCAGCATCCTGCGGTCAAAGCTGGTCGAACGCGGCTCGGGAGGAACGGTGGAGATCGAACTTGCCGGACAGGTATTGTTTGCCTGCACGACGGTGGGCGCAACGCCGGGACAGGCGGACTGGATTCGCCGCAAACGCAACACGGTAAAGCGGTTCGCGCGAAGCTCCTATGCCATCGGCCGCATGCTCGAGCGGGATGGGGAGACGATGCTGGGGAGGCATGGGCTGGAGCTCAAGGATTATGCCGCGCATGGGGGTGGGTTTCCGATCCTTGTCGTTGGGGTAGGGTTCGTGGGGAGTTTGATCGTCTCCGGATTGCCGCAGCGTGATGATCATGGGTTCGCGGTTTCTGCGCTGGCGGAGGTGTTGGGGGTAGAGGTGCCGGAGCTGGGGTAGAGACCTAATTGGCAAGAAAGCGTCTTTGCTGTTGCTTTTCTTGTTGTCATTCCGAGTGAAACGAGGAACCTGCTTCCTCCCGTTTTTCGTTTGTGCCATGACAAACGTTATGCGCTAGCGAAACCTGTTGCTTCACCCGTATTTTCTACGTAATGCAACCAAAGAACGGGAGACAGCAGGTTCCTCGCTCCGCTCGGAATGACAACCAGAAAGGCAAGAACAACAACAGGAAAGGCAAAGGAACCTTTCTCTCCGGCAGCAGCTGAAGCACACACTCGCTACACTTGAACAACATGTCAACACTCCGCATTACCCGCCGCGCCGCCGACCGTCTCCTCTCAGGCCACCTTTGGATCTACCGGACAGACCTTGAGGCCGTAGAAGTCGAACCCGCGCCCGGCTCGCTTGTCACCGTCACCGATGCACGCAACCAGCAACTCGGCACGGCGCTTTATTCCAGCGCCTCGAAGATCGCCGCGCGCCTTGTCTCGCGAACACCCGAGCTCTCCCGCGAGCAGTACCTCAGCGACATTCGCACCCGCGTCGAGGCCGCCCTGCAACTGCGCCGCGAACTCGCGCCCGTCAACGCAGAGAACAATGCTCATCGCCTGCTCTTCAGCGAAGCCGACAACCTTCCCGGCATCCTCGCCGACCGCTACAACGACCTCGTCATCCTGCAACTGCTCTCGCAGGGCACGGCGCAGGACGACGTTCGTCAGACAGTCGTTGCAGCACTTCGCGAAGGACTCGCGCCCAACGGTGAACCGCTGACGCTCTGGGAAAGGCCCGATCCGCGTATTCGCGAGATGGAGAAGCTTGAAGCGCCCGCACCCGGCCCACTCTTTTCGGCGACGGATTCCCCCGCGACAACGACCCAGTTCACACTCAACGGCCTGCACTTCGGGTATGACGTCGGCGCCGGGCAGAAGACCGGCGCGTTCCTCGACCAGCGCCTGAACTACGCCGCGGCAGCGGCCCAGGTACGCTCTAGCGGCCGCACCGGCCGGGCACTCGATGTCTGCACCTATCACGGCGGCTTCGCGCTGCACCTGGCACAGATCTGCGCGCGCGTCACCGGCGTCGACGCCAGCCGCACCGCGCTCGAAGTTGCCGACCAGAACCTCGCGCTCAATCCGCAGTTGAAGGCCGAGACCGATTGGATCGAAGCGGACGCCTTCGAACTGCTGAGCGCCTATGACACGCAGCACGAACGCTTCGACGCCATCGTGCTCGACCCGCCTGCGTTCGCGAAGTCCAAACGGGCCGCCGAAGGCGCACTGCGCGGCTACAAGGAGCTGAACCTGCGCGCGCTGCGCATGCTCTCCACGGGCGGAACGCTGATTACGAACTCCTGCTCGCACCACGTCTCACTCGAAGACTTCACCGGCATCATCGCCTCGGCCGCAGCCGATGCCGGACGCCGCGTGCAACTGATCGAAACCCGCGCCGCTGCCCCCGATCATCCCGAGGTGCTCACGCTGCCCGAGACGCGCTATCTGAAATGCCTGATCTGCCGTGTGGATTAGGCAGGGCTGTCCTACGGCACGGAGCGCGTTCCCTGACGCTTCAGCGTCGCGGGGCGGAGGGTAAGGGAGGCAATCGCCTTTAGGCTACGGAAATAGAGGCTTAGCAAAGAGGTGGCCTTTAGGCCTGGGCTCTCTTTCGGCTGCAGACAAAAGGCCTGGGGCTAAAGCCCGACTCTTGCCTGCCCTTGATTCCGTAGCCTAAAGGCTACGGCTCCCTCCGTTTCCGGGACGCTGAAGCGTCAGGGAACGCGCTTCGCGCTATTGCACAACATTACCGGCGCTTTAGCGTTCAAAAGATTGGCTCGCATCCAACTACGATTGAGAGAGGATCATGCGACTTTTAACTGCGACTTACCTTTTGCTTCTGACTTTGAACACCTCGGCCCACGCCGCCACCGGCGTACTTGGCGACTGGATCACCCCGACCCAATCCGTCGTACGCCTCTACCCCTGTGGCAGTGATGTATGTGCGAAGATCGTCAAGGTTTCCCCCACTTCGCCTGAAACAACGGACCTGAAGAACCCCGATGCCGGGCAGCATAACCGACCGCTTTGCGGGCTCGATGTCGGCATGGGTTTCCAGCGGATCGATGCCAATCATCTCGATGGCGGACACCTCTACGATCCCCAATCCGGCAGGACCTACAAGGGGACGATCACCGCAGAGGGCGATGACCTCAAGCTGCATGGGTATATCGGGATTTCGCTGTTGGGCAGGACCGAGGTATGGCATCGCGTGTCGACGATCGTTGCCTGTAAATAATCGCCAACAGTGCCGGGTGCCCATTCATCGTGCAACCCCACTCATGCGAGATAAAACCACGCATGAATGGGGCACCCAATCGGTTTTAGTGTCATCTTCGTTCGCTAGAAGAGAAGCTTCAAAGCCAACTGCGTGTTGAAGGGTTCGCCAGGACCGATGCCGGGCGCTCCGTTGAAATCGCCGATCGTATCGGTGCTGCGTCCGAAGGAACTCGATCCAAAAGACGAAGAGCTTGGAGGCGCGAGGTTGATACGGTTGGTGATGTTATAGAACTCAGCACGGAGCTGGGCCGAGACGCGTTGCGTGATGTGCGTCGTCTTGAACAGAGATAGATCTGCCGACGCATAGCCCGGTCCGTAGTACGCATTGCGATGCAGCGTGCCGAAGCTTCCCACAGCAGGTGCGGCAAAGGCCGCTGGATCAACCCACTGCACATAACGCGAGGTCTTCGTTGGAATAAAGTTATGTGAGACATCGAACGGCTTACCGACGAGATTGACCCGTTGATAGCCTTCATTCGTTCCTGTTGTATCGCTGGAGGTAGTGATATTGAACGGCGCGCCTCCATGCAGATTGATCAAGCCGTTGGCTTGCCAGCCTTCAGCCAGCCACTTAGGACCTTTGCCGAATCTGGGCAGCTCATAGCTGACAGCACCATTGAAACCGTGACGAGTGTCATAGTCCGAGTTGCCGTATTCACCTCTGAAGTTATTGCTGTTCTGGGGCAGCTTGCTGCGATACTGCGTCATGTCGTCCAGGTTGTGACTCCAGGTGTAATTGAACTGTGAGCTCACACCATGCCACGCACTGGTGCGCACCGTTGCCTGCAGAGAGTTGTAGTTGGAGTTTCCAATCGTCTCCACCTGATTGATCACACCGTAGGTTGGAAACAGCGCGTAATAGGGACGGGAAGATTGCTGGACCGATCCGGGTTTGCCGCCAAGAACTCCTACAAGTGGATTGGTTGGCGAAGCCGGATTCAAACCTGACTGATTGATATCCACCAGCGCCACCTGATGCCGGCTCTGGCTGCCCACGTACCCAAGCGAGAAGATGGCCTTCGACCCTAAAGACTGTTCGATACCCAGGGTGTAGTTGGAGGTGATGGGCGTCTTGAAGTTCTGGCTCACTGAAAACAGGTTCAGGATGCTGGAAGGGCTGCCCTGAAAGAGAGGCACGCCCGTCTCCCAGGTATAGGCGTTCTGGCTGATGGTCTGTACGGGCGAGGTTCCAGTGGGGTTACCTTCAAATCCGTTGGGGCCGCCATTGCCCGGACGATTGTCGAGGAAGGGGCTCAGCGAAGTTGAGTCATAGAACACGCCATAGCTGCCCCGCAAAACGAGGCGGCCATTCTCCTGCGGCTGAAAGGAAAAGCCGAGGCGTGGAGCGACGTTCGTGTACTGCGTTGGGTAAAGGCTGCCAATGCCATCTCCCTGCACAACGAGGCCACCGAGCGCAGGAACAAAGGTAGGCAGATCTTTGGTGCCGTCATGCAAGGGCCCTTCATAGTCGTAGCGGACACCATAGTTCACATTCAGACGATGCGTAACCTGCCATGAATCCTGTGCAAACAGATCAAAGTTATTCACGTACACCAAACGCTCCGCGTTGCCGCGCGCGAGGGATGACGAAACTACTTTGCCGGCGAGGAAGTCCGCCAATGCAGCCACATTCGAATCGGAGCTATAAGGGTTGGTCTTATATCCGCCCTGCGAACCGTCGAACGTAAAGGTTCCCAGTCCATTGCGATAGTAGAACTCATCAAGCTGGGCCTTGCGGAACTCTCCACCAAAACGAAGCTGGTGCGAGCCGATGTTATACGACACAGCCTCCGTGACGTGCCCAACGATATCGTTGCGACCCTCCGGAGGTGTCTCACCGGTCGGATCGAAGCTACCGATCTTAATGAGCGGTGCGCCATTGGCGACATCGGTAATCAGGCCTGCGGCATTCACATCGAAGCTGTGATTGAAGTCGTGAAATACCTGGTTGTAAGCACTGACACCAAACAACAACTGATTGGTCAGGCGCGGCGTAACGACAGCGTTATATACGATCGAGTAGTTCTGAACGTGGATAGGAGCTACCTCGTAGTAATCCTTGATGTAGGAACCTACAGGTGCCGTCTGATTCCCCTGTCCGACGATCCAGCGGGCCGAGATACTATTTTTCTCGTTGAAGTTATGGTCGAGTTTTATGACTCCGTTGTTGCTATAGCCGTTTTCCGCCGAAGGAATATAGTTGTTCGCGGTCGCGGGTCCAGTCAGAACAGAGGCCGGCCAGAGAAGATTTAATACATTCGTTGAAAGGGGATTGACTGAAAGCCCATTCAACCCAAGCAGGTTTTGCGCCTCTGCCTGGTAGGCAGTCGAAGGCTCGGTTCCAGTCGTCAATACACCGATGAGAAACTGCTGCCTTTCATACGAAGCAAAGTAGAAGGTGCGATCGCGGCGGATAGGTCCGCCAAACGAGAAGCCATACGCCTCATTGCGCAGCTTCGTCCTTGGAACGAAGACCGGGTCCGCGGCGAGCGCCTCATTGCGGTTGTAGTAGTACGCGCTGCCATGCAGGCTGTTAGTGCCGGACTTGATCACCAGGTTGGCCGTTGCACCTGGATTGCGTCCGGTCTCAGCGGTCGATTGTGTCTGGATCGAGAACTGGTCGACGGCATCCAGCGGCAATACCGTTCCAGCGATGCCGCCAATGCCGCTCTGATTGATGGCCGAGTTATTGGCCCAGAGATCGTTGTTGTCCGTGCCGTCGAGCTGCCAGTTCGTCTGGTTGGTGCGCGCTCCGTTGATGGCGCCGAGCACACCGGTATAACCGGCAAAGCCGGGAATGACGCCAACGATCTTCTTGAAGTCGCGGCCGTTGAGCGGCAAGGATTGCAGAGACTTGCCCCCGATAACAGTCGTCTGCTGCGTTGTCGTCGTGTCGAGCGACAGAGCATCGGCCAGAACTTCAACGGAGGTGCTTTGGTCCGCAACGTTCAGGTGCAGTGGCAAGGTATAGATTGCGCCTGCGCTTACCGTAACGCCCTTTATATTGATCGGTTGAAAACCAGAGGTGGCGACGTGGATCGTATAGCTGCCCAGCGGCAGGTCCTGGAAACTATAGCCACCAGACTTTGAAGTCATGGTGGTGTGAACTACGCCTGTCTCTTCATCGGTTGCCGTAACCTGCGTGTCAGGAATTGCTGCGTCAGACTTATCCGCGAGTGTGCCGTTGATGCCGCCGCGAAAGGTCTGAGCGATGGCTTGCGCAGGTGTCATGACAAAAAGCGTCAGTAGGAGCCCTGATAGAAAGACATAGATGATTTGTTGCTTGATCGTTCGAGTGCTGCCCATGATGCCTCCAAACTGTGTTGCGAGTAATGGGGTAAGACAACAACGTAAAAAGAAAATGGCCCGCAGGGGAAACCTGCGGGCCATTTAGAGAAAATTGGAGTCAGCTTTATCAGCGGACGCAGTCTCTGGCCCATGCGTAGGCATGGCAACACTCGGAGTAGACAGACACGAGTAGGGAAACTGAATTCATAAAGAACTTATAGCAGAGCTGAATATCTGTTGCAATGGCAGTAACTACCGAGTACGTCGAGAGTAAGTAGTCGAAGAATGCGGATATTGCGATAGCGCGAACCGTGACGCTTCAGTGTCGCGGGACGGAGGGTAAGGGAGGCAATCGCCTTTAGGCTACGGAATCAAAGGCCAGACGAGAATTGGGCTTTAGCCCCGGGCCTCTTATCCGCAACCGAAAGAAGGCCCGGGCCTAAAGGCCACATCTTTGCTAAGCCTCTATTTCCGTAGCCTAAAGGCTACGGCTCCCTCCGTCTCCCTGACGCTAAAGCGTCAGGGAATGCGCTTCGCGCTGTAATGAACAGGCAATCATGATTCAAGGAACTGGATAACCCGCCCAGCTACCTCGCCTTCAACGCACGATCGAAGAACTTCACAGCCATCGCGGCTACCTGTGCATGCACCGCATCGCGATTTACCCCGGCGTTGTCCGCGCAGTAGACTCCCAGCTTGCTCTTCCCCACCGCAGTGCACGTATCGAGAAAGGTATAGTGCTCCACGCCACCCGAGAGCAGGGTCTCGCGCGCCCCACGTACGTTCATGTGAATCCAGTTCGCGTTGTCACGAGGATCCGCGATCGGATCCGTCTTGCCCACGACCATCTCTACCGGAAGGCGCATCGCCCGCAGGCTCTCATCCGTGAGCACCATGCCATTGGCGGGAGCGATTGCAAATACGGCCTGCACACGCTCGTCGCGAAACGATTCTCCCGAGCGGGCCAGCGATTCCCTGCTGGACTTGCGCACCGCCTGCATCATCTCCTTCGGACTGCCCATACCGCGCATCTCGGGTACATGGCAGGAGGTTGTGTCCGGATGCTCCTTGCAGAAGTCGAAGAGGATGCTGATGTCCGTCTGGGCGCCGGCCAGCTCCATCACGGCGTAGCCACCGATGGAGAACCCCGCCGCCCCCACTCGCTGCGGATCGATGTGCGGCCCGATCTCGGCATCCGCCAGCACACCGTCAAGCACTTCGCTCAGGTCGGTCGCGCGCTCCCACGACAGGATGAAGCCTTCGCTGGTGTAGGGTTCGTGCGAGTTGTTGCCCGGGTGGTCTACCGCGACCGCGATATACCCTGCCCGAGCCAGCGCCGTGCCCAGCCAGGCGAACTGCTCCGCGGAACCGCCGGAGCCATGCGACAGCAGCACCAGTGGAAGCTTCTGCACGGTGGGTGCGAACTCCGCATTCGGCGCTGCTGAACCGGCCTCAAACAGCGGTTCGTCCGGAGGCCCAATCAACTGCTTCGTCTCCGTGGCCGTTGAGACCGCCGGATACCAGATCGTGCAGCGCAGCTCCTTATGTTCTGCCCCGCGCCAGTTACGCCTCTGCTCCGGATGAAACACGCGCGTCGCCAAGCCGACGCGCGCCGTGGATTGGGCGAACAGGGGCGCGACCGCAGCACATCCCAGTGAAACCAAGATGAGAATCTGTCTCCGCATGATTTCAGCTTAGATGCAGTTTTCTGCGATCTGGTGCTAAGTCAGTTCGACAAAAGGTTTGGCGTGGCGCCGATTTGGGGAGTCATCCCTACTTTGGCAACGCATTCATCTGCTCTTTGTATTTTTGCGCGTCGAACTTCCTGCCGGTGCTCGCGCCCGACATATAGCGGCGCTTGCCGAACACGGGACGCTCGCCCCAGGCACGGTCGAACTTGCCCAGCACGGCCCACGCCACACCCGCGTAGCCGTTTGGGTCTCGGCCGTCCAGAAAATATTTATCGTTCAAATGGATGGCCCACTTCATCGCCGTCGCGGTGTTGCGCGTCCACTCCACGATCTTTTTGGCCCAGTACATTCGCAGATAGTTGTGCATCCAGCCGTAGCGCACCATCTGCAACTGGGCGGCGTTCCATAGCTCGTCGTGCGTTCGGGCTCCCTCGAGTTGCGGGAGCGTGTACAGCACCTCGCGTTCATCGCGATCATGCTCGGCGATCGTCGCGCGAGCCCAGTTGTCGGCGCAAGCGGGCGAGTCGTACTCCGGCTGGTAACGCACGAAGTTCACCGCCAGCTCGCGCCACACGATCAGTTCGTTGAAGTAGCTATCGCGCGCGGCGGCCAGCTTCGGTTGGCGCTTCACCTGTGCATTCAGGGCGAGCGCGATCGTCAGAGGCCCCATGTGCCCGAAGTGCAGATACGGGCTCAGCTTGCTCGAACCATCGAGCTCCGGGTGATTGCGGTCGCGGTCATAGGTCTCCAGCATCTGGCCGCAGAAGAGGTGCAGGCGTTTCATCGCCGCACGATGGCCTCCCTCCCAGGCAGCAACCGGAAGAACGGAGCGGTCGAAGTCCTTCCACCCGCGGGTCATGTCCTCACGCACGTCGTCAGTGTGCAGTCCGCGCGGCTTTCGCCAGGACTTTAGCGCCGCTGGATTCTCGTAGACGTGCAGAAACTCCGGCAACGCGCGATACAGCCTGGGTCGCGCGACGCCCGCGCTGAACTGCGCTTTTTCCAGCAGCTTCGACGGCACGATCACGTCCGCGTCTACCGTCCAGAAAGGAATGCGCAGGCTTTTCGCGAGCTTTGCGCGCCACCTCTCCGGCTCGCGCATCGGGTTCTCGTCGCCGATCACCATCGCGGCGTCCACATCCGCGAAGAAGCGCTCGTGATCCTCCTCGGGAGCGCGACGCATCACGAACCCCACGCCACGCGCCGCGCAGTCCTCTTCGATGTCCGGCAGTCCCTGGTTGAGAAACGCATAGTGCCGCAGGTTCGCATGGGGAAAGTTTTTAATTCCTGCGAAGTACGCGACGCACGGCAGCCCTAGCAGATTCGCCACTGCGACGGCTTTGTCGAGCGCATGATTGTCGCGCCCGCGCTGCGCCCGCTGCATCCAGTAGACAACGCACTTTCCCTTGGCCGGAGCACCCGCGCGCCGGACCGTTACTCGCGTATCGTCGGCCTGAGCGCGCAGCTCTTTCGACACGCTCTCATCTCGCGCAAAGGCTTCGGCGATGGCTACGTGCTCTGCGTCCTGTTCCTGTGTGCTCTTCATCAGGCTTCCTTCGTCATGGTATCGATGCCCCTCGCAGCTTCAACGTTATCCTGCGGCCCTGCAATTACCATGGGTTTTGCGAGAGTCTTTATGTCCGTCGATATCCGTATCCCCACCGTACCGCCCACCGTTGAGCCCGTCACCCTGCGCCGAGCCACAGCAGCCGATGCCGCCGCACTCGCACTCGTTGGCGCCGCTACCTTTCTCGAAGCCTTTACCTGGATGCTGCCGGGCGCGGACATCGTCGCCCACTGCGCGAAGAATCACACGCCCGAAGCCTATGCCACCTATCTCGCCAAACCCGACACGCGCATCACGCTGGCCGTGGCCGGTGCGGATGTGCCCGTGGGCTATGCGATGCTCACCGCACCGGAGCTTCCCAGCTTCGATGTCCTGCCTACCGACATCGAGCTCAAGCGCATCTACCTGTTCTCGCGCTTCCGCTCGTCGGCCACACCGGTCGCGGGACACCCCGGCGTTCGCACGGCGCAGGCGCTCATGGACGCGGCCATCGCCGATGCCCTCGCCCTCGGACGCACCCGCCTGTTGCTGGGAACACACGCCGGCAATGAGCGCGCCATCGGCTTCTATCGCCGCAACGGATTCAGCGAGGCCGGAACCCGTACCTTCACCGTCGGCACGCAGGTCTGCTGCGACCTGATCTTTGCACTCGACCTGTAATGTGTATCTTGTGTCTATCTCTAAGTCAGATCTGAGCCTAGAGATACCTGCAAGATCGATGCGAGGTTTCTAGCAGGTTCTTCGAGGGTTTTTATCTTGGCAGAGGCGATGGCAACCACTTCGAGCGTAGAGGCGACAGATAGCTTAGCCTCGCACAAACCCTCGCGGCGAGGTTTCTACCGGCCCGAGTTGGATGCATTGCGCTTCTTCGCCTTTCTCTGCATCTTTTTCTGCCACACGCTCAGTCGTCCCAATCCTGGCACCGACCTTCGAGACACCCTTGCCATCAGCCTGAAGTTTGCCGTAAGCCTGTTCTTTCTGCTGAGCGGATATCTGATCACGACCTTACTTTCGATGGAGAAGGAACTCACCGGACGAGTGCACCTCGGCTCTTTCTATAAACGACGCATCGCGCGGATCATGCCTCTGTACTACTGGTTTCTCGTCGTTATGTTGCTCCTCGGCACAGGAATGCCCCGTCTGCTGCCCTCGGGCAAGGCCCTTACCGCCTTTCTCTTCTTCAGCGGCAACTGGTTTATCACCCGCGGCCAGGTAGATACATTGGGCGCCACCGGAATCCTGTGGAGCGTCAATGTCGAAGAGCAGTTCTATCTGGTCTGGCCGGTGATTACGAAGTTCTGTGGACGGCGCAATCTGGTTGCGGTCTCCACGGCCATTCTGGCCGCCTCTTATGCCGTCCTACTGTGGCTTGGCGCGCGGGGCGGTTTCTCGGATCTCACTTTACGATATAGCTCCCTGGTAGAGATGCAGTACTTCGCAGCCGGCGCCTTGCTGGCGGCGTGGCTACCGCGGCAGGGAATCAAGATGCCAGGAGCGGCACGTCTGCTGCTCGGCGTAGTGGGACTTTCCTGCTGGGCAGCCGGAACACGCCTCTTTGGAGATCTAGCGGTGGGGGCTTTTGCGATCTGGTGGACTCCGGCTGCACTTTACGGCTGCGTCCTGGTGGGGTGCGTCGCCCTGTTTCTCAGTTTCTTCGGGATGCCCGAAGCCTGGATTCCGCAACCCATTCTTTGGTTGGGTAAAATCTCTTATGGGCTCTATGTCTATCACATACTAGTACTTGCGCTTGTGCGACGATGGGCGGCAGGTTGGGGGCACGGGGCTGGCATCTCTACAGTACGCCTCTGCCTTGAACTGCTGCTGTCCATTCTCGTGGCGGGGCTCTCCTATCGCTGGATCGAACAACCCTTTTTACGCTGGAAAGAGAGTTTTACCTTTGTACCAAGCCGACAAGCTTAGAAAGCGCCATTCCATGAGTGGCCTGACACGCCCCGACCTGATCTCTGCCAGGCCGCTGGGAGCAGACGCTCGATGAAGCTTACGCCCTCGCCGTATCGCGGACGGTCTTCCGCCTCTGCTGCCACTCAATCTCAGACCACCGCGCCGGGGTTCTCCAATGCAAACCGGCAGAAGGTCATCGCCGCGACCGGTGCGCCCTCCACCTCGCGCGCGAACCAGAGTATCTACCACCTCCGCTGCGGGCTCTGCGGGCATGACTACGGCTGCAACGGGCTCGACATCAAGGCCCGCCTCTGCCCGAGCTGCCAGTCCGGCGCCCCCGGCGAGCCACTCCGCGAACGCGGGCCCATGTTCGATTTCGGCGTGTAATTTAACCTCCGCTCAATACAATTACATTCCAATAGAGATTTTCAGAGGCCAAGTTCGTCCGATTATCGGATATACTTCGCCCATGCCTCTGCTCTCATTCCGCACTCTCGTCTTGCGTCAGGTGTCTTCGCCATGGATGTGAATCACCGCGTCGCCGAAGTCACCCGCCGCATCGTGGAGCGCAGCCAGGCTACCCGCTCCCGCTATCTCCAGGCCGTCGCTGCTTCCTCTCGCACGACTCCTCGCCGCCAGGCCCTCGGCTGTGCCAACCAGGCGCACGGATTCGCTGCCTGCGGTTCCCACGACAAGGCAGCCCTGCGCCAGGGGGATGCCGGAAATATCGCCATCATCACGGCCTATAACGACATGCTCTCTGCGCACCAACCGTATGAGCGCTTCCCCGAACTGATTCGGGCTGCCGCGCGTGAGGCCGGTGGCGTGGCGCAGGTTGCCGGCGGTGTTCCCGCCATGTGCGACGGCATTACCCAGGGCGAAACCGGCATGGAGCTTTCGCTGTTCTCGCGTGACGTGATCGCCCTCTCGGCCGCGGTTGCGCTCTCGCACCAGACCTTCGACGCCGCCGTCTTCCTCGGCATCTGCGACAAGATCGTCCCCGGCCTGGTCATCGGGGCGCTGTCCTTCGGGCATCTTCCGGCGGTCTTTCTGCCCAGCGGCCCCATGCCCTCCGGTTTTTCGAACGACGAGCGCAAGATACTCCGCCAGCGTTATGCCGAGGGCAAGGTCAGCCGTGCCGAGTTGCTCGAGGCCGAGGCCGAGTCGTACCACAGCCCCGGCACCTGCACCTTCTACGGGACTGCCAATACCAACCAGATGATGATGGAGATCATGGGCCTGCACCTGCCCGGCTCCTCCTTCGTGAACGCGAACACTCCCCTGCGCGATGCCCTCACCCGTGCAGCCGTGCACCGCACTCTAGCCCTGACCGCCCTCAGCCCCGAGTACACCCCCATCGGCGCGATGCTCGACGAACGGGTCTTCGTCAACGGCCTGGTTGGGCTGCTGGCCACCGGCGGCTCGACCAACCACACCATGCACATGATCGCGATGGCGGCCGCCGCAGGCATCAAGCTCGAGTGGAGCGACTTTGCCGCGCTCGCCGAGGTTACGCCGCTGCTGGTGCGCGTCTACCCCAACGGCAAGGCCGACGTGAACCACTTCCACGCCGCCGGGGGCATGGGCTTCCTGATCCGCGAGCTTCTGGGGGCGGGTCTGCTGCATCGCGACGTCAAAACCATCATGGGCACCGGCCTCGACCGCTACACGCAGGAGCCCTTCCTCGACGATGCGGGCGAGCTGACCTGGCGCGAAGGCGTAGCTGTCAGCGGCGAGGCGAAGATCCTGCGCCCGGTCGCCGAGCCGTTTGAGACCCATGGCGGCCTCGGCGTGCTCCAGGGCAATCTC
This sequence comes from Granulicella mallensis, assembly GCF_014203225.1. Classification (GTDB taxonomy): domain Bacteria; phylum Acidobacteriota; class Terriglobia; order Terriglobales; family Acidobacteriaceae; genus Granulicella; species Granulicella mallensis_A. The sequence continues at coordinate 161,736 of NZ_JACHIO010000005.1, read as the reverse complement.
GGCAAGGCCATCGTTAAAACCTCGGCGGTAGCGGACGACCGGCACGTGATTGAAGGAGTTATCCGCACCTTCCACAGCCAGGAGGAGATGCAGGGTGCGTTTCTCGCAGGGGAGCTGCACCGCGACCTCATCGTCGTCGTGCGCTTCCAGGGGCCGCGCGCCAACGGCATGCCGGAGCTGCACAAGCTGCTGCCACCGCTACAAGCCGTGCAGAGCCACGGCTTCAAGGTGGCGCTGGTCACCGACGGACGGCTCTCCGGGGCCTCCGGCGATGTGCTCTCCGCGATCCACCTCACGCCCGAAGCGGCGGACGGCGGGCCTATCGCCAAGCTGCGCGATGGCGACCGGCTGCGCATCGACGCCCGGACCAACGAGCTGACCGCGCTGGTGGACCCCGCCGAGTGGGAGGCACGCGTGCCCATCCATGAAGACCTCTCGGAGTCGCAGTTTGGGGTGGGCAGGGAGCTTTTCAGCATGTTCCGCAATACAGTGGGGACGCCGGACCAGGGGGCTTCGATCTTTTCGGGGCGGAGCTGAGGGGTTTAGGACGGACAGGCAGAGGACAACCGCTTTCGCAGCACCTTCGCTGCATCTTTTCCAGTGCCCTCCACGTCTAACTTAGTGGTACACTATGTTTCGCTGGAGACGTGCGCCTTTGAGTTGCCGAAGCCTCAAGCCCTGAGTGACTTCCGCCCGCGCCCGCGGCCTTGACCGCATACCCCGTCCTAGCGATTCCGACACAACCCAGGGAGACCTCCGCGTTCGAGCATATGAGCGTGATCTTTTCCCATAATTTTTCTCGCGCCAACCCGCGCGAGATTCCGCTAGGAGCGCCAAACGTGGCAGACGAACTCGATAAGTACGAAGAAGACGTAGACCGAATCATCGACACCGGCAAAGAAAAGGGTTACCTCACCTACGGTGAAGTCAACGACCTGCTCCCCGGAGACATCACCTCGCCCGACGAGCTTGATGACCTGATGACCACCATCAACACCCAGGGCATTGAAGTGCTCTCGGGTGAAGGCCGCCGTGCGGCCAGCGAACGCGCCGCCGAAGACTCCGATAACGAGTCCGGCGAAGAAGGCGACGACGTCGAACTCGACCTCTCGCCCGGCACGCTCGAAAAGACCAACGACCCCGTTCGCATGTACCTGCGCGAGATGGGCACCGTTCCCCTGCTCACCCGCGAGGGTGAAGTTGAGATTGCGAAGCGCATCGAGCGCGGCCAGCTGCGCGTGATGAAGGCGATCTCGCGCTCTCCGATCGTCATTCGCGAGATCACCGGCCTCGGTGAAGACCTCAAGCGCGGCGTCCGCAACATCAAGGAAGTCGTCGTATTCGACGAAGAAGAGCTGACCGAAGAGATCCTCGCCGCGCGCGTGAAGCAGACCGTCGCCCGCATCGACGAGCTGATCAAGCACCAGAAGAAGGCCGCCGACTTTGGGGCGCGCGTCGCTGAGCCGCATGGCAAGGACGCCAAGGCCAAAGAGAAGGACAAGCGCAAGAGCCGCTGGCTCATGGGCCGCGAGCATGTGTTCGTCAACCGCATCGTCCGCGAGCTGAAGTACACCAACGGCGAGAAAAAGCGGCTGCTCGACAAGGTCAACAAGACCGTCGACTCCATGCGCACGCTGGAGCGCCAGATCCGCTCGCTCGAGGCCAAGTTCGAGGCCTCGCGCTCGGAAGAGCTGAAGAAGGAGTACAAGCGCCAGCAGAAGAACTGCCGCGTCGATCTCCAGCGCGTCGAAGCTGACTCGGGCATCTCACTCGACGATCTCAAGCGCACACAGCGCGAGATGATCCAGGGCGACATGGACGCCGAGAAGGCCAAGCGTGAGCTGATCGAAGCCAACCTTCGTCTCGTGGTCTCCATCGCGAAGAAGTACACCAATCGCGGACTGCAGTTCCTCGATCTGATTCAGGAAGGCAACATCGGCCTGATGAAGGCCGTGGACAAGTTCGAGTACCGCCGTGGCTACAAGTTCTCGACCTACGCCACGTGGTGGATTCGTCAGGCCATCACTCGCGCCATCGCCGATCAGGCCCGCACCATCCGTATCCCGGTGCACATGATCGAGACGATCAACAAGCTGATCCGCACCTCGCGTCAGCTGGTGCAGGAGCTGGGCCGCGAGGCGTCTTCGGAAGAGATCGCCAAGCGCATGGATATCCCTGTCGCGAAGGTCCGCAAGGTCCTGAAGATCGCGCAGGAGCCCATCTCGCTCGAGACGCCAATTGGCGAGGAAGAAGACTCGCATCTTGGCGACTTCATCGAAGACCGCATGGCCGTCAGCCCGTCCGACGCCGTGATCTCGGTCAACCTGAAGGAGTACACCTCACAGGTGCTGCGTACCCTGACCCCGCGCGAAGAGCGTGTGATCAAGATGCGCTTCGGCCTCGAGGACGGCAGCGAGCACACGCTCGAAGAGGTCGGCCAGTCGTTCCAGGTCACCCGCGAGCGCATCCGCCAGATCGAAGCCAAGGCTCTCCGTAAGCTGCGTCATCCGTCGCGCTCGCGCAAGCTCAAGGCGTTCGTCGACGGAGTCAAGGAACTCTAAGCCATACCACCAACCAACGAAGGGCGCGCCTTGATGGCGCGCCCTTCGTTTTTCTCTACATCTCTACACTCTGTTTTTAAGCCTGTGCTGCGGGCACAAACCCATCGCATCCCGAGATGGGGGTCACCTTGAGGTGCAGTGCCGCGTGTTTGGGGTGGCCACAATCGTCCAGCATGCCCTCATCGGCCTTCTTGCTGGAGAGAATCGACACCAGAACTGTAGCCTTTGCGTGCTGCTCGCCAAAGTGGCTGCACAACCCGCACTGTCCGTCGTGAACTGCCTGCATAGTGACCTCCCGAGGCTAGCTTCGCGCCCGCTCTCTTCTTCATGGGACTCCATGCGAAGGACTGGCGTTGCCTGATGCCGCCAATTCTCTACCGCGCGAAAACCCCTGTCAACATTGGCGATGTGCGACCGAATCAGTCCGCAGGGGCTTCTTTGCTGCATGCGAACGGGTCATGAAAAGCCACAAGCATTGGTGGCATAGCTTCAGCCATGCCACCAGTGCTTGTGTTGCCGCGCGGCTTTACAGATTGCGGAAAACTCTTAGCTGGTATGAAACGGGCCGTTGGCCCTAAAGATCAGATGGGGACTTTTCCGCAACCTGTTTAGCCGCTGAGGAAATGGCGCCAAGCGTGCTGCGATTTGCCAGCCCTCGCTGAAGCGGTGCTCGACGCATTCTTGTCGGCGAATGCACCATTTCCATGAGGATCTTCTGCACACTGCAGTCTCTACAAGATTGGGCGCAGCCAAGAGCCCTTGCGTTGGATAAAACTTGTGTATCGTGAACACAAATTATTCTTATCGATCCCTTACAAGAGGACATCAGGAGCTCCTCACGACGCTGCAGCGAAAGCGTTTAAACTCCTTTGTCCATCAGGGTTTTCTCCGTTTTTCTCCGAGGAGGATATTGCTTATGCGAAATATATGAGCGGTCAACAAAAATGATGAGTTAACTTTGCAGTCAACATCGATTAAAACTTGTTCAATGGGTGAAAAAAGCTATTGTGTCTTGAGGTCCGAACCTGTATGTTCACCTTATTGGGCCCTCAGCTCTATAGCATTTGAATCCTCTGGCTTTGCGCCTGAGAGAAAGGTGGACACATGCTTACTATTGCTATCAACATTGCCGGCCTCATCGCCTTTCTGATGGGTCTCATCTCGATCACCGTTTCGTAGTTCACCCCAGCGATCGCCTGCTCCTAAGCAGGTGATCGCTGTGCCCTTTAACGGCCATTTTCGGTACTCGCTCCCGTCAGCAGCGACGCCCCATGCCATCGCAAGGCGCTGTGCCCATGAATTTTCAGCGTTTGCTAAGCCGCGAACCGCGCAAGAAATCTGTTGAATCAAACCACCGAAACGCTGTATGTTACTCTCATCGGGCCCCCACATCATGCAAACGCTCTGGTGTTATTCAGAGAGAAAGGTATTTAATCCTGTGCTGACCATCACTCTCAACATCGCTAGCCTCTTCGCTTTGCTCACAAACCTTCTTTTCATCCACTTCTAGTTCACTCCAGCGATCGCCTACTTCACAAGCGGGTGATCGCTGTTTCCTCCACGCCACTTAAACTCGCGTCAGCGGCAACGCCCATGCCATCGCAGGACACTGTACCCCATGAGTTAAGGGCTTGCTAAGCCGCGAAGCGCACACAAAAATTGTTGTATCAACCCTCCAAAAACGCTGTATGTTACTCTCATCGGTTTCCATGCAACTCAACCGCTCTGGTGGTATTCAGGCAGAAAGGTAAATCATCCTGTGTTGACCATTACTCTTAATATCGCTAGCCTCTTCACGCTCCTCGCGACCCTCCTCTCGATCACCGTCTCGTAGTTCACCCCAGCGATCGCCTGCTCCACGAGCGGGTGATCGCTGTGCTCTTTAAGCGAGCGTTTTCAACGATCTTCGCTCCGCCGGGCTTCTCCGCAGATTATCGAGTCTGCATCACGGCGTTAGAGCAGCTTTCCTATCTCCGATTTTCTCTGGCATACAATCGTTCGGATGTATAAGCGCTGGCGCAGTTGCATGATCCATAACAGTTCAGTCACTCAGCAAAGAACATCCGAGCCCCATGCAACAGAGTGCCATGGCATCCTATTGCAGAATTGAGCGTTGATTCTTATTCTCCCAATGCTAACGATCAAGATGCGTGAGCCTACATAGAAGTTCACAGAAGCGCATAAAATAGCTAGAGTGCATTCAGATCTATTGTGGAACTCTGCAATAGTGCAGGGGTTGACAAGATTCATAGAAAGCAGCAAGGATCTTCCCTTCCGAGGGAAGCGGTAAACACGACGACAGCTTGGGATATGCCGATAGGTGAGTAGGCTTAAAGGTGATTGTTGAGGTCAAGGATTAGAGCACAGCTAATATATTTGATCCTGGTCTTAGCAACGGCGTTCGTAGTGGAGGAGGAATAGCAATGGCAGATCGCAAGCAATTTATAGAGGTAGCGCCCGCAGATGTGGAGCTTTTGAAGCTCCTGGAGGAAACACGAGACGTCCTGGTATCTGACGAGCAGCTGCGTGAGCAGCGGGTCAGCTTTGCATTTGGAAATGCATTGCATTCTGAATCGATTACCAAGGACAGCGTGCGCCGCTCTTCAGAGCATGTTCGTCTGCTCGCCTAGCATAGCGCATAGAGGACGGCCTTAGACGATGTCAGTTCGAGAGAAGGATTCACCAGAGTTGTTCGCCAGAGTGCAGGAGCAGAATCTGCTGCGGCAGTACGATCTGCTGTTGAACTGCATCGAGATCGGGTTGAAGAAGGGCATCGAATCCTTCGATAAATACACGCTGTGGAGTCTGAACGCCGCCGCTGTGGCAAACATCGCCCAGTTCGGCGGACGATATAGAAAAGGCCCTATCTACGTCGGGAGTCATATTCCTCCTCACTACTCGGACGTACCGGATGAGATGGACCGATTCCTCTCGGTGATCCATGAAAACTGGACCATTATCGACCATCCAACGATTCTCCCGGCATATGCGCTATGGCGCATGAACTGGATTCACCCTTTTGTCGAAGGGAATGGTCGAACCGCCAGAGCCGCTTGCTATTACCTCCTCTGCATGAAGCAAGGCCGACTGCTACCAGGGAACAAAATCGTGCCGGAGCGCATTCGTGAGAACCGCGAACCTTATTACGCTGCGTTACAGGCTGCAGACCGCGCATGGGACGAAGGCCACTTCGATGTAAATGAACTGGCCGGTTATCTCGGGGATCTCCTTAAGGGACAGCTCACGGACGCGAGTAATCATCTCAAATAGTGCCGCCCATCTGATCTGGTGTACCTCCTACTTGCGTTCTTGTTTTTGAGATAGAGTGATCCCAACCCCAAAACAAGACACCCAGCGATTACTCGCTGGGTGTCTTGTTTTGGGGTTGGGGTTGGGGTTGGGGTTGAATTAGAACTGATACTTGAGCGCAAACTGGATCTGCCGAGGAACATAGTTGGCCGAAGCACTTGTGATTTGACCGAATGAGCTCGACTGGATGCTGTAGTGATTGCCTGGTTGAGTGATGTTCCCATTCCCGTCGCTCGTCTGACCGCTGCCCGCATAGTTCGGTACAGTGAGAGTATTCGGTGTGACGCTCAGGGTATTGTTTGGATTGGCGAAGTTCGTTGTGTTCACGATGTTGAATGCTTCTATACGGAACTCAAGGGTGGACGTTTTATAGACAGGGAAGGTCTTGAAGATTGAAAAGTCAACCTGACGGAAGTGCGGTCCGTACAGTGAGTTCCTGCTTTCAGATCCCAATGTCCCCGAAGTTTGCGGTTGGAATGCGCTCGTGTCAAAGAATTCGTTTAGATCGAACCCACTTTTATTCGCTTTGCCATTTTGGTTGGGACGCGAATTCCCTGTGGAACCGAAGGTTGTGCTAACGACGCCGTTATTCTGCAGCACCGTAAAGGGGAGACCGCTTGACCAGCGCAGCAGGGTATTGGCCTGCCAGCCTTTGCCCGCCAAGGCTGCAATGCCTTTCAGGTTCTTACCGAACGGCAGCTCGTAATTAGCAGTAAAGTTCAGGCGGTTGCGGAGATCAAGATCGCTGTTGCCGTACTCGATCGTGCTGAGTTTGCCGGGAACAGCGCCATAGCCATCATTGACTTCATTGCTATATCCCAGAACATTGTCAAGACTGTGCGCCCAGGTATAGTTGGCACCAATCGTCAGGCCTGCCGCAGCACGTCGGGTCAACGAGATCTGAAGAGCCTGATAGTTGGAAGCGCCTGTACTTGTGAACTGGGAGATCTGTGTTGCGTTGGGCAAAGTAGCCTGATAGGGACGCAAAGAGTTGAAGGCGGCTGCAGTCGTTGTTCCCTGCTGGCGAGCCAGTGCCTCCAGCGCCGTGTTGGAGATCAGAGCAGGTACGTTCTGGTCATTGGTGATCTGCGCCAGATGCCGGCCAAGTTCGCCGACATAGGTAATCTCCACCACATTAGGGCCAAAGCTCCGTTCCACGCCCAGGTTGAATTGTTCGAGATAAGACGTACGGAACCCGGCATTGAGAACACCATTGACACTTCCCGAGGGATCCGTGGCGCTGGAGGCTGTGGGTGAGGGCAGACCTTGCGCGAACCGAGTCGGCGCAACGCCGGTTGCAGGGTTTACCGGGCAGCTACCGTTATTGCATTGGTAGTCAGAGACGAAGGGCTGGGATTTTTCCGAGCCATTCGAGGTGTAGTTGCCCTGGAAGTAGGACATGCCATAACCGCCGCGAAGTACGAGGTTTGGTCTTGGCGTGTAAGCGAAACCAAACCGAGGACCGAAGTTGCTGTAGGTCGGGTTGAGTCCAGCATACTTATTGACACCATTCTGACCGGCAACCAGTAGAACGCCCTTCACGGGATCGAAGTTGGTCAACGCGTTATTGATTTCGGTAAAGGGAGTCAGCACCTCATAGCGCAGGCCAATATTAAGCGTCAGATTCGAGGCAGCACGGAAGTCGTCCTGAATAAAGACGTCCGGCTCCCATTCCCGATAGTGCGGCGTAACAAGGTCGTTGGAACGCTGCACGTTGGCGAAGTTGCCCTGGAGCAGTGCTGCAAGTCCCGTGGCATCCTGGTTAAGAGCATTGAAGGTGTAGTCTCCGATGCCGTAGTTGTTTTGCAGATTCTCGGCCTGGCGCCGGATCAACGCGGCACCAACCTTGATGCTGTGTTTGCCGTGAATGATCGTAAGCGAGCCGTTTTCCTGGAAGGTATTGTCGATATCTTTGATGGGGATAAAGGCTCCATCGCCGATGTCGCCGTAACCGGCGGTTGACGCTGGCGTGAGACCCGACGTGGTGGCATCGCCGAGGTTAATTCCCGGCAAGCCCAGAGCGTCGTCTACATTGACCCCATAGTTGAGAGGAAAGGATTGATTGTTGACGCGCGTGAATCCAAAGCCTAACTGGAGAAGAAGGTTCGGATTGATGGTGCGCACAAAGTTAATCTGCGCATTTTGCGCCTTGTCGACTGCCTGACCGTAGTAATTGAAGATCGCACCACCCGGAGCGATGTTCAGTCCGGCTAAGTTGGTGACAGGGAAGAGACCCGGGAAGTTCGACGGAACATTGTTGTAGGTATAACGGCCGTAGATCAGGTCCTTTTGATCGATCTGCCAATCCACACGTCCATCGTACGTATCCGAATTGCGCGTTGTTACCGGCGAGGCCGTAAAGCCTTGCGTGTTTGGATTGCTTGGATTAACAGGCGTATTCGCCAGCGGGTAGAGCAGAGCGTAGTTCAACCCGACCGGATCGATCGGGCCACCGTCGGCCAGCAGTGAGCTGATTGCCGCTATGTTTCCGCTGTGGAGAGTTTGATATTGCGATGGAAGCAAGGTTTGGAAGGTCTGCGGGTTCGCGCCGAAAACCTGGCGCAAGCCTTCATAGTCGCCAAAGAAAAAGAGCTTGTTCTTCACGATGGGTCCACCGAGTGAACCACCGAACTGATTCTGGCGTTGTTCAGGTTTTGGAAGAGGTTGACCATTCGCCTGCGTCGCGCCGAACTCGTACGGCGTTGCATTCAATGCGTCATTCTGGAAGAACTCATACACCGAGCCGTGAAAAGCATTGGTGCCCGATTTGGTGATGATGTTGATGACCGCACCACCGGTACGCCCTACCTCTGCCGAGTAGTTGTTCGTCTGAACATTGATTTCCTTGATGGCTTCAATGGACGGCCGAACACCAATGCCGCCGATGATGCGTTCGTTGTTATCGAGGCCGTCGACAATTTCATTATTCAGAATTTCCGACTGGCCATTCGCCACTACCGCCGAGGTTTGGCGACGATCATCCGGACGCGCGCCGCTTGTCAGTCCATTGCCCGGACCTTCATTCGCGCCAGGCGTGATCTGCACGAGGTTGATGTAGTTGCGACCGCTGATTGGGAGGTCCTGCACAGACTGATCGGTGACCGTGTGCGAGATGCTGGAGGTGTCTGTCTGTAGTGCCGGAGTCTGTGCGTCCACAGTGATCGTGGTGGATTCCGATCCGACCGCAAGCTTGGCATCTTCGCGGGCGCGATCTCCAGCATTCAAGGCGATGGCGGGAATCATAAAGGTCTGAAAGCCCGTTTCCTTGATTTGTACCGAATAGCTGCCGGGTCCAAGCTGTGTAAAGGTGTAGTCGCCCGAGTCACCTGACTGAGCGGTTCTTACTTCTTTTGTACCTAAGTTAGTGAGTGTCACAGTAGCCTTAGGCACGCTTGCGCCGGTGGTGTCGGTCACTGTTCCAGTAATGTCGCCCGTGGTGCTTTGTGCTGATAGGAAGGATGTTGCGGTGATGGCAAAACATACGCTCAATACAACTGCTTGTACTTTTGAACGAACGCTTAAATACTTGGCCCCTGAAAACAATTGCATGATACTGTGCTTCATTCATTCCCTCGTGCAGTGCGGATATAGCGCTCGAACAGCTCTGCTGCCTGCGGTGAGAAGCTTAAGCTGTTCGCTATACGACTGGCAAGACGCGCAGTACCCGATTCGGCAATGGTCTGCGGGGTCGATACGAGGTATTATGCGGGGCGATGGACGCCGCATTTAGACGTGACTTGTCTCGCAAAGGAAGGCTGCTCGGCTTTATTTTTTATGTCGATGAACCTGCGTTAGGGATCCAACTGCGAGGCCTGTAAGGCATCCTTTCCGAACCGGAAAGGATTCAGTAGAGGATGCAGGACGCTTGGCCATCGCTCAAAAGGTTGAGCATAAAGAGGTTGCGTCTCATAGAAGTGCGCCATCAAACTCGCCGCTTCAAAGTATGAATAAAGTGAGAATTTAAACGTTTGTTTTGAAGGGGCGGGGCTTCACAGGCTGCGGAAAAAGTTACAGGGAACAAGAGAGTCCTGATCTTTAGGGCCAACGGCCCGTTTCATACCAGCCTGGGGCAAAGCAAATCCGAGCCGGCACGCGACAGCGTGGTGGCTCGGAGAACGACGCCCCAGGTGAAGAGCAGATGTAGAAGCAGAGGGCTGTAAGCCCGATTCATTATGCCTGCACGATGAATCGGGCTTACAGCCCTCTGCTTTCTTGTGGACCTGCACCTGGGGCTACGCTGGCAGCGAGCGAAAAACCGCTCGCTGCTGCGCTCCACCCCAGGCTGGTATGAAACGGGCCTTTGGCCCTAAAGAGCACGACGCACTTCTTAATCTATGAGTTTCTCCGCCGCCTCCTCAGCCCCTTCAAAGCCAAAGCACAGCCAAATTCTGAAGCAAAGCTTGATGACACACTCGAACGCGCAGAGACACAGCTATCCGCTCTTCAAGCTACGCACGCGCATGCAGGGGAATCGCACTCAGCAGCCCCAGCAGCGCCACGATGCTGATGACGATTGCGATCCGCTTCGCGCGGGCGAAGTCGGGATCGTCCGTCTTGATCGAACCGAACCTGATCCACCAGCGAATGACCATCGCAGGAATCGCGAGCCTGAGAAACCAGAAACCTCCCACGCCAGCCAACCCCAGGAAGGGAACGATCTGGAGAAAGAAGAACGGCACCAGCATCCAGGCCATGATCCTCAGGACGCTGGCATCGCTGCACGCCGCGCTGATCCTGCTGGTAGCGGCAGCAGACACCTCCGCAGCCGCAGGATCGATGAGTGCGGAGCAGAACGGACATTGCCGTACCGAGGTATTGATGGTCTCCCTGCAGTTCGGGCACGGAAGTACGTGAACTGCGGAGGAAAGATTCAGGCTTCCCATGCTGGTGTCCTCTTGTCGATGCGAGCTTAGGTTAACACGGCTTGAGATAGTGTCGGGATCACGTGAAAACACGATTAATAGGAGCGCAGGGTCGATGGCTCCTGCCTAACACTATGCATGAAGCAGCGCAGTAGTCGCTCTAATGTTTAGGATTCGGAAGAATACCAGCCACGAATATGGGGGAGACGATATGATGGCTTGGCGTCTTTCAAGATTGTTGGACCTTTTTGACTATGAACTTACATAACACCCATTCATATACGATCAAGCATTGAACCGACCCTATGAGCTCTCTAAGCGACGAATACAAGATCCTCCAAGATAAGATCGATAAGATTGGCGCTTTCAGAGTGACCATCAAAGGGTGGTCCGTAACAGCCACTATTGGCGCTCTAGTTGCAATCGCCAGTGGTAAGGGGTTCTCCCCAGCTATCAGCTCTTTCGCGGTAAATGTACTATTAGCTTGGTTCTTTTGGTTCGAGCGTGAACAAGTCCGTCTCGGTTGGCTGTTTGGAGGGCGCGCCCGAAACATTGAAATTCAAATAGATAAACACCGCCGAGCCACCGGGGAAAAGGTTACTTTTTCAACACCGAACATAGCACGTTCTCTCTTCGGAACAAAAAAGCCGCGCCCCCTGATTAGCCACACGTTCAAGAACGATCAACTAAATAAAGTTCTGTCTCGCATAAATAAAGAGGCGCGGCTCGCAATTAAGTCGGACTTAATCTTTTACCTTGTCCTGGGTCTTGCCGCGTGGCTTCCAAAATGGTTCGGCGTGACGCCACAGTCTCCATCTCCTAGCGTTACGATTCAAAACACCATTCAGCCAGCAACTCAACCACTCCTGGATCAAAACTCTCAGGACGTAGTCAACGCTTCAGGGCGCAGGGCTAAGAAAAACATAAAGGTTTCCAAATGACCACCCTCCGAAGGAAACGCTTGCGCCCTCAGGTTATCGATGAGCTCATCGAAGAGTTAAAGGGCGTTCACTCTATACTTCCTAGTGCTTACAGCGACGTGGATGATGAGGATGACGACGTATTTATCGAAGCAGGGCAAATCGAATCTGAAGAAGTAGAAGTCGCTCTAAGTGCTGTGATATCGGTGATAAGTAAGCAGTGCAAACTGGTCCAAGAGCCATCGAGTCTCTCTGGGCTATTAGAGCTTCTCTTCTCTCCCGAAGATGATCTCGTCAGTGTCGCAGTAAATCTTGAAGACGCTATTAACGGCTATTTCGGGGAACTTTTCGGAGAAGATCTCGACTTGGCTGACGACTACCTAACCGATCTCATCGACCTTTTGCAACAAAGGAGGGATAAGTGGACTCAACGGAATGGTTGAAAGAAATTCTTAAGACCCGGTCCGAGACTCTCAGTCCAGAAATTCGAAGACGGTTGGATGCTGCGCACGAAATAGTGATATTTGGCTCGTTTGCTGCACACTTACAACACGCCGAATCTGATCTCGACGTGTTTTGCGTGGGAGAGAGTCGTACTCATTTTAAATCTCCCCTGATCGAGTTGATGATTTTGCCCGAACACGACGTGTTTTCGGAAATTTGGCTTGGCAGCGAATTAGCAAATCATATTAGTAATTTCGGGATTCCACTCGGATCACACCCAGACTGGTTCAGCCTCACTAGAGTCGGTCCCCTCTCTGTTACTAGAAAAGAAAAACGTATCTCTGCTTATGTACGGTCATTAGAACGTCATTGGGGATTACTAAGTGATCAGGCAAAGCTTCATTATGGAGTAAAGATTAGACGAGAATTACAGCGGCTTCAATTTCTTCAAAACGGTCAAGCGGTACCGCCGACAAAACTTTTAGATATTGCATTCGCTTCGAGAGCGGGGGGGGGATTCGATAGCCTTCAGTGTGTTTCTGGCCCCCTCCAAAAGAAAATTTTGGCGTTCTTTCCTCTTTCGTTTATGCCTTGATGTTGTAATACGTGTTCTTCACGAATGGCACCTATTACATTTAGTGAAGAACTTCGTCAGATTCCTCGGCATATCATGTTGCAACCTCGCCAAACAGCGATACAGCACATTAGCAGTTGTAAGAGCACAGGTAAACCCGTGCCCTTAACGAAACAGTGCCTTTCCCGCGCGCTTTTAAGCGCTCTATGGAGATCCGAGGCTTGAAGCTGCGGTGGATACCGCTACTAAGCAAGCTGCGTGACCACCTCAAACGCTCGTTCGCCTCTCGGAACAACAACGACAGCATCCCGATGAAGCCCTCCGAACGACGCCGCCTTGCCGTTGACCGTCGCGCTGGCCAGCTTGCGGCCGTCTCCGGCGCGGAAGGTGACGTGGAGTTCTTTGGGAAGGTCGCCCTTTGCCGGCAGGGTGATGCTGGCTGCCAACGTGTTGGGGCCTCGGGTTTCGAGGTGGTAGTCGACGCGTCCCCAGCGGGTTGGTGCGCCTGAGATGGCGATGGGCTTGCCTGTGGCTACCCACTCTCGGGGCAGGGCGCGGCCGAAGTGGAGGCGATCCTCATCGGAGTCTTCGAAGACCAACATCCAGCGGACCAGGAGAGGGATCGTCTGCTGCGCGGGAATACAGAAGAGCGCGCCGCCGCCGGTGATCCCGGAGACTTCTCCGGCGGTCCAGCTGCCGCGTGAGTGGTCGTGATAGCGGTGCGAGTAGAGGAAGAGGATGTACTCCTCGATGCGGTTGAGGCGGAGCAACGCAGCGGCGTAGCCGTAGGAGACGAACCCCAGGATGGCGCGGTCGTGGGGATTCGCGCGTTCAACGTTGGCCACCACGCCAGCAGTCGTAGCACCGTAGGCGCGCATGCAATCGATGACGATGTTGGCCTGCGCCGCAGGGAGCACATCGGGCTGGAGGAGTTCGGCGTAGCAGCGGTGCGTCCAGCCCTGTTCGCTGGGGTGCTCCTGTTCGATCGACTCGCGGAAGGTGAGTTTTACGCCGGGCATGGGGCCGATGTAGGCGGGCTTCATGTCGTGACGAATGTTGGCCTCGATGCTCTTCGTCAGTGCGGCCTGAAGCTGCTCGCTGCGGCGCGTCCAATCGGTGGCGAGGGCCTCGGCACCGGAGAACTTCAGCTTGCGCCACGTGCCGGCGATGTCGCGCCAGCCGCGGACGGTGAAGGCGCTGTTCGAGAAGTAGGCCTTGTCCCAGATCGAGGGGTCCGGCATGAGGCAAGAGTCGGACTCGCACCAGCCATGCAGCAGACCGTAGCCCGGATCGGAGGGGCTGAGTTTGAGCGACTCGTCCTGCAGCTCGGCGAGGAGCGTGGCGGTCGCTTCGATCTTTTCGCGGTGCTTGATAAGCAGCGTCTTGTCGCCGGTGAGCTGGTAGTAGCGCGCGATGAGGAAGAGCGTCAGGCCGAACTGTGCGGTCTCGGCTCCGCGCATGTTGATCATGCCCTTGCTGTCGGTGAAGTCGGAGAAGTAGTTGTCGAAGATATCGTGCGCGAGATCGAAGCGGCCGCACTCGAGGTTGGCGTAGAGGGCCATCGTGAAGATGTCCTGAAAGCCGTCGTACTCGGGGCCGTAGTAGTCGCGATCGACCGCGCCGTACTTGGGATAGACGCCGCCGGGACGCACCATCTGCTCCTTGACGAAGGCGTAGCGGACCATGTCCGTCCAGCTCTTGTCGGGCAGGCTCAGCGGCACGAGGTCGTGGGTCTGGCGCTCCCAGTACTCGGCGAACTCGAGCAGGCCTAGATAGAACTCCTCCGGCTTCGGGTCCTGGCGACGGCGCGTGTAGGCGGGATAGCTGTAACCGAACTCCACCTTGGTGGCCTTGCCGTTTTGAATGTGCGACGTGCGGTGCCACGTCTGCACGATGAAGCGATCTTTGGCGAGGACATCGCCGAAGACGACGATCTCGTAGTACGAGCCGTTGTCGCCGGGGAGAACCTTGCGCACCGCCGGCATCCATCCGCCGACAAGCCCTTCGTAGCGCAGGTTGGAGCGCTCCTGCGTGAGCTCTTTGAAGTATTGGATGGGATGATAGGTGCGCGTGCTGCCGCTGGGATAGACCGGCATCGTGTCGCTGCACTCGCGCGTGCCGACGAAGGTGTTCCAGTTGGGACGGTAGTTCGGATTGTTGCCCTCGTGGTGAGCAGAGTTCATGGGCGGAGCGGCCTTGCGGACTTCTTCTTCCCTGGGATCGCCGTGGGCAAGGAGCTTGTCCGCGAGGAGATCCGCGCCGGCCATGCCGATGTCCTTGATGTCGAGCCCGAGATGCTGCGGGCCGTCGTCTGCAAAGGTGGCCTCCGCGGTCTTGGGCAGAACGCGAGCCGTACCCGC
Source organism: Granulicella mallensis (assembly GCF_014203225.1). Taxonomy (GTDB): domain Bacteria; phylum Acidobacteriota; class Terriglobia; order Terriglobales; family Acidobacteriaceae; genus Granulicella; species Granulicella mallensis_A. The sequence goes on along the minus strand of NZ_JACHIO010000005.1, from coordinate 146,706 downwards.
GGATGAGACGAAGGTGAGGACACCGTCGCGCACGCTGAGGTCTTCGTAGACCGTCCAGGTCTCGCCTTTGCGAGTGAAGGTCGCGAGTTTGATATGGCCTTCTACAGAAGCTGCGGAGGGAGGAACAGAGCCTGTCTTCGAGGGGTGGAGTGCCTGTCCGGCACCCTGCGCGCTGAGCGTGTGGAGGACTGCCGTGCTGGCGGCCATGCTCTTGATGAAGTCACGTCTATCCATGGTTCGGAATCCTTTCGCTGTGCGTTACGGATGCGTGGGATGGTCGCCGTAGAACTTCCACGAAGTCTGGAAGTCCGCCGTCAGCTTGACGTTTTCGAGATCGGCTCGCAGCATCTCGATGGGCATCGCTCCTTCGTGGAGGATGGCGTCGTGGAACTGGCGGTCGGTCATCTTGTGCGAATCGACGAGCTCGTGGTGCATCGCGCGGAACTGCAGCGCCCCCATTAAATACGAGCACTGGTAGAGAGGCCCGACCGAGCCATCGAAGGAACGGCGGACCTCGGCGAGGGCGTTCTCGGAGTCGAAGCCTACGTTGTCGATGAGGAACTTTACGCACTGCTGCGGCGTCCACTTGCCGAGATGGAAGTTCATCGTGAAGAGCACACGCGCCGAGCGATGCATCCGCCAGACGAGCGCGCCGACGCGCTCCTCAGGGGTGCTCTCAAAACCCTTTTCGTAGAACAGCATCTCCCACCAGAGCGCGTTGCCTTCGCCCCAGAAGGGCGTGGAGAACGGGCGGCGATAGGTGCGGTAACGGGCGTTCATGTAGAACTGCAGGAAGTGCCCGGGGATCATCTCGTGGAACGCCGTGGCGTGCGCGAACGGGATGTTGTTGCCGCGCATGCTCATCTCACGCTGCTCGTAGGTCATGGTGTCGGTGGGGTAGGAGACGCTGATCTCGTTGCCTCCGGTGAAGAACGGATTTACGAGCTGCCGCTGGGGCGTCATCATGATCATCGTCCAGGTCTCGTCGGCGAGGGGCGGAACGGTGACGAGATCGTTCTTCTTGACGAAGTCACTGCCCTCCACAACGAGCTTGCGGATCAGCTCGGGCTGCTCGCCCGGCGGGACGTGCATCTGCTTGACCTTCTCGACGGCGGCCTGCCAGTTATCGCCAAAGCCCATCTCGTGCGAGGCCTTGAGCATCTCCTTCATGCACCAGTCGTACTCGGTCTGCGCTATGGAGATGAGCTCTTCGGGAGTGTATGGAATCATGTCGTCGGAGAGCTGGTGGAGCAGGGCGTCACGTCCGACCGGATCGCCGATGATGGTGGTCTTATCGTCAGCCGCGATGCCGATAAGCTTTTCCTTCAGGAAGCCGCTGTAGGCTGTCAGCTCCTTGTCCGCGTCTTTGTAGGGCACGTCGACCCACCAGCTGAAGGTCGGATCGTAGCCGTTGTACTGGCCGAACCAGTCGTGCAGCGCCTCACTGAGTTCGCGCGTCGCGATGACGGCGCGGTTCGCGACCACAGGATTAATCCTGGCGTGGCCCTCGGTTTTAGGATCGAACTGTTTGCGGGCCGCTTCGATCTGTTTCACCATCTCGGCAAGCAACGCGGCATCTTTCTCGGCGTCAGGCCGCTGCATCAGCCGCTTCTTATCGAGCAGCTCTTCGATGCCCGCGGCAAAGGGCAGCAGCGGCTGCATCTCTTCGATCTGGTGCTTCTGAATCGCCAACTGATGAAGGTTCGCGGTGAGGCAGTTCTTCAGGAGAAGGTAGTCGACGCGGTCCTCCTGTGAGAGCACGTTGAAGTCGACGGCGCTGAGAGTGACGAGCTCGTCCTGGTAGAACTTCGTGAAACGCTCCATGTGGCTCGGCGAGATCGAGAGCGGATACGCCCGATTGAGCGACATGCGGTCCGCGCTGAACTGCTCGATCAGCGACGGCATACGAGCGTTCGAGTCGGTGGATGGTGCCGCCGGGGCAGCGTGGACAAGTGTGCCGGACAGAGCGGCTGAGACGAAGAAAACCCGAAGCACCCGTGGACAAATCCGCATCGTTCAAGCCTTGTTGGAGCTGGAGTAACAGCGAAAGAGGGTTCAGGGACTCCCTGCGCCTCTCCTTGCCGATAGGAAAAGTTATACCGAAAGAATTTTCAGTTGTATACAAATTAGTATTTGTTTACTCTCCCGACTAGGGATTGTTCGCGAACGTCAGGTTTATACAAAGCACGGAAGATGAGGGTCTTCTCCATGAAAAAGCACTCGCGCAGGTCGGTCGTGGCAGGGTTGGGCGCTGTATCCGCAGGAGTGCTGCTGCGGCAGCGATTTACCTGGGCTGAGTTGCTTGCGCCCTCCGCCGTTGCAACAGGCTCCGTTGGGATGGACGTGACGATCACGTCCGTCACAGATTCCACCTTGAGGATTTCGATTGCAGCGGTCGATGAGACGCTGGATCGCTACTACGAGGACGGCAGCATCGCTCCGCGTACCTTTGCGAAGCCCATGCTTACGCTCCGCACGGACGCCGCAGGGCAGAGTATTCCGTGGGGCGAGTACACGGTGCGCATCGCTACGGGACCGCTGAAGATCGCGGTAGAACATTCGCAGCGCGGCGTCATCCAGGAGCTCGTCTTTCGCCCGGACCTCAACCAGATCGGCTTCGGCTACAACAACGCGCCGGTCTACGGCATGGGTCCCGGCGTTCATCCGATGGATCGCCGCGGCGTGAAGGACATGATGCGCAACGGCGCAGGCGACAACCTGCGGATCTTCGGCGCTCGCAATCCCATTCCGTGGGTCATGGGCAAGGGCTGGGGACTTTACTTCCACGAGCCCGGCGGCCAGTTCGATCTCTCCGGCGACACCGGAATCTTCAAGCCGAGCGATGTCGCGCGCGGCCAGGACCTCTACCTCTGCGTCTCGCCGACACCGGCCGGACTCCTTCGCCAATATGCGGAGATCACCGGCTTCCCTCACCTTCCGGCCAAATGGACGCTCGGCTTTCAGCAGTCGCATCGAACGATCGACAGCCGCGAACAGATCCTCGACGAGGCCCGAACGTTTCGCGAGAAGAAGCTGCCGTGCGATGCGGTGATCTATCTCGGAACGGGCTTCTGTCCCTCGGGATGGAACACAGGGCACGGCTCGTTCGTGTTCAACAAGACGGTCTTTCCCGATCCTGAAAAGATCCTCAGCGAGTTCCATGACCTGCACTTCAACGTGGTCCTGCACGTGGTGAACCCGCCGGAGAATCTGCACGGCAAGGTGGACGACACAGGCTCTGCCGCAGCGGTGCCGGGAGACGCGGCGAACTACTGGCAGCAGCATGTGCCGTTCGTGAAGATGGGCGTGGATGGATGGTGGCCGGATGAGGGCGATGTGCTGCCCGTGCCTTCACGGCTGGTTCGCAACCGGATGTACTGGGAGGGCGGCCGCCTCACCGCTCCGGACAAGCGACCGTTCGCGCTGCATCGCAATTGCTATGCCGGGATTCAGCGCTGGGGCTGGCTGTGGTCCGGCGATACGTTCTCCACGTGGAAGACGCTGGAGACGCAGATCATGATGGGCATCAATGCCGGCCTGAGCGGCGTTCCCTACTGGGGCACAGACATCGGCGGCTTTGTCCCGACGAAAGAGTTCACTGCGGAGCTGTTCGTGCGATGGTTCCAGTTCGGCGCCTTCTGTCCCTCGTTCCGCTGCCACGGGCGCACCTGGCAACTGCGCCGTCCCTGGGGCTGGAATACGGGAAGCTACGGCGAATCGGAGATGGGAGCCAACGCCGAGGCGTTCCTGCCGAAGCCCGAAGAGCTGCATAATGCCGCGGTCGAACCTATCTGCCGCAAGTATCTCAACACCCGCTCGCAGCTTATGCCGTATCTCTACTCCGCGACCTGGGAGACGCACAAGACGGGCATCCCGCTCATCCGCAGCCTCGGGCTCTCGTTCCCGGAAGACCAGACCGCCTGGGCGACCGCCGATGCTTACCTCTTCGGACCGAGCTTGTTGGTTGCGCCGGTGTTCGAGCCGGGAGTGACGGAGCGCAAGGTCTATCTTCCCGCAGGCGAGTGGTACGACTTCTGGACAGCCAAGCCTATTGATGGCGGCAAAGCCATAACCGTGCAGGCTCCGCTTGAGGCGCTGCCTCTCTTCGTTCGCGCCGGAGCGATCATTCCTACAGGGCCGGTGAAACAGTATGTTGCCGAGCACTCCACCGAACCGGTTCACCTGACGATCTATCCGGGAGCCGACGGCAGCTTTCAGCTCTATGACGATGACGGTTTGAGTTTCGCTTATGAGAAGGGGGCATTCTCGATCATTAATTTGAAGTGGGACGACGCAAAGCGAACGCTGCACTACAGCGTCGCGCACGGTGGTCTTGCCGCAGCGAAGGAGTTGACCGTTTCGCTCGCGGGCGGTGTAGCAAAAACGATCATGCCTCATCCAGCTCCGCAGACAGTAGTGCTTTAAACGATTCCGGGGCATTGAGATATCTATGCGACTGAAGTTCCTTGCGACCATCGCCTTGCTTGCTACCTTCGGCCCCGCAGCTCACGCGGAGACGCTGCAAGACTTCGCCAAAGATTTCTGGACGTGGCGCGCGCAGGAGCAGCCCTTTAGCACCGACGATATTCCCAGGCTCGATCGCCCCGCGAATCTCGTCATCGACTGGTCGCCGCGAGCCATCACTCGCTACCGCGCCCAACTCCTCCGCTTCGAAACGCGCTTCGCGAACCTCGCAGATCCCGCAGCGCCCATCGCGCAGCAGGTGGACTACCGCCTTATGGGTTCCGCGCTGGCTCGCGTGCACTGGGAGCTGGATATCGACGCACGCTGGCAGCGCGACCCGAGCTTCTACATCGACCAGACACTCGGCGCGCTTTACCTTCCCCTGCTGCCTCCACCGCCATTTTCTGCCGAGCGACAGGATGAATTAGCCGCACGGCTAGCATCGTTTCCGGCGACACTCGATGCAGCCCGCAAGAACCTCACCGACATGCGCAAGCCGTTCGCAGACCTTGCCATCGAACAACTCGCGGACATCGCGCCTCGTCTCCGCACCGTCATCTCGGAGGTCGAGCCGCAGCTCGACGCGGAACATGCCCGCGCGCTGGAAGCCTCTCTCCCCGCAGCAACAAAGAGCCTCGAAGACTTTCGCGCCTGGCTCCAGCAGCAGCACATCGCGAAGACAGAGACGGCGATCGGCCGCGACAACTACCTCTACTTTCTGCGCCAGATCGCGCTCATGCCCTACACGCCGGAGCAGATGCTGCTGATGGCCCAACAGGAGCTCCACCGCACCCTCGCAGTCGCCGCTTACGATACGGCCCGCGACGACAAGACGCAGCCGCTGCCGGTCTTCAAGTCCACAGAAGAGCATATGCAGCGGGAACAGTCCGATGAACTGGCGATCCGCGCCTACCTGCAGTCCCATCACATCCTGACCGTTCCTACCTGGGTCAAGCACTATCGCAATCTTCCGCTGCCGGCGTATGTCGCACCGCTTGAAGACCTGTCCCCAACCGACGACCTCACCTCGCCGCTACGCCTCGACCAGGACGGCACCAGCTATATCGCCGCCATCCACCCCGGCCCGCAAGGCTTCTTCGGGACGTCGCTCGACCCGCGGCCCATCATCCTTCATGAGGGTGTGCCGGGCCACTACTTCCAGAAGGTGCTGAGCTTCGCCAATCCGGACCTCATCCGCACACACTTCTACGACTCGGGCCCTAACGAAGGAATCGGCTTCTACTCCGAGGAGATGATGCTGCAGGCCGGCCTCTTCGACCGCGACCCCGGCACCCGCCGCCTGATCTACAACTTCATGAAGCTGCGCGCCCTACGCGTTGAAGTAGATGTAAAGCTCGCGCTCGGCGAGTTCACGATGGCGCAGGCGATGGAGTACATGACGAAGACTGTCCCCATGAGTTCGCACACGGCGCATGACGAAGTCGCACTGTTTGCCACGGCCCCTGGACAAGCGATGACCTACCAGATCGGCAAACTGCAGATCATCGGTCTGCTCGCGGATGTAAAGCAAAAACAGGGAGACAGCTTCTCGCTTCAGCGCTTCCACGATTTCGTCTGGCTCAACGGCAATGTACCGCTCTCGCTCCAGCGCTGGGAGCTGCTCCATGACCCCGTGGATGTTCCGGCACTTAAGCTGCGTTGATCGATCCCGTTGTTGCTTCTGCCTTTCTGGTTTGTCATTCCGAGCGCAGCGAGCGAATCTGCTTTCTCCCGTTTTCTCCGATGCCAGCACGAACGTTATGCGCTGATGCAATCTATGGCTTCCCATCTTGCCCAGGTGTTTCTGGGTGATACGGGCGAAGAGCGGGAGGAAGCAGATTCGCTCGCTGCGCTCGAAATGACAAACCAGAAAAGCAAAGGCAAGAGGCAGCAGAGGCCATCGAAACAAAGACGCACCCTTCAAACAACAGCTACCGCGCAAACCTTACCACCATCCCTCCCTGCTCCATCCGCTCCCCAACGCCAAACCGGATATCTCACTTTGGATACAATCATGTATACTTCACAAAAATAACCGGTTCCCGGGAGCCACCATGCGTACGCTGCACCTCCGCCCTCTTACCGCCACAGCCTTCTGCCTCTTCTCCCTCGCCCCCTTCCTCCACGCGCAAGGAACCTTAGCGGACTACCAGAGAGCTCATGACCTGCGGTTGAAGTCGCGCGATCTCGTGGTGAACACACCCGGGACGATGGCCTGGATCAACAACACCGACCACTTCTGGTACCCGAAGTCGGTCAAGGGCGGCACGGAGTTCGTCCTGGTCCATGCGGACGCCGGCGAAAAGAAGCCCGCCTTCGATCAGGAGAAGCTGGCCGCCGCGATCTCCAAGGCTGTCGGAAAACCGTACACCGCGCTCAAGCTGCCGTTCGCTCCGAGACAGGAACGTCCCGGCGCGCGTCCTATGCCGGAAGCACCTGGAACCACCGCGCCTCTGACGTTCGTCGATGACGAACACGCGATCCAGTTCGGCACCGAAGGTTCGCTGTACAAGTGCACTCTCTCCGACTACACCTGCACCAAGACAGGCCCCATTCCGCGCCCCGGTCGTGAGGGGCGTCCGGCGCCTGAGGACCAGTCGCTGCTCAACCCCGAGGCCAGCCTCGAAGGTCCCGGCGGAGATCCAGTCGATGGGCTCGAGTACCATCCGCCCGCTCCGCAGGATGACGACGAAGGCCACTATGAAGCGAGGCAGCCTGCCTGCGCGCCAACGCCGCATCCGCAGGATCACCCCCAGGGGCGCAGGGAACGCGCGGGAGTCGGCTCGCAGTTGCTGGGTCAGCTTCCACCCGAGCCACCTGAGGTCTGCACCTCGTTCGACGGCAACTACGAGGCGTTCGTACAGAACTTCAACGTCTTCATCAAGCCCAAGGGCGATAAGCCTGCCTATCCCATCAGCTTCGATGGCTCGGAGGGCAACTACTACTCGCTGCGTTCGTTCGCCTGGTCTCCGGACTCGAAGAAACTCGTCGCGTATCACACGCGTCCCGGCTACGATCGCGAGGTCACGTACATCGAGTCCTCGCCGGCCGACCAGATCCAGCCCAAGCACAGCACCATTCACTACAACAAACCAGGCGATACCCTCGACATCGCCTACCCTGCCCTCTTCGACGTCACCACTAAACAGCAGACAGACATCGACCCCGCGCTCTTTCCCAATCCCTACGACATCAGCGAGCCTGTGTGGTGGAAGGACGGTCGCGGCTTCACCTTCGAGTACAACCAGCGCGGCCACCAGGCGTATACCGTCATCGAGGTCGATGGGAAGACCGGCAAGGCACGGCCACTGATCTCGGAGCAGACCAAGACGTTCTTCTACTACAGCAACCTGGGCCCGGGACTCTCCGCGGGCAGAAAATACCGGCATGACATCAACGACGGCAAGGAGATCATCTGGGCTTCCGAGCGCGATGGATGGGAGCACCTCTACCTCTACGACGGAGTGACCGGCAAGGTAAAAAATCAGATCACCAAGGGCGACTGGCTGGTCCGCAACGTGGACTGGGTCGACGATGCCAAGCGGCAGATCTACTTTGAAACCGGTGGCATCGTTCCCGGCCAGGATCCCTACTTCACCCAGCTCTACCGCATCAACTTCGACGGCACCGGCCTCACCAGGTTCACCGACGCCGACGGCATGCATTCGGTCAGCTTCTCGCACGATCACAAGTTCTATATCGACACCTGGCAGCGCGTGGACCTCGCTCCGGTCGCACAACTGCGCAGGACCGAAGACCAGAAGGTCGTTCTCGATCTCGACAAGGGCGACACCTCCGCACTGGTCGCGGCGGGCTTCAAGTTTCCCGAGGTCTTCGTCGCCAAGGGACGCGATGGAAAGACCGATATCTGGGGCACCATCACCCGGCCTTTGAACTTCGATCCTTCGAAAAAGTATCCGGTGATCGAAGACATCTACGCCGGTCCGCAGGGCTCGTTCGTGCCAAAGACGTTCACCCCTGTGGCATCGGATCAGGCGTTGGCGGAACTCGGTTTCATCGTCGTCCATATCGACGGCATGGGCACGAGCAATCGCTCCAAGGCCTTCCACGATGTCGCGTACAAGAACCTCGGCGACGCCGGCTTCCCGGACCGCATCCTCTGGCATAAGGCCGTCGCCGCGAAGTATCCGTACTACGACATCTCGCGCGTCGGCATCTTCGGCACATCAGCCGGCGGCCAGAGTTCGCTGGGCGGAGTGCTCTTCCATCCGGAGTTCTACAAGGTGGTCGTCACCAACAGCGGTTGCCATGACAACCGCATGGACAAGATCTGGTGGAACGAGCAGTGGATGGGCTGGCCGCTCGGGCCGCAGTACGCCGCATCGTCGAACGTCGATAATGCGTACCGCCTACAGGGCAAGGCGCTGATCGTCATCGGCGAGATGGACACCAACGTCGATCCCGCGTCGTCGCTGCAGGTAGTCAACGCGCTGGTCAAAGCACATAAGCACTTCGACATGCTCTACATCCCCGGTCAGAACCATGGCGTCGGCATTCTCAGCGATGAGCACTATCGCGATGACTACTTCGTGCACAACCTGCTTGGCGTAGAGCCGCCGGACTGGAACAAGGTCTCGCTGGCTGCCGAGCCCACTGAAAATTGAGGTGTTTCATGAGCTGTAATCGGAACCAGAATCTTCTGCGGGCCGGACTCCTGGCCTGCGTGGCGCTTAGCTCTATCGGTGTCCAGGCACAGTATCGGCAGGAGCCTGGACACTCCATCGGCACCGTCACCACACAGGGCAATCTCATCGTCCTTACGCTGGATGAAGATGTGCTGGGGAAGGCGAATCTCTTCGACCTGGCCCATCACACCCTGCGGTTTACCCCCGAAGGTTCGCGCTATCGTGTGGAGGCCGTTCCTGTAAAGTGGGACTCCGAGTTTGGCACGGAGATGTCTGGAGCCGAGGAGAACCTCAAAGGTTTTGCCTTCCCCTTCTCCGGCAAAGCATGGAACACCTTTTCCGTTGGCGTTACGGGGTCTATCGCCTTTGGTGAAGCACCTACGGCAGGCCGGCAATCCATCGCCGAACCTAATCGCTCGGGCGGCCTGATGATCGACCGTTTCGCCGAACTCAAGCAGGCCGGTTCGTCCATCATCAACACGGTCCCCGCCATCAGCGTCTTCTTTAAGCCACGCCTCTCCGGCAAGCGTTACCTCAAGGAGACCGCAGACCGCGCCGTCATCACCTGGAGCCTGACCGAACCCATCGGCGGTGTACAGGACATGTACTGGACGCCGACTGTGAACCGCTTTCAGGCAGTCCTCTACAAGGACGGTACGATCGAGCTCAACTACGACGACGTCCACGCCGAAGACGCCATCGTCGGCGTATACCCCGTGGTCACGACCGGCAAAGAGACTGCGATCGCCACCGTTCCCGCTACGGAAAACGCGGCCATTGCCGCCAACCTCAACATCAAGAGCCTGAAGGTCTCCGCTGTCGACGGTCTGTTTCTCAAGCTGGACATCGAGACCCGTGGCCCCATCCTTCCTGAGACCGATCCCACCGCCATGGGCATCGCCTACCGCGTCTGCATCGACCGCAACAAGCCCACAGCAGACTGCACGCCGAACTCCGATACCTCATGGACCATCCAAGCCGGCGGAGGACGCCGCAATCGTGGCGGAGCGCCTCACTACATTGCGTTCGGCCCCGGCGTGCTGCCCGCAGTCAAGGTCAGCGGAGACACGATCTCCATGCAGGGGACGCTGCCCGCCGGATACAAGCCTGGCGACCAGATCTTCCTCTCCGCCGCAGTGCAATCTCCCGGAATGCCTCCGGTCATCGCTGATCGCGTCTCGCCACATCCCATCAAGCTCGCCGGTATCGCCAGCCCGGAGGTGGATCTTTCTACGTTGGAGAAGAAGGACGGCCCGTTCGCCGTCGCCTTCGAATCGTTCCACTACATGAAGCCGCCGCGCGCAGTCGATCTCACCTGCTCCATCATCAAGGCGCTGGGTGACAACTTCGATATGCTCGCGTACTACTCGGACTTCCGCATCGACAATCCCGAGGCGGGCACCTCCAGCAATGGGCCACTCGGGGGTGGGCCGAACGGCGGCGCCGTCACAGGTATCGGCGCCGAACAGCGCAATCTTGCCGCCTACTGCACGCAGGGACGTTTTCAGTGGCAGTTCATCCAGCCCGTCTACGTCGGTGCGAACCAGATGCAGGAGTATCCGCCCGACGGTCTCAACGAGACGAGCATCCACAACGTCGCGGCGTACACGCATCAACTCGCCGAGCGTACGGCGAACGGCAAGATCCCGCCTTACGATTACGCGATGTCGCAGATCGGGCATGAGATGGGGCACCGCTGGGCTGCTTTCGTTTCTGCGAAGGTTGGCAGCGAGACCATCGACCTCGGCCCCACTCATTGGGCTCGAGGGCTACAGGCGCCGGTTGCCTTTCCCTACCAGCGTCCTACTGAAGCCTCTGCCATGGGCGGCGGTGTATGGCAGGACAACTTCGACGGCACCTTCACCCAGCTCGATGACGACTACTATGTGCCCGCCACCGGCTGGTCGTACCTCGACCTCTACCTCATGGGCATGATCTCGCCTGCCGAGGTTCCGGACTTCTTCATCCTGCGCAACATGGTGCCCACGGGCCACGATGCCAACGGCCACGCGATCTTCAAGGCTGACCGCACCAAGGTCACCATCCAGGACGTCATCGCCGCGGAGGGACCTCGCCTGCCTGCGGTCGATCAGGCGCAGAAGAAGTTCAACACCGGGATGGTGATGGTGGTCGAGCACGGCAAGCAGCCGAGCCCGAAGCTCATCGAAAGCGTCACTGGAATACGCGAACGTTGGATGGACTACTGGACCACGACCACCGGCCATCGCTCCACCATGACAGCCGATCCAAAATAATCAGGAGCAAACAAAGACCCTGGAGCATAGCCTGCTCCAGGGTCTTGATGCGTGGCGGAGAGGCGGTCGATCTCCTGCAACTCTTCGTGCCATAGGGCGCGCTATCAAACTGCCCCTGGAGCGAAGTCCAGAAGCAGTTTGATGACACGTCTATGGAACACTTTCTACGGAGTGGGCCTGAACCCTCTTCATCTCTGTGCTGAAGTACCGGCGTCGCATCCAGAACGCAACATTAACCAATCCAATAAGCGCTGGGACCTCTATGAGAGGACCCACCACTCCCACAAAAGCCTCGCCCGAGTTCAGGCCGAAGACAGCGACTGCGACCGCAATCGCCAGCTCAAAGTTGTTCCCGGCAGCGGTAAAGGACAGCGTTGCGGACTGCGCGTAGTCCGCTCCCAGCTTCCTGCCCATCCAGAAGCTCATCAGGAACATGACGACGAAGTAGATGACGAGTGGGATAGCGATCTTGACCACATCGAGCGGCAGCCGCACAATCAGGTCGCCTTTGAGCGAGAACATGACGAGGATCGTGAACAGCAGCGCCACAAGCGTGAGAGGGCTGATGCGAGGAATAAAACGCGTTCGATACCACACCTCGCCCTTCGCTTGAATCAGGACGTAGCGAGTAAGAAAACCAGCAACGAATGGAACGCCAAGGTAAAGGCCGACGCTCCTTGCAATCTGTCCGATACCGATAGGAACGATACTTCCCTCTAAGCCAAACCACTTTGGAAGAACAGCCAGAAACAACCAGGCATAGAGGCTGTAAAAGAGCACCTGAAACACGCTGTTGATCGCTACGAGCCCAGCAACATAATCCGTATCCCCTTCGGCAAGTTCATTCCAGACCAGAACCATGGCAATGCAACGGGCGATGCCGATCAGGATCAGACCACGCATATAGGCAGGCTCGCCCTTGAGAAAGACGATCGCCAGGAGGAACATCAGTATCGGCCCAATGATCCAGTTCTGCACAAGAGACAGACCGAGAACACGCTTGTTGCGGAAGACCTCACCCAGCTTTTCATACCGAACTTTCGCCAGCGGCGGAAACATCATCACGATGAGGCCGATGGCGATAGGGATATTCGTCGTGCCCGACTGGAAGCGATTGATGAACCCAGCGGAGGACGGAATCAAGTGGCCGAGGGCAACTCCCATCGCCATCGCCAGGAAGATCCAGAGCGTGAGGAATCGATCCAGAAACGAGAGCTTCTTGCGAGCAGCCGGAGTACAGACACGGCCTTGAGTGATAGAAGCTGACACTAGCAAACCTCACAGGATGGAGCTTCGAGCTTGATGGGAGGTGGAGCGCCTTCTAGCAGGACGTATTTCGACGGGGAGCAACAGGCTTTTGTAAGCCGCGCCCTGTCCGTCTGCATTGTCTTTTCTTCTTTCAGCCATCCAAGCGTCTGCTTCAGGATTTGCGTGGCTCCGATGTGCGGCGGCATGACGATGCGATAGTGCATCCACTTACTTTCCCGCCGCGCTGAGACGATCCCGGCGCTACGCAGGTAAGCCAGATGCCGCGAGATCTTCGATTGAGGCCCGCCGAGGATCTCTACAAAGTAGCAAACGCAAATCTCCTGATCGCCCATGAGGTTCAGCAGCCGGAGCCGCGTGTGATCGCCAAGAGCCTGAAAGAACCGTTCCACGTTATACGTCTGTTTCACAGCCATAGACTTATATATACGCATTGACGTATATGAAAGCAAGCCATATAGTCGCCTAAGCAGATATTTTCCAGGAGATGCTTATGTCGGAACAGCTATTGGATTCGGTGAAGTCGAAGTATGGGGCGGTCGCTGAAAGCACATTGTCCAACGACCATGCAGGCGTGAAAGCGGTTGCGGAAGCATTTGGTTATAGTGCCGACGAACTAACCTCCATTCCGGCAGGAGCCAACATGGGCCTTTCCTGTGGCAACCCCACGGCAACCGCTCATTTGAGGCCGGGCGAGGTAGTCGTCGATCTCGGCTCTGGCGGCGGCCTTGACGTATTTCTCGCCTCGAAGATGGTCGGTCCTGAAGGCCGCGCCATTGGCATCGACATGACGACAGCGATGATCGAACGATCGCGAGAGAATGCACAGAAAGGCGGGTACACCAATGTGCAGTTCTTTCAGTCCACCATTGACCAGATCCCGCTTCCGAATGCCTCAGTCGATTGCGTTATCTCTAACTGCGTCATCAATCTTGCACCGGACAAACCCGCTGTCTTCCACGAGATCGCTCGCGTGCTCAAGCCTGGTGGCAGGGTCGCCTTGAGTGACATCGCGCTGAAACACGATCTTCCCGAGGCAGTAGCTCAGAGTATGGCAGCCTATGTTGGCTGCATCGCCGGAGCCATCCGGATTGACGACTACCGTGCAGGCTTACTCGCGGCTGGATTCCAGCACGTTGAGATCGTAGACAGTGCAGCCGACCTGAATGCATATGCCAAGGTTGAAAATCAGGCGGGCTGCTGCTCGCCAGGTATGGTCTCCGGAAACTCACTTCAGGTCATCGAAGACACTTGCTGCACACCTGCGTCCGTCGAGCCTTCCCTACACGAGGAACTGACTACGCTTCTTTCGCAGTACGACGTGAACGAAGCCGCAGCCAGCGTTAAGGTTTACGCCATCAAGCCCGCGGCTGCCCAGTAACGCTTGCGTATCAGGAGACATCATGCAAACGGTCATCTTCGCCTGCGTTCACAATGCCGGTCGCTCTCAGATGGCAGCGGCCTTCTTCAATCTGCTTGCCGATCCCTCCGAGGCACGGGCAGTCTCAGCAGGAACTGCGCCCGCATTGCGTGTCCATCCCGAGGTCCTTGAGGTCATGAAAGAGATGGGAATCGATCTAAGCGAAACCAGACCCCAGAAGCTCACCGATGAACTGGCGCGGCAGGGTCAGTTGCTCATCACCATGGGCTGTGGGGATCAATGCCCCTACGTTCCGGGACTTCGACGAGATGACTGGCCCTTGCCCGATCCTAAAGGCCGGTCGATCGAAGAGGTGCGCAACGTACGGAATGAAATTCGTACCCGCGTGTATGACTTGCTAAAAGCTGAAGGCCTATCGCTGGCCGAGTCGCTGCATGGACGAGCCGGACCTCCACCCGATCATTCAGGAGCAAACAAAGACCCTGGAGCATAGCGCTCCAGGGTCTTGATGCGTGGCGGAGAATCTAATTGCCTAAAATCGGACTTTCGAAACTACTCGGTCCCTCGTGAGCCGACATGTAATATCGGAATCGAACGCTGAGCACAGACATGCTACTCCACGTCCGGAGAATGAAAGCGCCATGACTATCCTTGCTCGCCTGGAGCTCTGGAAGGAGCAAGGGACAATATCGAGTGAGCAGCAGGCTCATTTAGCGAGCCTCTATCGAGGAGAACCCTTCTCGCTCTCGCTCGAGCTTAACCTTCTCCTCTATGCAGGTGTGTTGGCGTTCGTTGCCGGACTTGGCTGGACTATCTCCACATGGTCGCAGCAACTCGGTGATGTACTCGTCCTGGCCATTCTCTCCATCCTCCTCACCGCCTCCTTTTGGTATTGCTTTTCCCGGGCGTCAGCCTGGTCGGCCGCGGAGACGGCTGCACCGACTCCGATCTTCGACTATGTCCTCTATCTCGGCAGCCTCGTCTGGTGCGTAGAACTCGCTTACCTGGAGAACCGTTTCCACGTCCTTTCCGGGCAATGGGATCTCTATCTCCTGGCCACGGCCCTCCTCTTCTTCTTCCTTGCCTATCGTTTCGACAATCGCTTCGTGCTGTCTCTCGCGTTGTCCTCACTCGCCGGATGGTTCGGGCTCAGGATCTCGCATTGGCTGTCTCATCAAGACGCGGCCTACCGGCAATTTGCGTTGCTCTACAGCCTGCTGGTCGGTGTAGCGGGCGCGATTCTCCAGCGCCTCAAACTGAAGCCGCATTTCTTTGGCACATATCTGAATATCGCCACCAATGTCCTCTTATGGGCAATCCTTTCCGGGGTCTTTGAGCGGGAAGGCAATGGCCTGTGGCTTGTCTTTCTGCTGATCGCATGTGGTTCGTCTCTTGCCTGGGGCCTGAAGCGCCGCGAGTTTGCCTTTGTTGCCTATGCCGCCGTTTACGGCTACGTGGGAGTCAGCTCGCTGCTCATCCGCAACGCCTCCGACTTCACCTTTATTTTGGCCTACTTCACGATCACCGCAATCGCAATGATCGTGATGCTTGTCCAGATCGCGCGTCACTTTGGGAGGCCGGAGTGAGAATCTACACGGACTTGAACGAAGAGTCTCTGCGCGCCCACAAACTCCTGACGCAGTGGACCGACGACGGCTTCCTCAACAAGGAGCAGTACCAGCGCCTTGAACAAGACACGGTCTCCGACCTGCGCACCACGAATATCTTTTTGAGGCTGGTACTTTTCTTCTTCACCATCCTCGGCGTAGCCGCCGCGGTCGCGCTCTTCTTCGTGATCTTTCTTTCGCGGCCATCGGAACAGACCACAGGCATATGGTTATTGGTCTTCGCTGCTATCTCCTACACGGCCGCCGAGGTCGCCGTAGCCCAGGCCCGTCTGTATCGCTACGGGATCGAGGAAGCACTCGCCGTCTGTTCGGTTGCTTTTCTGTGCGCAGGACTGGCTTTCTTTTCTTTCAGTGGCACTCCCAACTCCTCGCGCGAGATTCAGCTTATGGTTTCCGCCGTTGGCGCCATGGCTTCGCTCTGGATCTGGTATCGCTTCAATCTGTGGTACGCATTTCCCGCCGCGATGATCTTCGCCATCTTCCTGCCCGTCTACTGGACCCCCTCTCCCTCGGCGCAGCATATCTTCATCTCAGTGCTGTATGCAGCCGGACTGATCTGTATAGTTCCCATTCGCTCCCGCCACCGCTTCGATTACCTTGAAGATTCGTACTCGCTCTCTGAGGCGTTTCTGTGGCTCGGTATATACCTGATCCTGAACCTCAAGATTTCAGCTTTGGGCTTGCCCTCACAGTGGTGGAGCAACACGTGGCTCACCTCGGAGTTCGCAGTCCCGTTCTACTGGGCGACGTGGGTGCTCACATGGTGCCTGCCGCCCCTCATACTCACACGCGGCGTTCGCCAGAAGGATCGCTTCATCATCGCGGTGGGCGCGATGACTGCCGTCCTCACCCTTGCCACCAACAAACCATACCTCGGCTGGCAGCGGCATACCTGGGACCCGATGCTTCTCGGTATAGCACTAACTGGCGTTGCATTGTTCCTTCGACGCTGGCTCGCTCAGGGGCCGGGCGGAGTTCGCCACGGTTTTACGGCTGCACATCTGTCGGGGAAGGACAAACACGCGATGGGCGTCGGCTCTGCCGTACTCGGCCTGATAACACCTCAATCCATAACGCCAACGCCACAAACGCCAACCCCGCACCCAACCGGTCCGGACTCTCGGTTTGGAGGAGGATCGGGAGGCGGCGGCGCTAGCGGCGATTTTTAAAGCTTCGCCCTGACTAGCGTTGTGTCTAGGCTGGCCGGGTAGGAGAGGTGGAGTTAGGCTGCGCGAGTGCCATAGCGCGCGGCCGTATCAGCAACATCCCGACGACAAACCCGGTGACTAAACCACCGAAGTGGGCGGAAAGGTCTGTCGTTCTCGTGATGGAACCATAGACGACGTTGTAGAGAACGAAGATTCCTGCTGACTTGGCAATGCTCTTCGTTACCGCTGGGTCGAGCGATCGTCGATTTCTGAGGAGAAAACCGAACACTGCTCCGTACAGGCCGAAGATGGCGCCGGAGGCGCCTGCGCCGACCACCATCGGATGCACCCAAACACTTACGAGACTGCCTCCGAGGCCTGCGAAGAAGTAAATCAGCAGATAGCGTGTGCGTCCGAAGGCCATTTCAATAAACGGCCCTATCTGGAAGAGCACATACATATTGAAGCCGATATGGATGATGCCGAAGTGAAGAAAGCAGGAGGTGAGCAGACGCCACCATTGATGTGCGCCTACGGTGAGCGGGCCGAAGTCCCCACCCCAGTTCGCGACGTCGAGGGCTGTGGGCTCGGTGAAGGAGACGCCGCTTGCCACCATGGCGGCAAAGACCAGAACATTGATCGCGATCAGGGCGTAGGTAACCGCGTAGGGACTGGGGGTGCGGGGCAGGCGTTTGGTAATGGCGGTGTGATCCATGTGTCTACAGTTCTAGCATTGCCGGGGGCTTGGGACGGGGATGGGTGGGGTATGCAGCGCCACAACCTCCTCCATCGGATCATTCAGGAGCAAACAAAGATCCTGGAGCATAGCGTGCTCCAGGGTCTTGATGCATTGCGGAGATGCGGTCTATCTCCTCCAACTCCTCGAACGTCCACTCGACCTGCATAGCCGCGACATTCTC
Source organism: Granulicella mallensis (assembly GCF_014203225.1). Taxonomy (GTDB): domain Bacteria; phylum Acidobacteriota; class Terriglobia; order Terriglobales; family Acidobacteriaceae; genus Granulicella; species Granulicella mallensis_A. The sequence goes on along the minus strand of NZ_JACHIO010000005.1, from coordinate 128,998 downwards.
TTCGAGATGTCTCTGCCGGCGAGTTCCCGGAATCGCGAAGATACTGTTGCCCTTCGCCAGGATCCATGACAATGCAAGCTGTGACAGTGTGATCTGTTTCCGCGAGGCCGACTCCGCGAGGCTCTGAAGAAACTTTTCGTTTCGCGCAAGGCTCTCTGCCTGGAATCTAGGCAACGAGCGGCGAAAGTCCTGTTGAGGCAGTTCGTTCGTTGCGAGTGCACCGGAGAAGAACCCACGGCCCAAAGGCGCGAAGGCGACAAAAGACACTCCAAGCTCACGGCAGGCTGGCAGAATCTCCCGCTCGGGCTCACGGCACCAGAGAGAGTATTCGGATTGCACCGTAGCGATGGGATGAATCGCGTGGGCACGACGGAGCTGTTCGACAGAGACCTCCGAGAGGCCAACGCCGCGGATCTTTCCCTCAACTACCAGTTCCGCCATGGCACCCACCGTATCCTCGATGGGGATATTGGGGTCGACCCGATGCAGCGTATAGAGATCGATCCTCTCGATGCCCAGGCGCTTCAGGCTACCTTCGACGGTCTGGCGCACGTACGCTGGAGACGCGTCGCGGCGAACCACCCTCCCTGTGTCGTCACAGACAAAGCCGAACTTGGTGGCGACCACCGCGTGGTCTCTGCGTCCGCGAAGGGCCTGGCCGACCAGCAACTCATTCTGGCCCGCGCCGTAGATGTCCGCCGTATCGAGCAGACTGCAGCCAAGATCGAGCGCGCGGTGCAGCGTCGCGACGGCCTCCGCCGGGTCGGCAGGACCATACGCATTGGACAATCCGAAGCAGCCGAAACCCAGGCCCGCTGCTTCAAGACCGGTCGAACCGAGTTTGCGTTGAGTGGAAATAGCAGGCAGTCGCATAAAATTAGCTTTCGATGCATTTAATGTATACGATTATGGATTCTCTATGTACAGTAAACAACATGCGATCGTATAGCGTTCCCCTGTTTGGCCTCGCCCTTTTGCTGATCTTTTCCACAGTCCGGGTCACCGCCCAGGTCACTCCGGCCGTGAGCGCGACCGCTCCGCCTGCACTTTCAGGCGGCGATACGCTGCTTGGGAGCTACGGTCCCTACCGCGCAAACAACGACCTGCTGTACTACCACCTCGACGTACGCGTAGATCCGGTCAAGCAGTACTTGAGCGGATCGAATGCGATTCGGTTTCGCATGCTTGAAGATGGAACGCGCATCCAGTTAGACCTGGTGCCGACGTTTCAGATCGACGGTATCTCGCTGGAGAACCCGAAGGGCAAGCCGACGCCCCTGGCGTACAAGCGCATCGCCGGCCGCTCGATCTACATCGACTTCCCTCACACCCTGCGCAAGGGACAGGTGTACACCGTCGACTTCCGCTACTCAGGACATCCCGCCGAGATGGGACGCTTCGGCGGTTTCGTATTCCGCAAAGATCCCATGGGCAGGCCGCTCGTAAACACGGCGTGCGAAGAAGAGGGAGCGAGCGTATGGTGGCCGAACAAAGACCAGTGGCGCGATGAAGTCGAGTCCATGGACATCAGCGTGGAAGCTCCCAATGAATTCACGGAAGTATCGGGAGGCCGCTTCCAGGGCAAGACCGATCTGCACGATGGCTACACGCGCTGGGATTGGAAGGTGCAATATCCGATCAACAACTATGATGTCTCGCTCAACATCGGGACCTACACACACTTCAGCGACACCTATAACAACCTGAGTCTCGACTACTACGTCTTTCCCGAAGACCTCGATAAGGCGAAGCGCCAGTTCGTGCAGGTGAAGGACATGCTGAAGGCCTACGAGCATTACTTCGGCGAATATCCCTTTCCGAAAGATGGCTACAAGCTCGTGGAAGCGCTGTATTCAGGTGTCGAAAACCAGACGGCGATTACCTACGGCAACCACTTTGAGAATGGCTACCTTGGACGACCGAAGACAGGCATCGGCACGTGGTTCGACTTCATCATCATTCACGAGAGCGCGCATGAGTGGTTCGGCAACAGCATCACGGCGCTCGATCGTTCGGACATGTGGATTCACGAGGGCTGGGCAAACTACTGCGAGAGCCTCTTTGTGGAATACATGTGGGGAAAGAAGAACGGGCTGATCTATCTCAACACCGGAAAAGACGGCGTGAAGAATGCGATGCCCGTGATCGCGGCGGAAAACATCTATGCAACGCCACCGGTGGACCAGTACAAGAAGGGCGCACTGTTTCTCAATACTCTGCGGAGTGTCGTGAACAATGATGACGAGTGGTTCAAGCTGCTTCACGACTACTATCAGCACTTCAAGTATCAGACGATCATGACGACAGACATGATCGCATTCTTCAATCAGCAGACGGGTCTGGAACTGACACCGATCTTCAATGAATATCTACGGCACGCTGCGATTCCGACCCTGGAACTCAAGTTCGATGAATCGGCTCACACCGTGTCGTACAAATGGGATGCAGAGGAGCCGGGTTTCGCCATGCCGATACGCGTCGGCAAGAGCAGCGACTGGCAGATGGTGCAGCCCTCAACAACGGAGTGGAAAACACTTTCAACACCGCTGACGAAGGATGAGTTCGAAGTCGCAACCGATCTCTACTATGTCAATGTTCGCAAGCAGTAGCTTTTGCCGTTGTCTCTGAGATAGGCCCGGGCTTTAGCCCGGGCATGATGGCACAAACACGAAGGGGGCTTTAGCCCCTGGGATAAGCCTTCCTGTCCCTCGGCATTTCTGCCTGCCGAGACGAGGGCCAATCCCAGGGGCTGAAGCCCCTTTATTACCCGTCCTGAATGTCCGGGCTAAAGCCCGGACCTATCTCAAAAGCAAAGACAAAGCTGATAGGTCAGATTTAGAAACTATCTAACCATTTACCAACTGCCGCGCTCTCCAAAGATCTCGATCACATGGCCAAGACGTTCCGAACCTTTGAGCCAATTCACCTGCAGGCCATTCTCAACACGATCGGGATCGCCGGCAAGGATCGCGCGAACGATCTCGTCATGCTCTGCTACCGAGAGATGCAGATCCTTGATGATCGAGCTTGCATACAGCCGCCAGTAGCGCTCCGTCTGCGGCTCGATCGCCTTGTGCAGCGTGGTCATGCGAGCGCCCGCGCCGTACTTGATGATGAGGCGATGGAACGAACGATCGTTCTCGAAGATCTCTCCCGGATGGCCGTCACGGTCTTTCGAGATCACTTCGAGACGCTCGTTGAGCTCCTGCAGTTGCGCAGCAATATCTTTACGCTCTGCCGTCGGCAGCGCAGCAATTCCCCGCCCCGCAATCCCTTCAAGCCTTCCAATAATCAGGTAAAGCTCATTCGCGTCCTCTTTCGTAAGAGGAGCGACGATCATGCGTGACTTCTTCACGTTGCGGTGCTCGAGAATATAGCCTTCGCGCTGCAGCCAGTGGATGGCTCCGCGGACAGGAGTCCTGCTCATATTCAAGCGTTCGGCGAGTTCAGCTTCGAGGATCCAGGTGCCTGGCGAGAGCCGGCCGTGAACGATCAGTTCGCGAATCTCTCGAAACGCAGTTAGCAAACTGGTGCCGTGCTCGGCTTTCTCTCGGGGAAGGGCCACGCCTGCGCTCTCTTTTTTCTTTTTCATGGGTGTTCCGGGTGCTGTAGACAATAGATTTGTGCTCCAGTGACACTGTACCTTTTTTTCACATTTGAGAGGTACGAATTTTAGTTTGAGAATGTATCCAAAATCGTCGACAACGCGGTATTATTTCTTATGGAAATCAGGCAGTCCGTCCATGTAATCGACTCCCATACCGAAGGTGAGCCGACCCGAGTTGTAATCTCCGGGGGACCCGACCTCGGAGATGGGCCTCTCCCCGAGCGTTTGCAGCGGTTTTCGAGTCAATTTGACCACTTTCGTTCCGGGATCGTGTGTGAACCGCGTGGTTCCGAGGTGGTTGTAGGCGCACTTCTGCTGAAACCCGTGCAACCGGACTCCTCGGCCGCCGTCATCTTCTTTAATGATGTTGGTTATTTAGGCATGTGCGGCCATGGAACCATCGGCGTATTGACGACCCTAGCCCATCTTGGCCGGATTGGGGTGGGCCTGCACAATATCGAGACCCCGGTGGGCACCGTGCAGGCTACGCTCCACCAGGACGGAAGTGTCACCGTCGAAAATGTGCCGAGCTATCGCTATCGTTCCAAGGTAGAGATCGATGTACCGGGATATGGCAGCTTTACCGGCGATATCGCGTGGGGTGGAAACTGGTTCTTTCTCGTGGAGGAAGCCCCCTGCTCGCTGACGACCGCAAATCGAGCGAAGCTCATCGAAGTTTCTACAGCTATCCGTGAAGCCCTGCATGCAAACGGCGTGACCGGGGCCGACCGAGCCTATATCGACCACATTGAGTTTTTCTCGGAGCCCGAAGACGAACTCAACTCCGCGCGAAACTTTGTGCTTTGCCCCGGCGCCTCGTTCGATCGCTCTCCCTGCGGCACCGGAACCAGCGCCAAGATGGCTTGCCTCTACGATGACGGCAAACTCGCGCCCGGAACCATATGGAAGCAGGAGAGCCTTCTGGGCACCGTCTTTCAGGGCTCCGTCCGCGAAGGTAGCGATGGACAGGTGAACCCCAGTATTCGCGGACATGCGTGGGTAACGGGTGAATCGAGATTACTGTTTGCTGAGGATGATCCCTTTTCACGAGGAATCAAGTTCTGAGATGAAATGCTTTGATGTCCTGATTATCGGCGCCGGAATTGTCGGTAGTGCCGTAGCCCGCGAGTGTGCACTGCTGGGTTGGCGCGTCGGTGTCATCGAAGGCGGTACGCCAGCCGGGGCAGCCACTGCTGCGGGAATGGGGCACGTAGTCGTGATGGACGATTCGGCGGCACAGCTTGCGCTGACCGCGTTCTCTCGTTCGTTGTGGCGCGCGGAGTCGACGAAGTTTCCCAAATCGGTGGAGTACGAGGGCCGCGGAACGATATGGGTGGCCGCCGATGAAGAAGAGATGGCCGAAGTCGGCACACGGCAAAAGGTGTACGAAGAAGCCGGTATCGCAGCGAGCCTTCTAACGGCAGCAGAACTTGCAAAGCAGGAACCGAATCTGCGCCATGGCCTGGCGGGAGGGTTGCTCGTGCCTGATGATGGCGTGGTGTATCCGCCAGCGGCAGCAGCTTTCTATTTGGCTGAAGCCAAGCGCCTGGGTGCAGAGGTGTTCTATGCGAGGGCCTTATCGGCTTCGCACAAACAGGTACGTCTCAGCGATGGCACAGAACTCACGGCTGACCGTATCGTGTTGGCCGTGGGAACGGAGTGCGATCTGCTTCCTGCGCTGCCCATTCAAAAGCGCAAAGGGCATCTCATCATCACGGATCGCTATCCGAATTTTCTTCACCATCAACTGGTGGAGCTTGGTTACCTCAAAAGCGCGCACAAGGTAACGGACGATTCGGTTGCGTTCAACATTCAGCCGCGGCAGACCGGGCAGTTGCTGCTGGGCTCTTCCCGGCAGTATGGCAATGAGCAGCCGGAAGCAGAAGCAGAGATGCTGCGACGCATGATCGACCGCGCGAAGCAGTACATGCCCGCGCTGGAAAAGCTCTCTGTGCTGCGAGTATGGACAGGCTTTCGTGCCGCGACAGCCGACAAGCTCCCGCTGATCGGGCCGGCGGCGGGACTTTCCGAAGACAGCTCGTTATGGCTTGCCGCAGGCTTTGAAGGACTCGGCATTACGAACGCGCCAGGAGCAGCCCGGCTCCTGGTCGATGGAATGCTTGGGCGCGAATCGGCCATTGATGCCACTTCTTATCTGCCTATACGACTCACGGAACCGGCAAGGCTTGCCCATGCCTAAGCTTCTTTCCATCCTCATCAACAACGTGACCTGCCAGGTTGCACCGGGCACCACGGTTGCCGCCGCCATGTTGCTGGCGCAGCAGCCGAGCCGGATCTCCGTCGACGGAGATCCCCGCGTAGCTCTTTGTGGCATGGGCATCTGCTTTGAGTGCCGTGCCGTGGTGAATGGCACATCGCATCGGCGCACCTGCCAGATGCTGTGCGAAGACAACATGACCGTGGAGACAAACTCGTGATGCGCGCGGAGGTTCTGGTCATCGGGGCTGGCCCCGCCGGCATCGCTGCGGCCACAGCGGCGGCTGAAAACGGATGCAAAGTCATCGTGCTCGACGATAACGTCACCGCTGGTGGCCAGATCTGGCGTGGTGCGACCGTCGACTCTGCGAACACACAGGATGTTGCGAAGCAGAGAGCGATGGAGAGGCTTCAGCGGTCCGGAGCCCAGGTGCTCAACGGCCGCAGCGTATTTAGCGCAGACGCCTCAGGGACCGTGCAGACCTTGCAGGAAACTGCTTCCGGCAACGTAGTGGAGCAGTTCCACTTCGAGAAGTTGGTCCTCGCGACCGGCGCGCGCGAACGGTTTCTACCTTTTCCAGGATGGACGCTTCCAGGCGTCTTCGGCGCTGGCGGTCTGCAGGCCCTGGTCAAGGGAGGCTACTCCGTCGCAGGGAAAAAGATAGTCGTAGCGGGTACAGGTCCCCTGCTCCTTGCGGTTGCCACCCATCTTGCAGAGGACGGCGCTGTGATTTCAAGCGTCCTGGAGCAAGCTACGTTGGCGCAGCTGGCTCCCTTTGCCGCATCGCTCTGGACGCATCCTGCGAAGCTGGTGCAGGGCGCGCGCTTTCGCGTCAAGCTCTGGAAGACGCCGTACCGCGCTGGCTGCTGGGTGATCGAAGCGATTGCTGGAAGCGGACAAACGTTGGCGTCTGTCCGCGTCACCGACGGCACGCGCACCTGGACTGAGCCCTGCGACCTGCTGGCTTGCGGATACCACCTCGTGCCCAACACAGAGATCGCAGCATTTCTCGGCTGCGCGTTCCGCGAGAGCTTTGTACAGGTCGATAGCGCGCAGCGCACCTCACTGCCGAATGTATTCTGCGCGGGAGAGCCTGCGGGCATTGCAGGGCTCGAAGCAGCGCTGGTGCAAGGTGAGATCGCCGGATTAGCCTGCGCTGGCCGCAGCCATGCGTCCCTGCAAAGACGCTCAGCCGCTGAACGGGCCTTCGGCGACAGGATGGAAAAAGCCTTTGCCTTACGTGCGGAACTGCGGTCGCTGCCGCGTCCCGACACGATCGTGTGCCGGTGCGAGGACGTTCCGTTTGCGCGCCTGCAGGGCCACCAGGGATGGACCGACGCAAAGCTGCAGACGCGATGCGGCATGGGTCCGTGCCAGGGCCGCATCTGCGGTCCAGCCATCGAACAGCTTCTGGGATGGAGGCCTGTCTCCATACGGCAGCCCCTCTTTCCCGTTCCCCTTCAGGCGTTCTGCTTTCCGGACGCTAGCGAAAACAACACAACCGAATTGATTAAGGAGAAAGCATGAACTGGTCTGGCGTACTACCGGCAATGACAACCCCCTTCGACACGAACCTGAAGGTAGATCACAAATTTTTGGCGCAACATGCAGCATGGCAACTGGGCAATGGTTGCGAGGGACTCGTCATGCTGGGCTCGCTCGGCGAAGGCGCGACCCTCGAGCATGACGAGAAGATCGACATCCTGAAGACAGCCGTGCGTGTCGCTGGAAAGAAGCCTGTGGTTGCGGCTATCTCTTCCCTCTCCACCCATGGCGCTGTGCGCCTGGCGAAAGAAGCAGAAGAGGCTGGATGTTCCGGCCTGATGGTATTGCCGCCGTATGTTTACACCTCCGACTGGCATGAGATGAAACAGCATGTAGCGACGGTGATCGGTTCGACGAAGCTGGAGTGCATGCTCTACAACAATCCGGTGGCGTATAAGACTGACTTCCTGCCGGCAGAGATTGCTGAGCTCGCCAACGAACACGCGAACCTCAAGGCCGTGAAGGAGTCAAGCGCGGATGTGCGGCGCGTCTCTGCTATTCGCGAAGTGCTTGGCGATCGCTTGCGCATCTGCGTAGGTGTGGATGACGTACTGGTAGAGGGCGTCGGCGCCGGTGCTGTTGGCTGGGTCGCAGGTCTCGTCAACGCGTATCCTGCCGAGTCGGTTCGACTCTTCGAGCTCGCAAAAGAGGGCAAGCACAAGGAAGCCTTCGAACTCTATCGCTGGTTCCTGCCGCTGCTGCGCTTGGATACCGTGCCGAAGTTTGTGCAGCTCATCAAGTGGGTACAGGAGAAGGCAGGCGTGGGCTCGGCCCGCGTTCGCGCTCCTCGCCTGGAGCTGCACGGCGCAGAGCTGAAGGCCACAATTGCGATCTTCGAGAAGGCCCTGGCGGAGCGTCCGTCCGTCAACGAAAAGCCATTCGCGGACTTTGCTGGAGCATAACTCGTTCGCTTTACTAACAAAGGCCGCACAGATTTCTGTGCGGCCTTTTATTGGTCTGATGGGTCATTCATTCGTCGAAAGATAGGGGCGCTCAGCACGGCGCGAAGCGCGTTCCCTGATGCTTCAGCGTCGGGGAGACGGAGGGAGCCGTAGCCTTTAGGCTACGGAAATCAGGCTTAGGAAAGATATGGCCTTTAGGCCCGGGCCTTCTTTTCGGCTGCGGACAAAAGGCCCGGGGCTAAAGCCCAATGCTTGCATGGCCCCTTATTCCGTAGCCTAAAGGCTACGGCTCCCTCCGACCCGCGACGCTAAAGCGTCACGGTTTGCGCTTCGCGCTGTGTTGAACAGGACATCATGTTCAACGAACCAAAGATTCAGGACACTTGATCCTATCTTTCCTATCGTTGAATTGGGTCATCCAAAATGACTCACAAAAAAACGGGCTTGTGCCATGGAACCGGCACAAGCCCAGGTACGGCATCGAGAAATTAGAAAGTAACGTTAGCCCGGAGCTCAATACGACGCGCTGCCTGCGCGGTCGTACTGGTGGTTCCGAAGGTTGAACTCTGGGTGCTCAAGACGGTGGAGGCAGTGCTCGTAATCCACTCGGGATGGTTGAAGGCATTGAGGAAGATACCCTGAAGGTTAATATGGACTGCCCTGAAGATGGGTAGGTCCTTCGTTGCTGCAAGATCGAAGTTGTTCCACTTCGGTCCATAGATAAAGGGCAGATTCCCTTCGGTACCAGGGGTCGTATTGGGCACAACGTAGTTGGGATTTGCGGTGCTCGTGCCTTGGAACTTTGATCCGATGAAGTTTACATACGTGTTGCCGGGCTTAGAGCGAGTGATGCCTACCGACTTCTGGATATCGTGCGCTGAAGTGCCGCCGACGAAGGTGACGCCGCCATCCGAAGCCGAGTTGATGGTGGAGGAGAGGCCGCCGGTAAGAGCAAACGGGGCTCCGCTCTGGTAGATGAAGATCATGCCTGCCGTCCAACCTCCAACGACATAGTTCGTGAGCTTGCCTTGGCTCAGGAAAGCCTTGTTCTTGCCAAAGGGAAGAGCATAGGTCCCGCTGGCTTTGAGCGCGTGACGGGTGTCGTACGAGATCGGCTGATAGTTATAGTGCAGGTTGTGCAGCGTGATGACCGACGCTGCGTTTCCAATAGATCCAGCAGCCTCGTTCGAGGAGAAGCCGAGCGTTTTGCCGTAGGTATAGTTGACGTTCAGATCGAGACCGTGTGAGACCTTCTGACGGAACTCCATCTGAAGTGAGTTGTAGTTGGACGAACCCTTGCTGCTCGTGAGACTGGCACCGGATCCCTCGAGGTAGGGATTGACCTGAAACAGGTTGCTGGGGAAGTTAGATCCCATCGGGGAAGAAGCTACAGCCTTGCACGGCGCGAAGGCCTGGCTCACGACGTTGCAGAAGTAGGTTTCGTTGTTCGCAATGGCTGCGGCCAACCCTCCAAGAGAGCCGTTTTTGAGCAGAGTTACATAGCTGCCGTTCGTGAATCCGCCGGCAGAGGCACCAGCAAAGGCAGCACTCAGGATCGGCATAGCAGGGCCGCCGCCGCGGTTACTGAAGTCGTTGGGGTGCCCTGCTGCCGCATTGATGGCGAGATTGCGCTGTGCCGCAGTGAAGTCCTGGTAGAAGCCATTATTGAGCGAATTGATTTCGTTATAGTTGATCGCAATCCAATCGTGGATGCTGCGATTTCCGACGTACCGGATTTCAAACGCGCTGGAATGACCGATCTGCCGTTGGATACCGAGAGTGTAGGACTCAACATACGGTTGCTTGATATTAGGATCGATGGCAGCCGGTGCTCCTGAGCCCTTGAAGAACAGCGATGACTGAGGAATGGTCGTCTGGTAGGTAGCGGGCGACGCAAAGAATGGTCCCATCGTCGGAATCGTCGCTGTATTGACGCAGTTGGCAATGTACCCGGTGCAGGAAGAAGGCGGAGTCACAAGCTTGATTGACCCGGGGGTGTAGTATTGCGGGCCAACGGTATTGCTGGCCGTCAGGCTATTGTTATTGAAAAAGTTATAGCCCGAGTTGGAAGCGGCCTGCCAGAAGCTCTGCCCACCCTCGGTGTAGTTCTTCAGGGTATAACTGCCGCGGATCACCGTCTTGCCGGCTCCAAAAAGCTTGCCTAAGAAGCTTTCGTCTCCGCTGGGATTCCAGGCAAAACCGATCTGTGGCTGTGGCAATACAAGACTCGAGTTGTACTTATGCTGGGACGTTGTATAAAGCGGATTCGGACTTCCTGAGTCAGCACCGGGCTGGAAGATATTCATGTAACCCGAGGAACCGAACAGGTCGGCGGCCGAAGGTCCCGTGTATCCGAGATGGGCGTCGTGGATGTCGCTGATGAAGTCCCAGCGCAGACCATAGTTCAAGGTCAGACCGGGTTGCGCGCGCCATGAATCCTGCACATAGAGCCCACCACCCAAGGATTTTTCATCGAGGAAGTAGGACCCCGGAGTGGTATACGTTCCGGTCGCAGGGTTGACAGGTAATCCATAACTGGCGCTCGTAACACGGCCGTCGAGCCAGCCATACAGGGCTGTGACATCACCCTGTGCACCGCTGAGATTGCCGGGAAGATTTCCACTCGCTCCGCTGGTAGGAACGAGACTGTTGATCGCGTTGAAGGCGGGGTCCTGGCTAATCAACCCGAGATTAATAGTGGTGGGCCCATCCGCTGGATTGTAAAAGTGATCCTGCTGATGCCAGAAGTTACCGCCAAACTTGATCGTGTGACTTCCCTTTTGCCAGCTCACATCATCGTTGCCCTGGAAGTAGGGATAGTAGTTTCCCTGCGGGACAATCGGGAAGTTGCCGCTTTGAATGCCCTGGAAGTTGTAGTTCGTGTTGCCTTGCGAAGCTACATCGAAGCCCGACGCGGAAGGACTGTTGAGACTATGCGTATAGAGGAAGCCTGCCTTGAACTGATTGACCAGGGTCGGCGTGACGGTATAGTCAACTCCAACCGCGGCTACATAGTTCTGGGAGAAAGAGCCCGTAGTCTTGATCTGGAAGCCGCCGGGAAGCGGGTCCTGATAGATGCCGTTGTTTGTGTTTCGAGTAAGGTTGGCGGAGACACTGATCTGGAGTCTCGAAGTAACGGTATAGTCGAGCCGTCCACTGGGATAGAAGATCGTGTTCTTCGCCGGTACCGCGAAGTTCAGCGTCCTGGTGTTGAGTTGGGTTGTTCCCTGCGTGAAGGTGCCGTCCTGGTACACCCCTTGATTGAGATTCTGCTGGAATAAAACTCCGCCATTGACGTTCGGATCAAGGCCGGCAGCGCCGGCTCCCTGCAGGACGTTGATCGTTGAAACGCCACCGCCTGCGTTGAAGTAGTTATAGTTTCCCGCCAGCGCGGACATCGTCGGAAGAACCGTAGAGATCGTATTGGAGTTAGGGGAGATGCGCGCGGAGAAATTGGCAAAGAAGAAGAGCTTGTCCTTGAAGATCGGACCGCCGATCGAACCGCCAAAGTCGTTGATGAGGAGATGCGGCTTCGGCAGGCGAGGAGTCTGAAAGCCATATGACCAGGGAAAGGCGTTCAACGACTCGTCCTGGTGGTTCTCAAAGAGGCTTCCATGAAACTTGTTGGTGCCACGCTTAGTCACAAAGAGCGTCTGCGCGGCGCTTTGACCACCGCCTTGGCTGGGTGGCAGCTCGCCACTTTGCACCGTGAACTCCTGGATGTTTTCAACGCGGAAGGTAATAGCTGAGCCCGAACCGCTCCCCGCCTTTCCTCGCGATGAGGTTGAATTGATGCCGTCGAGATTTGCCTGATACCCGGCCTGCGGGGTGCCATTGAAGGTGCCAGTGCCGTTGCCGGTAGCGGACGCATATCCGGGCGAAAGTGCCTGCAGCGCGATCAGGCTCCGGTTGGCGACAGGCAGGTTGTTCACTTCCTCGAGGTTGATGGAGGTGGAAAGCGTGTTCGAAGAGGTCTCAAGGACCGGCACGGACAGGGCGGATACATCGATCTTCTGGGTGTCGCTGCCGACCTTGAGGGCGATGTTCAAGGGTGTCGCAACGCCGGCCTGCACGAGAATCTTGTCGTAGGAGAGGCTGCTGAAGCCAGGATGATCTACGGTCAGGCTATAAGTCGAGGGAGGCAGCGCGTCAAAGGTGTACGTGCCGGACTTTAGCGTCGTGCCCTCGTGGGTGACGTTCGTCTCATTGTCACGTAGCACCAGGTGTGTGCCAGCCAGGAGCGCTTTCGTGGCGTCCGTAGTTTGGACGGTAATGGATCCGTCTGTCGTCTGAGCCGAAGCCACGAAGGCTGTGAGAGAAAAGATGGCTCCTGCCATCCAGGTACAGAGCAGCGCGCCGTTTAAAAGTCTCTTAATCATGAGAATCACCTTGGCTAATGTATTCAAAATAGTATTTATTGAAGCACGTAAACATTCATCTACAGAGGTGCACTCTGTCAATAGTTTTTCATCTCAGCGCAAGATTTCTTATTCGTCATCCCAGTACGATCAGAGCTTGGTGCAGTCCTAACGGGTTGGGCCGACTGCGAAAATTTTCCGTAAATGACACAATCAGCTGTTGTTATCCTGGGCATCCCGTAAATACATGAACCTACTCCGGGATAAGTGAGCCGCATTTCGCGCCTATTTCTTTTCCTCTATATCTGTCATTTGAAAGTTCATAATTGGATTCTTTAACATAAGAAATCTATAAATGTAGCTTCTCTTTCTCAGGTACTGCACACCCTAAAAGGGGTATGGATCTCTCTTGAAATGCGGAAAAGTCTGGCGAGCACTTTATTCACAATCGTCAGTAACTGGTGAGAGTTTCTTATGCATCATTGATTTCGAACTTCTACGGGCATCCTGGCCCTTTTCCGAGCTGCCTGCTCGTGGAAACTCAGCCTTCTTTCGCCCAGACAAACCTAAACGGACATTGGGATGCACGTACGGCCCCATAGTGAGAAAAGGCCTTCTCCATGATTGAGATGGAGAAGGCCCGTTTGGATCAATCTATTTATCTAGAACCGGAAGTTGCCGCGGAGCTCTATATTTCTCGGGCTGTTGGCAGTTGTACTTGTGGTTCCGAAGGTAGTGTCCTGCACGCCTGTATCCATGCCGTTCCATGCCGTATGGTTGAAGACGTTCAGGAACTCGGCCTGCAGAGTCAGGTTCATGCTTTTATAAACGGGAACGACCTTCGTGAGCGCCGCATCTGTATTGATCCACTTAGGATCATGCAGCCACAGCAGGTAAGCGAAGGTTCCAGCATTGAAGTTCGGACTGATATAGGCGTTGTTCGCCTGTCCCGCACCCGTATAGTACTTCGGATCGAACAGGTTCACCCACGGATGACCGTTTGAGGGCCGGATGTGGATCTGCTTTTGCAGTTGAGCAGGAGTAACACCGATCAAAGAGATACCGGAGTCGCTGGTGTTTGTCGTTTCGGTGCCGCCGTTGAATAGATGCGGATCGCCACTCTGATAAGTAATGATCGTACCCAGAGTCCATCCGCCGATCACAGAATCTACAACACGGTTTGTATGGCTGAAGAACTGTCGATTGCGTCCGAAGGGCAGGTCGTAGGTGCCGCTGACGTGCAGCACATTCCGTATATCGAAGGCACTAGGGAAATAGTTCAGTCGCTTGTTTCTTAGCGTATAGAAGCCGGGAGCACTGTTCCCCTGGCCGCCATAGATGCCGGGAGCTGTACTTCCCTGCACGCTGGTTCCCAGCGACTTGGCATAGGTGTAATTCGCATTGAACTGCATGCCGTGATACGAGTGCTGACGGAAGTCGATCTGCAACGCGTTGTAGTTCGAGTATCCGGCGTTCGTCAGTTCCACGACCTCGCCATTGGCAACAAAGGGATTGGCCTGGAAGAAGTTGATGGGATACCCTCCGCCGCCAGTCGCTCCTGCAGCGCCACACGGAGCAAAATGGGCAGCGCCCACCAGGGAGCAGAGGTAGCTGGGATTGCTTGCCAGATAGTTTGCAAACGCTCCGGCCTGTCCCTGGTTCAGCCAGGTAATGAACTGGCTGTTCGTGAAGTTGCTCTGGAGACCGGTGCTGGCAAAGGCCTGGTTGAGGATCGGGGTTGGATTGTGTCCCTGGAACGTTGTCCCGCCGGACGCAACCAGGTTAGCCTGCGCGCCCTTGAACTCATTCAGGAAGCCATTCTCGAAGACGTTAATCTCATTGATATTCTGGCCGAGCCACTGATCTTTACCAACATTGCCGACATATCGCACTTCAATGACATTCTTGTCATTGATCGCATACTGGATGCCAAACTGCCACGACTCAACATAAGGCTGCTTGATGTGCGGATCGATCGTCGTAACCCAGTTACCAGAAAACGTTCCGAGTGACAGCGGGACCGTGTTGGAGAACGGAACCGGGAATTGAGCTGCTGTCGCCGGAGCGGCAGATTGTCCCAGCACGAACGAACCTGCGTTATAGAATCCGGCACCGGGTGCTGCGCTGGATGGAATGACGGGCACAGCCGTGTAGTTGTTCTGGAAGTTAGCTCCTCCGTTCGAGCCGAAGGTCCAGAAGTTCTGCGTGCCTTCGACGTAGTTTTTCAAGGTATAACTGCCGCGGATCACAGTCTTACCATTTCCGAACATACGTCCCGTCCAGCTGTTTGGATCTCCATGGGGACTCCAGGCGAAGCCGAAGTTCGGCTGCGGATGGACATAGGTAGGCGCATACGCCTGCGATGAGGTGCTCTCGGTTGGGTTCTGAACGCCCGACAACGTGCCCGGCATGAAGAGGTTGTTCACACCGGAAGGGCCCCAGAGATTCGCCACATCAGGGTGCGTGTAGAACCCTGTGAGATCCGTCGAAGCGCCGGTGAAGTCCCAGCGAAGGCCGTAGTTCAGGGTAAGAGTTGGCGTTGCTCTCCAGCTATCCATCGCGAACAACGCTGCCTGCGTCAACCGCTCGTGCAGGTCGAAGTCAGTATGAGGGTCGTACTGTTTTGTTTGAGTATTTACAAATTCACTCGTGCTGTAATAGTTGACGCGTCCGGTCAGAGATGCGTACAAGCCCTGCACATCTCCCTGAGCCGAGCTCGGAGCGTTTGCGGAAAGAGCATTGATCAGCGCATTTTGGACGGGATCGCCAGTAGCGATGCCATTTGCCGTAAAGCTGGGGACAAACAGATTGTTGTAGTAGTGGTCAGGTTCGCTACCTGCTTCTACACCGAAACCAATCGTATGATTTCCCTTTTGCCAGGTTGAATCGTCCTTCACAGCAATGGTGTCATACAACGATCCGCCTGAAAGAGAATTGAATGGATTGATGCCACTGGTCAGGCCAAAACCAAGAACGATATTCCCAGTATCGAACATGGAATCTGTAGGAATGCTTACACCTTGTGTGTTGTATTCAAAGTGCGTGTAGAGAAAAGCGGCACGGAATGCATTGACAAAAGAAGGGGTGATCGACCAGTCGAAGCCCGCGGTCGCCTGCCAGTTCTTGGTGAAGCTGCTGCCGGACTGATTGGCATAAGCCGCGCCAGGATAGGGCGGAGCCCCGGTGTTGGTGTAGTAGGAAGCGGTCTCGTTCGCCGTACCCGTCAACCGGAAGTTGTGGCTCACATCGTAATCGAGCCTGGCCGTCGGGTATTTGATGACCGTTGCGCCCTGAACAGGAAAGTTCAGGTTGTTGTGGTTCAGATCAAGCGGAGTGATCGTCGCTCCCCCCACACCATACGATGCCTGAGCAGTCGCAAATGCGGCCGCGATGGTGGGATTAAGCTGTCCCGTACAAGTCGGGCATCCGGCGCTCGCTCCGGCCTGAAGCACGTTGACAGTCTGCACCGCAGAGGAGCCTATGGGAATGTAGCTGTAGTTTCCAGCCAGAGCCGCGGCTGTCGGGATCTCCGTGCTGTGCGTGAAGCTGGAGGGCTGGCGGAAGTTCGACAAGCTGACAAAGAAGAACAGCTTGTCTTTCCACAGCGGTCCTCCGACGCTTGCACCGAAGTCATGAATAATCAGATCGGGCCGGGGCAGGCCGACATAGTTGTTGTACCAGGTGTTGGCGTTCAGGCCGCGACTGCGATAGTCCTCAAATAGCTGGCCATGAAACTTGTTCGTGCCGCGTTTGGTCGTAAATCCAATGTCCATCGTAGAGCTGCCGCCATGGCTGGCATCCAGTTCACTCGTTTGAACCGTCATCTCCTGCGTATCTTCCAGGAGTTGCGTGGTTGCTGAACCGTTGTCAGCAAATCCGCTGCTCTTATTGCGAGCGGTCATCGTGGAAAAACCGTTCGAGCTGACGTTAACCGCTCCGCCAGGAAGATTGTTGAAGTTGTTGTTAACGGCTCCCGGGACGAGAAATGCGAGAGGCCCCGCATCGCGACCGCCCAGAGGAAGCGAATCTACTTGCTTCAAATCGAGCGTTGTCGTCAGAGCATTCGAAGTCGAGTCCAGAATGGGTGAAACGTCGCTCGAAACCGAGACGCTGGTCGTCGCGGCTCCGATTTTCATAGCGACTTTCAGGTTCGATACCTGGTTCGTCTGGATCGTCACCAAAGGATAGACCTCTGTCTCAAAGCCATCCTTCGAGACAGTGAGGATGTATTGAGCAGGAGGAAGGTAAGGAATGACCACAGTACCTACGCCCCTGGTGACGCCGGTATGCACGTCGTTTGTTCCCAGATCCTTCAGTACGATCGTCGCGCCCGCGATGGCAGCCCCCGACGGATCCAGAACGGCGACGTTCAGGGAGCCGGTGGACAGATCCTGGGCCCACGCCGGCGGCGAGATCGCGGTGATGGACATGAAAAGGAGGATGGAGAAACAGGCAAAGATTGCTCCTGCCGTGCGTATGGCGAATCTGCTCAGAGACATAGGTCGAAGCCCCTCTTATGGTGTCTCCGCCATCTCGTGGCGGAGGGTTCGAGTTGGCGTTTCCAGCCAGTAAAGGTTTACTGACCAACCGCAAAGACTTTTGCTATCGCAGAAGCCCCGAAACAATCCACGAAAGCTAGTGCGGTCTAACGAAAATACTTTTTTGTTTCTT
Source organism: Granulicella mallensis (assembly GCF_014203225.1). Taxonomy (GTDB): domain Bacteria; phylum Acidobacteriota; class Terriglobia; order Terriglobales; family Acidobacteriaceae; genus Granulicella; species Granulicella mallensis_A. The sequence continues at coordinate 111,697 of NZ_JACHIO010000005.1, read as the reverse complement.
AGCGGATGCCAAATGACGTCAAGTCTCTTGATAATGAGAGTCTCTTGGCTTATGTATCCAAAATAGTATTTGTTCTGATACGTAAACATTCAGCTAAAGAGGTGCATTCTGTCAACAAGTTTTAATCCTGCCGCAAGATTTCTTGCACGTTATGGCTGTACCATCAGGGCCTAATGCAGTCCTGGCGAGCCCGGCGGCCGCATATTTTTTCCAGTAAACTGCACAATCAATGATGTTTACCGGAAAATACCGCAGATGCTGGAACCTGCTCCAAGGCTAGGGACCCGTATTTCGTGTTCATCTCTTTTTCCCACATCGTTACAAAAAAGTTCATAATTGGATTCTTAAACAAGAGAAAGTCATGAAAATGATTTCGCTTTCTCAAGTACCGCTCACCGTGAAAGGCGCTTGAGCTTCTCTTGAACACGAAAAGTTTGGCGAGCACTTTATTCACAATCATCAGCAACCAGGGAGAGTTTCTTATGCGTCATTTCTTTCGAGCTTCAACGAGCACTCTGGCCCTTTTACTGGGCTGCTTTCTCGTGGGAACTCAGCCTTCTTTCGCGCAGACAAATCTAAGCGGGTACTGGGACGCGCGCACACCGAACCCCGACGGCACCTTTCGCGACACCTACTTTGAGATTCAGCAGAGCGGCGAGACCCTCAGCGGCACGCTGATCCGGAGGCCGAATGGAATTCCAATCACCGGCACGTTCAAAGAGGGAGCGATCCATTTTGTGACGGTTCCTCCAACTCCGCCACCCCCGCCCGCAGGCGCAACCGCTCGTCCCGCACAGCGGCCGATTACCTTTGACGGGACCTATGAAGATGGCAAGCTGCTGCTTCAAACCCAGGGACGCAACGGCGTCATGAAATCCGTCGCGGAAAAAGTAACGAAGGAAGCGACCCTGCCTCCGGCGCCGCTGCCGTTGCCGGAGCTCAAAGACCTTCCCGACAACGGCCTGGCCCGGACGCCGCCGATGGGCTGGAATAGCTGGAACAAATTTGCAGGCAGGGTTGACGATGCCGCCGTGCGCGGGATGGCGGATGCCATGGTCTCCAGCGGTATGAGCAAGGCAGGCTACGTCTACATCAACATCGACGACACCTGGGAGCTGGGCCGCGACGCGAACGGCAACATCACCACGAACAAGAAGTTCCCGGACATGAAGGCGCTTGCGGACTACGTGCATTCGAAGGGCCTGAAGATCGGCATCTACTCAAGCCCCGGACCGAAGACGTGCGCGGGATATGAAGGAAGCTTCGGGCATGAGGTACAGGATGCGAAAACGTTTGCTGCGTGGGGTATCGATTACCTGAAGTACGACCTCTGCAGCGGGCTCGACATCTACAAGGACGATGCGCCGACGCTGCAGGCGATCTATCAGAAGATGGGCCAGGCGCTCCAGGAGACGAATCGGCCGATCATCTACAGCCTCTGCGAATACGGGCGGGCCTCTGTGTGGACGGGTTGGGGAACGAAGAGCGGTGGAAACCTCTGGCGCACGACCGGAGACATCTCCGATCGCTGGGATTCGATGGAGAAGATCGGCTTCAGCCAGATCAAGATCGCGGAATATGCCAAACCCGGGCACTGGAACGATCCCGACATGCTGGAGATCGGCAACGGCGGCATGACGGCCGACGAGTACAGGACGCACATGAGCCTGTGGTCGCTTCTGGCGGCTCCTCTCATCGCCGGCAACGACCTGCGCACCATGACGGATGAGACCAAGAGCATCCTCATGAACTCGGAGACTATCGCGGTCGATCAGGACCCCGAGTACAAGCCGGTTGTCTCCGTGTCGAGCGAGAACAAGGTTGAAGTGCTGATGCGCCCCCTGCACGATGGCTCGGTCATCGTCGGCCTCTTCAATCGCAACGACGCTCCCACAGACGCACAGTTTGCTCGCAGCATCTTGCCGGCAAACCTCACAGGTAAAAAGACGAAGGTGCGCGACCTCTGGAAACACGAGGACGTCAAGCTGGAAGGGGACACCTTCAAAGCAACTGTTCCGAGCCATGGCGTGGTGCTGTTGAAGATCAGCTCCCGCTAAAGCATTTTCAGCGATGGTGTGTTGTTGGAGTGAACTACCCTATGGCGCGAAGCGCAAACCGTGACGCTTTAGCGTTGCGGGGCGGAGGGTAAGGGAGGCAATCGCCTTTAGGCCACGGAATTAAGGGCAGGCAAGAATTGGGCTTTAGCCCCGGGCCTTTTGTTTGCAGCCGAAAGAAGGCCCGGGCCTAAAGGCCACATCTTTGCTAAGCCTGAATTCCGTAGCCTAAAGGCTACGGCTCCCTCCGACTCCCTGACGCTAAAGCGTCAGGGAATGCGCTTCGCGCTGTGCTGAACAGACCAGCATTCTTCAATGAACTAATGATGCACCACTCTAGACACCATGCAACGCAAAGATGGCCGGCAGGCTTCCTGCCGACCATCTTCGTTCCACTTACATCGTCTTCTCCCGCAGGACGACGGTCGTTTCCCTCATACCAAGCGGAATGACATTCGCTCCCGCATCGAGGTTTGTCTTCGCACCAAGCTCCCAGCCGGGCTTTGCGGCGGTCTGCTTCACTCGCAAGCGCGCCGTTGGGACCGAGGCGCTTGCAGCAGCCAGATGCAGCGCTACGGTCTTCTTCGCAGGGTCAAAGTCAACCGAAACAAGATGACCGGCATCGAGCGTAATCCAAAGCCCCAGCGGCGCGATGAAGAGATGGTTGCGCGAGGAATCGAGGATCGTCGCGTGAACGAGACCATGATGCTCCTCGACGTTGCCGCCGAAGCAGATCCAGCCCATCGCAGCATCATGCGTGAGGAAGGTTCCCGTATTGATGGCGTGGCCGAAGAAGTTCGGGCCGTAGTCTCCAGTGTAGGGATCGAACATCATCCGGTCCGGAAACGAGTGGAACGCTGCCGAAGCAAAGCCCTTCTCGTCGATGTTCGAGAGCGGTCCCATCACACCGCCGTACCCCGCGCGCAGCAGATAGAGATCATCCGGATGCGCGCGATACTCCTCGAGCAACGGGATCGCATTCAAGCCCGAGCCATAGTGATGAAGCTGCCGCTCGATGCGCGAGTACTTACTATCCCCGCCGTAGATGAAGTCCCAGTAGCGCCGCGCGCTCCCGTTGTACCCCCAGCTGGGAATGACAGGGTCGTACGCCAGAATCGCGTTGAGTGTAACGTCCGCCTTATCGTCATTGTGGAAGTAACGCGACCAGCCATAGACCTCTTCCTGGCCGGTGGAATCCCAAGGCATCTCGCTGCCAAAGGGATAGGCTTCTCCCTTCCAGCGGTCTGCTCGCGTGCGCATCACGGCCTCCAGCTTGTCGGCTTTCTCATTCCAGCCTTCGGCCCTCAGATCTTCCAGCAGATGCAGGAACACCGTGCCTTCCATCTGTCCGTAGCGTGTGTAGTAAGGCGCTTGCGAGACCATGGCCAGCGAGGTCTCATACGCCTGGTTGAGATACCAGTCCCAGGGATGCTTCACGACGAGCCCTTTGGTATTGCGCGCCGTGCGGTAGAGCGCCCAGTAGGCGGAGACCACGTGGGGATAGTTGTAAGAGCGTCCTACGTCGTCAGCACCTTTCTTGTCCCAACTCGTCCAGCTCTTCCAGTTCAGACCGGGATCATAGGTGAAGCCGGGCACGAGCGCGGGCTCATAGAAGAAGAGGCTCTTGTGGACACCGTACTTGTGATCTCCCTCACTGTTTTGCAGATGGCCCCACAGCACGCCATCGACATAGCTCTCCAGCTTGGCGACCTCTTCCGCATCGGGTTCGAGATACTCCTTCATCGCTGCAGCGAGCCATGATCCGGCTCCGGCTTCATCACTGAGACCGGCGATCCAGACGCGAGAGTCCTGGGTGACCTGTCTCCCGGCTTCGTTGTCGTAGCTGATGATGGAGGGCGAGCGATGAAACGGATCATCGGGCTGATCGAACCATTGCTGATGAAAGAGGAAGCGGCCCATATCCGCAATGGCTTCTCTCTCGGGCTTGATGGTGCGGTAGCCGATGCTCTGCACGGTGCCGTCGGCATAGGTGACGACCAGGCGGAAACGTCCCCACTGCTTGCCGCGCAGCGTATAGGCATGGAGACCCGCTGCATTGCGTCCGTCGTCGTGGATGGTCACGGCGTCTGCAGGTTCGCTAACAATAGACCGCACAGTCGAGCCATAGCGCAGGAAGAGCCGTGCGTCGACGTCCTGGGGCAGGATGTAGCCGGGAACACCGATGGCGACCGGCCGCTTATGCTCCGCGAGAGTGGCGTCGATGTGACGGACATCTGGGGCGACGATAAAGCGGACACCAAACGTTACGCTCTTTCCCGGAGCAAGCGTCTCGGAGGTTGCAGGATTCCATTCGCTGACGTCCTTCCACTCCGTCTGGGCGAAGCCTGCGGAGTGCACCATCCAGTCGTACGAGCCTTCGAAGGTCGTACCGCGCGGAGTGGGATCGTTGTCGAGGATGCCTTTCCCGGTTGCGCGGTCACGGCGGTCGAGGATGGGCTTCCACTCCTCGAACGGCGTGTGGCCGTCGGGCACAACGAGCAGCACCGGCCCAACGCCGCTCAGCCGTATGACCTGGACGTAGCCCGCGTCTTCTCCCATATAGGGATCGTAGAAACTGCACGTGCGATAAGACTGATCGAGCGTGCGCCCGTTCATGATGTTGTTGAACACCATCGGAATCCCGACGCCGCCAAGCTCGACCGGAGAGCCTGCGGTATTCGTGACCGTGAAGCGCAGCACGAGGTCGCCACGCTCGACAGCCCAGGTGCGGACGACCTTCAGAGGCGTTCCCTCGGGCAGGCTCGATGTAACGTCGCTGACGAAGTGCGTGTCATCGGAAGCCACGACAGTGGCGGGCGCGCGGTGGAAGGCAGTGGAGACATCTGTCCAGCCGGTGGCACCCGCGGTGCGAATCCGTAGATCGAGATCGCCCAAGTGGTAGAAGGTGTCTGCGGATCGCTCTTTAAGGCGGTCGCCTGGAGTGTAGTCCAGCGTCCCATCGGCCTTGGGCGTCAGTTGCGCAACCGTGCCCGAATATTTGAGCAGGCGGATGCTGAGAGCGGGAGAAGTTAACGTCACCTCGCCCCCATCGATCATCGGCCCCGGAGGAAGCACGCGGGGACCGCGCGGCGGTGTTTGCGCTGACGCTGTAAGACACGCAATAAGAGCTAGCCCAACAAGCTGAAAGGAGCCTGTTCGCCGGAAGTTTTGAACGCGCATTGAATACCTCGACTGAATGGATGTATTGCGTATAAAAGCCGCCTGTAAGCAGCGGATTACTTCTCCGCGCGGACGAGTTCGACCGCAACCTGGCTGCCTGCGATTGGAGCCTGAAGTGTCAGAGCGCCCTCCACTGGTGTCTGCGCCGGTTGACGTTTGCCACCAACGATCAGGCTGTATCTACCCGCCGGAAGGCCAGTGAACGCGAGCGCGACAGGATGCGCAGACGTTGCGTGATTTTCGAGCGTGAAGCGCAGATGCGCGAGGTTGTCGTCGTAAGAGATTGTCTTGTCCGCGGCGAAAGCATCGCGGTCGAGAAGCAGATGCATGCGCTGGCCTTTCGTAAGGATGTGAAGGCGCTCACGCAGGCCATCGTGTGGAACGACCTCCGTCAAACCTCTGTGCTGCGCGATCGTGCCACCGTACGCATAGCGTCCAAAGATCGGGTCATCGACGACCACCGTCGCCGCATCACGCAGAGCGCCGCTGAAACCGAGTTCGATCTCACCCGAGTACCACCACGGCCCGCGGCCCATCTCCTTATTGCCCAGCCAGGCGCGTCCCCACGGACGAGGCTCGAAGCCACCACTGGCGCCGCCGTCGTTGTCCTTGCCGGGATACCAGTAGCCGTAGTTCGATTCAGCGGTACCTGAATTGATAAGCGCAAACGAACTGAGGTAAGCGGGATAGCCGAGGCGCAGATATTTTTCCGGATCGGGTGACTGGTAGTAAGCGTAGTCGAGAATGCCCCACCCGCCCATCTGCGACATGTAGCTCAACGTATAGGAGATATTTCCGTTTCCACGATAGTCGCTGCCCATGTCGTAATACGCCGTCTCCAGCCATCCACGGCTTGCAACGTTGAGCGCAAACTGGCCATCGAGAAACTGCTTGGCGTCGTCATACTTTACCTCCCTGGCGAAGGCTGCCTGCCCCGGAAGGGTGGCAGATTGTGGAGCGGCATTCGGCGGCTGGACGCGGGCCATTGCATACTTCGCCATCGCGGCCGTGGACTCGAAACCGGTGGTGTCATAGGGATACTCGGAGCCGTAGAGATACGGATGGTCATTGATAAAGAACTTGACCTTCGTCTCCCACTCGCCGCGAAGGTAGGCGGCCTCTTCATGCTGCCCTTCCTGGTCGAGGGCGTTGATGAGATCGGGAATCACAATCTCGTTGTAGGTGCCGGTATCGTACGGCGACCATTTGATGACCTCCATCGGCACAGTAAAGAAAGCCTTGGCGGTTCCGAAGGCGCGTTCGAGGTAGCCTTTGGAATCGAGGTACTTTGTCGTCTCGGGATACAGCTTCGCGACGCGATACATGTTGTAGTACATGAGCACGACGTGGGGGTAATCGTAGATGCGCCACACGTGCTGCTGGCCCTTCGTGCCGGGATCAGGGCTGTCGCGCAGCACCTTCCAGTTGGGAATTCCATAGATGGCGTAAGGGTATTTCTCCGTCGTGGTCTCCTGCAGGCCGCCCCAGACATATTTGCTGATGTAGTCCTCCACCGCGGAGATCTCTTTCTGCGACGGATAGACGATGTTCTTTTGCGCGATGAAGGCAGACTTCCCCAGCGCGGTGTCGTCCGAAGCGACAGCATACGATTGCAAGCCATCGAGATCATCGGGACTGCGCAGCTTGTGGTCCTTCATGTCCCACTGGGAGAAGAGCCCGTAATACCACTTGCTCGTATCGGTGTGCTGCTCATGCGATACGACAAACGCGGCGCGCTTCTTGAAGAGTGTCTCGATAGGCTCGGTTGCGAAAAACTCCAACGACAGATATTGGCCGCTGCCGTAGTTCACGCGCAGCATGTTTTCACCAAGCTGGCCGAAGTGGACCTTGTAGACGCGAATATCCTTGCCGCGTTCGCCCAGCGCCGTGATCTGCGTCTTCTCCGGATGCTCCGCTTCAATCTTCAGACCCGTGTTGTGAGTGTGCAGGGAGAACTCCGCATCGAGGTCCATCGGAATCGTCATCCCCGGGACGACCGCGACATCGAACAGCTTCTCCTGGTACAGCACCTCGCGGACGCCGTCGTAGTCCGGCGCCCAGCGAAAGCGGAAGCTGTACGTCTTGCTGTCTCCAGCCTTGCCCTTCGGTGCGAGGACGAGATGCGTCACAGACAATCGCCAGTTGCCACCCTTCGCCTTCAGGTCAGCCATACTCGCGGAGGCGTGGATATAGGCGTTGTAGATTCGGGTTGCGGGCACTTCCTCGAAGTACTCAAGAGCGGTGCCGGACGACGGCGTCATCACGAGATACGGGCCTTCCGCATTGGTGCGCATCCAGTAGATGTACGAACCATCACCTGCAATCGACCCATGCTGAATCACTCGCTTCGTGTAGGTCTCCGTCTTGTCTCCGACATAATGACGGTTCATCGGAAGCCCAATCGAGAGATCGCCAACCTCAACAGCGTGGCTCGTCGGGTTGCGCACGGTGATGCTCCACACCAGTGCATCTCCCACCCGCTCAAAGGTCTCCGAGGCCTGAAGATCATCCACCGGCACAACGATCCGCGTAGGCTCGCCATTCAATCGCCACTGCAGGATACCCGCCGTAGCATCCGCTGCAAGCTGCACCTCGACGCGAATACTCGTCGTGCTCACCGGCTGAAACGTAGTCTGGTTGAACGTGTCGACAGCGATTGGCGATTGCTTCGCCTGCGAGACCTCTTTCCAATCATCACCGACCTTGTAGAGCACCTTCCACGACACGGGAAGCTTCGTATTCATACGCCGTCCCGCATCGGCAGCCCAGAAGACCTCTGCGGAGTACACCGGCTCCGGCTGATCGAAGTCGTACTCGACCCACTCCGTCGTTCCCTTCTTCTCCGCCCACGTAAAACGTGCCGCGCCGAGATCGTGCGAGGTCGAAGGCTCAAACGCGGCACTGAGCACACGCGCACCGGGGCCACGCACCGAAGCGGCGACATGCGCTCCACCGGCCAGCGTCGGCTGCAACCGGCTGATGGTGTAAGGTCCGGTATTTCCCTGACGGCTCGCCGCGGAGACTTCGCTCCATGCGTCCGTGCCCTCCGCGCGATAGCGAATGGAGACATCGCCCAGCGCGTGGCCCGACTGGATATAGTCGGTGGCATATTTGTCCTGCACCTTCTGCAGACTGGAGATCCCATCCGCCGTGAACTTCAACTGGAACGGAGAGGCTGAAGGCGACTGTCCGAGGGCACAAAGGGGAACCGCCAGGAACGCGCACAGCCGAAAGAAACAAGTCCTGCTCATCTGCCATCTCCTGGATTATCTGGATGTGGATATCGGGGTGCTATATCGACCTTAATGTATACAATAAAGTATAAATATTTGTGAACAGCCGAAGGCTCAGACTCGATTGTGAGGACCTTTTGAAGAGCGTGACTCCCTTTATCCGCCGTATCGCCGGCGTTGCTTTTCTCGCGACCTCGACCGTGGCCAGGGCCCAGATTCCGCAGCCGACGATCATCCACAGCGCGGGAAACCCGATCCTCTCCGATGGCTCTTACTACTCCGCCGATCCCGCGCCGATCGTGGTCGGAGACACGCTGTATATCCTGGCGGGACGAGATGAAGCTCCCCCTAACGTCAATAACTTCGTCATGAACGAGTGGCAGCTCTTCGCAACCAAAAAGGTCGCCTCGAAGACCTGGCTGCACTACCCCGCGATCCTTCGACCGGAGACCGTCTTTGCCTGGTCCAAACCCGGCCATGCCTACGCCGGACAGATCATCCAGGGCCCCGACAAGCGCTTCTATCTCTACGCCCCCGTCCAGGAAGGAAAGCGCGAGCACGCCGACCCCTTCGTCATCGGCGTCGCCGTCTCCGATAGCGTGCTCGGCCCCTGGAAAGATGCGCATCCTAGCGGCCCGATCGTCTCGCAGTCCGTGCCCGAGCCCAACAAGATACAGAACATCGACCCAACCGTGTGGGTCGATACCGATGGCCGCGTCTATCTCTACTGGGGCACGTTCGGCCGTCTCCGCGGCATGGAGCTCGAGAAGGATATGGTGACGCCGAAGGGCAAGGAGATCACCGTCGACACGCTCACCGGGTTCTTCGAAGCCGCCTGGCTCTTCCGTCGCAAGGACACGTACTACATGGTCTACGCCGACAACAAGGCCGGCCCAAATTCGCCCTGCACGCCCGCGAATTATCACGCCTGCATCGCCTACGGCACCGCGCCAACCCCGCTCGGGCCGTGGACTTACCAGGGTGTCATCCTCGATCCCGTCTCTTCCACGACCTCGCATCCGGGTGTCATCGAGTTCAAGAAAAAGTGGTACCTCATCTATCACACGGCCGACGCCAAGGGTGGCGGCCACTTCCGGCGCAGCGTGGCGATCGACACGGTGAAGTGGGACGACAGCGTCTCACCGGCGCGCATGTTGAAGGTGCAGCAGACGCACGAGCCGCAGCCTCCCGCTGCGCCCGGCCGCAATCTTGCTTCTGCCGCGCTGGTCTCCGCCTCCAACGAACCCATCCCGGTCCAGTACTGGATCAGGGCGCTCAACGACGGCATCGTCCGCCCGAACCCCTTGCCCCCGGATATGTGGGGCAGTTGGACTCCGCACAATCCCCCCAGCCAGTGGATTCAATATGAGTGGGCCAAGCCTGTCACCCTCGACGGTTCGCGGATTCAGTTCTGGAGTGACCACCGTGCAGGCGCCAACATGGGCGTTGCACCGCCGGCTGCGTGGCATCTCGAGTATCGCAGTGGAGACGGCTGGCATCCCGTGTCCAATGCGAGCGGCTATCCAACGACCGTCGGCGAGTTCGTCGACGTGAAGTTCGATCCCGTCACCACGCGCTGCCTTCGCGCCGTGTTCGATGCCTCGGGTGACAGCCAGCAATACGCCGCAGTCGCCGTTCAGGAGTGGGAGACGCTCGGACCCAAGGTGGTTTCCCCAACCTCGCTGCCGAAGCCGCCGTCCGCCAGCGACCCCAACTCAGGCTGTTCCGCGGCTCCGGCAGGCCACCCATAGCTTTTGGGTTGACAACAATGGCTCGCTCGCGCGATGTTCTATGTACTCGAAATTGTATCCATGAATTGCACAACTACCGAAGCTACCGCTAACAGAAAGATGAACCTTGGACATGGAACTCACACATAGGCTCTTTCTTGGGGGCGCAGCCGCAATGAGCACCACAACTCTCCTGCGCGCGAATGCGGAAACGTTTTCTTATGATGCCTCCGCATCGTTTAGCCTCGTAGCGAACAGCACACTCACGCTCCGGCGGGTTCCTGGCATGGGCCCGCTCGCTGCGTCTCTCACTCAAAAGGCATAAGCGCATGCAGCAGATCGATACAGACTTGCAGCTCATTCATGACGGGGAGACCGGCACATCCCCTACCGAGTTTCGCAAGGCGCTGGGTCTCTTCGACTCCGTCATGATCGTTGCCGGCATCATGGTCGGCTCCGGCATCTTCATCGTCAGCGCAGAGATCTCCCGGCAGGTCGGCTCGGCCGGATGGCTTCTCGTCGCCTGGGTCATCACCGGCATCCTCACCGTCTTCGGCGCGCTCAGCTACGGAGAGCTCGCCGCGATGATGCCCACCGCCGGCGGCATGTATGTCTATCTCCGCGAAGCCTTCTCGCCGCTGCTCGGCTTCCTATACGGCTGGACGCTTCTCACTGTCATCCAGACCGGCTCTATCGCCGCTGTCGCCATTGCCTTCGCCCGCTTCAGCGGCGTCATGTTCCCCTCGATCAGCGAGACTCACTACTTCATCGCGCCCGTCCGCGTCCTTCCCGGCTATGCGTTCTCGCTCTCCTCCGCCCAGGCGGTCGCACTCGCCGTCATCCTGATCACCTGCTTCATCAACACGCGCGGCGTCACCTGGGGCAAGTTGGTCCAGAACATCTTCACGGTTGCGAAGCTGGCGGGCATGGTCGTGCTTCTCGGCCTGGGCGCCTATGCGTTCGTGCGCAACCCGTCGGTCTTCCACCTGAACTTTGCTGACGCCTGGCACCCCAGGCACATCTCCCTCATCCATACGATCGACGCCACCACCGGCTTCGGTCTTCTCGTCGCGCTCTGCGTCTCGCAGACCGGCTCCTTGTTCTCCGCGGACTCCTGGCACGACATCACGTTCGTTGCCGGCGAGGTGCGCAACCCCAAGCGCAATCTGCCGCTGGCGCTCGGACTCGGCACCTCAATGGTGATCGCGCTCTACCTGCTCTGCAATCTCTGCTACCTCGCCGTGCTGCCCATCAGTGCCATCCAGACGGCTCCCGGCGACCGCGTTGCAACCCTGGTCGTCGATACCGTGCTGCCCGGCATCGGCAAGCTGGCCATGGGCTGCCTCATCATGGTCTCTACCTTCGGCACCGTAAATGCGCTAACCCTCGCTGGGGGACGTGCCTGTTACGCGATGGCGCAGGATGGTCTCTTCTTCCGCCGCGCTGGCAAGCTCAATGAGGCCCGCGTCCCCGGTTGGGCGCTGGCGATCCAATGCTTCTGGGCGCTGCTGCTGGTTCTTCCGCGCACTTACGATGCCGCCACCCAGACCTACGGCAATCTCTACAGCAATCTTCTCGACTACGTAATCTCCGCCGCGCTCATCTTCTACATCCTCACGGTGATCGGCCTGTTCCGCCTGCGGTCCACACGGCCCGATGCGCCCAGGCCCTATCGCTGCTGGGGTTATCCCTGGTTACCGGCGCTCTACATCGCCGGCTCCTCCGTCGTTCTGGTCACACTCTTCATTTATCGGACATCGACTACCTGGCCCGGCCTGCTCATCGTCCTGAGCGGAGTTCCTGTGTACCTGTTCTTACGCAAAGGCAAATTGCAGGCAGACCTGGTGGCAGCGCAGAACACCTCTGGATAACGCTTCAAGCCACGCTCATACCCAAGCCCAAGGAAACAAGGGAAAACACTTTCTCAAAGTCGCGACTCTTGCGGAATACCCACTCTCAACGAGCCAGCTGGCTCCAACATGTTTGTTCTGAAGCAAAGGAAACCGGATCCATGGCCATCGTCGCCGGAGTAGATTTTGGAACGCTCAGCGTGCGAGTCACCTTGCTCGACAGCGAACGGGGACGGCTCGGAACGTCTTCCGCAAGCTACCCTCTGCATCGCCGCAGAGAAGATCCGGACTTCGCCACCCAGTCTCACCGCGACCAGATGCAGGCCCTGGCCGCAGCCACGCGACAGGTGCTGGCCGAAACAGGGGTCGCCGGCGCGAACGTCGTAGGCCTCGCCCTGGACACGACCGGATCGAGCGTCATTCCCGTCGATGCCCAACTCCAACCGCTCGATGAGTACATGCTCTGGTGCGATCACCGTGCTCACAAAGAAGCCCAGCTCATCACCGAGATGGCGCACGCCCAGAATCTCGAAGCCATTGCATGGTGCGGCGGCGTTTACTCGCACGAGTGGGGCTTCGCCAAGCTGCTCTACTGGCTTCGCAACAATCCCGGCAAGCGCGCGTATTTCGCCACCGCCCTGGAGCACTGCGACATGGTCGCCGCCACGCTGATCGGCATCACCGATCCGGCCGAAGTGCCGCGCAGCATCTGCGCCATGGGACACAAGTGGATGTGGAACCCGCGCTGGGGCGGTCTGCCTCCGCAGACATTCCTCTCCAGCCTCGATCCTCTGTTCGACGGCATCCGCGAAAAGCTTCAGGGCAGATACGCAACATCGGACTCCATCGCCGGCACCCTCAGCAAACACTGGGCCGAGCAGATGGGGCTTCGCCCCGGCATTCCCATTCCAGTCGGAGCCTTCGACGCGCATTGGGATGCGATCGGCGCGGGCTGCAAGGAAGGCGATGTCGTCAACGTCGTCGGCACGTCGACGTGCATCATCGCGATGGCCTCGCATACCAACCTGATTCCCGGCGTGTGCGGCGTGGTGCCAGGCAGCGTGCATCCAGCCTTCACGGGAATCGAAGCAGGTCTCTCCGCTACGGGTGACATCTTCGAAGCCATCGCCCGCCGCGCAGGCACCGATGTCCGCACTCTTTCGCAGGGCCTCGAAGAATATGCCGCCGCACAGACAGGGCTGCTGCGCCTGAGCTGGGATAACGGGGACCGCACCGTGCTGGTCAACTCGGAACTCGGCGGGATGACTCTCGGCTGGAACCTGCTGCACTCTGCGCAGGACGAACTCTTCGCCGCCATCGAAGGCACCGCCTTCCACACGCGCATCATCCTCGAGCGCATGGCCGAGCACGGCGTTGCCGTCGAGCGCGTGATCAATGCGGGCGGCATTCCGCAGAACAACAGCGTCCTGAACCAGGTGTACGCCAACGTGCTCGGAAAGCCCGTGCTGGTGCCGGATGGAATCCCCACCAGCCTGGGCTCGGGAATCGTCGCCATGGTGGCATCGGGAATCTATCCGTCCATCGAGACCGCGCAAAAAGCGTTATGTCTTCCCTTCAAAACCTATCGACCGCAGCCCGAAGCCGTTGCGCGTTACGACGAACTCTTTACTCACTATCGCCATCTGTACTTCGCCTTCGGGGAAAAGAAAGCCACTCCCGCATCGTTCGGGGAGGTTCTTCCAACCCTTCGCAGGATCGCCACTGAGGCACGCACGTCCTCCGCCACCTAAAACTTGTTCGATTGAAAGGAAGTTCAAGATGAATCTCAGCCATCTCGAAGTCTGGTTCGTTACAGGAAGCCAGCATCTTTACGGAGCCGAAGCGCTCGCGAAGGTTGCGGAAAACTCGCAGAAGATCGCCGCTTCTCTCAATGCCGAAAGCGCCATCCCGGTCACCATCGTCTTCAAGCCGGTGATGACCACGAGCGACCAGATTCGCGAGCTCTGCCGTGAAGCCAACAACGCCAAAAACTGCATCAGCCTCGTGCTCTGGATGCACACGTTCTCCCCGGCAAAGATGTGGATTGCCGGGCTCAAGTCGCTGGCCAAGCCGTTCCTGCATCTGCACACGCAGTTCAATCGCGAGCTTCCCTGGGCCACGATCGACATGGACTTCATGAACCTGAACCAGGCCGCGCACGGCGACCGCGAGTTCGGCTTCATCACCGCCCGTCTGCGACTGCCGCGCAAAGTCGTGGTCGGCTTCTGGCAGGACGCGGGTACCGTGTCGGAGATCGCCGCGTGGACCCGCGCCGCGGCAGGCTGGAACGAATCGCAGACCCTCAAGGTCGCACGCTTCGGCGACAACATGCGTGACGTCGCCGTCACCGATGGCAACAAAGTCTCCGCGGAGATGCAGCTGGGTTACAGCGTGAACGGATACGGCGTCGGCGATCTCGTCGAACGCATGAATCAGTTCAGCGACGCCGAGGTCGACAAGCTCGTCGCCGAATATCACGAGGCCTACACCATCACCAAGGCCCACGATCGCCCTGATTCCCTGCGCAACGCCGCGAAGATCGAGCTCGGCCTGCGGGCGTTCCTCGAAGAAGGCGGCTTCGGCGCCTTTACCGACACCTTCCAGGACCTCCACGGCATGGATCAGCTTCCCGGTATCGCAGCCCAGCGCCTTATGGCAGACGGCTACGGCTTTGCGGGAGAAGGCGACTGGAAGACAGCCGCCCTGGTACGCACGATGAAGGTGATGGCTCTCGGCATGCAGGGCGGAACCTCCTTCATGGAGGACTACACCTACGACTTCAGCGGAACGCCGAAGGTCCTCGGCTCGCACATGCTGGAGATCTGCCCTTCTATCGCTGCGGGCAAGCCGTCGCTCGAGGTCCATCCACTCGGCATCGGCGGCAAGGCTGATCCTGCGCGTCTCGTCTTCACAGCACCCAGCGGGCCTGCTGTCGTAGCGACTCTCGTCGAGATGAGCGAAGGCTTCCGATTAATCGTTAATGAGGTCGATGTCGTCCCACCAGAAGAGGTGTTGCCGAAGCTCCCTGTTGCACGCGCAGTATGGCTGCCGAAGCCAAGCCTCAAGGTAGCCGCCGCTGCCTGGATCTATGCTGGAGGGGCGCATCACACCGGCTTCAGCCAGGCGCTTACGACGGAGCACCTTGAAGACTTTGCGGAGATCGCCGGTATCGAGTTGATCGTCATTGACGCGGACACGCGCCTGCGCGAACTGCGCCGGCAGCTTCGCTAACAGATATTCATAGAAGTTCAGGAGTTACAGATGCAGTTGACTGGTGAAATGTTGATCGGCGCGCACGCCGTTCCCGGAATGGTAGGCAAGCTTCGTGCAATAAACCCCTCGACGGGCGCAGAGATGGAGCCCGCCTTCAGTGGCGGCTCCGCCGGCGATGTCGACGCAGCCTGCACCCTGGCTGCCGCGGCCTTTGATACGTACCGGGCCACAAGCCTGAAGCAGCGCGCACAGTTTCTGGAAGCCATTGCGCAAGGCATCGTCGATCTCGGCGATGTGCTCGTCGAGCGCGTGATGGCTGAGTCGGGTCTTCCGCGGCCTCGTGTCGAAGGAGAACGCGCCCGCACCGCTGGACAGCTTCGGCTCTTTGCTTCGCTGGCGCGCGAGGGCCGCTTTCTGAGCGCGACACTCGACACGCCTCTTCCCGAGCGCAAGCCACTCCCACGCGCCGATCTGCGCGCCCAGAAGATTCCCCTGGGCCCAGTCGCTGTCTTTGGCGCCAGCAACTTCCCGCTCGCGTTCTCGGTTGCCGGAGGAGATACGGCTTCCGCACTGGCCGCAGGTTGTCCCGTCGTCGCCAAGGCCCATCCTTCTCATCTTGGAACCTCCGAACTTGTCGGCCGTGTCATTCAAAAGGCCGCAGCCGACAGCGGACTTCCCGAAGGCGTCTTCTCTCTCCTCATTGACAGCGGCAACAACGAAGTAGGAACGGCGCTCGTGCAACATCCAGCGATCCAGGCTGTCGGCTTCACCGGCTCGCGGCGCGTCGGGCGCATTCTCGTCGCACTGGCCGCCAGCCGCGAAGTCCCCATCCCTGTCTATGCCGAGATGAGCAGCATCAACCCGGTCTTTCTTCTACCCGGCGCTCTCACGCAGCGCGCGGAGACCATCGCGCAGGGCTTCATCGACTCCCTCACGATGGGCACCGGTCAGTTCTGCACCAAACCCGGTATCGTCATCGGTCTCGCGGGCCCGGACTTCGACCGCTTCCGAACAGCCGCGCAATCCTCCATCGAGGCCAAGGCCGCGACCACCATGCTCAACACGGGCATTCATCGTGCCTACTGCCACGGCACCGACGAGTGGTCGAAAGACAGCGGCCTGCAGGCTCTTTCCAGCGGCGCTGCGCCCGCGCCAGAGGCAACCGCGGGCCAGCCAAAGCTCTTCAGCACGAAGGCGAACTACTTTCTTCAGTCTCCGCACCTTCTCGAAGAGGTCTTCGGACCTGCGGGCCTGCTGATCGAATGCAGCAGCACGGATGAGTTGGTGGCCGTTGCAAACCACCTGAACGGGCAGCTCACGGCGACGCTTCATCTCGAAGCAGCCGATACGGCTCTCGCACGGACGCTGGTGCCGATCCTCGAACGCAAGGCCGGCCGCATTCTCGTCAATGGCTTCCCGACCGGAGTCGAGGTCAGCTATGCGATGGTGCACGGCGGCCCCTCTCCCGCGACCTCCGATAGCCGCGTTACCTCTGTTGGGGCGATGGCAATCGAACGATTCCTGCGTCCTGTCTGCTATCAGGATTTTCCGGCGTCCCTGCTGCCCGAGTCACTTCAGGATACCAATCCCCTGCAGGTCTGGCGTCTTGTGGACGGAAAGCTGCAGCAGCCGTAAGGGTGCCACTCAACGGCCATTCGAATTGAAGATTGAGCCGTGCAAACAGCTTCTTGAGGCAAGATCCGGAAGGGCCCGGCTTCAGCCGGGCCGAAGAAGTTGCGCGCAATTTCCTTCCTCTCTGCCGAAGGCTGGAGCGAAGGCGTAGCCGGAGCGACTGAATTGCTTTCCTCGGTGCGGCCAAGACCATACAAGGTTCACCAAGCTGTATTCGTGGCTGGGGCGGCTTGTTTCGCCCACTGCAAAAGAAGGCAATTCAGTCGTTGCGCCCTGCGGGCTTCACTTCAGCCTTCGGCAGAGAGGTGTAGGGCTTTGGCCTGCTATTTGTGGCATGGCTGAAGCCATGCCCTTCCGATTCTTGCCACAGCAAAACGTTTGCACGGTGCAAGCGAGAGACCCTGCCCTTCCGGTATGTGTTTCAACGAACTGTTTGCAACCCTTCGACTCCAGAGCCAAAGAATTTTGGCAATAGGTCACAGGGAAACCTGGACACTTTCCTCTCAGCCGATGTAGGATTGTTCACAGTTTCGTATACGTTGTCGCATACAAAGAAAACGTATACTCAAAAGCCTGCGGCAGATTCGAAGGAGCACCTCTCAATATGTCTAGCAAACTCTCCAACAGTTTGATGAATCGCCCGACGGCCCAAGAGGCCGTTGCCCTCCCCGAAACCGCAGGGTCCGACAGCCTTCTGAACAGACGAAACTTCCTCGCCGGTGTGGCGGGAACCGCGCTGCTAACCGCAGTGCATCCGTCGAAAGCCCTGGCGCAGGACAGCACCTCCCTCAATCTCGCAAAGGTCGCCACGCCTTCCAGCCTCTATATCTCAGGCGACACCAGGCTCACCGCATTGAACGACGGCAACACCCCCGCCAATTCGCGCGATCAGGTTCATGGCTCCTACGGCAACTGGCCCAGGACAGATACCCAATGGGTGCAGTACGACTGGAGCAAGCCCGTCACCACGAACAAGGTCGACGTTTACTGGTGGATGGATCGCGGCGGGGTAGGCGCACCGAAGTCCTACCGGATTCTCTACTGGAACGGAACCGACTTCGTTCCGGTGGCAAACGCCCAGGGACTAGGCGTTGCCGCAGACACCTTCAACACCACCACCTTCGATGAAGTAGAGACAGACAAGCTGCGCCTTGAGATCGCCTCGGACGGCACGCACTCCACCGGCATCCTCGAGTGGCAGGTGCTTAGCTCGGGTCCTGTTCCCGACTTTCCACCAACCGTGAACGCCGGCATCGACCGGACGGTCGTTCTCGGCGGAGAGACGTACCTCATGGGCACAGCAGACTGGCTCAAGCCGGCGCGGAGCAACAGCGCTCGCTGGTCCAAGGAAGCCGGTCCCGGGCATGTGCTCTTTGCGGACGCTGCTGCGCCCAACACCAGTGCGGCCTTCTCCGCGCCGGGCGACTACGTCCTCAAGCTGACCGCCAACGGCAACCAGGAGCAGGTCAACTCCACGCTCAAAGTACGCGCGGAGGTTGCGCCACCCAAGGATCGGCTCGATGTCGTCTACACCAAGAAGTATGCGATCGATAGCCCGCTGTGGAATGCGCGTGCCAAGACACTGATCGTCAGCTGGATCCCCCATTGCATCGAGTATTGCGAACGCACCGACCTCACGCAGGGACAGGGCGGCATCGACAACTTCATCGAAGCGGGCAAGGCTGTTCGCGGCGAACCGCACGCTCGCCATAAGGGCTACGTCTTCGCCAATGCGTGGGTCCACCAGACGGTGGAATCCATGTGCATCGCGCAGATGGTCGATCCGCAGGGCGATCCCGAGATCATTGCGGCCCAGGCCAGGATGAAGGAGACGCTGGAGCGCTGGATTCCCATCATCCTCGCCGCACGCGAACCCGACGGCTATCTGCAAACCGCTTACACGCTGGCGGACCGCAGCCGCTGGCCGGAACGCTGGTCGCCCGCTCAACGTGGCAACCATGAAGGCTACGTCTCCGGTTACTTCATCGAATCCGCGATCAACCACTACACGCTGACCGATGGACAGGACTTGCGCCTCTATGACGCTGCCAAGAAACTCGCCGACTGCTGGGTGGCGAACCTCGGCCCCGGAAAGAAAGCCTGGTTCGACGGTCACCAGGAGATGGAGCAGGCGCTCGTTCGCTTCGGTCGCTTCGTCAACGATATGGAAGGTAATGGCCGCGGAGACTCGTACATCAAGCTCGCCAAGTTCCTTCTCGACTCCCGCCGCGGTGGACAGGAGTACGACCAGAGCCATCTGCCTCCGGGCCAGCAGTACGAGGCCGTAGGCCACGCCGTGCGCGCCACCTACTTCTACTCCGGCATGGCGGACATCGCGGCTGAGACCGGTGACAAGGACTACCAGAGTGCAGTGATCTCGCTCTGGGACAACATGGTCAACCGGAAGTACTATCTGACCGGCGGTATCGGCAGCGGTGAAACCTCCGAAGGGTTCGGCCCGAACTATTCGCTCCGTAACGAAGCCTACTGCGAGTCCTGCTCCAGCTGCGGTCTCATCTTCTTCCAGTACAAGCTCAACCTCGCCTATCACGACGCCCGCTTTGCCGACCTCTACGAGCAAACGATGTACAACGCTCTGCTGGGCGGCGTGGATCTGGCAGGCAAGAACTTTGCCTACACCAATCCGCTCACCAATACCCTGCGCACCCCCTGGCATGTTTGCCCGTGCTGCGTCGGCAACATTCCCCGCACACTGCTCATGATGCCGACCTGGAGCTACGTGAAGGGCAATAAGGGTCTCTACGTAAACATGTTCGTAGGCAGCCGGATCAACGTCGGCAAGGTAGCGGGCACGAACGTGGAGATGGTGCAGAAGACCAACTATCCCTGGAGCGGCAAAGTAGGCATCACGGTCAATCCAGAGGAAGCCAGGACCTTCTCGGTGTACGTGCGCATCCCTGACCGCAACACCAGCGAGCTCTACACGGAGACGCCGGCGGTCAGCGGGATGAAGAGCTTCTCCGTCAACGATCGCG
This sequence comes from Granulicella mallensis, assembly GCF_014203225.1. Classification (GTDB taxonomy): domain Bacteria; phylum Acidobacteriota; class Terriglobia; order Terriglobales; family Acidobacteriaceae; genus Granulicella; species Granulicella mallensis_A. Next base: position 91,809 of record NZ_JACHIO010000005.1, on the reverse strand, counting down.
AGGTAAAGCCGCGTATCGAAAAGGGCTATGCCGTCGTCACGCGTGAATGGAAGGCCGGCGACCGCATCGATCTGGAGCTGCCGATGGAACCGCAGCGCGTCAAAGCAGACAGCCGCATCAAGGCCGACGTCGATCTGGTTGCGCTGAAGTACGGCCCCCTCGTCTACAACGTGGAGACCGCAGACCAGCACAATCTCGATCAAGCCCTGAGCGATGCGCCACTCAAGATGGAATGGAGGCCCGACCTGCTTGGCGGCGTGATGGCGATGAGCGGCAAGTGGCAGGACGGCACGCCCATGCTGGCCGTTCCGAACTATGCGCGCATGAATCGCATCGAAGTCCCCAAAGAGCAGACGGCGGAAGATCCCTCCGTCAACTACGCACCGGGTTCAACGACGAACGCTGCGGCAAATCCCGCAGCGGCTGCGAATCAGCGCCGTATCCGCATGAGGACGGTTCAATCCAAGGTCTGGATGAAGAACCAGGTCTAGAGGCGGGTACCAATTCGATCTAAAACCGAACACCAGGGTTCGGTACAGCGTCTCTGCCGCCAGAGTACGACAGCGAAGACTATAGGAACAGCGTGGATATCAGGCAAAAGCCCAGCCTATTCCATTGAGCTTTTTACCGGCAAAGGAGACACCCAGTGGGCTGGAAGTGCACAGCTATGCTGAATTTAAGCGACACATTACTCCATGACAGCGCAACTTTATACTGAACTACGCGTTCTACAAGTATGTTCACCAAGCCGCGAAAAGGCTTTTTTGAGAAGGTTTTGTGTGTTTCTGCTGTTGGCCTTGCAGCATTCTTGCCCTTGCTGACTGGCTGTTCGCATTCTTTGCAGCAGACCACACCCACAGAAACTGCTTTGCCGAAGCAGTGGGTCGTCGGTTGGGGCGCATCTCCAGAGGACGCGACAGAATCGATCGGAAACCCTGGCGGATCCGACCAGACTTTCCGCTTTATCATCCTTCCCACGATCGATGGCACCGAAGAGCGTATTCACTTCTCGAACCTTCTGAGTAAACAGCCCGTGACGATCGGAGCCGCACGGCTGGCTGCCGCTGTAGGTGTAGGTCCCTCCATCGACACCACTCGTGACGCAGCACTCACCTTCAATGGCAGCACATCCGTGACACTGGCCGTTGGACAGGAGGTTGTTTCGGACCCCGTGAAGATCACCTACACCTATGGAGAGAAGCTGGCTGTTAGCGCCTACGTCAAGGGGGTCTTCCCCCCCTTGACCGAGCACAGCGCCGAGGTCCAGAACAACTTTGCATCAGCCGCAAGCGGCGGCGACATCACAACCGATGCGAGCGGTGCTGCCTATATCAACAACAGCATTGCCTGGTGGTTCATGCTGACCGGAATGGACGTGTACGGCTCCTATCAGGGAACGGTGGCTATCTTCGGAAGCTCATCGGTCGATGGCCACAATTCGAACTATGGCAATACGAATAGCTATCCAACCTATAACCTCCCTGTCGCCGGACAGGACAACGATCGTCCTTCCGACTGGCTGGCCAGGCAGCTTCTTGCCGCAGGTTACCGAATGGGAGTGCTAAACGCAGGCGCGATCGGTGACCCAGCCGGGGAAGATGCATCGACCGCCGCTGGAGTTGCCATCGCTGGGATCGACCGCATGCAGCGGGACGTGCTGCAACAAGCTGGCATCAAGACCGTTGTCATCTATTTTGGAGGAATAGATCTTCGCTCCGATTGTGTCTCGGCCACGAACGTAGAAGCTTCGCTCTCCAACATGGTCCAGCAGGCTAACACAGCTGGCGTCCGCGTGATCCTCGCCACTCTACCGCCCTCGGAATACTGCGTGAGCGAAGCCGGATATGTGCCAACATCTGCCGATCCGTATCTTGGGGATCTCAATCCTGGGCCTGAGAACTCCGGTTCTACGCAACGCCGCACTCTTAATACGTGGATCCGTACCATCGGCCCAACCTTGCCTGGAGTCATCTCCATCGCAGACTTTGACCAAGTGCTCGCCGACCCGGCACATCCCGACTTCTTGATACCCAGTTACGTCTCCGGAGATAACTTTCACCCGAATGGCAACGCCTACGGTATCCAGTCCTCGGCCATTCCTCTCAGCTCCATCCTGCCGCAGTAACGAAGGTGTATCGCTTGAATGCTCGCTCTCCGGTCAGGAGGACGAGCATTCAAGTGGCATCTCGGGGCTCAACGTCACAACAATGCCGATGCTCTGGGAGATTCTTCTGGTTCGGTCACCGGCGTGAGGCTTCGAAACCGAACGCGATCTGGCAGGCCGATCATGCGCAACCAGAATCAAGCTCGTTCGAGAAGAACCGTACGGAACGGTTGGCATGTCTGAATCCTCTTCATCGTTACACCGAGGTCAGTTCCACTGTGCGTCTCATAGGAACATGTGTCTCCACTGCGACCTTTGATGAAGTTTCTTATTAATCAGAAATTTCTAAGACTCCTCCGCAAATCTTGCGTATAGTTTTTTCACTGAGCGTTTAGGTTAGCGTTCAGTCATCTAAATCGAACATTCAAGATAGAGAAAGAGGGGAAATATGTCGAGCACCCCCAAGTTCAGAGCCCCCTCAATTTGAGGTTGACCATAACCAAGGGAAAAAACCTGGAAATTATTGGTTATTTGGCCGACCCAGAGAATTCCAAGGCAATCAATAACGGATTGAATGCAGTAGGAACAGTACATTTTGCGCGTTTTCTTCCAGACTCTGGGTTCCTCTTGGGGAACTCACAGACTCTGTGGGTCCTGACCGAGTACGACGGCACTTTCGACCAGTACATTCAAGACTTCGTTAACCAGATGGGCCCGGTCTTCGACAAGCTGCTCTCCTTCGTCGTGGATCCCCCACCCTTGCCCGTGGAAAGCCATATCGAGGCCTTCGAAAAGTGGGTCGATGCTCACAACGAAAAGAGCAACCTATACTCGGCCTACCCCACTTTAACGGTGCAAACAATCCTGAATAACAGCTAACTGCCAGCTTAAATAATCGCCAAAACAATCTACGCAGGGCCCACGTACATCGGGGCCCTGCGTGTGTTAAGGAGTCACCTATTGGATCGTCCAAGTTCGATGCTGAGCCATCACTTGGTTCAACTGTACTGGTGGGGGATGCTCGACTTGACTGAAAGTTCTGTTCTTAGCGACTTTCTCGCAACTGCCAGCGATGGCGCCTTAAAATCGATGATCGTTTACGTCGGGCGCTCCTTGTCGGAAACGCAGGAGCCGGTAGCAGAGGAGATCGTAGCCCGCTTACAGATGCTTTGGGATTACATCCTGACCTCAGACAATGCCAGGAAAGATAGCAAGGTGTTTGCGAATTTTGGCTGGTGGTTCAATACATCGTATTTCGACGACGCGTGGGCTCTAGACCGATTGCATTCAAGCCTTGTGCTGGCGGGGGGCCGCTATGAACCCGCTTTCGAAGCGTTGTCACGGCTTTCGAGGTTGGCTGAAGTTTATCCAAGCCTTGTTCTCTATTGCACGCGGGTCATCGTGCTCACGGAACGCGAATACGTGGACCTGTGGACTGTCGATTTGAGTAACATCCTCAGGACGATCCTTGGATTGGGTAACGCTGAGCTTACAGCGGAAGCTACGAGCTTAATCAACGAACTCGGTAGCAGGGGTTACCTAACGTATCGTGGTCTGTTAAAGGTATCCGCAAACTAGCTAATCGTTCGCTAGTTGTCAGGAAGGATTAATGAGAGCGCTAAACGTGGAGGGCACAGACTTACAGATGCAAGCGCAAGGAACAAAGTCTCCATATAGGAGTGAGAATCCAGTGAAGTGTTATCGAACCCAAGTTGTAACTCTAGCCCAATGCGGCTACTGAGTGCATCAGTGATAAGAAAACACACCCAAATGTAGCCCCTCGTAGTATGCTGATCCGGACATCCACAAGCATTCTAGAGGTCTGACCATGTTCCTCCAAATGGCTTCCGGCGTAGCTCTTGGTCTGCTCCTTGGAGCACTGATTGGGCTTTCTCAGTCTCCTATTGCAACAAACGTAGCGGGGGCACTCACCGGCGCCTTAGCCCTGTTTCTCGGACTCAGCACAAAGGGCGAGAGTGGCGGCCAGTTGCCGACTACATTGCGGGCATCCGCGGCCAAGACTTGCGGTTTTGGCGTCGCGTGTACCCTCTCGGTCGTACTCTCGCTTTATGCGCGAACTCACAATACGTTCAGCACTGCGGTAAAGCCGCAGATCGATGAACTTATTGGAGCCGGATTCACGCAGGATGAAGCGCATGCCTGGGTAGCTTATAAGAATGCGGGTTTGCTTTTTCGAATGAATCGAGAAATGACCGCGAGTGAAAGTGACAAGCGAGCTCAGACTGCTGAATCGATTCTATTTTCCGATCCTGGCGTGGATCCATGTTTCAATTTCGATCCTAAGAGAATTGCAGGCGTAGACGCTCGAGTTGCGGCAATGCGCAATAGTGGACCACGATTTCTCGCGCTCGCAGAGGCGATTAGCAAAATGGATCCGGCAACGAAGGAGGCAGTCATGAATGGGATGAGCCAACTCTTTTGCCCCAGAGGCACCCCATAATGAGAATGAACATGCATCTAAGACGAAGACTTCGAATCATATGCGAAGTCTTCATTTTGGCAAGTACGCTCGTGCCCACTCAAGCACAGAATTTTAGGGTTGCAGCCCCATCTGTTCTCAGGATTACGGCAGTAAATTGTTCTGGAGGAACAGGTCTTCTTGATGGTAGAACAGCTACGGCGTTTATTTGGCGCGATAGGAGTACTGCAGTCACCGCGCTACATGTAGTATCTGGCTGCTCTACCATCAATGTTTGGTACCAAGCGCGCGCAACCCAGAAGAAAGCATTTATCTCAAAGGTCTATAAGGATGGCGATCTAGCGTTGCTTACGATTCAAGAAGCATTGCCAGCCGTGCCTTTGATGGAGAGCGTCCAAGCCCCAACGGTGATGGAGCAACTTCAGGCTCTAGGGTTTCCTCTTCAAGCTCCCACGATGAGTAATACATCACTTCGCCTACGTTTTGGTGGACGTACTCTCGATGACATTGTCCCATCCTCTGTTAGGGCTCTTCTGTTGTCAGCCAAATCACCTTCGCTCAGTTTGCCGATTACTAACATTGAGGGTCATCTAGTACCCGGACTCTCCGGGGCTCCGATTCTCGATAGCCAAAACCGAGTTGTCGCGGTAGGGGATGGTGGTCTTGAGAATGGAACAGTCGGAATCAGTTGGGGAATCCCGGCACAAGCATTACAAAGATTAGTGGCATCAACCGAGACGGTCAATTCCACATCCTTGTCAGAGCCGCCGAGAGCGCTTTTTGCGGCCGAATCCGAATCGATGAATCGCGGTGAGGTTTCCTGCTCGGGCATTACACTCACACATCTGCGAACAGTATCATTTTCAAGCATTGCTGCTTCTACAGACGATCCTCTTGGGCTTCAGCAACTCGTAAACTATTTCAACGTAGACCCAAAGGGTTTTCAATACGATGTGTATCAGCATCTGGCGTCTGGAGCTACAATGGTGGTTCCAGCGGGAGCAACGTTGCAATCAGGTGCAGACGGCTGCACTTACACGAGCGACATCGCGCCCGACGTTGGGATTCGACTCCAAATTGCTTCAGTAGCCAGTGATGCACAGATAATCCCGGTCGCGACAAGTCAGGAACTCACTGCTGCCGGCGGATCGGGCCAGAACTGGGTATCTGACAACGCGTTCACGAACGTTACCTCTCAGACCCGAGTTGATGGCCTAATCGTGAGGCGAAAGGGTTTTGTGCATCTCAATCCTGCCCTCATTGGACCTAGCTCACTTCCCCAAGATAAATACCTTTTTGAGACTCTTGCGGTTAGAAACGGATTCGAAATCAACGCTTCCGTTCTCAACGATGATTCAACGGTCGAAAATAATAGAAAGGCCTTAGTGTGTCGTTTGATGCCGTCAATCGATGGGTGTGCAAGCATCAACCGCATGACGGACGAGTGGGTCAAGTTCGTTATTGCGGTTCATCTCGCGACATTCCCGATTGGATAAGAGGTATTTCCGTTTACATTCGCTAATTTGGACTAAAAGTTGAACCTGTACACCATTGTTGACCACGGCTGCTCACCAACATTTGCCACCGTTCAACAATGATGGCGATGCGGGCTGGTACGAAGGCATAAAATTTCAGGGTAATGACAAGGTGTAACGTCTCGAGATGGTGAAATCCTTGTGTATCCAGAGACCATAAGGCTGAGTTTCGATATTCAGGGCTGGGACTCGGGCCGAAAGAAGTGATAGGCGGTTATTACCTTGTCGCCTTCATCCGCTGAGGCTTTATCGCCGCTCGGACTATATTGTCGACGCGGGTTTGCAAGCCGATTCCTGAAGCCTTCAGACTTTCCAGCACATCCGGGGACGCGGAATAGAGACAGGGCCCTTTGTGAGGGCGTTCTGTAGTCCTATTTTTTATTGATATGACAAGGGAACTGCCAACTGAGCAATCGGAATGGTAAATGAAGATAAGCCTACGGTGCTGTAACCCTGCTTACCATTTCCTGATACTCTCAATGCAAGGTATAGACCGGTGGCCACAAAACGTAGTAACACCACCATCAACATCGATCCCAGGATCTCTCGTTACGCATCCCCCTTGCCTCGGGTTATGGTGGGTGCAAGCAAGAAAATCGGCGACTACCTCCGGCAGACGCCTACCCGTCGCGCACTTGCCATCACGTTTGAGAATTCGCACGAACTCGCCGCGGTCGAAGAGGTTTATCGCCACGTGGGCGAGATTCTGCCGCAGCTTATCCGATTACGGCAGCAGGAGAAGATCTCCAAGATTGTCGACGCCCTTCTGCCGGAGATGGCTCCATCCCGCTCAGCGCTGATCCAGGCGCGTATGCAGGTCGAGGCAATGACTAAGATTCTGGAGAGCGGCGACTACCTTCGCGCAGCCGAGATCGCGAAACTCGCTGGTTACAGCGAGAACAACCCGAGCGCGCAGACGAGCAAATGGAAGCGCGATAAGACCATCTTCACCGTTGAGAGAAACGGCGTTGACTACTTCCCATTCTTCGCGCTCAATCCAGAGAAGAGCTACAAGCCGTACCCAGCCGTCGGCGAGGTTCTTGATGCCTTTCAGGACACAAAGAGCGGCTGGGGCCTCGCATTCTGGTTCGCAGGCCTGAACAGCTTCCTGAACGACCAGCGTCCGCAGGATCTTCTTGCTACCAAGCCCGCGTTGGTGATCTCTGCCGCAAAAGACGCGATGGCGGAGCTGCAGCATGGCTAAGCCGTTCAAAGTTAGAGCCGCCTGAATCGCTGCAAGAGACTCTGATCGAATGGGACGTAGGAAAGACACTGTACCGAGTTCACCGTCAGCGCTACCAATCCAAAGTCTTCAATCCAACTCTCCAGGCCGTAGTCCTTCAGTCCTTGTCTGTATTCAGTAGATCAATTACTGCACTGATCTTCACAGCCATCAATAAGCCTTTACCGTGCGATAAGAAAATGTCATTTAAATACAAAAGAATTTCATAATTGTAGTCTCATAATGATATGCAGCACTGGCAGGATTCGTCATCAGTGAAACACGTTCCATGCGAGAGCTGAGACGCCTCATTGCTTATGTCTTGGAAAATAGAGATTGAGGATCAATCCTGCAGCGTTAATCTGCTGATTGGGCCGAGGTCCCGTGTTGTTATCGTGTTCGTAATAGGGATCGAGATCGAGGTGTCTGCCGAGTGGCAGCAAACAGCCTGTGTAGAGGCGTGTATTACTCCACTTGGCATACCTGCTGGTATGAAGGAATTCAACGCTAGCATAAGGCCCGGGATGATAGGAGTGAATTGTGAAACGGCGTTCCATGGTCAATCGATTGCGGTAGCGCCAGTCAAAACTGCCAACGGTCCAATCGATATCGGCGCGGTTCTGGTCGGTAACTAATATGCGTGCCCAGAAAGGCAGATGGACTCCTACAACTGGTTCGACTCGACTAGTTGTAGGTTTGCCCGGATAGATTAGTGCCCGGTAGCCCACCGACATCGTGAGGGGCACCGATTTTGTCTCGTCGAGATTAAAGAGTGTGATCTCTCTGAGGATGCGGATCGGTTTCAGGTAGAACTCAATGCTGGGCCCTAACTCCGTGCTAATGAGTCCACTATCGTCCAGCGTCCGTTTATCCTGAAACACGAGGCGAACATTTAAGTTCAAACCGACATGAGCATCTAATTCGGGCAAAGACTCGGTCATCGCCGACGTTTGTGCGTGCCCAAGACTACACAATAGTAATGCGAGGGACGCTACGGTGAACCCTCGACCGAGAATGCGCTTCATTATTTGTCCTGGAGCGCCTACGTCGAGTTGCCAGACCGCGTAATTACTCTGCAGCGCTATCAGCCAGCGCTTTGACGGCAGAGATATTTTGCACGAGGTTTTGCGGCAAATTGTGTCTCTCTTTTAAGTATTCGGGGCTATTGTAGGAGAGCCAAACCTTTCCCTGACTGTCCTCCCAGACAAGAATCTTCAGCGGGAGATCAAGAGCGATGCTGGGAGCGGCAAGCATCGGAGGCGTTCCTCCCTTGGGATTGCCGAAGATCAGAAGTTTAGTGGGTGGCATCGTTATGCCTACCTTTGCAGCTTCTCCGCTGTGATCGATCACAGCGAAGAGGGTGATCCCCTTCGATTGGAGAATACCCTTGAGCTTGTCGACGGTCTGGTCGACCGAGTGATTGCTCGCAACATTGATAATTCCATTCTTCGCCTGAACAGGGTTATCAACTCCCCATGCCGGCACAACAAATGCTAAGAGTAGTGGAACGAGGTGCCATTGTTTCATGATTTATCTCCTGTACTATCAAATCAAATTGTGGTTGCATCGAGGAGCAAGGCGATATGGTCAGTTATCACTGATAAATGAGGGTGTAACCCTGCTGCTCCAGTTGAGTAACTCTGATCATCGCGTCGGTATCGACCTTCACTCCGGAAATTAGATCTGCATTGCCCCAATGATTGGCTTGGGCGGTGGCACCACATAATTCAACCTGGACACCCTGCTTCATCCATCCGGCGATAAGTGTTCCGTAGGGGTTACCCGTTTTAACATGACGGTTGATGTTATAAGCCTCGTCATTCAGCACGAAATAGGCAGCATCTCCATGAAGAACGGCAACAATCTGACCTTTGGTATTCCCATCGCGGAAATCATTGGCCAGCAAATTGAGGTCTCCGATGACAAATGGCATATCGCCAAGATAAACGGCATGGCCGATGTCGAACACAACATTAGCTTTTTCTAACTTTACGGGAATGTCTACATGAAGGGAGGGTTCGGCGTGATTCTGCCCGCGCGCTGAACTTAGGCTAAGGGAAAGACAGGCGATCAGTATGGCCGAAAAAGATCTGTTCTTAAACATAAGATTTATCCTCGCATTGCTTTCTAGTTGGTTCGGGATCATCGACGAGCTTTTGAACAAGTGTTTAGCAATAGAGCTGATATTTCGAAGAGCATATTGACAGGTTGAGGATGTATATATTGTGTATTCCAAAAAGCTGTGGCGTTGCCACGTCGTACTCTTCACCTTACGGCTGGTCTCGGTGAAAAATAGAGACGGCCCTCGCCGAGTTCCATTTGTCTTTAGTTGCTTCTGGATTTCGTTAAAGACTCCATCCCTCCATGTTCTTCAAGAACAGGCCGTGCGACTGACTCCTGCGTTGCAAAGTTCCTGGAACGAATTGGCTTCGAGGGATTGCCCGTTATCAGTGAGGCGAGATGGAGAGATTATTTACACAATTCTCAAACAGCGTATCAGCCTCTCGTTCTCAAGGATCCCTATAGGTATTACCCTCTGCGAATACAAGTAGTGTAGAAAAATGGAGGAACAGAGTCTTTCGTGATCGAATCAGGACTTGCGGAAATGCACGGTCATAATTTGTAGCACCGCGAGGGTTCCTTCCAAACGCTGACGAGGTTAGCGGGTGCAGATTCCTGAAAATGAAGTTAGTGCCTCGGTAGCTAGTCATACCGCCGCCGACGCCCCGTTGGGACGTCTTTTCCGTGGGGCTTATCTCAGTCTTCAGGCAGGTTCCAAGGGATAATTCCTGCGTCACCAGGGTCCGAGAAAGAGTGCGATACAACAGGATTCATGATCGTGCATTTATCCAAAATGTGGTTCGATCACGAAAGACTCCCTTTCTTTCTGCTCTTACACTAGCTGTGATTGCAGATGGCGAGTCCGGACGGGACGGGACGAATACGAGGTCTAAGTAGCGTCGAGAATGGCATAAGCGATCTACATCGCTTACAAACCACGTCTCCATGATGCTTATACGATCCGTATGGTGAAGTCTGACTTATTCCAGAGCCCATAGCTTCCGCGATCAATATCATTTGGAGGAACCACAGTGGTGAAACAAGTCTCAACATTTGCGGCGGGATTACTCGCGTTCATCGCTCTGTCGGAAGTTAAGCCTGTGTTCGCGCAGAACGTTCCTGTAAAGAATATTGTCCTCGTGCATGGTGCCTGGGTCGACGGGTCCGGATGGAAGCCGGTTTACGATATTCTTGTCAAAGATGGGTATAAGGTTTTCGTCGTGCAGGAACCTCTTACTTCATTCGAGTCCGATGTAGCCGCGACGCGACGCATTCTTGCTATGCAATCTGGGCCAACGGTGCTGGTCGGTCATAGCTATGGGGGAAGTGTGATTTCGCAAGCTGGTGCCGATTCCCACGTGGTGAGCCTAGTCTATGTCGCGGCCCATATGCCCGATGTCGGGGAGAGTGAATCGGCGGATGGCAAGAAATTTCCTAGTGATCTAGCTAAATCTCGATTCATCAAGTCCACAGCTGACGACTTCAACTATCTCGATCAGACCGCCTTCGCTTCATACTTCGCTGCGGACCTTCCTCTGGCTCAAGCTCAGTTTGAGGCGAACTCGCAAATATTGACTTCAATTTCGAACTTTGCTGGCATCGTCACGACGCCAGCGTGGCGCAGTAAGCCGAGTTGGATGATCGTTGCTGGCGCCGACCGGATTATCAATCCGAAGCTCGAGCGCTGGTACGCTAAGCGAGCCAATAGCCATACATTGGAGATCGCCGGTGCGAGCCACTCTGTGTACGAGTCGCATCCCAAAGAGGTCGCGGCGATCATCGAAAAGGCAGCGCAGGCAGCTTCCCGATAGTATTCACTGTCTAAGGGAAGCCTGAACTTGGATAGCCAGGGCACAGGCTTTACATTTTTACCTTTTGAGCGTATTGCCTGTAGACCAATATTCGAACCATTACCGAAACCGAGAAAGATAATCCATGTCTTCTCAGCACTGTAAACGATGTTCCGAAGGACGCGAGGCAGGGATGGATAATATGTTGATGAGGCCAGAGCTTTGTGCCTGATGCCTAGAAGCTCTTCTGCACGTTCCAAGGTCGTTGGAGTGGGCAGGAGAAGCTTCTGCACCTTATTTTGCTCGACAGCAAGAGAGGACAGCAAGCCTGACTAGCAATTTGACCCTTTCAAGGGATAGACAGAATAAAAAAGCCGATCCAAATACTATCGCGGAAGGACAATTGTGATTGCTGTATCCGAAACGTTATACGCCATGGCAGCTTCGTATGGCGTCGCTTGCGCGCTCTCCAATCACCACGGAAGGTGCCATCGTGTTGCCTGTGGTGATCCGGGGAAGCACCGAAGCATCGGCAATTCGAAGTCTCTGCATTCCATGTACCAACAAGTCACCTCCGACTACCGACATGTCGTCCTTACCCATCTTTGCCGTGGAACTCTGGTGCCAGAAAGTTTGTACGGTACGTTGGAGATAGTCTTCCATGCCTGTATCGTCGAGCTTCCCGGGTTCCAGTTCGCAACCAGAGAATGCTCGCATCGAAGGTGAGTTTCCTAATTCGCGACAGAACTTGAGGGCGGTGAGGGCAGCAATCCTGTCCATGGGATCGGATAAGAGGTTTGGCTCGATACGCATGCCGTCCGTGGCATGCGGACCGGTCAAGAGCAGTTGGCCCCGGCTTCGAGGCTGAAGCACGGCTGACCGAATTCCCCAGATCATATTCTTTGGTCTACCTCCTCCATTCTCGGTGGCAAGAGGACGTGCAATCAGGTACGCAGCTACGTCCGGCGCAAGTTTCTCAGGAGCGCTCTTCCACAGGGCAATAGCCTGGGTCAACACAGAAGTCGATTTGGGGGCCTCCGGCGCTTCCCAGAGGCAACCCGATAACGGATGGTCCTGGAGGTTCTGGCCAACACCGGGCAGGTGATTCATGACAGGTATACCAAAGCGGACGAGCTGGTCGCGTGGACCAATTCCGGACTGCATCAGCAGCTTTGGAGTTTGTATTGCTCCAGATGACACCACAACCTCTACACCCACTTGTACAGTGACTACTTTCCCCAGATGAATGAATTCCACACCTGTTGCCTTGTTGTCAGAGAAGAGGATCTTCGTGACGATTGCCCTTGTCAGTACGGTCAGATTGGGACGGTCCATCATGGGATAGGTGTAAGAGCGAAAGATGGACTGGCGGCTTCCATCACGCGCATTCAATTCGGCTATCGAGCAACCGCCAGCGGATTCCATCAAAGGACCATTCTGTGAGTCGAATTGTGGGATTCCGGCAGCCACTGCTGCTTCGAGAAAGGCGGGTGCTAGAGGTGCGTTGGAATTGGGAGTTATATAAACCTGCCCCTTGTGTCCGCGGTAATCAATATCGGCTTCTCCGCGCCAGTCCTCGATCCGGTGATATAGTTTGCGGACAGCTTCGTGGCTCCAGGCCGGATCCCCGGTACATTCTGCGAAGAAGTCCCAGTCACTCTTGTGGCCTACTAGCCATACACACGCGTTGATGCTGGAACCTCCACCAAGGACCTTGCCCATTGGGTATGGGAGGGTGCGCCCTAGAAGATGCTTTTCTGGCTGTGTTTCAAACTGCCAGGCGAGATCTGATTTGAGAGTCGACGGCCACAGATTGGGATTTGTGCAGGAAGGCAAATCATCAGTTCCTCCCGCTTCCAGCAGCAGTACCTTCACGTTCTCATTCTCTGCAAGTCGTCGAGCTATGACCGAACCGGCACTGCCAGCTCCACAGACCACAAAGTCGTATGCGCTCAACATATTCTCAGCTAACCGCTGCTGATTCTGAGCCACTCGTATCGAGAAACTCGCATTCAAGTCAGATATTTCAAATGGTTCCATCAGGAAAACGTCCTCGCTTTATTCCATTATCTATAGAGATCCAGCATACTGCGCACCTGGACTTACCGCTACAAGCAGCGCAACCGTAACCAAGGCCTGACCGCCGTGCAGCGACAAAGCTTTAACAAAGTGTGATCCGATCTTCTCGGTCCACACTTTATATTTACCGCCAACGACTTGACCCGCTCAATCCACCCACAAGGAGAATCCCGGGTCGATGGAGCGGGGCGTTTGAGTGGTGTTCGATCGCTGTTAGTTTAGTCGCGAATTTAAATGAGATCCTATGTAGGGAATTGGAGCGGCAGCAGCCCTCTTGCAAGACATACTGCGATTTAGGGACCCAACTTACTCCTTTTGTGAAATAGTTACATTTCGCAAATTCAGTTAGATCGCGAAAGACATAACTTTATCTCTCTCCTTAGAATTCACTCAATCATAGATATGACGGGAGAGCGAGACCATGAGTGTTCAGGCGATTTCCGTGACGAGAAGTTGGTCTACGCGTCACGCCGAAAAGAAAAGGCGAATGGAGGCCGTCCGCACATGGATGGATGGGCCGATATTGCAGGCGGATCGCATTCTCGATGCACTGCACCTACTCATTCAGTCTGGTGACCGCATCGTGATCGAAGGCGACAATCAAAAGCAGGCCGACTTTCTTTCTCGTTCTTTAGCCAAAGCCGATCCCAAAAAGCTGCATGACCTGCATCTGATTATCTCCAGTATTAGCAGGCCGGAACACCTCACCCTCTTTGAGTTGGGAATAGCGAAGAAGGTTGATTTTGCCTTTGCGGCCTTGGGTCTCCGTGTAGCGCAGTTACTCGAAGATGGTGTTCTTGAGATTGGCGCTATCCATACATATGTCGAGCTGTACGCTCGTCTGTTCCTCGATCTGACGCCGAATGTTGTATTGGTGTGCGCAGAAGAGGCGGACAGGGAAGGCAACTTATACACCGGACCGAACACGGAAGACACGCCGGTGATCGTTGAGTCGGCCGCCTTTCACGATGGGATTGTTGTTGTGCAGGTAAACCGCATCGTTGACAAGCTTCCCCGTGTCGATATCCCGTCTTCGTGGATTGATGTTGTCGTTGAATCAGACCGTCCCTATGTGATCGAGCCGCTCTTTACCAGGGATCCTCGGAAAATTACCGACCTTCAGATTCTCATGGGGATGATGGTGATCCGTGGCGTCTACGAGCGCCACCAAGTTCACTCACTTAATCACGGCATCGGCTTCTCTACCGCAGCGATTGAGCTCTTGCTGCCGACCTATGGTGAATCGCTCGGATTACGTGGAAAGATCTGCGAGCATTGGGCGATCAACCCGCATCCGACCTTGATTCCGGCGATTGAGAGTGGCTGGATAAAAAGCATTCACTGCTTCGGAAGCGAGGTGGGGATGAGTGACTACATTCGCGCTCGCCCCGACATCTTCTTCAACGGCAGCGATGGCAGCATGCGTTCGAATCGTGTCCTCTGTCAACTCGTGGGCCAGTATGCAATCGATGCCTTCATCGGGTCTACATTGCAGCTTGACGGAGATGCCAACTCCTCCACCGTAACGGCTGGGCGGATCACCGGCCATGGTGGCGCGGCCAACATGGGGCACGATCCTCACGGTCGACGCCACGCGAGTCCAGCCTGGCTTGATTTGAAAGCGGATCCAAGCCCCATGGTCCGTGGACGGAAGATAGTGGTCCAGGCGGTAGAGACCTTCGTGAAGGGAGACACGCCTGCGTTTGTCGAGACCCTGGATGCTGTCGAGGTCGGCAGGAAAGCGGGGATGCCAATCGCGCCGGTAATGATATACGGAGAAGACGTCAGTCACGTGGTCACCGAGGAAGGAATTGCATACCTCTACAAGACTGAAGGAATCGAGGAGCGGCGGCGGGCAATTGCAGCTGTAGCCGGAATCAGTCCGATTGGCCTTCGTGCAAAACCAGAGGAGACTGCTGCTCTTCGGCGAAGAGGTGTCGTCGCCTATCCCGAGGACATCGGTGTGCAACGGCTGAGCGCCAAGCGCTCGCTGCTCGCGGCGCGAAGTATGGAAGACCTGGTTGCCTGGTCGGGCGATCTGTACAAGCCACCCGCGCGTTTCAGGAGTTGGTAAATGCAGACAAGCGTCTTTATCACCAACGACCCTGCTGCGCGTATGCACAGCTTGAAACGTACAGATCAGCTTGCTGCTCTAGCACGTGAGGCCTTAGTGGAAGAGGCTGAACTTACACCGAAGCCCGGGCTCGTGGACCGGCGCGGTCCTGGAGCTCACAAGGATCTGTCGCTCGAAGTGATGTTGCGATCCGCGGCAGCCCTCGAACCGTACTTTGCTGCGATGGGTTTGGTCAGTGAAGGCCGTGAGCTGAATCGAGGCCTGCGCCAGGAACTTGCCGCGATTGGCCGCCATGCCGAGTGTGCGATGTATGCAGCCACCCGGGGGAGCAATTCGCACAAGGGGGCCATTTGGATCCTCGGTCTTCTTGTCGCCGCAGCTGCGCACAGAGAGGGGCAGGCGGCGCGAGAGATAGCCGCTGCCGCCGGTTCCATTGCTCGCTTTCCGGACCGGGCTCAACCTGAGCTGCTTACTCACGGTGACATCGCTCGCAACCGTTATGGCGTCCCCGGTGCTCGGGGAGAAGCTGCGAACGATTTTCCTCACGTCATAAATCATGGCCTTCCCGCGCTGCGTAGGCAACAGGCCGCGGGCTTTCAGGAATCGGTCTGCCGGCTCGATGCGCTGTTCAGCATCATGTCTCATCTGGACGACACCTGCGTTCTCTATCGTGGAGGTGTTGAAGCTTTGCAGGCCACAAAATCGGGTGCACGAGCCGTTCTCCTTGCAGGCGGATCCAGCAGTTCAAACGGGCAAGACGAGATGCGCAATCTCGATCGGGAGCTGGTCGCGAGGCATGTGTCGCCAGGGGGAAGCGCCGACTTACTGGCCGCGACCATCTTCCTGGATCGTGTCGAGCGCCACTCATGTGAAGTCCGAAAAAACCAGGGTAAATGGGAGGAAAGAGATGGAGCAGCTTAAATTCGATTATCCCTCGGCGAACCGACGGGTTAGCAAAAAGGCACATGTCGGTGTCGTCGGATCTGGCGATATGGAGGTTCTCATGGAACCTGCAGAAACCGGGTCGGCCCATGTATCGATTCAGACCAGCGTCAATGGATTTGGAAGCAGCTGGAAGGCAGTATTGGATCGTTTCTTTGCGAGATTCGATGGCGCTGTTCGCATTCATATCAATGATGCTGGAGCCACGCCCGGCAGCGTGATGCTACGGCTCGAACAGGCTGTGGAGGTAATCGAACAATGAGCATCGCGACTGTCATTCCGGCATTTGTCACTCGGGAAAGCTTCATCGAGTTGGAGGCAAGAGAGAGGGCGCAGGCTCTGATGGACCCTGGTTCCTGGCGGGAACTTGTCGGCCCCTTCGATCGTATCGAGTCCCCATGGCTCCCCATGCAAAGCATCGCACCGCAATCCGACGACGGGTGCGTCGTGCTCAAGGGTACAATCGCCGGCCAGTCCTCTGTAGTCATTGCGCTCGAAGGGGGATTTCAGGCCGGCAGCATCGGCGAGGTGTCCGGAGCGAAGATGACAGCTGCCCTCGACCTGGCTACGCGCGATTCGCAAAACGGCAAAAAGACAGCAGCTGTGTTGCTGCTTGAGACTGGCGGCGTACGGCTGCAGGAAGCCAACCTCGGACTTGCGGCGATTTCTGAAGTGATGGCATCGATCTTTGCGCTACGGCAGTATGCCCCGATCATCACCGTGATTGCGGGAACCGTCGGATGCTTCGGCGGCATGTCCCTCGTCGCGGGGATTTCGAGCTACATCCTTATGACGCGGGAAGCTCGACTTGGCCTGAACGGTGCAGAGGTGATTGAGCAGGAGTCCGGAATCGAGGAATTCGACTCCTCGGATCGTGCGCTCATCTGGGCAATCTTTGGAGGTGAACAGCGTGTGGGTATGGGTGTTGCCGATGAACTCCTCCAGGACGATGCGAAGGAGATTGCCGCAGCCGTCCAGCGGTGCCTAAAAGCTGGGCTGCCCGCCGTGCATCGTAGCCAGCAGATTGACCTCTATCGCGACCGCATTGCGGCACTTGACACCTCACAGCAGATCGAGCCACTCACTCTGAGAAAACGTTGGGATAGCAAACAAGCCAAGGCAAAAGAAGGGAGTGCGCGATGAATAAGCAGGTGGGACTCCGCGGCAAGGCATGGTTCCAGGCGTTAACCGGTGTGGATTCGCCCATGGGTGGTGATCCCGGGTCCGTACTTACAGCGGATACCGAGCTCGGCGAAGACACAGCGCGATTTCTCTGCGTTGTACCGGATCCGAAAGCCCGCTTTCCATGTGTTCGGCGCGGTGAGGTGGGCCTCGAGGAGGCCTATACTCTGGCAACTCGTGTGCGTGAGGTCATCGATCACGGCGAGAACCTGAAGAAGAGACCCATCGTCGCCATCGTAGACGTGAAGAGCCAGGCCTATGGCCGCCGCGAAGAGACAGCTGCTATCTTTCTGGCCGCAGCGACTGCGGCTGATGCCTACGCCTCTGCGCGTATAAAGGGACATCCGGTCATCACTCTGATTGTGGGGCACGCTTTCTCTGGAGGCTTCCTGACACATGGCTACCAGGCCAACCGCATTCTCGCTTTTGATGATGACGATGTTGTGATCCACGCTATGCACAAAGAAGCAGCCGCCCGCATCACGCTTCGATCGGTTGCGGACCTTGACCGGCTCGGCCATGAGGTTCCTCCAATGTCGTATGACGTACGCGACTACGCTCGGCTCGGCCTTCTCCACAAACTGCTGCACATCCAAGATCCCGACACTCCTGCGCCGGCCACAGTGGCACAAATCCAAAAAGAACTGATCGATGCAATTGCGGATGCGCGAGCGGGGTCAACGGATCTTCGCAACCGACTCGAATCCAAGGGTGCACGAGAGATGCGCAAGGCAGGATTGGCGGCTCGTGCATACATGGAAAAGCAGTGGAGCGGGGTATGACATGACCAAGGTGCTTGCCAACGCTTTGGTGCCTATCTTTTTCGGCCTGATTCTTGGCTATGTCGCGGGACTTCGCGGCATGATGGACAATCAAAATATCAAGACGCTTATCACCTTCGTGATGAGCGTCGCCGTTCCTTCTTCGCTTTTCCTGGCTATTGCCAGAACACCGCGGGCGGCGTTGCGTGAGCAGGCCTCTACTGCTCTCGTGCTGGCCATTGTTTATGTTGTTTTGTATGCGGTCAGTTTCTTTTGGACTCACTCCAGAGAAGGTCTTTCCGTATCTGATAGCTCAGTGGTTGCCCTGACCCTTGGCTTTCCAAACGTGGCGGCGGTAGGCCTGCCATTGCTCGCATCTGTCTTTGGTCCACGAGCCGCGGTTACGGTGGCAACATCTATCGCAATCGGATCCATCACCGTTTCTCCAATTACGCTGGCAATTCTTGAAGGAAGCCGGCGCGACTCCGGCGGAGCTTCTGCGTTAACGCATATTGGCATTTCCTTGATCCGTTCCTTCAAGAAACCTATTGTTTATGCTCCCCTGCTCGGAATGGCGTTCTCTTGTGCCGGCTTGAACCTTCCTTCCTACGTTGATCGATCTTTCGCTGTGATGGGATCGGCGGCCGACGGTTCTGCTCTCCTCCTTACCGGTCTGGTCGTCTCTGCCCAAAAAATCGAGATCCGGGGAGGCACACTCCTTGCAGTCTTTTTTAAGAATGCGATCCAGCCGGCCCTTGCTATCGGAATTGCCATGCTTATCCATCTCTCGATTGACCAGATGCGTTACGTGACCCTGATCAGCGCCATGCCCTGTGGCTTCTTTGGTGTTGTGTTTGGCAGGGACTTTGACTCAAGCCCCAGGCTCGCCAGCTCCAGCCTGATTGCTTCGTACGTGATTGGGGTGGGCACGCTGGCTGCCTGGATCGTGATCGTAAACCATCTTGGCTGAGGTAAGTGGCGCATGCAGATTTCAGAAATCGACAACTCGCGGGTACACGACCTACTGCAGATTCGTCCGGAGTTTCTCTCTGACGGCTTCGCGACTGAGCCCTTGTGGGTGAGAGAGACACTCACTTCATGCCCTTGGACTGAGCGGCCTCACGCCGTGGTGACTTCCCGATGAGCGTCGCCTTTATCTTTCCCGGGCAGGGAACGCAGTCATCCGGAATGCTCCACCATCTGCTGGATCATCCTGCGGCCATCCGTACGCTCGACGAAATCAGTGAAGCACTCCATTTTGATGTACGCGATCTCGACAACGAGCGGTGTCTCGAATTTACCGACGCTGTACAACTTGCATTGTTCGCTGCGGGGGTTGCTACGGCCCGCGCGCTTATCGCCGAAGGCGTCCGGCCCGCGGCGGTAGCCGGTCTCTCCGTCGGCGCATTTGCCGCTGCTGTGACCGCTGGCGTTCTGGAGTTGCGAGACGGAGTTGAGCTGGTAAGCCTGCGCGCGAAGGAGATGGCAAAGCTCTATCCCACAGGCTATGGTCTTTCGGCCATCGTGGGTCTCACTGAATGTCAGGTCGAGGCCATCGTACGTGCCATCACTTCAGAACAAACCCCGGTATTCGTTGGGAACATCAATGCTCCGCGCCAGATTGTCGTTGCCGGCTCTAACCCGGCAATGGATCGGGTATTGGACGAAGCTCTTCGCCAAGGCGCCGGCAAAGCAGTACGGCTGCATGTTTCGGTTCCTTCGCATTGCCCCTTACTCCAGCCTGTGGCGGATCTCCTGGGGAAGCGAATTTCCGCGATGAACCTGACTGCACCACAAATGACTTATGTCGGAAACGTAAACGCTCGAGCCATGCGCACAAAGGAACTGGTTGCGCATGATCTGGTAAATAGTATTGCTCACGGAGTCCGCTGGCATGATGCAACAACAGTTCTGCAGGAGCTAGGCTGCAATCTTTTTTTCGAGATGCCTCCTGGACATACGCTCAGCGACCTTGCTAACGAGAACCTCTCCGGAGTCAATTCAGTGCCGGTCAAAGCAGCCGTGCTGTCCAGAGTCTTGCGCCTGGCCCAACAAGAGGAAGCCAACACGTAGAGATCTTCTATATGTAGGAGTAGAGACTATGTCCAGAAATGTATTCGTAAAATCCGAATCTCAGAAATACGCTCAGAACATCACCATTGGCCCTCATGTCTTACGGTCCGACGAACCTCCTGAAATAGGGGGCAATGATGTAGGTCCCAACGCGAACGAGCTTCTCATGGCCTCCCTGGGAGCGTGCGCCACCATCACTGTTCAAATGTACGCAGAGAGAAATCAGTGGCCTCTTCAGGGGGTACAGGCCGCCTTGTCATACTCGCGAGTTCTTGCTGAGAATATCGCTGAATCTGGCGCGAAGATTGTCATGGTGGACCAAATTGAAATGGAGATTTCTCTCACCGGGGATCTGTCGGAAGAGCAACAACGCCGATTGTTCGACGTAGCCGGCAGATGTCCGATTCATCGCATGTTGGTCTCTCATATTCAGATTCAAACAAGACTTGCACCTGGTCCTGTTCTGCGGCCTTAAAAGTGCGATCTATTTGCAGACAAAACCGTCTAGGAGAGAGGGGGAAGAGGTACTATTCTGGAAATTAAACTAATCCTTTGTCCTGTTGATTTCTCGGCAATCTCGG
This sequence comes from Granulicella mallensis, assembly GCF_014203225.1. Classification (GTDB taxonomy): domain Bacteria; phylum Acidobacteriota; class Terriglobia; order Terriglobales; family Acidobacteriaceae; genus Granulicella; species Granulicella mallensis_A. The sequence continues at coordinate 70,965 of NZ_JACHIO010000005.1, read as the reverse complement.
TAAGAGCCTATCGCCATGCGCTGTCAATGGCGGAGCACTATCAGGCAAAGTTGGTGGTGTTGCATATCGTAGAGGAATGGCGGCATCCTTTGGCCGATTTTGCTGGCTCCGCGGCAGACTTAACAGATGTGGCTGAAACTTCAAGAACACCAAATCTCAGTCTTTCGATCTCGCAAAGAAGAACGATTGAACCGTGCCAAGATATTTCATGTTCTCGTGATGCCTGCCATTCTTCTTGGAGTGCTGTGCATGGCAAAGCGTGAAATTAGCTGTTGCGAATCTGATGGCGAGAAAACTAGAATCTCACTCGATCTGTTCCATTCGCGGCTAGCCCGTCGTCCGTGTGAGTTTGGTCGATGAAGCGCATCGCGGACTGTGGCCATAGAATTCTCCTTCCACGTGGGCGGGCGTAAAGCTGGTCGGAAGCTTCCAAAGCGACTTAAAGAGCGTATCGAGTTCGGGGCGTAAGGAAGATTTTTCTTCAACGACACGATGGCCTTGACCGAGCGCGTCGGCGAGCAAGATCAAGTTGGATAAACGCTTCGGAATGGGGACAGCGTGCGGGCCGAAGTATCGAAAATCTTCACATAACAAGGTTCGCGCATTTTGATAATAGGGATAACGCCCGACATCGCTCGCGGCATATGCAGGGTCGGCATGTAGACCTGTTCTGCCCGTATGTTGCAGCGTTCCGGTGGTGCGGCGAAAAATGTAGAGGCAGTCCGGACGGCTTCGAAACTCTCCCCGAGAGCTATAGTAGTCCTGCGGGTCGAGAACGCGTGACACGACCGCGGCGTAGATCACGGCGCCAAGAGGGTATTCCTCGCGATTGGCAAGGGCGCGGCTGGTGATCCCAACGATACGATCACCGGGCTGTGCCGTGCGCCGAATCGCTGGCTTGCAGATTGATAATGTGAGCAGCGGGTGTCCGTCGGCAGACGGCGGCGCGCACGGTGCGCCGCCTCTGTCTGATGTCAACTTGTATATGTATGTTCGCAATAGCACTCTCGGTAGAATTCTCTATGAAAACTTGCGGACTCTCTTGAACTACTGACCCTGTTATTTGGGCAAGCAATTTGCGCGAAAAGATGAAGGGCTGACGCCTACGATTCTTCGAAATACGCGAGCAAAATGGCTTGGATTTTGAAATCCGGCCTCTAATCCCGCATCCAGAATATTAAGCTTGGGGTTGCAAAGGTGTCGCTTTGCATGTTCGATCCTCTGTTGAACGAGGTATCGATGCGGGGCAAAGCCAGTACTTTGTTTGAATAATTCCGAAAAGTAATGTGGACTCATGCCGGCAATCGCCGACAGTTGCGACAAACTTAAATCTGATCCCATGTTTTCAGCGATGTAGTCGAGCACCTGCTTCAGACGATATCCGGACAAGCCTCCTTTGTAGGCAATAGGCGTGCGTTTCCAAACGGCATAGCGACTCAGAAGGTACACTGCCAAGGCATTGGCAAGCGATTCTCCATAAATAATCCCCGCCGGAGAATTCTCGACAAGGTCGGATTGCATTTCTGACAGCAGCATTGAAATATGTGGATCGCTCAGTCCCCAACGTTCCATCAATTCAATATCGACTTCGTGTGCGGTTTCTTCTAAAGCATTTGTAAGCAAACACGGGTGAATCGCAACTGCCAGTCGCTCAGTTTCCCCAAACCAGTTGATTTCATCTACAGTGCCTCTGGGCAACAGAAAAACCTGACCAGGGTGAGATGTGAACCGAAGATTTCTCCCTCCGGTTGCCGCCTCGTACTTGACGACCCCGCGTAATACCATGTGCATGAAATGCTCGGGATGTTGATGGCGAGATACCAGTATTGGTGGGGTCGTATAACATTCCAGTGCCAAGCCCTGCCACTGTATAGCGGTACTAGACAAAGTCGGAAGAGCGTCCAAAAGAGGCTCTGCACACCCTTCACGGACTACTGTAACCCCCGGCACAACGATGCGTGTGGCCCTCGAAGAGCGGGCGCGCCAATCCTCAAGGGAGACTCTACCCAACCGTAAAATGTCGGAGCTAATCGTGAGTTTTATGAGATTGTTCCTCCAGGCACAAAGACAGCTCGCGTGGAGGAATGCGCTGTATCACGCTGCGGAGATTATATCGGGATTCGTGCAGTTCTGATTCTGGAGCCTGCTGTATTGGAAATGGCCCACGTACCTCGAAATGAGATTCGAGATTTCACTGTGTATGCGACCTTTTGCCATCACGCAATTATCGAGAGATAATGCGACCCTCGCAGACCGTAATTATATGATTCCAAACAGTTTGTAGCTGCCCGATACAGGGTCGCTTCGATAGTAGATGTGTCGGTCGGCAATGGATCATCCCCAATTAAAACGGAAGATTTGTATAGGAACGGTTCTTTGGAGCCAACCATATTAGACAGATCCGATAAGTTGAACGACAGACGAAACGGAAGCGGTTTAACACTATCGCTCTCACAAAATTCGATTGGGCCTAACGTTTTTATCTATGCTTCGGCTATTCGGAGGAGGAGTTTGTGAACTCGCAATTGCCCCTCACGCAACTTGATCGATCGGAGTACCGCGACGAAGATGACTCGACGTTTCGTCCTTGTACTCGATTGATTCGGTCCGAATTGGAATGGTTCAATCGCCCCCAATGTGAATTCGTTTCTCCCCATTCTGATTCACAGGTGGCACTCACTCGTTGGCTGACGCCAGCAGGTTCCTGGCCGATTGAACTCTCCTCCAGCGGCGGTGACAACTCTTATGTGCTCACGTTTTTCATTGGTTCACCACGTGGCAAATGGTTTTTTGGTGGCAAGCCATTTTTTGAAGGTCAAGTACCATTGAACTCGCTATGGATCAAAGAGCCGTTTCAACAAGCGCATGCAATTTATTATGGAAGTTCCACAAGCTTTCGGGTGTATCTCCCTCAATCATTGATTTCCGAATGTTATGAGGCGGCTTATGGCCGGCGCCCAAACGCAGAATTGATTTGCTCACCGACCAAAAGCACGGGCGACCGCATACTCAACCGTCTTGTCCGAATGCTTATCGACGTCGATGATGAAAACAATTCTGTTGGACCATTGTTTCTTGACGGCATAAGTTTAGCTCTTGCATCTCGCCTCATTGCGCTGGATTCAAAGAAAATGCATCTGCAAGTTTTCGACAAAGAGCCATCAGCACTAGCAAAGTGGAGGCTTAATCGAGCGATCGACTATATCGAGGCTAATCTATTTAGACCGATCTACCTGATAGAGTTGAGCAACGCTGTGGGTCTCTCGCGGATGCATTTTGCAGCCCAATTCCGGGCGGCAACTGGCTATACTCCGAACCAGTATGTCTTGCGTCGCAAGGTCGCTCATTCGCAGACTTTGCTTCGAGATCCTTCAATATCGGTCGTTGACGTCGCATTGAACCTTGCATTCGGGACACAGGCCCATTTCACAGTTGTGTTCAAGAGCATTGTTGGAAGCACTCCCGCTAACTGGCGAAAACATGTTCGTTGACTTATTTCTCTGGTAACGCGAAAAGATTATAACGAATGAAGTGAGTCTTCCGCGACCAAATCAAAGTTGCTACCGGGCGAAGGTGGATGCCCACGTAACGAAGACCGCCTCGGCTAAACCCAAGCTCGTGTAGATCAGCGCAGCCGTCCCAGTTTGTCTGATGAAACGTGACCTACTCTTCGTGGTAGAGCGGCTAGCCGCGCTGCTGGACGAGAACAGTCTGAGTATTGTTGCCCGGCAGCACGGCATCAAGAAGGCTAAAGACAGCGACCCCATCGGGAATCTGCTTACCGCATGTCTTCGTCGCGCCGAAGACATACGTGTTGTGCGCACCGAAGGAAGAGCTTTGCGAAGGTTACATCCAAAGGCACGAAGAAGGAGAAAGCCGTCTAGCTTTTGAGAGTTTGTCCTGTGTAAGGGGTTGCCGGTCGGCAGGCCCTTTTTGTTTACCGCCTGTGTCCTAAGGAATGTAATAGCGGAAACTCGTGTAGACGAAGTTATTAGTCGCCTTAGGGGCGCCGCCAACCCCGGACCATCCGTCGCGAGTGAGATAGCTGTAGGCTACCCCATATTGAAGTATGCCCGCAGATCCGTTGTAGATGCGATATACCCAGCCTCCTGAGAATTGGGAGATATCTCGGGTCGCTCCAAGACAAGGACTGGCACCCGGAGCAAAACCGGTACCTGCTGTCGGCACAGCTTCGAGGTTGCAGCCCGTATTGTTGGCATTCGGAGGAGCATAGCCTACAAGAGTTCCATCACTGCTGACATAGAAGGTACGCTGAACATATTCAGAGCCTGCATACCCAAAGATGTCGAGTTTCTTCGTCGGATGATACTCAAGAGAAAAGAGTCCCTGGGCATTGCGCAGCAGAGAGAGTGTGCCATTAGGACGAACGGTAATGTCAGGCAGTAGGGAAACGCCATAATGCCCCGTACCATCTCCAGCAACTACATGCAAGCCCATCTCAACTTTGGGAGCAATCGGGAAGCGGGCGTTAGCAACGAAGCCTCCGCCAACTCGGGTATCATTCTGCGCTCCAGCCGCAGTGGCACCCGGGTAATATCGATCCCGAAAGAAGCGCACTACGCCGCCGATCTCGTAGTGTCCAAAGCGTGGCTCGTAGCTGCCTTTTACCAGGACATCGGGTGCTACCTGATTCGTATAGTTTGCACTGGAATTATTGAGACCGCCCAGCGCACCCGGATTTCCAAAGAAAAAATTGGCTGATGCGTTCGAGGCGCTGAATTGATACTGAGAATTCTCGAGTGCCACTGCAAGTGTAAGCTTCGGAGTGAACGAATCTTGGAGCCTGAAGCCAGCCTGCCTAAGATAGGTATCCCCGACGTGCAGGTTTTGATCGAAGATGAGGGGAGCCCATTCCGACCCGGGATCGATTGTTTTCTTGTCTTCGGTGAGAAGAGTCCACATCTGGCCGCCGGTGAACTTCAGATGGCCAAAAGTCGCCTGCCCCCATGCCTGCCGTACTCTAAGTGTGTAGCTATTGCTTTGGAGATTGTTCGAGGTAATGCCGGCGGACAAGAAGTCTCCCTCGAAGAATCCACTCACTGTTCCGAACGGAGCTTTGCCGCTGAAGAGCGTGGAAAGACGGGTTGCCCGAGCGCTGGGCACCCATTCGCTGGTGTGTGCTTCTCCGGAGTTCATGTAAGGCGTCGTGTTGAAGGAGGTATAGATGTCGTCATTCATTGCTCTTTGACGCCATATGCTTTCACCGGCCAGGAAACCTCCAGGAGTAATCGTAATGCCCTTGTACCGCAACGCGGCTGGTTCATCGATGCTCTTTTGAAGAGCTTTCTGATCCTCTCGAACCTGCTGGATGCTGTCGCTTACGATGACGTCTTTTTCACGAAGATCGGTTGCCGTAGCTTGAAGGCCATCGATCTTGGTTGTGTTCTGCCGAAGTGTGCTGTCAATGTCGTGAATGTTAGTGGAAGCTTTTGCGGTCGTCTGCTGGGCATTCAGTGTCTGGGTCTTCAACGCCTCGATTTGCTCATCCTTCGCGGCAAGTTCAACTTTAAGTTCGTCAATTTGGCTTTGCAGGTCCTCGCGCATCTGCTGGATCTGGACTTCTATGGAGCGAGTGGCTCTTGTTGGGGGCACTCTGCGATGGACCGATGAAAGCTGCCGCTGGGCCGTCGCATTTGATTGTGCTTGAACGATGACGGTGGTGCCCGAGAATAGAACAAAGGCAATGAAAAACTTTAAGATCGAATTCATACAGCACCTCCAGGATCCATAACTCGTGTAGGCATGGTTTGATCAATATTTCGATCCGGACGGGGGACAAACCAGCGGGTGAAAACTCATCGCCCTCGCGCTCGTGCGTTTTCCCCCGGCGTCGTTAATAATGCCTTCCGATTTCTTCAGAGATCAGAGCATGTCGTCCCATTAACTGGCGTACCTTCGAACGTTTCGATTCAGTGCACCTAGCGGCCTCCGTGGCTGTGATGACAAGATTCGCCAACGTTTTCATGGTCCATTCCGCGTCGATCTATACCGCGGGGAACCGGTATGAGCCCGCGTGCTGCCGAATGACTATTAGAGAGGGATGAGCTCACGTTGTTTTTCAACGTGACTTCGCACGTCACTGGCAGCAACACGATGGCGATTGTTGCCTGCCTATCACTTTAGGGTGAGCGGATGTCGATATCTTCCAGAAATGCACTGTCAATCATTCAAAATGCACGATTGGATATGAGATAGGGAGCTTAGTCCGCAATAGCTATAAAAACATTTAGTGTCGCATCCGAAGCCTATCCATAAAACGACGCTTCAAAGCCATGTCGCTCCCACACCTGAAGTACGCATATCACGCCATCGACCTGTCCCCTCCGTACTCTACCGTGCGATAAGAAAAAATGTCGGCGAAATATGAAAGACGTTTACGAATCTATCCTCATAGAATTCCTTCAAATGAAGTTTATCTCTGCAAGCATCGCGTCCCGGCGTGTCTACCTCCGCAAGGAAACATTGTGTTGCAGGCTTTCATCCAGAACTGACATAGAAAGTAACTTGCACGAGGGGAAGGCATATGAACAAGTTTCAGGCTATTTTCGATAAACAGAAGGCTTATTTCGATACAAACGTCACCAAATCCTATGAATGGCGAATCGAGCAATTAGGTCGTCTTGAAAAGATGTTGAGTGAGAACGTGGATGCATTTCGTCAAGCTGTATGTAAGGATTTCAAGACCGCAGTGCCGGAACATGTTTTTGAAGTCGCCGCACCTCTCAACATCATAAAATCCACCAGATCTCACTTGAAATCATGGATGAGGCCGGAATCTGTGGTGATTCCTACGGCTCTCGCGGCATCGGGGCATACCGCTGTAGTGTTGAGGGAGCCCTATGGCGTTTCGCTTATTATTGGACCGTCGAATGGTCCGCTTATTCTTCTCTTTGATCCCGCAATCGGGGCATTATCAGCTGGAAATACGTGCATTCTCAAGCTCGCCGAGGCAAATGTAGCGACTAGTGCTTTGCTGGCGGACCTTGTTCCCAAGTACTTCGAACCAGAAGCAGTGACCACTGTTAGCGGCTCTCGAGAAGAGATTACTGAGCTTCTTAAACTCCCTTATGATTTTATTTTCTTTACAGGTAGCGTCCCTGTGGGGAAAGTGATCATGCGAGCTGCCGCCGAGAACCTGACGCCCGTGATTTTAGAGCTAGGCGGTCAGAATCCAGCCTTCATTGAGCCAACGGCTAATCTAAAGGATGCGGCAAAGAAAGTTGTATGGGGAGCAACGGCTTGGGGTGGGCAATGGTGCACATCACCTGGGTACGCTTATGTTCATGAGTCAGTTCTCCAGGAGTTCCTCGCTGAAGCGAAGAAAGCTGTTGTCGAACTCTACGGCAATGACCCCAAAAGCAACGTGGACTATTCGCGCATCATAAGTAAAAAAGCAGCGGAAAGGCTCACTTCTCTTATAAAGAAATCGACAGTTCTATCAGGAGGGGCGACCGATCCCGAAGCGCACTACGTGGAACCAACTATTCTCTTTCCCGTAACCTGGGATGACGAAATCATGAAGGAAGAGATATTCGGTCCTATCCTTCCTGTTTTGAGCTATAGCGATTTTGATGAGGCCATTCGAGAGGTAAAGAAACGCCCTAAGCCCCTGGCGGCATTTCTCTTCAGTAACGATCAATCGACGAAGGACCGATTCCTCACAGATCTATCCTTTGGTGGTGGAGCGATTAATCAAGTAAATGTCCATCTGTTCATCGACACCATGCCCTTCGGTGGCGTTGGTAATTCGGGAATCGGACACTACTATGGGAAAGCTGGATTCGACGCGTTAACACACGCGAAGTCAATCCTGATATCCCCGCCGGATGTCGCAATCGAACATCTTTTTCCACCCTATACAGCGGAAAAGGTCGAACAGCTCTCTCAGTGGGCTGAATACCCGGAAGAGTAACGCGTTGTCCATGTCCAGTCCTCCGCTTGCAGGCAAGAGTGGGAAGCCGAGGACTGGGGCACATTTATCCAGTGCGGAACGCAATTAGCTCAGCAGTGTCATACGCAAAGTCTGACGGACGGGATTCAATGTTATCGGCTACGGAATCACATCCGAACTCCTTCGAGAGCGCCGATGCGACGTTGAAGGAGGACTACCGTGGAAATCGGAAAGATAGCTTACACAACTCTCCTATATGCGATTTGCATGGGGGCTCTAGGCGGTTATGCTGATGGGCAGGTGTTGACGGATGGTAATCAAGGTTCGATCGCGACGCCGCGCCCCATTAATCCTTCCACAAGTACCACCAATCCAAGTGCTCGCGAGACGCAAAACCAGAACCCATATCTGGGCAGTGTCCCAACTGGGCCTGTGACGAGTGAAACTCTCAGCTTCACACTGCAACAAGCTGTAGGTCGAGGTCTGAAGTACAACCTGGGACTCATTGATAGTATTCAGGCGGACGCCGCGGTGCGAGCCCAGAGGCTTCGGGCCCTGGCCGCTCTCTTGCCTAACATCAATGCGAGGGCGCAACAGGCTTATGAAAACATCTCCTACTCGGAGATAGGACTCAAGCTACCTCCAATCGGGGGATTTACAATTCCACCTACGTCAGGCGCATTTGGCTTCCAGGACGCTCGGATCAGTGCAACTCAGTCCCTCTACAGTCTTGAGCTTCAGGATCGGTATCGCTCTCAGAAAATTTTAGAAAACGCCTCGCTCTTGAACACCAAAGACTCGCGGGATGTAGTCGTCTTCGCTGTTGGGCTGGCCTTTTTCCAGGTGGTAGCAAGCAAAGCCAGACTAGAAACTGCAAAGGCACAGCTTGCGTCTTCCAAGGAACTCGACTCGCAGGTTTCGAATCAGTACCGATCTGAGGTCTCGCCGGAGATCGATGCCATCAGGGCGCAGGTGGAACGCCAGACAGCGGAACAACGGGTGACGAACGCTGCGAATGAGTTCGAAAAGGACAAGCTTACCCTTGGACGCATCATCGGCCTGCCTCTCGAACAGAACTTTACGGTGTTCGGTGGCGAGGAGTATCGGCCATTACCAGATATCGCTGAACTTCGTGAGCAGCAGCAAGCCCTGGGTAATCGAGCGGATCTAGCCAGTGCTCAGCAAACCGTTCGTGCTGCAGAGTTGACCGTAAATGCCGAAAAAGCCCAAAGGATGCCTGCGTTTTCACTCAATGGCAACTACGGCACAGGCGGCACAAACTTCGCTAATGCCAACCAGCTCTATGAGGCATCAGTAGGCGTGTCCGTTCCTATCTTTACCGGTGGAAGAATCAAGGCCGACATAGATCAGGCTGAGGCCGATCTAGACCGGAGGCGCGCAGAGTACCAAGACCTCGAAGGCAGAGTGAAGTACGACATACGTGTGGCCCGTCTCGACCTAGCCTCCTCAGAATCGAGCGTCAACGTAGCCGCGAACAACAAGGCACTTGCCGCGCGCGCACTTGTACAGTCTCAGGACCGCTACAACAACGGAGTGACGAACTATCTCGAGGTGGTTCAGGCCGAAGAGACGCTCGCCGCTGCGAATGACAACTATATCCAGAGCCTCTACTCGTTCAATGTTTCAAAAATTGCATTGGCGCGCGCTCTCGGAAATGCAGACTCCCGGTTGAATGATTTATTCGGAGGAAACTGAAATGGCGCAACAGGCTGAAGTTACTACGTCCGTCTCTCCCGATGCAGCAACTAGCAGTCCTACTAGCGACTCAACGCAACAAGCGAGCCCCAGCACAGGTCGCAACCGCCTTATTGTGATCATTCTTCTCATCGTTGTAGCTGTGGTAGCCAGCCTGTGGTGGCTGCGGGCGCGAAGATTTGAGACAACCGATGATGCGCAGATCGACGGCCACTTCAACTCCATTAGCACAAGGATCAACGGCACCGTGGTCTACGTCAATCCTGATGTTGAAAACGACCATTATGTAAAAGCTGGAACCTTGTTGCTGGAACTCGATCCCCGCGACTATCAGGCGGAGTTAGAACATGCTCAGGCCGCGCTCGAAACGAAGGAGGCTGCGGCACGCTCCGCACAGGTGAATGTGCCGATCACCGACGCGACCGCGTTCAGCCAGTTACGTGGCGCAGAAGCAGCACACAGCGAGGCGTTGGCCAGCGTGAGGACTGAGCAGGCAAATCTCATCGCCGCCGAGCGCAGAGTCGATGCAGATGAAGCCATTGCTTCCCGGGCTGAACGGGATCGCGTCCGTTATCTAGCCCTCGTTGAGAAGCGCGAAGTTTCTCGCTCGTTCTATGACGCGCAAGACACAGAAGCAAAGTCAAGCGCTCAAGCTCTTGATGCTGACCGGGCGATCATCATCGCCGAGAGGGAGAAAATCTCCCAACTCCAGAACCTTGTTGCCGAGCGTCAGGCTCAGGTCGACGTGGCACACACGGCTCCTCAACAGGCTGTCGACGCACGCGACAGGTCCCGATCCGGAATCGGAGAGAGAGACCAGGCGCGAGCCGAAGTCCATACAGTTGAGCTTAATTTGAGTTATACAAGGGTCTATGCACCGGTCAGTGGAGTTATCGGACGAAAGACCGTCGAACTCGGGCATCGAGTACAACCTGGTCAATCTTTGCTGGTTATCGTGCCTGTTGATGACATCTGGGTTACTGCGAATTTCAAAGAAACGCAACTTGGACTGATGAGGCCGGGCCAACCGGTAACTATTCACGTCGATACGTTCGGCAAAGATTACAAAGGCACGGTCGAAGAGATGGCTGGGGCTGCGGGACCGCTCTTTAGCCTTTTTCCTCCGGAGAACGCCAGCGGTAATTACGTAAAAGTGGTCCAACGTTTTCCGGTTCGTATTCATTTAGATAAAGACCAGGATCCTGAACATCTTCTCCGCCCCGGCATGTCTGTTGAGTCGACAGTGAAGGTTCGCTGAACTGAACCTTGCATCTACAGAACGTTCGGATTATCTGGAGGAGAACGAAAGTGGCAATCATGAAGACAACTCCGGAGCAACTCGCAGACAGGAAGTCTGCGATCAATCCTTGGTTTATAGCAATTACCGTCATGCTCGCGGCCTTTATGGAGCTGCTGGATACGTCGATTGCAAATGTCGCGCTTCCCTATATCGGAGGGGGCCTTGGACGAAGCTACGATGAGGTGACTTGGATACTTACGACGTACCTTGTCGCCAATGCTGTCATCCTACCGATGAGCGCATGGTTGAGCCGTGTTTTTGGGCGGAGGAATTACTACCTGGTCTGCGTCGGACTGTTCACTGTGACATCGTTTTTATGTGGCATCTCGCCCTCACTGGGATTCATGCTGGTCTGCCGCATTCTCCAAGGCATCGGAGGCGGCGGTCTTGCGCCGGTGGCACAGGCAATTCTGGTAGATACTTTCCCCCCGTCAAAAAGGGCATCTGCCTTTGCACTCTATACCGTTGTGCTGGTTACCGCGCCCGCAATTGGACCGGTGCTCGGGGGATGGATTACAGACAACTACAATTGGCGCTGGATCTTCTTTATCAATGTACCCATTGGGCTGCTCGCGCTGTTTCTGACGACGAAGCTCATTCAAGATCCGCCAGCCTTTAGCGCGGAACGGGCAGCTTTACGTAAGACTGGCAAGATCGCAATCGATGGAACGGGCATTGCCCTGATCACACTGGCATCCGCAGCGTTGGAGATAACCTTGGATCGCGGTCAGATCGATGACTGGCTCGGAAGCAACTTCATCTGCTGGAGCTTGGGGATTGCGGTACTGGGATGGATTGGAACCATCCTCTGGGAACTCTACGTCGATGAGCCAATTATTGACTTCCGATTGTTGAAGAATCGAAATTTCGCGATTGCATCAGTATTGTTTTTTGTCTTTGGACTTGGACTCTTCGGAACCACGACCCTCGTGCCGCAGCTTCTCCAGGCGCTTTATGGTTACAGGGCGATTGATGCTGGATTAGTGCTCGGACCTGGAGCTCTCGTCATCACGGTTCTCGCACCTATTTCAGCACTCCTGCTTCAAAGACGTATTGTCTCTCCAAGGATGATGATGACCTTCAGTCTGTCGGTCGTCGGAGCCTCATTGTGGCACTTCAGCACCATGAATCTGGACACGAACGGCGGGCACTATCTGATGGGCAGAGTCTTTCAGGGGATCGGCTATGGATTCTTCTTTGTTCCCGTGAATATGATCGCCTACTCCATGTTGCGTCCAGAGCAGAACAATAAAGCTTCCAGTCTCACAAATCTATTTCGTAACTGGGGTGGCAGCTTTGGTATCGCATTTATCACGACGGCAGCTGAGCGACGTCAGGACCTGCATCAGGTGAATGTGGGGTCGGGGCTCGGTTCCAGTTCGCAAAGCCTTCAACAGCATATCCACACAATGACAAACTATCTGGTTAGTAAAGGATTTACAGGACCGGACGCAGCCATCGGAGCGTTTGGCACAATCTATAGGCAGTTGCACGATCAAACGCAGTTTCTGGCCTTTATGGACTGTTTCCGTGTCATTGGCTGGATAACCCTGGCAAGTGTGCCTCTGGCCTTCTTCATTAGGAAGTTTGTACCTTCGGGTGAACCCTCCGCAGGTCATTGAGGAACATCGTATGTTACATAGATGTCTCATCTCTGAGAATGTCCATGAGTGCGCTGGCATCTGCGAGAAGCGGCTCCTCCGATCTGAAAGGTTGGCGCCAAACGCCGCAAGGCAAAACCTTCCTTGATCTCATCAACGTCGAAGACCACAATGTCGTCAAGGTATAAATGCTCGTAAGCATTACCGCAATGAAAGGGATAGCGCGAGCTCAGCCATACATGGAGCTCTCCGACTCTCGATCCTCCCGGGGAAATCAAGCGAATTTACCCCGGGGAGAAATAGTGATTAAAGATAACTTGTCGATTTTCGTTTGCTGACAAGCAAGCTATGAATTGCCTGATCAGACACAATCGATAGCTGTTAATTGTGGCGGTGGTTATTCTGCAGTAAAGTTGTTCTCGCATTTAGTACCTCACAATCCTGCATAGACTAGCCGAACAAAGTGATCGGGGGCAATTACGAAATGTCCCCATTTCGCATCAAACTTGGCTGTCGGCTTCGCGGCGATAATTTCGTCCAGTGACTTGCCTTGCCGCTTTAGGGCGGCTACATTATCACGAATCGTTGTCAGCATGTCGCGGAACTCGATCAACTGCGCTCGTGTACCTACAGGTCCATGGCCAGGAACCACAATCGTTTTATCAGTGGTGCGTTCAACTAACTTGTCGGCCCACTTGATTGCATCATTGATGTTGCCACCATCCTCGTTGTCGATAAATGGATAGTTGCCATTCCAGAAGGTATCTCCGAGAGCCAAGACGTCTGCTTTTTCGAAGTAGATCAACAGGTCACCGTCTGTATGCCCGGGACCATAATATTCTACCTGGATCTTCTCCCCGTCGAAGAAGAAGTTTTTCTTGTCCGCTACCAGAAGCGTTGGGCGCGCTCCGATCGATACGGGGGGAAGCGTCCAATTCCAATCGTCGACATGAGTGGATTGGGACAGGTGTTTGAGGGTGTTCGGGTGTGCAATGATTGTTGCGCCGGATTCGTGCATCCAGCCATCGCCATCGGTATGATCCCAATGCCAGTGAGTGTTTACCACATATTTTAGCGGTGAAGGGCTGATCTTGTTAAGTGCAGCCTTCACCTTAGGCTCGGACACGCTGATTCCAGCGTCGACAAGAAACTTGCCCTGCGGTCCCGATAAGACAATAATGTTGGCGCCAGAACCGAACAGCACGCTAATGTTTCCGCGCAAGGTTTCTGTAACGATATCGCCCTCCGCTCTGCGTAAGTAGAAGGCTCCTGCGCCGGTATGAAAGTAATCATGTGGCGTAGCAGCTGTGGGCGCAGAGACGGTAGTCGGCGGAATCTGAGAAAAGGCAAGCGAGGTCGAAAAGCAGAAAGTGATAACAACATACATCGCTCTTAGAACTGCACGATCGCGACAAATCGTGGCGAGACTTCTAGTTGGTTGTGGCATTTTAGACCTTTCCGTATGGATGAGGCTGGTGTTGATGACCCGAACGCTGATTGTCTACCGAATGTCTATCTGGCATCGAGATATAGGATGTCGTTTCTACTCTGTTCAAACAGAAGCTAAGTTACAACTCTTCCCATTGGAGCGGGTTTGCAAATGAGCATGGCAATTGAGACCTCATCATGAATGAGCGGAAGATCCTGCAAGTGCCGTCCAAAGACCATAAGTCGAGGAAATCCCGCTGGCACGATAATGATCGAGGCGTTGCGAGACCGTTTCTGGCTGGGGCTGTTTGTGCGTGCAAGGTCTTAGTGCCTCGCATGAGCTCAGAAATGCGGAAAGAATCGCAAGTCGAATGGAAGGCTTGCTCTCCGACTGAGAGTTTTGCCGGGGTTCGCGTAGATCAGAAAGCCTGCGCAGTGTGAAATCCTCTCCATTCAACAAAACAACCTTTAAGTCTGGCCGCAGTTCTGCAACCCAGAGAATCGACTCACATTCTGAGGGGTGAGAGTGCGTGTGACCAAGTATCAATAGATCTGTGGAAGCCGCAGCGTGGGAACGCAAAAACGACTCTACAGAATAGAAGACTGCAACAGAGACGCTGGAGTTCCCAGGCCACGTGAATCCTACACGCCGCACCGAAGAGTCCGTGTCTATGATCGAGATCGTTGAGAAATTTGGAAGAGGCAAGTGTGGAGCCGGCGTCGATTCCCATGCTGGAGCTGTCGTTATCGTATTCATTCTCAATTTCTCCTTCAGAGCCTTGCTTACAACTAGAAGATAGATTGATCTGCAGTGCTGCGCCACGACACGGATACGTCAAATTCGGACATCATTAGAATGGGCCAGCTCCATCGCTATGAGTTCATTGTGAGGACGACACGGAATCGCGCTTTGCCAGACATCATGCGCGCATAGGCTTCGGGGGCTCGGTCGAGAGGCATCGTCTCGATCATTGCAGCCACACCAGTAAGTGAACTAAATTTGAGCGTCGTGTCTCCTGTAGCGACATTTCCCGTCAAACTTCCTTCAACGGATCGCGTGCCGAAGATCAACTCGGCGGATGACAGCTCGATTGGATCGGGAGTTACCCCAAGGACGAGGAGACGGCCTCGAGGACGAAGCCCCTTCACGGCCTTTGCCGTTGCTTTACCCCCAGACGCTGTGGCCAATATCAGAGAGGCCCCACCGAGTGCCTGCAGGGCCTGGGCAACGTCCGTGGTTGAACTGTCAATATAGTGATGTGCTCCAAGCTTCTTTACCAGTTCGGTCTTGTCGGAACCTCGTCCGATAGCCACGACTTCAAATCCCATCTGCCGCGCATACTGCAATCCGAGATGCCCCAGTCCACCAATTCCCAACACTGCAACCAGGTCGCCGGCCTTTGCTGGTGAGTCGCGCAATGCACTGAAGGTCGTAAGGCCAGCACAGAGAAGGGGCGCTGCATTCACGGAAGAGAGATCATCTGGGATGGAGATGAGTCCGCTCGCCTTAGCGATCATGACTTCTGCATAACCGCCGTCATGCTGAATTCCGGTGTAATCCTGATTCTTACAATTGACCAGGTCTCCTCCGCGGCAAAATAGGCAATGTCCACAGTTTCCACCCAGGAACCCAACGCCAACTCTCTGGCCAATGGTCCAGCCTTCGACGCCTTCACCCATGGCATCGATCTGGCCTACGACCTCATGGCCGGGGACACGCGGCCATTCAATAGGAAAGACGCCCTCAACCGTTCCCGCGTCAGAGTGGCAGACCCCGCATGCCTCGACTCGGATGCGGACATATCCGGGGAGGGGATCGACGACCGGCTTCATCGTCATCTCTAACTTTCCGGGGCTGACAGCCTGAAAAGCACGGTACATGGATTTCGTCTCTGACATTTAGTCCTCCGTTTTGCTTGTTGTGCTTGAAAATTGGGTAGACGACGCTGAATCCGAGCTCAAACCAAGCTCTAGTGCTTTGAGGCCGATTTTCTTTCCGTCTATCGTCAAATGAAGAGAGCCGACCCGTAACATCTCGATGGTTGATAGAAATTGGGTCTTACGGATGTCGATCAATACGATGAATAGATCGACATCAAGCTAGCGACCAGTATTTTGGTATACGTAGATCTCCTGCTCGGCAGCCGGGTGTCATTCGTTTCGGTGTGGTCGTATACAAGCTATGCTGCCTCGAAGCCGTCCGTCCAACTTGATTGTCCGCCTAATATCGAAATGCAAGTATCCCTATCTAGATTGATAGCAAAGTAAGAGCCGAAAGTCTTTCGCAAATGAATTAGTGTTTGCGAAAATGCACGACTTGTGGAGCTTGTTCGATAGGTAGAGACCGCGAGAACAGATGAACTCATCACGAATGGGAGATTACTATCAAATCTCCATAGGGACAACGGCACGCAGAACGATACAGAAATAAGCTCATCGTCGCCTTGAATCCTAAACAGTCTAGACGCGCGTGGAGAGGTGAGAGCTTGTGAATCATTGTTCTGCCAGAAAAGCTGCCTGTCCACAGGAAGCGTTAAGAAATGGAAATGATCACGCTTTGACTGATTCCCCAGAGAAGAGGATGAATTCAAAGTAGAGAGGCTTCGGGAAAATCACTTGTCTTTTTTTGCTGGATTTGTGTCGTGGCATATCTCGTGTGGCGAGATTATCTTGCAAGTAGAGGGTTATTAGCCCCTAAAGGAGATCCAATCATGAGCACGACGACTTCAGTAACTTTCAATTCAGGTGTCTTAAGCTCTAGGCGGCCTCTTAAGACGATCAAGAATAACAACTCACGGAGCATTCGCGCGGAGGTACGGACGATTGCTGCAGGCATAGCTAAGAGCGTAGCTGATGCGGGTGCGAGCAATTCAGAGGAGTTCTATCAAAATCATGTAACTGGAATCTACATGGCTATCTACGCCGAAGTAGCTCTGGCACCACTCATGGGAGCTCTGGCGATTCATTTGTACAGCCGTTGGATAATGTAACTGAAGTTGTGCGTAAGCCAAACAGGCTCAACGGCGATCACAAAGGGCTACAGAATCCTAAAAAAGATTTCTATAGCTCCAATTTTATTTCGAAGTATAGTAGAGCAGTTGTGTTGACTAGTAGCCTAGGTGGATGCAGCACGCCTATTTCAAATGCCCAGCGCAATGAGTAGCTCCGTTAGTAAATAGTTCGGACTGTTGAATTTAATTATATTATTAGATTAATTTGTTGTGGATTTTGGAAGAGCAAGCAAATCTAACCTGCGTTGATCTTTAAAGTGCTACATGGAAATGGAAAATGTAGTAATCCCGATGGAATTACCACATTTCTGTTTTTTTGCTCACTTATCAACTGGTAACTCTTACATCATATCCATTTGTAATGTGGAGTTTACTCCTCCGCCTTATGCTTTACGATTGAGCTGCGTCAACTGTTGAATCTCTCGCAATTTGCTATAGCCCCAAAAATACAGCATAAGTGCGATTGTTCCGAGCAGCACGGATATCGGGTATCGGTAGTTGGGAGCCTCCATCACAAACGGAAGTATGCCTACTGCCAATGCCGGAGGCATGTGCACTTTGAATATCCGAAGAAGGATGATCGAACAAAGCATCGCTACGACTACACCAACAAAACTGAAATTGAAGATGTGGCAGGCTAGGAGCCCTATTGATGCGGTGAGGAAACTTATCAGCGGGAACAGGACCGGGCGAGCCATCCAACTTGGGACTTCAGGATGGCCCAGAATTTCATAGGCCACTACGATCAAGGGCGGAAATATCAAAAAGAAAAGCCCTGTAATCTGTGCCGTTGTCGCTAAAACCAGCACAAACACCAGCAGAGCGATCCCCCAGAAACGGTCGTGAGGTGGCTCCTCGAGTTCATCGACCACCTTAGAGTTGATTTCCTCTTCTGCAGAGGGGTGTTCGTCTTTAGGGCCATATCGTTTCCAGATCAGAAGGAGTGAGACGAGTGCGCTGAGGCCAATAAAGATACCCAGGGGATAAATCCAGCTGCGTTCGGTGAGAACCATCGGGAGTACACCCGCAGAGATAGCTGGCGCGATTGTAGATTTGAGTAGTTTGATTACGATGAGGCTGACCAGCACGATCAATGTTAAAGCAAGAGAGTTAAAGTGCGTATGGCGTACGACCAGGAGACCGAAGATGGCGGTAATCGTTGGGGTTATGATGAGCAGCCATGGCTGATTCGCCCATTTCCCCCGAGACCGGGTAAAAACATCATGTGATAGCGCAGCAAGTTCAGGAAACAAGAGCAGGGAGAAACCAGTCCTGCGAGCCAGGAAGGCGATGGCTGCCATGTAAAACAGGGTCAACAGTTCACCCCCGAGAAATGCCGTGTGTCTACTGCGCGTGGTTTGCATATTACTCCAGAACGTATGATTCATTCAAATGGCAAGTGTATTCACAAAATTATCCTGCGGCCTAATAATTGGATCAAAGGGCGTGCAGGACATTGATCGGTGGAGGGGAGGGCTATGACCTATAAGGTTTGACTGGCAGAAACTTTCCGTCCAGTGTAATCACTGCGCGTGATCCACCTTCAGGGGCATCGATTTTTGTGATGTCCCTCCTGAAATTGATAGCACTGATGATGCCATCGCCAAACTGCTGGTGAATCAATGCCTTTAAGGTTGTGGCGTAGATCTGGAGCATGTCGTAAAAGTGATAGATGTTGCTACGTGACCGGGGACATTGCCGCGCATCGGAATGCTCTGCAGGAGGGCGACTGCATTGGTATTGAGATCAAGTTTCTTGCCGACCACTTCTGCGGCCCTCTCATGTAATGCGTGCTGGCCGGACAGGGCAGCGGCAACGAACGCGATGCTTGGGCCGGTTCCATCGGTCAGGTCTTTCTTGCTTTTGGCACCGTGGATATCGGAAGTGAGCTCGAGACGTGCGGCTTGGCTGAATTCTGATCTAGGCATGTTATTTCCTTTCAGTTTTACTGTGAAATGAAGTTGTTGGGTTTCGACACCAACGCACGCTTATCTGGGAACTGCGAGAGGGAGACAAATCTGTTGGTCCCTCCATCGAGTGCATCGATAGACCCCTTCTCGATGTCGTAGACCCATCCCTGTAGGGTGAGTCAGCTTTCTTTCAGGGCCAGAGCCACCGCCGGATGGGTTTTGATATTTGCTGCTGAGCGACGACATTATCGTGGATGAGAAAATTGAGCCGATCCTCGGGAAAGGAATAAGTGCGTGCTGCGTTGACGATTCTGGCCGACTCCGTATCGCGAAGCCAATTTGCGACTGCTGACAGGTGGTCGAGGCACTTGGACGTAGAGATCGCTGTCATCGCTCCACAATCGGAATAGCCGCAGATTAGGATATTGGTGACGCTCATTGCGGTTACAGCATATAAAAACCTTTAGCGCGCGTTATCAGGGCATACTACTCAACATCCAGAAGATGATGCAGGACAAGATGGAGCCCGCTTTGATGGAAGACAACTTCGATCTTGGATTGCGTTCTCCAAAGTGCGTTCACCCGAGATTGATTGCCGCCCCCTATTTGTAGAGAAATTAAGTGTAATGGTGGCAGCCTCTCTTTCCAGCATTAAGCAAGGCCTTACCATGACAAAAAGCGAGCTGCAGGGGAATCACTCGCTCTTCTTACAACCGACTTTGTGACGCGGCAATATGTAGATCTGTTTTTCAGGCACAAGGCATTGCCCCTCATATCTCGATCGAGGCGAATACTATCAGTGCAATCGTTGAGATTGTTCGCCGAGGACGGCTGATTACGATACTTCCCGTCCGAATTGCGGACGAGCATGGGGAGCTTCGTCCAATCATGTTGAAGCCTGCGATACCAAATCGGACAGCAGCACTTCTTCGGCGCCGCAGCGCATATGAGAGCGCTGCGGCGCGCATATACGTAAAGTCATTTAATCGAATGGTAGCTCATTACAAATCAGCCCAGACGGGCTTGGATTGCTATAGTGCGGTCAGCTAGGAGTATCTGTTTGAGTTTCTACCCCGCAGAATTAATCATAGCTTGCGAGGTGCTGCATTAGGCCATTGTGCTCTTGAAGCGGTTTGTATACTCGCCGGCCGTGATTCCAAGAACACGCAGGAAGACCCGGCGCATTGAATCTGCTGTACTAAAACCACACTGGTCGGCAACTTCTTTTAATCCCATCGTAGAACTGTCGATTAATTGCCGAGCTGCCTCGACTCTCATTCTGTCGACGAACTGCCCTGGATTCATCTGCGTGTCTTTTAGGCAAACCCGAGTGAAATGCCTCGCGCTCATGCCCATCCTATCGGCAAGATTATCAACCGAAAGGTCGGCTTTCAGATTCTCCAGCATCCATACGTGCAGTTCTCGGAGTGGTTGTGACGTTACCGCCTGTCTGGACAACATATGGCTAAACTGTGCCTGTCCTCCCGGACGTACCAGGAACATCACCAGGAAACGGGCGACGTCCAGAGCTGCCCGGTGCCCATGATCCTCTTCGACTAGTGCGAGAGAGAGATCGATGCCAGCGGTGATGCCGGCTGACGTGTACACGGACCCATCACGTAAGAAGATTGGCTCAGGGCGAACTTTAACCTTAGGAAACTCCTTCGCCAACCGATCGCAGAAATGCCAATGCGTTACGGCTTCCTTGCCATCGAGAAGCCCTGCTGCCGCCAGGAGAAACGCTCCAGTACAAATAGACGCTATTCTGCGAGAGCGTGCACCAGCTTCTGCGATCCAGGAGACGAACTCCTCATCGTAGATACCTGTCTCCGACCCAGGTCCGCCGGCAATCACCAATGTATCAATCGGTCCTTTGATCTCTTTGATCGGAGCAGCGTCAGTGAGTGAAACACCTCTATGAGTGCGTAGAGAGTTTTCCATACCGGGATTACCGATCTGCACCTCATAACCGGGGGCATTACAAAAAACTTCTAACGGGCCAGTCACATCCAAAATCTGGACCGGAGGCTGACCGACAATGACGACTCTTCGCATCCCAGCATTCTACGGGATATCAAAAATCTTGATCACGCTCAATCACGTGCTTGTGGTCCTTCTGGGCTAAATGGCATCCTTCAAGGTCTGCTGCGAATTCCATCGGGCCGCACCGGCGTCTATCAGCGCAGAAGAAGTCTTTGCATAATTTTCGTCGTTTAATAGCACAGGCTTAGGGACCGTTGATTCACGAAGATACACGATAAGCCCTCTTGATGATTAGGCATCGAGATGATTTGCAGCCAGAAGGAGTTGCTGGGCTAGCTCCACAGGTCTCGCGATTTGTGGGCAATGTCCGCAGTCTATCTCTGTAACGCTTGCGTAAGGCAATAGAGATGCCGCGTGCCTCTGCCACTCAGGCCTGACCGTCCGATCTGAAGCACAGACAATGTAATGCCTGCTCCTTAGAGAAAGTTCTGATAGGTAGGGAGTGCTGTAAATCACATCAAGCGGCAGTTCTGATTTTTTCCAGTACAAATCTGCGGTATCCGCGCGGCAATCGTGGAACAGATGGTAATCAAGAAAGTGGCGATGTGTGGTCAGAGGATCTTTCGACCGGATCAGGCTTTGGTACCCGTCTACCCATGTGGGATCGTAAATTTCTTCACCCGAAAGCAATCGATCGAAGAAACTTTGTCCTCTTTGGGGAGGGAAGGCTGCAACATAGATCTCTGACATGGCACCGAGTCTGTCTCCGAGAGCGGGCAGGACCAATCCTGCGATGGAATGACCGATGAGTATGGCTCGCGATGTTGGTCCGACCTTCTGAGCTAAGGCATCTGCTGCTGCATCGAGTCCGGATGCCCATGAGACATTATTCAAGCTCACTACGGCGGTCGTATGTCCGCTGATCTCCAATTGAGTCTGCAAAGTCTGCCATGAAAGTGGCCGAGTTTCGGAGCCTGTCAAAACGGTAAAATGCGCCATATTCCCCCAGAGTATTGTAAGAAACAGTAGATATCCTAGCGGCCTTAACGGGCTGGGGCCATGACACAGATGCAGCGATATCGGACATCCTGATGCTTGAACGATGAGGGCGAATGTATGTCCGAAAGTGTCGTGTCTATGTCGTTGTTGTAGCAAGAGATCGACTCTAAGCTTTGTCTTAGCGATAACCGCTTAGGAGCAAGACAAGGTGTGGACAAGAGTTTCAAAAGGTATCTCGACCGACAAGATAGTCCTCACCAGCAGTCAAGCTATCGTGCGATTTTGAAAGATTGATTCGATAGCGGAAGACTTCCTCTTAGTTTCTTTATAGAGTCAAGCTTCCGAGAGATTGACGATTAATAGACATCATCGCCTGACCACGAACCAACAACCTAGATCGAAGGAGATTGATCATGTCGCTTACACGCCGCGTTTTTCTAAAAAGTGCTCCAATGGCATCCGTTGCAGGAGTCACAGCCGTAGGTCTCGCCCAGGGAGGCTCGCCAACACCTGCTACCTTTCGCAGCCCCAAGGTCGTCATCCCAGTACCAACTCCGGCATCGCAATACCAAAGGGTTCAAGCAGGAGTTCCTGACAGTAAGCTGACCAGAGAGGCTACGGGCCTTTTGCGTGAGTTCAGTACACCCCTTCTCTTCAATCACTCCCATCGCGTCTTCTTTTGGGCCAATGAGCAGGGTCGTAGGGCAGGGCAAAGCTTCGACGTTGAATTGCTGTTTATCTGCGCTGCCTTTCACGATCTCGGACTTTTGAAAAAGTTTAGCAGCGAGGCAGACCGCTTTGAGGTTGATAGCGCCAATGCCGTTCGTCAATTCCTTGAACATCACAAGGTGCCGAATGAGCGAATCCAGACTGCATGGGACGCAATCGCCTTGCATACAACGCCTGGCATCGCTGCTTACAAACCTGTTGAGGTCGAGCTACTCTACAACGGTGTAGGCCTTGACGTCTTAGGCATCGGGTATCAGGAGTTTCCGGAGGACATTCGTAAAAAGGTGGTTGCCGAATATCCTCGTGTCGATTTCAAGCAGAGCATCGCCAAGGCATTTCTCGGTGGATTTGAACATAAGACACAAACCACTGAAGCGACCTGCAACGAGGACATCTGCTCACATTTCATTCGTAACTACAATCGCAGCAACTTTTACGATCAGATCCAGAATTCTCCTTTCCAGAATTCCTAGAAGGTTGTTTTTATAGGTGAAGGTATACGGTGATCTGCGTAGATTGCCGTACACCTTCTCCGGTGATGTTTACAACGAGATCACTACGGGTGTTGTGTTTATCACATTCGAGGGTTTCGAATACTCAAGCTGAAAGGGAAGCGAAATGAATGAGTTAGCTGAATTAGCAATGAATGCGCACGGAGGCATAAAGCGTTGGCGCGAGTTTAAGCAAATGAGTGCTCATCAATTGGTTGGAGGGGTACTCTGGTCAATGAAAGGCCAGGACGGTGTAATCAACGACTCGCATGTTACCGTGGACCTCCATCGCGAGTGGGCATCCCATACGCCTTTTACAGGGAGTAGCCGTCGCTCAGTGCTTGAGCCCCTCCGTGTCGCAATTGAGTCCTCAACCGGTGACATTCTCAAGGAACGGCTCAATCCGCGTAAATCATTTGAAGGGCACACTCTGGAAACTCCTTGGGATGATCTCCAGCTTGCGTACTTCGCCGGCTATGCAATGTGGACATATCTGACAACGCCATTTCTCTTTGCTCTTCCAGGTGTGGAGTCGGAGGAACTCGAGCCCTGGCAGGAGAATGGGACGACTTGGCGCCGCTTGAAGGTCCTCTTCCCCGATACGATCGAAACCCATAGCAAGCAGCAAATCTTCTACTTTGACCAGTCCGGTCTTCTGCAACGCCACGATTACGATGTTGATATTGCTGGCAGCAGCCCTGCGGCTCACTATACCTATGAGCACAAAGTGGTGGAGGGGATCGTTATCCCAGTAAAGCACCGAGTGTTTATTCGGAGACCTGATAACACACCTCTCTCGGAGCCTCTTGTAGTGTCGGTCGATCTGGACGATATCAAGTTCAGTTAGACCGATTGCCCTATGAACCGATGTAATTGGGACTCTGGTAGCACTGTAGTTCGAGTCGACCTGGCCATACCCATATAGCTGTACGGCTGCGGTCCCTAGGATTTTTGCTACAGGAATCTCCTAGATGTTATCTTGCAACCGCAAAGTGGAACCATGTGAATGGTTCCACTTTTGCTTGGTTGATGCAGCCTCTTGTGTTGCTCTGGCCGGTTCTCGTCGTGGCTCGTTGACTGAGGACGAAGCTGGATTTCTAATTGGCTCTAGCGTGATTTTGTCTGAAGGAAATTAGTCTGCGATGAAATCTCAGGAGGCGATCGGCATGTCTTTGAAGCAGCTTCAAGCGGAATACCTTGCACTTCAGCAGCGAGGTATTACCTTAGATCTCACGCGCGGGAAGCCATCCCCACAGCAACTCGATCTCAGTAACGAGCTCTTGAACCTTCCTGGTGTGCCGAATTTTATGGCCGAGAATGCCGTAGATACTCGTAATTATGGCGGGTTGCAAGGTTTGAGTGAGGTGCGCCATCTGTTCTCCAGCATGCTGGAAGCTCCGCCTGAACAGATTGTCATCGCGAACAATGCCAGCCTTGCCTTAATGCATGACATCGTGGCATTCGCGCTTCTCAAGGGTACCTGCGATAGTCCCGAGCCCTGGTCTAAACAGAGCGATATCGCTTTTATCTGCCCTGTTCCCGGCTATGATCGGCACTTTAAGATCTGTGAGGATTACGGTATTCGCATGATTTCTGTCGGGCTGCAGGAAGATGGGCCCAATATGGATGAGGTGGAAGAACTCGCAGCCGCGGATCCATCGATTAAAGGAATGTGGTGCGTTCCCAAATACAGCAATCCAACGGGCGCGATCTATTCCGACGCGGTAGTGGAACGACTTGCCGCGATGAAAACTGCAGCCGGCGACTTTCGTATTTTCTGGGACAACGCCTATGCAGTGCATCACCTTACCTCGGAACAGGTCTCGATAGCCAACCTCCTGGAGCGAAGTGCCGTGTATGGACACGCGAATAGAGTTTTCGTCTTTGCTTCCACCTCCAAAATCACCTTCGCGGGTGCAGGCCTTACCGCCATGGCCGCATCGCAACCAAACGTGCAGTGGTTGTTGAGCCGTTTGACGCCACGGACGATTGGACCCGATAAGGTCAATCAGCTTCGCCATGTTCGCTTCTTGAAAGATAAAGAAGGCATTGCTGCGCTGATGGAGAAGCATCGGGAGCTGCTGGCACCGAAGTTTGAAGCAGTTCTGGAGATCTTTGCCGCTGAGTTGTCACAGCTTTCGGGGATCACCTGGACTAAGCCTAAGGGTGGTTATTTCATCAGTCTGGATGTACCTGCAGGATGTGCGAAGCGTGTGGTCGCATTGGCCAGGGACGCTGGTATCGTTTTAACTCCTGCAGGTGCGACGCACCCTTACGGAAATGATCCTGAAGATCGTACGATTCGTATTGCGCCTTCGTTCCCTAAATTGGATGAAGTTCGGCAGGCTGCGAAAGCTGTTGCACTGTGTGTTCGATTCGCAGCGGCAGAAAAGCATGAAGCATAAGGTTGCTTAATGATCAATCGAGCGTTTGTTGTGCTTTGGGACTCTACTTGCTAGGCGATAACCAGTCTAGCGTGACCGAGCTGCATATGGGTAAGGTCGATGTCGCAGACGGCAAACTATTGTAATCATGGCAGATGGCCGCATGGAGCAATCTAAACTGTTTTAGATTGCTTCATGCGCAGGTTAAAAACGGTAGAAAGAGTACTGGCGCAAGAAGAACAAAGTCTGCTGCCGCGCGTAGTGTCGTCGCAGAGATGATTCGGCGATTACGGTGTAATTGAAATAGAAGGAACAGTGAAGCTGAACAGGCCAGTGAGATTGGCCTGGGTATTAGTACGCCCAGAAAGGCAAGCATGACTCCACTGGCCATGACAGCGGTGGCGATCTGACTCAGATAGCGAAGTGCGAAACGAGTGACGAAATGTACTGGGCGATAAAGATTGGAGCCACTGGACTCGTGTTCCCAGAAGTAAATGAAGAGGCAATTGAGGCTGCAAAGAGCAGCAAAAAGTAGAGCAGCTGGAGCCAGACCAACCTGGAGTTCCGGTCTGGTCGCCACTGCGGGAATGAACACGGCCGCGGCAAAAATGAACCCTACAACCAACTCTTTAGGGAGGCGATAGGCATAGTCGATGATATGGACGAGACTGAAATAGCCGGTAAGAAAAACGCCCAGTATGAGATAGAGATGCATAGCCCTATCAAGCACGTGAGGAAGAATCAGTGCAAGTGGTACCGCTGTAGCAATGATTGCGATGGAGAAGGCGCTCCGATGGCGATCGTGGAAGCGGTGGCGTGCTTCGAGATCGTCTACGACTGATGGCTTACTGCCAGACCGGCGAGCATCGAGGAGCCGGTCGGAAGCATAGAGCACCCACACAGCAAGAAACATCGCAAGCGGTGCAAACGCAGATATATGCGTGTGAATAGCCGTAGGAATGAACCAGGTCCAAAGGGCAGCAACGGTAGGCGCATCGAGGGAAAGCAAATGCCAGAGGTGGAAAAACCGAATGAGTGTTGAGTTCTCGCTCATCTCATCTCGGTTCAATCTCCCCGCCACACCTTGTCCAACCGACATCGTATTGTTGATGGTCTTCATCGATAAGCGTCTCGACTTCATCCCCTGTGAAGCTCATGTTAGGCGCTGCTTCGTCTCAACACCATGACGCGGACAAGGCAATTTATGACATGAATCTCATCTCTCGTCGCACATGTGGTTGATCTGTGTCACGGGCGAGAGCCCTGGAGTGCAGGGCCCCTGTGCTCAATTCTCTGGACGTAGTACATCGAAGTTTTAGTCGAAGTAGCTATGGCTGCCTATCTCGCGCTTTCAATTCTTGATTCCAGTTCGAGTGTAGAGATTGTCCTCCAATCAGTCTTCCTTGATTGAGAAGTCGTTTACAGAAGTGCACGGCATAATCGACGTCTGCCTTTAGTGTTCATTCCCGATGTCAGATCGGTGAATTGCCGATTGATGGCAAGCTCCCCATTAGCCCGGGTAATCGTTCAATCCGAAGATGTCAGATTCTGCTGTATTTGTGTCGTGGCGTTGTATCAGGGAGGCGCGTAATCTCCGAATTGTCAAGGGAAGCAGGGATGCAATAGCTTGTAGCACTTAGCAAGAAGTAGATGGAAGCAGGGGCGCGACGCATATCTTTCAACGGAACAGCAAGCAACCAGCCTGTGTGGGAGGAGTGTGCTCCAACTCCTCTTTGAAGTGTGAGTGGAACCAGAGATAGGGATTCCGAGATAGGTGGATAGATGGAAAACGTCAGAGAAGCAAGATCACGAATCAAAATGAAGGCAGCAGAGCATGCGGTTGAGCTTGTCAAATCCGGCATGACAGTCGGGTTTGGTTCCGGCTCTACAGTCTCGATGTGGGTGCGGTTGCTTGGTGAGCGCGTGCGGGATCATAGTCTGCAGATCGTAGCGGTTGCAAGCTCACGAGAGATTGAGCGTCTGGGCAGAAGCTACGGTATCCCCTTCATGGACATTGATAAATGTGATCGGATCGATGTGACCGTTGATGGAGCTGATGAAATTGCACCAGGGTTGGCATTAATAAAAGGAAAGGGCGGTGAGCTTTTGAGAGAGAAGATGCTTGCGAGTTCTTCAAAGATCTTTGTCGTTATCGCTGATTCTTCCAAAGTAGTCAGCAAACTCGGAGGTGTGCCTATACCTGTTGAGGTCATTCCTATGGCAGTGTCCCTGGTAAGTTGCGCTCTCGAAGAGTTGGGGTTTGCTGTCAAGCCACGCGAATGCCCTGACGGTAGCAGCTACCTCACCGATCAACGAAATTACGTGCTTGATTGCACAGGCGTAGCAATTGATGACCCATACCAAATGATGACTGAAATCAATGCGATTGTGGGTGTGGTCGAACATGGAATTTTTCTGGATATGGTGAACTTCGCCATCATTGCCGATGAAGATGGGGTGGTGGAGCGACGAGTCTAGTCGCCTTCCGGATGCCTGGTAGCCGTGCATTTTCACAACATGCAATTCAATGCGGAAAGACTCATTAGCCTTTCGATAGTTAGACTTGCAGCAGGAAGTATTAGGTTTATGAGAAGTCTATTCGCCCGAGAAGTACGTGTCCCTAGCAGCCTATTTGTACGGAGAGATGAGGAATAAAAATGCCCAACATATCTGCAACTGAGGAAAATATGCACGATCAAGATGGTGGAATTAGAACGTTGTACATCAAAGCGGCAAAGCTGGATCGATTTGGAATGGGCCTATTACGTTTAGGCCTTATTGTGGTTCTGCTATGGATCGGGGGGTTGAAGTTCTTTGCTTATGAGGCTGATGGCATCGTGCCGTTGGTGGCAAATAGCCCGGTATTAAGCTTCTTCTACCATCATCCCGCACCGGAGTATAAACATTATATGAATAAGGAAGGGGAGATGAATGCGGCTCATCGAGAGTGGCATACGTCGAATGGAACGTATACCTTCTCTCGTGAATTGGGCATTTTAATTGTGTTTATCGGTCTCCTGATTGCTCTGCACCCCTTTCGTCCTCAGATTGCAGCAGTCGGAAGTCTCTTGTTGATCTTCATGGCTTGTACGACCCTTTCGTTTCTTGTCACGACGCCCGAAGCCTGGGTCCCAGCGTTAGGCGACTCTGTACACGGTTTTCCTTACTTGTCGGGAGTTGGGAGGCTGGTCATCAAAGACGTGATTATGCTTGGAGCGGCGGTCGTTACATTAGCAGACTCGGCGAGGGCCTACCTTTATCGAAGCTCTTTGAAGAAGTAGCCTCTCTTGCATACGGAAGCCTTCTTTCTACAGGGAGAGGGTATGAAGGCAGAACAGTACCTTCATGCGGCAGGTTATCTAACCTTCGCCCGTGTGCTTAACACTAGTTATTGACAACATTTGATAACGGATGTCCGGGCTTTCACCATTATTTGCGATATTGAGGGACCGGATCGCAAAGCTATATAAAGTAGCGAGAACGGAACGATATGATAGTCACGATCAGTAAAAATGAGGATTTAGAGCTTAGAAAAATCGAGATGTCCAATCAGACCATCTCTTTGGTATTGGACCCTGGCTATGTTGATTTCGGTTTCACCCCAAAATCAGTAGGCCGTCTCAACTACAACACAAATGACGTGTTCCTTTTTCCCCGCCATAGGCAGATGTGGTTGAGGTCTATCAAATCGAATGTGATGACAGTCGTCATCTCTGATGAGGCTTTAGCCACCGTCGGTAAGGGAGCTGATAGCAGCAAAATTCATTGCGCGAAATATCTCAGAGATGATCGCATCAGCGCTCTGATGGTCGCGGTAAATGCAGATCGGCTTGTCGGCTTTCCGAGCGGGAAGCTGTTTCTGGATTCAATTGAGCTTGCTCTTGCCGCAGCACTAGTGGAGAGGCACACAATGCAAACGGCCGTTAGTCGTGGGGCTGGTTTAACCCCGATGAGACTGCGGAGGGTTCTTGAACTTGTTGAGGCAAATCTGCAGCATGATCTCTCTCTACAGGAGATGGCAGACGCTGCGGGTCTAAGTGTTTGGCATTTCTCCCAACTGTTCCGGAAGAGTATGAGCACAACACCGCATCAATTTCTAATGAGGCAGAGGGTAGAGCGGGCAAAGGATATGCTACGAGATCCTAGTGTTAAAGTCGCGGATGTTGCCTTTGCATGCGGTTTCAAAACACAACAGCACCTCGCGCGCGCTTTTCGAAACGCCTTTGATGTGAGCCCGACGGAGTACCAACGAAAACGGCGATGATGGGAACGATTCAGTCTCTATGACGCCTGTATACAAGTCGAGTTGGGTCTTCAATTACCTTTCAAAATCCACCTTACCCGTGACGAGAGCTATGCGCCGTTTGTGCAGTTAGCGTGTGTAGGTTAATTGCATCCGCCCGATACGGACTGATAGGTCTTGTCTCACCTGCAAATTTGTTTCGGTCTCTTGGATTGCTCTTCTCTGGGCAGCCGGGTCGTTGTGCGAATCTCAAAGTGCCATCCGGCGTCGATAGTAAATGCACTGCAGTCCCCTTGTTCGGCGAGCGATGGGCATTTTCAGCGTGCAAATAAATGTATCCCAAGATTTGGTCTAAATAAGCAAGTTTTGACATGTAACGTGCAGGGATACCTGATTAACTAGCTCTTGTAGATCCATAATTTGTGGGTTTGGAATAGTCCATCTTCTATAGCTCGTTGTGACCTTGAAGATAAACGTTGTCGCATTTATTGGGGAAAGTTTAGTGCTCAAGTAGCGAATTCAATTGGGTCCCAGGACTTCCACAGATCTGTGGAGATCCTCGCTGAGAGTGGAATAAATTCGTAACACTTCTGTTAACCCACCACTGCGTTCAGGTAGGCTATGAAACCTTGGTCATTCATTCCTCAATTAGATCAGCCGAGAGAACAGATCTATGAAGAGGGAATCCCTCATTCCGGCTCGTCTCTAATCTTGCCCGAACTGGAATGGTGCAGGAGGCCGTCACGTGATCCCCTTTCTCAGGAAGATGGACTAAAGGCGACCCTCTCTCGATGGGTGCAGCCGGAGTTGGGGCACCCAGTCGAGTATTCATCCAAAGGGGAAGATAACTCCCATGTGCTCTCGATCTTCTGTAGTCCAACAAGGGGAGAGTGGTTCGCTGCTGGTAAACCGTTTTATAGCGGGCGAGTTTCAGCAGACTCCGTATGGTTGAGGGAGCCATCTCAGGCTGCGCGCGTGGTCTATTACGAAGGAGTCAGGAGCTTCCGCGTGTACCTGCCCCAAGAACTATTAGCCGAGTGCTATGAGGGAGCATTCGGACATCCTCCTGATACGGACCTGGTCCTGTCCAGCTCGAAACGTTTGGGTTGTCCCATAGTCAGAAGACTCGTTCAAATGCTTATCAATATTGATAGTTTCGGCTCGCCCGCCGGTCCGACATTTGTTGATGGGATAAGCTTAGCTCTTGCCTCACGACTCTTCGCCCTGAATTCGAAGGGAATACAATCACCGTTGGTCGATACACAACCTAAAGCCTTGACGAAGTGGAGATTAAATAGGTCGATCGACTATATTGAAGCAAATCTGTTGCGGCCAATTTACCTGATTGAGCTGAGCAATGCAGTTGGTCTTTCTCGCATGCATTTTGCGAGTCAATTTCGTGCGGCGACTGGTTATGCTCCAAATCGCTATATCCTTCGTCGGAAGATCGCTCACGCACAAACTCTGCTCAGAGATCCTCGGATGCCGATCGTTGACATCGCACTGCTGCTTGGATTTAGAACGCAGGCTCATTTCACAGTTGTCTTCAAGGGTATTGTGGGGCATCCACCCGCTTATTGGCGGAAGCATTGTTGCTGACGGGATGATTGGGCTCATCCACCGTGTTACTCAACTGCGTGTGGCGCGGTACGGTGTCCGGCTAAGCCTGGTCAAGCTCCCAACTCGATCATCGAGTTGGGAGCGGTAAGTAGCCCAATCCTGCATGTGCATAGGATCGCCCTTATTGTTGACTTAGTGCTTGCAGCGCATTTCTTCAGGCCTTCACAAGGTGGTCGAGGTGGAGAGCTCGCGCGACTCCTGCACCATAGGCAGCATCTGCACGGGTGCAATTTGCTACATGACGCTCGAGAACCTCCTGAGAAGCGCCTGCGATATTGCGCGCGGTGTTCTCAAACAGCACCTTTTGTTGTTCAGGACTCATTAGCCGAAAGAGGGCTCCGGGCTGTTCCCAATGATCGTCGTCGACGCGGTGATCCCAATGATCGGCATTGCCTTCTATCGCTAGTGCAGGCTCAGCGTACTCCGGCTGATTGTCCCACAGCCCTTCAGCGTTAGGATGGTAATTCGTTGTGGCGCCGAGGTTCCCATCTGTGCGCATTGCCCCATCTCGGTGATACGAATGAAATGGGCATTGTGGCGCGTTTACCGGAATATGATTGAAGTTCACTCCGAGACGATATCGCTGTGTGTCTCCGTAAGAGAACAAGCGTCCCTGTAGCATTTTGTCGGGTGAAAAGCTGATTCCTGGGACGACATTGGCGGGAGAGAATGCTGCCTGCTCGACCTCTGCGAAAAAGTTTTGGGGGTAGCGATTAAGCTCCATCACACCAACCTCGATGAGAGGGTAGTCTGTCTTCGGCCAGACCTTAGTCAGATCGAAGGGATTATGCTGATGGGACTTTGCCTGCTCCTCTGTCATGACCTGAATAAAGAGGGTCCATCTCGGGAACTCCCCTCGCTCTATCGATTCCAATAAATCACGTCCATTGCTCTCGCGATCGTTTGCTATGAGTGCTGCGGCCGCTTCATCAGTAAGATTTGCAATACCTTGCTGGGACCGGAAGTGGAACTTCACCCAGACCCGGTGGTTTTCGGCGTTAATCATCGAGAAAGTATGGCTGCCAAAGCCGTGCATATGGCGAAAGGACCTTGGGATACCCCGATCAGACATGATAATGGTCACCTGATGCAAGGCTTCAGGTAGAAGCGTCCAAAAGTCCCAGTTATTTTGGACGCTTCTCAGTCCGGTCCGCGGGTCGCGCTTGATTGCATGATTGAGATCCGAAAAACGCAGGGGATCGCGAAAGAAGAAGACAGGCGTGTTGTTACCGACGATGTCCCAATTGCCATCTTCAGTGTAAAACTTAAGCGCAAACCCACGGATGTCGCGTTCCGCATCGGCTGCACCGCGTTCGCCTGCCACGGTTGAGAATCGGGCGAACAGGGGAGTCTGTTTCCCTACCTCGGAGAAGATCGCTGCCTTTGTGTAGCGCGTAATGTCGTGGGTCGTTGTAAACGTTCCATAAGCTCCCCAGCCCTTTGCGTGCATTCGACGTTCGGGGATCACCTCGCGATCGAAATGAGCGAGTTTTTCGATGAGCCAAATATCCTGGAGCAGCGCGGGGCCACGGGGGCCTGCTGTTTGGATGTTTGTGTTATCTGGGACGGGTGAACCGGTGGCATTTGTGAAGCGTTCAGTCTTAGACATGAGTGCTCCTCGCTTTCGAGTGTTAAATTTGTAATGACACAAGGGCTGCCGTTGTAGGTTCTTCGCAGCTCCTCCGTATTGGTTTGCTCGGTGAACCCAAGTTGGGTTCGTTGCGGCTCAGTGGCAGGACATGGATATAGCCAGACTGAGAGCGCCCTGGCATAGTGCAGAGGTTAGTGCCTTTCCGAGGACAGAAGGCTCGTACTTAAGGGGAGTGTAGGCGGAATGAAGGTGTTAGGTCTTTCGCGATAGAAGTAACTTTGTGAGAATGCACGGTGGCGAGTCGCTTCGGAACTCTGACATGGTGCGGCTCTATCGAGAAATGGAGCTACGACTACCTCTGGAGATCAGGTGTCATTGGGAATCCTTGTTGTGATGCGAAAAGATTCTGATAGACGTGCATTTTGATAAAGTCCAGGTTATTTGGAAAAGACCACGGGGTCTGCTTGTTCTAAGATTCAGATGTACAGTTCGGATTCAATATCAATCGGATGATAGCAAGGCCATTCTGCCCTGAGGGAGGAGCGATGCTGCCATCTGAACCTCGGCACAGGTCAAGTTCTGTGCGATATCAACGTGTGAATCGAAAGTCTTTTCTGGTGATATGAATGACTTCTAACGATATGAACATTGTGGTGTCCGCCCAAGTGGAGATCGATGCCGGATTGGCTTCGGCGAATATCGAATCGTATGATGTGATCGTTTTGGGCAGCGGAGAAGCAGGAAAATATATTGCCTGGAACCTCGCGTCGAGCGGAAAAAGAACAGCCTTGGTTGAACGTCGTTATATTGGTGGCTCTTGTCCAAACGTAGCCTGCCTGCCCAGTAAAAACTTTGTTCATTCTGCGAAGGTGATTCACACTGCTGAGCACATAAACTCATATGGGATCCATGCCGTGGATTCCCGGGTTGACATTACGGTCATACGAGGCCGGAAGCGTGCTATGGTCGATGGCCTGGTCGCGATGCATCAGGATCGCTTTGCCAAAAGCGGGGCGGAGTTGATTATTGGCCATGGCAAATTCATAGGTGCTAAAACTCTGAAAGTGGATCTTGCCGAAGGAAGTAGCCGTACGCTTAAAGCAGAGACCGTCGTCATTAGCACCGGCTCGCGTTCTTTTATAGATGCAACTCCCGGGTTGGTAGAAGCAGAGCCACTGACTCATGTGGAGGCTCTTGAGCTCGATGAAGTTCCCAGGCATCTAGTTATTCTTGGCGGAGGCTATATTGGTTTAGAGTTTGCTCAGATTATGAGGCGTTTTGGTAGCCAGGTCACTCTCGTTGAGCGCAACTCTCGACTGTTGCACCGGGAAGATGAAGACGTATCAGAGCTTCTTCTCAAGATCTTCACTGCCGAGGGAATTGAAATCGTAACAGGCGCAAGACTGAAAGAAGTTCATGGCCTATCAGGTCAAAGTGTCACTATCGATTTTGAACAAGATGGAGAGCTAAGAGCACTAAAGGGAACTCATCTTATGGTGGCCGCGGGGCGTGTTCCCAACACCTTTGGGATTGGATTGGATACGACTGGTATCGAGCTTACCTCACAGGGGTTTGTCCATGTAAACGAATATCTGGAGACGACCGTGCCAGGTATCTTTGCGGCAGGCGATTGCGCCGGTAGCCCACAATTTACGCACATTGCTTTTGATGATTTTCGCGTTATACGGGATAGGCTATCCGGATTGCAGCGATCAACCGCTGGACGCCTTGTTCCCTCGTGCTTATTCGTTGATCCAGAGCTGGCTCGAATCGGCCTCAGTGAGGTAGAAGCAAAACAAAAGAAAATTCCCTATCGTCTCGTAAAACTGGCGATGAAGGCTGTTTTGCGTACCCAGACTACAGGAGAGACGGAAGGGTTTCTCAAGGCGCTTATCAGCACGACAGACGATACGATTATCGGTTTTACTGCGTGCGGTGCCTCCTCGGGGGAGATGATGGCACCCGTTCAGCTTGCGATGAGTGCGAAGCTTCCTTACACCGTTCTCCGTGACTCCATCTTCGCGCATCCGACATTCGCCGAAGGCTTGGTGTACCTTTTCTCTCAGACTCCGACTTTAGTTGCTTGACCTAAATAAGGCTCTCTGGCCTCGTTCGCTTCCTCACATGCCAGCCTCTGAATTCAGGCGGCGCTTCAAGCGCAATATTTTCAATAGCTTGCTTGGGTGTGCTATCCGGCTCCCACGAGAGTTACCCGATCACCCCTCCCGATATCCCGGTAGAGGGATATCGGGAGGGGTGATTTCTTCATCAATAATCGAGTTTGCGCTGCTGATCGCGGCTTTCACGTTCATGACGGAATGGACACCGCGATGGGGGCAATGCTGGCAGAAGTATCTGCCGAAGAATGACCAGCCTCAAAACTTCTCGTCCTTTTTTGCTGGATTTACGTCGTGGCAAACGTCTCCTTGCAGGCCTATCTTGCAATAAGAAGGTTAGCAACAACTAAGGAGGACCTGATCATGAACACAAGTACTTCAATAGCTTTTCATTCGGGCGCGTTGATTCCCCATCGGACTCATAGAAGGGGTAAGAATAACGATTCGCGTACGTTCCCCACGAAGATCGGCACGATTGCAGAAGGGGTCGTCCACACGTTAGGCCATGCAACTTCGGGTAGTTCAGAAAAGTTCTATCAAGATCATGTAACAGCCATCTTCATGGCACTCTACGCTGAGGTTGCCCTCGGGCCACTATTGGGAGCGCTGGCAATCTCTCTTTATAGCCATTGGGCAATGTAGCTTACAACTGCGAGTGGAAGTCAGGCACCAAAGACAGAAAACACTCAAGTGTAGACCAGGTATTCGATGTCCGATTGTGCTGCGTTCGTGTTGCGGCGGTATTCCAAATGTTTGGTTCCGCTCAATGAACGCATAGATCTAGAGCAATGAACACGCAATTTCGGAACCCTAACGTAATCACGAAAGACTCGTTCCACGGTTTTTCGTACACCATCTGTAAACACATGGAGAAGATCAATGCCACGCATCTCACCTATTTCAGAATCGACCGATGCAGCTGTTA
The DNA here is from genome assembly GCF_014203225.1 of Granulicella mallensis. Lineage (GTDB taxonomy): Bacteria > Acidobacteriota > Terriglobia > Terriglobales > Acidobacteriaceae > Granulicella > Granulicella mallensis_A. Next base: position 35,005 of record NZ_JACHIO010000005.1, on the reverse strand, counting down.
CTGCAGTTCTTAATGATATGAAGGCTCGGAGGGGTAGAGCACCAAATGCTATGGCTACTCTCGCGCAGTCTTCGGCTGCTTTCAACGGCTATCATGCTTTCAAAAAAGCTCTCATGAAGGGGGGCTTGACAATCCGCCAACGAGAAATTGTAGCTCTGGTAACTGCGCAGGAAAACGCCTGTCAATATTGCCTCTCAGGTCACACCGAAGCTGCTGCGACTGTCGGCCTAAGTTCCACTGACATTCTCAATGCCCGGACAGGAAAGAGCGACAACGCGCTGGATAACGCCATCGCAACTTTCGCCCTGAAGGTAATTCAGCAAAGAGGCTTGGTAGATGATGCTGATCTTGTTGTCGCACGAGAGGCTGGAGTTGACGACGCCTTAATGGTCGAGATTGTTGCCAATGTTGCCTTGAATACCCTCACAAACTACAATAATCGTCTCGCTGAAACAGAGATCGATTTTCCTGTAGTTCAGCTTGAACTGGAAGCGTTATCGAATCAATAGCCTGGTTGGAGTTGATAGCACTTCACGAAATGCCTATTGTTAGCTGTGGTGACTGAGCATCGCAAATCAGTCACCACACCGAACCCGCCAGGTATGGTGCGGGAGCGGACAGGTGAACTATGGCCAACTTAGCGGTATGAGCTCTAGTCGATAGAAATCCTGAACGAACAATAGATCCCGCAACATTTAAGACATTGCCACTCGACTGCGTTATCACCGAATTCCCTACCGTCGAGCTACCCGTGAACACGGGGATCGTACCCGAGATACCGCTACCCGTCACAGTCTGCGCGGACACACCTATCGTCAATAGCATCAACCAAGGCGCCAGTAGTACTATCTTCATCTGCATTTTAAGCAAGCCTCTCTCTTTCTCCACTAGGGAGCATGTCTTGAAAGAATGTTATGAAATGATGGAATAGAAAGTCACATGCAGCGGCTATCTAGGTACAACTCAGCATAAGGTGGCCTTAGATGACTCGAAACGTATTTAATGGAGGGACTCTACCAACTGCTATAAACGAGTGGATACGTTGCGTGACGGCTTGTAGCAAGACAACTTATATCAGGACGATTAGCTTCCAAATGTCAGAATAATGTCACCAAGTTCCTCTTGCCGATGCTAAGAGCACGCTGGACTGAAGTTGCTTATTTGAAGGTGGCGACATCGTAACGAACGAATAGTAGTTCATCTCCGCGGCTCCAAGGCCCGTCAGGACCGGGACGTGATACCGTGTTCAGCGCTACTGGAAGTGCTGAACAGCCACTAGCAATAGCTCCCTACAAGCCAACCGAAAACAAGCGTGATCGTTTAGGGCAATGCACGGTAATTCGCCAGACAAACGTGACACCTTTTCGAAGGCGGAAATGGATGGTTGCAATGTCAGCTATATGTACGCGAATACGAGCCACCCCACCCTGATCAGAGCGCAGACTAAGTATCGCGAGCCTATAATAGTCTGCATACGAGTCCATGGATCTTGATGGAACGTGGGTGTCAAACGATGAATGATTTGGCTTTAGTACTGATTTGTCGATTTGGTGTGGTTATCCCGATAAACGCTCGATCACCGTGCATCACCGGGTGCCCAGTAAATCTATTGTTCGCTTGATGATTTCACTCTACCCCGGCGATCATGTCAAAGCACATCGAACGAAGATGGTCCTTATGGAGATGCCCCCTACTTCTGGTGCTATGGCGAGAACAGCACCAGACAGGCCATGAGCAAATCATTCTGAACTTCAAAGCGCGCAGGCCCGTCTCAACCACCGTGCCGCTTGAGTTTATTTCGGTAACTTTTTTTAATTCAGCGCCACATTATTTATGAGCAGTAATCGAGGGCATACTTTGAGACAGCTTTGGACAGGCCGACGGCTCTTCGCAGCACTTCTATCTCTGGGGATTACGCTTTCTTTCACCGGTTGCGGAGGCGGTAACAACACCACGGGCCTAGACAGCCAGGCAGTCCTCATTACAGTACAGCCGTTGAGCCAGACTACCCCGGTTGGCCAAACTGCGACCTTCACAGTCGCTGCTACAGGTACATCATTGCTCACCTACCAGTGGAGCGAAAACGGCGCGAAAATTGCCGGTGCGACCGGCACTTCCTACACCACGCCTGATGTGGCATTGGGTGCTGGTGGATCGACAACAGTAGGCTCCTTCCAGGTGGTCGTCAGCAACGGTGTCAACTCGGTGATGAGCAATGCTGCAACGCTCACCGCAGGCCCGAGATCACCCAAAGCAGGCGATCTGCGGTACTTGCTCTGGCAGCAGGCGGACGCTCCAGGACTCTTTAGCACAGGCGGCGGGTCTGGTGAAGTTGAAGTATCACCTAGCGGCATCATCGATACGACCGCTAGCCAAGCCTTGGGTTCTCCGCTCGGGATGGGGTCTTCTTTCGCCTGTGGCGATGGCGCGTGTACTTGGTCTTACATTTTCCAGCCATTGCCTACGGCAACCTCCGCGCTCAACATGTACTACAAGGGCGGGATCTATTCCAATTTCACCTCGGACCTGCAATCCTATGCAGCCGCTAACATCGTGTTCACTTCGATGGATTTTGAGCCTGCGGAAAATGCCTATGCCGTGTCGTGGGTCCAAACAACGCAGCCAAGCGGGTTCGACTACCGGCTCGACCCCGTCGTGCCCGCTGGGACAGAGCAGCAAACTCAGATTCAGGCTCAGGCGACTTTGGATGGAACAGAGAGCAGAATTGTTACGGCCGTCTCTTTAGACGCGTCTGGCAACGCCACCCTAATCTCTTATGGCTGGACCGGAGACACGACAACTGTCTACGAAACTCAAACGATAGCCGTTCCGCCATCGACTTCGATATCTCCGGCGGTTGTTTCTGCGGCAACAACCTTGGCCAACGCGGGCTACTTCATCAGCGCCTTTGGCGGCAACGATACCGACGGATATATCCTCATTGGGGCGCGCGTTAAGGGCGACACTCTGACGCGTTCGATCACTCAAGCTTCCACTGCAACGCAGCCGCCGTACCAAACCCCTGTTGTGTATCTCAAAGAATTGGGCGTCGATACAATTATCACCGAGAAGTGACATAACCACTCTTTGCCGGCGCTTCAACCCTACTGCGTAAAGAAGTGCTTCACCTGCTGCACAAAAACATCCCACCCATGCCGCTGATCGCCTCGGTCAGCGGCAGTTGATTCGGGCAAGCCTGAACGCAGTTCTACGAAAAGTCGCACGCCTGGATACCGCCAACGCAGGCCAGCGTCCGCAGCCGCTCTTCCTTCAGTACCGAACCAGCCGGGTCCATGTCGAACAACTTCACCTGAGCAATCCCGCCCACAAAGGTAAACGCAAAAGAGTTGGCTCCATGGCGCACACCGCATGAAGAAGTTCTGTGTCGTGAAAGGTTGCGCCAATCGCTTGGTTTGATCGGCGGCATTGAGAAGTAGAAGCAGTACAGCTTCTGCGAAACATCGGCACCTCCAACGGCCGCAATGAGCTGTGAATATGTCGTGATGATTAGCTGGCTTTGCACTTCCGTCCGATACTTCCTATTTTATTGGGTGATCGCTCCGAGATATCACCCAGGTCTTTTCGTGGTACCTCATGAGCTCTCACTCAAAAGCTCCAGCTAAAGTGGACCTCCTTTCATTGTTGGTGGAGGACGTTTTGGGGCTCGCGTGGAGGTTCGTGCTGCAACCGGGAGAGTTAATAACTCTGCTGCTTTCCAAGCGGCATTGAGAGCCTTCTTGAGTTTCTGAACCGACACGAGAGCGGTCTTCGGGTGCCGGTGCTTGTGATAAATCACCACCGTATCTACGTCCAGTCCACTCCAGCGATCGGGCGAGTCGTCAGTTCGTCGTCAAAAAGCGTTCCTTCTCAGATCAGAGTGGAGCCGTGACCTTCTTTGATTACCATCTGCACATCGGAAGAATGTGAGGCATGCGAATACTCCTCGCTCCTGATGCTAGCGTCGTCGTTAGAGCAGCCGTTCATGTGCGTAGGGGATGCCGTTGTGGATGGTACACAGCACTGGCAGATTGTCCTGCAAATTCACGGATTTCCAGGCGGCTTTACGGGCAGGGGGATAGTCCCTCCGCAAGTAGGCACTTAGTACTCTCAGATGACGCTAAATCGCCGAGACACCCGCCGACCTTTCTTAAGGTGAGCGCTTTCATAGATAATCGAACGGTGCCAACGATCTCTTTCACGGACGCATTCTCGCAGCTACACCACTGCATCGACCCCCTATATTTCTTCCGCTCAGATGATCCTGGAAGCAGGCGGCGGCTCCTGGAGCCACATAAACATCCCGGCCAGTGCTCAGATCACCGTCGTCGACATCTCCGCAGAACAGTTGGAAATGCACCAGACTGCCCACCATAAGATCCTCGGTGATCTGCACGTGGTCGACTTGGGCACATCTTCCTGCGACGTCGCCATAATCTGGAACGTGATCGAACACCTGGAGAACCCAGCACTCGTTTTAGATAAACTCCGCGACGCACTCCGCCCCAACGGAGTCATCATCATCGCAGCACCGCATCCAGCTTCATTACAGGCCATGGTCACGAAATGGACGCCCCACTGGTACACGTCTTTATCCTGAGACACGCTTTCAAGAACATGGCTGCCGGTCTCCCGGGCTTTCCGCCCTTCGAAACCGTACATCACTCGGACATCGATCCCCAGAAACTCACAGCGTGGGCACACGAGAGCGGCCTTGAAATCTTGTTCTACACCGCATACGAAAGCACCCGCCGCGCGGCCCTGCAAAAGAAATGCCCAGTGATTGCATTTTTCTGGGGCATGACGATCTTGTTAGGCAACAAGTTCAGAAGCTCGGCGCTTGAGGCCAGCGACTATTTCCTCGTCGTCCGAAAGCCAGGCTGAAGGCCAAACGCAACGTGTCATTTGAGACAGGTCCGGTAGCCAGCGCCAAAGGCGCGTCATATACCAGCCAGGGGCGAAGCCCTAAGGAGACTCTGCACACGTTCTGCGACCTATGCTGATTAATCTACTAGTATAGCGCCGAGTCTTTCTATGGCGCGGCGGCTCTGTTGATTCATCAGGGCAATCGCATGAAGAAAAGGCGAAGTGGGTGTGGGAGGTCAAGCGAAGCCCAGTAGATGAGCTCTGTAAGTGTCGCTAGTAGCTGCGATGAATCGTCTGGCCTTGATGCCGCTTTTTCGTTTGACCGGGTCCAGGCGGATGAGGTTGAGGGTGATGTGTTCGAGGGTGGTTTTCCCGTTGATCTGGCGTTCGCTTTCGATGACCGCAAAAGATTTCAGGTCAGGCCACTGTTGGGGCTTATGCAGGCACTGCAGGTGGTCGAAGACCGTGCAACGGCGTGTCTCGATACGGCCATGGTCCTTTTCCACGCTTTCGGTAAAGCGATGCCAGGTGTGGGTGGCCGGATGGGCCTTGAAGCTGCTCCAGAAGTCCTGGATCGAAGCAGCCAGCTTGGGCTGGTTGTCTTAACGGCGAGAACATAATCAGCGCCACCATCCCGGATCGCTTGTGCAATGTTGGCCTGAGTGCCCATGGCATCGATGGTCACGGTGCAGCCTTGCAGGGCAAGGGTGGCCAGCAGTTCGGGGATGGCCGTCTTCTCATTGGACTTCTCGGCCGTGGCCCGCTGTCCCAATACCAATCCAGCTCCGGCGGCAAAGGCGGAGACCAGATGTAGGGCCGTGCCATCGACCTTACCCGAACGGCGGCTGGTCTTGCCGTCGATGGCCACCACCTCCACCCCCAGCGCCGGAAGGCGGCTTCAAATTCCTGCGCGTCGATCAGACCGAACAGCCGTCCGAACGTATCATGCGAAGGGATACCCTTGGCCAACGGAATGTACCCGCGCAACCAATCCAGCTTTTCCTTGGCCCACAACTCAATCTCTACAAACGTATCCGCTGCCACCAAAACCGCGTTCACCGCCACCACCAACAACTCCGCCAAATTGTGCTCTACCTTGCCCTTTTGCCGTGGATCTCGGATCGATACAAACACATCCGCCAATCGCAGCTGACCTCCTGTCTCCATGAAACCTTCATAGAACAGAACAGCAGCACACCTCATTCAGCGTAAGTGCCTTTCCTTATCCTCCACCTTCTATCTTCGCCTTCCCTTCATGCAATTGCCCTGTGTCGGGTTGACAGCAATGATTGCGGTGAAGAAAGGTTAACCTGTTCGTTTACGCTGATCGAACAGCTTGGCTTCCCAGGGATGATCCATGACGTATCGGCTGGCTTATGTGGGCCCCCGGTTACCCCCCATCGCGAAAGCTTTCGCCGACCATGAAAGACGTCGGAATATTTACGCCATAACGCCAAACCCGGATTAGCTCGTTTACCTGGCGAACGCGCGAATTTGTCCACGCGAGCTAGCGAAAGCTATCCGGATCGGCGTCAAACTCCGGAGACGTGAAGGCCTTCTTCGTCCACCGGTGCGCTGCGTCGGCTGGCAGGAAAAATGCCGTATTTATTTTCGAGCGCGGACGGCGCACACCAGGACATATCTGCCGAGCCTCCCTGACTGGCGCGGATGATACTTGCAGCCGCAAGGATCGGGTTTCCTGCAGCTTGCCGCACGATGGTTGTGAGGTGCGATCGGTTCTTCGTCGCGAACGTCTGGCTTTCTACTTCTCCGACAGTGGGCAACTGAGCAGGATCTCCTACAAATAGGACGAAGGCATTGGGCAGGTGCCGCTTGATATGGCGGTATAAGTCTTCCGAAACCATACTGCATTCGTCGACAACCACGACATCGGCTGTGATGGGTTCAGCGTCTCGCTCTCGTTCATAGACGAGCCGATCTGCATGAGGTTTTGGAGTTAGGCTGAGGACGCTATGGATCGTCCGGCAAGGCACGTCCTTGATGTCGGCTTCTATCAACTTGCGCTTGAGGACCGCAACCGCCTTATGCGTGGGCGCACTGAGAACGATGCGACGTCTCTTTGCCAGCATGTTCTTTGTTAGCCGCTGCATGAGATAGGTCTTGCCCGAGCCAGCGTGCCCTGTAAGCAGGTAAAACCGCCTGGCTCGTAGGCGGCTTCAATTTTACGGAGTGCCTCTGCCTGGTCCGTCGTAAGTTCAGGGTCGGTGGAGAGGTCTTCGACTGGGGTGGGTGCAGCCAGATCTAGAGCAGTTGCCGTTGCGACATCGCTGTTTCGCTGGGGCTGCGACGGTGGCGAGAAGAATGTCTCTTGAGAATCCGCTTCCGGTTGTGCCTAAGTGAGTCGCTTGCGCCAGTGTCGCGCGAGATTGGTCCGCCGACCGCCATTCGAGTCCGGATCTTTCATCGCTGGGATTACTGTAAACGAGGTCGACCGTATTCCTTAGAAAGGACATCGGCTTTACCAAGCCCTGCATTCCCAAGTAAAACACGGCCCCGAAGCAACGCCTTGTAATTACCTAAACACTAAGCACTGAGCAGGGGTCAACATTGGTGTACAGATCCAATAATGTTGTGCGTTTCTGGGTAATGCTGTGCAGTTCCGTTTCCACGAAGTTATGGCAGGGACTGGTGTAGATGTACGGTTACACCCCTACTAAGCGAGCAACCAGTTTTTTATCCCCATCCACAATGGCTAGTCCATTGCCCTTCTCACGCTCGCGTTCGGCAACCTTCAGAATGGCAAATGTTCGCCGCACTACGTCGATCTTGTTCGTGCCTTCCCGTTTGGCAATCGTCGCAATCAACTCATTTACGTCGGCAGGAAGTTCAATAGTCATACGCGGCATTGGCACCTCTTTGACGCCCAATGTAGCACTAAGACAGAGCGGATTCAAACGTCTTCGACACCCACAGGACTTACGCAAGAAGCTCGAAGCGGCATCGAGTTAGCTTAGGCACAATTCCAAATAATGCCTGGATTTTAGGTATCCGAAAATTTCAAGTTGAAAATAAATGGTTTACGATTTGTAATTCCCAACAACATTGGTCATTGTTTATGCTGTCATAAACAATGAAAACAAATGGGTTATACCCCATAACCATCTAAAGCGTTATTCATTCCACACCAAGCCACGACGGTGGCCAACATTGATGAATTGTGGCCAATATTGGTGAACAGTGGCCAACATTGATGTACAACTCCAAACAACAGCAAAGACGGCATATTTTTAGCTACTCAACAGTCACGCTTTTCGCCAGATTCCTCGGCTGATCCACATCGCACCCTCGCCGCACGGCGATGTGGTACGCGAGCAGTTGTAGAGGCACCACTTCGAGGATGGGCAATAGCAGCTCATGGCTCTGCGGAATGTGGATGACATGTTCCACCAACTGGCCGATGTGCTCATCGCCTTCAATGGCAATGGCGATCACGCGGCCGGAGCGGGCGGTGACCTCCTGGATGTTCGAGAGTGTCTTTTCGTACTTCAGCACGCTGCTGGGGTCGCTGGGATCTTTGGTTGCGATGCAGACCACCGGCAGCGTCTCGTCGATCAGCGCGTTGGGGCCGTGCTTCATCTCGCCGGCGGGGTAGCCCTCGGCGTGGATGTAGCTGATCTCCTTCAGCTTCAGCGCGCCTTCGAGCGCGATCGGGTAGTGGATGCCGCGGCCCAGAAAGAGGAAGTCGCGGGCAGTGGAGAAGTGCTTCGCCAGCTCGTGACACTGGTCGTCCACTGAACGCAGGATCTCTTCGATCTTGCCCGGAACGCGTGACAACTCCGTCACCAGATGGAGCGAGGTGGCGTCATCCACCGTGCCGCGCACCTGCGCGAGATACAGCGCGAAGGTGAAGAGCGCCGTGAGCTGAGCCGTGAAGGCCTTGGTGCTGGCGACGCCAATCTCCGGGCCGGCGTTGGTGGTGATCGTGCCCTGCGCGAGACGCGTAACCGCCGCGCCCACCACGTTGCAGATGGCCAGCGTCTTCGAACCCTTGGCGATGAGTTCGTGCTGTGCCGCGATGGTGTCGGCCGTCTCGCCCGACTGCGTGATGAGCAGGCCGATGTCCGTGGGCGAGGGGATCGGGTCGCGATAGCGGTACTCGCTGGCGTAGTCGACGTCGACCGGCAGGCGCGCCAGGCGCTCGATCATGAACTTGCCCGCGAGCCCGGCGTGCCAGCTCGTTCCGCAGGCCGCGATAGTAATGCCCGTCGCGGCGCGGAACTCCGCAGGCGAGATCTTCATGTCCGGCAGGAAGACCTTGCCGGTCTCGAGCGAGACGCGGCCCAGCGTGGTGTCGCGGACGGCGCGGGGCTGCTCGTTGATCTCCTTGAGCATGAAGTGCTTGTAGCCGGCCTTCTCGGCCTGGATGGGGTCCCACGTAATATGTTGCGGCGTGAGGGTGCGGACCTGGCCCGCGAAGTCCGTCAGCTCGATGCCCTGCGTGGTGAGCGTGGCGACTTCTCCGTCCTGCAGGAAGTAGATCGTGCGGGTGTGGTGCAGGATGCCGGGAACGTCAGAGGCGAGAAAGTATTCGCCCTCGCCGATGCCCAGCACCGCGGGCGGGCCCATGCGCGCGGCTACCAGCTTGTCCGGCTCGTGCGCGGAGAGCACGCCGATCGCGAAGGCTCCGGTGAGGCGCTTGACGGCGCGGCGAACGGCTTCTTCGAGCGATAAAGAGGGCGGGGCAGTGAGGACGGTTTGAGATTCGTCGCTGCCGTCGATTGCCTCCGAGGCTCCCTTCAAAGCTTGTGTGACCTGAATAGTTGCTGCGAGTTCGAGTTCGTCCTGGATGACGTGCGCGATGATCTCGGTGTCGGTTTCACTGGCGAACTTATGGCCTTTGGCGATGAGCGCGTTCTTAAGCTGCAGGTAGTTTTCGACGATGCCGTTATGCACCACCACCAGCGTTCCGGTGCCGTCGCGATGCGGGTGGGCATTCTCCTCGGTCGGGCGGCCGTGCGTGGCCCAGCGCGTGTGGCCGATGCCGTAGGTTCCGTGCACGGGGTCTTCGCGCAGAATCGCGTCGAGGTTGCGGAGCTTTCCGGGAGCACGGCGAAGCTGCAGCGCGTGGCCTCCGCCGGCAACGGCGATGCCTGCGGAGTCGTAACCGCGGTACTCGAGGCGCGCGAGACCTTCCATGATGACAGGGACGCAAGGCTTAGGTCCGATATAACCGACGATTCCACACATAGGTAGCAGTGTAGACCGTGAAAGACAGGGAACAGGAATTAGAAAACAGAAAATAATCAGGCAGAAGAGGCAGGGTGATTTGACATGATGGCGGTGAGCTTGCGGTAGCATCGAAGCGTTCTGGGAATGCTGTCGCAATAGTTTGCAATAGCTGTAGGCCTAGGCCTTGGCCTTTGTTTGTTTTTCGTCGTCATCCTGAGGCGCAGCCGAAGGACCCCCGCATCTTGTTCGTGCTGGCAATGACCTCTAAGGTATCCCCCAGATGCGAGGGTCCTTCGCCGATGGCTCAGGATGACGGCGAAAAACAAACAACGACAAGCTCCAGGCTGGGATTGGTACTGAGGGTAATAGAATGCGGCGAATCGCAATGATGCTGTTGGCATTAATGAGCGTAGCTCTCTGCGGACGAGCACAAGACCCGCTGAAGACGCTGCCGAAAAACTACCGGCTGGAGTTCGAAGACCCGTGGGTGCGCGTGATCCATGCGCACTACGGCGCGGGTGAGCATGTGCCGCAGCACGACCATCCGAAGACGCCGACGCTGTACGTCTATCTCTCCGATGCAGGGCCGGTGAAGTTTATCCATACCGGCGATGACGATTTCTCCATCACGCGCCAGCCGGTACATACCGGGCAACTGCGGCTGAACGCAGGACGCGAGGAGACACACAAGGTCGAGAGCCTGAGCAAGACGCCAAGTGACTTTCTGCGTGTCGAGTTCAAGACGCTGCCCTTGCATCTCGACTCGCTGCACGCGCGATCGCCCGCAGCGGGAGAGGCCTTCTGGCATGCGGCACAACCGGAGAAGGTGGAGTTCGAAGACACGCATATCCGCATCGTGCGGCAGGGAGTCCAGCCAGGAAAGAGCGCCCTTCTGCATTCGGAGGCGAAACACATGGTGTGGCTGGCGATTCGCGTCGATGACGCGCAGTGTGCGGGAAAGACAGCGCATGCAGGTGAGAGCTGGGATGCGGCGAAACTCAATGTGCAGGCGGGGGCGAAACGGGTGGAGTTTTTGCGGGTCGAGTTGAAGTAAGGTGTTATCTGTATTTCGTCGTCATCCTGAGCCTACGGCTCAGGATGACGACGAAATACAAAGACGGCGCTAAAACCTACCCCTGCGAACCGTACAACAACACGGCACTGGCAGGCGCAACAATCGACGCCTCACGAAACTTCGACGGCTCCGTAAGTTCTACCTTGGTAGAAGCCAACGAAGGCGCGCTCAACGTGAACGCCAGGCTATAGCCCGCCAGATCGATGTGAAGCGCTTTTGCCTTGTCCTTGTTGATGATCGCGACAACGATCTGGCCGGTGGGCAGCTTCGCCGCAAAGGCCGTGGCGTTCACCTCGCCGGGGTTGAAGTCGACCGGGATAAACGTCGCCCCGGCAAAGTGCCCAGCGAACCGCATGCCGTAAGACACGGGCTCTGCGACATAGAGGCCTTCGACCTCGGCGATGGGGGTATAGAAGGGGCGCGGGTGCGGAGCCTTGGGGTCGGGCATCAGCAACTCGCCGGGCAGCGTGCCGCCGAGCGAGTCCGCCACAGCCTTGCCGCTGCCGCCGTGCAGGTTTGCACCCGCATAGCCAAGCGAGGCGAGGGTCAGCAGGTAGTCCGCCGACCAGAGCGCCGCGCCGAAGACATCCGACATGCCAGGGCGACCGCCACGGTAGCAGCTATTGCCTTCGGTCATGCGGTACTTCGTGCCGACCCTGGCGGCTGCAGCGCGGGTCGTCTCGGCGACGCTCTGCACCTTGGGATTGGACTTGAGCAGCTCATCGAGGTTGGCCTTGGGGTTCGACGGCGGCCCGGTGAAGTAGTAGTGGTGCGAGATGGCGGCGATCTCCGGGTGCTCTTGCATAGAGGCGAGGCGGGTGGAGACAGTGGTAGGCCACTGCGGATTTCCGGCGACGTCAGGCAGGCCGAAGCGCGCGGAGGGAACGCGGGCACGAATGGCGTTGGCGGCGGCCAGCCACTCGTCGAAATAGGCGTCGGCGGACCACTTGGTCTTGTCGCGGAAGCGGCGTGTGAAGCCGTCGGGCTCATTGCCGATCTGGAAGTACTCGAGCTTGGCGCCGAGCGTTTTGGAGACGAAGACAGCTTCTTCCGCAGCGCGTGCAGGCGTGCTGGTGCCGAGATTAATTCCGTACAGGCAGGTCCAGCCGGTCGCGTCGAGGAAGGAGCGGAGATTCGTCACGGCCTCGGGTGTAACCGAGTAGGCGAGCTCCTGGAAGGGGCGTTCGTCCGGGCCTGGTGTGACGATGACGACACTGGGCGGCAGCGGCGGCTGCTTGCTGGCGGGGGTGGGCTTCCACCAGCCGACGTCGGAGGTGTTGCCGCCGATGCGGAGAACACCGTTCGGAGAAAGCTCGCGAAACCGCGCGACGAGGCCTTCGTTGTTGGCCGAGAAGAAAGCGGGGTCGGAGAGCTGCTGCGTCTCGTAGCTCAGGCCGATGAAGTTCTGCGGAACCGTGGGGCCGGGGGCGTCAGGATGCAGCGTAAGCTTCGCGGCAGCGGCAGGAGATTGGGCAAGAGCGCGGAGAGAGGGAAGCGTCGCCGCAGTGGCGGCGGTCGTAAGCAGAAAGCGTCGGCGGTCCATGAACTTCATGCACAGAAGGGTATGGGTTATAGACGAGAAGTTGCAAGTGTAAAGCGCTTTTATTGGGTGTAACGCTTTTCTGCCGCCAACTGAGATGTAGCCGAAGACACCTGCTTCCTGCCCGGCCCCACAAACTTCGGGGGCCAGGTCGGAGCAGAGTGGTTTGGCTTTGAGTTACGAGCTTCGAGAGGCGAGTTACGAGTGCTGCATGACCTGCTTCGCGAAGCGTGCCATCTCAGTGTGCTGCGGTGAGGATTGCAGCAGCACGAGAGAGCAGCCAGCGCCCTCGAAGTCAGCGAGGCGCTGCTTCACCTGTTCGGGTGTGCCGACGAGGCCACTGTGCAGGCCGCGATTGGAGACAGAATAGTCGCGCAGGTTGATCTTCTTTTCAAGCTGCGAGCCGGTGACCCACTGCTGAAAGTTGGCGAAGCCGGCGGGCGATTGCGAGGGGTCGGGCTGCGCGGTAATGCGATCGACCTCCTGCTGCGCTTCGGCCTCCGAGTCGCGCACGATGCAGTAACCTGTGACGCCGAAGGTCATCGGCGGCAGGCCTGTTTTTTCGCGGCGCTGCTTCATGTCGGCCACTTTGGCGGCGATGGTATTGGGATCGTCGCCGTGCATCAGGTAGGCATCGCACTTGGCGGCGATGAGGTTCTTCGCGGTCTCCGATTCGCCCCCGGCATAGAGCGTGGGACGGCTGGAGTTCGCGCCTCCCGAGTAGGTGCGATGCGGGAACGGTTTGGGCGAAAGAAGATTGTCTTCTACGTTGTAGAAGCGGCCGGTATGCGAGGTGTGCTGCTGACTCCAGCAGTTGTCGAGGACATCGAGCCACTCATTGGTGCGGGCGTAGCGGTCATCGTGCTCGTCGAAGGCGATGCCGTACTTCTTCGCCTCGTCCGCCCACCAACTCGAGACGACGTTCAACGTCAGCCGCCCGCTGCTGATGCGGTCGATGTTCGCAGCCTGCTTGGCGAGCAGCGCGGGATTGTGGAACGTGGGACGGACCGCAACCATCAGCTCGAGCTTCTTCGTCACCGCTGCAAGCGCCGCGGCGGTCGACCAGGCATCGAGCGAGTCGGACTCGGGGCCCTTGATGTCGTTGAGGTTCAGCTCGGCGATGAGGGTGAGGTCGTAGCCGAGCTCTTCAGCCTGCTCGCAGAGCGCGCGAGTATATTCCCACGTCGCGGGCATCCGTTCGTCGTCAATGTTGCGAAGCCAGCCGCCGAAGACGGGAAGCCAGAAGCCATAACGCATGTGTTGTCCGATCTCCGTTCGCGTGTTGTCCGTTACTGTGCGCTGAGAGCGGACACGCCGGCCTCAGCTTCGAGCCAGTCCACCAGCTTCGCAAAGGGATCGAAGCCGATGACGTTGGGGCCGTCGGCAACAAAGTTACTCAGCGCATTGGTGTCGTAGTAGTAGCGCTGGCCGTCGCGTGAGTCGGTGATGTACTCCACGCCACCGATGTCGATGCCGGAGTGCCGCATAATCGTCTCGACGTCCGCAATCGCTTCGGCCGGGGGTTGATAGCCTTCGACCGTGATGCCGGACTTGGGGGCGTCGATGGCGCAGGCGGCGCGGTTCAGGTCGACACCGGTCGTCGTACGGCAGATGTCCGCGGGGCACAAGTCGAAGGTCTCGCCCGTGATGTGGACCTTGATCGCATAGAGGAACTTGCCGTTCAGCACTTCGACGCGGACGATGTGCGCATCCTGTGCGGGGATGAACTCCTGCACCAGGGCTGTCGAATCGAGGCCGAACTGAAGCGCGTCCGGGGAACCGGGCTCCGCAGCAATTGCGGCGCGCAGCTGCGACATGCCGTCGAAGCGCTTAACGCCCGCACCGCTGCCGCCGATGTTCGGCTTGACGACGATGGGCCAGCGCAGACCCTCGCTCGCGGCCTCCGCCTGTGCAGGCCGGTGGATGACGCGGGCCTTGGGGTAGGCGATGCCGAGCGAGTCCATCAGCGTAAGCTGGCCGGCCTTGCTGAGCTCCGAGCTGAAAGCCTTGAAGCCGTTGATCACCTTCACGCCGCGGCTCTCGAGGTGCTCGAGATAGCCGAGGGTGTAGAAGATCTGGTCGCCATGGTCGCGATTCCACGCCGACGGCGACATGCGGTTGAAGATCAGCGAGTACTTCTCCTCGGGATGATCCTCGGGCGAGTAGAAGTGGTCAGGCGCAAACAGCTTCACGTAAGGCGTGCCGCGACGGTCAAGCTCGGCAAAGAGCGGTTTGAACCAGTTCGGCTGTTCATAGTAGATCGCGATGGGGAGTGAGTTCGGCATCTTGTTCAGGATAAGACGTGCGAGGGGGTCTTGGCGATACAGGGCGATGCGGGTTTGACCTCGCTTCCGTGAGACGCGTACTCTCGGCTTTCGGTCTGCGCCGGTTACAGGCCGGAAGAAAATGACGCCGGGCAGTGGTCCGGCGGGTGTAACGGATGAACAAGGTCTTCGAAAGTGCGGATGCGGCGTTGCACGATGTGCCTGAGGGTGCGACGGTGATGCTGGGCGGTTTTGGGCTGTGCGGTATTCCGGAGAACTCCATCGCGGCGCTGGTACGGCGCGGCGTGGGGGGGCTGCACACCATCTCCAACAACATGGGAGTCGACGGCTTCGGCATGGGCCTGATGCTGGAGGCCGGGCTGATCGCCTCGCACACCGGAAGCTATGTCGGTGAAAATAAATTACTGGAACAGCAGGTGATCGCGGGCAAACTGAAGGTCAACCTGATCCCGCAGGGCACGCTGGCGGAGCGGATTCGTGCAGGCGGAGCGGGGATTCCCGCCTTCTACACCCCGGCGGGTGTAGGCACAGTGATCGCCGAGGGAAAAGAGACCCGCGAGTTCGACGGCAAGATGTACCTGCTGGAGAAGGCCTTACATGCGGACTTTGCCCTGATAAAGGCCTGGCGCGGCGATCGCGCGGGAAACCTCGTCTACAGGCGAACGGCCCGGAACTTCAATCCGATGATGGCCACAGCGGCGCGCGTGACGGTCGCCGAGGTCGAAGAGCTGGTCGAGCCGGGCGAGCTGGATCCGGACCTGATTCATACGCCAGGAATCTACGTGCAGCGAATCTTCTGCGCGCCGTGCGAGAAGCGGATCGAGCGAAGAACCGTGCGCAAGGTGGAGGCACCCCGATGAGCCCTGAGATATTGGCAAAGACGGCAGATACGGCCAAGCGCGACCGCATCGTGCGGCGTGTGGCGCAAGAGCTGCGCGATGGCTTTTATGTGAACCTCGGCATCGGCATGCCTACGCTGATCGCTAACCATGTGCCGGCGGGAATGGATGTCGTGCTGCAGTCCGAGAATGGGATGCTCGGCATTGGACCCTATCCGCTGGAGGGCGAAGAGGACCCGGACCTCATCAATGCGGGCAAGGAGACGGTATCCGTGCTGCCGGGCACCTCATTTTTCTCGTCGGCGGAGAGCTTCGCGATGATCCGCGGCGGGCACGTCGACCTGAGCATCCTGGGCGCAATGGAGGTCGACGAGCAGGGCTCGCTGGCCAACTGGATGATCCCCGGCAAGGTCGTCAAAGGCATGGGCGGGGCGATGGACCTGGTAGCAAGCGCGCAGAGGGTGATCGTCGCCATGGAACACACAACCCGCGAAGGGCGGCCCAAGATCCTGCACCGCTGCACGCTGCCACTGACCGGTGTGGGCGTTGTTCATACGATTGCGACAGAGCTGGCGTGGATCGTAGTCACACCGGAGGGACTGGTTCTGGAAGAGATCGCGGAGGGCGTAACGGTGGAACAGGTGCAGGCCGCGACGGAGGCGAAGCTGATCATCTCGCCGAGCCTGAAGACGATGCTTTAGAGCTTTAAGCCTATTGGTTTCGGAATCAACCCGGTCACTTCGGCTTGCAGAAGACCGTTCTGGTCGAGCACCGCGACGCGCTCTCCAACAACGAGGGATTCGATAAGAATATCCAGGCAATACCCTTGCGGATTCACGGCGCTTGGGACCTTCAGAGCAGATATCTTTCCGGAGCGAAAACAGGCCTGGCCGAGTTGTTGCGTAGATGTCTCCTCATTGCGCGCATTCGCGATGAAGCGCGAAGGAGTATTGCTGATCAACTCCTCATGCGAGGTGCCCAGATCGGCATAGAGGTTCTCAACTGTAAGATCCAGAACGCGCAGCAGCGTGCAGTCGAGCGTGAGAATCAGGTCTGGGTTGCGAGGTACGCCGCGCAATCGCTCCTTGGCGTCGAGGAAGAGAGCCTCAACCTCGAGCAGCGCGGTCAACTGGCTGTCCGCGCTATAGAGGACTGGAAACATGCGCGGCGCATTGAACCGGCCGCCGCGCTCGAAGGCTCCGATGGCAGACAGAGGCGATGCCCGCCACCGGTCCGCGATAACGCGAAAGCTGAACCCTGCGTGCGGAACGAGCGGGGCTTTCTCCAACACCGGAATGAGTCTTTCAACAGAATGCAATGGCTACTCGATCAGGCGGGTTGCCGGACATTCATAGCATCGACGAATAGCTCCAGCGGAGCAAGATCGCCGTTCTGGATGAACTCGATCGGAGCATGGTTCTCAAGATGCCGATTGGGCGCATTGAGAAAGATGCGCGCATTGCCTTTATCGCCAGCGTAGAGGTCCACGAGCGCCACCCAGATGCGATAGAGCCGCCGCAGGCCGCCTTGCAGGCTGCTGGCATCGGGATGCTTGCGGACGCCGGGAGCCTTGCGGCCAATGGCCTCCGCAATCGTGCCGACGGGGACATTCATCTCGCGAGCGATCCGCGCCGCGTCCAGACGACCGGTCTGCGGATTGAAGAGCACGGGTTCCGTCACTTGAAATACATGAGCAGCAGCCATCGAACACCTCCAATTAGGATAATAAGGTATCGAAAAGGTTGCGTCAAAGTAGCTTTATTGTACCTAGACCCACGTCATAAGCTGATTGAGGCAAGAAGTAGTAAAATTTGCTACTGTGAGGACTTTATGCCGGATATCCAAAAAGTAAGCGTTGCGCTAACAGGCGAACAACTCACAGCGCTGAAAGCCGCTGTTGAAACCGGGGAGTATGCAACGACCAGCGAGATCGTCCGTGAGGCCCTTCGCGATTGGCAGTTCAAACACGAACAGCGTCAGTTGGATATCAAGCGGCTCAGGGAGATGTGGGCAGAGGGGAAGGCCAGCGGACCTGCTGTGCCTCTGGATTTTGCCGAATTGCGACAGGAAGCCCGGCAACGATTGAGCGCTGCCACAAAGCGGCGAGCCAATGAACGTTGAGCTGGTTTAGAGCCCGCAGGCTCGCGAAGATCTACTGGATATCTATGTCTATATCGGCATGGACAACCCGAATGCCGCAGAACGACAGTACACCGCAATTGAGGCTACAGCAGATCACCTGGCACAATTGCCTCGACTGGGAACTCGCCGTCCCGCCATCTTCGCCTCTGCGCGGGTCCTGATCGAAGGACCGTATTTAATCCTTTACGAAGCCCATCCAGACACCGATGAAGGTGCGGTCGAGAGAGTGGAGATCGTCCGAGTCGTTGATGGCAGGCGCGACCTAACTCGTCCGTTTTAGTTCCAAAACAAGAAAGCCCCTCTTTGCGGCGGTAAATCACCGCAAAGAGGGGCTTTCTTATTTCATCCGTTAGCGTCCGCGGCTGGCGCCACGACCGTTGCGCGGTCCGCTACGCGAGCGGCCACCACCGGCAGGGCCACGTGAGCCCGAGTTCGAGCGGCCGAAGTTGCCGCCGCCGCTACGCGAACGCTGCGGTGTCGGCTGGCTGCTGGAGTCGGCGTCGCCACTCTTCCAGCTGCGCGTCTCCATCTGTAACAGATCACCGCCTGCAGCGTTGTTCATATCGATGGGCTGGTTGCGCTGTTCCTTCTCGAGGTTCTTATCGGCCTCGTGCCACTGGAACTTGATCTTCAGCTCACGCTCCAGCTTGCGGGCGTCGCCCTTTTCGAGCGGCGTCACGAAGGTTGTCGCCACACCCTTTGCGCCTGCACGGCCGGTGCGGCCGATGCGGTGAACAAAGTCATCCGAGCCATTCGGCAGGTCGTAGTTCACGACATGCGCGATGTGCGAGACGTCGATACCGCGGGCGGCTACGTCGGTCGCCACCAGGATGCGGGCCTTGCCCATGGTGAAGTTTCTGAGAGCCGCGGTGCGCTGCGACTGTGAGCGGTCGCCATGAATGACCTCGGTCAGATGGCCGGCCTTCTCGAGCTTCTTGGCGATGCGGTCCGCGCCGTGCTTGGTGCGCGAGAAGACGAGGTAGGTGCCCTCTTCTTCCTTCAGCATCTTGTCCAGCTGCGCGAGCTTCTGGTCCTGCATCACGGTGTAGACGCGCAGTTCGACGCGATCGCTCGGCTTCGAGGTCGTGCCGATCTCAATGCGGACGGGGTTGTTCACGTAGTCGCGAACGATCTCGCGGATACTGGCATCCAGCGTGGCCGAGTAGCACATGGTCTGGCGGTCTTTCGGCAGGGCCTGCACGATGCGCTTGATGGCGGGGAGAAAGCCCATGTCCAGCATGCGATCGACTTCGTCGAGCACGAGCATGTCGACGTCCTTGAGCGAAACCGAACGGCGGCGCAGGAAGTCTTCCAGACGGCCGGGGGTTGCAACCACCAGGCGCGGGCCACGGCTCAACTGCTCGAGCTGCGTGTTCTCCGAGAGACCACCGCAGACCAGCACGGCATCGCTCTTGAGCGTGGGGCAGATCTTGAAGTAGGAGTCCAGCACCTGCATTGCGAGCTCTCGTGTAGGCAGCAGGATCAGGGCCAGGATGGGGTTCTTCGCGCCGCGGGTCGAAGGCTTCGAGATCTCTTCGAGGCGATCGATCATGGGGATCAGGAAGCTGAGGGTCTTGCCAGTGCCGGTAGAGGCGGTAGCAAGGATGTCGTCGCCTTCAAGCGCGGGCGGGATGGCTCCGGCCTGCACGGGCGTCGGCGTAACGAAGCCGGCGGCGGAGAGGCGATCCTTGAGGGGCTGCGAGATGTCGAAGTCGGCAAAGGTGACGGTGGTAGCTGCGTCGGTGGCGGTAATGGTCCGCGTGGGTTCCAGGGGTTCGGGGTTCAAAATTGATTCAAGCGTAAGAGTAGACAAGATATTCCTTCAAAAACAGGTGGATGAAGCGGCGAACAAATGCAGAGACGCAGACCGGCATAGGCGCACGATAGGCGTCATGGATTCCGATTCAGCATTGCCTGGTTTCATTCCCATTTCCGAAGCTCGGAGGGTTCGAAGCACTGCTGCTGCACGGCGAGGAAAGTCCCGATGGACCGACCTTCTAGCCAGAGCAACCAACGCACATAAAGCAAGCGGTGGAAGGGGTACGGGGTGGTTGGCGTTCGCGGTCTCTGGCCAGACTCGAATCCATTTGGAGTCATCTGCCCGCGGCGCCCTGCGTTTTAGTTTCCAACGCAATTCCATTGTAGCACGTGCGATGTTCGCGCTGGAGCGCTCTACGTCTGCTTCCGCCAGAACCCCGGCAGATGCACCATGTAAATCAACTTGCTGAGCATGGCCGTCACACGCGTATAGAGCTTCGCCAGCGGAAGCGGCCACGTCAGCGCCGGACAGGTAAAAATCCAATAGCGCGGGTTACTCCCGAACGTCTGCTGCAGAGCAGCGTGTGCTTCGTCGAGCTTCAGCGTCTCGTTGCCGGCGCTGCGGACATCCAGCAGGATCGAAGGGAACCAGCGCCGCAGCGTGAAGTTGAGGATCGGGTCCGAGAGGTCTGGTCTGCCTGGCAACAACCTCGTCACGTTGCCCGCCAGGTGTTCGCCGAAGACCCTCCCCAGGGAGTAGCCATTCGCATTGCCCTGGCGCGCCGCTACCGGACGCTCCCACAGCACGATGGAGCGGCGATGATGCAGCAGCAGGGGCAGCGCCCACGACAACTGCACGAGGTTCGTCCCGATAAAGGCCGTTGGATCCTCATGCGGCAGCGATTCGAGGCGTTCCTTGTTCACCACCATGCCGCTGATGAAGGTGAACATGATGTTCACCACCATGCTGACGTCCTGCGGATTGCGCAGGGTATGGAACCGGCGACCGAAGGGGTCTGCCTGCCGCTCGCGCTGATAGTCTTCGCGGAAGCCATAACTCGTGGCATAGACCAGGTCGACGTCCGAGGGCCTTCCCTCCGCATCCTGCAGATGCGGCATAAGCTGTGCCAGACCTCCGGGAACGATAATGTCGTCGTCCCCGCACAGCCAGAAGAAACTCCCCCGCGCACGGTGATAGCAGGAGACAAAGTTGGCGTCGGAGCCGATGTTCTCGGCATGGCGTTGGATCTCCAGTCTGATTCCCTGGGCCGCAAAGCGCTCTTGCGCGGCGGCCAGGACCTGGGGCGTGTCGTCCGCGGAGGCGTTATCCGATACCAGCACCTCGACCTGAGGATAGGCGACAAGCTGCGGCTCAAGAACCGTCAACGCCGCGAGGAGATCCTGCGAACGGTTGAAGGTCGGAATCGCGATCGTCAGCAGAGGCCGGGCTGTGGAATTGGAATCGGAAAGCGTCATCTCAGGCCTCATGCCAGATTCTTCTCCACTTCAGGAAGGTGTAGGTCCCGTAGCCCAGCCCGATAACAGCCGTCCCCAGGGCATACGAGGCAGCGATGCCCCAGGCGCCGCCGTGCGGAGACTGCATGGTGCCGATCACCAGGGCAACAGGGATCGAATACAGCGCACCCAGGATGGAATTCACCATGAACTTCTCCTGTTTGTGCGCGCGGATATAGAGGGCCTCGGCAGTAACCACCACGTTGCCGACGGTACCGAAGAAGAGCATCGCCAGTGGGATCGGAGACAGCAGGCGGTTCGCCAGAAGGACGCCGTGCATCTTCACCTGGTGCACCAGCAGCCACTGCACGACGACCCAGACGGCGACACACGCCAGCACAGCCGCTCCCGTAGATTGCACCAGCGCTCGCGTGAAGACGCCGTCGAGCTTGCGGTACTCCTTGCGCGCGATCATCTGCCCGAAGGGCGAAGCTTTCGTGTTCATCCAGGAGACGGCCATCGTGCTCAGGGTGGCGCATACGGTCAGGCTCATGCCCAGGCGCCCGGCTTCGACCGGCCCGCGCGAGTTCATCAGTACCGGGACGAAGAGTGAGCTCGTCAGATATCCAGCAAGCCACGAAACAGCGATCCGCCATTGGAACGGCCAGATCTCCTTGCCCCAGTCGATGCGGAAGTTCCGCGTACTGTAGCGCAGCAAGGGGAGCAGCAGGTGGCGCTTGGTGAAGATGAACCATCCCCCCGCAATCGCCTGCCCCAGGATGAAGAACCCCGGAGCATAGAGGCCATGATGCAGCAGAAAGGCGCTCCAGCCCAGAACCGTACTCAAAAGAGATTGACGGAGCCGCGTGCGGTAGACCTCGGGAATATAGCCGCAACCTTCGAGGAAGGAGAAGATGGGGTCGATCTGAAAGGTGCAGCTCGAAGCGAAGACCACCAGCAGCCAGGGGAGCACGAAGTGAACGTCGCCCGCGTTGGATTTGTTCGCAATGTGGCGAAAGAAGGCGATGCCGACCGGCATCAGCGTCAGCGCCATCAGAATGGCGGCGATGGTGTACCAGCGAAAGGCCTTCTGCAGCACCGAGGCGAGGCGTGCGTGGCTCTGTTCCGGGCCCGTGATCGTTCCGTCGGGCGCAATGGTGAGGTGCGCAGCCTCATGGGAGGCCGCCTGCAGAATGACGACCGAGAAGCCCAGCTCGAAGATGATCTGCATCTGAACGAGCGAGTAGAAGGCGTAGTAAAAACCCTGATCCGCAGGAGAGAGGAAGCGCGCAATCAAGGCCAGGGTACCGATGCCGGCCAATGACGACCAGCCGCGCGCCAGCACAGTAAACGCTATGGCGCGGTCGACGCCGATAAAGTGCAGGAGACGACGTAGCAGACCAGTAGGGGCGCCAGCAGGCTCCGGATCTGGATGCGGATGGAGCGGCGTCGCCTCCGGTGGCGATGGGGGCAGCGTGGCATCCGGCTGCACAAAGGCGGCTTCGCCCGCTGCCGTGAGCGCGCTCTCGGAGTCCTGGGGTTCCGTCGTCTTTGGGGTATTGGGTATCGGCATCCGGCTAAAGAGAGACTGGCATTCCTGCGAGAAAAGACTACTGAAATAAGAGAGGCAGCTCGGTTGCCGGAGAGCACGACAGGGGTGTTCCGGGGTAAAGTTTATCAGCCATTGAAACGGCATTGAACGAACGACTCAGAACACTAGGACGCACTTCACGCGGTTTGGGATGCTGCAAGCATTTTTTCGCGTGTCGTATGATTGTGACCACCATGAGCAAGAAGCGCATCGCCGAATCGGCGGCCAGGCAATATGTATCCGGAAGATCTCATGGGGTCCGCAACATCGATCTCTCCTCCGCGCAATCAGCCTCCAGTGAGATAGCGCGCGACATCAACCGGGATATCGTTCTCGAGTTCATCCGCTTTCGTCAGCCGGTCTCACGCGTCGATCTTTCGCGCCTCTCCGGCCTGCAGCCAAGCACCATCTCCGCCATCGTCGAGCAGTTGCTCGAAGAAAAGTGGATCAAGGAAGGTGCCGTAGTACAGGGAGCACGCGGCCGTCCGTCGACCATGCTCTCGGTCAACTCCGACCTCGTAACACTGGCCCTGGACCTTCGTCCCGACCGGGCCATCGTGGCCATCATCGACCTCAGCGGACGCTTTCTCGCGCATGAGACAGTCATGCTGTTATCGGACCCCACTGCGGCCATCGCCCGCATCGTGGACAGAATGCAGCAACTGCGCAAGCAGCACGCCGACAAGTCGTTTGAAGGTGTCGGCGTAAGCGTCCCGGGACGCGTTCACCCCGTCACGCAGCGCATCCTGATGGCCCCCAACCTCAAGTGGCATGACTTCGACCTCAAAGGGGCGCTCGAAGCCGGTCTCGGTCTGCAAGTAGAGCTCGACAACGACGCCAACGCCTGCCTCGCCTCGGAGCTCTGGAACGGCCGCCTTCAAGGCGTGAAAAATGCCGTCCTCGTGGCTATATCCGAAGGCGTCGGCACGTCCATCTTCGCCGGAGGGCAGCTTCAATCCGGGTTCAACGGCCTTGCCGGAGAGTTCGGCCACATCCCCGTCGACTCCTCAGGTCCGGTCTGCGGTTGCGGCCAGCGCGGCTGCTGGGAGATCTTTGCCTCCTCGCGCGCAGCACTCCGTATCTACAAGGAGCTGGCCCCCAAAGCTCCAAGCTGCAATATCCAGGAACTCCTGCGCATGGCGGAAGAGGGAGAAGCCGCTGCCGAGAAGGCAGTCTTCCGGCAGGCGAAATCACTGGGGCAGGGACTGCGCCTGATTACCGCCGCGCTCTCGCCGGAGCTCATCCTCATTACCGGAGAGATCACCTCCTGCTGGGACAAGTTCGGCCCGACCGTAGAGCAGGAGCTGCAGGCGACCATGCTGGTAAAGCCCGCTCCACGCCTGGCCATCGCCGGGGACGGCTATCTCGCCCGGCTCAGCGGCGCCTCCGCCATGCTGCTGCATCGGCACGCCGGCTACCATCGCTCCACGCACCCTGTGCGAGCGAGGAAGCGCCCGGCCAAAACTGCCCGGAAGAAGAAATAAGCCAGGGGGAACGTCATACCCTTGGCGACACGGTTTCATGGCACGTAAAGCAATCGCGTTTGATTTTCACTACGAGCGCAAGTGTCAGGCGTACCCGTCGGAATCACCACCGATCTAAGCCCCAGAGGGGTTTAGACTCAGACTCGTCTCCACCTCTATTTCTCCATCTGTATCTCCTTGCGATAGTCTGCCCTTACGGTCTTTCCTGTCCGGGGATTTAAACGCGATTGCCCTGTCATCGCATACCCTTTGCCTTGACAAGGACCCCACCTCTAACATAATTTCGAGACACGAAAAATAGTTATCGTTTGCTATTCATTAGGGCAAGGACAGTTGATGTATCTCGGAATTGATTGCGGCACGCAGGGCACCAAGGCGCTTCTCATGGACGAGAACGGCAATCCTCTAGGCAGAGGCTATGCCGCGCATGCGCTCATCGAACGCCCGAACGGCGCACGCGAGCAGGACCCACAGTGGTGGGTAGATGCTATGTGCGACTCCGTGAAACAGGCGTTGGCCGGAGTCCCCACCGCCGACGTCCTC
This sequence comes from Granulicella mallensis, assembly GCF_014203225.1. Taxonomy (GTDB): domain Bacteria; phylum Acidobacteriota; class Terriglobia; order Terriglobales; family Acidobacteriaceae; genus Granulicella; species Granulicella mallensis_A. The sequence continues at coordinate 10,240 of NZ_JACHIO010000005.1, read as the reverse complement.
GCCCTTGGCGTCTCCGGTCAGCAGCATGGCCTGGTGGTGCTGGATGCAGACCTTCAGGTCATTCGCCCGGCCAAACTCTGGAACGATACTGAGACCACACCCCAGAACGCTGAGCTGATCGAACGCCTCGGCGGCAAAGAGGCCTGTTTCCAGCGCTTCGGCATCGTGCCGCTCACAGGCTACACCGTGTCGAAGCTGCTTTGGCTGAAGGAGCACGAGCCGGAGAACTTCGCCCGCGTCCGCCATATTCTTTTGCCGCACGAGTATCTGAACTTCTGGCTGACCGGCAGGCTCTGCGCGGAGTACGGCGACGCCTCCGGCACGGCCTTCTTCGATGTCCGCACGCGCCAATGGGCCAGGGAAGTACTGGACGAGATCGATGGCGGCAGCGGACAGCTCTATCGCGCACTGCCGGAACTCCTCACCTCCGAGCAATCAGTCGGAACACTTCGTGAAGAAGTAGCCGCGCAGCTTGGCCTGCCGCAGACGTGCCTCGTCTCGACCGGCGGCGGCGACAACATGATGGGTGCGATCGGCACGGGCAACGTCCGCGAGGGCGTCGTCACGCTCAGCCTGGGCACGTCCTCGACGGTGTATTCCTACACCGAACAGCCTGTGCTCGATCCCACCGGCAACGTTGCGCCGTTCTGCTCTTCCTCCGGCGGCTGGCTTCCCTTGGTCTGCACGATGAACGCGACGAACGTCGTGACACAGACATTGACCGTGCTGGGCAAGACGGTCGCGGACATCGAGCCTGCACTGGCTTCGACGCAACCCGGCAGTGAGGGCCTGTGCTTTCTCCCGTTCCTGAACGGTGAGCGAACCCCCGATCTTCCGCAGGCGCAGGGTTCCCTCGTCGGACTCACCGCCAATAACTTCACCCCTGCAAATATCATTCGTGCCGCTATCGAAGGCGTCAGCTTTGGAGTTCTGAACGGCCTGGAACTCATCCTCCACGGCAAGCAGGCCGAGGTGATCCTGGTCATCGGCGGAGGAGCGCGGTCCGCCGAGTGGCGGCAACTGCTGGCCGATGTTACCGGGGCCACCATCCGCGTCCCGGCTGAGGCCGAGGCCGGGTGCCTCGGAGCGGCCATGCAGGCGGTCCATGCCTACAGCCACTCCATCGGCCTCCCCCAGAGCTTCACCGAGATCACCGGCCGCTGCGTCCGGCTGGAAGAGAGCGGCACGGCGACTCCGAGAAGAGAGCTGCGCGAGGCCTACCGCCAGGCCATGGCAAACTATCGTCTGCGCCTGACGGAACTCTACGCGGTGAGTCTGTGACGTAATCGACAGACATCCTGAGAGAGGCGCGCCGTTCCTGGCGTTTGGCGGCTTCTTTCGATTCACCTCGCTCGCCCGGAGGTATAACGCATACCAGCGTAGGGGCGATAGATTAACAAAGTTTAGAAAGACTTTTCGGAGAACATGATGGGCAGACAGATGACGATGGGCGTAGTGGTGGGCAACCGTGGGTTCTTTCCGGGCCACCTGGCAACAAGCGGACGATTGGAGATGATCGCCGCGCTGGAAGCGGCGGGAATCAAGGCCATCGTGCTGACGCCGGAAGAGACGGCACACGGCGCCGTCGAGACCTATGAGGATGCAAAGAAGTGCGCGGCCCTGTTCAAGAAGCACGCTTCCGAGATCGACGGCATCATCATCACACTGCCGAACTTCGGCGAAGAGCGCGGCTTGGCCGACGCACTGCGGCTCGCGAATCTTCAGGTCCCGGTGCTCATCCAGGCCACACCCGACCACGCCGGCAAGATGGGCATCGCGTTCCGTCGCGACAGCTTCTGCGGCAAGATGTCGATCTGCAACAACCTGAAGCAGTACGGCATTCCGTACTCGCTGACCACGCTGCACACAGAGGCTCCGGACTCGACCGAGTTCAAGAGCGACCTGCAGTGGTTCGCCGCAGTCTGCCGCATCGTGCGCGGGTTGAGGAACGTGCGCTTCGGCGCAATTGGCGCGCGTCCTACGGCCTTCAACACCGTGCGCTACTCGGAGAAGCTGCTCGAACGCTCCGGCATCACCGTTGAGACGCTCGACCTGAGCGAGGTCATGGGCCGCATCGAGAAGTCGAAGGACAATGACGATGCCGTGCAGGCCAAGCTCGCGGCCATCAAGAAGTACATTCCCATCGGCGACACGCCTGAAGCGGCACTGATGAAGATGGCCAAGCTGGGCGCGGTGATCGATGGCTGGATGGCGGCGTCCGAACTCACGGTCAGTGCCGTGCAGTGCTGGACTTCGATCGAAGAGTACCTCGGCATCGTGCCCTGCACCGTGATGTCGATGATGAGCGAGCAGCTCATCCCCTCGGCCTGCGAGGTCGATATTCTCGGCACGCTTTCGATGTACGCGCTCACGCTGGCCAGCGAGACGCCCTCGGCCCTGCTCGACTGGAACAACAACTACGGCGACAACCCGGACAAGGCCGTCTGCTTCCACTGCTCGAACCTGCCCAAGCACTTCTTCCGCGAAGGCGTGAAGATGGACTACCAGCTCATCATCGCGGGCACCGTGGGCAAGGAGAACGCGCATGGGACGCTCGACGGTACCGTCAAGGCCGGCGACATGAGCTTCGCGCGCTTCTCCACCGACGACTTCCAGGGCCAGATCACCGGCTACGTCGGCCAGGGCCGCTTCACCGACGATCCTCTGCAGACCTTCGGCGGAGCCGGCGTCGTCGAAATCCCCCACATGCAGAAGCTGCTGCGCTATATCTGCGAGAACGGCTTCGAACACCACGTCGCAGCCAACTTCGCCTCCGTCGCGGGGCCTGTGTACGAGGCGGCGAATAACTATCTCGGCTGGAAGATGCATCGCCACGAGTAAGGGTTTTCAAAGCAGCCTCACACTGACAGTGAGGCTGCTTTTTCTCGCAACTCAAAACTCATCTCTCGATACTCATCACGAAAACCTGTACCCTGCTTAGGTCGCTTACATATGTCTTCCATCACACAGGTCCAATCCATCGCCTGGGGCACGACGCCCCAGGGAGAGTCCGTCCATCTCTTCACCCTTCGCAACGCGCAGGTGGAGGCCAGCATCGCCACCTACGGCGCACGGCTCACCTCGGTGCGCACGCACGACCGCAAGGGCAGGATGGGGGAAATCTCGCTCGGCGCGGATGAACTGGCGCCGTATCTGACCAATACGTCCTACATCGGCGCAACGATTGGCCGGCTCGGCAACCGCCTTGCGAACGGCCGGTTCACACTCGATGGAACGGAATATCAGATCCCGCTCAACAACGGCCCCAACGCGCTGCACGGCGGCCCTATCGGCTTCGACCGCAAGGTGTGGGCGGCGAAGGAAGTCCCTGACGGCGTGGAGATGTCTTATGTCTCCCCCGATGGCGAGATGGGCTTTCCGGGGACGCTGCGTGTGACGGTGCGCTATACGCTGACAGACAACAGCCTGCGCCTGGACTACGAGGCTTCCTGCGATAAGTCGACCATTGTGAACCTGACGAACCATGCCTACTGGAACCTGACTGGAGACATGGGCGACCTGTCGCACCACGTGTTGAGGCTAAACTCCGAGAGCTTCACCCCGATCAACAGCACGCTGATTCCCACCGGTGAGCTTCGCCCGGTTGAAAACACGCCGCTCGACTTCCGCACCCCGAAAGAGATCGGCCTGCGGTGGGACAGCGACGACGAACAGGTGCAGCTCGCGGGTGGATACGACCATAACCACGTGCTGGCAAGTGCTGAAGAGCCTCTGAGGCTCGCGGCAGAGGTCACCGAGCCAGTCTCAGGCAGGACGATGCAGGTGTTCACAACCGAGCCCGGCGTGCAGTTCTACTCCGGCAACTTCCTCGATGGATCGTTCCAGGGCCGAGGCGGCAAGAGGCGCTCAGGCTTCTGCCTCGAGACCCAGCACTTTCCGGACTCGCCCAATCAGCCTGAGTTCCCCTCGGTGCGTATTGAGCCGAATGCGCCATTGCGAAGCACGACAGTTCATCGTTTCTCGGCAGCATAAGGCTGTAAGGCCATAGCCTGGGTGCCCCATCCTCGACGCGCGTTTTTTTGCGCGGCAGGGTGGGGTATCGCACGAAGCACGACCGCCTTTGGCTTGTAGCGGCAACCGTGCCCGAATAGAGGAGAGCGGTCGTTTGCTACCGCAAACGATACCCCCGACGCAGAGCGCGCTTCGAAGATCTGTGAGATTCGCTTAGCGTCCATACCCCACCCTGCCGCGCATAAAGCCGCGCGTCGAGGATGGGGCACCCAGGTTCGCATTACTTCGTCATCGGTTGCAGAATGTCATCCATCCGTGCCGGTGTGCCGCTGACACGCTCCATCTGCGGATACTTCTCGCCATCGTGATAGTCGAGACGAATCACCTTGTAGTACCCCGTATTTTCGACGATGAACTCGATCGCAGGACCCTTGCCCGTGGCTTCCTTGATCGCAGCATGCAGCAGGCCGCCCGTAAAGGCACGTCCGTTGACCGCAAGGATATGCATGCCGGGGCCGAAACCGGCCTTGTCCGCAAGGCTGCCGACGATCACATCCCCCACGCGGCCATCTCCGCCCACCAGCAGGCCCAGCGAGAACTGAGCGTACACCGTGCCGGTCTGCGACTCCGTCAACTGCTCCCAGTAGTTCTGCTTGTCCGTGTAGGTGAGCTTGTAGCCGCTCAGCGCAGCGATGCCCGCAACCTCCGGCGCATGGAACTCATTCGAGTCCAGACGCTGATGCAGAAAGCCCGCCCAGTCGTTCGGCACGACAGCGTTCAGGCCTGCCACCACATCCTCAAAGGTGTAGGGAACGACCTTCGGGCCGGTGTTCCCGCCAAAGCCGTGAAAAGCCGCCGTGAAGTCGTCGATGTTTTTCTTGCCGTTGGTCTTCTCGCGAATGGTGAGGTCGATCTCGAGCCAGAGCAGCTCTCCCTCGTCGTAGTAGTCCGTATCGCGGCGGAAGTTATCGTAGGAACCGCCCGTGCTGTAGAGCACCTGCGCCATGGTCGCGGTGTCCTGCAGATCGCGCCACGTGCGGCCGGGACGAGCATCGTTGAGATAACCGGCGACGGTGGCCAGGCGGTCACGATAGACCGACGGCGCCCAGATGCCGCAGCGTGCGGCGAGGATGTCGCCGAGATACTCAGTGAGACCTTCATAGACCCAGAGCAGATCGCCCTCCATCGGCTTCTGGTAGTTGTCCGTGGCCAGACCCGCAGGGCGGCGGTACTTGCCGTTCCACGAGTGCGTGAACTCATGCGGCAGCAGCAGTCCGTTGGCGATGAACTGGTTGTCGTCGACAAAGGTCTTCTCTCCGACGCGGTCGTCGGACGACTGGTGATGCTCCAGGCCGAAGTGCGAGACCTGATCGCTGAGCGTGACGAGGAAGTGATAGCTGGCATAGTGGCGCGACTTGTAGAGTGCGCCGGTCTCGCGAACGAGCTTGGAGAACTGGTCGATGTGCTCCTGCGAGAGGTCGATGTCCTCCGGGCCGTCTCCGGCGAGATCGAGGAAGTGCTTGGGGCTGACCTCAGGAGCCAGCGGAATCTCGCGGAACCAGCGGCCTGCAAGGACGGGCGAGTCGATGAGCTGCTCGAGAGACACGGTCTTAAAGCCGATGTTATTGCCTTGCGGCTTCGAGGTCGCTTCCAGTGCGGTGCCGAAGTTCCAGCCGCTGGGAACCTTGAGGGACGGCGTAATCATCACGTCAGAGGCCTTGGCTCCGTCCGGATATACCAGCAGCTCGTTCCAGCTCAGCAGCGCGAGGTTGGCGCTGGTGCTTGCCCCGGCAGAGAAGCCCTGCGCGGCGGCGGTGGCGAGGAAGTCCATCTTGACGTCGAGGTTGGAAGCTCCCGCAGGAACGGTGATGTGGTACGCGTACATATCAACCTTGTCGCGCTCCCACTTCACGGGCTGTCCATTAGCCGTGATGACGAAGCCTGCCTGGTTGTCGATGGGGCCTGTGGGGCCGTGCTCACCGGGAATCCACTTCGGGTAGACCAGCGTCATCGGGCCCGGCTGTACGGGGATGGTCTCGGTGGCGTGAAGGATCTTGCGGGGGGCGTCGGTGAGATCGACAGCGAGTGCGATGGGCGCTGTCTGGGCCGAAGCAACGACAGCACAGCCGCAGAGAGCGGCTAGGGGAACAAGGCGGAACAGGGACATTCGTGGAACTCCTGAAGAGGTGCTGCGCAAGCAGATGATTAAAGATACGCGCGGAGAGGGGAAATAGTTTGTGGTGGAGCTTTTCGCCGTCATCCTGAGCGGTACGCGAAGGACCCCCGCATTCTGCACGATGCCAGATGGAGCTAACACTGTCTATGCATGCACCGCTGGCTGAGTTCAGCCTACTCTCCGGAGACACGAGTGGCAGCCCTAGATGCGGGGGTCCTTCGCCTACGGCTCAGGATGACGGCAAAAAACAAAAAGCGAAAACGACTGCGTCTCCGCTAGAATTGGCGCACGTACATGAATCTTTACGCGATCGTTCTCGGCATCATTGTCATCACACTGCTCAGCGTCTCGCTGGCACGTCTGGGTAAAGTAAAAACCAAAGCCGACTATCTCGTCGCGGGACGCTCCCTGCCCGCGTTCGTGCTGGTATTTACGCTGCTCTCCAGCTGGATCGGCTCAGGCTCTCTGCTCGGCGGCGCGGAGAACGCCTACAGGCATGGCTTCGCCGCGCTTTGGCAGGGCGGCGGCGGATGGGCCGGTCTGCTGCTGATCTACTTCATCGCGCCGCGCGCCAGAAAGTTCGCGCAGTTCACCATTCCCGACCTGCTGGAATCGCGCTACAACCAGACGGCACGCGTGCTCGGCGTCATCGCCGTGCTGTTCACCTACACGGCCATCACCAGCTATCAGTTCATCGGCGGCGGCGATATCGTGCATCTCATCTTTCCCTCCATCACAGCCGTTCAGGGGCAATATATCCTGGCGGGCTTCGTGATCGTGTTCACAGCGATTGCGGGCATGGGCTCCGTCGCCTACATGGACGTGGTAATCGGACTGCTGGCGACGTTCACGATGCTTGCCGCGCTGCCGGTGCTGGTACATCTTGCAGGCGGATGGAAGGGAGTTCGCGCAACGCTGCCTGCGACGCACTTCCAGGTATTCGGCGATCTCACCCCGATCAATGCGCTGGAGTTGTTTTTGCCGACCTGCCTGCTGATGCTTGGCAACCAGTCGATGTACCAGAAGTTCTTCTCCGCCAGGAGCGAGAAGGACGCGACCCGCGCAGTGAGCGGATGGATCGTCGGCACGGTCATTCTGGAGACGATCATCGTAGCAATTGCGATCGTGGGTTCGGCGCTGTATCGCACAGGCGAGGTGCATGACCGTCCGCGCGAGATTCTTGCCTACACGGCTATTCATGGCTTCGGTGGCTCTAAAGCGCTCGCAGTACTCGGAGCCCTGCTGGTCGGAGCGATCTTTGCGAAGGTGGTTTCGACGGCGAACAACTATCTGTTTTCGCCTGCGACCAATCTCGTGAACGACGTGTTCGCGCGTTACATCAAGCGCGATGCCTCGAACAAACAGATTCTGCTGGTGTCCCGTTTGATGGTCGTAGCGCTGGGCCTCTGGGCGCTGTATCAATCGCTGGGCACGACCTCGGTGCTGAAGAAGTCGCTCTACGCCTACACCATCTATTCAGCAGCGCTAACGCCGGTGATCCTGGCGGCCTTCTTCTGGAAACGGGCGACGGCGGCAGGTGCGGTGGCCAGCATCGCAGCCGGAACCGTGGTCACTGTCGCGTGGGACTCGCTGACGCCGCATCTGCCGCCGGTAATCGCCGCGCGCGATGCCATTCTGCCTGCCCTGGTGGCCTCTTTAATCTGCCTGTTTGCCGTAAGCCTGGCGACAAAACGGCCCAGCGAACAGCAACTGGCGCCCTTCGCCAGTTGATCCCGAAGACCTGCGTTAATAGCTCATCAAATGTGCCTTGCGGAAGCCACCGAAACGAGGCTCTCGGTATCTAATGGCGGCAGGTGGGAAAGACTCCTGCCGCCAAGGAGAGAAACGCATGGCATACATCAACCTTGCTACAGATAGCACTACCACCCTTCGCCCCCTGACCGGCGATGATGCAACCGCAACCTTCGAAAACGATCCACGCTTTGCGGGATCGGACGCCGCAGCCTTCGCCTCCAGCGAAAACCTCAACGTCGCAAGCGCCGAGGAAGATGAGGACGACTTCGAAGACGAAGACGAGACCGAAGTCGCCGAGGATGAGGATGACGAAGAGGACGATGAAGACGAAGATGAAGACGATGAAGATGAGGACGAAGACGAGGACTCTGACGACGAAGATGAGGATGAAGACGACGCCGTCGCAGAGAAGCAGGCTGCGTAGTTTCTCACCTGGGGTTTAGCTCGCTCCACCCCCAATTTTTGTCATCTCGACCGGAGCGCGGGCCCCCCAGGCGAACGTCTTTTGTTCGCTGGGGTGCAAGCATGACGGCTTTATGTCATGCGTAGTGGAGAGACCCGCAGTTTGCTTGCCCAGCCAATATCGTTTGGGCAAACAAACTGCGGGTCTCTCCGTCCTGAGCGAAGTCGAATGGACGGCGCAAAAGCGCGCCTTCGGTCGAGATGACAAGTTTTGGGTGGGTCAAAAACGATAAAACATACAAAGCAGCTACACGCCCTTCTTGCGAGGCTCCCAGATGTACTTGTGAATCTGCAGGCTCAAGCGGGCAGGCAGGCCATCGGCCAGCATCCACTCCACGACAAAACGCGGATCGAGCGTCGCGTTATCCGTCGTACGCAGCTCACTCGGAGCCTTGCTGAAAGCGGGCGAAAGCAGAATGCTGCCACACTTCGTCTCTAAGGCGTGTGTACGGATAAAGTCACGTGCAAACTCGTAGTCCGCGCGGTCGCTCAGCACAAACTTCACCTCGTCGTGCAGTGTGAGCGCCTCGAGATTCGCCATGTGGAACGAGTTCGCCGCCGAACCTGCGCCCGGGCACTTTACATCGACGATCTTGTGCACCGCCTTCGGCACATCGGCCAGGGGGCGTTCGCCGCTGGTCTCCATCATCAAGGTGTAATTGGCGTCGAGTAGCCGCTGCATCAACGGCAACAGCTCTTTTTGCTGCAGCATCGGCTCACCGCCGGTGAACTCGATCAGCGGGCAGGGCTGTAGCGCTTCGATCTGCGCGACGATCTCGTCAGCCGTAAAGGGCTTGCCACCAGTGAAGGTGTACTCGGAGTCGCACCACGCACAGCGTAGATTGCAGCCGGCCAGACGCACGAAGATGCACGGAACGCCTGCGAAAGAGCTCTCGCCCTGGACCGATTTATAAAGCTCGATGAGATGCATGGGGTTCCTTGAATCACTTACTACAGCGGGAAGCAGATTCCCTTCGGGAATGACAACAAGAAAAGCAAAAGCTAAAGACAACAACGAAAATCTATTGTTATTCGTAGTAACGCGCGAAGCTGGTGTCCGTCTCATAGACGGTGCAATCCTTCACCCGCACTCGGCCCTGCGCCATGTTGAGGAGCTGGCTGGCAGTCTGCTCGAAGAAATACCGCGCAAGATTTTCAGCCGACGGGTTGAGCGTCGTAAAGGGCTCGAGGTCGTTGATCATCTGATGGTCCAGGTACTCGACCGTCGGGCGCAGGACCTGCTTCAGCAGCTTGAAGTCGAGCAGCATGCCGGCCTCATCGAGCTCTGAGCCGACGAGGGTGACGAACACGCGGTAGTTGTGGCCGTGCGGGTTTTCGCATTTGCCGTGATAGTTGCGAAGGTAGTGGCCCGAAGAAAACCCGGCCTGTACCGTGACTTCAAACATGATGGGTGCAGCTCCAATCGAGGCGCGATTGAGCGCCATCAACCATTCTACCGGTGGCGGCGCTTTTGCTGGCGCTGTTCCGCGTCGCGGCGCTCGGCCTGCTCAAAGAGCGACGACAGGATACCCCCCAGTGCCACGGCCAGCGCGACGACCAGCAATCCGAGCCCCATGGTGCGCCAAAGCCGGATATCGCCGGGCGAACCGGGCTGCTGCGCGATATTGGTGAACGACAAAATGCCGCAGACCAGCGCGAGAATGCCGAGTGTGGCTGCGAGGATGTAGAGGTTGCGTCCCAAGTGAATGGCTCCGCTTCCAGTCTAGAGGAAATGGGCTGTAAGCTTCGGCACAGATGTCGTCGTTGTTTGTTTTTCGTCGTCATCCTTCTATGAAGAGAGGCGTAGTTGTCCAGGGGTATTTTGCGAACAGATTGCGTACAGACTTCTATTCGTGCTCATGGCACACAAGGGAG
>NZ_JACHIO010000004.1 GCF_014203225.1 Granulicella mallensis | reverse complement strand
CACCGCTCAAGCTCTACAGACCATCACACCACAAGACGCAAAAGCATGGCTCAGACTCCGGTTCGGAAACTACACCTAAAGGTAAAATGGTCTAGACTCTCTCGCCTCACGTAACTAAAGAAGTGCCAATGTATGTCAGTTCTTTACGAAGCGATGGTCGATATTCGCACGGATTTCGATGCAAAGTCATTCGTTCCCCAAAAAGAAGCAGAATGCACCCCAAAAGGCTCCTCGCAGTTTTTGGCTTCAAGGCACCTAATCACTAACAGTTTGGATTGCACTTAGTTACTTCGGCTGTTCAATCTCACCTGCCGCCAGAGCATCCTTGTAGATATCCATCACGGTTACATAAGGGTCTGGATATCCCATGGCCAGCGGGTCGGTGACGATGGTGTGGGGATCGTTCCAGTCGATGCGTATTGGAACCTCCGCGCCTATCCTGCAGACGCGCTGTACCCTCTCCGGCTTGGTGAACGAGAGGGTCTGTTCCGCCGCATAGGCCATGCTGCCGTCTTCCGGTTTCACGAGAAACTGTAGGTGCCAGCGCTGTACGCCGCGCTTCTCCAGGAAGCCGTTGTTCACCTTGACCTCGTCCGCTTCGGTGACAGTCGCCATCGCCTTCTTACCTTCGTGCAGGATCTGCGGGCCTAGGACGAGAGCGTCCAGGCGGTTGTTGTTGGGATCGAGCTTCTGTCCGCCCACCAGGGAGAGCGGAACTACCGCCACAGCGTTTTTATCTTCTTTGCTGACGAAGAGGTACGCGCGGTCCCCCACGCGGAAGGGATTGTTCTGCATCACCTGCTCGATTGTTACAACACGTTTCGGCTCTACGCAGGAGTCGATCTCGAGGGTGAAGACTGTCGCTCCTGGCGCGGTTCCAGCTGCCATTCCCTGAATGGTCGCCACGCCAAAGGTTTTGCTCTCACGCAATCTGGGGGAGATGGAAGCGGCGTCTGCGACCATCTGCGTCTGGCTTGCGGCTATTCCCGCCTGGCTATTGAGTGCGGTCACCAGTCCCATATAGACCGCCGCATTGGGGTTTTTCTTGTCGACCGAGATATAAACCTGCTCCCCGACCCGGGGGATGTTGCCGAGGTCGATCACCTGGCGTAGATTGAGTTCTCGCGTAGCCTGTCCGGTCTGCTCCAGTCGCAGCTGCAAGGCCATCACCGGAGATTGATTAATCACCGTGCCTGTCTGGTGAATGTCGAGCACCAGGGCCACCGTCAGGTCACCCTCCGTCAGAATTCTCTGGTTGCGACGGCGACGAAAATAGATCCCGCCAAAGACGGCTACAAAGATGCCGATCATCAGCACCGGAAACAAAAAGCTCATCAGACTCTCCACTCGATCCTCCGCAGACAGCTTGCCTTCGACCCTGTCCCGCCAGGGGGAACGGAAGAGAGCTTTTATAAGTTTCAAAAGATTTTAAGAGGCCAGGCATGCTCTGGTGGGTTGTCTCTAGAGGGGAAGACTCCTGAATCCCTTACCTTCTTTTTACTCGTGGGCGATCATGCCGAAAAACGCGGTACCCGGCGGCGTGCGAAAATAAGCGGTTGCATCCAGTTTGTGTGAGGTGAGGGTTGTTAAGGTCTTTCTTTATTGCTTTGTCCACGAACAAGGCATTTCGTGCATTTTCCGAGCGGTCGACGATGGGCCGGCGTGTGTCGCGGCGTTTTGTCGCAGGTATGAGTGTTGAGGAGGCGATTGCGGCTGCCGAGCAGCTGAATGCCGAAGGGATCGAGGCGACGCTCGACTCACTGGGCGAGAGCGTGATGCAGGTATCGCAGGCTGAGGAGAGCGCCGCGATCTATCACCAGTTGCTGGATGAGATTGCCGCCCGCAAGCTGCGGGCGAACGTCAGCGTAAAGCTGACCCAGGTGGGCATGGACATCGGCGGCCACGGAGCTGGGCCGGAGCTGGCCGAGCGCATCGTCGGCGAGATGGTGGAACACGCGGCGATGACGGCTAACTTTGTGCGCATCGACATGGAAGGCTCGGATTACACCGAGGCGACGATTGCCATGACCGAACGGCTGAACGCCCGCTGGCCCGGTGCTGTGGGTACGGTGCTTCAGGCGTATCTCTTCCGCACTGCAGATGACGTGGAGCGGCTGATCGCCCAGGGGATTCGGATGCGGCTGTGCAAGGGAGCCTACAAGGAGCCGGCGGAGATTGCTTTTCCCCTCAAGGCCGATGTGGATGCGAACTACGTCAAGCTGATGAAGCGGGTCGCTTCCAGCGGCGTCTTCTGCGGGATCGCCACGCACGACGAGGCGATCATCGAGATGATGCGGCAGTTTGTCGCCGAGACCGGTCTGGACAAGCGGGCGTTCGAGTTCCAGATGCTCTACGGCGTGCGGCGCGATCTGCAGCGGAAGCTTGCGGCTGAGGGATTCGGTGTGCGGGTCTATGTGCCATTCGGGACGGAGTGGTATCCGTACTTTATGCGGCGTCTGGCCGAGCGGCCGGCGAATGTGCTGTTCCTGGCGAAGAACTTCTTCCGGAAATAGAGCAAATCTCCTATTACTGGGCAGTTGAATCGGGCTTTCAGCACCGTTTTTCTGGGGAAAAACGGCCATAAGTGTCGTGGTTTCGCTATACACCTACAGGAGATTTGCTTTAGTGGCCTGGCTGGTCCGGGTCGTAGGGTGGTGGAAGTAGGGATTCCACCACCATCAGGCTGTTCAGCGTGGCCCGTTCGGCGGCGTTGAGATGGTCGAAGCGATCGGAGCTCAATACTGCCTTGCGCTGCTCGGGAGGAAGTTCGCGAAGCCCGCGGAAGGTGCGGGCAACGTAGAGGTGCTGGTCCTGGGGAAGGGCCGCAAGCTGCTTCATCGCATTGTTTACCTGGCTGCGTTGGGCAGGGTTCAGCCGCGCCATCGTTTCATTCCATTCCAGCAGGTGCTTGCGTTTGGCCGGGGGCATCGCGTTGAGTTCTGCCAGGCGAGCCCGCAGCTGCTGTTGCTTCTCCGGCGGCAGGCTGCGGAAGCCAGGGTGCTCTTGTCCAAAGGCCTGCAGCTGCTGTTCCGGCGTCAGATTGCTGTGACGGTCGATCCACTGCAGCAGATGCTCATTTTTAGCGGCGATCGTATTGGAGGTGGGAATCGTATTCGTTCGATGTCCAACAGGGGTGCTGCCGGGGTGCGGAGCTGCCGCGTTGTTTTGTAGAGGAGCTGCGGCGGTGGCTTGCTGCTCCGGCGCCGAAATAGCCACTAACAGGCAGAGAGCGAAGCCTGCAAGTGTTGCGACAGCGCGAGTTGGAAGCAAACTGGTCATCTTGTTAGGAGACAGACGGCATCTCTGAATCCTCTTCGATCGAAATCAATGAAGACTCGGGAGAAAAGCCGTCTGTCCACTTTAACTGCCGGGCCTTGAGGATGTTGAACGTTTCCCATCATACCGAAAGCAATCGCTGCGAAGGGTGAGGGAGGGAATCAACGGCGGTTAACTCTCAGGTGGTGTGTCGTCATCCTCGGAGCCGGACAGGTCGAGGAGCTGACCCATCTGCTGCTCGGCCTGAACATTGTTATCGAGCACCTTGAGATCATCGACCGCAGCGGATGTAGCTGGGGTCGCGGGTGCTGTCCCGGAGGTGCCATGAAGTCCGATAAAGGTGCCGCCTCCGCCAACCAGGAGGACTGCGGCGAGCGCTGCGGTAAGGGCCGGACGGAAGCTCCGCCCCGTGCTGAACAGGAAGAAGGAACGCAGACGTTCAACGATGCCTTCGGGAGCGGCAGCCTGGGCCTCGCGCAGGCGTGCATACAGCTTTGAGTCGAAGTAGGGCGAGGGCTCCGGCGCGGTGTACTCATCGAGCAGGGCCAGCGTGGAGCGCAGTTCGTTCAGTTCGGTGCGGCACTCGGCGCAGGACTCGATGTGCGCCGCCAGCTCAGGGTGCGCCGCCGCGAAGCCCTCTTCAAAGAGGAGATCGGGGAGGTGCGAGCGGCAGTCTTTGCAATCGATCTTGTGATTCATCTCGGTAATCATTTAATACCCCCTATCAGGGTGGTGTTGCTGTCATGTCGATACCCGGTACGCCGGAATGCTGCAGCGGCTCTCTAGGGTTCGACGATCTGCTGGGCCATTTTGTTCCATAACTATCCAGTAATTCGGTTGATAACGGCCTAAACGAAATCCTTAAGTTTCTCGCGCAAGGTTTGGTATGCACGGAAGAGGAGAGACTTGGTTGCGGATTCGGAGAGCCTCAGTACCTCGCCGATCTGCTTATAGTCCATGCCTTCGTACTTGTGCATAAGAACGGCGTGCTGCTGCCGTTCGGGAAGCGCCAGCACGTGCTGGCGAATGGCGTTCATGCGCTCGCGTCGGAGCAGGTTGGCTTCGGCGGAGGGCGTAGAGTCTGCGACATCGGGCGTCGTGCCGGTTTCGGCGTCTGTCTCGTCCAGATAGATCGTCGAGGCGGAGCGCTCGTGGCGCGTGTCGCGGGCGTGGTTGACGCCCAGGTTCGTTGCGATGCGGTACAGCCAGGTGCTGAAGCGGGCCTCGGCACGGTAGGTCTCGCGCGAACGGTAGATGCGAAGAAAGACTTCCTGCGCAAGCTCCTCGGCCACGGCCTGGTTATGCACCATGCGGAACATGAAGTGAATGATCGGCTTACGGTACTTTGCAAGCAGGATATCGAAGGCGGCCAGGTTCCCTGAACGCAGTTCCAGCATGACTTCGGCATCGGAGAGCTGCGAAAAGTCGCCGCGCGCGATGGCCTCAGCCCGGACACGAGCCTGTTCGGGCGTCAGCGCTTCGGCACCCAGGGGCCGGTCGACAGGAAGATGCACGTCCTGCGGCGTATTCAGGAGCCCGGGATGGATGGCCAGCGTACCCATATCTTCTGAAACCCCATCTTCGGCCTCAGGTTGCGGCAGGTCGTCGGATTCCGCCGGGAACTGCGGATCGTCGACCTCGGCGCGGGGCTCTGAGGGGGGTGTCACGGGTGTTCGCGAAGACTTCATCAGGGTGTAATTGTATCTTTTGAAGCGGCAAGTTGGATGCCATAGACAGGAACACGGTTGGCGGGCCAGGGTTGCGATGCTAAACTGAATCTCTGGAACCACTACGGTGGGCGTGGGGTTCCGTCAAATAGCTCCGTGCGGCTTCAATTTGAAGCTCAGCGGACGATGGGCGCATAACTCAGCGGTAGAGTGCCACCTTCACACGGTGGAAGTCGTAGGTTCGAATCCTGCTGTGCCCACCATCAAATCAACAACTTAGTTGCGTTTGGCACAAGAGATTTGATGCCAGACTCAAGCGGCTGGAATCAAATCTGCCGGTTATACCGGTTCAAGCCGCCCCCCCACTGCGGCTCTGTTCCTGCCGGCGTGAGCATCTCGTAGGACTGTGCCATCTCTGATGTTTTGAAAGCCAATTCTACGGCGATGTGTTCACAGGTAGATTCCCAATTTCAATTGGGAATTCGGATGGACTTGAGATCAGAATTACAGTCTCAGTTGTGAACCAGGTCTTTCGACATATTGATGAAATGTGCGGATTGCGTGAACTTAGCTTGTATCTCTGCGTCTAGCTGTTCTTCTCCGACAACGCGATAACCCAGCTTCTCGTAAAAGAGTGAGAGTTCTCTGCGCAAATTTACAATCCGAAGATCTATAAAACGGCAATCCGACTCACGTGCAAGCTTCTCTGCCGCGGCCATCAAACGCGCGCCGAAACCAGAACCTTGGCGATCTTGCCTTATTGACAGTAGACCCAGATAAGCTCGCTCGACACGCAATTCCAAATACACATTAGCTTGAAGAATTCCGTTTTCTTCCAGTACTAAAAAGTACCCTTTGTCGAACAATTCTTTAACTTCTTCAATGTCTATGCGATCCCCAACCTTAAAGGCCGCTTCGACAGAAAAGGCTTCATTGATCAGCTGGACAATGGAAGGGAGGTCAAACACTTTTGCAAATCGTAATTCCATATATCGCAATGCGGACGGCAACATCTTGATTTTAATCTTAGAAAATCGCCGACCTAACGCCTTCCAATCTTTCTGTTTATTTAATCCATTATCTACTGAATGGAAGGCCCTGCCGAGAACAATAGGCTAGCGATGAAGAGGCCCGAAGGTGGAGCGAAGTTGTCACTTGATCGTCGTCAGGCTGGGATATTCGAGTTTTGGGTACCAGGTGGCGTCGCGGCCTGCGGGTGTGAGGTCGAAGATCGTCCACAAGGGGTCAAGGTCCGGGGCACCGCGTGGGTCCTGGCCGGGGTCGGCCATCTCGCCACTCATCTCTCCGCTCCAGAAGTGGTGGATTGTGCCATCTCTGCGAGTGAAGACGGTGAGGGCCGGCACGTCGGCATCCTCGGCGCTGACATAGGCGCGGGTGTAGTCGCCTTTGGTGTCGGAGTAGAGCTGCAGGTTATTCCAGCCTCGTTCTTTCTTGAAGTCGAGGAGGCGTTCGATCGGTGAGCGTGCAGTGATGGCGAGGGCGACGCGCTCGCGTAGATTTCTGGCCGTCCCCTCCCATGACGTGAGCATGGCGGTGCACATAGGACAGGCTCGTTCGCGTTGCGGGCCAAACATCATGCTGTAGAGGACAAGGGTGTCCTTGTCGCCGAAGAGTTGAGAGAGACGGACCCTGCCGTTTTGGCCTTCGAAGGCATAATCTTCGGGGACTACCCCGCCTGGGGGAAGGGTGCGCCGCAGGGCGGCGACGCGTTCGATGTGACGCCGCAGTTCGATCTCCTCGGCGAGAAGGGCGTTCCGAGCCTGGCGGTATTCGGGGCTCTCGTTGGGGACGTGCGCTTTGTTCTTTGCGGCGAGTTCTACTGCGGGGGCGAGGATGGTGTTGTCGGCCATTAGGTTCTCCTTCATGAGACGCGCCATGTGCGCGTTCATTCTAATAACGCAGGGGCTCGGCAGTCACGGATTCGAAAAAATGACGAGGCTATCGCCGCCCGAACATGTCCTTAAATCCGCGCAATGCCTGGCGAATGCGTGCTTCGTTTTCAATCAACGAGAAGCGGACGAAGTCGTCTCCATATTCTCCAAAACCGATACCCGGACTTACTGCCACTCTCGCCTCTTCCAGAACAAGTTTTGAAAATTCAAGAGATTTTAGGTGTTGGTACTGCTCAGGAATCCTGGCCCAGGCGAACATGGTCGCCTTAGGCATATCGACTGCCCAGCCGAGCTTGTTGAGGCCGTGGACCAGCACATCGCGGCGGGAGCGATAGGTGTCACAGATCTGCTGGACGCACTCCTGAGGCCCTTCGAGCGCCAGGATAGAGGCGACCTGAATCGGCGTGAAGGTTCCATAGTCGAAGTAGCTCTTAATGCGAGAGAGCGCCCCGACGAGTTTCTGGTTGCCAACCATGAAGCCGACACGCCATCCGGGCATGTTGTAGCTCTTCGACAGCGTGAAAAACTCAACGGCAATGTCTTTTGCGCCAGGGACCTGCATGACGCTGGGGGGCTTATAGCCATCGAACGCGATGTCTGCGTACGCCAGATCGTGCACCAGCCAGATGCCATATTCCCTGCAGATGGCAACCAGCTTCTCAAAGAAAGGCAGGTCGACGCACTGTGCTGTGGGGTTAGCCGGGAAGTTTACGATCAGAACCTTCGGCCGCGGTGTCATGCGCGGAATCACATCCTGAATGTGAGTCAGGAAGTCGTCGGTTGAGTTCGTAATCGGAACACTCAACACGTCGGCCCCGGCGATGACCGGACCGTAGATGTGGATGGGATAGCTTGGGTTGGGGACGAGCACCGTGTCGCCCTTGTCGAGCACAGCCAGGCACAAGTGGGCGATGCCTTCCTTGGAGCCGATGGTCATGATGGCTTCAGTCGCCGGGTCCAGGTCAACACCGTATCTCTGTGCGTACCAGTTGCAGATCGCCTTGCGAAGCCGCGGGATGCCCTTTGAAAGCGAGTAGCGGTGCGTCTGCTGCTTGCGGGCAGCCTCGATCATCTTCTCAACGATGTGCGAAGGGGTTGCTCCATCAGGATTGCCCATGCCGAAGTCGATAATGTCTTCTCCACGCTTACGCGCAGCCGACTTCAACTCTCCGGTGATGTTGAAGACATAGGCAGGGAGCCGCTTGATTCTTGGGAATTCTTCGTTCATGTGATCTCTTTATTTCCCTCTTACCTCAATAGAATGCCAGGCCGCTGACGAACTCCGCTCACCAGCCCTTGCCGTCATCACTATTGTCGACCCATTAGGGCCGATATCAGTTGCTTCTTAAGCGTCATCCTCGAAAAGACCGGAAACTGGCCACAAATACCGTGAAGGCTCGTGAAGCACAACCAGTGCAGGAGCGGGTGACGCCCGTGTTTTTGTATAGCTTACCCGGAAAGGGGATTGGCTCGCGACTTTGAACCGGCCAACAAGGCCCTTCTGGCGAGCCTCCCCAAAAGTACTCAGTTATCGTTTGGACCGCTCAAGAAGACGCAACGATTGCTGTTTGTTCACGCTACTCCGCATCGCCTCATGACGATTGCGCAGTTTTGGTTACCTTACCAGGGTGACATCCTCAAGTGAGGCCCGGTCTATTGCATTGATCGGCCACAATGAAGGATTCCATCACTCAATACGGTGTCGAGTATCCCGTGTCTTCCTGCGCTCAAAAGCCGGAATACGGATCTCGCAAGGCGGACACGGAGGATGCCGCAGGTCACGCCACACAAGGTCCCCGTCTCAACCCATGGCAGGTGCAGATGGCGAAAGACCTGATGGCGGCATCGCTTCACGACCGAGTGTCGGTTCGTGGACTGGCAGTGGCTTGTCATCTATCCGTAGGACACTTTGCCCGGGCATTCAAGAGAACGACGGGCAAAACGCCGTATACGTGGCAGATCGAGAGCAGGCTCGCGCACGCCAAGCAGCTTCTTCTCGATCCAGCGCAGCGGGTATCTCGAATTGCCGTTGAGTGCGGTTTCTCGCATCGGGCGGCATTCTACCGAGCCTTTGTACGGCATGTTGGGGTAAGTCCACGGGAGTGGAGAGCAAGCAACGCAGCGAAGATCTTGCCGAAAACGGTCTAGACAAACCCTTTTCTTTCTCCACCGAGTCCACAGGCAAAGAGTGCCGGACGAGGCCACGTACTTTATGAAAGTAGATTTCATTCGATGATTACGCAAAAGAAGTTGCTGTGCCTATCCTTGTTCTTCGCCGCGCTCTTTATATTTCTGCAGAATGCACATGCCGAAAGCGCGCAGGCTCTCGACAGGAAAGGGCAGACGGCTGAGGCGAAGAAGGACTACGACGCCGCTTACGAGGCGTACAAACAGGCTCACGAAAAGAAGCCAAAAGATATTCGCTATGAAACGCATCTTCAAAACATGCGCTTCATGGCTGCGACCCAGCACATAGATCGTGGCCGCGTCCTTCGACAGAACGGCGATTACACCGGCGCAATTCTCAACTTTATGCGCGCCGCAGAGGTCGATCCGTCCAATGAAACCGCACTTCAGGAGATAAGAATCGCTCAACACGAGCAGGCAGCGCTCACGCCGACGTCAGACCCCGCCCACATAGAGCAGAAGAGCGAAGAAGATGAATTTCTGCATGAGTATGCGAGCCTTGCCGCTCCCGTCAGTCTCAAGCATTTATCAGACAGTATGGTCACGTACCACGCGACCGAGGACGTGAAGAGCATCTATACGAGTCTCGGAAAGCTTGCCGGGCTTAATATTGCTTTCGATCCTGAATATCAATCAAAGCGCATCTCGGTTGATCTCCAGGACGTCAATGTCGAAGAGGCTTTGAGAGTGGTCGAGACTCTGTCAGGAACGTTTTATAAGCCGCTGACTCCCAACACGATTCTTGTAGCGCAGAACAGCCGGACGAAGAGAACCGATCTGGACCAGTTGGCTTGTCAGATCTTCTATCTGACAGCCCCGGACCAGCAGAATGATGCCAACGAGATACTCATCGCTCTTCGCAACATGCTCGATCCTGCAATCAAGATCTACCTTGTCTCGACCCAGGATGCCATTGTTTTGCGAGGTACGCCGGATGAGTTGATGCTCGCGGGCAAGCTGATCCATGACCTCGACCGCGAGAAAGCAGAGGTTGTCATCGATGTGGCTGTGATGGAGGTGGATAGGGATAAGACCCGCACGCTGGGCATTACTCTTCCGCAGTCTTTCAGCCTCACTCCACAGGCCAGCAGCAGTAACAACAACGCAGCCAACAACAATTCGAATTCAGGGACTCAAAATCCTTCCAGCTTCACTCTCAACACACTCGCTAATACGAATGCGACCAACTTTGCTGTCACGGTGACTGGTGGAACCGTGAACGCCCTTCTGCAGGACACCAATACGAGGATCCTGCAGAACCCTCGTCTCCGGGCGACAGACGGCCAGAAGGCCACATTGAAGATTGGGCAGAGAGTGCCGGTTGCAACGGGATCATTGAGTTCGCCAGTAGGCGGTGTGAGCTCGCTCGGAGTACAGACCCAGTTTGCTTATAACGATGTTGGCGTCAACATGGAGATCACGCCTGTGGTCCATTCCGATGGAGGCGTCTCCCTGAAGATGAAGGTAGAGGTCTCGCAGATCGATACCTACGACACGATCAGCAATGTGCAGGAGCCCGTGATCGGGCAGAAGGTCCTCGAGCAAACCATCAAGCTTAGGGATGGCGAACCCTCCATTCTCGCGGGGCTTGTCACGAAGCAGGACAGCGTTTCCGGCTCCGGCACGCCAGGCCTGGGAGAGTTGCCCATTCTCAAATACCTGTTCGGGACCCAGACAAAGACATTGCAGAACGATGAGATCGTCTTCCTGCTGGTCCCGCACATCATTCGCGAGACCCTGTTGCAGAAGCTCAACCTGCGCGCAATCGATACGGGTACTGCGAACGTGGTCGAATTGAGGCGTACTTCCACGGGTGATGATTCTTCAGCCTTCGCTCCCGCTGTACGGAAGTCTGAAGATAGAGACGTGGGGTCGAAGACGACAGCGGCGACGGCTGCGGCTGCGATGATTAAAGACCTGGCAGATGAAACTCTTCCCGGCAAAGGGAGTTCGAAGCTCTTAGCGGACGATGGCCAGATGTTGTCCAATACGAGAAGGCCAGACTCAGGAAAATTGGATTCAACGGCCTTCAGTTTCGCGAGTAACGAACATCATCGTGTCGTAGGCGAAACGTTCAAGGTTTCCATCGACTTCCATGGCGCTGTAGAGTCTCAGTTGTTGCCGATGCTTTTGCAATTCGATCCGCATGATCTGTCGCTATCGAACGTGGATGCCGATCAGGCCACGGCGAGTGACGGTACGCCTCTCACCTTTACCCGCAGTGTGCTCGCGCCTGGACTCGTCGGCATTCATGTGTCCGCATCGTCATCGGTCAAAACCCCGAACCCCGACGGCGCACGGTTGACTCTCGAGTTCACCGCGCTCGCACCCGGAAAGACGGATGTGGCTCTTGTCAACGCAACGGCGCTCGCCAATTTGAATGGAAAGCAGGAAGCACCTCCAGTGCATACAACCATCGAGATCGACCAGGCGAAGAAGTAGCCAGGCGCATGGACGTTTGCCTATAGAAGGAGTTGAAATTCAGACAGGCCGCCAATAAGGCGGCCTGTCCGAACAATGATCTTCCGTGGAGACATCTCTTCAGTTTTTGGGAGCTCGTCAGAGATTTATGGTTGCAGTGAGCTGGCTGCCTTCTCGATGAAAGCCGATACATCCGAAGGATGACTGATCATGGACAGATGTCCCGATGCAAGAGTGATGGTCGTGGCATTCATCCGCTTCGCCATGGTCGCCTCGAGCGCCGGAGAAATGGCTCTATCGTTGCTCGCAATGATGTACCAGCTAGGAATGCCATTTTTCCAGGCTACTTGCGTCACAGGTGCAGAGAGTGCGTTCGGGGCTGAGATGGGTCCCTGCGTTGCTGCGACTGTTACCTGATCGGCAGGGGACAGATCCTGCGCGAAATCGGCGACGACTCCCGCATTGGAAATGGTTAAGAAGCCAGAGGCATCCATCAATAAATCACCAATGAGCGGAGTGTTTGGGACCGTGCTGTTCAGCGTTAATGCGGATTCTCCTGAAGCAGGCCCATAGGCAGACACATAGACCAGACCTGCAACTTTGGGATCGATCCCGGACTGTGTGATGACCACTCCGCCGTAGGAGTGGCCTACGAGCAGGGTCTTCCCGGTTTCGCGTGCCAGGGCGCGCTGTACGACTGCCACATCATCTGCCAGCGATGTAAGTGGGAGTTGTACTGCCGTCACGTTGTAGCCGTCGGCGGTCAGCATCGCAATGACGCTGGTCCAGCTCGAGCCGTCGGCCCATGCTCCATGCACGAGCATCACATTCTTGATGCCTGTAGGTGCCGAGGCCTGTACGACAGGCGACTTTAGTGCGTTATTACAACCGCTCAGTGTGAGCACGAGCGAGGCCAGGATGAGTGGTTTAGAGCTCTTGGACAATAGGGAAGCGAACATCTGGTAGTCCCTTTCATTTGGTCTTCTAACGAAGATGGATCGTGGGTGATTCGATAGGCTGCCCGTCAACGAGCTCCGGGTATGCGTACGAAAGCGGCAGGGCGAAGCAAAGTCAGTGGAGCTTGTCTTAGCGCAGCGCCAGGAAGACGAGAGCAATTGCCACAACATCCTCAAGCAGGGCCGCCGGCAGATCGCGTCCGAACAATTTCGCAGCAGCAGCTCTCGCTTTGGAACCTCCCAGTGTTCCGAGAACGCTGCCGACGATGCCTGCCAGGGCTCCCATCAGAAGATGTCCATTGGCAGCGCCTATGGCCGCGCCAGTCAGGGCACCCATCGACACACGGGCACCGAACTGCGGAGGCACAAGCCGGCTGGGGGTTTTGGGCAGCTTGTCGGTGACGAGTTCACCCACTGCAAGCAGACTGGTAATAAACGGCGTTGCCCTGAAACCCAGGAACGCAAGCCAGGTTCCCTGGAGGGGCAGCCTTCCGCTGCTGGCTGCCCAGCTGACGGCCGCGAGACCCATAAGAGCGCGCAGGCCGCACGCGATACCTACTACGAAGGCGATGATTAAGAAAGACATTCGATGTTCTCCTTGGAAAAGCACGATTCAGCGAATCGCCAGGTGAATAGGGGCCCGTCCTCAGGCCGTTGGAGACCGAAGTTTCCCAAAATAAAGTGGACCAGGAGAGCAATCAGCGCAAGGAAGACGAGGCAGTCCATTACTTGCATCTCCGGCATAGCCATAGGGTCAAACCTGGATGTTTCCAACAAGAGTGAAGAGCAAGCCCGGATAGCACTCTTGTTGCTGTCCTTGTAGAGGAAGAGGAGATCTGACGCACCCTGTTTTGCAAGGTGCGTCAGATCGCGTCCGCTCACTTCTTGAGCCAGAGAGGAACAAGTGCACGTTCTCTACTTCGAAACGGCCTTCGATGCCGCATCGAGAATCACAGTGGCAACCTTCGCCGGCTGCGAGAGCATAATGACGTGGCTCGAGGAGACAGTGGTGGTTGTCGCGCCGATTCTCTTTGCCTGAGCGGCTTCGAGATCAGGTGAGATCGCCCGGTCATTTCCCGCAACGATGTACCATGACGGCTTCGACTTCCAGGCTGGGATCGTGACCTCGCCCTTCATGGCGGCAACGTTTACTGGAACCTGCGTCGCTGTCAGGACCGCAATCTCTTTGGCGGAAAGATCCTGTGCGAAGTCCTCAGCGACTCCCTTGGGCGTCAGTTTGAGAAAACCATTCTTGTCCGGACGCAGCTCTGAGCCGATAGGAGTTGCAACACTTGAGATGAGACCTAAAGTGGATTCTCCCTTATCCGGCGCGACTGCCGAAACAAAGACAAGTCCTGCTACCTTCGGATCGTTTCCGGCTTCGGTGATCACAGCTCCGCCGTAAGAGTGACCGACGAGCAATACCGGACCATCCTCGAGAGCAATAGCCCGCTCTGTTGCTGCAACGTCATCCGCGAAGGAGGTCAACGGGATTTGTACAGCAACAACATGCAGCCCCTTCGCCTCCAGCAACGGAATTACCTTCGACCAGCTCGACCCGTCTGCCCATGCTCCATGAACGAGGAGAACTGTCTTTACCCCTGAAGGGGTCTGTGTTTGTGCCGTTGCCTTGGCGGCAGGGCTGAGGGTCGCGAGTAGTGCAGCGCATGCCACCAATCCATTCCGAACAAATTTCAATGCTTGCATGGTATTTCTCCTTTTGATGAACGGAAGGCCGCTGGTCTGGGAGTGCTCGTCTCTGGACCTATACGAACCGAGCTGAAGCGCGAAACAGGCAGGATTTACCGCCATTCTCACATTCGCTATCCTGTTCAACCCGAAGGTATCTATAGCGCGAGGAATAATCTTGGCGAAAAGAATCAAAAGCTGGATATTTCTGCTCAATAGATTTGGGGCATGACAAAAAAGACCGCCAGGACAGGAGTTCACGGAGCAGCCAGCTTCTTATAGCCGTTTCCGTATAGGTGTAGAGTTTTTTATACCCACCCCAGAATTGTCATCTCGACCGTAGGTGGCGGCGTTCTTTCCGCTTCCGATCGAGAGGACAAGGTATGGGTACCGGAGGAAAAAATCTTTGCACCTGCACGAAACTCTCTGGCAGGCAAAGAGGGAATCTTGCGATGCTTAGTCGGGATCAGGTAGTGTCTGACGAATCGGAGATAGTGGTTTAGAGCGAAACCACTATCTCTGCACGCATAGCTTTTGTTTTGTGTTTCCCCACTGAAGCGTCATCCTGAGCGCAGCGTCCCGGCTTTTGGGGACGCGGAGTCGAAGGACCCCGAGGATTGCCCTCTTGCCTATGCCTCTTGGAGCTTTTCTACCTCGAGCGCTCGAGCCTGGACTCTTGTGCTGGAAAAGATCCCGACATCCTGGGTGAGATCAAGTCCTTCGGGGTCCTTCGGTCCTGAGCGTAGTCGAACGGACGCACCTCGCAAAAAACGCGAGGCGCTTCGCTCAGGATGACGTCTCTGTGGGAGAACAAGATATGTGATTCGTGGTTGTCCCCGATTCGTCAGACACTACCTGGAGCTTGGGCAGCTAAACAGCGTAGCTACTGCTGCCACTCTTGGAGTTCCGTCGCCACATCCCCGGAGCGATTCCATGAATTCGTCTGAAGGAACGGTTTAGCGAAGATTGATCCGCAAACCCACACTGCGCGGCGATGTCAGCCAGCGGCAGACGTGAGTTCAGCATGAGATCTCTGGCCTTGTCTACACGGCGCTCCAGCAACCACGCGTGAGGCGGTCTGCGAAAGGTTAGTTTGAAGGATCGCGCAAAGTGGCTTACGGACAATTCGCACGCCGCGGCAACCTGCTGGAGAGGAATGTCCCCGTCCAGATGAGCCTCGAGCAACTCTGTCGCCCTTCGCGCCTGTCGAGGAGAGAGGCCACCGCGAAACTTTCGATCCGATAGCGTCACCTTGCCATAAGAGGAGACGAGATGACAGTTCAAGGCCTGCAGAACGTGATCCATGAAGATCTTTGAAGTTTGCTGAGGGTGTTCCAGCGAAGAGACGAGAGTCTGGCCGAGGTGATTCACGATAGGATCGACGGTTCCATAGGGCCAAATGAGCTGGTCTACATAGGGCACCTGGTGGGCATAGGCGATCTCATCCAGCGCGGCTTGTGTGACATGCACCGCTAATGTGTCGAATGGCTCGGGCACGAAACATGCCGGCTCTTCCTGCAGGCTGATGGCGCCCACAGCGCCCACGGGGTAATAGCCGCTCGACACTCTCTTCTTGCGCAGAAAGAGCTCCACATGGGTTATAGGTTTGAGCTGCAACGCAATGATGTAGCCGCTTTCCCCAAGGATGGGGCGTGCCATGTCGGGAATGCCCTTGGTGATCTTCAGCCTTCCAAACGAGAATGCCGAAGGTGCGGACAGCTTGATCTCCGCCGTGGGCCAATCCCTGAGATACATGGTGTCGGCGATTTGATTCCAGATCGTAGGAACTTCGATGGGCGTCTCCATGGCGCGAAACCTAACCTTTCCTCAGAGACTGTGAGGTAAGCGCGATCCCAACGAGGCAGGCTGAGATCGAAAGGGACATCCGAGGTTCTCCTTAGAGAGGGGACTCTGCAAATCGTTCGAGATGCTTTTAGGCCTGATACTACCTACTAGTAGGTAGGTTTAAGGGTAGACCACCGATACCGGTAACCTTACCGTAAGGGACAATCCTGATACTAGCAGAGGCGAACTACGGCCAGCCACATTCAGTTCGAAGGGCGCAGACGGTCCAGGGCCGCTTTTGAGATCGAAGTGAAGACGTCAGGAGTGCCCAGGGCCCGTGCCGATAGCATGGCACCGTGCACCACAGCGACAAAGCTCTGAGCCTCTACTTCAGCGCTATGCTCCAGGTGAATGGAGCCATATTTGGCCCCATCTCTGAGTGTCGATTTAACCCAGCCGGCAAGATATCTGAAGTGCAACTGAACTTCAGCCTTGATCGGGTCGGGAAGTGCCGGGAGTTCCGCACTAAGTAAAGCCGCAATACAAATCGGGCGATTGCTGTTCCGAATGCACTCCTCCCAATGCTGTACGTAGAGCTTCAGGCGTTGCAGGGGATCGACAACCTTGCTATCAAGACCCTTGGCGGCAGCGACCATGTCCGCGCGATATTGAACTAAAGCCGCTACGACCAGATCGACTTTGGAGGGGAAATGATGATGAATGCTCGCTTTGCGAATTCCGACTACTTCAGCAACATCCGCATAGCTAAAGCCGAAGTAGCCCCTTGCGGCAATCAGATCATGTGCCGCCTCACGAATTTTATCTGCCGTATTGCTGCTCATCTTCTCTTAGACTACCTACTAGTAGGAATAGATGCAATTTGATTTTTAAGGTGTGTCATCAGATTGCACTTGGAAGATGATCGAACTGTGCAGTCAGTTTGTTGAGGCAGCGATCGGAAGGGCCTGGCTTCAGCCAGGCCGCTAAAGGCAGCATTTAACGCCTTTTCCGCTCTGCCGAAGGCTGGAGTGGAGCCCGTAGGGCGCAACGACTGAATTGCTTTCCTTCGCGCGGCCCAGGCTACATAAGGATTGCAGAAGACACATTCGAGGATGTGGCTATCGGTTTCGCCGCAATCAAAGAAAGCAATTCAGTCGCTCCGGCTGCGCCTCCGCTCCAGCCTTCGGCAGCGTGGAAGGAGGCTTTGACGCGCCTTTTCCGGCACGGTTGAAACCGTGCCCTTCCGGTCTGTGTATTAACAAACTTCACTCAATCTCGTTTTGTAGTGCTGTAGTTAAAGGCTCTGTAAGGCCTGTTTGCTGGCGAACAACCTGGCGACCTCATCCAGGACTGATTCCAGCGGGAAGCGAGACAGAATCAATACACCCTTGTCTTCCGCGCTTTCCCGGATATAGACCTCTACGCCACAGAGCCACGAGTCAAGCTGTTCGGCTGAACCTGCCGCGGCGAGGCTCGCACGATCCAGCACCGGCAGATAGAAGGGCTCTCCCTGAAATCGCTCCTCCGTGATGGAAGGGAGAAAAAGCTCTCTGCCGCGCTCCTGGATGAGTTCGATAGGGTCTTTCGAAAACAGTTCGATCTGCACCCCAAAACCACGCATCTTTGCGGCAGTGTCGATCCGCTGGTTTTCCGCAGCTGTCAGGCGAAGCAGCCGATGGGAGGGCCGCGCTGGCTCGTCTCCGCGAAAGACGGCAGCGGCGGCGTCGACCATAGCTTCCTCTGTCCATCCCTGAGGGGCTCCTCGATCCGGCCATACGCCAAGGCCAAACTCCGGCGACCATGCCTTCATGTGTGCACTCAGCACATTGCTGCCCGTTTGCGGAGAGAGGTTCCAGAGCTGCAGGAGGATTTCGTGACGCAGCCCGTACTTCTGCATCAGCACCTCGCTGAGAGTTTGCAGCAAAAAGCGAATGGGGTTGAGTTCTCCCGTGGGGACTGGGAACGCCGACACGCGCAGCAGGGCAGCTTGCCACGGGGACGCCATCTCAATGGGATCCAGTTTTATCTGCATGGCTTGCCTCTCACAGGTTCAAAGTCACTCGACACGATAGACAAACCCATCGTCGCGCATGGACTCCAGTACATCCAGCAACACATCCTCATACTGTTCTTTCTGAAAGGCGAGAAGAATGCCCTTATCCTTGATGCTCTCATTGATATAGAGGTCGAACAGGCTGAACCACTTTGTGCGCAACTCTTCCGTTGCGATAAAGAAGTGGCCGCTCTCCAGCATCGGCAAGACGAACGGAATCCCTGGATACTCCGGTCTTGTCTCGAGATCCGTGCCGAACAGGGCCTTGCTCTTTTCCAGAAAGGCATCCCGGGTTGCAAAAGCTCCCGCGATGATTCCATCCACATCCATCTTCTGAAAAATAGGCATGGAGGCGCGGAGGGCAGGAGTAAAGGGTGTTTTTGGGGGAGCAGTCTTTGGATCGGTTGGGAGAAACAGCGTCAGCATACCGCCGTGTCCAAGGAATAGCTCTCGTTGCCGTTCCGGTTGTTTGGTCATAAACCAGATCAGGAAGTCGGCAACCCATTCACGAAAATCAATCTCTTTTCCGCTCTCCACCTGTTCCTTGATTTGGGCGTGGGTGGGAGTGGGTGGGATATCCGCATCGGCATATCGGCCCATACCGGTCAACTTCATGCACTGGAGCGAGTACGAGCGGTAGGCGTCTCCTAACTCCTCGGTGATCTGTTTATATCGAAAGAATATCTCGCAACGCAGCTCGAAATCGTCCTTCAATCGCGATGAGAGGCGCCCAAGGAACTCTGTAACCCAAGCCTTTTCCTGAGCCCTGATAGGAAATCCGGAGACCGGCATCCAGAACAACATGCAATCGTTCAAGCCATCCCCGGCGCGAACCCAAGGGGCGTAGTCCTGCTTGTCGAGCAGACGCTTTCGCCCCTTGAGTGGCGGAATAGAAATTTCGAGCTTTGTCACAAACGCTCTCCTTAGGCTCTAGCGGAAGGGTGTTCCCAATCCAATATCGACCAGGATATCGCCGCGTAACAGAACATCGGCTTCTACGCCTACCCGCGTAATTACCCCGGTACCTTCATCGTGATTCAGTTTAATCTCCTGATGAAAGACCGCGCCCTCGGCATTTTCGATGCCTACGTCTACATCCGCTCCATGAGCTGTGATCTCGACGCCATGAATATCCACCCCAGCACCCATCAGGTCGAGCTTATTGAAGCTGAAGCCGCGTTCGAAAGACTTCCACTCAAACTCCTCCGGAGCGGTGACCTCATGCTTGCCGACGTAGTTTTCTTCACTTTCGCCAAGCACAATGAGGGTGCGATTCTGGTTGACGCGAGTATTCTGGTTGCCCTTTACAGCCTGCAAATAGTTGGAGGAGTACAGAAATTGTGCATCTCCGTGAACCGTTTGAGACTGCTTTTTATTTACATATAAAGTGTCGTTGCCGTCCACAACGACGTAATGGTTGTTGAGATAGTGATAGACGGTGTCGCCTTTGATCTTCGTCTGCTTGGTTCCTGTTTTCATTCCAGCGATCGCCGCCGTTGAGTTCATTGCTGCCGTATTCAACGCCTTGAAGCCGGTATCCTTACCGTCATTCTTATAACCATTGCTGTAGGTGACGGTTTTGATGATCTTGCCGAAGACACCTTCTTCTTTCTTCTCTCCGCCGCCTTCGCCCTGTTCGGAGCTTGTCTGTTCTTTTCCGTCAGCCATTTCATCCTCCCTGGATTTATTTTTCAACGGTTTGTTGCATCTGTTTCACGAGAGCTTCGTAGTCCGCATCGCTCCCTTTTTGCAGGACACCCTTCATCGCATAGCCACCCTGGTCGTCTCTTTCAAGAGACAAAGAACCCGGTTTGAATACACCCTTAAAGCCACCTGAAAACAAATCGTTCTTGCTCTTAGGGGTGTATGTATCCAGCCAGATACCTGTGTCAAAGGTGCCATCCTTTGGGTTCGATTGCGGCCAGAGATCGCGTACCTCAATGGATTGCGGTTTCTCCCCTTCAATGGTCAGTTCACCGCGTCCGCCGTACTTCTCCAGGAATGAGTCTGTGATCTTCAGATTGAAGCGGATCACAGCTCTTTTCTTCAGGTCCTTCTGATCTGGCTCCAGCATGCCATCAATGTCGAGATGCCCTACCCATTCCCCCCGAAGCTCGTTTTTGGAAGCTGGGGTGATGTGTGAAAACCATCCGTGCACAAAATCACGGTTCATCCATCCGACAAGCAGAAGGAAAACCACGACGCACAGCCCAACGATGGTAGGACTCATATAAACGGCCTTCCTGTCTTCCCAGCTATGTAACATATCTCGTTCCGATCCTCCTCTGTGTTTGCCGGCAACCCTACCGCTTACGACTATCCCTGCCCTAACCGACATCTTTGGAGTAGAACTTCGATTCGATATGTACTCGTCCATTGGGTGCGTGAAGAATGATATCGCCCGTCTTCGATTCGATGGTGATGTTGGTTCTTCCGGTCTGATCGGATTTTTCGGTCATCTTAATCAGGTTATTGTTAGGTGTCGCCAATACTACTGTCTCTACACCTTCCTTGTCTGAGAATTGCAGGCGATTGCCACTCTTCGTCACGAGGCGCTTGACGTCGTTGGTTTCGACATCGCCGCCACGTAGTTCGTCGCGCGGTTGGGTATGAACGCCATTCCACACCGCACCGAGAACTACCGGTCTTTCAGGATCACCGTCTTCGAAGGCGACGGCGACTTCGTCGCCGATCTCCGGCATGAACATAAAGCCTCGATCCGGCCCCGCATGGGGCGAGGTCACGCGTGCCCAGTGGGTAGAGCTATCGCTCTGCCAGATGTATTGCACCTTGATGCGGCCCATCTTCTTCGGGTCGTTATGGTCGACAACGCGAGCAGAGACGATACCGTTCCAGGTGTGCGTGGCCGGTGGTTGTGCGTTGCGATAGTTCTTCCAGGGCGTGCAGTCAAACGCGTTGGTGTAGCCCTGCGGTGTCCAGTGATGCACGACGCGGGTGAGTCCATAGATGCCCTGGGCATCCAGTGTCCCTTCGATCTGGATCGTATTGCCGGCCATGAGCTGCTGATTGCGCGAGTGGCCGCTGCCGGTGACGGCGCTGCCTAGGGAGCGCTGGCTTTCCGCGTGCAACTGGTCCTGAAAATCGTCGAGCGTCATGGCCCGGGCGCGCTGTGGCTCAAAGCCGGCGGGCAGCGCGACGGAGGCGGATTGTACGGCGCTGGTCATCCTTTGGGCTGAGTCGTAGTAGTCCGGCGGTGTGCTGACCTTCTCAAAGCTGCTGGACTGCATGGCGTGATGATCGTAGTGCACGCCACTCATGGATGCGGGCGAGAGCCTGCCGCTGAGACGCAGGTCGAGGAGGCCGCCTTCACCCCGCCACTGCACGCTGACACCGCTTTGGAAGCTGTTGAAGACCTCCACTCCCCCTTCTTTGGGGCGCATCCAGCAGCCGTAGTCGTCGACGATGCGGTTCAGGAACGAGAAGTCCGTTTCGCCGTACTGCACATAGTTCAGAGCCTTGGAGCTGCTGCCGCTTAGCGAGAAGGAGATGCCCGCGCGCCCTGCGGCTGCGTTACCGATGGAGGAGAGTGTCTGGGCCGCGTAGTACTGCTTCTGTGGAGCTACGTCCATGAGGTAACTGGAGCTGACAGCCAGCAGTTGGGCCGTGTAGCTGCCCCATATCTCGTACTCGAGATCGACCTTGAGTACGAAGCCGGAGAAGGGCACATGTTCTATGCCATCCTCGTCCGTGATCTTGATCGATACCGCTTTGCCAAGGAAGTCTTCCACCGGGATGCGTTGATCTTCTGTCTGCTTACAGACCACAGTGCACCACCAGTGTTGATTCAACTCCTGCACAATCTCGACGGAGGAAAGTTGGGCATCGCCGATGAGGTTGTCGCCAATTTGAATCTGAGGCAGGGCCATGGGTGTCTCCTGGTGGGTCGGTGTTCTTACGAGTCGTTGCTTAATTCCTGAGCTGCCGTTCGTGGTGTTGTTCTGGTCGAGCGCGGATTGAATGCCGATCGATAGCGTGTGGTTGGCATTAGTCGATCTCCACCACGATGCAGGTCGCATTGTCGTGCCCGCTGGAGCGATTGGCAGCATCGACCAACTGCTGGCACGCCTGCTCCGGCGTTGAAGTGGTGAGCAGCAGGGAGAGCATCTCGCCGTTGGACAGAGATTTGCAGATGCCGTCCGTAGCGAAGAGAAAGCAGTCTCCGAGGTGGACCTGCACCATGGTGACGGCGGGCATGACAAACTCCGAAGCGCCGATAGCCTGGGTCAATACGCTGTCCCAGCGGGCCATCTGGTCCGGCGTGATGTGGCGATCGCCCTCGCGCAGGACACGCGCCAGTTGCGAGTGATCGTCGGTCAGGCGGTGCAGCGACTGGCTGCGCAGGAGGTAGGCGCGGCTGTCTCCCACGTGGGCGATCCACATGCGTGCGCCGTCGAAGTGTGCGGCTACGATGGTCGTGCACATGCCCTGGTAGAGCGGTTCATGGGCTGCTGCTTTGTAGACCGCGCGGTTCGCGGCCTGGATGGCGCGCTGTAGCTCCGGCCCCCCAGCATTGGGATCGGTGACGGTATAGGGGAAGCGACTGAGCACGCAGTCGACGGCGGCCCGGCTGGCGACTTCGCCGGCAGTAGCTCCTCCGACGCCATCGCACACTACAAAGAGTCCGCGATCCAAATCGAAACCGAACGCGTCCTCATTGGTGCGGCGCTGCCGCCCTACATCGCTCGATGCCGCTGCCCGAATCCGAATTTCCATCTAGCCCTATTACTCTTTCCTGTTACTTAGTCTCGTTTTTTTGTCTTCGCACCGCGATCGTAGTCGAAGCGCAGTTCCACGACATTGGCCAGCAGAATGTTGCTGCCTCTGCGTAGAGGTTCCGGACTGCCCGGCTTGATCTGTGCGCCGTTCAAGCGGGTGCCGTTGGAGCTGTTGAGATCGTTGACGTAGAGCTGGCCGTCACGCTTGACGATCTCGCAGTGGAAGCGCGAGATGGCATGCTCGACGTCGCGGATCACGATGTCGTTCTTCTGGCCCCCGTCCTGAGCGACCGCGCCGATGCGGACGATGTCTTTATCGATCGGGTGTGTGCGGCCGGAGTCGAGCCCGCGTGTGATCTCAAGCACAGGGAAGCGCTGCATCTTCCTGCGCCGCATCCACATCGCAATCATTCCCACGAGAGCCAGCAGGCCTGCGCCACTGCCCAGCATGACGAGTCGCGAACGAAGCATCTGCGCGGCGCTGATGCGAGTCCGCAGATCGTGGGCCAGGGGATTGCTGGGCGACAGTCGCTCCGCAATGGCGAGCGCGCCGCTGGCAGCTGCCAGATGTCCCGCGAGGAAGGCGCTCTGCGCCTTCGACAACGAGTCGCTGGTCTGCTGCTCGCGCGTCTGCTCGTCGTGCTGCTGCACCACGGCAGTGGTAGAAGCCTTGGCCTGTTCTTCCTGCTGGGCTTGTACTTTCTGCTGCGCTTCCTTATAACCCTGCACGGCCGCGGCGTTTGACGGATCGATCTGGACGACCTGGCCGTACGCGCTCATCTGTTGTTGCGGGTCGGAGGTCGCCAGTGCCTGCCCCATGAGCGACGCCACCTTCTGCTTGTTCTGTTGATCGGTGGCATCCTTCTTCGCGGCACTCTGCTGTTGCTGGATCAATGCCGTCTCCGCTACCGAGGGGGCTGCCGGCGCTGCGGCTGCAGCAGCTTGCGGCGTTGGCTGGGGCGTAGGCGGCGGTGGCGGTGGCGGCGGAGTGTGCGCCGGTGCGCCGTAGGTCTTCGGCAGGACTGTCGTGATGAACTTCTGCACGTCCAGTTGTTCGCCGCCGTTCGGCAGGAGCAGGGTCATGGCGCCGGCAGTGGTGCGGGCTCCCTGCGCGCTGTTGTTGCTGTCCGGGCGGGAGTCGGTGTGTACGGTCGTCAGGACGCCGTTGATCCAGATGGCAATGGTGCGTCCGCCGATAACGATGGTCTCGTTGACCGGTGTCTCGGCGCTGCCGAACGCATGGTTTTCGAGGTGCTCAATACCGCCCGCGTAGGGGCCAATACCGACCTCATAGCCCCCTTCAAGCTGTCCTGCGGTGTTGCGCAGTAAGAGGGCGGTGAAGTTTTCTTTTTTGATCTCGCCTTTGACCGACGCCACCAATTGAATGATGGCGTCCTCGGCGGTATTGCCGTTCTCCAGACCGCCGGGGCCGCTTTCTCCGTGGATCGCGCCGTTATGGACTGACCACTTGGCCTCGTGCGGTTTGGTGCTGCCACCGCCGATGCCCATGGTGAAGGTCCTCTCGACAGAGTGGCCCAGTCCGCCCTTGGCACTTGGGTTACGCGCGATACTCTTCCAGCCGCTGAGGTCCGTGTTGTTGAAGGTGCTGCCGGGATTGAGCGGGGTGATCCTGATATTGCGCACTTGCAGCACTGCGCCACCGGTGGCCTCGAAGCCGATATAGCCGGCGCGCGAACCGAGCCCTGAGGCGGTTCCGGAAGGCAGGCCGTCGACACGAACCGTGATCTGGCCGTGGGAGGCGTCTACCTGGACGCGATGCCATGCTGACGGAAGATTCTTGATCGAGGAAACCGAGATGGTCTCAATGCCGCCGATACCCGAAGGAGCATCACTGTTATCGAGATCGATGGTGAAGCCGCCGTTATTCTCGCGTGAGGCCCACAGACGCAGCTTGGCTCCGGTGGGAGCGCTCTCGAAGTACTCAAACTGCAGGTTGAAGTCGGCAAACGGAACGGCGGTGAGCACGTTGCGGTTGCCGGTGCCATTGCTGGTGAGGTTTCCGTTGCTTGCGCCCCAGGTTCCGTGAGCATTCCAGCCCGCCATCGAAGTCCCGTTGAAGAGCGAGAGTGAGGGATCGGGAACGGGCGCGGCAGACAGGCTGGTGGCAAGCGCAAGGACGCCAAGGAGAGCGGCAGGCTTTCTGGATTTGCGATAGTACTGAGGCAACGGGGACAGGCTCATTGAGCGACCTCCTCGGGCATGGAATCAGGTGTTACATCAGCGTGCAATGAGTCAGATTCGTGAGGTTGTGTGAGCGAGAAGATCATCTCCTGCGGAGGCTGTTCTTCACTCCCTTCGGTGGGTGTTTCCAGGGGCGTGGCGTCTACGGTAATCGTGGAGCCGGGGATGGCGTCTCCGCCGAGCAGAATCTCGGCAAGAGGTGACAGCACTTCGCGCTGCATCACGCGGCCTGCCGGACGTGCGCCGTACTCCGGATCGTAGGAGAGCCGGGCCAGAAGATCGATGGCGGTAGGAGTGGTCTCGAGGTGCAGCTCGCGATCATCTTCGAGTTTGCGCTTCAGTGCGCGCAGGTGGCCGGTGACGATGCGCTCCAGCTCCGGCATACCGAGAGGATGGAAGGGAATGACCTGTCCGATGCGGTTGTAGAGCTCCGGCCGCAGGTTGGCGCGGACTGCGTCGAGGATGATCTGCTCGCGAAGAGCGTTGTCCTCGCCCGCCGCCATGGACTCGCGCACGCCGAGGTTGGAGGTGAAGAGCACCACGGTGTTGGTGAAGTCGCAGAAGCGTCCCTTGGCATCGGTGAGGCGGCCTTCGTCGAGCACGCCGAGCAGAAGGTCGAGGATCTCGGGATGGCCCTTCTCTACCTCGTCGAAGAGCACGATCGAGTAGGGCGAACGGCGTACCTGCTCGGTGAGGAAGCCGCCTTCGTCGGAGCCGATAAGGCCCGGGCGCGAACCGATGAGTCCGGCCGCGGAGGCGCTGTCCTTGTACTCGCCCATATCGATGCGAATGAGCGCGCTCTCGTCGTCGAACAGTGCTTCCGCCAGCGCCTTGGCCAGCTCCGTCTTGCCGACGCCGGTGGGGCCGACGAAGAGGAACGACGCGGGCGAGCGCTTCAGTTGCAGGTCGGTACGCATGCGCCGCGCCGCTTCAGACACAGCGCGGATCGCTTCGGGCTGGCCGTAGACGCGCTCGCCCAGGCGATCTTCAAGATGTAGCAATCGGTCGCGCTCGCTCTCCAGCATGCGCGAGGCAGGCACGCCGCAGCGTTCGGCGACGACCTCGGCGATGTGCTCCGGCAGGACCTTATCGGCAATGGTGATGTTGCCACTCTCGCGCTGTGCGGCGATGCGCGCCTCAAGATCTGCACGCTGCGCTTCGAGATGCTTCAACGCGCCATAGCGAATCTCAGCGGCTTTGGTCACGTCTCCCGCGCCCTCGGCGGCAGCCAGCAGGCGTGTGTTCTCTTCAATAGCTTGCACGGTTTTACCGAGATCGATCCGCGCGTTGCGCTGGAGTTCCCAGGCCTCGGAGTCGGCGGCGACGCGCGGCTCGAGTGTGGCAATCTCCTCTTCGAGCGTGGTGATCTGCTTGGTCTGCGCGGCGCTGAGCTTCGGCAGGGAGCGCAGCGTCTCCAGCTCGGCACGATGCCGTGTCAGCAGACGCTCCTGCTGATCGAGCGCCGTGGGGCGCGACTCGAGCTGCATGCGCAGCCTTGCCGTTGCGGCGTCGATGACATCGATAGCCTTGTCCGGCAGGAAGCGGTCGCGCATGTAGCGGCGCGAAAGCTTGATGGCAGCGTGCAGCGCCTCGTCAGTGAGGTCGACGCCGTGAAACGTGGCGTAGCGCTCGCGGATGCCGCGCAGGATGTAGAGCATCGCCTCATCGCTGGGCTCGCCCACCTGCACGCGCTCGAACCGCCGCGCCAGAGCGCCGTCCTTCTCGATACGTTCGCGATACTCGTCAAAGGTAGTCGCACCTACGCAGCGCAGTTCGCCACGTGCGAGGGCCGGCTTCAGAATGTTGGCAGCATCCATGCCGCCTTCCGTTCCGCCCGCGCCTACGAGCTGGTGGATCTCGTCGAGGAAGAGAATGATCTCGCCTTTGCGAAGGCGAACTTCGTCCACCACAGCCTTGAGCCGTTCTTCGAACTCACCCCGGTATTTAGCCCCTGCAACAAGGCCCATCAGGTCGAGCGCGATCACGCGGCAGCGCTTCATGCTCTCCGGCACATCCTGCGCGGCGATGCGCAGCGCGAGGCCTTCAACGATGGCCGTCTTGCCGGTGCCGGGGTCGCCGACCAGCACGGGGTTGGACTTGGTCTTGCGCAGCAGCGTCTGGATGAGCTGCCGCACCTCTTCGTCGCGTCCGACCACCGGCATCAACTCTCCGGCGGCTGCGGCGGCGGTCAGGTCGCGACCAAAGCGCTCCAGCATCCTGGCTCCGCCTGCAAGTTCCGTCTCATTGGCGCTCTGCGGAGCCTGCGCGGCAGCGGCTGCTTGAGCCCGGCGCGTAGGAGGTGCAGAGGCAGTGGGCTGCTCGATATCGTCGATCGTAAAGCCCGCCTTGCGGAAGTCGTTGCGTAGATCGTTGGTGCCGGTAGTCAGTGCTGCTTCGAGCACGTCGATGGCCTCGGCAGCAGGGCGGCCGTGCCGTTCGGAGAGCTTGAACGCATCCGCCAGCAGCGTGCGCAGGGCCTGTGAGGCCAGCGGCCTGCGCAACTCCTCCAGACGTTGTGCCGAGAGCGTGTCTGCGCGGCGTGAGAGGGCATCGAGCAGGGGAAGCAGCGCGACGTTCTTGCGCTCGAGGATCGCACGCAGGCTTGAGCCTTCGTTGTCGATCAGCAGCAGCAGCAGATGCTCGGGTTGAATCAACGCCTGGCGGCGCTGCTCGGCCAGCAATCGCGCCCCTGAGAGAGCCGATTCCATTTCGTCGGAGAGTTTGCTGAGATCCAAAGCCATGTACGACTCCTTTCTGCGGTTAGCGCGGTTTATTCCAGACGGCGGCGGCGTGGGCGGTTGGAGGCGTCTTCCTCTGCTCCATTCGCAGGGTTATCGCGAGGCATCCACGGCGGCTGGATGATCGGTGCCGGAGTGGCGGGTGTCGTGCTCTCCATGCGCTCGATCGGCTGCGTCACAGATCGTTGCGCTACTGGTGCGGGAGTCTCGGTGCGCCCGCTCTTTGCGGCGTACGTGGAGACGTTCTCCGGGCGTGGCAGGATGCCGGTGCGTTCCGGTTCGCGCTCGACGGTACGCGCCTCCAGATTGTCCTGGCGGCTGGCATAGAAGCGATGGCGCAGGAAGAGCAGCGCGGTGTGCACGGTGTGATACGCGGGTACCGTGACGCGAAGGTCGGTGATGGTAGGAACGTCGGGCGCTTCGAAGTCGAGCTCGATGTTGTTCTGTTCGTCGAACTTTACGTCGCCGGTGAGGATGAGGCTCTCGCGGCGAAAGCCAGAGCCCTCATTCAGCCGGATCTCCGCGCCGATGGATGTGCCGCGAAGCCACGGTGTGGCGCGGTCGCCGACCAGGATGAGCCGGTAGCGGTCGCGGCCTTCGAGCCGCAGGTTCGAGAAGATGATGGTCATCTCGTCCGCAACGCCCTGCACGCGCGACGGACGCGCCGCCAGCTTGTACAGCGCCTTGCCGCCGCGGTCGAAGATGAAGTTGGTGCTCTCGAGCGAGGCGCTCTTACGGAAGTCGATGTACTTGCCTTCGAGGGCGCGCTCAAGCTTCTCCAGTCCGGCGAGCGATTGAAGCATCTTGCGCACCTCCAGCCCTAGGTCCTCGTCGAGTCGCAGGCTGCGGCCCAGTTGCAACGTATGTTTCTGCAGCTCGATCAGGCCGAGCAATTCGCTTTCGCCAGTCTCGCGGAGCATGTCGTAGTACTGCTGCATGCCGGTTGCGAGATCGAAGAAGATGGCGGCGGAGTGCAGCATGCGGCGCACGCGGCCGAAGAAGTTCTCAGGAGTCTGGGTACGGTCGAGCAGCGCATAGGCTGTGTCCTGCAGCTCGAGCACCATGCGCTCGGCGAACGCCATCGAATCGCGGTCGACTTCCGTCTCGAGACCGCGTTCCGTGAAGATGACCATGAACTCGCGCATCGCGCGATGCAGTTCCGCATAGCCGGAGGCGAGGCGATTGATGGCGTCCAGGATGCGGCGGCTGCCGGTCATCAACTCGGAGTGGCCGGCGACTGAAACGCACGTGGGAATAAAGCCTGGGTCCGCTTCAAAGTACATGCCCGTAGCGGGACGGCGGATGCGGCCTACAGCGAGTCCGTTTGCCCGCTCGACTGCCGTGACATTGAGTGCGATGCGGTAGCTGGGAATACGCTCGGTGCGCATCTGCGGATTGAAGGAGTCGATCACGCCGTTGCTCTTGATGCGAACCAATGGATCGAGGACGACGTAGACCACGGACTCTGCGACGCCCGCGAGATGGTCCTTCGAGAAGCGGTTCGAGATGCTGCCTGCGGTCTCGATGTCTACGATCGCGCCGGAGGGCGTGATGCCGCGTGCCCGCGATACGGAGATGTCGAGGTGCTCTGCCGACTCATTGAGCGTCACTTCGGGATCGAAGCGGACGGTGCCGAGATCGCTCTCGGGAATCCGCACGCCGCCGCCCACCAGGCCGTTGGCCGCGGCGAGATAGCGCAGGCCCCACGCCGAAAGCGATTCGAGGTACTGCTCCTGTCGCAGAAAATGGTCGGGCGTCAGAAGCATGCCATGCTCCCAGTTCACCGACCGCAGGTTCAACAGATTGCGCGTTTCTGGCCGCGATTCGTTCATGCGTTGCTCCAACTGGTAGATTCTTGCGGCTGATTGTTTTGTGGTGCAGAGGAGAGCTGTCTTCCCATGTGCGTGTTGATGCCGAGACGGGCGTTGTGCTCTTTCATCCCAAGACGTGGGGCCTGGTTGCGGTCCAGCACGGACCAGCGCACGTCGTAGCGAGTGGAGACGGGCATGATCATCTCAAGCGAGCGGCGCAGCAGAGCCGCACCCTCTTCGCTTTCGGTGTAACGTTCGTAAGTTTCGAGCGAGACCGGCCCGATCTCTACCTGCAAGGTGGCGAGATCTTCAACGGAGTCTCCCATCAGCAGATCGACGCCGAGCCGCGAGGCGTGCGTACTCAGCGAGGAGAGTGCGGTCGAGGGCAGGGCGGAGACCGACGAATGATACGAGAAGCTCTCTACGGGAAGATCGAGCAGCGTGCGCAGTACAAAGGCACAGCCATCCTGCGAACAGCTAAGCTGCGAGACGCTGGCGATCAGCGAAGCCAGCCGATACCAGAGCGGGCGCGGCCACTCGGCGGCATTCACGCCAAAGAGCTTCAACCAGCGGGCGCAGGCCGCGGGGTCGTCCGGCGAGATGCGGAAGAGCGGCGCACCCTCGTGGAACCAGTGCCGCAACTTCTCAAGCGGATCGTCGAAGGGTTCGAGGATCTCGCGTGTGCCCGCATGGGTCTCGCCGCCGGAGTCCCACATGCCGACAGGAAGCGAGTGCGAGAAGCCCAGCCCTGCGATATCGAGATGAACAGAAGTATCGGGAAAGATCGGCATGCCTGCTGCTGGTTCCTGGCGTACTACCGTACCCGCCGCGACGGACTCCCGGCCTGTGCACCGAACCACGATGCGATGCTGGCTGATCCCCAGCGCCGTCAGAGAAGCCAGCGCGGAGTGAATGGAGTGGCTGTGCGCGTGGGTGCCTTCGGCCAGGGCAGGCATGCGGCGCATCCGTGCCGTCGAGGCAGGAATGGGAGTAGGAGCGGCGGAGGCTAGTTCCATGTGAACGCTACCTCCAGTTCCAGCCCCTGCACCAGGCGCGCGCCGAGCGAGGTTTCAATCTGTGACTTCAGCGCGGGCAGCTCGATCTCCGGCTTCGAGAAGGCGTGCGAGTCGAGCGTGAGATGCAGCCGTTCCACACGCCGAATGCCTTCTTCTTTACGTACCATGCCGGAGTCCGTCACCGCGTTCAGGATGCGGCGGTCTACGGCGAGAG
The DNA here is from genome assembly GCF_014203225.1 of Granulicella mallensis. Lineage (GTDB taxonomy): Bacteria > Acidobacteriota > Terriglobia > Terriglobales > Acidobacteriaceae > Granulicella > Granulicella mallensis_A. The sequence continues at coordinate 365,986 of NZ_JACHIO010000004.1, read as the reverse complement.
CAGCGGTCTCCAGGTCCTGCCGCGTCACGATGCGGCCGCGCGTCAGCAGGGCGTCGGCGAAGCGCCGCTCTTCGCTGGCGATGTGTTCTCCATCGGAACCGCCGGATGCTGCGGTGAAGGGCGTGAGCCGGATGCCGGTCAGTGAGGCGGCATTGGCAAAGCTGGTGATGTCGCCGGGGCCGACCCGATTGCCGAGTGCGCCGTTGGTCAGCCACAGGCGGATGTTGGCCGCGCTGTGAGGCGTGCCGTCGCTGTGCGTGCCGGGGTAGAGTGTCAGGCGATTGTTGTGCAGCTCAAAGCGTCCGGCGGAGGCATCCGCGCCGGGGCGAGTGGCTGCCTCATAGGCATCGTTGTCGACGCTCATCACGGTCAGCGGTGCGACGAGGTGCTCCGGTGTGCCGCCTTCGCGGACGACGGGAATCGAGATGCCGTCGCGCTCGAAGTGGATCGTCTGGTTGCGCGCGAAGACGTTCGAAGCTGTCATGGTGTGCAGCAGGATGCCGTTGATTGCGTGATGCAGCGCCGGTACACCGGGCGGCATCGGAATCTTGATCCACAGCCGGGGCTCGGAGAGCAGCTGGGCCGCGTCGCGATTGAGGATGCGGGTGAGCGCCGGCTCCAGCAGGCGCGGTACGCGGCACAGCAGCGGTTGGCCTGCGTGCATGGGAGGAAACAGGTATTGCCTGCCCGTATAGAAGCCATTGGGAATCGAAGGCAGCGGCGCATCGAACATGCCGACCGGCTCATTCTGGCCCAACTGGAACTCAAGCCGATAGACACCGCCGTTGATGCGCTTGGGCCGCATCAGGCCTTCGCCGGAGAGATCGCCGTCCTCGCCGAAGATCCACCACGGCTCATGGCAGAGTGCGTGCTGCACGGGATAGGTGCCGGGGCTCAGTTCAAAGAAGAGACTATGGCGGTTGAGCAGTCCGGGCGGCAGGTTTTCAACGGCGATATACAGTGCCGGCTGTGGCCCCAGGCCCACGGGGACCGGATCGGACGAAGGCCGCATCGCCTGGATGGTATCGCTCATCTCCACGCCGGTCAGCAGGCGCAGGGACTGGTCCTGATAGCTGAGGGCAAGCGCGATGCGCGCCTGTGAGACTTCAAAGGTCGCGTCGAGACCGAAGGAGAGACGCTCGCCGGTGGAGGCGACAGCGTTCAGCTCCGTGCCTGCGCGCAGCACGCGCGGCTCGCTGAGATCGTTGATCAGCCGGACCGCCGCTTGTGCGGGCGTTGCAAGATATTGCTGCACCTGCAGGCCGCTCATCAGCTCATGCAGCAGCGACTGGCGAAGCTGTGCGGTGTCGCTGTAGACCTGGTCGATCTGCTGGGCCACGGTGCGGAAGAGCACGGCGAGCAGGGGATCTGTGGTCTCGGTGCTGACGCCGAAGTCCTTTACGCGGCGGCGGAAGTCGTCGCGGAGCTTGCGGTCGATCTCAAGAACGTTCGGGGTATGGCTGCTCATCGTCTTCCTCCTTCCCGCGCGGTTTTGCGCTACTGCTCGTGTGCCACATACGTGGTGAATGTCTCTGTGTTCGCGGTGTTTTCGAGTGTGATGGAGTACGTATCGGTCTCACGGCCCGGACTGATCTCACGCACGATTTCGGTCACCGTATACCCATCGATTCCAAGGTCTTCAAAGGTCTCGTTAATGCGTGAGGCCGCAAGCCGTGCCACATCGGCGCGTTGCCGGCTGTTCTCGAAGAGGTCGCGCAGGCCAAACGTCGGACAGGCGGCCCATGAGCCGGCAGGGGTGCGTGCCATCATCTGGAGCAGCGCGATGAGGGAAGCTATCTTGTCGTCGCGGAGCAACAGTCCGTTTTCCTGAAGCCGCATCGGAAAGGCGATGGATTGCACTCGGTAGCTCCGTGTACTTGAAAAGAACTTCAAAGCCCGGGACGCATCGTCCCGGGCCTCGAAGACAAGGTGTTAGTTGCTCAGCGAGATGTTCTGGAAGTTCTGCTGGTTCATCTGCGCTTCCAGGTCGAGCACCAGGATGTGGTTCACACCGGCATGGCTCTCGTCCGCGAGCTGGTCATCGCTCTGGTAAGGATTGAGCGTGTGGAAACCGCTGATCCAGCCATTGAAGCTGTAGGCAGCCAGCGAGTCCTGATGGGCATCGTCCTTCCAGAACTCGAGCTTGATCGCCTTGACCTTGTCCTTGGTAACGACATTGGACAGGCTGAAGAGATTGCTCATCGTGGAGAAGGGGATGTTCGTGTCGTCATGGAAGTCGACGTACACACGAATGTCGGTTGCCAGCGAGCCCATCTGGGGCATGCCGGAGCGGTCTTTATCGGTGCTGAACGCGACCGAGATGGAGAGGCAGTCGAACTTCTGTCCATCGATCGTGCAGGTGCTGCGTGAGGGATTTGCCATAAAAATCAGTCCTTTCGGTGGGCCCGACGTCGGGCGTGATCAGAACAATGCGAGAGCAGCGCCTGGTTAGTTGCTCATCTGAACAGCCTGGAAGTTCTGCTGATTCAGCGCAGGCTCGATGTCGAGCACCAGCATGTGGTTCAGGCTGGGTGCTGCTCCCTCGGCCAGGGCGTCCTCGGTGTTGATGGACTGTGCCTTCGGAAGGAAGTCGAGCGGGTTCGAGGTTTCGAAGCGGCGGATCCAGCCATTGAAGCTGTAGGAGAGCAGAGCATCCTGCTGCGAATCGTCCTTCCAGAACTCGATCTTGATGGGCTTGATCTTGTCGCGGGTCACCACGTTCGAGAGATCGAACAGATGCTTCACCGTGGAGAAGGGGAGGTTGGTGTCGTCGTGAAGATCGGCCCACACGCGGATCTTCGTGGAGAGCGAGCCCATCTGGGCCGTGCCCGAACGATCTTTTGCGGTGTTGAACTTTACGCTGGTTGTCACTGCCTGAAACTTCTGGCCATCGATGGTGACGGTTGTGCGGTATGGATTTGCCATAGGGGAAGCTCCTTAGGGTGAGGGTTGGGTTATGGCGTTGGGCAGTTTAGGGCTTACCGGTCTTATCGCCCGGAGAAAAGAGCGATTGCACCAGTGTTTGAAACCGGCTCGCGGCGAGCTGCAGCGGACCAGCAGGAGCGGGTTCGGCGTTGCTGCCTCTAGGGTTGGAGGGCAGCGTTTCGGACGCCTGTTGCGATGCCGGTCGTGCGGGCTGCGCAAGCGCTTCAGCCGGGGGCGTCTGCACCCCGGCCCGGTGGTTCAACGCTGCCGGGGTGACGGCTGCGTTACGAACTACCGTTCCATTCTGACCACGCAATGAAAATCCGGCACTGGTTTGCGCCGTGCGGCCGCCCGCAGCTTTTTCTTCTTCTGCTGCCCTGGCGGCTGAACCAGCCGCCGGACGAACGATCCGTCCGGCGTTGGTCCCATGGTCTTCCTGTTCTGCCTGATGTGCGGCCGATCCAGCGCGCGGCACACCAATTTGAAATCGAACCTGATTCATCCCAATACACCTCAGCGGGGGTCTAGTTCTAGTTCTTAGCGGGTTCCTGGCGGCTGAACTCCGGTACATCGATCTTGAGCACGAAGGTTTCAGCAGGTCCGGTAGGCATCACGTTCAGCGTGATGTCGCAGATGCCCTGCATGCGTTTGTTGGAATCCTTGTCGACGAACAAGTCGTAGCCCAGAATCGTGCCCTGCTCTACCTGCTCGTCCAACAGACGCTTCAGAGGAGTCTCGATCTGCTGGTCCATGAAGTCGCGCGTCAGCACCTGGCCCGCAACCTGCAGCAGGTAGTGGCGGCAGCAGCGTTCCAGGTACCGCAGGATGCGGTAGGAGGTAAAGAACTTGAGCACGCCGTACGGATCGTCTGCCTGCGTACGGCAACCGTAGAAGCAGAGGTGGTTGTCCGCATCGCGAATGATCGGGATCAACTGGCGTTCCATGGAGAGGTGCTCCATCTGGCCGATGAGCGGCTCGATGCGAGCTTTAGCCGCGCCATGGACCCGGCCGAAGCGGGAGCCGACCGGCCCCTGCGCCATGCCCTGCGCGTCGTCCGCACGTGCAACCGCACCTGCAAAGACCATCGACGGAGGGCTGTAGAGTCCTTCGCTGGCGTCACTGTCCTTTTCGAACCAGTGAGGGGCGCGCAACTGCAGATAGCCCATCAGGCAGACGTCCGAGGCAGCCTGATCTTCGGGCCGCTTGAGGAACTCATACTTGCCGCCGGGCAGGAAGTTGCGCTCGACGTTCTTGAAGGAGGTTTCATCGTCCAGGTCGCCGATCAGGAGCATGCCCCAGGCATTGGCGATCTGTTCGAACTTCTCGCGGATAGGCTGCGGATAGTAGCCCGGAATGACCAGGTTGCAGATGTCGTCGCGGAAGTTGAAGTTATCGTTGCGCTGCACGATGAAGTGCTCCAGCGCGGCGATATTCATGGAGAAGATATCCTGCATCGCCTTCGGATCGGCGTTGAGGATGAAGAGTTCGACGGGCTTGCGGATCTTGCCGTCGCCCACCTTGGAGTTCTCAAAGAAGAGCTGGATCTGGCGGTATGAAAGCTCCAGCGTGCGGATCTGGTCGAAGATCTGCGACAGGAGTTGGTCGCGGATGCCTTCGGCGCTGTCGATCTGACCCTGAAGCTTCTTGACGGTCTGCTCGTAGCTGTCGTCGGCGCTGATCAGCTGCTCGAAGTTCGTGAGCTGGCCGAGGAACTCCTTGGCCGACTGGGCGGAGAAGATGCTGGCCAGGTCGCGCTTCTCGTTGGTCAGGCCGGGATGAAGATCGGCGAAGATGTCCTGAAGCAACTCACGTGCGGGGCTGTTGCCCAGGATCTGCTCGGTGGTGCGGTTCAATGTCGTGGTCTCAGCCATGATTTACTTCTCCCCTTCCGCAACGCGTTCGAGTTCGGAGCGCAACTTGCCGAGAGCATTGACGATCTCCTCGCGCTGGGCGGCGTTGCCCCACGCGCGGCGTACCGCCGGCAGCTTCCAGCGGTCTTTCAACCGGTAGAGCAGGTCGATGTTCTGCTTCAGATCGGCAAGGTCGTTGCGCAGGAAGTGCGATGCGCCGTCGGCGTCCTTGACCTCCTGCCGCTTCTGCAGGTTCTCAGGATCGAAGTCCTTGATGGAGCGGAATTCGAACTCGGAGCGGAACTCTGTCTCCTCGGGGCCGGCATAGCCGCGAAAGCTGAGCTTGGGCTCGAACTTCCGGAACGCATCACCAAGGTCTTCTACCTTCAAGAGGTCTTCCGTCTCGGATACGGCCTCGCCGCCAACGCGATTCAGCGTCATCGGCAGCATCGCGGCGGCCGTCGAGGTGGGAACCTTTCGAACCGCGGGGGTAACTCCTTTACGAACAACTTTTACCAGAGGCATAGAGGGCTCCTATTTCAACTAATTCTGATCGAAAGTAAGACGTGTGCGGGAAGCTTCGCTACGCGGTAAAACCTGCGTCGTCTGGGCAGCAGAACGTTGTAGCGGGCTGGCAGATTCGAGCTCCGGGGTGAAACCTGCGGGAAGGTTCGAGGTCGAACGTACCTGCACGCCGGAGGCGGAGGTGACACCTGAACGATCGCTGCTCCAGCGCCGTGAGCGGTCCGGGACAGAACTAGAATATTGTTCTCCCCAGATCAATCGCGGCACCCAAAACCACAGTATGAGCAAGATAGCTGACGCACCCAGATAGAGCAATAGGTGGACGAGAACGCTCGACCAGCCGGAATTCGCCGGCGGATGGGTGGCAATCAGCGCTTCCAGCTCTTGGGGCGAGGCCGCACGGTCATACGCGGGGGCGTTGGTGGCCGGGACGATGAGGCGAAGCGGGTCGCCGGTCAGGACAGAGCCGTCTTCCAGCTGCATGCTCGGCGTCCAGATCTGGTCGCGGCCCATCAGGGCAACGCGATTGGCCTCGGACAGCGGCCAGGTGATCTGGATCGAATGGCTGACCGCCGAACGGCTGACATGCAGCGCCGCGAGCAGTTGATTGGCGTCCGCGGCATAGAAGAACCGCTTGGTGAGCTTCTGCAGGGCGCCTGCATCGATGTCGTTCTTATCGCCGAAGCCGATGCCGATGGTGTCCAGGTTCGAAGTCTGGACCTGGGCCACGGCCTGCTGTAGGCCAAGGTCGCCGTTCAGAAGCTGAGGATCGTCGCCGGGGGCCACTTCGTTCTTGCCGTCGGTCATGACGATCAGGTGGGGCTGCAGCTCCGCGAGGGTAGCGCCTTCGTGCTGCAGGGAAGCGAGCTCGCCCTTCATGGAGTCGACGCCGGAGAAGACGGCCTGGTAGAGCGCGGTGTTGTTCTTGGGGCCGGGGGCGGGAAGCGCATTCAGTTGGGCAAGGACATCGGCCCGATGCGTGGTGAAGACCGCAGACCGAATCGTCGAGACGACGTTGTGGCTCTCGAAGGGGACGATGGCGACCCGATCCGAGCCTTCCTGCATTCCTGCGAGGAACTGCGCAATAGCGCTTTTAAGCGATTGGAATCGAGTGCTGCCACCGGACATCGGCTGGTTCATGCTGCCGCTGATATCGACGAGCATCAGGACGACGTTGGTGTGCTGGCCGGCATCGGGACCGCTTCCAGCGCTGGCATAGAACGGCTTAGCCTCACCGGAGGCGCTTTGCAGTGTGAAGGCCCCCGCGAGTTGTGACGCCGCAGGCAGGGTGACCGGAGCGGGCTTGCCCTCCGCATCGCCCGGTGTAACGGCGGCGGACATGCATGGAGACTGCATGACCGGAGCGCAGTCCACCAGTTGTGGCGGAGAGGTCAACAGCAGCCGGGATGGCTTTGCAGGTTGCTGCGCAGCGGCGATGGCCGCGGCAGCGCAGGTGAGAACGGCAAGATGTTGAATGATCTTCACGCTATTCCCCTTGCTTTCTGCTTTCGAAGCGTAGAGCGGTGCGGCCAATCAGAAGATCATCAGTGGGATGCAGCTCCTGTGAGCTGACCACCGTCTTTCCTTTGATGCGCAGAACGTACTTCGCTATGCCTTCGGGACCGGAGGCATCCGGATGCCGTGCGATGAAGTAGCGGCCATCCTTGTGAAAGACAACGGCATGGCGTGGAGCGACGGAGGAGTCGGGAATGCAGATATCGGCGCCCTGCTGGAAGCGGCTTCCGCTCTGCGCCGTGGGGGCGCTGCCGAGGACGTAGGACTCGCCCATATCAAGATCCCACAGGGTCTTGTTTTTTCCGAGCTTGTTCTGTGCGCGCGCGTCGCCGGAGCTGATAAAGCGCATGATGCCTTCGCGCACCAGGACCGGGGCGATGCCGCTTCCGAAGCCCGTTCCCGCACCTGCGAGGATCAGGCTGCACATGGAGATGCCGGCCGACAGATGGGGTGTGAAGAGGATGAAGGCCAGTCCGCCCAGCAGACCACCGGCAAGGCTGCCCGCATAGGTGTGAAGGATGCGTCCGCGATTCGTCTGCATCCAGCGAAGGCCGAGGCCCAGGCCGATGAGAGAGAAGCAGAAGGCCCAGACGGTTACGCGATAGAGCGTGGGAGAGGTAGAGGAGATGCCGTTCCGCAGCCCGAAGGCAAGTGCCGAAGCAGCAGCGGCGGAGAGCACTCCGAGGAGCAGGCCGAACCCGATGGAGGAGCCGCGAATTCTGCCCAGTAGAACGCGGTCAAAATGAAGATAGAGCAGCACGCCAACCACAGGCCCAAAGGCCATGAGGCTCACAGTGTCCGGCAACCAGCGCAGTCCTGTATCTGCCATCGGGATCGAAAGCAGAACAGCGCATAGTGATGCCAGAAGCCCACCCAGCGTACCGATCAACGTCGAGAAATAAAGCCCACGATAAATACTCATCTTGCCAATCGGAAAATAGCATTAATTCAACCGTAGATACGAGACGGCTCCAGGCCGGTACCGTTCTGATGTTGTGTGTAAAGTGTATTGGAGTAATCAAGAAGGCATGAAGTTGTATGCAAGAAATGTCAATTAATATTAATTGGAAAAGTTTCCGCAGCATGGTTCCTGCATTTCTGTCGGAGAACGCTTGAAAGACCTGCGTCTTGCTGTAGTCGGTGCAGGGACGCTTGGCTCCGAGCTGGGCAGGCTGCTGGCTGAAAACTCCTTCTCCAACGTTTTACTCGTCGATCCAGACCGGCTTGAGCCGCACAACGTGGCTCTTAGTTCGTTGTATCGAGACATCTTTGCCGAAGAGGGTCCTGAGGCCTTCATCCACTACAAGACAGAGTTACTCGTCGATTGGGTCCGGCAGAAGTATAGCCTGATCTGGGAAGGCTTTGCTGCAGAGATTGCGGATACTAGTTTAGGCCGCCTCGCTTTGTGCGATCTCGTTATCTCCTGTACTGACAGCACTTTGGCTCGGGTCGAGACCGCCCTTGCCGCCCGTGTGCTGAACCTGCCGATGCTGGACGGCGGCGTGAGGGGAGAGGGGATTCCTGCCGGCCGGGTCTCCTGGTTTTCTCCCTCGCACGAAGCTGCCTGTTATCTCTGCGGAATCTCCGAAACCAGGCGCGCCGAGCTGCTATCCTATGCCCTCTCAACCTCTTTGGGATGCGGCCTTCCTGCGGAAGCTCCTGCCATGACTGGCGCGCCCGATGCCGTGCGAGAGACCGCCGCCGCCATGCTTCAGTTAATTCAGTCTTTCTCCGCAGATAAACATTGTTTAAAAACTTCCTTCTCTTCGCGTATCGAGTGGGACCCTACGGCACAATCATGGATACAGAAGGATTTGAAGCTGCCCCGAAGTGTGACCTGTCCCTGGCACGATCTGCCTGAGGGCGAGTGGCTTCCACTGGGTTACGATCAACCTATTCGGGATTCGCTCCATAGAAACAATATGCGGGTACAGTTACTTTGGCCGCATTGCCTGGAGGCCCGCTGCCATGTGTGCGGTCACCAGAGCACACCGAATCTGCGCGTTGCCCGGCTTCGCCGTAAGGCGGTCTGCGCGCGGTGCGGCACTACCGGCAGCTATGAACCCACCAGGATCATCGATAGTGTGGGAGATGAAGATTTTGCGGCGGATTTTACGCCGCGGCAGCTAGGATTACCGAAACAGCATCTATACCTGTTCCGCCGTGTTTTTGCTCCCATGATGAGAAGGAAGGACGTTGATGAACCGGTCGCTTGAACGTTTTGCGCTGCTTGCCGGTGTAATGATTTTGCTTGGCTCGGTCCAGTTTGGCGCTTGCCTTGGCGGCGGCGCCGTTGCGCTGCCGGCTGCACTGCTGCTGAGCGCCGGTATCACGCTGCTGTGGATGCACTTCGATCTTCCCTCGGGCCGTCCCTGGCTGCCCCCGCTGGTATGTGCGGGCGTTGTATTGCTCAGTGTTTTGCTGGCGGAGTTCACGTTTCGCAGCGACTTCGCCGAGTGGTTCAGCTTTCTGCTCGCAGGCGCAGGCAGTGGCCTGACAATGTTTGTGCTGCTGCGCACCCGGGTACGTTGTGCGTTGTGCAATCGCCGAATGGGCGTGCAGGCCTTGAGCTTTCAGTGCCCCCGCTGCCACCTGAAGGTCTGCGAGGAGACCTGCTGGAGCTTCGAGCACAGGCGCTGCACCCTGTGCCTGGAGCAGCGCGTTCCGGTCCTGCCCACGGGTGAAAAGTGGTGGACGAAGGCCGCGGGGCCTCGTATTACGTATGGCCGCTGCCAGATGTGTCTCGGCTCGGCCGAGCAGGTAGACCTGCGTATCTGCCCGCACTGCCGCCGTCCGCAGTGCCGGGAGTGCTGGGACTTCAATAACGGAGAGTGCCAGCGTTGCGGAAAAGCACTCCCCGATTTACCGGAATCGCTTACCATGACGGTGACACAAGCTGCTAAAACCCACGGCGTATAAGTCTGCTGCGCCCAATCTCTTGAAGGTGAATAAGTCGGCCATGCCCAAGTATCAGATCTACTTCGAAACAATCAGCGGCGAGACGAAGTACAACGTCGATATCGACGAGGGAGAGACCCTCAATATGGTGTTGGAGGAGATCCTCTTCGACCTGCGCGAACGCGGCAATGTGCTGAAGGGCGATGGCGAGCCCGAGGTGATCTGGAATGGATCGACTCTCGACTTTGCCGCGCCGCTCTCTCAGCAGGGAGTGCGTCCCAACGATGTGCTGCGCGTCTCCACCGCAGCCACCAATGGGTAAGCTGTGACCGGTTCCGAGCGAAGACTGCAGGCGGAGTGGGATCTGCTGCAGGGGCTCGCGCAGTTGAATCCCGGTAGGCTTACTGATATCTCGGCGGAGGACAAACTGTTTCGCGTGACCCTGCGCGAAGCTCCCGCCCGTCTGGCCCGTGCCGTACACGACGAGCCGGTGACCGTGCATCGCTTTCGGGTGCTTTATCCATCGTACTTTCCCGCAGTGCCGTTAGAGCTCTACGTGGACGCTGCCTTTCAGCATCCTAATGTTCATCCGGAGACCGGTTTTGTTTGTCTCTGGGAGCGGCATCGGGCCGAGAACACGGTGGAGCATGCCCTGCACAAGGTCGTTGCGATGATGGATGGACGTTTGTACAACCGCGAAGCCCTGCACATCATGCAGCCGGAGGCCTTGGGCTGGATCGAGCAGCAGCACAGCGAAGGGTTCGCGCCGATCCAGGTAAAGCCGCTTCTCGGTGTCACGCATGATACCTTTGCGCTGAATCCAGAAACGCAGAATAGGAGACACCGGCTGTCGTGATCGCCTTAGGGATAAGCCAGGCAAAGGCTGCGCCATTGAACGTGGATAACGGCGCCGACCTTACCGATATTGCGGCGCGGCTGCAGATTATCTTTGGCGGCCGCTTCGAGGTGCTGCGTCCCCTCGCCATCGGCGGAATGGCAACGATCTTCCAACTGCGCCATCGTCTGCATAAAGGCCTGTTCGTCGCGAAGGTGTTGCATCCGCGCCTTGCCGGCAAGCCGGGCATCATCCGCAGTTTTCGCGCGGAGGCCGCTCATGCCGCGCGGCTCGGAGGCCATCCGAACGCCGTTCCGGTCTTCGACTTTGGAGAGTTGGATGGTTTGTTCTTTATGACCATGCCTTATGTCGAAGGTGAGGATGTCGACAAGCTGCTGGAGCGAAACGGTCCTTTGTCGCGTGTAGAGACTCTCGACTTTGCCGCACAGATCAGCAGTTTGCTCAGCTTTGCGGAGACCGAGGGCATCGTCCACTGCGACCTGACGCCTGCCAATATCCGGCTCGATATCTTCGGACTTTACCGCCTGCTCGATTTCGGAATCTCGCACTCGGAGTCCTGTGGCCGCGAGCGCTCTTTTCGCGGTGGCACCCCGCTGTACACTAGCCCGGAACAACTGCGGGGCGAGACCCCGGACTTTCGCAGCGATCTCTACTCCCTTGGAGCCATCCTGGCGGAGATGCTGACAGGACAACCGTTGTTCCACGCAGAGACTCTGGATGCGATCGATCGAAAGCATCTCAAGGGAGACTGGAAGCTTCCTTCTGCTGTGACGCAGGACAAAGCCATCAAACACCTGCTTGAAAAACTGCTGGCAACCAGGCGAGAGGATCGCTTTCAAAGTGCCTTCGAGGTCTCGGGGGCATTGGCAGGACTCGGATTTTCACGGCCCGAGTTTCGCGAACGCCTGGCGATCCGTGCCACTTCCAAAGCACCGATCAATACCGTTCGCCGCGCTCGCCTGAGCGCCGAGTAATGGTGATTTCCTTAGAGCAGTTTCCCTTTACATCTATACGGAAGCTGCTCTAGGCGTAGTAGCGGATCGCTTCGGTCAATGTCTTCGGCTGATCCATAAGTTTCCGGTTGCGCCTCTTATGTTTCCAATGGTAAGGCTTTAGGTTGACAATTAGGGCAGGAAAAGTTTACAAATAAGACATGACGGGGATTCGCAAAAATACCGAAGACATTAGAGCTTTCATCTTGGAACACATTGACGAAGAGGGGATAGCCGCCAAGGTAGCTGAAAAGTTCAAGATCACTCGTCAAGCGGCCAATAGGCATCTCCAAAAGCTGACTGGTGAGGGATCATTAGTGGCGGACGGCGTAACACGAAAACGTTCCTACAAGATGGCGGAAACTGCAGCTGTCACTTTCCGTTATGTAATCGAACCTGGACTTGCTGAAGATGTCGTTTGGAGACGAGATATTCAGCCGTTCTTAGGGGAACTACCCGATAACGTATTGCACATTTGGAATTACGCGTTCACCGAGATGTTCAATAACGCCATTGATCACTCAAGCGGAACTCACATTTTGGTACGAGTTAAGAAGTCTGCTGTTGATTCGGAAATCTCGATTGTGGACGACGGGATAGGCATCTTCAAAAAGATTCAAGATGCCCTAAATCTACCAGATGAAAGACAAGCCATTTTCGAACTCCAGAAAGGAAAACTGACCACTGATTCGGTCAACCATTCTGGTCAAGGCATCTTCTTCACTTCGCGGATGGTGGGCGGCTTCGATATCTTGTCAGGTGGGGTCTTCTTTAGTCACGAACTTGGAAATGAAGTGGACTGGATGATTGAGCGCGACGTTTCTTGGGACGGAACTGCTGTTTTCCTAAAGGTGGAAAATCACACTGCCCGTACTGTCAAGAAGGTCTATGACCAATTCAGTGTCAATGGATCAGAAGGCTTCAACAAGACGGTCGTGCCCGTGAAGCTGGCAAAGTACGGAAACGATCAGCTGGTTTCGCGGTCTCAGGCTAAGCGGGTACTCATGCGCGTAGACCGTTTCGCACAAGTAATTTTTAATTTCGAAGGCGTAGACATGATTGGGCAGGCCTTCGCTGATCAGATCTTCCGAGTCTTTGCGGCAGAGCACCCTGAAGTTTCCCTAATCCCGTCCCATGCGAATCCAGACATCCTGAAGTTGATAGTGGCGACCATCAAAGCAGGGCGTCCCGGATTCAAGGGAGACCTACCCATCGAATAGTATGTGCTAGCAAAGATCCGGCCCCGCTCCAGTTCTCTGGCGCGGGGCTTTCTACTGGGATAGCATGGCTCACACACTCAAGTCTCTCGCTGGCTTCTTGCTCTCCTCAGTCGGTGTGTGGTGTCTGGATCGGCTATATCAATGAATCGCATATAAGGGCGGGACTAGCCTCTCTCCACTCCGGCCTTCGGCAGAATGGAAAGAGATGTTGCTCAGTTCTTACGGCCCGGCGGAAGCCGGGCTCGTCCGATGTTTGCCTCAAGAAGTTATTTGCAAGGCTTAATCTCCTTCTCGAATTGCAGTTTGATGACAGGCCCTAGCTCACGGCGAAACCTATTGCAAAGCGAAAGCAACAACCGAATCACCCAGCGGAGTTCCCAGTCCCCCGTGACCCCCGGCTGAAATCACGACATACTGGCGTCCGTGGAACATGTAGGTCATCGGCGTGGATTGCGCAGGAACCGGCAACGCGCCGGTCCAGACCTCTTTGCCTGTGGCCTTGTCGATTGCGCGGAGTAGCGGCTCGGATGTGCCTGCGGTGAAGAGCAGCCCTCCGGCGGTAACGATGGGAGCTCCGAAGTTTACCGTGCCGGTATGACGGCCAGGATCGAGCGTGCCGAGCGGCTTGCGCCAGAGGAACTTACCGGTATTGAGATTCAGCGCGCTGGTGGCTCCCCAGGGAGTTGGTGTGCAGGGGCGGCCGTCGTCGTCCTGCAGCACCCGGCGATAGATGAGATAGGGCGCTCCGGCATTGGCCGAGATCTCGCCGACCGAGTCGGGACTGTTCACCATATTGTGGCTGCGTTGATAGCTGTAACCCGCAGACCCTTTGTGCTCGGCCTCAGCGGACTGTGTCGGATTGGCATGGCTGTCGGGAGGATAGTGCAGGCGGTCGATAAGCCGAATCTCGTAGGCCGATCCATTGGTGTTGGAGTAGAGTATCCCCGTCTCCGGATCGAAGGACATGGAAGCCCAGTTGATGCCGCCGAGGCTGCCGGGATACTGCAAAGTGCCTCCTATGCTGGGCGGCGTAAAGATGCCGTCGTAACGCAGGCTGCGAAGCTTGGCGAAACAGACTGCTTTGCTCTGCGCATCATGGCCTTTGAGCCGTGTGGGGTTGATGGTGAGTGGGTTCATCGGGGGCAGCGAAGAGAAAGGCTGGGTTGGGGAAGTCCGTTCGCCCGGAATATCGCTGGTGGGAACAGGACGTTCTTCGACAGGGTAGAGCGGCTCGCCGGTGAGACGGTTGAGAACGAAGACGCTGCCGATCTTGGCCGAGACCGCGAGGGCGGGGATGTGTCCCTGGAAGTCGAAGAGCAGGGGTTCGGCGGCGACGTCGTAGTCCCAGATATCGTGATGCACCAACTGGAAGGCCCAGACCTTTTTGCCGGTGCGGGCATCGAGCGCGACGATGGAGTTGGCGTCTTTATCGTCACCGGGGCGCAGGCCTCCGTAGAAGTCAGGTGAGGGAGCGCCGGTGGGGACGAAGACGAGATTGTGCGCCGGATCGGCGGCGATGACGGCCCAGGCATTGCCGGCGCCTGTGCGTGGATGCTGCTGCGTCGCCCAGGGAAGCGGGTTCCAGCCCCAGAGCAGACGGCCCGTGCGCACGTCGTAGCCGCGAACGACGCCGGGTTCGACCTCGACCGCCTGGTTGTCGGGAACGGCTGAACCCACGACCACGACATCGCCAATGACGGTGGGTGGCGATGTATTCCCGAAGGACCTGTAATTCGTCAGGGTGGGAATATTTGCTTTGAGGTCGACCTGACCGTCGTTGCCGAAATCGGCGCAGGGTTTGCCGGTGGCAGCATCGACGGCGATCAGGCGTGCGTCGAGTGTGGCTACGAAGATTCGACCGGCGCAGGGAGAGCTGCTGCCTGCGGCACTCTGCCAGGCTGCAACGCCGCGCGAGGTGTAGTTGCCTGTGACGAGATCGTCAGGAATATGAGGATCGTAGGTCCAGCGTTCCGCACCTGTTGCGGGGTCGAGCGCGATGATGCGGTCGAAGGCCGTGGTGAGGTACAGGGTCTCGTTGAAGAGGATCGGTGTGGCTTCAAAGTTGCTTTTGCTTCCCGAAAGATTAGAGGTCTCGAGCGCATGGGTGTGATACGTCCAGACGGGATGCAGCTTCGCGACATTCTTCCGCGTGATCTGGGCCGCACTGGAGTAACGCTGACCACCCGGATCGCCGCCGTAGGTAGGCCAGCCTTCTCCCGTTGCGGTAGTTTGAGCGTGAAGGCTGAAGGCCGAAAACAGGACAAGCCCGAGGGCAGACAAAGATAGCGAATAGGTTCGACTCATCTAAATGTTTGCGACCTCCTGTGGGATCGTGAGCTGTTCCGCAGAAAGCAAAATATGGAGTTCGGTTTGCGCGAGGACGATGTCCTCGATCGGTTCTTTAAGATGTTCGTTTTGCAGAGAAGAGGACGGCATGAAATAGATAGATGCCAGACAGAAGACCTGGGTATGGCACGGTAGTCAGGATGTTCGTATCGTCCAGCGTTCCTTGAGATTCAGGAAGGGCGTTTCAAAGAACCGGAAGCTGAGCCATGCGAGTGCACAGGTAAGGACGAGGGCGATGAGCGCGGTAGCGTATCTCGCATGCTCCTGTGCGCCGTATATGTGTTCGAGGAGATGGGTGCGATTGAGTAATCTCAGTAGTGCCCCATGGAATAGATCATGAAACACATAAGCTCCATAACTAATGCGGCCCAGCCAGCGCAACGGGCGCAGCTTGAACAGGCGATAGAGAACAGAACCTGGTTGCAATGCGACGACAAGAGCGGAAGCGGCGAAGAGGTCGATAAAGCTGAGGCCACAGGTGAATTTCCACGCCGGGTAGATGTAGTCCCTGTGGTGGTGAAGGGTGAGTGCCAAATACACCGCGGAGATTGCCGCGCACAACCAGAAGAGCCAGTGCGCAATCTTTAGCATGGCATTACGCTGCGTGCCGCGATACCAGAGGGCAATGAGTCCGCCAAGCAGCAGGGCGTCGATGCGAAACGGGGTGACTCGATAAAGGACCTCTACATTGAGCATGTTCTGAGGTAGTACCGTGTTTGCCCAGATGCGCACAAGCGGCATCAGCATTACGCTGCAGCCGCAGATCCAGAGCAGGGTGCGTCGGCTACGGACGAAAAAGATAACCCACGGCCAGAAGAGATAAAACTGTTCTTCCACGCACAAAGACCAGAAGTGCCCCATGTATACGGTGATACCGTGCGCATTTGTTCCGGAGATCTGGGCATCGGCGATGCGTTGCCAGGGTGTTCCGAGGATATAGGGATGCAGGAAGCGCAGATAGTTTCCAAGGTAGAGCGGCCAGGCGATCCAGCTCCGCGACCAGCTCCAGTGGATGAGTGGTGTTGAAAAAAGCAGCACAAGGAAGATGCCATAGTAGAGCGGGAAGATGCGGAGTGTGCGTCGAATGTAGAAGTTCCGCACGCGATGGGGATCGTCACGCGAGTCGAAGAGGATGCCGGTGATCAAAAATCCGGAGAGCACGAAAAAGATATCGACACCGGTCCAGCCCCAGGGGATGGCGGCATAATGCTGGCCGAGAACCATGACAAAGGCAAGCGCGCGTATGCCGTCGAGCGCTGGAAAGTAAGCGCGATTCTCTGGCCTGGTGTGCGCGGTATTGCCTGTTACAGGGCTCCGATTCACTATAGGGGACAATCCCTCATTGCCGACGTCCTGTAACGGAATGATTGCCGTGGAATCAGGTTTTAAGGCAGCCAAATCTTCGATGTTAGGCATTGGCTTATTGTCTCTACTGCTGTGTCTATTAGCAAACTGTTAGTTTGCCAGTCATCGTACTAGGTAGTGTCTGACGAATCGGAGAATAGGAGATAGTGGTTTCGAGCGAAACCAAGATCGCTGCATTCATAGTTTTTGTTTTATGTCTCCCACAGAAACGTCATCCTGAGCGGAGCGTCCCAGCTTTTGGGGACGCGGAGTCGAAGGACCCCGAGGGTTGACCTCTTGCCTATGCCCTTTGGAGCTTTTCTACCCCGAGCGCTCGAGCCTGACTCTCGTGTTGGAAAAGGGTCCGACATCCTTGGCGAGATCAAGTTCTTCGGGGTCCTTCGGTCCTGAGCGTAGTCGAACGGACGCACCTCGCAAAAAACGCGAGGCGCTACGCTCGGGATGACGTCTCTGTGGGGGAACAAAATAGATGATGCGTTGTTGTCCCCGATTCATCAGACACTACCTGGTCCTCGTTCGCCTGCTCTCTTAAGTTTTATGTGACATGTATGCCTCGATGGCCATGCATTACTGGAAATTGCACGGCATGGCAATCTGGAGGGGACGAATTGGATTCCCTTCCTCAGAGGGGTTCCTGTCGTTTCCTCCGGTTTTGCCACAAGCTTAGCCATCGTACTGAAACTCTTTCTCTTAGCTCTTTGTCTCTTACCCTCTTGTAACCATGCCGGAGGGCTCAGTGGTCGGCCTCGCCTGCAACGGGTAACGCAACGTTAGTACCAGCAGCGCAACGAGCAGCAGGCACTTCAACTGTCCGTCCCACTGTTTTCCGTGGTAGATGACCTCAGGAAGAAATACCAGAGTCGCGGCACAGCAAAGTAACATCGCCGTTAATCCCGGAATCCGCTGCCCAGTCCGATACGTGTCGACTGCCAGCAGAATCAAGGCTCCGAACACTGTCAATACATGCAACAGGGTGTATTCAAAGGAGGTCGGCGGAAACAGAACGCAGACTACCGTGCAGAATACGATCTGATTGAGTACCGGTTGCCGCCATACTCTACCGACCAGCAGCCCCAGCGTTAGCAGCGCCATCAGGCCAAGATAGAGCGTCAGGGTTTCGCTTGCCCCGTGTGGATCGATGGCATGCCGCCAGAATATCCGCTTAAATAGCGCGAATAAGGAGTGATCGACGCCTGTCTCGTTTCGCACGGTTAACATGTAAAGCTGTCGAAATAGATCCAGGCCGTGTTGAATGCCCTTTGACGCTGCTGCGAAGGTAGGTCCTACAAACATCAGCGCACCTGCCGAAAAAACAGCGGCAGTCACTACACCGGCAATCGCTTGCCGATATTGCCGCCGAACCAGAAGTAGAACAAGAAACAGCACCGGGTAAATCTTCAAGGATGCTGTCAGCCCAAAGCACACCGCAGCCCCATAGCCTTTGCCCGTTAAAAATAATGCGATGCCGCCTGCAATGAATGCCCATACGATGATTTCGAGGTTAGCCTGGCCCAGCGCAAACCATACAGGATAACAACACAGCAAACTCAAGAGGACCAAGGCTGCTGCAGCGGCCAACCGCACACCGCGTCGAAAGAGCGCCCGCGTAAATAACGCTGCTGCTACTGTCAGCGATCCGAACGCAAAGCTTAGATATGCAGCAACAACGTGTGGCGCGAAGGCATAGAAGCATTCGTACGGTATCGTCGCCGTAGCCGGATACATGAAGGGGGTCACTCCCGTCCATGTGAAAAAAGACTCCGTATGTAGATACTTAAAACGCGGGTAAAAGTTCACCAAATCTGGAAAGCTCACGTTCTCCCTGCGCAATGGCCACCTATAGACAGGATCGCCAAGATGCAGTACGTATCGGCACACAGACTCCGTAGCCACGCAGACCGCCACTGCAACAACCATCAGTAACAGGCAGTGAAGCACTATCGGCGGTACACCCTGCCACGCGCTCTGCCGTTTTACTCCGGCCTCATCCATCGAATGCAATGCCTCTCCGGCTTCAGATCTCATTGTGCAGTTCCCGCCCCACGATACTCAGCGATCGATTCTTCATCTGGAGATACATCCGACCCAGATACTCTCCGATGATGCCGAGCAACATGGCATTGATGCCAGGTGAAGCCAGGATAAGAACAGTAAGCGCGATTCCCCGGTCGTGTGTGAGAGGTGTTGCCGGTTACGATCATCGAATCAGCGATCAGAGGTTCCTCCCGCCTAGTGGGAGGGGACGAATGTCTAGCGATAGCTCGTCCGTAGTATAGCTGTGTTGTGATTGAAGGAGATCGATGATGCAGGAGGTTACAGCCCCTATAATTGAAAAAATGCGAGACCTGCCCAACCTGGATTTTGTCCGATCTATCGCGGTGATTTCAGTGGTTGCAGAGCACACCTTGCTCGCGCTTGGGATCCAACAGGTTGGTCCGTTTCCGGTAGCGTACGCGGGTGTGCTTGGTGTTTTTGTCTTCTTCGTGCTGACTGCGCTGGTGTTGATGTGGTCTTTGGAACGAAAGCCGCACACGTTGGATTTCTACATACGTCGTTGGTTTCGCATCTACCCTTTAGCGATAGCAGCTATCTTGGCGGCAGTGGTTTCGCATGCGCCGGTCGCCGGCACGCCGACTCAGTTTTTTCTGTACACGCACCCGGGAGGAATCACCGGCCTTTTGGTGCAGATGGCCTTGCTGCAGAATGTTATTCATGCCCCTTCTGTACTCTCTGTACTATGGACTTTGCCCTATGAAGTGCAGATGTATCTCCTTCTTCCGCCACTCTATTTTTTTGTAAGACGCAACTTCTCTTTATGGCCGTTGCTGTTGATCTGGGGCCTGGTGCTCCTGCAGTGTCGCTATGTGCCGGCTGACCAGAATAACTTTGCCGTTGCGATTGGATACTTCCTTCCAGGCATCATGTCCTATGTTGCGTTTGGGCGTTGGAAGCCGCGTGCGCCAGGTTGGCTTTTGCCGTTTTTCCTGCTGACGATATGGCTGTTGTTTCTATACCATTGCAACTTTCATAAAGGATGGTACTTCTGTCTTGTGATTGCATTAGCTTTGCCTCTCTTTAAGCAAATGAAGTCAGAGATTGTGTTAGCGCCAAGCCGGATCATTGCACGGTACTCCTATGGCATCTACATAACGCACCCATTCGCGATTGTCATAGGGTTATATCTATTGCGTGGATGCAGTCTGCCAGTGCGTTTACTGGGCGAGGTTGTTCCGTTAGTGGTGCTACCGTTCATTGCCTATCATGTCATCGAGCACCCGATGATGCGCCTTGGTTCTCGACTGGCTGCTCGTGCCGAGAAGAGATACGAGCAGCGGGAGAAGGACCGATCTCGTGAGGTATTGAATTTCTAGTCAAAATATGAGTCGATCCTGCCGGCAGTACCTACAGAGACAACAATTCAGCGACCATGCGATTGGATTCGTAGATACTAGAGCATTTTCCCTGTAGGTGTAGAGCGGTGCCTCGATTTTTATGGGCGTTTTCCCCAATGAAAACGCCACTGCACGCCCGCTTCCGGATTCCCAGCAACAGGGAAAATGCTCTACCCGGCGTCTGATGGTTTATGTGTCGCCGTAATGCGCCATCTTATGTACCCAGAATGGTAAAGCGCATCTTCCATCAAGCGAGGGCAGATATCCTGGCTTGCATGCTGATCGATGAACGCTCTACCGCTATCAAGTGACTATCCTCAGGCAGGTGGAGATTGAGATGGGGCATATTGACTTGAAGGATTCGCCTCTATGGGCGAATTACGTAATGCGCTCACGAGAGCAGCTAGCGCAGAAGGTATGTTATTCGGCAGAGGCGGCGGCACACTGCGGTGTCCAGGAGCAAGCAAGGCCTTCAATCTCAAAAACGGCGATTCCAGGTAGCGGAAACTCAGAAATGCCGCGCCGTAGGTGTAAGCAAAAGCAAGGGGGAAAACAAGAAGATTGAGGTGATAGGGATGCAGTTTGCTGGACACAATCAAAAATTGAGCCTCAGGCAAATCATGAAAAAAATAGAATCCGTAGCTGATGACGCCAAGTCGTCTGAGCGCCGGATGCAGGAGCGCTCGATACACCTTCGATCTCTCATCCAGGCACCTAAGGAGCACGCCACCGCCTGCAAAGGCAATTAACGTGTATCCCACCGTCTGCAGCACAGGATTATCGATCTCAAAATAGCAATGCCCGCTGAAGATAAGCTGCAATAACGTGAGCAGACCGAGACTGCCCCAAAACATGACATGAGCAATACGTCGCAATGACTCGCGAGAGGGGGTTGCGCCACGCAGCCAAAGTGCTATCCATGCGCCCACAAGCAGCGTATCGCACCGCGCATAGGTAGCGTTATAGAGGTATTTTGTCTTGTACGCCAGAGCCGGGTCGTGAAAATAAAGAAGACTCCGTAATACGACCGTCAGACAAATAACGACGGCACATATATTCATCAGTTTTGTGCGTGAAGGAACGAGCCAGACAATAAGCGGCCATAACAAATAAAACTGTTCCTCTACGCATAAGCTCCAGAGCGGCCCCAGCGAGACCTGCATCCCAGGGAGTTGGGGGACCCAAAAGACAGTTGGGTTTCCGTGCTTGAGAAGAACTGCTCCTTTGACGACAAAGTTCATCACATACAGCGGATTTGTCCATATGTAGTTGGAATATCGCAGGTGCAGCAGCGGAGTCAGCAAGAACACTAAAAGGAAAAACCCATAAAAGACTGGAAGAATACGTAATGAACGTCTTATATAAAAATTGCGGAAGTAGTGCTCTGTCCGTTGTGAATCACAGAGGATTCCAGTAATCAAAAAACCGGAGAGAACAAAGAACAGGTCGACTCCTGTCCAGAATCCTGGAAGAAAGTGTCCGGGCAGCGCAATCGGCATGTAATGGCAAAAAAAGACCATAAGGATTGCAACGGCACGTAACCCGTCGAATGCTGGGTAGTATTTATGAATCCAGTTGTGCGGCCTCTGGATTTCTGCTTCCGCAGGCGCGGACTGAATGGCAACCTTGAAGATTGGGTTGGAAATATAGCACCTCTCGAGTACGGTCCATCTCTAGTTGTTCGAACGTCTTCTCCGCGTGAGCGGCAAGCCACAAACCAGGGTGAATCATCGAGCGCTCGATTGCATTATTGGGGAGTTGGCAACAGAAACGCCAACCGCGCAAACCCAGTAAACGAGCACACAGGCAAACTATTTTCACTTATGAGTACACAATGCAATGACATGCTGCAATAGCTGCCAAACGCCGTCAGCTTCTTATCCCAAGTGCTGCAGTCGAGCTAAAAATTGCTCAAAATTAGCGTATGCGAATTGATTCCACCAGGATAGGCTGCTATTGCCAAACGGTAAATGTGAAACCGGCGATGCGTATAAAATTTTGACGTGTGCAGCTTTTATATCAGAAACCGCATTTGCTGACACAAAAAAATATATGTTAATTATTAGGTGCGCAGGCATGCGAAACCACAAAATAGAGTGTTTTCCAATTATGGGGGAGGCGGATATTTTAAATATTAACTTCTTCGATTCATCACATCGTTAAGCTGTGGACGAGCTATCGCCGGACACATTCTCTCTTAGGGCGGGTTCTCTCATTCGCATAACGCTCCACCCTGTTATCGCCATGATCATGGCAGCGGCGCAGGGAACTGCAATTCCCATCCGCAACGATCCTGTTCTGCTGGAGACCGTGCCCGTTAGTAGCGGCAACAGCGCGGAGCCGATGCCCCCGATGACGTAGACGGTATTGCCGCTGTCATGTTCGAACACCAGGGCGAGTAGCAGGGGATAGATGGGGCCGGCGGCGAATCCGATCGCAAAAGCTGCCGACAACAATACGGGACCGTTGCGGAAGAGAATCAAGGCTGCGAGAGCCGTGGCCATCGCCAACAGGTTCCATGTCAGCAGAAACCGTTTTGTGGCTCGTCCAATGGCGGCACTCGAATGGACCAGACGGCTTGTCAGCAGGCCGATCCAAAAGCAGGTAGGCGCGCCTATTGTGATGCGGAGGCTGTCCCCGCTGCGTTGCGAGTAGGTCGCGAGCCAGCCAGCCGACGAAGCCTCCACGCCTGTTGCGCAGAGCACGAGCACCAATAGGGACAGAGGTGCTGCAAACCCTGCCAGTTTGAGAGACCCAGCCGCGGCCTGCGATGGTGTGGGACGAGGCTCATCTCGTTCGAAGGCGGCTACCCACACACCAAAGGCGGCGAAGGCGGAGGCCAGAAGCAGCAAGACGTTTTTTGCATTGGCTGTATTGCGAATGCCCTCGTGCAGGATGATCCAGGGGGCGGTGCAGGCGCCGATAGCCCACAGCAGGTTTAGACGGGTCATCTCAGCCGGGCGCGTCTCCGTCCATCGCCTCGACTGAAGGAGGCTGATGGAGGTCATGGTGATTCCCAGGCCCAGGCCGAAGAGCAGGATCGCTCCATTGGCAGTCCTGCCGGAGGCAAAGGGCAGAAGGGCTGCTCCGATCGAGGTGCAGAGGGTTCCGCGAAAGATCGACCAGCGCAGCGACCCGCGGGAGAGCAGGGCTCCGCTGGTTCCTCCTACGAAGAAAAGGCCCAGCAGTAGTCCCACTTCAGAGTCTTGAAGCGACCAGCGGGCAAGCAGCCACGGCATGAGAGCGCCGGGAAGGGCGCAGGAAAACCCTGTTGCCGCGAAGGCAAGATACAGAGGCAACCGCTTGCGGATCGAAAGCCAGCTAAGGAGCTTCGGCTCAGGAGACGAGTTCATTTCTTCCCGGGATGAGATCGCGCCGCTGCTGATTTCTTCGGAGCCGGTCCTGTCGACTCACGAACGATCAGTTCAGGCTCAATGGTGACAATAGAAGGGACCCGTTCGCCGGCGATCTTTCTCAAGAGCAACTGCGCGGCTGTGCGGCCGAACTCCTGTAGCGGTTGCCGAATCGTCGAGATGCTGGGCACGTTGAATGCTGCAGCGGGGATATCGTCGAAGCCCAGGATGGAGACATCGTGGGGAACGCGCAAACCCGTATCGAAGAGGGCTCGCAGCGTTCCAATGGCGGCGACGTCGTTGAAGCACAGCATGGCGGTGAAGTTGCTCGTGTGGCGCAACAGGTTTCGAATGCCCGGATAACCCAGCTCGGGTGTGTCGAGGTCCTGATCCAGTTTGACGGTCAGGTCGGACGAGACGGTCAGTCCCATGCTGCGTGCTACTTTGACCGTTGCCTTCCAGCGGGCATCCGAGTCCGAGCTGACGTTCTGACCGCGCATGAAGGCGATCTTGCGGTGACCGAGTTGATAAAGGTGTTGTAGCGCCAGCTCTGCCGCACGTTGGTGGTTCAGGACGACATTCGTGACACCGGGCAGGGCATGATGGCTCGCAATGGCCACGGTCGGGCATTGCGGCGATTTCTTGAGATGGGTATCGATGGCCAGGATGCCTTCGATGCCTCGCGCCGCCATCAGGTTGGGATACTCCAGCACCAGGTCTTCGCGATGGCGATGATGCGCCGTGAAGAAGAAGTAGCCCTTGTCGATCAGGGAGTCTCCAGCGCCTGCCAGCACCTGCGTATGGTAGCCCTCGCCGAAGACCGGCAGCAGCACGCCGATGGTCTGGCTCTTCATCCCCTGCAGGGACCGGGCCACAAAACTCGGCTGGTATCCGAACTTCTTGGCGGCGGCATGAACGCGATTGCGCGTGATCTGCGGAATGGAACGCCCCGGAACATTGTTCAGGACGAAGGAGATGGTTGCGGGGCTTAGATCCAGGAAATCGGCAAGCGTCTTGAGGCTTACACGAGCCGGGATGCTTGGTGATTTGGTTGAACGTGGCATTACCGCCCAGTCTAAACCCTGTCAGGGCGGTTGTAGCAGGTTCGGACAGGTTCTTAGCGTGGTTCTTTTGCAGGGACCCTTCTCCTTTAGGGCCACTTGCGCATCACTCCTGCGACTCGTTATAGTTTTCCGGCAGCGCGATCCGCGATGCATCTCGTTTAGACAAGCGTTTATCTTCAATAATCGAAAAGTATTCGGCGACACCAGGAGCAATTCATCATGCGCATCTTTCAAGCTATTTCCCCCTCTTTTCCCCGGATTGCGGCCAGTTCGGTCCTTTTGCTGGGAGCGCTTGCTGTGCCTGCCCGTGCTGCCGGTCCGAAGGTTACGCAATGGCTGACGACGCCGGACCGCACGTCTCTGCTGGCAAAACAGCCTGGGCAACTCCGCTTCAAAGATGCCTCCGGAGCGGGACCCACGATTGAGGTGGATGATGCGAAGACCTTTCAGACAATGGATGGTTTTGGCTTCGCTCTGACGGGAGGAAGCGCCGAGTTGATCATGCGCATGACCCCGAAGGCGCGCACGAGCCTTCTCCATGAGCTCTTTGGCGTGAAGGGGAATGCGATTGGAGTGAGTTATCTCCGGGTGAGCATCGGTTCCTCCGACATGAACGACCACGTGTTTACCTATGACGATCTGGCGCAGGAGGAGAAGGATCTGTCCCTGAAGCACTTCAATCTGGGCCCTGATCTGAAGGACGTGGTTCCTGTTTTGAAGGAGATTCTCGCGATCAACCCCAGGATCTCTATCCTCGCTTCCCCCTGGAGCGCTCCTTCGTGGATGAAGACGAACGACGATCCGAAAGGCGGCTCCCTCAAGCCGGAGTACTACGAGGTTTATAGCCGCTACCTGGTGAAGTACATCGAGGCGATGCGTTCCCTGGGGATTACGATCGCTGCGATCACGATCCAGAACGAGCCGTTGAATCCAAAGAACACGCCGAGTATGTCCATGTCGTCGGAAGAGCAGGAGCAGTTCATCCAGCAGGCTTTTGGGCCGCAGCTTCGCAAGAGCAACCTCGCTACGAAGATCGTCCTCTACGACCACAACTGCGACAAGCCGCAGTATGCGATCTCAATTCTTAAGGACCCAGAGGCCAGCCAGTACGTCGATGGTTCGGGCTTCCATCTTTATGGCGGCACCATCGATGCGATGACGACGGTCCACGACGCGGCTCCGCAAAAGAACCTCTACTTTACCGAGCAGATGATCATCGATCAGAAGTCTGACCCAACTCTCCAGATCGCCAAGCCTGTGTCTCGCGTTGTGATCGGTGCGACTGAAAACTGGAGCCGCAATGTCCTGCTTTGGAACCTGGCGGCCGATCCGCAGTTCGGTCCCCACACCAGCAATGGAGGTTGCCCGGTCTGCGAAGGCGCCATCACCCTCGATGGCGACAAGGTAACTAGAAACCTGGCCTTCTATACCGTTGGTCAGGCATCGAAGTTTATTCCGGTGGGCTCTACTAGGATCGCTTCCAGCCCTGCCTCTGCTGAGATTCCTCCGCATGTTGCCTTTCGCACTCCGGCGGGGAAGCATGTGCTGATCGTTGCCAATCCGGGAGCGGAGGCCAAAACCTTCAATATTCGCTTTGAGGGCAAAGACATCAGCACCAGTCTCGGAGCGAATGCGGCCGCGACGTATACGTGGTGATTCGGGAGTGTTACCTAACCTTGTTCCAGGTCTAACCAACTTCTCGCTTTGAAGGGGCGGGGCTGAAGCCCCGCCCTTTCAAAGCAAAAGCTGAGCCTGGGCGAATTTTGATGATAGGTCCCGGCCTTCTGGCATCATCCACAACACAAAGGCCACCAGAATCTCCTGGCGGCCTTTGTCTGCTTTATGAAGAATGGTTTTAGTAGACGTCGCGCTGATACCGCTTGGCCTTCTTCATCTCCCCGAGATACTCCGTCGCGTGCTCCAGGGTTCCGTTCGAGCCCTTCGCGATCACATCCAGCAATGCATTCTCCACGTCCTTGGCCATGCGGCTTGCATCGCCGCAGACATAGAAGTAAGCTCCGCGTTCCAGCCAGGCGTAGAGTTCCGCAGCCTTCTCCTGCATGCGGTCCTGCACGTAGACTTTCTTGCCCTGGTCGCGCGAGAAGGCGGTGTCGAGCCGTGTCAGCAGGCCGTCCTTCTGCATGCCGAGGAACTGCTCCTTATATAGGTAGTCCGACACCGACCGCTGCTCGCCGAAGAAGAGCCACATGTCGCCCTTTTCGCCGAGGGCCTGGCGATGCTCCAGGAACGCGCGGAACGGTGCGATGCCTGTGCCCGGACCGATCATGATGACCGGCGCATTGGTGTCTTCGGGCAGACGGAACGCGTTGTTCTCGTGCAGGAAGATCGGCATGGTGCTGTCTACGGGAGAGCGCTCGCCGAGGTGGCCCGAGCACACGCCCTGCCGGTCGGCATGGTGGGCGTTGTAGCGGACGACGCGTACGGTCGTATGTACCTGGTCGGGATGTGCTGCCTGGCTGGAGGCGATCGAATACATGCGCGGTGTCAGGCGCTGCAGAACGTTGAACAACTCTTGGGGCTGCTTTACGATGCCCGGAAACTCGGTTGCGAGGTCGATGAACTCACGTCCCCAGACGTACTCCTCAGCGATGGCCTTGTTTTCCTGGCCCATCAGGGCCTTCAGGCCGGCAGGAACGTTCTCGCCGCACAGCTTGGCGTACTGGTTCAGGTTTCCGCGGCCCAGTTTGCCGATGCCGAGGCGCGTCGTCAGCGCATCATGCAGTGAAATCTCGACCTTGTAGTGGTCCAGTACGCGCTCCGTGCCGTCGAAGCCAAGCGCCTTCAGGACGCCTTCTACAGCCTCTTCGCGGTTCGTCGGGATAATTCCGACGGCGTCGCCCGGCGTGTAGGTCATGCCCTCTTCCAGGGCCAGTTCAATGTGGATGGTCTCTTTTTCCGACTCGGGGCCGGTCAGCCGATCGTTTACCAGGACTTTAGAGGTGTAAGGCTGGTTGCGTGTGTACTTCGAAGCATGTTCACTCATGTTCCTTTTATTGTAAACGGCCAGAAACGCCGAGGTCTGCGGGCGAGCGAGCTTTCCAAATGGAAACCGCCGCGCTGCGGTTGCGGTAGGCTTTCTTACATGGCAAAGAAGCGAATTGGTGTGCATGTAGGGACCTCGGGCGGGGTATGGACGGCGGTAGAACGCGCGGCTGCGGCAGGCGCGAACACATTTCAGATCTTCAGCGCGAGTCCCAGGCAGTGGAAGTCCGCGCCTGTAAAGCCTGAAGACGCGCTGAAGATGCAGGAACTGCGTGCAAAGCTCGACGTAAATCCCGTGGCGATCCACGCCAGCTACCTGATCAACCTGTGCTCGCAGACCGAAAGCGTGCGGGCGAACTCCATCGGCGGCTTTCGTGGCGAAGTAGAGCGGGCACTGGCGCTGGGGGCGGAGTTTCTGGTGCTGCATCCGGGAAGCTGGAAGGGGCTGACGCGCGACGAGGGCTTGCGGCTGGCTGCGCAGTCGATCGAGCAGGCTATCGAGGGGCTGGCATGGCAGGACAAGAACTTCCGCATCCTGATCGAGAACACGGCCGGCGCGGAGTTTTCGCTGGGCGGCAGCCTGGAGCAGGTCGCCGAGTTGGTGGAGCGGCTGAAGGCGTGCGCGCCGGTCGCGGTGTGCCTCGATACGTGCCACGTACACGTTGCTGGCTATGACATTGTGTCTCCCGAGGGCTACGACGCGACGATGCAGCAGATCGGCGAGACCGTCGGCTTCGACGCGGTGCGGGTCTGGCATTGCAATGACGCGAAGGCCGCGATGGGCTCGAAGCTCGACCGGCATGAGCATATCGGTGAAGGCACGATTGGGGCGGCGGCATTTCGGCGGCTGTTACACGATGAGCGTTTCGCCCATGCGGCGTTTATCGCGGAGACGCCCGTGGATGAACCCGGCGATGAGACGCGCAATGTGATGGCATTACGGGCGTTGTCGGCGGGGTAAGGGGACGTCGTTGGATGAAGAGCTAGCCCTGCCGCAATGGAAATTTAAAAAGACTTCAGAAGATTGATTGATTTTCTCGTATCGGATTGATTACCTTGATTGCGCTTGACCGTTGAGGAATTAGCTAAGGATCCAGCCGAGAGGGAATGACGATGCGCATGAAGCTTTGTCGTTGGACGATGGCCGCAGCGGCTGCTGGGATGGCTCTGAGCGTGGCGGCGAAAGCGCAGAACTCGGAACCTGTCTGCTCTGTGGGTGTTGGCAGTGCGAGCGGCTACGGCTCTTCGGGTAGAGTTGCCTACACCGCAACTGCAAAGACGATCTTTGAACAGCGACTTCCAGATGGCAACGTCGTTGGTGGTTTCATGCGGACCCACTTGGCGCGTGATGGGGCAGGGAAACGGATGTCCGAAATGGGGCAAGGTTGCGTGCGGGATGAGAATGGCGAGCCGAGAGCTCTGCTTTATGTGAGTGTTTTCGATCCTGCGACGAAGACCTCGATGAATTGGAACGTGGGGAGAGACGATACGCCCAAGGTTGTTAAGGTATTTCATGCGTCGACAACGCCGCGCAAGCCGTTAACGCCGGAAGAGCTTGCCGCTCAACGTAAAGCTGCGGAGAGGCAGCAACCTCCAAGAAACGAGTACAAAACGGAGGATTTGGGCTCCAAAATCATTGCAGGTGTGGAAGTACATGGATCGCGGACGACGCGGACAATTCCGCCAGGGGAGGAAGGCAATCAGCTTCAACTGGTGACGACAAACGAAATCTGGCAGTCGACTAAGCTCGGACTTGTGATGATGACTGTCAGTGACGATCCAAGACACGGAAAGACGACCTACGAGATAGAAGAACTGGACCAGAACGAGCCGAACCCTGCTGTATTCGCTCCTCCCGAGGGGTACAAGATAGAAGACCACCCGGCTGACGTTATAACCGCTTCTACAGCTCAGTAGTGCTCCGGTTCTTTACAATCAATCTGTATGCCAGAGATTGAGAAGAACGAGAACCAGAACCGGTACAATCCCGCAGAGATCGAACCCAGGTGGCAGGCGCGGTGGGACGCCGATCCTTCGCTTTACGCAGCGGAGCCGCATTCGAGCGGCAAACCCAAGTTTTATTGCCTCGAGATGCTGCCGTACCCCAGCGGCCAACTGCACATGGGGCATGTGCGCAACTACTCCATCGGCGATGCGCTAGCGCGCTTTATGTGGATGCGCGGCTATAACGTGCTGCACCCCATGGGCTGGGACGCCTTCGGCCTGCCGGCGGAGAACGCCGCGCTCAAGAACAACACGCCGCCGCGCGAGTGGACCCTCAAGAACATCGAGCAGATGAAGGTGCAGATGCGGCGCATCGGCCTCAGCTACGACTGGGCCGGCACCGAGATCGCCACCTGCCTGCCCGAGTACTACCGCTGGAACCAGTGGATCTTCCTGAAGATGGTCGAAAACGACCTCGCTTATCGCAAATCGAGCAAGGTGAACTGGTGCCCGAAGTGCGCGACCGTGCTGGCGAACGAGCAGGTCATCGGCGGTTGCTGCTGGCGTCACGAAGACACGCTCGTAGAGCAACGCGAGCTGGAACAGTGGTTCCTGCGCATCACGAAGTATGCCGATGAGCTGCTGGACGGCCTGGACAAGCTGCCCGGCTGGCCCGAGAAGGTGCGCACGATGCAGCGCAACTGGATCGGACGCAGTGAAGGCACGCACGTCGACTTTGCTGTCAGCGAGCCGGAGGGGCAGCGAGTCAGCGAGTCAGCGAGTCAGCGAGTCAGTGAGCCGGAGGGAAAGATTCGGGTGTTTACGACCCGTGTGGATACCATCTTTGGTGCGACGTCGATTCAGCTTGCGCCGGAGCACCCGTTGGTCAAGCAGTGGGCGTTGAATGATGCTGCATTGCAGCAGTCTGTTGAGGAGATGATCGGGCAGCAGAAGGTCGCGCGTGAGACTGGTGATATCGGCAACATCGAGAAGCATGGTGTCTCTACCGGCGGGCATGCGGTCAATCCCTTCAACGGCGAGACGCTGCCGATCTGGGTCGCGAACTATATTCTGGCGGACTACGGCACGGGCGCGATCATGAGCGTTCCGGGTCACGATGAGCGCGACTTTGAGTTCGCGCAGAAGTATGGCCTGCCGATCAAGCGTGTTGTTGCGCCGAGCGTTTCCGGCACCGAAGAGATTGCGCTCCCCTACACCGGCAAGGAAGAGGCCGTGCTGGTCGACTCCGGCGAGTGGACCGGTGAGGCTTCGCTCGAAGCGCAGGACAAGATGGCTCGCTTCGCTGAGGAACACGGCTTCGGCCAGAAGACCACGACGTTCCGCCTGAAGGACTGGGGCGTGAGCCGCCAGCGCTACTGGGGCACGCCGATCCCGATGGTGTATTGCATCAACGGACATGAGGGCGTGAAGCCCCAGGGCGTCGTTGCTCTGCCGGAGAGCGCGTTGCCGGTGCTGCTGCCGGAGAAGATCGAGATCACGCAGGAGGGCGGTTCGCCGCTCGCCAAGGTGCCGGAGTTCGTCAACACCACCTGTCCGGTGTGCGGTGGTCCCGCGCGGCGTGAGACCGACACGATGGATACCTTCGTCGATTCGAGCTGGTACTTCTATCGCTACACCGATGCACGGAACTCGAATGCGCCGTTCGATTCCGACAAGGCTAATTACTGGTTCCCGATCGACCAGTACATTGGCGGCGTAGAGCACGCCATTCTGCACCTGATCTACTCGCGCTTCTGGACGAAGGTGATGCGAGATCTCGGGTTGATCAAGAATGCCGAGCCTGCCGAGCGCCTGTTTACGCAGGGCATGGTCATCAAGGACGGCGCGAAGATGTCCAAGTCGAAGGGCAACGTGGTCTCGCCCGACGAGATGATCTCGCGCTACGGCGCCGATGCGACACGCATGTACGCCCTCTTCGCTGCGCCGCCGGATCGCGATCTGGAGTGGCAGGAAGAGGGCGTTGCGGGCATTAGCCGCTTCCTGGCGCGCGTCTATCGGCTGACTTCGAAGTTCGCGCCTGTTGTGCGCGAGCTGGAGAAGAACGCACACGGCGATGAGATTGCCCCGTCGGCGTTTGCGGCTCAGACGCCAGCCGGCGCGGCGCTGCTGCGCACGCTGCATCAGACGATCGCCAAGATCACCGAGGACTTCAGCGGGCGCTGGCACTTCAACACCTGCATCGCCGCGATCATGATCCTGGTGAACGAGATCTCCACCGCCGAAGCGGCGATGGACGCGGGCGATATCTCCGCAGGCACGATTGCCGAGGTCTTCCATAAGCTGGTGTTGATGCTCGCCCCGTTCGCGCCTTTCATGGCGGCGGAGTTGTGGGAGCAGATGGGCGGCGAAGGCGTGCTGTTCCGGCAGCCCTGGCCGGAGGCCGACGCGGAACTCGCACGTGAGAGCGAGATTGAGATTCCCGTGCAGATCAACGGCAAGCTCGCGAACGTGGTGAAGGTCGCCGCGGAGAGCGACGAAGAGACGATCAAGGCGGCAGCCCTGGCAGATGAAAAGGTCGCCGCGCGGCTCGTGGGCAAGACGGTGGTCAAGACCATTGTGGTCAAGGGCCGCATGGTGAACCTGGTGGTGAAGTAGTGCCGGAGACTGCAGGCCATCACGTACCGGTTCGTGGAACGCAGTCGTTCGTTGGCGTGATGGCCGCAGTGTGGAAGCGGCCATCGCTCACGGGTTTTGAAGTGCTTTGGCGCTGGCTTGTCGGGGGGCCGATTGTTGCGCTGGTCGCCTGGGAGGCTATGCGCATCCAGCGTGTTGTGCCGGTGGATACACGTGCGCTCGAGGCGATGACGGTCTTCAAGCCCGTGGACGCGGCGCAGACCCTGAGCCTGGTGGCGAGTGCTCTGCTGCCAGCGATCCTGCATGTCGCCCTTTGGCTTGCGCCGCTCGCGTTGATAGCCTGGGCGGTGGTGGCTGCGTTCGGCAGAACGTATGTGCTGCGTCGCCTGGATCCACAACTGGTTCCGAAACCGGGGACGCTGCTGGTGCTGGGCGGCCTGCGCATCGTCGTGCTGCTGGCGGTGTATGGAGTCTGGTTCTGGGGCGTTCAGTTTGCGGGGCAGGCGGCGGTTACAGGGCCTGTGGTCCACGGTGGCGAGCCGAACCTGGTGCTCTACGCTGCGATGCTGATCTGCGGGACTCTGGCTCTGTTTGTCGCCTGGGCGGCTACCGGATGGCTGCTCGATATTGCGCCGGTGCTCGCGATGGTTCGCGGTATCGGTGCGATGGAAAGCCTGCGGCAGGCGTGGAAGCTGGGGCCTCTGCGCGGCAAACTGGTCGAGATCAACCTGGTGATGGGGATCATCAGGATCGCGCTGCTGGTGCTGGCGCTGGTCTTCTCGGCCTGTCCGCTGCCGTTTGAGAGTGTGGCGACGCAGGATTTCCTGGTGCACTGGAGTATGGGAGTGGGCGTGCTGTACCTGCTGGCGTCGGACTACTTCCACGTTGTGCGGACGGCGGCCTATATTTCGCTTTGCCGGGTGTATGAAGTGGCTTGAGGCTGTTTCGCCGTTGCTTGTCTTTCGTCGTCATCCTGAGCCGCAGGCTCAGGATGACGACGAAAAACAAAAGCTAGGCAGACCCATAGATTTAGACTAGATCTGTGGACACTCCTCAAACTTCAACCATCGTCATCCTCGATTTTGGATCGCAGTACACCCAACTGATCGCGCGTCGCATCCGCGAGTTCAATGTCTTCTCCGTCGTGCTGCCCTGCACAACGCCTCTCGATAAAGTGCTGGCTCTTCAGCCGAAGGGCATCGTGCTCTCCGGAGGCCCATCGAGCGTGTACGACGATACAGCCCCCAAGGCCGATCCCAAGGTGCTCGAAACCGGCCTGCCGGTGCTTGGCATCTGCTACGGACTCCAGTTCATGACCCATCATCTCGGCGGCAAGGTCGTTCCCGCCGCGGCCCGCGAGTATGGCCATGCGGAGGTCGAACTCGTCGATCCGACGGCGCTATTCCATGGCCTGCCGGAGAAGCTGGAAGTCTGGATGTCGCATGGCGACCACGCTGAGACGCTTGCGCCAGGCTTTCGCGTGACAGCCCGCACGGCCAACGCCGTGGCGAGTATCGCCGATGAGTCGCGCAAGATGTGGGCGGTACAGTTCCATCCCGAGGTAGCGCACACCAAGCAGGGCATGGCCCTGTTGAAGAACTTCGCTGTAGACATCTGCGGCGCAAAGCAGGATTGGACCCCCGAGCACTTCATCGCTACGACTGTCGCCAAGATTCGCGAGCAGGTAGGCGAGACGGGGCATGCTATCTGCGGCCTCAGCGGCGGTGTGGATTCGAGCGTTGCGGCGGTGCTGGTCGCGCGTGCGATTGGCGACAGGCTGACGTGCATCTTCGTAAACAATGGCGTGCTGCGCAAGGACGAGTTTGCGAAGGTACAGAAGACCATGCGCGAGGAGCTGAAGCTGAACGTCGTCGCGGTTGATGCGAGCGAACGATTCCTTGGCAAGCTGGCGGGTGTGACCGACCCCGAGAAGAAGCGCAAGATTATCGGCAACGAGTTCATCTCGGTCTTCGACGATGAAGCCAAGAAGATCTTTGAGGCGGAGAAGTCCTCGGGCGAGGAGATTGCCTGGTTGGTGCAGGGGACACTCTACCCCGACGTGATCGAATCCGCCAGTGTCCATGGGCCTTCGCACGTGATCAAGAGCCATCACAACGTCGGTGGCCTGCCGGAAGACATGAAGCTCAAGCTGATCGAGCCGCTACGCGATCTCTTCAAGGATGAGGTTCGCCGTATCGGCCGCGATCTCGATATGCCGGAGGAGATTCTTGAACGCCAGCCCTTTCCGGGGCCCGGTCTCGCGGTGCGCATCCTTGGCGAGGTTACGCCGGACCGTGTGGCCATCCTGCAGGAGGCGGATGCGATCTGTGTCGAAGAGATCAAGCGCGCGGGACTCTACCGTAAGGTCTGGCAGAGCTTCGCGGTGCTGCTGCCAGTCAAATCTGTGGGGGTGATGGGCGACCAGCGCACCTATGCCTATACCTGCGCGATTCGTGCGGTGGAGAGCGAAGACGGCATGACTGCCGACTGGGCTGCGCTGCCGTATGAGGTGCTGCGTGCTATCTCCAGCCGCATCGTAAGCGAGGTGCGGGGAATCAATCGCGTGGTGTATGACATTACGTCGAAGCCGCCAGGGACGATTGAGTGGGAGTAATCGGTTAGTCCACTCATCGAGTGGGCCTTCAAAATAAAGGCGGGTGATGAGATGCAGGGCCAACGGCCCGGTTTCATACCAGCCTGGGGCAAAGCCCCAGGTACGCGAATTACCAAGACACTAAGGGCTGAAGGCCCGACTCATGAGTGCCAGGGATGAGTCGGGCTTTCAGCCCTCACAAATTTCCTCACCCTTTTCCTGGGGCTTCACCCCAGGCTGGTATGAAATCGGGCCGTTGGCCCTGCGTTATCCGAATAACAGCTATTCCGGCCCTACTGCGCACCATCAACGCGCACGGTGCGGATGCCGAAGACGCCGGGAATCGCCTCTCCTTCTTTCGCCTGGAAGCGCACCGTGATCTTCTGCTTGCCCTTCACGATGTCCAGCGGAAGTGGATACTTTACATCGAAGAAGCGAACATCCTGCTCCGGAGTTCGTCGTTCCATCGACTGCTCCCCGACCTTCGTGCCGTCCACCAGGACGTCGAAGCCGCCTTTGCGCCCTCGTGCATCGTTGCTGTAGGTCACGACCAGGGTCGCAGGAGAAGCGGGATCGACCGGCAAGTCGTACGAGAACCAGTTGTTCCCCTGACGTCCGTAGCGGCCCTGCAGCTGTACTGGTGAGCTATCTTCGTCTTTCTCCGCAAAATCGCGTTCTGACTGCATCTGCCCGGGCTGAGCGAAGCCGATGGTGGCCGCCGTCAATTTTTTCTCGCTTGCCTCTTCGGCTTGATAGGCCGCGGATTTATTGGCCCAATCAGTGGGCGTAAACACGTCCCAATAGATCGCGTACCGGCGGCGCGGCATCTCGTAGAACGGCGCAAATTCGATGTCCTGTTTCAGCCCGACGTTGGCGGTGCGAAAGACTCCATCCTTGCCGGCAACGGGCTTCAACCAGCCATCGACATTTTGCTCCGCAGTGATCAACGCAGGTGCCGGCTCGGGAGCCGTTCCGCCCTGGCCGCCGGAATGTCTGCGGCTCACCTCCGGCCCAAGATCGCCTGCCAGCACAAGCGGTCCCCACATGATCGCCATACGGCTCGGATTGTCCGGCAGAGCCTCTTTCCGCAGCGTTTTGGGCAGCACAATTTCGACCGTATCGCCCACTTTCCATTTGCGGTTGATCTCGATGTACGTATCGGGCGTCGAGGTGTTTGGCAAGGTCTCACCGTTTACCTTTACCGAAAAGCCGGCACCGACCCAGTACGGACGCCGCAGCGCAATCGTGAACACCTTCGTCTTCCCAGAGGTAATCTTTAAGGCCGCCGAATCGCCCATGGGCAGGTTTGTCACCATCTCGAGCTTCATGCCCTGCGATGTCCAATCGACCGTGGTCGGATCATACTGGCTGACCCAGAGCTTGTTGCCGGATTCGCTGTAAATCCCGTAGGCATGAAAGGCGTGGGTTTCCATCTGCGATCCGACGCAGCAGGTAAAGCTTTCGAACTTGTCCTGATATTCGTGCTGCACGCCGCGTCCGACCGGAACCATGTAACTGACGCGTCCGTCTTCGGGATCCTGTCCGCCGAGAATCGCGTTGAGATCCGCGCGTTCGATAAAGTCTGCATAACGGGCCTGAGGGTCAAGCGAGAAAAGGTCCCGCGCCATCTTGATCATGTTGTAGGCGGCGCAGCTCTCGGCGGTGCGCCCGTCGATCATGTCATTCATCTTGTCGGGCTGTCCGAAATATTCATTTTTGCCATCCCCGCCGGTGGCGAAGCTGTGGTGCTCGGACACCTCGTCGAAGAAGAACATCGCTGCTTTCCCGTCGGTTTCATCCCCGGTGTAGACGTAGCGCGCGAGCTCTCCGATCATCTTCGGGATCTGCGTGTTGGCATGCTTGCCGGCAAGGATGTCCTGCCCTTTCGACAGAGGATCGACGATAGCGTGATGTTCGAACTTGTCCGAAAGCTTAAGCCAGCGCGGGTCGTTGGTGTCGGCGTAAAGATCCGCGAGCACTTCGTTCATGCCGCCGAACTCGGTTGCGAGCATGCGCTGAAGCTGCTCGTCGCTGAGATGTCCCACGATGCTCTCTGCCCATCCGGCGAACTTGATTTCGACGTCGAGCGCTTTGCGGTTCCCCGTGAGGTGGTACGCATCGCGCAACCCGGCAAAGAGTTTGTGCTCGACGTACCAGGGGGACCATAAGCCATTCAGATCGAAGCCTCCGGAGTGGATCTCGCCCTTGCTCAGATCCTGGAACCGAACCTTGCCATCCACACCCTTTGCATCCAGCAGCGCGCCGATGTAGCCGTCTCCCTGCGCATTTTGGATGTTCTGCAACTCCGTAACGAAATCGTCAGCGCGGTTCTTGAAGCGTATATCTCCCGTGGTCGCATACATCATGCTGATGGCGGAGAGATAGTGTCCTGCGATATGTCCGGTGAGCTGCCGGCCGTCACCGTCCCAACCACCGTACCCTTCCGCCTTGGGGTCGAGACCGGCGCGCTGGCGCAGACGGGCAAGCATGCGCTCGGGCTGAAGGTCGAGGAGGTACTGGGCGTCGAGGTCTTGCGCCCGCTTCAATGGGCCACCCGTCAGCCGCACGCTACTGAACGGTAGAGGGACAGCCTTGAGCTGAACCTTTTGCTGAATCGTCGCGGCATGCGCGAAGGGAAGCGCCTGCAGAAAAGAGCAGAGAAAGAGTACCGGCGTGGTGAGCTTTCGCATACAACCTCGAATCGTATTTACGAATACAAAATAGTATAATTAAAGTAGGGTTTTGTGCTGGCATTGTGGTTTTTGCTGCTTCTGTCGCTTCCCACAAATATCCAGTTGTTCCCGTACGCCTTCTCTCCAGCCTTCGGCAGAGCAGAAGGGTTTCTCATCTTTATGGCCCGACTGAAGTCGGGCCTTCTGATTTATGCGCTAAGACCAGGGCATTTGATGGCATTCGCTGGGCACGCTTTTATCGATTCTCTGGGAAAGGCGGCGACAGGGAATGACAACGTGTATCGTGAGACGTCAAAGTGAATAGAATTCAGGGACGGTCTCAATGAAAAGGCTTGGAGTGCTGCTGCTTTGCGGTGTTGCGAGTGTAGGTTCCATGCGGGTGCAGAGGCCTGTGCAGAGCGTTCCTGATTGGCAGAAGGCGGCTGGCGGAGCGATGACGTTTGAGGTCGCTTCGATTCGCGAGGACAAGGGCGAGTTCAAGTCGCCTTCGTTTGCACTGAGTTCCGATGATTGGTTCCGGGAAACGAATGGGCGGTTTCACGCAGATTTTGCGTTGCCGACCTACATTGAGTTTGCTTACAAGATCTGGCTCTCGGGAGAAGAAGAGAAGGCCATGTTGGCCAATCTTCCCGGGTGGGTGAAGACAGACCGATTTGATATCGAGGCGACAGCCCCGCTGCACGCGACCAAGGACCAGTACCGGTTGATGATGCAGGCACTATTGGCCGACCGATTTGGACTAAAGATACACTTCGAGCAAAAAGAGGCTCCAGTGCTCGCGATGGTGCTGGTGAAGCCCGGGAAACCGGGGCCGAGGTTGATTCCGCATGCTCAGGGGCAGGCTTGCGACGAAAAACCGAAACCGGAGACCTATCCGATAGAGTGCTATGGTTACTTCGCCAGGCCCAGCAAAGACGGCATGGCTCTGTTTGGTTCACGAGCGACTTCCATGGATCTGGTTGGCAAGTTTGTAGGGAGTTTGGGCGGGTCTTCAGAGGAGATCGGCCGCCGTGTTGTGGACCAGACCGGGTTGACGGGGCTGTGGGACTTTACTCTGGAGGGTCCCCCACCGATGCAGACGTCTCCGCCGGATGTGGCATCGACGGGACCGACCGTATTGGAGGCCGTGCAGGAACAGTTGGGAATCAAGCTGAAGCCGACGCGGGCTATGGTTTCTGTGATTGTCGCAGACCATATTGAGCGGCCTACGGAGAACTAAGCCACTTGGTCGATAGGACGACGTATCGTCCCAATATCGAGAACGGCGTTTGTCGCTAATCATTGAGCAGTGTAGGAAGAAAAGAATTCAAGCATAGCCGTGTCACAGCCGTAAGGCACGTTTAACCTTGGCAGAGTGTGGGAAGAAATTTCGCAAAGTTTCATAGCCCAGCTTGTCACCGGCTAGTCTATCCCCGCAGAAATTGCCGGTAGAGTTCTGTCTCGTGCCAGTCCTGGCCTCTGCCATGTAAGATGGCTCCCGTAGCTGTCTGACAGATTCCCGTGGAGTGTGCGCAATGCGTTTTGTAGCGTTGATTGGAGTGTTGGCCCTGGCGGTAGTGCCGCAGGCGTGGGCGGCTGGTACAAGTGCGAAGACCTGTGATGTACGTGCGTTCGGCGCCAAGGGCGATGGCACGACCAAGGATACGGCGGCTATTCAGGAGGCCATCGATACTTGTGCCGGCTATAAAAAGGGTGGTGTCGTAAAGCTCAGCGGCGGCACATTCTTGAGTGGACCCATCTCCCTGAAGTCGAATATCACGCTGAACATTGCCGAGGGCGCGACCCTGCTCGGTTCTCCAGACCGTGAGGACTATCCCAAAGTGACGTTTGCCCGGCAACCGACCGTGCAGCCCCTGGTGGGCTCGGTGAATGCGGAGAACATCACCATTACCGGCGGCGGAACAATCGACGGCAACGGACATATCTGGTGGGAGTATGTGCACGCCGTGAAGGAGGCCGGTGTACTGGGCAACGATCATCCGCGACCGATGGGCCTCGTCTTCGACCACTCGAAGCACATCCGTGTCGAGGGAATCACCATACAGAATGCGGGCTTCTGGCAGATCGTGCCGTACTACGCAGACGATCTTGTCTTTCGTAACCTCAAGATCCTCGCTCCGCACTCGCCGAACACCGACGCGATTGACCCCTTCAGCTCCAGCAATATTGTGATCGACCACGTGTTCTCGTCGGTTGGAGATGACAACGTCGCGATCAAGTCAGGCGCGATCAACTCGCCCGGACCGGATGCTCCTTCGAAGAACATCATGATCACCGACTGCACGTTCGAAAATGGCCACGGGCTCTCTATCGGCAGTGAGATCGCTGGCGGCGTGCAGAATGTTCACGCCGAGCGGATTCACTTCAAGGGCACGGACCAGGGAATTCGTATCAAGGCGAATCGCGACCGGGGCAACGATGTGAGCAACATCTCGTTCAAGGACATCGACATGGTCGATGTGAAGACGGCGATCCTGATCACGGAGTATTACCCGAAGGCAGCGCCGGACGGTGAGGTTCCGTCTATGCCGATGGGACGTCTGACGCCGCGCTTTCACAACATCGCGATCGAGAATGTTCATGCAACTGGAAGTGGATCGGCAGGAACGATCGTAGGTTTGCCGGAGTCGCCTGTGGAAGGGCTGTCGTTGAAGAACGTCGATCTGCAAGCGAAGACCGGGCTGAAGATTGCCTATGCGAAGGTCGCGTTCGACAACGTAAAGGTCAAAGCGGACGAGGGTGAGAACCTGACCGTGGCACCGACGGCGACGGTGGCCGGGAAGTAAGAGGCGGAGGCAGTAGACTCGCCTTATGCAGTATGTGTGGAAGGCATCAGTCGTGGTGGCGGTCTTCGTCGGCGTAGGATGGCTGACGGCGAAGACCGTCATCGCCCACGCCGCGCCGGGTGGAATGTATGCTCTGCAGGTTCGGCTTGGCAGCGCAATGGCGGGACTCTTCGCGGGGGGAATTGCGGCGACCCTGGTCTTGATTGCGCTGCTCTGGAAGCGGAGCAAGAGCTAAGCGAGATCGGTGAGCAATCGGGCTTCGACCTCTGCGGAAGTTAGTCCCGCTATGCGCAGCATCTTGGTCCGGCTGGTCGCGCCGGTGAGGAGTTCGATATGGGCTCGCGGGATGTTGAGGCGGTCGCTGAGGAAGGCGATCAGCGCGGCGTTGGCACGTCCGTCGGTGGGCGGTGTGATCAGTGAGACCTTGATGGAACCGTCGTGTGTGCCCGTGATGGCATTCTGTTTGGCCCCGGGATGAACGCGTACTGGGAGGGAACAGCCGCCGGGCGTATCCCGCAGCGCGAGAATCACACGTAACTCCGTTTGCCGAAGATCGCAGTGCCGATGCGTACCGTGGTGGAACCCTCTTCAATGGCCACTTGAAAATCGTGGGACATCCCCATGGAGAGCTGCGTGAGATTTGAATGTTTGGCAACGTTCTCGTCGCGCAACCTGCGTAGATGCTGGAAGTAGGGCCGTGCCGTTTCGGGGTCGTCGCTCCAGGGGGGAACGGTCATCAATCCCAGGGGTTTTAGGAAGCTGAATGGTTGCAGGGCATCCAGGAAGGCTGGGAGTTCTTCAGGAGCGAGACCATGTTTGGTCTCTTCATGCGAAAGCTTCACTTCGATGAGCAGGGGCAAGGTCTTGCCGAGGGCCTGTGCGGCGGAGTTGAGGCGTTCCGCGGTCTTCAGCGAGTCGACGGCGTCGATGGCGTGGAAGATCTCGGCGGCCTTGGCTGTCTTGTTGTTCTGCAGGGGGCCGATGAGGTGCAGGTCGAGCCCTTCAAGCAGCTCAATTTGCGCGGATTTGGCCTGAGCCTCCTGCACGCGGTTTTCGCCGAACAGGCGCTGGCCTGCGGAGTGGGCTTCCAGAATAGCTTCGGCGGGGTGCATCTTGCTGACGGCCATCAGGGCGACGTCTTCTACACGGCGGTTGGCACGGGCGCAGGCGTCCGCAATCTCATTGCGAAGACGATCGATGTTTGAGGTTATGGACATATTATGTCCAGTTTAGACGCGAAGCCTGAGATAAGGATTCTCATTGGCCAGACGCATAATCGCGGATTTAGTGGACGCCGGCGGCCTGGGCATCGCGTGCGGCCTGGTGCGCGACCTTTTCTCGGTGTGTGCGAACGTAGTGTGCGGCGATGTCGGGGTAGAACTCGCGGATGGAGGTGAAGGCGATGTCACGCATGGAGGCGTAGGCGAACTTCGTGGCGAGGACACCGAAGCTGGTGGCTCCCGCGGGATAGTACTCGCGGGAGATGACCTGGGTGAGCACTTTGCCGCCGAGGCCGGCGATATTGGGGGTCTGC
Source organism: Granulicella mallensis (assembly GCF_014203225.1). Lineage (GTDB taxonomy): Bacteria > Acidobacteriota > Terriglobia > Terriglobales > Acidobacteriaceae > Granulicella > Granulicella mallensis_A. The sequence goes on along the minus strand of NZ_JACHIO010000004.1, from coordinate 324,537 downwards.
TTGCCTCCGTAGGTTTGAGCTACGGCCTGCCGGCTGATGACGTAGAGGGCGCGGATGGGAATACTGTGGCCACGGCCCATCGCATAGTAGCGCGTGTCTTCATGCAGCAGGCTGGGAAGAAACCAGGCGGAGAGATAGGTGCCGTCTGTCTTGTCGAGCAAGCCGCGCCAGGTGTAGGCATAGAAGCCATCGACACCTTTGCCCAGGACTGGATGAGAGTTCAGGCCTTCGGCCGAAAGGGATGTGATGCCGAGGAAGATAAAGGAGGAGTAATCGAACGACTGATGGGTGGCTACCTGGAAGTTGTACTTCCAACCGGGAGGATGAGCTACGGCACCGCCTGAAACAGAACGAAAGTTCGGCATAAACCCGAGAATGCGCTGCGGCTGGCGGCGATTGAGCGGAATCGGGTTTCCATTGGAGTCGAGTTCGATAGGGGGAACAGGTTTCTTCTTGGTGTCGGGAGAGTTGTCCTGTGTCCGTTGGTGCGGATCTTTCAGATCCTGATTGTCCGCGGAATCCGGATCGCTGTTGGAAGAGGAGTCGTCGGTATCCAATGTATCCGGAGAGGTGCCTGTTTCGGTGGGCGAAAACAGCAGCGCGGAGGGAGCATTAGGAAGCGCAGGATGAGTCACTGGCGTAAGGGTCGCAATCAGCACATTGGAGGGAGCTTGCTGGGCAGAGGAAGTCAGGGGTAGGAGGGCGAGTCCGGCAAAACCAAAAGCACAGGCGCAAAAAGCCCGTGGCATAGACCAGACATGCGGGGAAAAAGACAAGCAGACACCATCCTGACGAAGTTACTCGCGCTTACAAAGCAGCGGAATTTGGATACACGTAGACTTACTATATTAGACGGCCTTTTTCGCATAGAGTTGCGCAAACTTGAAGGAATGCCCATGATTTGTCACCTTATCGAGGCAGGCACATGAGGATTGATTCCTAAATATCCTGCATCCTATTCGGCATTATGATCGTCCTACGTGGAAATGGAATCGAAAGGGGCGCAGCGTTCGCAACAATTCGCGAAGGCTTGGGTTTGATCCAGCATTCGGTTCCCGTTTTACGGCAAGGAGTTCAAAAGATGTTGTTTACCTTTACTAGACCCTCAGGTTTTGTGCGCCGCACTGTGGCGCTGTCGGCGATTCTCGGCGCAAGTGTTGCCGTGATGAGTGCGCAGACCAGCCAGTCCAGCGATTCTTCAGTCGCCCGGGCTGCCACCCAGTCCAACGTGGCTTCTATGCAAAACAGTCTTCAGGCGAAGCCAACATTGAATTTGGACGTTCCGGTAGCCGGAACCAGCAGTGACGCGCTGTTTTCAAGCAGCAGCGCGGAGATCAATGAAGTGGCGGATAACTCCGCTGCTCCCTTCAATTTTGTCGATCCCCAGTATGGTGGCGGACATCAGCGCTATGGCCGTCCTCGCTATCGTGGCGGCAACACGAACGCGGATGGCTCGAACAAGTTCACTTTCTACGGTGGCGCCGGTTTCACCGTACCGACTGGCAATACTCATACCTATCTGACCCCGAGCTACAGCTTCCAGGTCGGCGGCGGTCCTCAGTTCAGTAAGCATTTTGCGCTTCCGATCGAGTTCGATTGGGATAACTTCGGCTTCCAGGGCCGTACGCTCGCCAATCAGACGACAATCTATAACACCTACATCGATCTCTACAATCAGAACCCGGACCCCTCGGTTGGCACCATTGCACCTATCTCCAACCTGGACGGTAGCAGCCATGTGTGGTCCTTCTCCATCGATCCCACCTATACGTTCTACTCGGGTGAGGGACTGGGCGCTTATGTCGTAGCCGGTGTCGGCTTCTACCACAAGACAGCCGATTTCACGGTTCCGGCGCTCGGTGAGTACTGCGATCCGTTCTATGGTTGCTATACCTACTCTGCAAACCAGACCATCGACCACTACACTTCGAACGCACCTGGCTTCAATGCCGGCCTGGGACTGACCTATAAGTTCTCGCGCTTCTCGAATGAGCGGTTCTACGGCGAGGTTCGGTATGTGTTCGTTGATAACTCGCAGCGTGCCGGTGTTACGGCCGCTACCGCTTCCGCGGCAAATGTCGATGTGGCGAACGATTATCCGGCGAACAGCAACCACACGGGATACTTTCCGATCAAGTTTGGCGTCCGCTTCTAACGGATACTGAATAGGTTCGTGCAAGCAGAAAGGCCCGCGAAAGCGGGCCTTTCTGCTTGTGTGCGAACGAAGGATGGTTTTATAGTCGAGCCTAAATCCCTACAGGGTAGGGCTTCTCGTGGATCTCGCTGCCCTGTGTGCCCCTGCGTTCGAAGAGTCCCTGGAAGAGGCTCAGCAGGCCGGTGTACCAGTAGCCCAGAACGAAGAGCAGGAGAAACGGCACGGTGAAGTAGTTTTCCGTGCTGAAGGCATACCAGACCGTCCCGGCGAAGTAGCAGCCGATCGCCAGTTCGATCCAGGGGATGATCCCCAGCCGCTTCCGGTACTTCCTCGCCTGTGACTTCTCGCCTTTTTTCTCAACGCGATACTTCGGCGTACGTGCGAACGCACTCTTGATGCCGAAGAGCGCTTCGAGCACGGCCTTGGTGTTGGTGATCGTGAGACCGACTCCCAGCGACATCAGGAAGGGAAGGTAGAGAAACGTCTTGTACCAGGTGCGCGGAAAGAGTTCTTTCTGGCTGACCAGATAGAAGCTCGAAACCGACATCGTCGAGGCCATGAACAACGGCAGGTCGATCAGGATCATCTGCAAGGGACCCTGCCAGGAACGAATGATCATGGCAGGCATCAGCAGGGTGGAGAGCACGATCATCAACGGATAGCTGATGTTGGCGGTGAGATGGTAGAAGGCCTCGAGCTTGGTGTGGAACGGGGCTTCCGAGCGGAAGATCGTAGGCAGAATCTTCTTGCTGGTCTGGATGAGGCCCTTGGCCCAGCGTGCCTGCTGGGTCTTGAAGGCGGTCATCTCGATGGGCAGTTCGGCGGGGCACTCGACATCCTGCAAGTACTTGAACTTCCAGCCTTTGAGCTGTGCCCGATAGCTGAGGTCGGTGTCCTCGGTGAGCGTATCGTGCTGCCAGCCACCGGCTTCTTCAATGGCTCCGCGACGCCACATTCCGGCCGTGCCGTTGAAGTTGAAGAAGACACCCGCACGGGAGCGCCCGCCGTGTTCCAGTACAAAATGGCCGTCGAGCAGGATGGCCTCGACCTGGGTGAGAAACGAGTAGTTGCGATTGAGGTGTGTCCAGCGCGTCTGCACCATGCCGATACCGGGTTCGGCGAAGTGATGGATCACCTGCATCAACCATTGAGGCGGCGGCACAAAGTCGGCGTCGAAGATGGCGATCAGCTCACCTTTGGCTACCTTCAGACCTTCTTCCAGGGCCCCGGCCTTATAGCCGTAGCGATTGGTGCGATGGAGGTAATGGACTGGCTGTGGTTCAAGGCCTTCCGTCCCGGCGGCATAGCGGGCGACGATGCCTCGTGCGACGCCGGTGGTCTCGTCGGTGGAATCGTCAAGGAGTTGGATCTCGAAGCGGTCGCGGGGATAGTCGAGGCGGCAGCAGGCGTCGATCAGGCGGTCGATGACGAACTGCTCGTTATAGATCGGGAGCTGAATGGTGACGAAGGGCAGCTCGGACTCCTCGAAGCGGGCGACCGGCTCCGTGGAGTGAGAGGCGTTGCGGAGGTTGCGGTAGTAGAGCCAGACGAGCTGATAGCGATGGAGGCCATAGAAGGCCAGGATGATCATCACGATGAAGTACGGGATGAGCAGGGCGACATCGAAGACGTTCCAGCGGTACTCCCCATGGAAGTTATAGATCTGGCTCGTGTAGTGGGAACGCCAGTAATAGCCCAGGCCATGGGGACTGGCGAGGAAAAACGCAAACGCTTTGAGATGACTGATCAGAAAGGAACTCCGGGCCGAGCGAGGTACAGACGCTAAGCAGGGCATGGATCTTTGCATCGCGCTCTGCGTCAGGGTATCGCATTGATTTTACGCGAGGAGGCTTAGAGATACCTTGCGATTTCGAGAAGGTTGCCGTCGGGATCACGGAAGTAGACGGAGACCATCCTGCCGAGAGCTCCATGACGCTCTACAGGGCCTTCCTCAATGGCTATGTCGAGGGATTTCAGGTGGTGGAGGGTTTGCTCAGGCTGATCGCCGGTGATGAAGCAAAGATCCCCGGAGCCTGGTGTAGGATTTGCCGCCTTGGGGTCGAAGGTATGGTCTGTCTGGTGGAGATTGATCTTTTGCTGGCCGAACTTGAGAGCCCAGCGACTGTTAGCTTCGGCGGCTTCAAATCCGAGGACGCGAGTGTAGAAGGCGATCGTTGCAGGAATGCTTGCAACGGTGAGGACGAGGTGGTCGAGGCGGTCTATCTTCATGGGTTTGTTCTAACGTGAGGCAACATAGCCGCTACGTATGGTTATAAGGGAATGTATTTTAACTTTTGTATATACATTTGATATACATCTACTCGTAGAGCCATCTTTTCTATTGACACGTTTAGCGATGAAACGGGAGATGAAAATCTATGAAGACATCCAAAGAACGTATGCGCGAACGGCTACGGACACCAAGGGTCATGACTGCGATCAGTCTCCGAATTCCGGAGAGTGTGATCGAATCGCTGAAAGAGATTGCGCCAAGTCTCGGCTTTTCCGGTTATCAGGGGTTAATCAAGGCATATATTTCGCAGGGGCTGCGAAGGGATTTAGAGCGTCTTGAGGGATCGCAGGTGCAGGCGCTTACGGAAAGCTTGCGGAGGCAGGGTGTGCCGGATGAGAAAATTTCGGCGGCAATCAAAGATGCTGGGTTTATTTTTTTGGCATAAGGCTCCCGCAGACGAACCCTGGCAAATAAGCTTCAGGGACAGTCCTAGGAGGGCTGCATCAAATGAATGCTGATTCTGCAATCAAGTATTTGGAACAAATACAGACCACCATTACCTCGAAAATCGACGACACGCTGTTGCTTGAACCTGTAAACACGGTAGCTTATGCGTCAACTCTTCGCTACAAGGTCTTCCGACAGGGACATCGCTTACTCCCTGACTTTGAGATATTTGACCTGATTCCGAAGAATGACAACGAGGCATCAAGGCAAATTGAGACGATGTTTCGAAAATATCTACAGTTACATTTATTGAAAGCAGCCTAATTCAGGAACATCGTCCGATAGAGCGTATCGCGCTGCACGGGTTTGAAGCCTGCGTCGCGAATGATGCGGCGAAGCTCCTCTTCCGTCGTGCAATTCGAGGTGCCTGCGGCGCGAACCACGTTCTCTTCGAGCATTACCGAGCCAACATCATTACCGCCGAAACGCAGGCCCATCTGCAGAACCTTCAGGCCCTGCGTGACCCAAGAACTCTGCACATTTTCGATGTTGTCGAGATACATGCGGCTGATGGCGAGGGTCTTGAGGTATTCGACCGAGGTAGCCTCATCCCAGCCGCGACCGCCGAGAGCGGTGTTGTTGGGCTGGAAGCTCCAGGGGATGAATGCCGTAAATCCGCCGGTCTCTTCCTGAAGCTGGCGAACCACTTCGAAGTGATTGACACGATGCTCCATCGTCTCGCCGACGCCGAACATCATGGTTGCCGTAGTCCGCATGCCGAGCGAGTGTGCGGTGCGGTGAACGGCAACCCAATCTTCCGTTCTGCACTTCAGCCGCGCGATGCGTTTGCGGACCTCGTCATCGAGGATCTCTGCACCGCCGCCGGGAATGCTGTCGAGCCCGGCGTCACGAAGACGCGCAATGGTGTCGCGCAGCGAGATCTCGGAGTACTCGGCGATGGCCAGAATCTCGGAGGCAGAGAGGCAGTGCAGCCAGATGGACGGGAAGCGCTGCTTGATGCCCGTGAAGAGCGATTCGAACCAGTCGATCTTGAGGTCGGGATGGATGCCGCCCTGCATCAGTACGCCGGTGCCGCCCATCTCGACTGTTTCGCGGATCTTGTCATAGATCGTGTCGAAGTCGAGGATGTAGCCTTCGGCGGCGAGCTTGCCCTTCAAGGGCCGATAGAAGGCGCAGAAGGTGCAGTATTCGGTGCAGAAGTTGGTGTAGTTAATGTTGCGGTCGATGATGTAGCTGACCACGCCCTCCGGGTGGAGGCGGCGGCGGACCGCATCGGCCTCCATGCCGATGCCGATGAGATCGTCGGAGGCGAAACAGTCGAGAGCTTGCTGGCGGGTAATGCCCATAGGGTTAGTTTACGCCTGTCGTCTGTTTCCTTGCAGTTCTGGTGGTTCGGGGTTGGTTCAGCAGAGGGCGACGAGGGGTTTAGCTAAGAGGTATTCGTAGCTGAAGCCCTCGTTGCTCTCTGCTGATAGAGGTCCCTCACGCTGTCGGGATCAGCTCACGAGCTGCAGCGCGGGCGTCGCGAATGAGGTCAGGCAGGCCTACGCCCCGGTAGCCGTTGCCCAGCAGTGTCAGATCGCCAAGTTTCGCGATGTGCAGGTCGAGTTGAACCATGCGTTCGAGGTGGCCGACCTCATACTGCGGCAGGCTGCGCGGCCAGCGGCGCACGGTGGTGAGTACCGCATCGGGCGCAGGGAGTGGGCCGAGGACTTTGGTGAGCTGGGCGAAGGCTGCGGCGGCGATCGTTTCGTCGGATTGGGGGGAGAGCGTATCGGCGCTCGGCCCTCCAAAGAAGACGCGGATGACGCGGGCTCCGGCTGGCGCACGGTCGGGGAACTTCTGATCGACGAAGGTGGCGGCAAGAAGTTGTGGCTCGCTGGTGGAGCGTGCCTGGGGCACGAGGAAACCGAAGCCCTGCGGAATCGAGAAAGTGCTCGCGGCGGCGGCAGGCCAGCACAGTGCGGCGAGTACGGCGGAGCTGGCATCGGTGGGGATGAGTGCCGCGGCTTCAGCATCGAGCGGCGTGAGCAGGGCGCGGGTTGCGTCGATGGGGGTGGCGAAGAGGACGTGATGGAAGTGCTTCTTACTGGTGCGCCCCTCAGTGGCAAAGGCGGAGGTGCGGAGCAGCCAGCGTTTGCCCTGTCGCTTGATCGATAGAGCTGAGCGGCTAAGGTTCAGCCGTTCGGGCGGCAGCTGGGCAACGAGGGCCTCGATGAGAGTGCCGAGGCCGTTGCGGAGGGTCGTAAAGAGCGATGGCACCGGACGGCTGCCGCGCGTCTTTGCTTTGGCCTGCAGGGCTGCGATGAGGGAGCCGTATTCGCGCTCCATGGTGATGAAGTTGGGCATCACGGCGCGGACGCTCAGGGTCTTTACATCGCCGCCAAAGACTCCGCTGAGCAGGGGAGCGCCGATTTTGGTGAGGACCTCCTCACCGAAGTGGCGGAGGATGAAGCTGGCAACGGACTCGTCTTGTTCCGGAGCTTCGGAGCGGAGTTCCGACGCTCGCTCCAACTCGGCGGCATAGGCTTTGCGGGCTGTATCTGAGAAGAGAGGCGAGTCTTCGAGTGTGCTGAGATTCTCCGGAACCATCATGCGCATGCCATCGGGCATCGGCTGGAGCTTGCCGTCGATCAGGATGTAGGTCTTGCGAGTGGCGTCGTTGCTCGAGATCAGCTCTGCGCCGAGGCCGAGTTCGAGTGCCAGTTCGCGAGCCCAGGGCTTTTCCGAGACCCAGCCATCGGGGCCGCCTTCAAGGACGAAGCCCTGAGACTGTGTGGTTTCGACGATTCCGCCGAGACGGTCGCCGGCTTCATAGAGATGCCAGTCGATCTCCGCTCCACGTTTGCGGGCGAGTTCGAGCTCGTAGGCGGCGGTAAGGCCGGCGATTCCTCCGCCGATGATTGCAATGCGCTTCATCGACTTATCTTATTAGGAGCAGGGGCCTTGCCGGTTGCTTTGCGGTCATTCTCTGTTTTCATAGCGGTTTGATCGGAAGGAGGTAGGATTCGGTAGAATCACCTTGCTTGTGCTGTCTCGCCAAGGCACGTATGCTTTTGTGCCAGAGCAGAATGTTTCTAAATTCGTCTCTGATCGGTGTCCCATCCTTATGAAGATAGCTCTGCGGTTCGCCTCTTTCGGTCTGTTGTTTCTCCTCCCAGCGTTTGCCCATGCTCAGGGTGTAGGTGGCTGTGTGGATTCGCCGGAGTGCCCGACTGCCGTGCTGGGCCTTGTTGGGGCTGCGGGAGCCGCGCTTTACGTGCGCTTTCGCTCACGCTGACCTCTGATCTTCTCTTCTGCCTTCCATTAATCTCTGTTTTCTGACGGATAGATTGCTGCTGGGTACAGCATCACTGTGCCATCCGCGCGTCTAACGGGGGAGTATTCTGCAGTGGAGGCAGATGGATGAAGGGAATTATTCTCGCCGGCGGGTCCGGTACGCGACTCTACCCGGTGACACAGGCCATCAGTAAGCAACTGCTTCCTGTCTATGACAAGCCAATGATCTACTACCCCCTCTCAGTGCTACTGCTGGCGGGGATTCGCGACATTCTCATTATCTCTACCCCTGAGGACACACCACGCTTCGAGCAGTTGTTGGGCACAGGGGAGCAGTGGGGGATTCACCTGCAATATGCCGTGCAGCCCTCGCCTGACGGCCTGGCGCAGGCGTTTCTGATCGGCAAAGAGTTTCTTGCCGGCGAAGGCTGCTGCCTGGTCCTGGGAGATAACCTCTTCTACGGCCACGACTTTGCACGGAGCCTGCGCAAGGCCGCTGCACAGGCCTCCGGTGCGACTGTATTCGCCTATGCGGTGGGCGATCCTGAACGCTATGGCGTCGTGGAGTTCGATAAGGATGGCACGGCGATCTCTCTGGAAGAAAAGCCCCTGAAGCCGAAGTCGCGTTATGCGGTTACGGGAATCTACTTCTACGATGCGCAGGTGGTCAGCGTAGCGGAGTCGCTGCAGCCCTCGCCTCGTGGCGAGCTTGAGATTACCGATGTAAACCTGTGGTATCTCCGCAACGGGCAGCTTCGTACCGAGCTTCTTGGACGCGGCATGGCATGGCTCGATACGGGGACACACAACTCGTTGCTGGATGCCGCCAACTTTATCCAGACCATCGAACGTCGCCAGGGCCTCAAAATTGCATGTCCTGAGGAGATTGCTTACCGGCTCGGATACATTACCGCTGCGGAGCTTGAAGCGCTGGCGGCGAAGCTGGGCAAGAGTACCTATGCCACCTACCTACAGCGTATCCTCGCGGAGACGGTTTACTGATGACTCTGTCGACCTCCATCGCCGAGACCCCTTTGCAGGCTGCAGAGGGGGAACAGCCTGTCGTGAACGGCAGTGCGCTCGAACTCGATCACCTCGGTCTCATCGTGCAGGACATCGCAGTGGGTCGTAACTTTCTGCAGCAGACACTGGGCATTACTCGCTGGACGCCGGTCGTTGACGATCCTGGTCTCTGTGTCTCGGTGCAGTTTGGCACGGCCTCCGGGGGGCAACTGATCTACGAGCTCATTGCCCCGCTGGGAGAGGGCACGCCGATTGCCAATGCACTGCGCACGGGCAAACACATTCTGAATCACCTGGCCTATCTGACTCCCGATCTTGAAGCCTCGGCGGCGCATCTGCGCGAGCAGGGCTGTTATCCGGCCGGCGAGCCGCAGCCGGCGCTGGCTTATGAAGGCCGAAGGGTCCAGTTCTGGATGTCTCCTCTGCGCTTTGTGATTGAGCTCATTGAAAAGCCCGGTCATCGCCACAGATTCGAGGAGCCCTCTCTTTGAGCCGCGTGTTTGAGCTTGCGCGTGAGGACGGCTGGGCGCAGCTTCTTCCGCGTCTGGCGCGGGCTGCCGCCCATCGTTTCCGCGACAGCTTTACCGCGCGCAAGTTGCGGGCTCCGGGGTTTCGCAATGGACGCCATCCGCATCTGTCCGGTCTTTCGCATATGCGCATCGGCCGTAACTTCAGTGCGGGGGACAGTCTCTGGCTGGAGGCTGTGGTGGAGTATGCGGGGGAGCGGCTTTCACCGGTGCTGACTCTCGGTGACGAGGTGAGCTTTTCGGACAACGTTCACATTACCTGCATCAACAGCATCACGATAGGCTCTGGAACACTGATTGGCAGCCGTGTGATCGTCACGGACCATTCGCATGGAGTCTACAGGGGCGAAGGGCAGTCTGGGCCGGATACCGTACCGTCAAAGCGCAGGCTGCATTCGACTGGAGTGGTGTTGATCGGGCGCAATGTCTGGATCGGCGATGGGGTAGCCGTGCTTGCCGGGGCAACGATCGGCGATGGGGCAATTATCGGTGCGAATTCAGTGGTAACCGGCATGGTTCCTGCAGGGACGGTGGTTGTCGGAACGCCAGCGCGGCCTGTTCGGCGATGGAATGAGACGAGCCGTGCGTGGGAACCGATAGCGTAGGTTGTGAACGAGGGCACGCTTCATAGAGGCTGCGCTTGATAGACTGACCGCATGATGCTGCCGTCTCGTGCCGCCTGCACGATTGTCTCTCCGAATTATCTTGCCTATGCGCGAACGCTAGCAGCGTCGTACCTCGCGCAGCATCCGGGCCAGCGTTTTTTCGTGCTGATCGTCGCGAACCTCCACGATCCTTCACCCTTCCAGGGCGATGCCTTTACCCCGGTCATGCTTCACGAGATCGGTCTGCGGGATGTCCACGCCGAGGCCATGAAGTATGGCATTCTCGAGTTGAATACGAACGTCAAACCGACGTTTATGAAGCACCTGATCGAGCGCTATGAGCTGGACGCGCTGGCTTACATCGACCCGGATATCTTCTGCTATACCGCCCTCGACCCGGTCTTCGATGCGCTCGCCAACGGAGCGTCCGCAGTGCTGACGCCGCATATTACGACGCCGGTCTTCGACGGGCGCTCGCCCAGCGAGCAGGACCTGCTGTTCAACGGTTCGTACAACCTGGGCTTCATCGCCGTGCGCCGTTGCGAGGAGAGCTGGAACCTGCTGACGTGGTGGGAAGAGCGTTGCCTGGAGCTTGGATACAGCGAGGGCCGAACAGGTCTGTTCGTCGACCAGAAGTGGATGAACCTCGCTCCCAGCCTGTTCGGCGGCGTCTGCATCCTGCGCGATTCCGGTTGCAACATGGCCTACTGGAATCTGCATGAACGCACGCTGGCCGAAACCCCCGAGGGATATCACGTCACCAGTTCCGTCAGCGGACGCGTGCTTCTGCGCTTCTATCACTTCAGCGGCATTGTGGTGAGCGACCCCGAGGTGCTGTCGAAGCATACCGACCGCTTTACGCTGGCCTCGCGCCCCGATCTGCATCGGCTTTTTGCCGACTACAAGGCCGCGGTGATCGCCAATAAAAACGGTGCGGCGGAGTCGCTTCCCTATGGCTTCGACTCCTTCTCGGATGGGACGACGGTCACGCTGCTGGCGCGGCGCATGTATGCGAAGCACCAGGCACGCTTTCCTGCGGAGAATCCCTTTGACGCGAAGTCGAAGTTCGCAGGGTTTGCGAGAGAGCAGAAGCTGGTGCAGGGCACTGTCGCTCAGGCGAAGTCGACGTGGAAAGAGTTCAATCCGCACGATCGCCGCGTTGAAGCTGTACACAAACTGCTGAAGGTTGCCTTGCGCGTGCTCGGCCCGCATAAGTATGAGCTGTTCATGCGCTATCTCGCGTACATCACGGTGCTGCGCAACCAGTCGGTCTTTTTGCGCGATCCGCAATGGCCGGCCGATGAGACGGGGAAGTAGCCGATGCCGCGCCTTCTGATCGTCAAGCTCGGCGCGATTGGCGATGTCGTCATGGCGATTCCGGGTGCGTATGCCATGCACCGGGAGGGCTATGCCGTCGATTGGGTCTGCAACACGGTGGTCGCTCCCATTCTGCAGCTTTACCCATGGATCCATGTGATTCCCGTTGATGAAAAGGCGCTGCTGCACAGCGGCAAAGTCAGCGGGCTCCGGGTTATGATGGCGGTATGGCGCCTGCTTGCGGGGCGCAAGTATGACGTTTGCGCGACGTTGTATTACGACGCTCGCTACAACCTGCTGACGCTGCCGGTGCGCGCGCCGCGCAAGGTGATGCTCTCCAGGACCGAGCGTGCCACTCAACTTCTTCCAGGACGCCATCACACGGACGAGTACGCCCGCATTCTGCTGGGCCGCAAAGATGGGGAGACACCAAGTCAACTGGCTCCGATCGTTGTTTCCGGCCCGGCGCAGAACGTCCTCCCGCCGAAGGGAGACAAGCCTCGGATCGCGCTTGTTCCTGGGGGAGCGCGCAACATGATGCGCGATGACGCCCTGCGTCGCTGGCCGCTTGAGAGCTATGTCGAACTCGCGAAGCTTCTGTTGGCGAGGGGGTACGAGGTTGTTCTCTGCGGTGGCATGGATGATCGCTGGGTGTCGGATGCTTTCACCTCTCTTGACGTGACCAACCGCATTGCGACGATGTCTCTGGTGCAGCAGATCGGGGCCTTCAACGAGATCGATGTCACCGTTACGCACGACACGGGACCGCTGCATCTTGCGGGCATTACGAGCACAGCGGTGGTCGCGATCTTCGGTCCCACCGACCCGCGCGGACGCCTTCCGCAGCGTAGCAACTGTGTCGCACTGTGGGGTGGAGAAGGCTTTGCCTGCCGGCCCTGCTATGACGGCCGCGACTATGCTCCCTGCGAGCACAACGGTTGTGTCCGCCAGATCACGCCCGCGATGGCGCTCGGAGAGGTCGAGACGCTGCTCGTTGCCAGGCGCGAAGGCCGTGAGTTGCTGCCGCGCGTTCGTACTCCCAAACACACGCCTGTGCCGGCGCTGGTCCAACTTGGAGGAGCACGCCCATGACCTCACCCGCCAAAGTGCGTGCCCTGTTTCTCGACCGCGATGGGGTCGTGAACCATGAGGTTGGCTACCTGTATCGTCCTGAGGATGTTCGTTGGGTTGAGGGCATCGTCCCGCTCTGCCGCACGGCGCAGTCGCTGGGTTACAAGTTGATTGTGGTGACGAACCAGTCGGGCATCGCGCGCGGCTACTATACGCCGCAACAGTTCGAGGACCTGATGACGTGGATGCGCTCAGAGCTTGCTCGCGATGGCATTACGCTCAACGCTGTGTATCACTGCCCCTATCACCCGGTCCACGGTGTCGGGGAATACAAGCGCGAGCATGAAGACCGTAAACCCGGCGCCGGAATGTTGAGGCGCGCAGCCAGTGAAGAGTGGATCGATCTTTCGCAGTCGGTCCTGGTTGGCGATCGTTGCTCGGACATCGCGGCGGCAAATGCCGCGGGGCTGAAACAGGCGTTCCTGCTGCGCGGAACGGAGAGCGTACCCTGTGAGGGACTGCATCGGGTGGTGGAGTCACTCGCTGAGGTAGAGCAATGGCTGGTGGGTCAATCGTAGCCGCACTAATGTTCAAGCGCTTTTAATCTTCAGGCAGCCGTACTCTTTAAACGGTCATTCATGGGCTCCGTACAGCCCTCTCTTACCAACCCGCATCCTATCCCAAAGAAGCGGCCCGTAGAGGTTGCCTGCAACCTTATTTGCTGTAGCCTCGTATTGAATACAAAAGCTACAGATTGTGGATGGATGTACGCATTTTGCTTGGCTTTATGGCCAGTTGATGTCAAAGTGCAACCATTTACACAAAGCGCAGTCCAATGGATAAGCCTTTTCGGGCGATTATCGTCATGGGCGTGGGCGATAGATTTGCAGAGCCGTACCAACAGAGCTTCAACACGAGAGCGACATAAAGATCGCAGCCGCCGTTGAAAGATTTGGTCTGAAGTTCGGCGATAGAGCCGGACAGGGCCCCGGGAGAAGAAGAAGCGTATGGCGTTAGAGATGTACTCCTACAAATCCGAAACCGCCGCCATGAATGGCCGGGTATTCTCATTCCCGGACATCAGCTCCGGCACGACCGGCAGGGTCTCTCGGTTCGAGCAAGGGCCACAGGGCACCTTCCGCTATAGCGTGCTCAAGCGTGGGTTGGACATCTTTCTGGTGCTGCTTTTCTCGCCTATTCTGCTGCTGATCGTCGGTATCGTTGCCAGCATCGTCCGGTTTACCTCGCCAGGACCGATCTTCTTCTCGCATCGCCGTATCCGCGCCCAGGGCGGCTTCTTCTCCATGTGGAAGTTCCGCACAATGTGCGTCGACTCGGCAGAGGTGTTGGAAGCCTATCTTCAGGAGAATCCTGACGCCCGCGAGGAGTGGCTCAAGGCCCGCAAGCTCCAGAACGATCCTCGCGTCACCCAGATCGGTAATTTTCTGCGCCGCACCAGCCTGGACGAGATTCCACAGTTGTGGAACGTTTTCACCGGAAGCATGAGTCTGGTGGGACCTCGTCCCATCGTTGCAGCCGAGGTCGAAAAATACGGCAAGCACTTTGTCGACTACTGCCTCGTCAAGCCCGGCATTACAGGGCTGTGGCAGGTATCCGGACGCAGCAGCACAACCTATCAGCAGCGGCTTCAACTCGACAGCCGTTACGTTCACGATTGGACCTTCTTAGGAGATATCAAGATTCTCTTCAAGACGTTCTCCACGGTCCTGAAGCAGGACGGCGCTTATTAGAAGCGGGTTCACCGCAAGAGTGAACCCCTCTCCGCATCACCCACTAGAATCAAGCTATGCAGCGTGGCAACCAGCGAAATCGCCAACTCGACCTCTGGGTCGGCACACCGCTGCTGAATCTCCTGGCCAGCTTTCGCCGCCGTCGCACGCAGCGGCCTGCCAATCCTCAGCGTATCGGCGTGATCTGCTCGCCTGCCCTGGGCGATACGCTGCTGTTTTCCGGCCCTCTGCAGGATCTTCGGGCCGCCCTGCCGGAGGCGCACGTCGTGCATCTTTGCATGCAGCAGAACTTAGCTGCCGCCGAGATCATTCCGGGAGCCGACAAGCGCGTCCTCATCGATCTCACCAAGCCGCCTGAGACGATTCGCCGCATTCGCGCGCAGCGGTTCGACGTGCTGCTGGACTTTACGAGCTGGCAGCGCCTGACGGCGTTCTACACGATGCTCTCGGGAGCGCAGTTTACCGTCGGCTTCCACTCGCCGGGCCAATATCGCAGCCGTGGATATGACCGCGTCGTCAGCCACACAGCCGACCGTCATGAGGTCGACAATCTGCGAGCTTTGTTAGCGGGGAGCGGTGTCGTCCCGCCGGTAATCCATCCGCATGCGCCTGCTGTCGTGATTTCTGAAAATGGTCCTGCGCCACTGGCGGAGGAGCGCGACCTTGTTGTATTTCATCCCTGGGCTTCGGGCCAGAACTCCGTGCTGCGCGAGTGGCCGGAGGACCGCTGGGTTGAGCTGGCCCGGCGTCTGGTGCGGCCGGAGACTTTGTTTGTTATAACCGGAGCACCTTCTGACAAACCGCGTATGACGCCGCTTCTTGAGCGTTTGGAGGCTGCTGGTCTGCGCGCTGTGCCGTTTGTCAGCCCCGATGGTTTTCTTTCGCTGACGCGTCTGCTGCGCCGCTCCCGGCTGGTTGCGAGTGTGAATACCGGAGTCATGCATCTGGCCGCGATCGCGGGTGCGCCGACGGTATCGCTGAACGGGCCGACGGCCGAACATCGCTGGGGAGCACGAGGCCGCTGCTGCGCCAACGTTCAGCCCGCCGATGGAAGCGGTGGCTATCTGCACCTGGGCTTCGAGTTCAAGGGGCAGCCTACGGACGTCATCGAGCGCATTACGGTGGATCAGGTAGCCGAGGCCTGCGAAGCCCTTACAGCCCGTTGCGGTGGTGTCACAGTGGGGGCTCGCTGATGCAGAACATGCGCGATATCCTGCGTGGATCGCTGGGCCGCAGCCTGCGGGAACTGCCGGATGAAGACCGTCTCGCCGCGGCGTGGCCTGTGGCCTGTGGCGCTGCGCTGGCCGGCCACGGCGAGGTCCTGCATCTCGACGCGGAGCGCGTTCTGCATGTGCGGGTGGCGGGCTCCGAATGGATGAAGCAGTTCCTGCACATGCGCTCGGCGCTGGCCAACGACCTGGGTCGCATCGCCGCAGTGCGCTTCAACGGGATACACTTCGAAGAGAGGGGAAGTGTGCGGCCATGGCCTCGCACGGTACCCCCAAAGTCCCCGAAGGAGTAAACGATGAGCCAGGCAGCGACCCCCGAGGTTGCAGGAGTAACACTGGACGAAGTGCGGCACGTCGCCGACCTTGCCAATCTCGAACTCACCGCCGAGGAGCTTCCGCGCATGGCGCGCGATCTGAACGCGATCCTTGGACACATTGCGGAGTTGAACGAGCTCGATACCCACGACGTTCCGCCGATGGCGCAGGTCGCCGAGATGCTCGGCGCTCTCCCGGCGATGAGCGGTGAATCGTTGCGGCCCGATGTCGTGAAGCCTTCGATCGACCGCGCGCTCGTCATGGCTGAGGCTCCCGAGACCGATGGTCGCTTCTTCAAGGTCCCGAAGGTCATTGAGCGCTAAGAGCAACCGCAGACTAGACAGGTTCCAACGCATCAACAGGTTCTAAAGCGTCAATAGGTTTTAAAGCATCAAGGAGAGCCACGCACAACATGGCTGAAACACTGCAACTCGAAACCCTTTCGCTCTCCGCGGCCCGTACGGCTGTCGTCGAGGGCCGCGTCTCCGCCGCATCGCTGGCCGCCGAGCACTATGAGCGTATCGCCACCGTCGATCCAGAGATCAACAGCTATCTCGCGCTGAGCCGCGAACGGGCGATGGCCCAGGCCGAACGTGTAGACGCTGCGGCAAAGGCCGGAACGACTCTCGGCCCGCTGGCCGGTGTTCCCATCGGCATCAAGGATGTGTTGACGATGCGCGGCGCTCCGGCGACCGCCGGGTCGCTCATCCTGAAGGGCTATCATCCCCCCTATGACGCTACCTGCGTTGCGAAGCTTGAAGCGGCGGGAGCCGTGCTGCTCGGCAAGCTGAACTGCGACGAGTTCGCGATGGGCTCGTCGAACGAGAACTCGGCTTACGGGCCGGTTCACAATCCACGCGCTCTCGATCGTGTTCCTGGCGGATCGTCCGGAGGCTCGGCGGCGGCGGTTGCCGCAGGCTTGTGCGTGGCGTCGCTGGGGACGGATACGGGCGGCTCCATTCGTCAGCCCGCTGCCTTCTGCGGTGTCGTGGGCGTGCTGCCGACGTATGGCCGCGTCTCGCGCTACGGTCTTATCGCCTTTGCCTCCTCGCTCGATCGCGTCGGCCCCTTCACGCGCTCGGTTGCGGACGCTGCGACGATGCTTGATGTGCTGGCGGGCCCCGATCCGCTGGATGCTACGTCCTCTCTCCAGCCTGTCGCGAACTATTCCGCCGAGGCTGCCAAGCCGGTCGCGGGGCTGCGCATCGGCGTTCCCGTGGAGTACTTTGGCGAGGGCCTTGATCGGGAGATTCGCGCCGCCATTGAAAAGGCGCTTGACGATCTGCGCGCCGCCGGTTGCAGCATCCACAAGGTCTCCCTGCCGCATACGCGCTATGCCGTGCCGACCTACTATGTGATCGCGACGGCGGAGGCCAGCTCCAATCTCTCTCGCTTCGACGGCGTTCGCTATGGGCTGCGCGCGGAGGATGCCAATACGCTTGCCGCGATGTTCCGCAAGTCGCGCGATGAGGGCTTCGGCGCCGAGGTCAAGCGGCGCATCCTGCTCGGCACCTATGCGCTCTCGGCGGGCTACTACGATGCCTACTATCGCAAGGCGCAGCAGGTACGCACGCTGTTGACGCGCGACTTCCTCAGCGCCTTCACGCAGGTCGATGCCATCGTCTGCCCGGTGACGCCGACCCCCGCGTTCAAGCTCGGCGAGAAGACTGACGACCCGATCCAGATGTATCTCGAAGACATCTACTCGGTGGCGGCATCGTTGGCGGGGATCTGCGGTATGAGTGTGCCGTGTGGGACGACACAGGCTGGCCTGCCGATCGGTGTGCAGATCCTTGGCCGCCACTTCGATGAGGGAACCATGCTGCGCGTCGGCGCTGCCGTGGAAGCGGCGCAGTCGGGACGTTAGAGTGGACGAAATCGTTCGCGAGGTGAGTTTCGTCAAGGGCACGGGTTCCTCTGTGCCCTTAACGAAACGCCCTCCACGCACGTTCTTCCTGGCTGCTGCGTTTGTTGTCGCTGCTCTGCACGCAGGAGCCCAGCAATCGACCACGCCTCAGACGATACCTCCGGTCACACAGTCGATCACGGTCACCGCCGATCGCGGACTTGAGGATATCAACGATTCCGCCACCAGCACGGCACTGCTCTCACAGCAGCAGCTTGAGCAGGCGCCAGGTCTCGCGCTCGATGACAGTCTGCATTCGGTGGCAGGCTTCCAACTCTTTCGGCGCACAAGTTCGTGGACCGCGAATCCCACTTCGCAGGGACTCAGCCTGAGAGGACTCGGAAGCACGGGCGCGAGCCGCACTCTGGTCATCAGCGATCAGACTCCGCTCACCGATCCCTTCGGCGGCTGGGTGCATTGGAACGAGATTCCGACGCTAGCTATCCAGCAGGTGCAGCTGCTGCGGGGAGGCTCCGCGGATCTGTATGGCTCAAGCGCCATCGGTGGGGTCATCGATGTGGTGCCCGTGGAGCCGCCCCCGGGGCACGTCTTCAACTTCTCAGCAGATGCTTCGGGCGCGACTGAGAACACCGGGGTAGGAGACGCGTTGCTTACCAGTGCGACGCACTTCCTCGACACGCTGGCGGCCTTCAGCATGGTCGATAATGGCGGCTACATCACGACGGCTCCTGCGCTGCGCGGCTCCGTCGATATCCCTACGAATGTCATCAGCGAGAGTGGCCGTCTGGAACTGCGAACTCCTGCTGAACTACATGGTGTCAGCGCCTTTCTGCGCGGGAACGTGATGAACGAAGCGCGCATCAATGGAACTCCCCAGCAAACCAATGCCGCTCGCCTGTGGCGCTACGTCGGCGGTGCCGACTCCGATTCCACGCTGGGGCACGGGGTGCTGCGCCTGTACGGCTCACGCGAGGGCTATCGCCAGGGGTTCTCCTCCGTTGCTGCCGATCGCAACTCTGAAAAGCTCACCAAGCTGCAACGGGTTCCTACCGACGAGTTCGGCTTTGCCCTGCAGGGCTCGCGAGCGTTGCCGCGTGCAGTGACAGCGGCGCTGGGGCTCGACCTGCGCGACATTCGTGGAACCGACGACGAAACCGGCGTAGTGAACTCCCTGCCTACGACGACCACCAGCACCAGCGCTCGCCAGCGTGAGACGGGCGGCTATGTGGATGCTGTCTGGCAGCCTCGGAACTGGTCGCTCTCCGGCTCGGTACGCGTCGACTCGTTCCGGACTTTCGATGCGCAACAGCGGGTCTCAAATTCTCCGGTGACCACACCCCTGCCGGAGATCGACGAATTGGTCGCGAGCCCGCGCCTCGGGCTGGTGCGGCAACTACCGCACGGCATCGCGTTGACGGCGACGGCCTTCCGCGCGTTTCGTGGGCCGACGCTGAACGAGCTCTATCGCACCAGCCAGGTCGGCCAGCAGACGACTCTGGCGAACTCGTCACTGCTTGCCGAGCGCGCTACCGGTTTTGAGTTCGGCGGTAATCTCACGCTGGGACATCTCGGGACCTTGCGCTCCACATACTTCTGGACTGAGGTCAATCGGCCGATCTCGGCGGTTCAACTGAGCCAGACCGCAACGACGCAGACCCTGCAGCGCCAGAACCTCGGCCAGATTCGCAGCCGTGGCCTGATGCTTGAAGCGCAGTCCGAACACTGGCATGGCTTTGACGCGACCTTCGGTTATCAGCTCGCTGTCGCGACGGTGACCGCCTTCAATTCGAACAGCCCTGAGCAGAACAATCTCACCGGCAAATGGATTCCGGAGGTCCCACGCGAATCCGTCACAGCGACTGCGAATTATGCCGCGCCTCACGTGGCTAACTTCCACCTCATCGCCAGCTATACCGGGCAGGAGTTCGACGATGCGGAGAACCAGTTCCTGCTGCACCCCGAGGCTCGTTTCGATCTCTCGGCAGACCGCTCGCTTTCGCATGGTCTATCGATCTTTGCGGGTGCGCAGAACCTTTTGAATCGCAGTATTGATGCGGGTCGCACACCGATCCTGACGTTGGCTGCTCCACGATTGGTGCAGGCTGGATTGCGGTATAACTTCAGTCGCTGATCAACGATTCATCCGTAGGTCACGAATCTTATCAAGGCGATGATGAAGGGCCAACGGCCCGGTCTCATACCAGGAAAGATGGTGGGAGATTTTTGAGGGCTGAAAGCCCGACTCATCTGTGGTCTAACCGATGAGTCAGGCTTTCAGCCCTCGGAAGTTATGGGTCTGCTCACCTGGGGCTTCACCCCAGGCTGGTATGAGACCGGGCCGTTGGCCCTGCATCGTTGCCGCCATCATCTTTCGTTGCCCATGGCTCGTTTCCTGTTTCGCCCAACCCAGCCACTCCGAAAAGTTGCGCGCAACCCGGCACACAGACCTGCGTTTATCTAAATGCACGGCGCTTGTAAACGCAGTACAGGAGGCAGGTTATGAAGTTATCCAACGTTACCTCGAAGCTCACGTCCATGAAGTCAAGCGTAGTCAAAGTCCTTGCCGCAACAGCTCTGGCGGGTGCGGTTCTCGTCGCGGCAGCTCCTGCTGCCCAGGCCCAGCGTGTCGTCGTTGGCGTGCGGTTCGGTGGCCCTCGCTATGTTGTTGCGCCGCCTGCCTATGGATACCCTGCCTACGTAGGCCCTCGCTACTACGGCTGGCATGGCCATGAGGACTTCTACCGCGGACGCTATGGCTATCGCCACGACTACCGCCGCTACTAAGTACAGGCAACATCGACGTTCGCGAGGCCGCTCCCCTGGGGGCGGCCTCGCTGTTGTAAAGGGTTTGGTAGCCTGTCTGACAGATTGTGTGCCGAATGCGGTACCATTCTCTGCATCATGGATCGTCGCGATTTACTCAAGCTCTCGCCGCTCGCCCTCGCCTCCACCATCGGCCATATCGCTTTGGCCGAATCGCCCGCACCTGCTGCTGCAGAGGCGGTCTTCAACGTTCGCACCTATGGCGCGACGGGCGACGGTAAGACCGTCGACACCCCGGCGATCAACAAAGCCATTGAAGCCGTGGCCGCGGCCGGCGGAGGCACGCTGCTCTTTCCGGCAGGGACGTACATGTGCTTCACGATCCATCTGCGCAGCAGGGTCGACCTGTACCTCTCTCGCGGCTGCACCATCCTCGCCGCCGACTCTCCCAAGCCCGGTGAGACCACCGGTTATAACGGCGGCACCTACGATGCCGCCGAGCCCAACAAGCCCTGGGAGGAGTTCCAGGACTACGGCCATAACCATTGGCGCAACTCGCTCTTCTACGGCGAGAACCTCGACAACTTCTCCATCCTGGGTCCAGGGTTGATCCATGGCTCCGGTCTATCCTGCGGCACGCGTTCACGTCAGGCCCAGCTCGACCAGAACTCGCCGCGTGGACGTGGCCTTCTCTTCGACGCGGAACAGGCCGGTGTCGGCAACAAGGCCATCGCGCTCAAGAACTGCCACAACGTTCTCCTGCGCGACTTCTCGGTACTGAAGGGCGGCCACTTTGCCCTGCTCGCTACGGGTGTTGATAACCTCACGCTCGACAATCTGCTGATCGACACGGATCGCGATGGCTTCGACATCGACTGCTGCAGGAATGTGCGTGTCACGAACTGCACGGTCAACTCGCCATGGGACGATGCGATCTGCCCGAAGTCCAGCTACGCGCTCGGCTATGCCCGCTCCACGGACAACGTGACCATCGCGAACTGCTTTGTCAGCGGGACGTACGAGCTTGGCTCTGTTGTGGCCGGTACGTGGAAGAAGTTTGCGGCGGAGATGAAAGTTTCACGCAACGGCCGCATCAAGTGCGGCACGGAGTCCAACGGCGGCTTTCGCAATATCACCATTTCGAACTGCGTCTGCGAAGGTTCCAAGGGTCTTTCGTTAGAGACTTCCGACGGTGCGCTGCTCGAAGACATTGCGATCTCGAATATCACGCTACGCGATACGGTCGATGCGCCGCTCTTCCTTCGCCTCAACCGCCGCAATCGCGGTCCGAAGGACACGATGCGTCCCGGCACGCTGCGCCGGGTGGCTATATCCAATATCGTCTCGCATAACTCGCTGGCGTCCACGGCGTCGATCTTCTCCGGGATTCCCGAAAATCTTATCGAAGATGTGAAGCTCTCCAACTGCTTCTTCGGTCACAAGGGGCTGCCCACCGACGCGCTCACGGGTTGGGGCGATACCTCCAAGCCCATGCCTGACTGGCATAACCTGCAGGTTCCCGAGATCGAAGACGCTTATCCTGAGCTGCTGCGCTTCGGACCTACGCCGTCGAATGGCTTCTTCATCCGCCATCTCAAAAATCTCGAGATGTCGCATGTCGAGGTCGCTCCTCAGAACCCCGATCCGCGCCCGGCTTTCTGGCTGGAGGACGTGCATCGCGCAGACTTCTTTGCGGTCACTGCGCCGGGTGCTGCGAACTTTAACTTGCGCAAGGTTACTGACCTGCGCATTCTCTGGAGCCGCGCGGCGAAGGATACGACCCTTGCGAACGTGGAGAGCCAGACACTCTAAAGATTCTTACCTTTGCCTTTGGGCTGGCGATCCTAAACGGTCGTCAGCCCTTTGTTTTTGCTCTTGCTTTTCTGGTTGTCATTCCGAGCGCAGCGAGCGAACCTGCTGTCTCCCGCTCTTTGCTCGTACCACTCAGAAAACATGTGAGTAGGGCGGTTTGAACGATCGCATAAAGTTTGTGCTGGCACTACCAAAAAACGGGAGGAAGCAGGTTCGCTCGCTGCGCTCGGAATGACAACCAGAAAAGCAAAGACAAGAGCTCCATACCCTTTGCCCTGCATTCCTCCCCATTCAATCCCAGAAATCGCACCTCACTGAAAGAGGGTTGGTCTTGATATAGGACTGAAATAGTCTGCATTCAAGAACGAGTTGCCGTGGAGTCTTTTGGCGAAGCGCCACGGCAACTTCGGAGATCGATGATGAAGGCTGGACGTGACTCTCTTCGGGATGGTCCCGCAGCCTGCATCCACAAGGAGACGGTTGCATGCGTGGACGAAAGAAGTTCAAACTCCAGCGTTCGCTGGGGATCGAGTTGCCAGGTCTGGGAAAGCCCGGCGCGCTCGCCAAGAGGAACTATCCGCCCGGCCAGCACGGCAGGGTACAGAGACCAACCATCACCCAGTTTGGGTTGCAGCTTCGTGAGAAGCAGAAGCTGCTCTTTCACTATGGGCTGCGCGAGGAGCAGTTGCGGCGCTTTGTGCGCAAGGCGCGGAGCCTTAGCGCCTCCAACTGGATCGAAAGCCTGATCGGGTTGCTGGAGCGCAGACTCGACAACGTTGTCTTTCGGCTTGGGTTTGGCCGCAGCATCGCCGCGGCCCGGCAGTTGGTATCGCATGGACACATCCTTGTGAATGGCCGTCGCCAGACGATCGGCTCCATGGTGCTTCGTCCTGGTGAGGTCGTCTGGCTCTCGGAGAAGGCAGCGCAACTGGAGGCGATTCAGTCTTCGCTTGAGTCGCCTCGCCTGCCTTTGCCCAGCTATCTGCAGCTTCAAAACCCCGGTACTCCAAGCAAGGGAATTGTTCTGTTTATTCCGAACTCCAGCCACATTCCATTTGAGTTCAACAAAAAACAGGTTGCTGAGTATTACGCAAAACGCGGCGTGTGACGCGCGCTCTGCCGAAGTCTTCGAATTGCGCTCGCATCGAATCACCCGTTCCAAGCCGTTCAAGGAGAAAGTTATGGATGAAATCAACGTAATACTGGCGAAATACCCTGGGTTGGGCCATGTCCAGCTCTGTGAATGCAACTCCATCCACCTGAGCATCGGTCCCGTCACGGTTACGCTCTCGCCGGAGGCCTTTGTAGAAACAGCGATTCTCATTCGCAATGCGATGGAGCAGCTAAGAGAGATCGTCGGGGCTCGGGAGTCGGGAGAAAATCCCTTACGGCCTGGCGAGAATCATCACAATCAGTTCATCCACTGAAGCTCTCGAATAAACGATAAAGTCTTGCCGGTCACGAGAGAGTGATGATCAGCAAGCCCTCGGAAGAAAACGTTGTAAGTGAATACTTCAACGATCTACTCCTGGCCTCCATAGGTCAGAAGTAGATCGTTGGATGTGAAACTACCGAATGATTAGTTGAAGCCAAGCGAACTATTAAACGCAAAGCTGTTGGTGGTCGTCCACTGTTGCCAGTCGGAGATAATGTCTGCCTCTGAACTAGTGGAGATATTGGGGGTAGTGGCCCAGAAGGTGGGATTGTAAAGCCCCCAGCCATTGGGATTGAGACCGCTGGTGGCCTTATAGGCCCAGAAGGTCCAGCTTTCTCCGCCATTGTTATAGTCGCTTACCGAACCCTGCCAGGTGGACGCGCTATATTGGAAGTCGTTCCATTCGCCGATATAGCCTGGGATGTTGTAACTGGAGTGATTATTGAAATCATTGACCTGGTTGACTGATCCCTGCGCGACTACAGCCTGAGAAGCGTTCCACTGATACTCGTGCATCTCGTAGACGACATTGGTCCATCCTTCCGTGGAAGGGTTGGGCAGCATGCTCCAATCCCAGTTGCCCCAGGTTCCTTCGATGATGATGATGTGCGAAGGATCGATGGAGCGGACGGAGTTGTATAAGCTGGCGTTGGCACTGATTACGGCGCTATTGCTGGGTGCGCCGGTAGGCTCATTGATCAGATCATAGCCCGCGACCGTTGGATTTCCTTTGTAGTGGTTGGCAATCTGCCACCACATAAAAGCGGTATTGCCCTGGTCGTTGCCGTTGGTCCAATATTGGTTCTGATTTTGCTGGCCGGTATCGTCTGAGGTGCTCTGTCCGCCTACTACTCCATGCATGTCGATGATCACATAGATACCTTGCGCTGCGGCCTGGTTGACCACCCAGTCAAGCTCGGTGAAGGCATCGGATCTCCAACTGGAGTTGGAGACGTTCGCGATGGGATAGAAGTTGCCCCACCAGACCGGCACGCGCACGGCATTGAACCCAGCCGCTTTAATATTGGCGAAATCGGCGGCGGTGATCCAGGACTGCTGGTAGTCCCGGATTAGTGCCTGCTCTTCGGCAACGCCGAAGCGGTTGTCGAGTTCGGAGATGATGCTGTAGGTGTCAGGAAGGCCACCACTGTCGGCGGGGCACATCCAGGGTTCCATCACCATGAACCCACCCAGGTTGACGCCCTTCAGTTGAACGATATTTCCGTTCGCATTCACGATTGAGCGGCCACTGGTGTGCAGCATGCTGAGCTGCGCCAGTGCGGAGTGAGAACAGGCAAGGATGACGAAAAGACAGGCCGCAAAGCGAAGGGCGATGCGGACTAGTAGGCGAGATGCACGGTGTGCTGCTGTAACTCTATTCATCTGAGTAACCTCTTCTGCACAGCAGGATGAGCGAATATAGCTCTGTTTCGCGCTGTATGGACTGGACGATCCGGTTGTGCCGTTGTGGGCCGTTGAAGAGTAGGAGTCTTCAACGGCCCGGTATTTTTGTGATGCTCCTGAGGAGCGAACATCACGCCGGCAACGCTATGGAGCAGGTGGGTTGTGCCGTTAGAACTGCTCGAAGATATTGGGATGTGCGTTGTTGGGGCCAGGAGATAGAGCGATTTTTCGACGCGGCTTCATAGAGCCCGATTCGAAAGCCTTCGGGGCCTGATATTTGTTCGGACTGGAACGGAAATCATCCTCCCGATGGTGCGGGATTATGGATCGGCTACCAACACTTCGGTTGTTATCGGAAAGTGTGTGGTCTGCATCTTTACTGTTATTTCAGGGCGGGGTCAAGATCCCCAAGTAAAGCCAGAGAAGATTCAGTGCTGCAGAGTCTCGTAGAGCGAAACGATCTCCAGTTTTTTCGTTGCAAGTATTTGCACTCTGTGGCTGGTAAGCGGAAACACTAACAGTCAGTAATTCTTGTGTCAATACAATTTTGTAAGACTAACGTTTGTCTATTGCGAATTGTTCGTGATTCCACCTTTTTATGGTTTTATTAATAAGTTGTAATACCGGCCTGTGGCGCATGACTGGCAGATTTTTGTAGGTAGGTACAGAAATAAAAACTTGGACTCACCGGGCAGTCATCTGTGGGTGACGGCAGGTTATCCGTTCGCAGAGTGGGGGATGCCGATGGGCAGTTGTGGAGGATTACACACGGTGCCGTTCTGCGGGTCGCTATCATGAAGACATGCGCCCGAACCTGGCCAGTCTCGTTGAAGACTTTCGCCGGCACGCTGCGGAGACCGCGGTCGTGCGGCATCGCGGCAACCGGCGCTACGCGACGACGTATGGCGAACTGGCAAGATTAGCCGGTTGTTTCGCAGCGGAGTTGGAACGCCGTCAGATCGTTGCCGGTGAGCGTGTCGTGCTATGGGGCGAAAATTCTGCGGAGTGGATCGGAGCCTTCTTTGGCTGCCTGCTGCGCGGGGTCATCGTGGTGCCGCTGGATGCAGCGGGGTCAGTTGAGTTCGCCCAACGTGTGGTGGCGGATGTTACTCCACGCTTGATCGTGGGTGACTCCGGCCTGCTGCAATCTCTGGGCATGGATTTGCCGCAGCTACCGCTCTCAGGCCTCGTGGCACAACTGCCTTCAGAGCCCCTGTTTACAGTGAGCGAAGCTGTTACGGCCCAGGCACCGTTTCAGATCATCTTTACCTCCGGCACGACATCGGAGCCTAAGGGTATCGTTCATACGCATCGCAATGTGTTGGCGAGCCTGCAGCCGATCGAAGATGAGATTGCGAAGTATCGAAGATATGAGCGCTGGGTGCACCCCCTGCGCTTCCTGCATAGTCTTCCGCTGAACCATGTCTTTGGGGAGTTCATGGGGTTGTGGGTGCCTGCGCTGCTGGCGGCGGAGGTGCATTTCGTCGAGCAATTTGATGCGGCGCGCATGACTGCGCTTATCCAGCGGGAACGCATCTCCGTGCTGGTGGCGGTGCCTCGGGTGTTGCAGCTGCTGCGAGCGCATCTACTCGGGCGCTTTGCCCGGTTAGCCATAGAGTTGAAGCAGGCCAAAGGATTATCAGTCTGGAAGCGCTGGTGGCGATTCCGTCAGGTGCATAGCGCCCTGGGGTGGAAGTTCTGGGCGGCGATCTCCGGTGGCGCGTCTCTGCCGCAGGAGCTGGAGAGCTTCTGGCGCGATCTGGGCTTTGCTCTCATCCAGGGCTATGGCATGACGGAGACGACGGCTCTGGTCACGCTGAATCATCCCTTCCACATGAATCGAGGGACGATCGGCAAAGCTCTTCCGGGGCGTGAGGTGCGTCTCAGCGAAGAGGGAGAGATCCTGGTGCGCGGTGACATGCTGGCCACGGCCACCTGGCAGAACGGAGCGATGCGTCTTCGCGATGGAGAGTGGCTGGCGACGGGAGATCTGGCTGTACAGGAGGCCTCCGGCGGGTTGAGATTTACGGGCCGAAAGGGCGACGTGATTGTCACCAGCGCGGGCTTGAATGTGCATCCCGCCGACCTGGAAGAGGCGATGACGAAGCAGCCCGGAGTCTATGGTTGTGTCGTCGTGCCATGCCAGACAGCGGTGGGCATGG
Source organism: Granulicella mallensis (assembly GCF_014203225.1). Taxonomy (GTDB): domain Bacteria; phylum Acidobacteriota; class Terriglobia; order Terriglobales; family Acidobacteriaceae; genus Granulicella; species Granulicella mallensis_A. The sequence continues at coordinate 297,121 of NZ_JACHIO010000004.1, read as the reverse complement.
AGCCGGTTGCCGTGGCACTTTTCCGGGGCAACGAACAGGAGCTGCAGGCTGCCGCCAGCCAGGCAAATCACGGACTGGCCGACTATCAGCAGATTCGACGAGTGCTCAAGTGGCCGGAGCCGCAGTTCCCCTACACTTCAACAGGGAAGTTGCTGCGGAGGAAGGTGGCGCAGTGGGCCTGCGCAACGATTGCGGGTAGTCAACACGGAGATGCTTCGGCTGCAACAGGGCAAGATGTGCTGCTGAATCTGATCGCGGCTGTAACCGGCGAGCATCCTCCTGCCAGCTCCGACGATCTGCGGTTATCGGAAGACCTGCATCTGGATAGCCTCGGGCGTGTGCAGTTGCAATCGACGCTTGAGCGGGAGCTCGGTGTGGAGTTGGCCGACGATGCGATTGCCGCAGTGCAAACCCTGGGCGAGTTGCGCTCGATGGTGGAGGGAAGCATTGCTGCGGAACCACAGTTACAAATCGGTTCTGTCACGGAGGATCGTCCTGCTGCGCCGTCTACCCCTGCGACAAGTGCATCGACGTCACCGGAGGAGATGCGTGAATTCAAAGATGCGTATCCTCGATGGCCCTGGAGTTGGCCGGCGCAGGCGATGCGGGTGGCCTTTGTTGAAGGGGTGATGCGACCGCTGGTGTGGTTACTGGTCGCGCCGCGTGTAGAGAGCGTGGCTACTGAATTGCCGCCAACGCCTGTATTGGTGATTGCCAATCATGTGACCTCCTACGATGCGGCGTTGGTGCTGTACGCACTATCGGGCCGCCTGCGCCGCCGGATGGCGATTGCCATGTCGGGCGAGATGCTGCTGGACTTTCGTCACGCGCGAAATCAACGGAGTGCCTTACGCAATCTGTTGGCGCCGGTGGGATACCTGCTGGTCACGGCATTGTTCAATGTCTTTCCGCTGCCTCGCCTGCGAGGGTTTCGGAGAAGTTTTGTGCATGCGGGCGAGGCGATGGATCGGGACTATTCGGTGCTGATCTTTCCGGAGGGAACCCGGAGTAAGGATGGAAGGCTGCAACCTTTTCGCCCGGGGATTGGGTTGCTGGCCCAGGATTCGCGCGTGCCGATTGTGCCGGTAGCCTTGATCGGTTTGCATGAGCTCCGGGCCAGGAAGGCGGGATGGTTCCGTTCAGGGCGCTTGGTGGTCCGTGTAGGGCTTGCCCTCTCCGTCGAGGGATTAGCCCCGGCGGAACTGACGGCAAAATTGGAAGCGAGCTTTCGGCAGCTTCAAGAATAGGAATTGCGCCGTTACTGCGCGGCTCGCCTGATCTTCTTCTGCAGGTTGGGAATGTAGCTCTCTTGAGCATCCTGTTCGAGTCCCTGGGCAGCCACGATTGCTGCTTGCCAGGCGCTCACCGCTTCGGGCTTCTTGCCAAGCTCGGAGGCTGCGTCTCCTAATGCCGTCTGCGCGAAGAGATTTGTGGGCTGAATGGCTACTGCTTGGTGAGCAAGTGCGAAGGCCTCCTCGGGATGGTGATGCCTGAGGAGAGTGTGGCTCTGCTGGGCTCGGCTCATGGCTGCGGCAGAGGACATATCGAACGTTCCGCGATAGACGTAGACCGCCTCGTCGATGGACTCGTCAGGCCGCCGGGATTGGAAGCTTTGATAGGGATTGAGTTTGCCGCTGGGCCACTCGCAGCCGCTAAGGTCTCCGGCGCTGATCAGTACGGTTCCGTTGATCGTTGGAGGCATAATCTCCGAGCCTCCAAGCCAGGCAGTATCGATGGTGGGTAGTGCATGGCAGTGGATGCCGTAGGTTGCCGGATCAATCTCCGGTAGCGCGAAGTAGGCGAACCAGCAGTCTTCTGAAGGATGACGGTCCTGCCATTGCTTGACCTGCAGGAGCTGTTGCGCCCAGTCGACGTTTGCATCACTCAGGAGGTTGTGAAGGTTCTTCGGTCCTCCCACAGCCTCGTTGGCGTAGGCCATCTGGTTAGGGAAGACTGTCAGTGAAGAGACGATGTGCGCTGCGATGAGCAGCGTGCAGACCACGGCCCAGCCTCGATTGATACGGGCGAGAGTGACAGCGCCAGCCGCGGCGAAGATCGTCAGCAGCACGTACATCGGCAGAAGATGCCGTGCTCCGATGTTCATGCCGGCAGCGATGGCGATAGCGAGATAGACCAGCGCGGGAACCAGAATATAGGTCAACTCACGGCGCTTTTTCAGCTTGCCGGTAAGTGTGGCGAATGTTGTGAGAGCCAGCAATACGAGAAGCCCAAGCGTCGTCTTGATGAGGATGACGGCGGGAAAGTACCACCACTGACCGTTCGCGTAGACTTTTCCGAAGATAAACGTGGGATAGAACTCTGCCATGCGCTTCACATCGACGAGACCTATCAGGTAGGACTCGGGCAGGAGATGAAGGCGCGCGATGGTGAGGACCGCGGCGGCCTGAAAGTGGCTGAGCGGCGCGGTGTAGTTGCGCAGCGACGTGCTGAGCTGCAAGCCCGCCGGGCGAGCCGCATAGCGGAAGCCATAAAAGCTCCACAGCACGACGACGCTGACGATCGTGATGGCAGCCAAGGCCCCCGCCAGCCTTAGTGCTGTGCGGGCGCGTTCGGGCTTCGGCGCGATGAGAATCTCCCATGCGATGAGCAGCAGAAGCATGGGCGCGATGAGGATGCCCGAATGCTTGGTTGCGAGCAGCAGGCCGACAGTGATCCCGGTAAGCCCCAGGCGAACGAGAGTGGGGCGAGTGATGTAGCGATAGAAGGTGAAGATCGAAGCGAGGAAGAAGAGCGAGACTCCGACATCCGTAGTGACGAGCGCGGAGTGCGCGAGGATGTTGGGATCGAATACGGCGAGAAGGAGTGCTACGAGGCCTGCGGTATCTCCAAACCATTCGCGTGCTGCAAGGAAAACAGTGAGGGCGAGGAGGAGTGCGAGCAGCTCCGCGCTGACTCGCATGCGGAAGACGAGCCGCTGGCTCGCTCCGTCATTGCGAGCCAGCCAGTCGCGGCCGCTGAGGTAGGCCTCGGTTTTGAAATCGCGGCCTTGCTGCGGTGGAATCCAAAGGGGCTCGTGCAGTATGGGAAGAGTGGCGAGGAGCTTTACGAGCGGCGGGTGCTCAGGATTAAGCCCGTAGTCACCCGCCTTCCACATCATGTAACCGGCGAACATGTGGTTGCCTTCGTCGAAGGTAAGCGATTCGCGATGGACGATGTAGAGCGCCTGTACGGCCTGAAGAATAAGCAGTGCGATGACTGCAGGCCAAAGCCACTTCCGTTGCCGAGAGATCATGCCACCATCCTGAGGGGATTATTGGGCTTTGGCTGCGCTTACCAGCACCTCCACGCCTGGGACGATCCTGTTTAGCAGGATAGCCTGTGGTTTTTCAAGCTCTTTAAGCTCAGCCAGCTGTTTCTTTTGCATTTCGGCGCTAACGGGCGCGTTATTTTGCAGGGCATCGAGAGCGAGTAAGCCGATGGTGGCGGCCTGCGAGAGGTTGTGAGACAACGGTGCTAACTCAGCCGTCAAGGTGGATTTCGGTAGGGAGGGCTGGAGAGTTGCATCGTTGTCGCGCCACAACGCCAGCCATTGACGCGCTTTCTGCCAGTCTTCTGGGGTGGCCTTTCCTGCGGCAATTCGCGCGGCGAGGTCATTGAACTCCCGGGCCTTGTCGCTTTCGGGGGGAACCGTGTCGACGAGTCGATTCAAGGGATAGAAGGCATCATAGGCCCGCAACTCTTCCCGAGCATAGTCCCTGGGGGGCTGCACTACACTTGCAAGGACCTGTAGCGCCTTTGGATCGCTATAACTATTCAACCTCCGCATCATCTGCTCTCTGACACCCTGATAGGGCAAACCGTAATAAGCAAATTTTTGCGAGAGCGTATCGATACGCCGGTACATGGAGTCGGCATCCTTCACACTTTGAGCGGACCAGAGCCGCTCCGCGATGGCGGCGGTTCGCGGCCAGATTTTGCCGGTTATGTTTTCAGGAGTGGCGTACTCCGTCCACATGGTCGCTTCACCACCGAGAATATTGGCTTCCTCCGCAGGGGATAACTTGGCCTTGCCGTTCTCGAGAGGATCTACCGCATAATGGTCGGCTGCCGATTGGTTTAGATCGATGTAGTAGCCTGCGGATAAAAGCCCGCGATAGCCGCGCCGTGCCGCTTCCGCCAGGGAATCCTGACCGCGCCATGATTGGATTACGACATCGTGAGGCGTATCCGGTTGCAGCACCTCGTCCCAACCGACCGTAATCTTGTGACGCTTCGTAACGAGCTGCTGCACCCTGCTGGTGAAATACGCTTGCAGGCCAGCATCGTCCTTGATGTGGTGGGCCTGCATGTACTGCTTGATGCGGGGATTGGCATCCCATTCCTTGCCGTTGCACTCATCTCCGCCGATATGGAAGTAGGCATCGGGGAAGAGGGCCGTCATCTCACCGAATAACTGATCAAGAAACTGGTAGGTGCTCTCACGGGTGGGGTCCATCGCTGGGTCGAAGATCCCCCAATGACGTTCAATTTTGTAGGGTCCGCTGCCGCTCGCCAGGTTGGGATAGCCGACAAACCATGCGGTTGCATGGCCCGGCATATCGAACTCTGGAATGACACGGATACCACGGTCGCGGGCGTATTCGAGGATGCCTCGAACCTGGTCCTGCGTATAGTACAGACCGTCCGAACCTTTCTCCTGCAGCAGGGGAAAGATCTTGCTCTCTACTCGAAAGCCCTGGTCTTCGGAGAGGTGCCAGTGAAAGACATTCATCTTCACGGCCTCCATACCATCGAGGTTCTGCCGGATGACCTCGAGCGGCATAAAGTGGCGTCCTGTATCGATCATGAGTCCGCGCCAGGGAAAGCGTGGCTTGTCGTCGATCGTTATGGCGCCAGCCGCATAACCCCCAGGGGTGCTGTGAACCAATTGCAGAAATGTCTGTAACCCATGCAGTACGCCCAGGGGAGTCGGCGCAGTGAGCTGCGCTCCTGTGGTGGTGATCTCCAGATGGTATGACTCATCTTCGCCAAGCTGTTGTACGGGAGCACTTGGCCCAGCTGTCTTGATGATGAGCTTTCCGCCTGCATCGGTCTGGGGAGGCACGCCGGAGGTCCCGATCTCCCGGGACAGAGTATCTAAGAAACGCGCGCGCGCCCGCTCAAGGCGCGGTTCCGTGTAGCCCTCCAAGACAACCTGCAGCCCATGATCGACCGGCAGGTTACCGGTTCCCTGTACTGCGGTTGCAGGCAGAGGAATGAGGGAGAGCGGTGTCTGGGCCTTCGCTGACGAGTTGCCGGCGAGCAACATGAAAGAGAACATAAAGACTGCGCAACTCGTACGTCTCATATCTGAACGGAACATGGCACCTTCTTGATTGTGGAATCGTCTGGCAAAGCTTAGAAAAGAGAATTGTATAGAGCTGGTGACAAAGGAAGGCCGAAGCTTGCGCTCCGGCCTTGTCCTTGCTGTTTCGGTTAGAGGTTAGAAGTAGAGCTTTCCGCTGAACTGCATAATACGAGGCGAATGAGCGGCTGTGGCCTGTCCAAAGGTACCGTCCGCAATGCCCGTGTCTAGGGTTGAGAAGTTTGTGTGGTTGAAGACGTTGAAGGTTTCAGCGCGCATCTGAAGATTGGCTCGCTGGGTGATTTTGAAGTTTTTCAGCAAGCCCAGGTCAATCTTTTCCAGTCCTGGGCTCAGAAAGCCTCCTACTGGAGCAGTGCCGAAATGGCCTTGTGCCGGTATGAAAGAACTCGTTGTGAACCATTGAGCCTTTGTCTTGGTCAAGTGGACTGGAGCTATCTGATCGGGGCGAGGAAGAATATCTGCATTTGGATTTACCATTCCCAAACCGCCTGGATAGGGTCCCCCTGCATTGGTAGCCGCGCAGAGGGGAGTGATATTGCCTGCAGGGTTGTTATTGCTTGGAGCGGTGCAAGCGAAGGGATCGGTATTCTGAGAGAGTGTGGTGGACAGTCCGGATTGGAAATTGGTAATACCCGAAATCTCCCAGCCGCCCAATACGTGCCCAAGCAATCCGTGTTGCTCACGGAGGAAGGGTTCCTTATAGACGAAGTTGGCGATAAAGATCTGCGGTTCATTGATGGAAGAAGGTCCGTAGTCCAGTTTCGGATCATAGGTGTAGGTATTGGCTGTGCCGCGATCGTTGGCTTGATCCGACAGGTTCTTCGACCAAGTGTAGGCGATACCTAAGTTTAGGTCTCGCGACTTGTGAGTCAACTGTACCTGTAGCGAGTTGTAGTTGGAGGTGAAGACGGGAAGCCGGGTATGGAAATCCGAATACCCCAGATAGGGACGGATGTTGTTGAGAGGATCTAACGGATTTTCTTCACGGGTAGCTAGCGTGGGCATATTCAAATCCAGCTCTCCCAGCAAGTGGCGAGAGACTGAGCCCACATAGGCAATTTCCAGCACGGTCGTGGGGGCCAGTTGCTGCTGTAGTGAAAGGTTGAAATCGGTATACGAAGGAACCTTGAAGATGGGATCGCCTGTTGTTGTAAGAGCATTCGGTCCGAGAGCAGGTACCGCGGCACCAGTCCCCAAAGGATTATCAAATGACGTGTTGCTGATCGTCGTCGTCTGCACTAGCGGTGGATCGCTGAATGCGTTCTGTTCCCAGATGCCGTCCAGAGTGCGGTCGAAGAATATGCCGAACCCGCCGCGCAGAACAGTCTTCCCGTTCCCATAGAGATCGTAGGCAAAGCCTACGCGGGGCGCAAAGTTCCAGTTATTGTTTGGGTTCACGATGCCGCCATAGGGAGAGCAGGAGGCCTGAGAGGTGATGGCCTGAGCGGCTGCGCAGGCAGAGCCCGTGGGAAAGATCATTCCATTGGCATAATTTGCCGACGTGAAAGCCTGCCCGGCCACAAAGTTTCCATTGCCATCGAGAAGCGGCGCTTTCTTCGGGTCGTACACCGTCGGATCAAAGTTGGTGAGTGTATCGTTTACATCTCCGGGCGAAGGGAATCGTGTCCAGCGAAGGCCTAGATTCACATTCAAGTTGTGGGTCGCTTTCCAGTCGTCCTGGATATAGGCTTCCGTGTTCCAGAATTGAAGGTCCGGAACGATATCGCGGCTGCCCTGTGTGTACAGCGCCACATTGCCCAGCAGAAAATCTCCCCATGTATTGAATTGGAAGTTCGGATTTCCGCCACCACCGTTCTCGGTCTTCAACATCTGCTGGACTGTAACGCCGGCATGCAGCGTGTGATTGCCCAGGGTTGCCGTAAAGTTGTCAAAGATGTTGCGGTCCAGATTGCGTTCGTTGTATGGAGCATTGCCTTGCGACACGCCGGTAACCGAGGAGTCCAGCAGAGTCACGCCTGGAATACGTCCGTAGGGGTCGGGATAGGCCTGCTGGTTCGTCAGCGAGGCAAGGACGCTGGGTGAGTTTCCAGCGCCATTGAGTCCACCCTTGATGCCTCCCTGGGAGTATGCAAACTCGAGTTCGTTCACCATCTTTGGAGAGATCGTCCAAGTCAGGTTCCCCACGACGTTGTAGCCCGGAGCATTGATAGGCACATTCAAGACGCCTGGGTAGTTAGCGCCACCAAACAGGCCCGTAGGACTGTTGCTGGGAGCGGAATCTTCCATGCCGCGCGCAAAGAAATGCAGCCTGTCGCTGAAGTAATGGTCGATACGAACCAGGTCCTGGCGAAAGTTGTTCAAAACGGTGTAAGATGTAATGTTGCTTCCTTCAGCAAATCCAGTTTGAGCGTTGACCGTAGTGAAATTTGCCGGGAACTTGCTGATGATCTGCGACAGGTATACCTGGGCATTCTTACTGATGCAACTGGGATTGTTGATATTGATGGTGCCGACACCACCCGAACCGACACCGCCCTGCGCGGTGGGTGCGATGTAGGGCGTATAGCTGGTGACGCAGCCCGCGGGTGCATTCAGTGCAGTCGGTGAGAAAAATGTGCCACTTAATTCAGCCGCGGTCGCACCCGGTACATTGTTTGTTGTAGGTGTAGAGATCTTGCGCCATTCTTCCGACCAGAAGAAGAAGGTCTTATTCTTGCCTGTGTTGTAGGCATGCGGAATATAGAGCGGCCCGCCCAAAGTAAAGCCGTAATTATTGTAATGATCAGGCGAGCGAGGGAGACCGGTCAGATTGTTGAAGTAGGAGTTTGCATTGGTATTTTCCGTTCGCACAAATTCATAGACATCGCCATGGAACGAACTGGTGCCGGACCGGGTCGACACCAGAACCTGGCCGCCTCCGCTGCGTCCGAAGCTGGCATCGTAGGAGCTGCGTTCCAGCGTGAACTCCTGGATAGCATCGATGCTGGGGGTGTTAAGTAGCGTGGTGTTCGAGCCGCTGTCGTTGATATCCGCGCCATCGACCGACCAATTATTAGCGCCCGTACGTGCGCCGTTGACGGAGATCGTAGACGTACTGTTAAGGCTGCCAAAACCGGGCTGATCCGGCAGTTGGCTTACAACGCCTGGCTGTAGCGTAACCAACTGTTGAAAGTTGCGATTGACCAGCTCCAACTCGCGTACCTGGGTTCCAGAGATGGTTCCAGCCTGAGAGCTGCTTTCGGTGTCGACAGACACCGGGTGATCCTCGACCGTCACCGTCTGACTTTGTGATCCGGGCTTCAGTTGCACATTGATTGTGCGTTTTTGCGCCACATTCAGAACGACGTTACGGTCCGCAAATGTCTCGAAGTTTGGGTCCGTCACAGTAATCGTATAGGTGCCGGCAGGTAGGTTGCTGGCTGTGTAGTTTCCGGAGCTATTGGACTGGACTATACGAGGTTCTCCATTCACTCCGTTCTGAGTGATGGTGATACTGGCGTTCTGAATCACTGCACCGGTGCTGTCCGTTACCGTGCCTGAGAAAGTTCCTGCCAACTCCTGTCCACGCGTCAGCGGAGAGAACAAAAACAAAATCGTCATTAACAGAAGAAGTAGATAGGAGCGTTTTTTTGTGAAACTCGCTCTCTTCGCCGAAACGTTCGGAACGAACGCAACTTCTGTACAAAAAGCGGAACTAGCTTTGATCATGAGGCTCTCCATAAATATTGCTGCTCGCGGCGCAGGAGCGTGGTTTTCGAATTGCTCAGCTTTGTCTGTGGTTTAGTCCGACCTTCAGATCGCGATCTGTTGCGATCCGAAGGTCGAACTCGTTAGGAGCTATTTTCACCGGCCAGGACGACTTCTCCTGTACGGCACAACGTTCTTACGGGTTAAGGTCTGCTCCAAGGGCTTTGGTCAGGGATGAGCTGGTGTCGTCGTCTTTCAACGCCCAAACATAACCACCGCCCAGGCCATTGGCCTTGATGTAGTTCACCTTGCATTGCACCGACTCAGGATTGTCGTAGCTGAATGCCGTGTTGGTGGTTGGGTTATACATACGAACTACGCAGCGGGTAGCGTCGTAGCTGGAAGTGAATCCGTGATTCAACAGGTTCTCAATCGTCTGATAGGTTGCCAGACCGTCGGTCAGGATGTAGTCGCATCCTGCTGCCGGACTTCCCTGGTTATCACCTGTCGAGCAGTTTCCTACGCCGTTGAGGTTAGGAACCGGAGCTGTTCCGTTCGTAGTCAGAGCGCCAGTCGGATCTGTAACTCCGGTTGCGTTCTGGTACATGCCGCTGTTGGCTGAGGTCAGACCTCCCGCCCAGCCAGCACCATAGAGTGGGAAGCCCATGGTGTACTTGGCCGGCGCTGCGCCGTGAGCAAGATAGTACTGTACGGTGGATTGAATCGTCTCACCTGTTCCAAAAAGCGGGCTTGCAGCCTCGTCGAACAGCGGAGACGCGTCATTGGTGGCGCTTGAAAAGTCGCCGGAGTAGTTATAGCCGTCGACATTGATGTAGTCCAACACCGCGGACAGACCCGCGATATTGATCGTGTCATAACCGCCATCGTTGCCCGAGTCCGCAGCCGCGCCCGGTGTTGACGGACCAGCAGGCAAATCGGCGAGTAGCTGATAGGTCTTGCCGGTGGTTGTCGTCAACGTGTTCAGCTCGTTGCGGAATTCGGTCATCAACGCGGTGAAGTTGGCCGTATCGTTTGCGTTCGGGAACTCCCAATCGATGTCGAAGCCATCGAAGAGAGTGCCGGTGGAAACACCCGAGGCGATATTGCCCTGGATGAACATGTTGACGCACGAGCTGACAAACGCCTGGCGCTGAGCAGCCGTGCTGGATGCCTGGTCGAAGAGCTGATTGTAGGTGGGCGGATTCCATCCACCGATGGAGATCAACACCTTCAGGTTGGGATGGAGCTGCTTGAGTTGCGCGAGTGCGCCAAAGTTACCCTGCAGCGGAGCTACGGCGGGAGTAGCACCAGTTACCTGTGGGACGACCTTCTGGTAATCGGCATAGGAATCGGCAATTGCGCAAGTCACATTGCTGCCGTTCGCAGCAGGCTTGGCAAAAGCATAGATGAGATGCGTAAGAGCGTTGACTCCTCCACTGTTCTGTAGGTCCGCAACGTTCGAGTTGGCATAGTAGGTGCCCCACTCTTCAAACCACCCGCCAACAAACGACTGGCTGACGACGGCGGTTGTCGTTACCTTTACCGTGGCTCCAGTCGATGTGCCGGCGCTATCCTTGGCTACGACAGTGAAGGTATAGGCGGTCGAAGGCGTCAAGCCGCTCACGGTATCCGACGTTGTGGTTGGGGTTAAGGTCGAAGGTCCACCTGAGATGGAATAGCTGACAGTGCAGCCAGTAGGAGGCGTAACCGCGGTCCAGCTCAGATTGGTGGTGGAACCCGTCGTGCCAGAGGCCGTCAGGCCGGTGGGGGCACTCGGCGCGGTCGCGCAGGAGCTGGCCAGGGTCTTCACACTCACTGCCGAACTCGCGGCTGAGGTACCCGCAGCGTCCGAGGCTTCCACGGTGAAGCTGTAGGTTGTAGAGGGAGAGAGGCCCGTTACGGCATCGGAGTTTGTGCTTGGGGTCGCAATCGAAGCTCCACCTTGCAGCACTTTGTAGCTAACGGTGCAGCCTGTAGGAGCAGTAACCGCTCCCCAGCTCAGGCTTGTGCCGGAACTAGTCGTTGCAGAAGAAGCTAATCCAGTTGGTACAGCCGGCACCGTCGAACAGGTCGAGCTCGAACAGGCTCCTGTCGCGGTCCAGGGCTGACCCGTGGTCGGTCCGCCGCTGTTGGTTGCTGGACTGTTGCCTTGGGTCCACCAGTTGGCGACGTAGTTTTCGCCGCTCAGACTTGCTGTCATGCCTGCGGTGTAGATCGCCGTGGCGCTCCATGCTGGAGCGCATGCGGTCTGGGCTGAGGCGGCCCTGGGAAGTGATAGAACGAGTAAGCCACAAAACAGAAATAGGGAGATGATAGTGCGCTTCATTTGAATCTCCTTGAATTTTGGGGGCTAGATTCTCCACCCGTGGTTGAGAGTTTGGAAACTCGATGAGGGGCGTGCCAGATTGGTCTGGGTAAAACCTGAGAGCGAACTTGCGATCATGCTTTGAGCGGACAGGATGGGAGGGAGGATCGATGCAGCAACCTATAGTGCGGATAACAAACCAGCCAATAAGCACAGGCGGAAAGCGGTTCGACATCGTTACATTCGAAACCTCCATCGGTACGTCGATAGAACAGAATGAAATGCGAGCCTGAAAGAGAGTGAGCCGCAAAGGTTCTGCATACGACGTTCACTCGAAACGTGACGCGAAAGATTGGGTACAAAAGATACTTAGGAACGTATCATTAGAATCAAGGACGGTCAACAGTATTTTAACAATACCTTGTTCAGCATTGCCTGCATCTGTGTTTACGAAACAAATTTAAAAAAGGATACGGAGATATCTCCTGCTATCGCAAGATGTTGCAGGGATTGCAGGGTATTGACGCCTGTTGCAGCGCTGCCTGGCCGAACGTTTTATCGTCTGTCGAAACCAGGCAAAGCAAAACCAATCAGATAGAGGTTTACAGTCTGGATCTGTCAGCGATGGATCTAGTAGCGATATAGTTTCTGCTCAGAATCCCGCATGGCCATAGCCACGGCGCCCCATACGACGGCCGATTTTCCGAGGCTACTTGGCAACACCTCGGCGACCGCAATCTCACTTTTGCGCAGCATCTCCACCGTCGGCTCCAGTAATGCCGCATGGGCTCCCAGTTCGCCCCCGAATACAAAGAGACTGGGATTCAAGGTGAGAGCGAGATTGAGAACCACGTCTTTGAGCAGGCGGGCACGCTGCAGGACCAGTTTCTGTGCAGCCGAGTTGCCTTCCAGTGCGAGGTCCAGCACATCGCTTGCTTTGCGTACTTTGATCGCCGCGCCCGATTTGTTTCCGGCTGCATTCCAGCTTCTTAAAATACCGGGACCGCCTACCACCTGCTCAAGGCCGCCGAATTCATACAAAGAAGGTGGCATGCCCGAGACGTTGGGGATGCGGAGATAGCCAATTTCTCCAGCCGACCAACTCGATCCATGCACGATCTGGCCATTGACAAATATTCCCGCGCCGACACCCGATCCTACGGTGACGAAGATGAAACTTTCTTCCGATTGAGCAACACCGCGAAAGTGCTCCCCAATCGCCGCGAGATTGGTATCGTTCTCTACAAACAGGGCACACGAGAATTGCTTTTTCAGCATGTCCAGGAGAGGAAGATCTCTCCAGGCGTTTAAATTGCTAACGGAGATAACGACTCCATCGCGAACGTTGATAATTCCGGCTACGCCGACCGTCATGGCAAGTAACTTCTTCCAGGCCAGACTATGTCTCTGCATGATTGCTTTTAGCGAACCACGCAATATCTCGATCACAGCAATTGGATTGCGGGAGTCCTTTGGCAGAGATTCGTACTGTTCCTCGATGAGCGTGCCGTTCAGGTCAGTAACCAGAATACGAAGTGCGTCCGCAGTGATGTCGACTCCTGCAAGGCATCCATAGTCAGCTTTGAAGCGAAGATTGTCCGGCCGGCGGCCGCCGCTGGATGTACCTTCGCCAATCCATTCAATCAATCCGAGGTCGTTGAGATCGGAGACGACATTCGCAACCGTTGGAGCGCTCATGCCGGTTTCGCGAACAAGATCCGCACGCGAACAGTGGTCCAATTTCTTCAACAACATCAAAATTGTGCGCGCATTTGTCTGGCGCATTAATGCGGGACTGCCTATCAATATTCGACTCTTACTCATCCTGCTGCCTCGAACGATCCTAGAAAAATTCTAAAACTTCCGCCATCAGCTCTTATGGGTAATCTAGCTTATCTATTTCCGTTGAAGGAAACAAAAGCGAATGACAAACCTTGAACTGCCTTGATTGAACCTGGCAGTAGCAATCTTGTCTAACCAAAGATGCGGGCAGGGACATCCACGTAGGCCTACTCTGGAATGGAATTCCTACATAGTCTCATAAACTGTTTCATTTGGGGAGAAATACATTACGCAGGATGTCTACCTGCTCGTTTAACAGGCGCTTTGAGACCTCCGCAGAAGGAATACTGGCGAAACCATGAGGGATGGAGGGAACCAGGTGGAGTTCCACGGCTACTCCGGCCTCTGTCAGGCGCCGTGCGTAATGGAGGCCTTCATCTCGAAGGGGATCAAGGCCAGCGCAGAGTATGTACGCTGTGGGCAGGTCAGATAGATACTCAGCGCGTGCCGGAGCCGCGTAAGGCGAAACCTCCTGCACGTTTTGACCAAGGTACCAGCGCCACATGGCCTCTGCTTCGGGTCTCGCAAAGTCGGGAACATCGGTAAATTGATGCGCGGACGGTGTCTCGAGACGGTCATCCAGGGCAGGAATCAACAGCATCTGAAAGCAGATCCTGGGCCCCTTCCGGTCACGCGCGAGCAGCGCGGTGGCGGCGGCGAGATTCGCTCCCGCACTGGAGCCTCCTATGGCAAGGAGGTCGCGATCGAGATTCAGGTTCTCGCTCTCGTTCCAGAGAAACTCAAGTACGCGGTAGCAGTCTGTAAGTGCGGCGGGGAAGGGGGCTTCGGGAGCGAGCCGGTAAGCTACGCACACAACGGCACACTGCGCGTTGTGTGCATAATGGGCGCATTGCCGCTCCTCAGAGAAAAGGTCTCCGCAATAAAACCCACCCCCATGAAGGTAGAGCAGTACGGGCAGTGCGCCCTCTGCGGCTTTTGGGCGATAGATACGTATCGGGACCTGCTTTTCTTCGCTGTTGGAAGAGGGAACATCCAGGTCTTCTATCTCGAGATCTAACTCTGATGCCCACGACTTAGAACCCTGCCGTGCAGCAGCGAGTGCTTCACGCGCAACGTTTGCATCCCGGAGAACCTCCCTCGGGTGCTTGGCAAGCGATGCGAACGCAGGATCCATTGATAGGTTCGACATTCATTCTCCACGAGCTTAGAAGATAGATTTTTCCTGTACAAAGTCCCGCATCTCCTCACGGAAAGGCAGAGCGGTAAGAGCGCCGCGGGCACGGGTGGAGAGGGAGCCGCAGATGCAGGCCCTCCGCAGTTGCTCTTCGATATCGGCCCCGGATAACCAGGCATCGATAAAACCGGCGTCAAAAGCATCGCCCGCCCCGGTAGTATCAATCACTTGAACATCTGGCGGCACCATTGTGTACAGCTGGTCGTTCTGAAAAGTGACCGCTCCACGAGGTCCCAGTTTAATGACTGTGTGGTGCAGTCCCAAAGCGGCACAGGAACGTAGCATCTGTTCTGGTTTCTTGTGTCCGGTTAGCAATTGGGCTTCGCTCTCGTTCGGTAAAAATAGGTCGACCATGCGTAATATATCAAGGCTTCCAGGGCTCAGGAACCAATCCTTGCGCCACCCTGGGTCGATCGACAGGGTGCAGCCGGCGGTACGCAGAGAAGGCAATAATACTTTTGCATGTTCAACTTCGAGCGGCATGGCGAAATGAACGTGCTGAGCCATGGAAAGAGCAGCGATCGTTTCAGGCAGAGCTACATATTTTTCCAGAATTCGATTGGCGCCGGCATAGCTCAAAAAGCTGCGGTCCGAGGTCGTCGACATGCTTACAGTGAGTGCATTTGGGAGCTCAGAGGAGGCAGCGTGCTCAGCATGCACTCCAAACGAACTTAGTCTCAAGCGAAGCCATGCCTCTTCATCTTCCCCAAACACTCCGAAGATAGAGGAGTTGTGGCCAAGGCGAGCCAAGGCGCAGGCTGTGTTGACGGTGCCGCCCCCGGCCTCGCGGCGATACTGCTCTGCGAAGACCTCTTCCCCGGGCAGCGGGACGTGGTCAAAATCGGTAAAGATATGGTCTACATATACTTCGCCGACAACGGCGATATTCCAGCATTTAGTCATAAGGTTTCAAAAGGCCAGCTTTGTTCCTGGCGTGATTTATAGAGAAAAGCAGCTATTCCCGCGAGCGTGATGGCGAGAGCGAGAAGGATATTTCTTACGCCGCTGGAGGCCAGAATAAGGAGCCATCCTATAAAAGCGATGACTACCGGTAAGGGATAGAGCGGCATGCGAAAGGTGAGATTATTCTTGCCGGCATGACTCCTGCGCAATAAAACTACCGCGACGCACTGGGCAAGAAACTGGACCATCGTCTGGATAACGATGACCAGGCTGATGAGCGTACTAAGGCTGAGCAAGCAGGCGCAGGCGGAGAGAACGCCGAGGATCAGCAGCGAAGCATGCGGAAAGTTTTTCGTCGGGTGTTCCTTCGCAAAGATGCTGAAGAACTCTCCTTGCTTTGCAGCCGCAAAGGGAATGCGCGAGAAGCCGAGCAGGATGGCAAACACGGAGGCAAAGGCTGCGACCAGGATGAGCACATCCGCGATCCTGGCATACCTGACGTTGTAAACCGCCTGCATGTAGTCCGCTACGATCGCGCTGGAGTGCATGCTCTGTTGAACCGGGAGTACGCCGATGATGGCAAGGTTCATGGCGATGTAAAGAATAGCCACCAGGAAGATGGAACCGATGATCGAGTAGGGGATCGTGCGTTCGGGACGCTTCAATTCGCCCCCGATCAGGCAGACGTTATAGTAGCCGGCGTAATCGTAGACAGCGATCAGGGTCGCGGCGCCTACACCCTTCCAGAACGCGCCATCCATGACCGGATACCCGCCGCTGAACTGTTCTTTGAGGGCGAACGGAACGTGTGTCGCTCCACTCACGATGATCCAGATGATGGTTCCGATGACCAGTAACCAGAGCCCGATGGAGATGGCGCTGATCGTCGTGATCCTGCGATAGAGCAGGATCACATTGATGAGGCAGACCGCCATGGCGATGAGGGAAAGCCCCCCATCGTGGAGGGTCGGCCAGAGATATCGAAGGTACTGGGCAAAGCCCACGGCGCCCGAGGCAATCAGAAGAGGAGCGGTTAGCACAGACGACCAGAGAACAAGAAAGCTTGCCGCCTTGCCGTAGGTTTTCTCTCCGAAGGCATACCGGAGGTAAAAGTAAGGCCCTCCGGAGAAGGGCATGGCAGAACCGAGTTCCGCCCATACGAGGCCATCGCACAGCGAGATCACCGCACCCAGAACCCAGGCGAGCAGGACCTTCGAGCCATGTACAGCGATCAGGACGAGGGGGATGCTCAGGAACGGCCCCACCCCTATCATATTGAGCATGTTAGAGGTGCAGGCTCCGAAGAGCCCCATTTGGCGATCTGGACCTTCCTCTGCACCTGCTAGATTGACCTGCATGAGAGGCTCCGGATCACCATTGAATATAGACGAGTATCCCGCGATGCCGATTCTTTGTCAATAGTCGTTAATAAGCCTCTATGCCTTGCGAAGCCCCTGAGCTGCTTGAAGTGGCAATGCCAGCTTATTTTCGGGGTTTTAGCGGGGCCGTGGCGGCTGCACTCGCAAACAAAATGAGCAGTACGTCAAGATTCCGTTGACCGGGATACATGTTAACGATACGTTCATAAGTATCTTTCTGAGCCAGAACCCCGCGTATCCTCCTGGCGGGTGCCGTTCCTGCAGAGCCTTCACGGCTGATTCGTTCTGGACCATGCCTTTCATTGTCCTCTATCCCTGTATTCCTAGGAGATTCGAATGTCGCGAATGCTAAATCGCTTTCTGCCCATGCTTCTGGTTGGGTTTGTCATGAGCACCTTGTTCGTAACTCCGTTCCTTCCTCCTGCCTTGTTGGCTCAAGGCATTATTACGGGCTCACTCACCGGCTTTGTCTCCGACTCTTCCGGAGCTGCTGTGGTCAATGCGAGCGTTACAGCCGAGAACGAAAGTACCAAAGGCCTCTTCAAGACCGTTACCGGCTCTGATGGCACGTTTACGCTTCGCGACCTGCCGGTGGGTTCCTACACGGTGAGCATTGTGAACGAAGGCTTCAGCAAAGACACGATACAGCAGGCACTGGTCACGACCGGCAATACGACCTCGATCGGGAACGAGAAGCTGCAGCCCGGTTCGATGACAGAGACGGTGCAGGTAGCAGCCAGTTCAGCAGCTCTGCTCGATACGGTTTCATCGCAGGGGTCGGCGACGATTGAGGCAAAGGCGCTTCAGGAGCTTCCTGTCTATGGCGGATTCGACACCACGGCTTTGCTGTCGCCAGGGATCGTTTCGACTCATGGCAATGGGCAGGCGCAGTCGAACGGAACGGATTATTCCTCGAATGGCCTGCGTTCGCGGTCCAATAACTCCGAGCTCGATGGACAGGCGAACAACGATCTCCTGATTACCGGCCCGCAGATCTACTTCTCCAACCAGGACGCGCTGCAGGAAATACAAGTGATCTCCAATAACTTCAGCGCGCAGTATGGGCGCAATGCGGGCAGCATCGTGAACTACGTTACGAGGAGTGGCGCCAACGAGTTTCACGGGTCAGGCTTCGAGTTCTATACCGGAACCTGGCTGTCGTCGCTAACGCAGGGCCAAAAGGGGCCCCAGTTTGGTTATTGCACGCCGGGGGAAGATGTATCGTCCGGCTGCACACGGCCTGCGGTACCGGGTTTCGTTCAGAATGCTTTTGGTGGAACTCTCGGTGGTCCGGTCCTCAAGGACAAGCTTTTCTTCTTTGGCAGTACCTACTGGGTAAGAACCTTTCAGGGAGCAACGCGATATACCAGCGCGGGTACGCTCTTTCCTGACGCTGCAGGCCTGGCGCAACTACAGCAGAGTTTCCCAAACAATCCCGGAACGGATGAACTGGTGAAGCAGGGCCCATTCGCTTATGCAGCAGGACATCCAACCTCGTTCGGTCCAACCTCCTCGGTCCTTGTTACCGATGGCAATACAACCCAGGCGATTGAGATGGCCCAGGTCGCGCGCAACGTGGCGAACATTGATCTCGATCAGGAACACATGGGGCGCCTGGACTTCCAGCCAACGGAAAGGGACCACTTCTATCTGCGCTACATCTACCAGGACACCCCACTCATTGCTTACTTCGGTAACCTGGTGGCGGGCAGCAGTGTCAACGTTCAAAGTTCTACGCATTCGGTCGGCGCTGACTGGACTCATACCTTCTCGCCGCGCTGGGTCGACCAGATTCGTTATTCTTTTCAGCAAGCCAGGCTTGGGTTTGAAGGGTGGTGGAGTGCCTGATTGTACGATCGGCAATCTGGGCGCCTGCCCGTCGAGCGTAAGCTTTGGAAGCTCGTTTCTCCAGTTAGGCTATCCGGCAGGCTACCCCACGGGGCGTATTACCAAGGTGACCCAGGTGCAGAACAACGCGACGGGATCTATCGGCCGCCACAGCATCAGCTTCGGTGGCGAATTCGATTACCAGAACAATCCCAATATCAATCTGCCGAACGGCGCGGGTGTCTTCAACTTCACACCGGGCCCTTCGGGCTTCCCGCTTCGCAACACGTCGTCAGGAGCGGACACCTACAATGGATACACAGCGCTGCTGGAGGGAGTCTCGTTTACTTCGCTGACTGCCGGCAATGCTACGACACACTTTGAAGCGCCTAACGTATTCCTCTATATTCAGGACGATATCAAGGCCACGCCGAACCTTACTTTGAACGTCGGTCTTCGTTATGAGTACTTTGGACAGGCGGTAAACGCGCTGCACAAAGAGACGGTGGCTCAGCAGACAGGCGCAAATCCCTTCTGGAATACCTCACTGCCGCTCTCCGCGACTACTTTCCCCCATATTGATAACTACTGGAAGAACATCGAGCCGCGGCTTGGATTTTCTTTCAATCCCGACATGGATAAAGGGTTAGTGATACGGGGTGGATTTTCGATCAACGCCGATCCCCCCTTCAACGAGATATTTCTTACGGCTGCCTCAGGAAGCCCCGTCGTCAACTCCGGTACGTTTAACTGCGATGGACAGACTGTCAATTGTTTGCCTCATGGCGGATTCACCTACGCGGCCGTACATGCGCTCGACGACCCACTGATTCCATCGGGTGGAGATCCAAGATTCAATCCCGAGCAGGATGTGCCGACCAGCTTTCGTCCCGCTTCTGTAGAGACCTGGACACTCGGCATTCAACACCAGGTCGGGAAAGAGAGCGCTGTTGAGATACGCTATGTCGGCAATCATGTAACTCATGAGTTCCAGAGAATTAATTCAAATCCCTACCTGGGCAGTGCCTCTCCCTGTACTGATCCTGCTTCGGCGGGATACCTGCGTTTGGACTGCACGCACTCCTTACGCAGCACGGTGGCGAATACGGCGTTCTCACAGTACAACGGCCTGCAGACTTCCTTCACAACCAGGTCGCTTCATCATTGGAGTGGCTCGGTTGCCTATGCCTATAGCCGCGCGATCGATAACACGAGCGAGATCGATAGCACCTTCGCCGGCGGTACGACAATCGCCTACGCTCAGAATCCCCTGGATATTTCGACAGGTGAACGCGGGGTAAACGGGCAGTCTTATACGCATTCGCTCGCTGCCAAGGTTACTTTCACCTCTCCGTTCTTCAAGGAAGAGACAGGGATTCTGGGCAGGTTACTTGGCGGATATCGGGCTAATGCTTTCTATACCTACAACAGCGGTCAGCCCTTTACTCCATTTCAAAGCGTCGCCGCACAATCGTTAAATGTGAATCAGAATGATCCCAAGAGCTACAGCAGCAACTGTGACTCGGTGTTCAGCAGTTATTTCAACTCCGGCAATGATGTATGCCGGCCAGTTCTTTCGAATCCGAAGGCGCCCCTCGGATCGGTTGGCATCAACACGGGGCATGGTTATATGGACTATGCCGTAAAGGGGAAATATATCTCTCGCAGCGATGTTCACTGGATCTACAACAACCAGTACGAGGCCGAGGCACTTGGCAACCCGTATCCGGGAGTAGGACGGAATACGCTTCGCGGTGCTGCGTGGAACTCGGTGGATGCGAGCATCTATAAGGACATCCGGCTAAAAGGAAAAGTTACCCTCCAGTTGCAGATCACCGCGTTCAATGCCTTGAATCGCGCCTATTTTGCAACTCCGGATGGATATCTTGAGGATGTTCTGAAGTCGCCGCAGCCTGGATTTCTGAATCACTATTACAGTTCCGGCTCAACGGCAACGTTCGCTGCGAATGGCGCCATCGTGCCGCCGCCGGGAAATCGAAATATCCAGCTGGGAGGCGAACTCCGTTTCTAAGTGGAGTTCATCTTCGTCAACCGTTGCGGAGGCATCATCGCTGATGCCTCTGCTACGGTAAGTTGTCCGCAGTGTTTGAGGGAGCGTAAACTGAGGGGCGCGAGGAGGCCAGCATGCTGTTGAAAGAGGTGGCCAAGCCGATCTCCTTGATGTTGTGCCTACTCTCCCTGTGTGCTGTCTTCCATACGGCCTTCCTGGGGCCGCCAAGCGGACTTCACGAGAGAATCTGGGACTCTCTTGAGTTGCTGGCGCTGTCCGGTGGAATTGCCCTGGCAAGCGGACTAATCTTCGGCGAATCGACCCAGAAGCCCCAGGCAGGTAACGCGAGGCTTGCGTCCACCTTGCCTATGCAGTTGTTCTGGTGGGCTTCAGGATTGATGTTCCTTCTCTTCGTTGGCTCCTGGTACCTGGAGACCTACTGCATCTTCTATCGGAACGTTCATTTCTGATCTGTGAAATTGTTGCCTAAAGCTGAAGCCTGACCCGCATCCGCAGCAGAACTCCCGCAATCGCCAGCATGAGAGCCGTAAAGATCGCTGAGCGCAGAGCTCCGGGCAAGCCCGAGTTGAGGTGAAGCTCAAACCACTTGAAGCCAAGCAGTGCGGTAAGGAAGTACCATACATCCGGCAGCAGGTAGGTAAGCAGCGTGTTCGCTCCGGCGGGGTGTACGAAGGCTGCCCAGGAGGTTTGCCTCTTCACATCGCACAGCCAGAAGAGGGCAGTGAACAGCAGCACAGCCGCGCCCACGCTGTAGAGTCCCCAGGTCGGTGTGTCGCGAATCTTGGAGATGCCGAGCGGCGTCAGGAAGTACCCCGCGATAAGAGACGCAATGCCGAAGGCCGACCCCAGCAGGAGCTTATTGCGCAGCGTCTGCCAGCGCTCTTCGCCGATGAAGACGACTGATGTGACGATACCGGCCATCGTGACGAAGGCCATCGTGCCGTCGCCGAAGGGCCACACGTAGAGTGGGAAGCTGTGCTCAAAGACGATGATCTTTGCGCTGCAGAGGCTGCTGAAGGCCACCAGTACGATGAACCACGCGAGAGAGGCCCACGGCCAACGGCGCGTTGGAATGTAAAGGAGTGACACGGCGAAGTAGGTGCATCCGATGAGACCGAGAATCTCCAGATAGGAAAAGCTAAGCCAGGCGACGTGGCCGTCGTGCGTGACGCGGCGGAAGATCGCGAACATGACAAGCGCCAGCGCAAGACCGCCCAGGCGCAGCCACTTGTGCAGATTTGCATGGCGGCCATTGCTGGGATAGACACTGAGAAAGAGCGCCATCCCAAGAAGCGCAAGCAGAGTCCAGGCATAGGGAGACATGTGCATCAGCGCGGCGCTGCCCTTGCCGGCATTGGCGAGGATCACTCCCAGGGCAACCAGACTGACGGAGCGGATGAGCACATGCAGCCAGAGCTGGGGCATGGATGGGTTCTTCTTCAGCCGCTGCTGGATAGCGAGCGGCATGGAGAGCCCAATGATGAAGAGAAAGAACGGGAAGACCATGTCGACATAGGTCATCACGTCGATATTGGCCTTCGCGTGATGCGTCCACCAGGGCAGACCCTGGACGCCATCGAGATCGTTGACGAAGATCATGACGGCCATGGTGAGGCCGCGGAAGATATCGATCGAGGCCACGCGTGTTGCGCGAGGAGCTTCGCTTACAAATACCGGTTGAGCAGTGGTCATTGCGCTTTATCCGCTGTGGGTTGGGTTAAACCTGTGTGGACAGTATCGAGCAGTGTTCCCGAGGGATCGCCATCGTAGTCCCAGAACATAATGCCGCCCAGGTGTTGGTCCGTCACATAGCGCGCCTTCAACGCGAGCGATTCGGTGTCTTCATAGGACACGAAGATCTTCTGGCTTGGGCTGTAGAGGTAGGGCACCGATGCGGCCTTATCCCAGTAGCGGTCGAAGCCGTTGTTCAGCAACGTTGTCGAGACGATGCTGTACTGTGTGTAGCCTTGCGGCAGCGGAGTTCCGGCCTGAAAGAGGCCATGCTGCACGTCGGCGACATCGCCCCACCGATGTCCATAGAAGGGAACGCCGAGGACGATCTTCTCCGCCGGCACGCCCGCCTGCTCGAACTCGTGGACGGAGCGGTCGGCGGAGATCTTTTGCGGATCGTTCGGATCTGTGAAGAGCGGCGCATGATTGCCTGTCGTCTTCTCTGACCCGTAATAGTCATAAGCCATAAGGTTGACGGTGTCGATATACTGCTGCACCTTGTCCATTTCGGTGTTCATGATGTAACCCGATGAGGCCCCAGCGGCGATCGTGAGATAGAGCTGCCGATGCAGCTTGCGCTCCTGATGCTTGAAACTCGCGCGTAGTTCTTTCAGCAGCAGTGTGAAGTTGTGCGTGTCTTCCGGCCGAAAGTGATTCGTAGACCCCGCCATGCCGGGATACTCCCAGTCAATGTCCAGGCCGTCGAGCTGGTGATGCTCAACATAATCGGTCACGCTGGCGATGAATTCACGACGGGAGGCCTTGGTGAGAACCATGTCGGAGAAGCTGTCGGACCACTCCCAACCGCCGACGGAGACGAGCACCGTAAGTGAAGGATTCTGCTGTTTCAGCGCTACCAGATCCGCCAGATTCTGGTCGTCGTTCTTGAAGCCGTTGACGATCCGGCCGCCCCGGATATTCGCAAAGGCATAGTTGATGCGCGTGAGCTTATTGACGGCAATCTCGTTCGGCTGCAGGGTGCGGTCCTTGAGAAAGACGTAAGCGACGATGGCTTTTTGCGGAGGAACCTTCGGTTCCGCGATGGCGTGGAAGCCATTAAGCAGGGTCAGCGCGCCCAGAACCGTCAGGCGTAGCGGAGACCAGAAGCGTGGGACATCGCGGCGTCTTTCATTCATAGACAAGCGTTTGCTCCCTTAGTTATGTTCGTTAAGCAAGTTCAGTATAAAGTCATACCATCATTGTCGATAATCGCTGCGCATGTCGAGAGGAATCTGCTGATTGTGAGAGAGCGCATGAAGATGGATCGTTATGGCGTCAAGTTATTCGTGGGCTGCTGCCTGTTTTCGTTCGCTCTGGCGGGTACCGCCCAAGCGCAGGTCCAGCCGCGGGTGCTGGTAGACCAGGTCGGCTACGAGACCGCCTCGGTCAAACAGGCGTTAATCCTCGGTACGGAGCAGGATCACCCACGGCAGTTCTCACTGGTGGATGCTGCGACAGGCAAGACGGTGCTGACGGCAGACCTGACGCCCAGCGGGGAAGTCGGCCACTGGGGAGGCCGGGTGTTCTGGACGGCTGACTTCTCCGCGTGGCATACGACCGGGCACTACGAGGTCCGGACGAAGACCGCGGCAGGTGAGGTAAGTTCTTGCCCCTTTGCGATTGAGGACAACCTCCTGGAGCGCGAGACGCTCTCGAATGTCGTGTACTACTTCAAGGGGCAGCGTTCCAGCGGCCTGTTCGACAAGGCGGATCGGCACCTGAAGGTTCCGGGCGGTTCCGGGTTCGTCGATCTTCATGGTGGCTGGTACGACGCGACCGGTGACTACGGCATCCATCTCTCGCACCAGAACCTGACGTCGTACTTCAATCCGCAGCAGGTGCCGCTGGTGGCCTGGACACTGTTGAAGAGCTACCTCGTGCTGCAGGCACGGCACGACGATAACTTCAGCGAATACGAACGGCGGCTGCTGGATGAAGGCTTGTTCGGAGCCGATTACCTGGTGCGGATCAAGCGGCCGGACGGCTCGTTCTACGAGAGCATCACTGAGCCGGGCAAAGAGAAGCTGGCGAAGGATCGGGAGATTGGAAATCCGAACTGGCGGACGCAGATCAAGAAGAACGCCTCGGACTCTACCGAGCAGATCCAGACCGCCAACGGCCCGCATGCCTACGAGGCGAGCTTCCGGGCCGGTGGGGGCATGTCGATCGCTGCTTTGGCGCTCGCCAGCACCATGCCTGAGGAAGGCGACATCTCCCGCACCGAGTATCTGAAGACAGCGGAGAGCGCGTTCGAGTTTCTATCCGCGCACAATCGGGAGCTGTTGAACGATGGCAAAGAGAACATCCTCGACGACTACTGCGCGCTCATGGCGGCTACCGAGCTCTATCGTGCGACGAAGCTGCCGAAGTATCAAGCTGCTGCCGATGGCCGTGCCGAACGGCTGATGGGCCGGCTCACAACGATAGCGGGATATCAGGACCCGTGGCGTGCCGATGAGGGGTCGCGTCCGTTCTTTCATCCGTCCGATGCCGGGCTGCCTGTAGTGAGCCTTCTGGAGTATGCCGAGACCGCGTCTCCTGCGATGCAGCAGAAGGTCTACGCGGCGGTAAAGCGGTCGTTGCACTTCGAGCTGAGTATCACCGCGGAGAAGAACAATCCGTTCGGCTATGCGCGGCAACTGGTGCGCATGGGCGATGGCAAGGTGCGCAGCGCGTACTTCTTCCCACACGATACGGAGGCCGCTCCTTGGTGGCAGGGCGAGA
This sequence comes from Granulicella mallensis, assembly GCF_014203225.1. Lineage (GTDB taxonomy): Bacteria > Acidobacteriota > Terriglobia > Terriglobales > Acidobacteriaceae > Granulicella > Granulicella mallensis_A. The sequence continues at coordinate 272,209 of NZ_JACHIO010000004.1, read as the reverse complement.
ACGCGCGGCTGGCCTCCCTCGCCGCTGCCGCACGCATGGCTGCGCCGTTTTACGCGGACGATCCTGGCTTTCAGAAGCAACTGCAGGACTACGCATGGAATCAACTGCACTGGATCGAAGGCCGGAACCCATTCGATGTGAGCATGCTGATAGGCAGTGGCCATGGCGATACCGCGTATATGTTCTTCAAGTCCTATAAGTACACAAGCGCTCCCGGGGCGGTCATTAACGGCGTCACGTCAGCGACGAACGATGAAGACGGCATCGCCTTCAACGAAGGCTTCGCTGTGACCGGCAAGGACGAAGACTGGCGCTGGACAGAGCAATGGCTGCCGCATGCGGCCTGGTATCTGTATGCGGTAAGCCTGCCCCATCCGTAAGGTCAACGCTAAGAAAGTGCGGGGTAGCCACTTGAGAATGACAAGTGGCTACCCCGCGATACCAACAGCTTTCTCTATCCGGACTACTTTGCTTTTCCAACCTCGATCCCGTTGATCTGGGGATTGTCCGCAGCCCCGACGACGAACTGAATCGTAAGGGTTCCGGTGTTATCCGCCGTTACTGCGAACGACTGCACTGTCGCGATAAACTCCCCGCCCGCCGACGCGAAGATATCGTAGTTCGTTAGGACCTGGCTGCCATTGATCAGGACATTGAACAGTCGTTGTCCCGGAGCTGTCCAGAACGTCTCGGCGAAGTGCAGATCCACGATGTAGCTGGCTCCCGGCGTCAGGCCGGGAATCGTATACGTCATCGGACCAAAGCGATTCGTCTGGTAGACCGCTTCAGGGGCGGGGTTGGGAATCTTCGAGGTATTGACTGCGGCGCTGGTGCTCGTCGCCGTGCCACCGGAGAAGTCTTCATCGGCTGCCCAGGAGCCCACTGCCGCTCCACCGGCATTGATGTCCAGAACGTCGGAAGCGATGGCGCCTCCAGCGGTCAGAGTCGTGATGCTGGCTTCATTCGTGGCAACTGAAAGTCCAGCCTGGTTCAGGGCAGCGACGGCGTAGTAGTAGGTTGTCGCGGGATTCGCACTGGTATCCGAGTAGGTTGTTCCCGTCAGTCCCGAAGCCAGTTCACTTGCGGCCGTGGTCGCGAACCCAGGCTCCTGGCTGCGAAACACGCTGTAGGTAACTCCCGGAGTAGCACTCGCGGACCATGTCAGGTTGATCTGCTTCGTTGAGGCTTCGGTTGCCGTCAGCTTCTTCGGAGCTGCTGGAGCAGCCGGGCAATTTGTCTTGCACAGAAGCCCGATCTCGATGCCGTTGATCTGCGGATTATCCGCCGCGCCCACCGTGAACTGGATCGTGATTGTTCCGGTGGAGTCGGCAATCGCAGACAGCGACTGTACGACCGCGGTGTCGATCTTGCCAGCATAGGCGATGATGTCGAAGTTTCTCAGCACCTCCTTGCCATTGATCAGCACGTTGAATTCGCGCTGCCCAGGCGCGGTCCAGAAGGTCTCTGCAAAGTGCAGGTCCACGACATACTTCCCGTTAGGCGTCAGCCCCGGAATCGTATAGGTCATCGGACCGAAGCGGTTGTGCTGGTATACGGATTGCGGTGCAGGATTCGCGACGAGCGAGGTGTTGACCGACGCTCCTGTGCTGGTGGCAGTGCCGCCTGTAAAGTCTTCGTCTGCAACCCAACTTCCGTTGGCCGGGCCGCCTGCGCTGATGTCGATCACATCCTGGCTGATGACTCCACCGGTGCTGGGGATCGCGGCGGTTGCCTCATTGGAGGCGCCCGACGTGCCACTGTCGTTCGTCGCTTCGACGACGTAGTAGTAAGTCGTCCCAGGGTTGACTGCGTTATCCGTGTACGAAGTGCCAATCACGCCCGAGTAGACCAGGTCGCTCGCCGAGGGTGCGAAGCCGGAAGACATACCGCGAAATACGCTGTAGCGGACACCCGGGCTAAAGCTCGGTCTCCAGGAAAGATCGATCTGATTGGAAGACACTATGGCAGCCTTTAGATCGCCCGGAGCAGCCGGTGCTATCGGGCAGCCGAAGGTGCAGGGCGCGCCCTGATAGAACGGCAGAAAGCTTGTCTGGGTGCCGCTCTGTACCGAGCCTCCAGCCTCGTCCACCACATGCGTGATGGAGCCGCTTCCCGGCAGGAAGACGGAAACGGCATGCGTCACCGTAACGCCGGGCGTATTCGGCACCGAGATCCCGCTGTCTTCGACGATATCGACACCCTGGTTGAAGAACGAATAAACGCCCATGCCGTAGGCCGTATGGTTCTTGACCTGCGGAGCAACCACATAGGAGGGATAACCATTCGCGCTACCATCCATCCATGCGCTCTGGCTGGGCGGGTCGTAGGGCAGTTCGCTCTGGTAGAAGATCGTTTCGCCGCGTTCGCCGTTCCACTGCACCTGAGCCTGCTCGTAGTGTTCGACGGCGAGGCCGAGCGCGGTGACGTTGTCTCCGTTGACAATCACACCATGTTCGGCCACGTTGACGGTCCATCCGACACCGTTTCCGTGGTCCGCGCGCCACGCCCAGATGTTGTCCAGGATGACGTCGTTGCTGTCGATCTGGAGCGTGGTGGTCGCAGTGCCCGGCGTGCCTCCGCCGATGCGGAAGAAGACGTCGTTAAGAGACGTCGGGTTCAAATGGTGCGAGGGTCTCCCTCCGTTCTGATTCCCGAACCAACTTTGGGAGCTTCCAACCTGCATCAAGACAGGGGAGTTGACGGGCCCTGCATCGATCAACAGGGCTGCAAGCCGCACTCCGTCGACGTCGGCGACCGTGATGGCTGCGGTTCCTGTCTGGGGAACCAGTGTCGGGTAGCCCAGGCCCAGCACGACCGTGTTCGGCCTCGTGATGTTGATCGATCCTTGAAGCGGATAGATGCCGGGAGTCAGAATCAGATTCTTGCCCTCGGCCAAGGCCCTGTTGATCTGTGTGACAGGAGTCGAAGGCTGTGCGATAAAGAAGTCGTCGATGGGGAGTGAGTATCCATGATCGAGCCCGTGTGACCAGGTGATCCCGGACGAGCCTTCTTGCAGCGTCGGCACAAAGACGTTGAACCTGTTCCGTTTGTCCACATACAGGAAGGGCTTCTCACGGCTTACTGGAGTCGTTGGAAGCACGGTGAACGTATTGCTCGGATAGTTTGAGAACGGGGCACCTTCTACTCCGGAGAAGACCATGTTCCAGTTACTTCCACTCCAGCTTCCGATCTGGCTGTTGCGTGTGTACCACTGCTGCTGCGAGCAGGAGTTGAGATTTCCAGTAACTACGGTGTCCGAGATGAAGCCGCCGCTCGAAAAGTTGCAGGCAGCATTGGTCAGCTCCATCGCTCCGTTGACCTGCATCCTCCGGAAGGATATGCCCTGCGAGACGCCCCATTGCAGCGTCGTCGGCGAGTTTTCTCTCATGTTCTCAATCGAGCGCCAGAAGATGGTGGTGAGCGCGCCAAACTCGTCCACCTCATTCTGTTCGATGGAGCCGTTAATGGTGACGTCATTCGGCGACTCGCCCAGACCGGAGACGGACTCGTAGTAGCCTACCTGCGCCTGGACGCTGTAGGTTCCCGGCATGAACAGCACCGCATGACGATTCGTGCTGAACTGGGCCTCCTGCGAAAGAGAATCCAGCTTGCTCTGAATTGTCGCGCTCGGCATATCGGGAGTGATGATGGAAACATTTGGGCCGAAGTTGGGTGTGGCCTGCGCCGATCCTCGACTGGTCAGAAGAGGAAGTGCGCTGAGCGTAAGACCCAGAAGAAGCGCGGAGGAAAAACTCCGGCGTTTTCCGGTTCCGAACGATATTCCGTTCACAAAGAAGGCGGGACGATGGATACGTGCCATGAACTTGCAACACTGGTGTGTCATGAGACCTCTGTCGGATGGAGTCGAGCGGTTTTCTTTGCCACTTTTCTCAATTTCTCAAGAGGACCCGCCACTTCAAACCGGTCAATCTGGCTGTGGCCTATTCGCGTCATGAGAATGATCAAGAAAATAGCGTAGACAAGATCGCACGATCACGCTTTGACTGTCCAGCGAGGCCGGATTGTCCTGAAGAGTGCAGATAAAGGTTTGTCTTAGTTCGAACGTACCAGCCGGATCACGGCATACAACTGGGCAATAGCGATGACAAAGGGCCCATAGGTCTTTCCTGGATCTTGCTGCACGAGGCCGACGATGGAATCGAAAAACTGAATAACCCCTGCAAGGCTACCAAGGACGACAAGTACCGATATCCAGCGTTTGTAGATGGCTACGAATACGACACACGCCAGCGAGATCGAGCGGGCAGCCGCATACAGCGCAAAGACGAACGAGGCATTGGTAGGGACATAACCGGCGGGCAGGATGGACTCAGGACGAAGGAGTCCTGCAATGGAAAAGCCGCTCGCTATAAGGACGTTCAGAGCCGTAATCCACGAGGCGGTACGGAATGCTCTTATTCGTGAAGAGACGCTTGCCATGGTTCGATCTACCTCTCGTTTGAAGGGCGTTTACATCTTCTTGGCTGCAACTGATTTCTCAGAGGGAAGCTGACTTACATCCCAGCCTCCGCCAAGGGCTTCTATGAGCTGAACACTGCTGGTTACCTGCTGTACGTGCAGCGTGACCGCGGTCTGCTGATTGCTGAGCAAGGTCGTCTGCGCGGTGAAGACATTCAGGTAGGTATCGACTCCGGTGCGATACCGGACATCCGCCAGATCGTAGTACCGCTGTGCCGCTGCGATCGCCTGCTGTTGCTGTTGCCTCTGTTGCGCGAGGATGCGCAGGGAAGCCAGGTAGTCCTCAGTCTGCTGAAACGCGGTAAGCACCGACTGTCGATAAGCGGCGACATCGCCGTCGTACTGCGCCTGGTACTGTGCGATGGTGGCGCGGCGCAGGCCGGCATCAAAGAGCGTCTGCGATGCGGAGGGGCCAACGGAGAAGAAACGGCTGGGCCATGCAAACCAGTTTCCTATGCTGGAGCTCTGCAGGCCGCCTTCCGCGGAGAGACTGAAGCTGGGATAGAAAGCTGCTGTCTCCACGCCGATGAGAGCATTCGCTTGCGACATGGTGCGTTCCGCTGCGGCAATGTCAGGACGGCGCTGCAAAAGTTCCGAAGGCACCCCCACCGGAATGGCGGGAACCTCTGTCGTAAGAGAGCGCACCGGGATAGAAAACGTCGATGCGGGCTCGCCAATCAATAGCGCGATGGCGTGCTCATACTGGGCCCGGGCAACACCGAGATTAGTCGCTGTTGCCTCGGCTGTCCGGAGGTTGAGCTCTGCCTGGGCAATGGCCTGATCGTCGTCGATGCCGGTCGTTCGCAGGACCTGTGTGAGCTTGAGGCTCTGGCGCTCGGCTTCGATGGATTGCTGATAGAGCGCGATCAGTTCATCCTGACCGCGAATCTCGAAGTAGTCGACGGCAAGGTTCGCCTGCTCTGTGAGCCGTTCGTTGGCGAGATCGGCTGCGCTGACCTGGGCCGCGTTGGCGTACTCGCGGACAGTGTTCCGAATGCGTCCCCAAACGTCAGGCTCCCACGACACATCAAACGGAAGATTGAAGTCGTTGCTGTTGAGATTCGCATTGCTAAGCCCCTGGGCGCCTTCATTGCCTGAGGCGCGAGCCCGTGTGTAGGCAGGCGTGGTCGTAACTGTAGGCGAATAGCTGGCCCGAGCCTGTCGCACCTGAGTACGCGCTGCCATGAAGTTCTGAAAAGACTGCGCGATGTTCTGGTTGGAGATATTCAGCTTGTCTTCAAGCGCGTTGAGTTCGGGCTCTTGATAGATCTCCCACCACTTGCCGCGCAGAGTTGCATCCTGCGGTGTGGCAGGTTTCCAGGTGCTGCCGTCCGCAGCTACCTGCGGTGCGACTTCTTTGAACGCCGGAGGAGCCTGGACCACAGGCGGAATGTACTTGGGGCCAACCCTGCAGCCCTGCAGAAGCAGCAGGGTTCCGGCGATAGCTGCAGTCATGGTGCGGCGTCGAGGAGTTGATGCGAAATAAAAAAGGGAAGCCATTGGTTTTATTTCCTCTAAATGGCAGCGGGGTTCTGTGTCGTGCCGAGTCGATGGTTGTGACGCTGTTTGAACCGCTGACTCATCCGGTCGAAGTAGAGATAGATCACCGGAGTGGTGTACAGCGTGAGTAGTTGGCTGAAGACCAGGCCGCCGGCGATAGCAACGCCCAGTGGACGGCGCAGCTCCGATCCCGTTCCGTGACCGAGAGCCAGTGGGAGCGCGCCAAAGAGCGCGGCCAGCGTGGTCATGAGAATGGGCCGGAAGCGCAGCATGCAGGCTTCAAAGATGGAGTCGCGCGTGCTCTTGCCCTCTTCGCGCTCGGCCTGCAGCGCGAAGTCGATCATCATGATGGCGTTCTTCTTCACGATTCCGATGAGCAGAAAGATTCCGATGAGCGAGATGATGTCGAGTTCGCTGTGAAAGACGATGAGAGCAAAGATCGCGCCTACGCTGGCCGAAGGGAGCGTGGTGAGAATCGTGATGGGATGGATGAGGCTCTCATACAGAACACCGAGAACGATATAGATGGCGAGCAGTGCCGTGATGATGAGCAGAGGCTCCGTCGAGAGCGATTTCTGGAAGGTCTCCGCCGTGCCTGCAAACTGGCTTCGCACTGTGGCTGGAGCGCCGACGCGCTGCTGCATCTGGGTGATGAGGGCTGTCGCCTGCCCGAGCGAAACTCCGGAAGCGAGATTGAACGAGATCGTAACCGACGGGAAAAACGACGAGTGATTGATAGCCAGCGCTGAGGTGGAAATCTTCTTGTGGGTGAAGGCGTTAAGCGGCACCGCGCCTGGACCTGAGACGTGCAGATAGGTCGAATCGAGCGTGGAGGGATTGCGATAGAACTGCGGCGCGGCCTCCATGACCACGTAGTACTGATTCAGAGAGGTGTAGATGGTGGAGACCTGCGACTCGCCAAACTCAAAGTAGAGGGCGTTATCGATAAGCTGCGGTGTAATGCCGAATCGCGCTGCCGTCGGGCGATCGTAGTTCAACAGCATCTGAAGGCCGTTGTTCTGCTGGTCGGTGGTCACGTCCTTCAGTTGCGGCATCTTGCGCATCTCGGAATAGAGAATCGGAGCCCATGTGGACAACGCATCGACAGTATCGGCGGAGAGTTGGTACTGATAGGCTGCGTTGCTCTGCCGGCCGCCCACGGAGAGATCCTGTCCAGGCTGCAGGAAGGTGGACGCCCCGGGCAGTGCGCCGAGCTTTGGACGCAGGCGGTCCAGCACTGACGCTGCGCTGACATTATTGCGGTCTGTGAGCGGTTTGAGACTCACGAAGACGAAGCCCGTGTTGCTGGCGCCACCGCCGGGCCCGCCTTGTCCACCGGTAAACCCGGCAACGCTGCTCACGGCCGGGTCCTTCGAGATGATGCTCTGCACATCGAGGAGGGAGGTCTTCATCGACTGGAACGAGGCATCCTGCGAGCCCTGAATTCCTCCCAGCAGAATGCCTGTGTCCTGCAGGGGAAAGAAGCCCTTGGGTACGCGCACGACGAGGACGACGTTGAGGACCAGCGTTAGAACGAAGGTCAGAACGACCAGCGCCGGGTGTTGAAGTGTCCAGGTGAGGCTGCGGCGATAGCCTTCCAGCAGGAGATCGAAGCCGCGTTCACTGAGGCGATAGAGGTGCCCATGTTTCTGCCCCTTCGCTGGCTTCAACAGGTAGGCGCACATCATGGGGGTGACCGTCAGCGAGATCACCATCGAGACAGCGATAGAAGTGTCGAGCGTAAAAGCAAACTCGTGGAAGAGCCGTCCTACGATTCCACCCATGAAGAGAATGGGGACGAAGACCGCCATGAGCGAGAGGCTCATGGAGAGAACAGTGAAGCCGACTTCCTGCGCGCCCTTGAACGCCGCCTTCATCGGTGGCATCCCTTCCTCGATGAAGCGGGTGATGTTCTCCATGACGACGATGGCATCATCGACAACGAAGCCGGTGGAGATTGTGAGCGCCATCAGGGACAGGTTGTCGATGGTATAGCCAAAGAGATACATGACCGCGAAGGTGCCGATGAGCGAGACGGCTACGGCAACTCCGGGAATCAGGATGGCGCGGGGGCTGCGCAGAAATACGAAGACGACGGCCACGACCAGCACGACGGAGAGGAGGAGCGTTCGCTCGACATCGTTGACGGAGGCACGGATGGTTGTGGTGAGGTCGGTGTTGATGGAGAGCTGGTCTCCCACGGGAATGGATGCGCGGATCGAGGGTAGCTCTTTTTTTATGCGATCGACGGTATCGATGACGTTCGCATTCGGCAGCCGGAAGACGAGCAGGATGACGCAGGGCTTTCCATTGACGAAGCCCGCGGAGCGAATCGTCTGTACGGAATCGAAGACGCGGGCGACATCGCGCAGCCGCACGACTCTTCCGTTGTTGCTGCCTACGACGAGCGGGGCATAGTCCTTCGCCTTGGAGATCTGGTCGTTCGCGGTAATGTCGGCTGTGGTGAACTCGTCGCTGAACTGTCCCTTCGGACGATTGGAGTTCTGTAGAGAGATCGCATGGGCGACATCCTGCGTGCCGATCCCGTAGCTGTTGAGCTGCTGTGGATCGAGATCCACGCGAACGGCGGGAAGCGAGCTGCCGACTACCTGTACCTGTCCTACTCCCTGCAGTTGCGAGAGCTTCTGCTCGATGATCGAGGAGGCGGTATCATACATCGCACCCTGGTCTGCTGTATCCGAGGTGAGGCTGAGCACCATGATTGGAGCCGCCGCCGAGTTTACTTTTCTGTACGTCGGATTGGCGGGAAGGTTTGTCGGCAGATAAGTACGTGCCGCATTGATCGCAGCCTCGACATCGCGTGCGGCTCCATCGACGTCACGCGTGAGATCGAACTGCAGCGTGATAGACGAGATGCTCAGCGTGCTCGACGAGGTCATCTGCGTGATGCCGGCGATGTGGCCGAACTGACGTTCGAGCGGCGTTGCGACCGACGAGGCCATGACCTCGGGGCTTGCTCCGGGGAGCGATGTGGCTACCGTGATCGTCGCGAAGTCTACCTGGGGCAGTGAGGAAACAGGCAGGGCCTGAAAGGCGATGAGACCGGCAATCGTAATGGCAACCGCGAACAAAGTCGTAGCGACGGGCCGCTTGATAAACGGAGCAGAGATGTTCATAGCTGCTCCGCTGTGGCCGGACGATCGAATGCGGTTTGTGTCCGGTGCCCGAACCGTTGTGCGAGGCGATCGAAGAAGACGTAGATGACTGGCGTCGTGTAGAGGGTGAGAATCTGGCTGACCAGCAAGCCACCAACCATGGCAATACCGAGTGGACGCCGCAGCTCCGAGCCGATCCCGGAACCGAAGGCCAGCGGTATGCCTGCGAAGAGTGCGCAGAGCGTAGTCATCAGGATGGGGCGGAAGCGAAGCTGCGAGGCCTCGAAGATGGCTTCCACCGAACTCTTCCCGCGCGTGCGTTCTGCTTCGAGCGCGAAGTCCACCACCATGATGCCGTTCTTCTTCACGATGCCGATCAAGAGAATGATTCCAATGACCGCGATGATGTCGAAGTCCTGATGGAAGAGGCGCAGGGCTAACAGAGCGCCGACTCCCGCGGAAGGCAGCGTGGAGAGAATGGTGATCGGATGAATGAAACTTTCGTACAGGATGCCGAGAACGATATAAACGGCCACCAGCGCGGCAAGAATCAGGATGGCTTCATTCGAGCCGATAGCTTTGTAGGCTGCGGCCGTTCCCTGGAAGCTGGTCTGCACACTGGCCGGCATATGCAGATCGAGCTGGGTCTTCTCGACGGCATCGACTGCCTGTCCAAGAGCCGCTCCAGGGGCAACGTTGAAGGAGATCGTCACGACCGGAAACTGTCCCTGATGCGCCACGGTAAGCGGAGCTTTGATCGTCGCGAAATGGCTGACGGCTGAGAGCGGAACAGGGGTTGAGGGCGAGGGAGAAGAGCTGGACGAAGAGCCTCCAGAGCCCTGGCTGGAAGAAGACGTAGAGGACGACGATCCCGATCCGGAGGAAGAGAGCACGGTGGTCGGCGTGGTCGCCGCCAGGCTGGTGTTGCTATTTGTAGAGCCTATGGAAGAAAGGCTATTGCCGGTGCTGGAGAGGGTCGTGCTGGTTCCACTGGTGTTGGAAAGCACGGTGCTCGGCGCGGAGGCTGACAGTCCCTGATTGGAAGAGGGAGACAACGTGGCTACGGTAGCGCTGCCGCCAGCCGAGGTCCTGCCCGAGGTGCTCTGTGCCGTAGAGGAAGAGCTAGAGCTGTTCGAACCTTGTATGTAGATATCGTTCAGCTTGGAGGGGTTTTTCTGGAAGTCGGGCAGAGCTTCGAGAATGACGTGATACTGATTGGATTGCGTGTAGAGCGTGCTGATCTGCCGCTGCCCGAACGCGTCGTAGAGCGTGGAATCGATCTGGTCGGGTGTGATGTTCAGACGCGATGCCGTGGCCCGGTCAATGGAGAGCTGTGCGCTCACACCATTGGTCTGCTGGTCGGTCGCTACATCAGTGATCTGCGGTAACTTCCGCAGTTCAGCGACCAGCTTTGTGGTCCAGGCGTTCAGCTCCTCAACATTCGGGTCTTCCAGCGTGTATTGATATTGCGTGCGGCTGACGCGGTCGTCGACGGTGAGGTCCTGTACCGGTTCCATGTAGAGCTGAATCCCCGGTATCTGCTGAATGCTCTTCTGTAGCCGGGCGATTACCTGGCTGGAGGTGAGGTGTCTCTCCTCGATAGGCTTGAGGTTGATCTGGATGCGGCCGCTGTTGAGCGTGGTATTCGTTCCGTCGGCACCGATGAAAGAAGACAGGCTTGCAACTGCCGGGTCCTGGAGGATCGCATGGCTTAGCTGCTGCTGCTTCTGCGACATGGCTGTGAAAGAGATAGACTCCGGCGCCTGCGTAATGCCCTGAATGATGCCGGTATCTTGTGTCGGGAAGAAGCCTTTGGGGATTTCGATGTACTGAAAGACAGTAATCAAAAGCATCGCCGCCGCAACCAGCAGGGCAACGGTCTCGTGCCGCAACACCCACCGCAGGCTACGACCGTAGGCAGCAATGATGCGGTCGAAGAGATCTTCGGTCCAGCGATAGAAGCGGTTCTGCTCGGACGGTGGCGTGTGGTGAAGCATCCGCGAACTCATCATGGGAGTGAGCGTGAGTGAGACGAGGGCAGAGATGAGGATGGTAATGCTGAGCGTGACGGCGAACTCGCGGAAGAGCCGTCCAACGATATCGCCCATGAAGAGCAGGGGAATCAGGACGGCGATGAGCGAGATCGTCAGCGAGACGATGGTGAAGCCGATCTGCTCGGCTCCCTTGAGGGCTGCCTCCATCGGAGCCATGCCGTCTTCGAGATAGCGTGAGATGTTCTCGATCATCACGATAGCGTCATCGACGACGAAGCCGGTCGAGATGGTGAAGGCCATCAGCGTGAGGTTGTTCAGGCTGTAGCCCAGCAGGTGCATCGCTGCCAGCGTGCCGACCAGCGAGAGGGGCACAGCAACCGCCGGAATGATGGTAGCTGCAATATTTCTGAGAAAGACGAAGATGACCATCACGACCAGAGCAATCGTGAGCATCAACTCAAACTCGACATCCTTGACCGAAGCGCGGATGGTCGTGGTGCGATCGGTAAGTACATGCAGCTTGATGGAGACCGGGAGGCTGGCCTGCAGCTTCGGCAGTAGCTGCTCTATCTCCTGAACCACCGCAATGGTGTTGGCGCCCGGCTGGCGCTGGATGTTCAGGATGACGGCGGGTGTCTCATTCATCCACGCGGCAAGCTTTGTGTTCTCTACACCGTCGGTGATCTTCGCGACGTCGGTCAGCATCACCGGTGCACCGTTTTTATAGGCGACGATGACATCGCGATAGCCATCGCTCGAGAGCAACTGATCGTTCGCGTTGATCTGGAAGTTCTGCGCCGGGCCGTCGAAGGTGCCCTTCGCGCTGTTGACACTGGTATCGGTGAGAGCTGTACGAAGGTCTTCGAGGTTGATGCCGTAGGAAGCGAGAGCGACCGGATTCGCCTGGATACGTACGGCCGGCTTTTGGCCGCCGCTGATCGTAACCAGTCCAACGCCGCTCAACTGGGAGATCTTGGGCGCGAGCCTGGTGTCGACGAGGTCTTCCACCTTCGAGAGCGGCATGGTCTCGGAGGTAAGCGCCAGTGTGAGCACCGGAGCGTCGGCGGGATTCGACTTGCTGTAGACAGGCGGTACGGGCAGGTCTGTCGGCAGATAGCCCTGGGCAGCGTTGATGGCTGCCTGCACTTCTTGTTCTGCAACGTCGATATTGAGCGTGAGCGCGAACTGCAGCACGATGACGGAGCTGCCGTCGGAGCTGGTCGAGGTCATCTGCGTAAGACCGGCTACCTGTCCGAACTGGCGCTCAAGCGGCGCGGTAACCGCGGAGGACATAACCTCCGGGCTGGCTCCCGGATAGAAGGTCTGAACCTGGATGGTGGGATAGTCCGCCTGAGGCAAGGCTGAGACCGGCAGGCTCGAGTAGGCGGCAAGTCCCACCACAAGAACCGCGGCCATCAACAGTGCTGTGGCTACGGGCCGTTGAATAAAGAGGCGTGAAGGGCTCACAGCGTGCTCCCTGACTTGTCCTGCGTCCTCTCCAGCCGTTGCTGGCCGGAGTCAAAGGCCTGCATGCTTTGGATCGTCACGGTCGAACCGCTTTGCAGCTTGTCGAAGCCGGTCACTGGAACAACCGTGCCCGCATCGATTCCAGTCACAGCAGAGACGTCGCCTTCAGTGGTGAGCTCTGTGACCGCTTGTATCTTGACCGTGTTTCCGGTGACGACATAGACAAAGGCCTGCGTGCCATTTCGCTGCACTGCCGCGGAGGGAACAAGCACTGCGTTCTTGAGCGTCTTTACCAGCAGGCGCGCATTCACAAACTGGTTGGGATAGAGCGTGAGGTCGTTGTTATCGAACTGAGCGCGAAATCGCACAGTACCGGTTGAGGTATCGATCTGGTTGTCGAGGGTCAGCAGTTTGCCGCTGGCCAGCTTCGTCTCCTGCGATCGATCGAAGGCATCGACAGGGAGTGCCTTGCGATGGAGAATCTGATCGCGAACCTGGCCGAGATTATCTTCAGCCACATCGAAGACGACCGTAACGGGCTGCAGTTGCGTGATGATCACGAGTGGGTTGGAAGCTCCGGAAAACACCGTATTGCCGCGATCGATCAGGCGAAGACCAATCCTCCCATTGATGGGTGAGGTCAGGTGGCAATAGCTCAACTGCACCTGCGCGGCCTGCACCTGGCCGATATCGTTTCTTACCGTACCGCGATACTGTTCGACCGCAAGCTTCTGGTCGTCATAGGTTTGTTGGGCGATGGCCTGTAGTGTCACGGCCTTTTCATAACGGGCCAGGTCCATCTCCGCCTGCGCCAGTACGCTGCGGTCATGCTGCAGGGTTCCTTCGGCTTCCTCTAGTTGGGCTTCGTAGGGGCGCGGGTCGATGTCGATCAGTGGATCGCCACGATGCACCATCTGGCCTTCGGTGTAGTGCACGTCGGTTACCGTGCCGTTGACCTGGCTGTAGAGGTTGACCGTGGCAACCGGTGTTACTGTCCCCAGGGCATCGACGTAATAGCCGATGTCTCCCAGGTGAGCTGTGGCCGCTTTGATCGTTGCAATCTGCGGTCCGGCTGTGGCGGATGACTGGGTATCTTTCGGCTTCCGCGCTATCAGGACCACGATGGCGGCTACGAGCACCAGCGCGACAAGCAGGAACCAGGGCTTCCGGCGGCGCGGCGCGAGCGAGGTGTCCTGCGCAGCCTCTTGTCCTGCCGGGGAACGTTCCCCTGTGTTTTCGTGGATGGATCCGTTCTCGCCCTGTGCCACAGCTTGTCTCCCTGGTCTCTTGTTTCGATATAAAACCGAACCGTTCGGTACTCCTAGGATTGAACTGGAGCGGAATCGGATTCAAATATTTCCAATTTGGATGGGGAAAGCGGCCTTGACCTGTTCGTTCATTTCCCATGAAACGCCGATATCAAACTCCATATCCACGGAGAAAAAACTCGACGGTATTCTTCACTTTCCTGCGCTTTTCGTTTCTTGTGGGTTTGGGAAAGATTCCAAGCGATGCCCGCATGACCATCTCAGCCGCAAGCAGGTCCATAAACTGGCGGGCGGCTATCTGCGAGTTCAGCTTGCGCAACCTTCCGTGAGACACCTGTTCTTCAAGATATTTGGCAAGCGAGCCAATGGTTCGTGCCGGGCCCAGCTCATAGAAGATCCTGGTAAGTTCGGGAAACTGCCGCCACTGCATGGAAAGGGTGCGGCGCAAGGCGATCGTCTCCTCCGAGAGCACGAGATCTAACATGAACTCTCCAAAGGAAGTGAGCGCCTTTGCAGGGAGCGCATGAGGGACCAGGACCGTACCAAGTTCGGCTGCCATGATGTCTGTGCGTCGCCGAATGACCGCGCGGAAGAGCTCTTCTTTGTTCGGAAAGCGGCTGTAGAAAGTCTCTTTCGATGCATGAGCATGTCGTGCAATCTGGCTGACACTGGCGCCCTCGAAGCCCTTTTCAAGAAAAAACTTCCCTGCAACATCCAGCAGATGATCGGTCAGGGCTTCTGATCTCTCCTTTGGAGGTGCTGACACTGCCTTTTTCGACTTCGACATCCTGTTACGGTACAGGAACCCCGAAATCGTATACAAGCACACCTCCCGCATTGCGGAACCGAACGGTTCGGTTTGCAGAACGTTTTACAGCCCTGCACGATACTCATTCCAAGCATGCCGCAAAACTTTGTCGTTGCGTGTCGAGAAATGTCGAGTACGGGTTAAGCTGTTGCTCTGGGCGGAAACGGTGTCTCCCCTGCCGTCGGCAGCTCGATTGAGAGGGTCAGGCCTTTTCCTGCAAGCTGCTGTGCGGAGATCACGCCACGGTTCGCCAGCACCGCTTGCCGGGCGATGGCGAGCCCAAGACCGGAACCACCGGCGATCGCCTCGGAGTTCTTGTTGGGGAGCGTAAAGAAAGGCTCGAAGATAGCCTCTTCCTGCCCGGGAGGGATGCCTGGGCCGTCGTCCTGGATCAGGATTGTGCCTGTTGCCGATCCTGAACTCTGGAAGTACGAGACCTGAACACAACCTTCGGTTTGAGCAAATCGCAATCCATTCCGGAGAACATTATCGAGAGCCCTGCGCAACAGATCGCGGTAGCCCTGCATTTGGAAAGGTTCGCCTCTTACGATAAGAATGGACTTGCCAAACTCTTTCGCCTCGTAACTGACATCCGCACACGCTTCATCCACCAGCGCAGCGATATCAAAGAGCTCGATGTCCCGGGTAAGTTCGTTGCCGCTCTCCAGCCGCGCCAGCAGCAGGAGTTCCTGTACCAGGCCGTTGAGGCGGTCTGCTTCATAGCCGATGCGCCCAAGCTCATGCTCCAGTTGCGGGCCGGCCTTTCGCTTGGCCAGGGCCAGTGCGATGTTGAGGCGCGTCAGCGGCGAGCCCAGTTCGTGCGAGGCATGGGCGAGAAAGCTTCTGTAGCGCTCGACCAGCGATTCGATGCTCTCCGCCATTTGGTTGAACGTCTTTCCCAACTCTCCGATCTCATCCTTGCGTTCAGATAGCGAAGGATGGGCCCTTGTCTTGAGATCACCCTTGCCAAACTGTTCCGCTACATGGCTGAGTCGGGCAATAGGCCGCACAAAATAGGCGGCAACAAGGCACGAAAAGAGACCCGATACCACCAGGAGACGTCCCAGCTTATTAAGTTGCGAAGCGACGATAGCACGCTTGGAGAGGGGGACCGTTGCCAGGTAGATATACGGTGTTGGGGAGTCCGGATCGGCGGGCAGCGCGACATAGGTCTTGGCGAACAGCGATCTCGTCATCACGCTCTTACTGCCTTCGACATCCACTACCAGGTGGAGCTCCATGGAAGACAGCTTTCTCCCTGCGAGCCCAGCGACCGGAACGCCATGGGGGCTCAGCAATACTCCGGAGTAACACGCAGGCTTTTGCTGTTGCAGTCCCTGGAGCCCGGCCTGTTGATATCGATCGAGAACGCTTTTAGCGCAAGCCTGCAGGTCCGTCAGCGGAAGCGTCCGCAGTCTGTCATCCGGCAGAGAGGATGAGAGCAGGAACGGCGAGATCGCGATCATGGCGATGGTAACGAGCCAAAAGATAACAAAGATACGTATGAAGATCTTCAAGGCGCGGTAGCCCCATCGTTTCCGCAGATGTAGCAGTAGCCGACATTGCGGATGCTCTTGAATCTATCCTTGCCGTTGGCGTGCGCTCCTATTTTTTTGCGCAGGTTGTTGACGAGGTTATCGACGCTGCGGTCCAGACCGCTCGGCTCTCTTCCGAAGATGCGGCGTACGAGCTCCTCGCGTGAGACGGCCATGCCTGGCTGGCTGAGAAGCACCTTGAGCAGGTGGAACTCCGCGCCTGTGAGATCGAGCGGACGCCCCTCCAGGGTGATGGAACGCTCCAGATTATTTACCGTGAGATCTCCCAAGGTAAAAGTAGCGAGATTTTCTCTGGGATGAACTCGTCTCAGGATGGACTGTATCCGGGCGAGTAACTCCTCGGGCTGAAAGGGCTTGGGGAGATAGTCATCGGCGCCGCTTTCGAGGCCGTGGATGCGGTCTTTTGCGGCACCACGCGTCGTCAGCATAAGAATAGGCGTGTTCGAGGAGTATCGAATCCGCCTCAGTACTTCGAAGCCGTCGATTCCCGGCAGCATGACATCGAGGATGATCAGAAGAAAATACTGTTGTTGGGCCAGGCGTATGCCGTCTTCGCCGGTGTCGGCGGCTGTGATCGAGAAGCCTCCCGACCCGCAGTATTCGGTGATCAAGGCGGCCAGGGATCGGTCATCGTCGATCAACAGCAGGCGAGAGGGCTGCACGGGCATCTGTGGTGTTAGACCTGTCACCTATCTATTGTCTCTCCTACTCTCGGAATATTTTTGTCGAGAACTGTCGTTTTTCGATGATGGGTGGACTGTATTTCAGAACTCAGCCAAAAGGTTTTGATAGCTCACGACAATTCTCGACATCGATTGATCTGCGGCTAACGTCAGATTGCTAGAGAGCTACGCGAGCAGTAACTCTCTTGATCCTATGGTGTCTTCTCTGGAAGCTTCACCATCGAAGAATCTGCCAGCCGGTCTGGCATTCAATATTTTTAGCAACGATCTGAAAGGATGTTCCTTTTGCAATATTTCAAAAGAGCCGGTGTTTGGCTGTCTTTATCCCTCTGCATGGCAGTATCGACTATCGGAAGCGCACAGTCTCCGGAAGTGTCTGGCGTAGTTTCCTCGAACACGGCAGGCGTTATTCATCTGGCGGGGCTGCCGGACGTTAAGTCCAACACGAAGGGCGATTTGAGCGTGACGCCCGATGCGCTCATGTTCAGCAACAGTGATATTCGTGCGCTCATTGCCACCAATCGGATCACGGCGGTTTTCACCGGAGATGAGCGGGCGGAAAAGGGAGGAACCACGGGCCAGATCGCCCGCAAAGTAATCCCCTATGGAGGAGGCGCAGCTCTGGGGGCGTTCTCTCAGAAGTCGGTCGATCTTCTCACCGTGGAATATCGCGATGAGCATGAGGGATATCACGGAGCGATCTTTGAATTACCCGCGAAGCAAGCGGCCGAGTTACAGAAAAAGATCCTTGCTGAAACGGCTCCGCTTGCTGCGGTTAAGTCGCAAACCTGTTCGGCTACTGGAGTAAAACCAGATACGATTCTCGTTGAGCCTATCGATATCCATGGAATGGAGATACCTGCTGAGTATCGAGTGCTCTTCTACGAGCACCTCCTCACGGAATTGCGTCGTACACAAACCTCGCAGACCTACTTCCGCGCTGGCGATATTGCGGCCGGCCCAGGTTGCACGGCCTTCACCTTGCAAGTGGCTGTAGTGAACTTCCAAAAGGGCAATCAGGCACTGCGAGCTTCCACGGGGCCACTGGGAATGTTCCTTGGCACCACCAAGATCGCGTTTGAGGTAAAGCTCGTGGACCGGCATGGTGAGACTGTGATCGATACGAATCTGAAGAAGAGCAACCGCAGGGATTCCGACAGTTTGAATGTAGTGCATGCCATCGCAAAGAGCATCTCTAAGCATCTGGACAAAGAGATGAAGAAGGGACAGTTGAGCCGTTCGACGGTATGAACAGCAGCTCTCTCGATAGTCTCCGGACAATGAAGCCTGGCGCTCAACAGGCGGTGTACTCTCTGGAGAAGGGAGAGAGCAGCATGGACAGACGACAGTTCAACACGTTGCTGGCTGCGGCTGGCGTTGGAATGGGAAGCCCCGCCTTCGCCTCGGAGACTGTTCCTGAGACCTTGCACCTCTCAAGGAATGGGTGGATGCCCAACAATGAGCATCTGCCGGTATTGCTCTATCGGGGTGTCTTCGCGGCAGGTGGAGGGGACATGGCTTCCGCGATGGAGGCTGCGTTCTTGCGGAACGGCTGGCCGCCGCAGTGGAGGAACGGAGTGTATGACTTCCACCACTACCACTCCACGGCGCATGAGGTGCTTGGTTTCGCCGCGGGATGGGGCCGTCTGGTGCTTGGCGGAGAGGGCGGGCACAAGTTGGTCGTCAAGGCAGGGGATGTCGCGGTGCTCCCCGCAGGCACTGGGCACTGCCGTCTTGAGGCCAGCCCGGATTTCCTTGTAATCGGGGCTTACCCTCCCGGTGAGGTGTGGGATATCTGCCGCAAGGCGCCCGACGCAGCAGCCTCCGAGCGGATGAAGACAGTCGCCTTTCCGGCCTCCGATCCGGTGAGCGGACCAGGGGGGCCACTGGTCAGACAATGGCATCCTGCCGGACCGGAACTTCGGCCTTCCTGAGGAGCGGCAGCGGAGGCAAAGTCAGATTATTCGCCTGCCTTGCGGACGCGTGTCTCGAGGACATGGGGATCAGAGATAGGAGAAGAACAGGTGGTCGCGGTGCACAGAAACGCTGCAGCGTGAGGAAGCGTTGGGTACTGAACATCCGCCAGCGGCAGAGGCCCTTCAGCGGGGTCCCACCACTCCAGCCTCCTATAGGCCGGAGCTGCACTGAGAGCGGTCTGAAAGAGAGCCTTCGCCCCCACGTCCTTCTTCGCTCCAACAATGGTGATGTGAAGAGGAGGCCGGGTGAACTCCGCCTCAGCGAGCAGCACAGGCGCTGAGAGCCACGCGATGGCCACTTCGCGCGTTGCAAGATAACGCATGGCTCGTGTCGCGGCTTCTCGGTCTCCCTTGTCGCCTGTGTAGTGCGAGAGCCGATTGGCGAAGCGAGCGAGTTGCGCGTTTTCGTCGCGCTCCGGGTGCGGCTTGTAGGTGTGATCGGTAGAGGTCTTCGACGTTACGAATCCCGCGCCCGTTGAAGCTGCGAAGTTGGTGGCGATAAAGCGTCGTGAAGCTTCGGCGCGGTTCAGCCACTCGCGATCACCGGTGACTTCATAGAGCGAGAGGAAGGCCTGCCCCATCGCGAGTGAGTCTCCAAGATAGGGCCCGGCAGCATCCTGATCGCCGTGAGAGAATCCACCGTTTGTCAGGCTGCGATGCGCGACGACCCAGCGGGCCGAGCGCACAGCTTCCTGCAATGTCGATGAGTCGCCGGTAACGGCATAGAGCGTGCAGAGCGCATTGACCATCCAACCGCTCTCGCGCGCGTAGAGGTGCTTGTCGACGCGCGGAATTCCGAGGGCGCGCCGCTTGGCGTCATTGAGCTGGAAGTAGTTCGCGCTATGCTTGCCTTCGATCAGGTCGGCATCCTGGCTGACGTAGAAAGCGCCTTCAGGACTGGTGAGGAAGGCGAGAACGTAGCGATGGATGTTCTGCGCAGCTGTGAGGTACTCCGGGCTGTGGAACTGTCCATAGGCCTGCGCGTAAGTCCGTATACCCTGCGCCTGGATGAAGAGCAGCTTCTCGAAGTGCGGTTCCTTCCAGTTTCCGCCGGTCGAGTATTGATACTCTCCGCCCCACACCGGATCGATCAGCGCCTCTGCCGCCTGGAGCGTCTCACGGACGCGCTGCTCTTGCAGCTTGTCGCCTTGCCGTGCAAGGGTGCTGGCGTACTCTACGGAATCGGCGTCGAGATATTTGTGGCCGAAGGCCCAGCCTTTGCCGGAGACGTCGTACTGTTTCTCATACTCTTTCTTGACCGCGTCAAGCAGAGCAGGCGCAAGAAAGGGAGTCGCGGCATAAGTGATGGCCTTCTCCGGCTCCACAGAGGGGCCGGGCGAGGGATCGTCGATCACCGCCTGCAGGATCGAAGCCATCTGCTTCGGTGGAAGATAGCCCTGCCGCTTCACGATCTCGCCGCCATTCGCGTTGAAGATGACCGTCGCAGGCCAGCCGTAGTCTTCATAGCGGTTGGAGATATCGGGCCGCGAGTCCTGATCGACTTTGACGGCGATGTAGCTCTTACCCATGAGCCGCCGTACGCTGGGATCGCGATAGGTTTGCTGGTCCATCACATGGCACCAATGGCACCACACCGCTTCGAGATCGAGCAGGACGAACTTGTGCTCTCGCGCGGCTTGTGCGAAGATCTCGTCCGACCAGGGATGCCAGACGATGGGTTGCGATGGAGATTGTGAGCGAGCGGGAGCTGTGAGAAGAACCAAGGGCAGAAGCCAGCGAAGCTTCACTGCAGGCCTATATAGTCTGGTGGCTGTTGGCAGAACCAGCCAAGCTCCGCCGCATGCGCGAAGCACTGCTGAATCTGCCCTGCCTGCTCTTCGGGAGTCAGCTTGCTGCCTGTGAAGGCCGTCTCGATGGCCGCTTCGAGCGTTTGATGCTTCTGCAACGCCGAGAGAAGAAGGTAGGCCTCGCGCTCGATGCGGCGATAGTAGACCGAGTTATCGAAGCGGTGGACAGCAAGATACGTTCGTGCACGCCGCAAGCCCGGCAGCCGCAGCCTGGAGGTCTGCTTGCGCTCCATGACGGCGTTGCTCATGATGTCGGACTCCGGCGTCTCCTTATGCACGGCCAGAACCAGCTCGTCGACAGGATATTGAAGGTCGAGGAGTTGAAGATGCGGCTGCAGCCAGAGCTTGGAGCCGCCGTCGAGTTCCGCGAAGTCTTCCTGTGTCAGCGGCGCGACGGCGGCGCGGTCAAAGCTCTCGACGTACGCCCACTCCAGCCGTGCGATATCGAGCAGGAGCACATGCCGTCGCGGAGACACCTCCGGATGCTCCTGCAGCCAGAGAGGCAGTCGCCCGCCCAGGTTCCGCAGGGTGAAGGAGGTGGAGGGATTCTCTTTGAGATAGGCGAGTACCATCGCATCGAAGCGCTTGGTTCCCAGCACGGCTGCGAGTGCAGGGAAGTCTTCCGAGACCGCACCAATGACGCGGAACCAATATTGGCGGTTGTAAATCTCAAGACGTTCGAATGAGGTCAGGCGGTCGTTCGGCTTGACGTAGCTTGCTGCAAGCTCGCTCATGGAGCGGCCGTCTTCGAGCTCCTGCTGCATCTCGAAGTCTTCCGTCAGAGGCCGGCGAACGTCCTCTGACATGCGCCGCTGGAGTTCGAGCAGGTTCATGCCCGGACCTCGTCGCGCTGCATCTCCGGCAACGCTGCAGGAGGCGTCTGCTGTTCGTTGAGATAGAGGTTCGCCTTCAGGGCCTCGTTATGGACTTCGTCGAACGAAGGGATGTTGTCGTCCCACTCCAGCAGCGTGGCCGTTGGGCCGACGCGTTCGATCGCGCGGGCATACATGCGCCACACGGGATCGAGCACGGGGTGGTCGTGAGTGTCGAGCGTGTACTTCTCGAACTTCGAGTGGCCGGCGATGTGGATCTGCGCTACGCGGTCGGCAGCCACGGCGTTCACGTACTCCATCGGATCGAAGTTGTGGTTCTGCGATGACACGTAGATGTTGTTCACATCGAGCAGGATGCCGCAGTCGGCGGCATGAACGACCTCGTTCAGAAACTCCCACTCGGTCATCTGTGATTCGTGGAACTCGGCGTAGCTGCTGACGTTCTCTACGGCGATGGGGATCTCGAGGAAGTCCTGCACCTCGCGAATGCGCGCCGCGGTGTTGCGTACGGCTTCGAAGGTGTAGGGCAGAGGAAGCAGGTCGTGGGTATAGCGGCCATCCACGCTGCCCCAGCAAAGGTGATCGGAGAGCCACGGAGTCTTGGTGCGCCTGGTCAGCTCTTTCAGCCGTTTGAGGTGTTCGCGATCCAATGCCTGGGCGGAGCCGAAGTACATGGAGACGCCGTGCTGAACGACGCGATACTGCTCCAGTATCTGGTCGAGCACCTTGAGCGGCCTGCCCCCATCCACCATGTAGTTTTCAGAGATGATCTCGAACCAGTCGACGACAGGCTTCTCGGAGAAGATGTGGTCGTAGTGCGGCACCCGCAAGCCAATTCCTACCCCGTAATCTGTGAACCCATTAAACCGATTGGCTGGCATTGCATACTCCTGGTGCTGTGAGGCCTGAAAGGAAGCAGGGCCTGAAGGAAATCCTTCAGGCCCCCTAAGTGTGAGCCAGATACGGGTGAAAAACTAGGCTTTCGGTCCCTTGGAACCGTCGGTTGCGCAATCGCCCTTACCCTTGCAGGAGTTCTTGCCGGGGTGCTTGCCGCCGCCCTGACCCTTGCAATCATTCTTGCCCTTGCAGGAGTGCTTGGTGGTGTCGGGGGTGGCCTGCGCGAGGAGAACGCCGGCCGAAACCGAGGTGGGTGCGGAGGTCTGCTGCGCATTCATACGAACGGAGGTGCCACCGAGGAGGCCGGCAACTGCAGCGGCCAGAGCAAGCGACTTTGTGGAGTTCTTCATGAGAGGAACCTTTCTATGGGTTGGGCCGCGCACGATGTGCACAGGACGTTAATAAAGAAACGCAAAAAACTGCCGTACTGACAGAACGCGATGACGAGCCGAATGGATTGCCAGCGTCGAAGCTTAATCGTCGCGTATCCATACTGCACGTTGGAGTACGGAATACGAAATAGGTTACAGGGTTTATTTTTCCGTAAGCCCTGGCTGCGTGGAAGACCTGCCCTGGGTGTTCCTTCCTATGCTGCTTATTTATAAGGGCTTAGGCGGCAAAGGGGTGGTGATGGAATCCCGGATGGCAGCCAGCGGAGCTGTGGCATCGAAGGTGACGCCATGGGTAGTAGAACGAACGCCAAGCTGGGCCCAAAGCTGGGGAAGATCGACGGGAACCGGGGTTACACTCCACCGGGCATACATCTGCTCCAGCACATGGGTGCCCGAAGCCTGATCGCCAATGTCGAGGACACGCGACAGCGGCCACTCCTTGTCGATAGAACCTCCGGCAGCGACGATGGCGCGCAGAGCATCCTGCAATCCGCGCCGGTTGCCGGTCTGTTTGCGGATCTCAACATCAGCCATGAGGCAGAACATGGCTCCGCCCCAATAGGTTCGACCCCAGGTGTGGGTTACATCGAGCCCCTGATCGTGCGGTTCGGGTTCTCCGTTGGGCATACCCTGCATCATGTCGGCCCAGATGCCCGCAGCGGAAAGTTGACCGGCCTGCACGCGGGCGATAGGTTCGACATAGCTGGCGATCCCTTCTTCGAGCCAGTGCTGATCGTCCGGCAACGACGGCAGAGCCGTGTGGACGAGTTCATGGGTGATAACCCAATCGGAGGCAAGCTCCTCGCGGGTTGTCGATTGCCCGATGCGAAGACGCAGAAAGGCTGAAAAGCCCGACCTGTTGCCCCAGGTCGTTCCCTGCAGTACACCGTGCTGGCCGACCACAGGGATGACAAGGATGCGAGTGCGTGGGGCAGGGAAGCGGCCATAGTAGGTGGACACTGCCTGGGCTGCCGTTTGAATGCGTTGAACGATCTCACTCCGAGGCAGGTCGAGCGGACCGTCGGCGAAATCAATCTGCAGGGTTGCGCTGCCGACAGCCAGAGTCTGTGAGAGCGCGATCGCCGGCTGATGGGGGCCATTGCCTTGCGCGTCAGAACTACCCATGGACGTTGTTATGATCCACAGAAGACCGAGAGCTCGTGCCGTTCGCAAGATCCGGAATGTCACAAGCATCCTCTGTCCCCACCGGCGTACAGCGGCGGATGTCGCAAGGATTCCACTACGGCCGGCACAAGGTCAATCGGCAACTCAAAGCGGCTTAGAATCAGCGCCGAGTACCTTGCCGCTTCCCGGCGCCTGGGCAAACAGGATGAGGTGATGCCCCGTCATCCCATGGAACGAGGTCGGCAAGGCAATCTGCACGGTTTGTTGTGGGGCTTCCTGCAGCTTGGCCACACGCAGAAGCACGCGCGCCACGGCAACATGGGACAAGGTACGACCGGAGTTCTCGCCGCGAGGCACGATCGATTGGTCCGCATCGTCGGTGAGAACGGCAAAGATCTCCGAGCCCCGGAACGAAGCATCGCCCTTTGCGGAGAAGTCCACCGTCAGCGAACCGCCCAAACGGTTTACAGAAAGAATGCGAAGATCCACCGGATCTGTACGATTCTGCTCCTTGCGGATTGCGCTTGCGAGGCTGCCTTGGTCGCTGCCGACAAACTGCTCCGTGCCGTTTACGACCATCTGCGGGGTATACACGCTATCGAGCCCGAACCTCGAGCCATACCTGTTCTGCCGGTCTGTATAGAGGTCCGAGGAGAACGGATCGGTCCATCCGAGCGAGTTCCAGTAGGTAACGTGTTCACTGATCCCGACGATGAGCTGGCCTGCGCCGGGTTGAGTTCCGTTGATCGCACGGAGCAGATTGTCCGCGGGCGGACAGCTCGAACAGCCCTCCGAGGTGAAGAGTTCTACGAGGATCACTTTGGGCCGGGATGCCGCGTCAGCCGGTGTCGCTACCTGTGCCGACAGCAGGAAAACGTTCGAAAGCCAAACCATTGCAATGCCTTGAATGAGCCGTACCATGCCTATCACCTCGTTGAAGCTGCACATCTGACGCGAAAAGGCGTACCGGGGTTACAACCGTTTGCCCTTGGTCATCAGCCCTTTGCGAAAGGATCTGTGCTTTTTTGGTGGCGGTGCCTCTTAGTGTTTCTTATTTAGGATTCAAAAAAAAGTTTTATGAAACACAGCTAAAGGCTCGTTTGACGTGTTAAGATTCCACCTCATCATCACTTTCACTCACCACTCCTGCTGTAAAAGTCTTTCGTTCTCTCCGAAGTCACTACGCGTGTTTGTACGGAGGAGAAGCGCAAAGGATGTACAGAACCTGCCCCTGATCCAAAAATCTGCAAGGAGGATTCTTCGATGAGATACAAACTTGCCCTGTCACTTTCCACCGCGGTCCTTTTCCTCACCACGACCGCCGCAGC
Source organism: Granulicella mallensis (assembly GCF_014203225.1). Lineage (GTDB taxonomy): Bacteria > Acidobacteriota > Terriglobia > Terriglobales > Acidobacteriaceae > Granulicella > Granulicella mallensis_A. Next base: position 246,979 of record NZ_JACHIO010000004.1, on the reverse strand, counting down.
TTCAGCGCAAACCACTACCGGCACGATTGGCTTTCACCTTCTGCTGGGTGACGGCAGCGCGGAAGAGACTTTAACCCTGAACGGAGGCAACTACACGGACCTCATCATGTCGAACATGATCGCGGGCGTCATGTATGGCCACCTGGTTCAGGAATATGCAGCCGTTCCAGGCATTCAATTCAACAAGGACTATCTGTATGGATCTATCATGGCGCAATTGTTGCAGGAGAACATCGCCACTGAAGACTACGAGTCCAGCAGCAGCCTGATCGACCCCTCTTCGGACCAGCAGGCTGTGATGGATGAAGGTCAGGGCGGTCCTTATCAGATCAATAACTATGCTGTGGACCTGGTCGCCGGCAGTTATGCTCCTGCCGGTCACTCGCTCATCAATTACATCGCAGTCCAGAAGAATATTGGCTACACCATGGCGAATGCCGCGACCCAGTATTCGAAGGTAACGCCGCCATCGTTCAACAATAAGTATTACGGTCCGATGTTGCCGGCGTTCTTCCACTACAACGACATGGTGGCGTTAAACGTGACCGGCAAAGGGCAGTACGGTTGGACGACTCCCTGGGAGCCGGAGTACGACGAAGCGCTGGCCAACTTCGTCACCTTGCCGAACAGCTTCCTCGACGTGATTCTCAACGCCGCCTATAACCAGGGATACTACGGTACCCTGGTCCCCCAATACAGTACCGAAGGGGCAACCGCGACGGAGTCAACGGTGGCGTCGGTGAACTCGTATAGCTCTGTCTGGGGAAATTCGAACACCTATGCCCAGTATCCTTACCAGGTTCACTACTACCTGGATCAGATGTACGACAATCCGGTTCCGACCACGAGCCCGTCCACGGTAGTCACACCCACCAACCACATCATCTTTAGCGTAGGCACGCTGGAAGGTGTTTTCTCTGATGTGTTCCAGACTCTGGCGCATTCGAATGGTACCAGCGCGGCACAGTTCTTCACTGCCGCGCAGGCGCAGACCGCATTCAACTCTGCGCTATCGCAACATGGTGTCTCAAGCAGCGCCTCGCTCGACCTCAGCAATGCCAGTAACCGCGCAACAATCTTCGCGGTGATTGACAGTGCCATCGGAAACCTGGAGTCAACCGTCGGCATGAAGTTCAATGCCACGACAACATCACAGCTCTAACCTGAACGTATCGAGGCAATATCAGGACAAACAAAAGCTGCAGGCTATCTGGAGAAGAGGCGATAGTCTCTTCTTCGGATAGCCTGCAGCTTTTAGGTTCCCTACTGCACCGTAACGTTCAGGCTTGTGGTCTGTGTCACTCCTGAGCCTCCGGTGGCAATGACCTGGACCGTATACGTGCCGGAAGGAGTTGTTGTACTGGACCCCGAATTGGACGAGCCTGGGTTGGACCCGCCGCAGCCGGTCAGCGCATTTGCGAAGCCGCCCAGCAGAAGCAGCAGAGCCATCGTCCGTAAAGCAACCTTCAGCTTGCGGCGACGGCTTGCCAGTGCCAGCGCGAACAAGCCCGGGAGGCCCAGTGCCGCTGCCCATGTGATTGTTCGTGAGCCTCCAAAGAGGGAAGAGGGCAACGAAAGACTCGCAGAGGTGCCGGTAGTAATCGTCAAGGTTGAGGTTGACGAGTTGCTGCTGCCGCTAAAGACGACAGAGGACGGTGCGAAGGTGCAGGTAGCATTCTGCGGCAGGCCGGTGCAGGTGAGCTGCAGCGTTCCCGCGTAGCCTGGTGCCACTGCAAGCTTCAGAACGTCCGAAGCCGTACCGGCCGCTGCGACGGTGAGCGTTGGGCTGCCTTGGGTCACAGCGAGGACCGGAGTAGCAGCGGAGGTCGATGGCATGAAATCCGCATCGCCGCTGTACTGAGCCGTGAGGCTGACATTGCCTGTTGGAAATGCCGTTGCGGTATAGCTTGCAACGCCGTTGGTCAGAGTGCCCATTCCGAGTAGAGTTTGTCCAGCGTAGAAGCTGACGCTGCCGGTTGGGATGCCGCCGGTTGCTGACGCTACTGTCGCAGTAAACGTAAGGTTTCCGTCGGAGAGCACAAAGCTCGTTGTCGTGTTGGCCAGTACGCCCTGAGTTACGACGACCGAAGCTGTTCCGGTTGCGCTCTTATAGGTTGCAGCTCCCGCAGAGTCCGGGGTGAAGCTGGCGGTCAGCACCTCTGTTCCGACCGGCAGTGTTCCCGCAGGAATGACGATTGTAGCGCTGCCTCCGCTGAGCGTGGCCACGGCAGAGGTGTAACTTCCACTGGTGAGCTTGACCGAACCCGTGGGAACCGGGTTTGTGCTTCCGCCGTTGACCGCGATCGTAACCGTCAGGGCCTGGGCCGTGGTGATGCTCGCAGACGACAGGCTCAGCGTCACAGCCGGAGCACTGATTCCGAGCGTCGTCTTTGCTGAAGTGCTGGCGGCGTAGACGGTGTCGCCGACGTAGCTCGCATCCACAGTGACCTGGCCGATCGGCGAGATGCCCGATGCAGTTGCAGTCGCCTTCTGTGCAAGCTGAGACGTGAAGACCGTGAGGGTGTTGTTGGGGAAGTTGTTTGTGATGGCGATGTCCTTGATGCCGTCACCGTTCCAATCTTCTACGGCGAGTGCCAGCGGGGACGATAAGCTACCAGAGCCTGTCGCGAATGTGAAGGTGCCGTCGCCATTGCCCAATGACACAATAACGTTCGAGCCGCCGGCGCTGGCGATGATGATATCTGCCTTGCCGTCGTTATTCACGTCAGCCACTGCGATCGCCGTTGGGGAAGGAATGCCGACGTCAGGATTAGCAGCCGCGGTGAAGGTGCCATCACCATTGCCTAGCAGTACGGTAATGTACGGGTTATAGGTGTTTGCAACCACAAGATCGAGCTTGCCATCACCGTTCAGGTCAGCCGTCGCGATCGAAACGCCGTTGCCGCCCACAGCGAATGTACCCGCCGGAGCGAATGTGCCGTCGCCTGCGCCCAGCAGGATAGTCACGGAGCTGGTAGAGGAATTCGTGACCGCCAGGTCCAGGATCCCGTCTCCATTGAAGTCGCCCTGCACCATCGAACCCGCAGAGGAACCCGCCTGCGGGCTCAGATTAGAGGGAGTGAATGTACCGTCACCATTGCCCAGGAGAATCGTCACAGTGGCATTTCCCGAATTGACTACGGCAAGGTCGAGCAAGCCGTCACCGTTGTAGTCGCCAACCGTCATTCCTGAAGGCCCGGAGCCCGTCGGCGGATTGGAAGCTGAGAGTGTGAACGTGCCGTCACCATTTCCCAGAAAGACGTTGATGCCGTTGCCGTTGTTGTTGTTGAGAATGACCGCGAGGTCGACATGGCCGTCACGGTTGAAATCTCCCGCAACGACGGTGAAGGGGCCACTACCGGTTTGCAGGTCGGCCGCCGATTTGAACGTCCCGTCCCCGTTACCCAGGAGGATCGTGATGGTATTTGCGCCGGCGTTTGCCACGGCGAGGTCGGGGATGCCATCGCCATTGAAGTCACCGGTTGCAATCGACTCGGGCTGTGCACCGAGCGTGGGCGATTGCGAGACGGTGTTCAAGCTGAGGGCTGGCATGCTGCTGCTCAACTTGGTGCTCGCCAGGGAGAAGTTGCCGTCTGTGGTATCGATGAAGGACACATTGCCGGAAAGTGCAACCGGCCCCTGGCCCGTGACCGTAGCGGTCAACGTGTAATTGCCCGTACTTCCACTTTGCGCAATGGTGGTTGTCGTGGAATGTGCAGCCGTTACGGAGAGGCTCGATGCCGCCGAGGTGCTGATCGCGTTTGTGTTCGTGCCGGCAAAGACCGCCTTGTAGCTATGGCTTCCCGCGCCCGGAATGAACTGGAGAACCGCAGTTCCAGCCTGAGTCAGTTGCGCGGTACCGATCAGATGGGTGGCATCGCAGGACGTTGCCGTAGCATCGCAGAAGTTTACCTGGCCGGTGGTCAACGAAGCAGATCCTGCGGTCACCGATGCTGTCGCCGTGACCAGTGTGCCAGAGGCTACGGTGGTTACAGCGCTGCTGGCCGACGTCAGGGACAGGTTCGTTGCCGAGGCTGTTTGGGCGGCTCTTACCCTGACGGGAAGCGCAACCATAGACATGAGGGAGCCGGAGGTGCCTGTGATCGTCACTGTTCCACTGACCGGCGTGGCTGTATCGGCTGCCGTCAATGTGAGCGTGCTGGCGCCCGAAGAGGGGTTCGGAGAGAAAGAAGCTGTAACTCCGCTGGGCAGGCCACTCGCTGTATAGCTGACGCTGCCGGAAAATCCATTCTGAGAGGTTATGGTCATGGTCGACTTCTCCGAGCCGCCCGGGGAGAGGATGACCTCGGATGGCGCAGCGGAGAGGGTAAAGTCGGGCGAGTTGACCATCAGCACGAAGGAGGTGGTCTGACTAAGCGAGCCGGAGGTGCCCGTGATCGTGACGGTTGCCGCTCCTGGCGTGGCATTGTTGCTTGCCGTCAAGGTCAGGATACTCATTCCCGTGGTGGGGTTCGGAGAGAAGGTTGCAGTAACACCGCTGGGCAGACCGGAGACAGCGAGATTTACATTGTCGGTGAAGCCATATTGAGGGTAGACGTAGACGTTGCCGGTGCCGGATGCCCCTTCGTTCAAACTAAGACTTCCGATCGAAGTGGAAATGGTGAAGGTGGGGGCATTGACGCTCAGTTGGAAGGTGCTCGTAACGGTCTGGGAACCAGAGGTGCCTGTGACTGTTACGGTGCTCGTGCCTACGGGAGCGGAAGCTGCAACGTTGAGCGTGAGCGTGCTGCTAAAGTTCGTAGAGCTGGGCGAGAAGGAAGCTGTCACGCCGCTGGGGAGCCCGGAGACGGAGAGGTTCACATTTCCCGTGAAACCGTACTCCTGATACACGTAGAAGTTGATGATGTTGGTGGTCCCCTGACCGGCTGTGACACTGTAAGGGGTGGACACGGTGAAGGTCGGGGCATGCACGCCCAGCGTAAGATTCGCCGTGGCTGTCATGCTTCCGGACGTACCGGTGATGATGAGCGGGTATTGCCCGATTGCCGCGGTGCCGCTCGCGGTCAACATCAAAGTGCTGCTGTTTGTAGTGGGGTTGGGCGAGAACGAAGCGGTCACTCCGCTTGGCAAGCCCGCAATGGACAGGGTTACATTGCCGGTAAAGCCGTTCTGATTAATGACGTTCGCGTACGTGGTGATGGAGGTCCCTTGCCCGACGTCTACGCTGCCGCTGCTATAGATTGTGAAGGTGGGGCTGGAAACACCGAGGGTCAGTGTGGTGCTGGCGGTCTGTGTCCCCGATGTGCCGGTCACCGTCAGGGGGTATTGGCCTACGGGAGTTGTACTGCTGGCATTCACCGTCAGAGTGGTGAATCCGGTGGAAGGATTAGGGCTGAATGAGGCTGTGACGCCGCTTGGCAAGCCCGCGACGGACAGATTCACGTTGCCTGTGAAGCCATACTCAGGGTTTATCTCTACATAACCAAAACCCGAAGTCCCTTGGCCGACGGTGATACCTCCGAAATTCGAGAATGTGAAGGTAGGAGTGTAAACCCCTAAAGTAAGTGCCGCGGTCTGGGTCTGCGTTCCCGAGGTGCCCGTGATGGTGAGAGGATACTGCCCGATCGCCGTGGTGCTGCTCGCCTGCAGAGTCAGTCCTGAAGTCCCTGTCGTCGGGTTTGGAGAGAACGAAGCGGTCACGCCGCTGGGCAGGCCGGAGACAGCAAGGGTCACATTGCCGGTGAATCCGTACTGGGGAGTGATGCTGACGTAGGAGGTTGTCGATGTGCCTTGGCCGAGGCTAATGTTGGAGCCGGCAAACAGGCTGAAGGTCTGCGCAAAGATGCCGAGCGTGAGGGGCGTGGTCACGGTCAAACCCCCGGAGACGCCGGTGATCGTCAGGTTGTACTGACCCACCTTGGCGGAATTGCTCGCCGAGAGGATCAGCGTACTGTTGCTGGTCGTCGGGTTCGGAGTCCAAAGCGCGGTCACGCCGCTGGGCAGGCCGGAGACGGAAAAAGTTACATTGCCGGAGAATCCGTATTGAGGGGTGACATATACATACGAGTTCCCCGAGCTGCCCTGCCCGATATTGACGGTGCCGGAATCGGAGATTGTAAACGTGGGAGCAAACACACCCAGGTTGACGGTGGTTGTGGCAGTGAGCGCGCCGGATGTGCCGGTGACGGTCACAACGCTCTGGCCCACGCTCGCGGAACTGCTCGCCGTAAAGGTAAGTGCGGAGTTTCCGGTGGTGGGATTGGGAGAGAAGGACGCGGTTATGCCATTTGGTAAGCCGGAGACAGCGAGATTTACGTTGCCGGTGAAGCCGAATTCATCGAGCACTTCAATGAAAGCGGCTCCCGAACTGCCCTGTCCGATGTTGACTGCCCCGCCCGAAAGAGTAAAGGTCGGTCCATGGATCGAGAGTGACAGGTTCGTGGTCTCGGTTAGAGTGCCGGAGATGCCTGTGATGGTCAGGTTACTGTTGCCGGGCGCGGCGGTGTTGCTGACCGTAAGTGTCAGGGTGCTCGTGCCGTTGGTCGTGGCGGGAGAAAATACTGCGGTGACGCCTGTGGGTAGACCTGCAACGGAGAGCTTCACCGTATTGGTGAAGCCATAGAGCGGCGTCACTGTGATCGTTGACGTGCCCGTCGCTCCTTGATTTACATCCACTGGCGACGCTGCCAGCGCGAAACTGGGCGCATGCACCGCGACCGTGACGTTGGTGCTTGCAGTCAACGTGCCTGATGTACCGGTGATGGTGATGGCCTGGCTGGCGTTAGGTGCGGAGTTGCTTGCCGTCAGCGTGAGGACTGCCGATCCGGTGGCCGGGTTCGGAGAGAACGATGCGGTTACTCCTGTGGGCAATGCGGAGGACACGGCGAGATTGACGCTGCCATTGAAGCCGCCCGCATCCGTAACGGTCACTGTTGCGGTGCCCGTACCGCCGGGATTGATCGCAACCGTGCTTTGCCCGCTGGCCAGCCAGAAGCCAGGTATCTGTGGCCCGGCGAGATCGTCGATCAGGTGCTGCCCGTTGGCGCTGCCCCATCCGGTCGTCAGGTCATAGCCCACGACCGCGTTGAACGATAGGGGCTGAAAGTTCGTGTCATTGTTGCCGACGGTGATGTCGTGGAAGTCGGCGCTGTAGTTGGCCCCCTTAGCAAGAGAGTAGACCTTTGGGTTGATGAAACCCAGGCCGCCGCTGGATGCGCTTTCGTTTTCCACTGCCTGCTCATTCACCAGGGCCATGAAGCCCGCCCACCGCGGAGCCGCAAAGCTGGTACCCGCCCCGATGGTGTTGCAGAATCCGCCATCACAGTAGTAGTTATCGAAGTCGCCTTCCATGGCTACATCGGGCACATTACGCAGGATGGCCGAACCGCCGTTGGCAGAGGTCGCGAAACCAACCTGCCAATTCGGGATGGAGATGTTATCGGGGCTGATGCCACCCCCACTGCCATTTCCCTGGGAGTTCCATACGGTCTCCGAAACCCAGCCCCCGCCAGCGCCGTCGGTGCCCAGGTGGGTACCCCCCACCGCAGTGATGTATTGGTCCTCCGCGGGATAGAAGAAGGGGGAAATGAGCGCATCAAAAGCGCCGCTATCGCCGGAGGCCACGAAGAAGCTTTGTCCCTGCGCGGCCATCTCCTGAAAATACGCATCGTCAGACGTCGGATCGGCCGGTCGCCACCCCCACGAACAGCTAAGCTGTTTCGCGAGGTTCTCTGAAGCCATGGAGTTCAGGATGTCTTCATCATTGCCTAGTGTGCCGATATAGACCCGCACCTGGCTCAGGTTGGGAGCCATTCCAATGGCCTGAACGATATCCAGCACCTGCTCGCCATCGTCTCCAATCGTTCCGCCGGTAGCGCCATCCAGCAGCACATTGTTCACAGGAACCTTATAGGTCTGGCCTGCATTGCTGAAGGTGAGATTGACGTCGTTGAGATCGTAACCGCCAAACTCCAGAAGGCCGATGGCCTGTCCGTTGCCGTCCAGCGTCGTTCCGCCGTAGTACGCAGCGCGCATGTCGCTGCCCAGGTACGAGCCGCCCGGCCCCGAGCCTGTAACAGCCGCCGCCTGCTGGGCCTTGGACCCGAGAATGGACATGGGGTGCGGTATCGAAAAGTTATCCAATCCGGCGATATGGGATACCGGCACGCTGAGATTGAGCGAAGGCTCACGATCCGGTGAGAAGAAGGTCCGGTTCTCTGTCGGATGTTGATACAGGCTCATCTTCACGTTGAACGCAGCGTTGATCTGCGTCACGGTACCTGCGATGGGAACGATGAGCCGGTTCGCGGGAAGCGCTGTCACGGTCATGCCGTTGGCTTTCGCGAAGGCGACGACGGCCTGGAAGTCGTCGTTAGTGGGGCCAAACTGATCAGTGAACTGAGCCACGCTCAGGAAGTGCCGGTAGTCCGGGCTGGAGGGGTCGTACAACCTGCCGAGAAGGCTCGTCAGTGCCGCGCTGTTCCGCAGCGGCAACACGATAGAGGCATGGATCTGCTGATCCGGGGGCATGACGCCAGCCAGTGCCGCGCGATGATTTAAAACTTCGGCACGCACATGATTCTGCAACACCTGAAGCTGTTGCGCCCGCACAGCGGAAGGAATGCCGAGTGTGACTGCGAGAACGGCGATCCAGAACAGGAACAGGCTTGCCCGGCCAGAAGAGCGGTGCAGAGAGCAAGCTGACTGGCAGCGCGACAGGAAGGTGGATGCGGCTCGGCGATTGAAAACCATGTGCGTAGAACTCCCAGACTCAAGCGAACCTCGGGGTCTCGGCCATGTGTCAAATCGATAGTCGATGACATGCGAAGGCCGGGCCCTGGATCAAGAGTTTGCAGATGAGGATGATTGAATCAAGCGGGAGTCTATCACAAGCGTAAGAATGTTCTCGTAAAGCCAGCCAGAAGAATATTTGAGATTCTTCGAGAAATATCTAGACAACCGCTTTTCTAGAGAGCTAGGATGCTCGCGCTCGAAGTTTGGCCATGCCCACCCATCTGTAACCAAATGGACCGAACGGCGAACAAATTTGCCCATCCTGGAGTTTTTATGCAGAAGAAGAGTTTGTGGGTCTTAAGTTGGATGTCCCGCGCACGCCACGGCGGCCTTACCGCGGTCGCAATGTTGCTTGCGGCGCCGTTGTTTGCTCAGACCTCGGCCAGTATCTCGATCAACCTGGATTCGACGCAGCTTCGGCGCGCGATCCCGAACGACTTTTTAGGGCTTTCGCTGGAGATGAGCTCGATTGAAGCCGGCAATAACAACGGGGCTGCGTGGCTGAGCGGAAATGCGACGGCTTACAGCACGATGGTGCAAAAGATCGGCGTAGGCAATATCCGGATTGGCGGAAACTCTTCGGAGCGGCAGCCTTATGCCTCGGCGCAGGACGGTGCGAATGTAGATGCGTTTGCGAACCTGATCGGAGCGGACCTGATATGGACGGTGCCGGTAAAACTGTTCTACGACCAGAGCACGAGCGTGTCGTATGTGTCCGGACTTTATAACGACCAGCATGTGGCGCATAACTACAGCTATCCCACGAACATTGAAGTAGGCAATGAGCCGGACAACAGTGAAGACGTCTCCGGCAGTTCTATCTCGCAATCGACATGGCAGTCGCGATATGACGGGTTCAGTAGCGCCTTCCGCTCACAGATCAACAGCGGCATTCTCTCCACGGGACCCTCGACAGCAGGTTGCTGCACGTTCTCCACGGACTTTATCAACGATGCTACGTATCAGGGATCGCTGAAGAGCACGATCGGGGATGTTACGACGCACTACTATCCAGCGGGCAATGCCGCGAGCTTTGGATCGGTCGGCGCCGGCGATGCGACGCTGCTGGCGGCCTCATTGGACTCGCAGTATCAGAGCTTCTACAACTCGTTTAACGACAATGCGAGCAATAACGGCTACAAGGTCCGCATTGAAGAGACGAACAGTGCGTTCGGCGGTTCGAACAATGGTGTGACAAACTCCTATGCTGCGACGCTGTGGGCGCTGGACTACTTCTGCTATATGGCCTACAACACGAATCTTTCGGGGATGAACCTGCACACAGGGCCGATTGGATCGAATGCCGGATCGTATAACGCGATCTCACCGGTAGGCGTAGCGTCGTCCTATACGCTGGAGCCTCCGGGATACGGCCTGTGGGCATTCCACTACGGTAGCCAGGGTCAGCCGGTAAGTACGACGGTGTCGAACCCCAGCAACGCCAATGTGTCTGCCTATGGACTCTTGGAGACCAACGGCGGAGAGACGGTTCACGTCATTAATAAGACGTTCGGCTCGGGAGCGGTCAATGTAACCGCGACCATTACTCCTGGCGGCAGCTTCACGCATGCTCAGGTAATTGTGCTGAAGCAGGCGAACAACGATGTGACGGCACTGAGCGGTATCACGTTCGGCGGCGCTCCGATGAACTCGGACGGAACGTGGACGGGAGGGTACGGGGCACCAGCTACCCTGACGAATGGTACGTACACGTTTACACTGCCGGCAGCCCAGGCAGCGGTCGTCCACTTTTACTAGGCCGTATCGACACGTAGGCCTTGCTGCGGTTCCGTATGGCTCGGCAAGCATCTGACTGAAATGCACAAAAGCCCGCGATTTGCGGGCTTTTGTGCGTTATCACCATAGAGCATTAGGTAGTGTCTGACGAATCGGAGCTACCGGCTTTTGTTCTTGTGGCTGCTTTTGTTGTCGCCTTTGCCCCGCCGATTGCCTTTGCTTTGAAGGGGCGGGACTTTAGTCCCGCCGTCTATGCACTGTTGTTGGTGTGGCTTTAGCCACGGAGGGAATGCTCGCTGGGCAAAGAGCCTCTCCGGCTAAAGCACGGACTTATCTCAGGAAGCAAAAACAACGCCACAAGCCGATAGCTCCGATTCGTCAGGCACTACCTAGTGCAGTAACAGACTGACAGTGGATAGAGGCTGTGGCGGACGTCTCTCCACGGACATCCTGTTAGCCCGGCCAAACTGCAAGGAACGCCGTGGGCCTCAAGAGCATTTCGGATCGAAGCCTCTGTTGTGTAAGCGAAACGGAATAGAGTTCAAGCTCTGCCTCTTTATTCCAGCCAGTACACAAATCATTGCTGCTTTTACCAAGCTTTCTGATAGGCAACAAGCTCGAAAATGTAACGACACCTCCTATCGTTTGACTAAACATGGCCATGCATTCCAGGCCGGCTTTCAAATGACGGGCATTTAGAAAATTCTCAAGAATCAATTTCGCCATTGCGCTCTATATGGAATGCAGTCTAAACAGGCCCGACTCTGCTGCTGGTAAATCGCGAATTAAATAAAAAGACACTCGATCAAACACATAAGACATGCTGCTTGCGAGTGTCCTCCAACATGCCTGATGAAAAGGAATGAAAGTCTATGTCAAGCAATCATGAACTGCTGGTCGTAACTCAGGAAGGCCCCGTTCAGGGGACCATGGACGGAAACATCTTTGTCTTCAAAGGCATTCCTTACGCGGCACCGCCGATTGGCGAGCTGCGTTGGCGTTCACCCGCACCGGTCAAGCACTGGAGCCATATTCCCAAAATAGTGCCGGCGTATGGCGATGCGAGTTTGCAGAATTGGAAGCTGTGCGCTGCGATCGGCGGTGGCGATCCCAGGCCGTTGAGCGAAGATTGTCTTTATCTGAATGTCTGGACGCCCCATCTGGATACCAGGGCTCAAGCGTTGCCGGTCATGGTCTCTATTCATGGCGGGGGCTATGTGATCGGTTCGGGTGGGCTGCCGGTATTTGTCGGCACGCCGCTGGCTGCGCGTGGTGCTGTGATTGTCACCGTCAACTATCGTCTCGGACATCTGGGATTTTTTGCGCATCCCGCGCTGGACCGGGAATACCCTGATGGCGAGGTGGTTAATAACTTCGCGTTGCTCGATCAAATTGCCGCACTTGAGTGGGTGCAGCGTAATATAGCGCACTTTGGCGGTGATCCGGGCAATGTGACCATCTTCGGACAATCGGCAGGTGGCCGTAGCGTGCTTTCTTTGTTCGCCTCGCCGCGTGCGACGGGATTGTTCCACAAAGGAGTGGCCCAGAGCGTGTATGGATTGCCCGATGTGTCCCGGGAAGATGCGCTGGAGCGGGGAGAGCATTTTGCCGCTTACTACAATCTGGACGGAGCGAACGCAAGCGCCGAAGATCTTCGCAAACTGGATGCAGAGGGGTTCTGGGCAATCGATTCGAAGCCTGCGCAGTTTGGCTTGCCGACACCTATCAGCGGAGACACGGTACTGCCCGAGCCTCTCTTCGATGTGTTTGAAAAGGGGGAACAGGCGAAATTGCCGCTCATTATCGGTAATACAAGCGACGATTCGAGCGTGTTGGCGGATTTCGGGTTTTCACCGAGCGATATTATTGAGGCCTTGCATACGGCCGAACAATATGACAACGTGAAATTGCTTTATTCTGGCGTCGATGATGATGACGAGTTGGGCCGTCAGGTCGGCCGCGACCTTTTGTTCACCACCATGACGTACCTGATCGTAGAGAAACACCGCGCGGCAGGAGCACCAAGCTGGCGCTACTATTTCGATTACGTCGCGGAGAAGGTTCGAGCCGATTTTCCCAACGGCGCGCGTCATGGTGACGATGTCCCCTATGTCATGGACACGGGGAATATCTCAGCTCCCACGAATGAATATTTTTCCAAGCAAGATGAAGCCTTTGCGCAAAAGGTCAGTCATTATTGGTTGGAGTTTGCCCAGTCTGCTACTAATGCTTCGGAATCCATCGCTGGAGACATTGCGTGGCCTAAACATAATGGCATCCCCATCATCGTTATCAGAAAGAATAAGACGATGGGATTTGGCAAAAATTCGGGGGACACGATTGGATTGGAAGATGACTTCATGTGGTTACGCGTGAGCGTCTTCGAGCCAATTCTCAAAAATATCGGCGATATGATCCCCAAGGAAGAGAGCCATGTTCATTCTTATCAGCAGGGCTGATAAGAATACGTGCGGCAGCAAAGCCGCGTGATCAGGAAGGCTATGGTGCAAATAGTGGATGTCGCTTGAGTAGAGTGATGTTTGCTATTTGCATCGGAGTCAAACATCCTCTTCTGTAACCACAAAGCTTTATGCCGTTTTCCTGGATGCACAAGAGCCCGCGATTTGCGGGCTCTTGTGCATCTGTTCTGTAACAGCCTTGATGAGGTGAGAACTAGTAGGTGATCCCATCGTCGAATCGAAAGTTCGTTGAATTGTCCACCTCTACGGTTCAAGAACAAAGTTTTCGATTGATATATGAGGCCCGGCGAGTGATCGGTTTCTCTCCGGCTTGATGCGCACAGTAATCTCATCGAAGCTTCTATTCCTATAGTTTCGTGGAATTTGAAACGTCAGCGTCTCTGGTACCGGCGCGCGATTAAGCGGCATGGGCGAAACTAAGCTTGAGATAAGTACCTTGTCACCAAGCGAGACGATGTCGGTCTTCTTTGTCTCTGCGTTCCGTAATACGACTTCCAGAGTGATTGATCCGGGTCTTGCATCTCCGTTGATGAGATTCAGGCGCAGTGAACGGCAACAGTTCATCGCGATTGGAGTTCCAAGGGGTTGGTGCGCCTCCATGATGAGGGAAGATACATCCGTTGAAACTATCCTGGCTTTCAATGGATCGCCGTGGGTGATATGGGCAGAAGGCGATGGCCGCGTGTCCGGTTCCTTGAAATACCAGTAGGCCCCATCGAACGGGATCGAGCGTGGTTTGCCGAACTCCGGTGTGCCCCCGATGCGGGTTGGTGTGAAAACCTCGTGAGGTTTTGGAGGACGCAGCAGGATGATTCCTGTATACCCTGAAGACGCTTTATGGGTCGCAACAATGGAAGGTGCGCTGGATGCATGTACCGAGCGCATCCCGAGCAGACCAGCCATCTGAGCGCCGACACCCGCAAGAAAAGGAGCAAGCGCCAGTGCCAACAGAAGCCAGACGGTCATGGAGTTTCCCGCTGAAAGGTGTAGCAGACGCTTCTTGCTCAAGAATCCGCTGAGACGGCGCTTCACGATATACGCCGCTCCGGCCGCGAACAGGACCCCGGCCATCCACGGGTGACCGCCAATCAGTATCCCTAAACCCAGTTCGAAGACAGAAGAGATCAGCAGAGCAGGCAACAGCCAGTGCCAAAACGGCGACTCGTCTTCTGCATAAAAGAGCTCATTCGTTCCCAGGTAACTTACAAATGCGTCGTCGTCTTCTTCATGATGAGGCTGATGCCACAGGAATACGAGCACTCCAAAAGTCGCCAGGATCGGCAGAAAGAGAGCAACCCACACAGAGTTTTCATAGGTCAGCAGGGCCAGCAGTGGAAGCCAGACGGCCGCGATCCACACGCCTCCTATGACTCTCCACATATGGTGTCGAGTCCTGCCGATATTGCCTTCGCTCAGAAAGCGAAAGGAGCTCCACGTCGCCAGAGTATGAACAAGAACCGCAATCAAAAGGTAAGTGGTGGCTCGTCCAATCAACTGTTCCCACGAATGCAGAGGAGATGAGGGTGGAACACAGACGAAGGCCACAACCAAACCAGTCGAACCCACGCTGATCATTAGCGGCCACCCAATCGGTACTGAGTGCTCATCGGTGGACTGAACGGTCATCTGTACGCTCCCGTAATAGCCGCATACCCTATGTCAGCATGCTGTCAAAATAGTATGTCCAAATCAATCTCTATGCCCATTTTGACGCTGCAATCTTTTTTGCGATGAGCCGCAGCGAAGACAAGCCGATGAGCCGCCTCCAGAAAGGCGATTCATCGGCTTGTCTTTACAGGGATTGGGACAGTGGCTAGTTGTTCAGCAGACGCTTACGCAGCGTTTGGACGTCTGCATCGGAGACGTGCAGCTCCGTGCGGCGGTAGTTGTCGAAGGAGCCATACTTTGCATCGATAGCGCGGAGCGTGGCGCGAAGATATTCGGGGTCGGCTGCCATCATGGCCTTCTGCTGTTCAGGAGTCAGCTTCGCCATAAAGCTGGCGCTGCTCCCGCTCGCTGCGGTCATCTTCTTGATCGCCGCGGGGTTGGCTTCTCTGAGATAGCGATTGGTCAGAGCGTAGTCGTTGAGGACGGTTTGCTCAGGAACGCCGAGGGTGAGCAGAACAAATGCGCTGAAGACACCGGTACGATCCTTGCCGCCGGTGCAGTGGTAGAGCAGGGGAAGGCGTTCGTTCTTGAGTTCCGCGAAGACTTCGGCATACTCGGGAGCGGCTGTGAAGGCGAAGTTCGCGTAGACCTTCGTCATCCAGTCACGAAGCTGCGCGGGCGTGGGGTTGGTGGCGAGCATCTGTTGCATCGCCGCATTGGTGTTGTGGTTCTTGTCATCGGTACCGATAGGCAGGGCCATGTGCTTGGCGGTGTCGTTGGGAATCCATGTCTCTGGTGCGGCTGCGTTCTCCTCGGGGGTGCGGAAATCGCAGATGACGCGGATGCCCGCGTGGCTGAGATAGCTATAGTCGGCGGGCGTGAGATAGGTCAGCACGCCCGAACGGTAGAGCAGCCCCCAGCGCACGAAGCGGCCGTCAGTGGTCTCGTAGCCGCCGAGGTCGCGGAAGTTCGGTGTGCCTTCGAGAGGCAGGCGGCGGATGGAAATCTCGCGCTGCTCTCCGCTATCGGCCTTCAGGAAGAAGAAGACGCGTTCACCAGGCTTGCCTGCGTGGAGTGTGACGGTAGACTCGCCGGTCTTGAGGAGTGCGGAGCCGGTGGGCTGCTGGGCGTTGGTGCTGGCGAAGATCTCGACCGTATGAGTATTGCCGGTGAGCGTGTAGCTAAGCTTGTACTCGTCGGGTCCGGTCTGGGTGCAGTCGAGAGGGGTGATGTCGGCGTGTGCGAATGTAGCGGCCGCGAAGAAGAGGGCGAGAGCACTTTGTTTCAGCATGGAGTTCCTCGATGGGGTTGTGGAATTGTCGGTTGGAGCTGCGGTCTCGTAGCCACGGTGCGCAGGTGTAGTTTGTGTATGGGTGCTTTGGGAGAGAAGTAAGCCGTCCGGCTGCCGATGGGGATCAGCGCCGGACGGCTGCGTTGCGTACTAGAAGCTCAGGCGAAGCCCTGCCTGGATCTCGCGCGGCGTGTTGGCCTGGCTCAGGAAGATCTGGCCGAAGCTTGACGACGCGATGCTTGTGTTCGGTCCTGCAAACTGGACGCGATTGAAGGCGTTGAAGAACTCCATGCGGAAGTCGAGGCTGTAGCGCTTGGTGAAGTAGAGCTTCTTGGCCGCGAGCATGTCGAAGTTCTTTGTGCCGGGCGCACGCACATCGGCAAGATACCGCGGTGCATTGCCAAACTGGAACGAGGGTGTGGCCGTGAAGGCGGCGGGGTTGAAGTAGAGGCTGCCGTTCTTCATCGTGCGGCCTCCGGGTACATGCGTCGATATACCGGTAACGTCGGGCCGCATCGACGTACCGCCGCCGAAGGAGTTGGAGAAGTTAGGGCTGCTTACGGTGATCGGAGAGCCGTCGTCATAGGTGAAGAACGCGCCCACCGTAAAGCCGCCGACAACCTGGCTGGCCCAGCCCTGATTCACCATCGGCTTACCATGTCCGAAGGGAAGTTCATACTGGCCGCTCAGACGGATGACGTTGGGCAGATCCTGCTGGGAGATCGAACGTTCGCAGGGAATGCAGTTATTGTCCTGCGCCTGTGCGGTGACAAGGTAGTCACCGACATCGTCCAGCATCTTGCTGTGCGTGTAGGTGAACAGCAGTGCGAGTCCCTGCGAGAACCGGTGTTCTACCGAGAGCTGTAGCGCCTGATACGACGACTGGCCGACGCTCGAGGTTGTGGTCATGTTCTGGAACTGCGGATGCGGACGCAGCAACTGGCCATACTGCACGGTCGGTGCGCTGAGCAGCGAGGTGGGATCCGTGATGACGCCGTAGAACGGATTCGGCACAGTGGCGAGCAGCTTCGATCCGAGTGCGAGATCCGCGTCGGGGAGTTGGTTGTAGTTGACCGGCGAGTAGAGGTGCAGGCCGTTGTTACCGACGTAGCCAATCGTAACGACGAAGTTGCCCGGAAGCTGTCGTTGAATATCGAAGGACCACTGCTCGCTGTAGCTGATCTTCTGCTGACGCGGCACACCCGTGATGTTCTGGCCGAGCAGCGTGTCCAGGCCGAGCGAGTTGCCCGTCGGCTGTGTAAGGCCGTTGGGGAAGGGGTTGGCCTGATTGAACTGCGGTGTAACGCCATTGGCCAGTGCGGCATTCGACATAGTAACAGCGGCGAAGCCCGCACTGGAGTTGGCGAGATCGACAGGCGGCGCATGGAAGATGCCGAAGCCGCCGCGCACGACCGTCTGGTCGTTCCAGCGATACGCAAAGCCCAGGCGCGGATCGAAGTTCAGCTTCTGCGTGGTCTGCAGGCGCGAGCCTACACCGTTCGCACCAACGAAGCCGGGGCCTCCGGTGAGGCTGCCCAGCGAAGTGACCTTCGCGTTGAGCGGTGACGAGGAGTTGAGATCGAGGAAGACATACTGGTTCTGGCTCTCCTGATCGGGCAGCTCGAGGTTGTAGCGCAGGCCGTAGGTGAGAGTCAGCTTCGGTGTGAGGTGGTAGTCGTCCTGCGCATAGAAGGCGTAGTACGGATGGCTATAGTGGAAGCCCGGGGAGTAGCCGCTGCTCACGGTGCCGGTGCCGAGCAAAAGATCCGCGATGCCCGAGCCCGAATCACCGCCGGCAGCCTGCGGGTTCGGCCCGCCGGTGAAGTTGCTGTTCGCTGTCACCGTGACCTCCTGCGCGATGTTCAATCCTGTAGGGAAGTAGCGGAAGTCGAACCCGTACTTGAGCGAGTGTTTGCCCTTCAACTGCGAGAGCGCGGCTGCGTATTGAAGGACGGTGCCGAAGTCCGTCTCGAGTCCACCTTCGGGGCCGATGCTGCTGATACGGGTCGCTGCAATCTCAGGAAAGCTGAGCGCGGTGAGGCCTGCGACGACGTTGCCGTTGAAGCCGAGTTTGGTCGGGTTATAGCCGAGCGACTCCGGCACGCGGTTTGACTCCTGGTGGGCATAGGCGAAGTGGTGTTCGAAGACGAGGTTCGGGCTCAGCACCCAGGTGTGCTCGCCCATGATGTTGTATCCCGGGAGCCGTTGGTTGCCGGGCTCATAAGAAAGCCCATTGCCGTAGGGGTCGGGATTGATATTGTTGCGTTGAAACCAGTCGAAGCGGGCGAAGAAGGAGTGTGCATCGTTGATGCGGTGGTCGATGCGCAGGTTCACGTACTCGCCGGGCGTGCACCCGCACGATCGGGTCGCTCTTCGGATCGTAGTCGGTAGCGCGCAGAAAGACCTCGACGGCAATCGTGGTCTCCTTGAGATCGGAAACCTCACCACGCACCGCCCTTCCGACACAGAACTCGAGAAACTGCCTTGACCGCGCGGCACTGGCAAAGATCGACGACTTCAGGATGCGGCCCATCTGAGCGTCAACTTCACCGTTTCGGATCATAACCAGAGGTTAATCATCGGACGTTAACATTCGTTGAAGGGCTTATCCCCGCATGTAACCCCTTCTTACGGGCCGATACGACGCATTTCGCGACGGAAGCTGCCAGATTGAAGGCCATGAGTGCCCACATCTCTCCTTCCATGAAACCGCTGCAGTCCTTCCATCACTCTCGCCCAAGGGTCGCGTCCTTTCTCTTCGGTCTGTGTGTGACCCACAGGCCGGACAGCCTTGAATGGGGCCCGTTCGAGGCCGTTGGACCGGACCTCGTCGAGGGCATTCGCCGCATCAAGTCACAGGCCGGCCCGGACCTTATCCTCTGCGGCAGCTCCACACTGACATCGCCGCTACTCGAACATGGGCTTGTGGACGAAGTTCTGCTGGTCGTCTACCCGGTCCTCCTGGGTACAGGAAAACGCTTCTTTAGAGAAGGAACGCCACCACGCACCTTCGAACTCCTCAGCACAAAAACAACCCGGACCGGCGTCTTCCTCAACCATTACAAGGTCGTCGGCCCTTTGAAGATCGGATAGTTCGACGACGGAACATCCTCTGTGACTGCGGGCGTCTTTGAGGTGCGGATGAGTCCTGTGAAACGCACTTAGCGTCAGCGATCAGTCGGTAAAGGCATTGCGGCGAGTTTAACCTTTATGTAACCTCGCCTCAGAGGTGTTCTGATATCTGGCTTGGAGGTCTGTAGCTTGGCAAAACTCGTCTATGCATTGAACCAGTCGCTGGACGGCTATGTCGACCACGACCACGAGAAATTTGTACCTCGCCCCGCGCTCTTTCGTCACTTCATCGAGGATGTGCGCGGACTTTCGGGCATGGTGTACGGTCGCCGCATGTACCATATCATGCGTTATTGGGATGAAAACCATGCGGACTGGGGCGCGGAAGAACATGAATACGCGGCTGCATGGCGTAGTCAACCAAAGTGGGTTGTGTCGCGCTCGTTGAAGTCGGTCGGGCCCAATGCAACTCTTGTCGCCGATGACATCGACGCGTTGATACGAGGACTGAAGGCACAGCTCGTTGGGGAAATTGAAGCCGGGGGCCCGGACCTGGCTGGAGCCCTCACCGACCTTGGTCTCATTGATGAATATCGACTCTACCTGCACCCTGTCGTGCTTGGTAGCGGCAAGCCATTTTTCTCGGGCCCCCTGCCGTCGCTCCGATTAGTTGCGAACGAACTAATCGCCGAAGACGTGATTCGCTTGACCTACGCTCCTGCTGCGCAAGTGCCGACGGACTACAACACGCTAAATAGGTAACGAGAAACACGCTTCTCAACCTTTGGCCTTACTCGTGCAGAAATCAGTTTCGCTCTCGCTGATCATTTCTACGCAGCGAAGGAGGCGGGAGCTTAGCTCCCGCCTTCTTATGACTCGACCTCGAACATTACCTCAAGCATGACCGGCGTACCGAGAGGCAAGGCGGCCACTCCTAATACGGACCGCACGGACATCTTGTCCTCTCCAAACACATCGCGGAGAATCTCCGATGCGGCGTCCGCAACGATAGGCTGGTTGTAAAAGTCTCCTTCTGTTGCCATGTAGACCTTCACGCTAACAACCCTCGTCACACGGTCCAGCGACCCTACGTGCGCCTTCGCTGCTGAAAGAACATTCAGGGTTGCAGTTCGTAATGCTTCCTGGCCAGCAGATTCGTCGAGCTCTTTCCCTAGCCGCCCGACGAATTGAAGCTTGCCATCCTTGACCGGCAGCATTCCGCTGAGGAAGAGCAGATTGCCAGACTGGACGGCCTCGACGTATGCCCCAAGCGGGTGGGGAGCCTTCGGGAGCACAATCCCAAGGTCCCGCAACCGGCGCTCCGCGCTGGCTGGCTGCGGACTGCTCGGGCTTACCATTTGCCGTTGTGCGCACCGCCGTCCACGTGCAGCACCTCCCCTGTGATCTGGCGCGATTCGGTGAGATAGACGACTGCGCTTGCGATCTCCTCCGAAGTAGCGATTGTGCCCATTGGCGACAAGGTCTTCAGGAAATCCTTCGGGTTGTCCTTGTGAAGAGGCGTGTCGACGCTACCGGGCGCGACCGCATTGAAGCGGATGTGCTCCTTCGAATACTCCGAGGCCAGGTTGCGTGTGATGGCCTCGAGACCGCCCTTCGTGATCATCGGCAGGGATACCGGCAAACTACTGTTGGGATTTTCAACCAGCGATGACGTGATGGCCACGACGCTTCCACCCGACTTCTGAGCGAGCATCTGCTTGACCGCGAGCTGAGTGATATAGATGTAGCCTTCGAGATTCGTCGCGACGAGAGCGCGGAAATCGTCAGCGGTGTAATCGGTGAAAGGCTTTGCGAAGAAGATGCCGGCGTTGTTGACAAGGGCATCAATCGAGCCAAACTTCTGAACCGCGGTGTCGGCCACTTTTTGAGCCGTAGCGGCCTGGCCGATGTCTCCGTCAACCAGCGCGAGGTTCGGAGAGGGGCTTAGTCCAGCCTGGGTAATCTTTCGCGAAGTTGCGACGACGGAATATCCGCGATCCAAAAATCCTTGAACCACAGCAGCTCCGATACCTTGTGAGCCACCCGTTACGATCACTGTTCCTTTGCTTGCCATAATTGCTCCTATCGAAATCAATGCTGCCAGCGCCGCAGCTGCAACATCAGGATGCTTCCTCGATGTTGGCGATGCCGCATGTTGGTGCGGCTACCTGCTGCGTTCAAGCTGCAATATAGATGCGAAAGAAGATGACTATGAGGCCCGATTTATTCTGATACCCGCTATCGTTTTAGTCGATAGCTTGCAATTGCCGATCGAGGATCGCAACGTCCGAGATCTCGCGGCTCATTCTCAGGAAGGCGTTGAGTGCGCTCGTCGGATAATGATCGTGCCGTCTAACAAATACAGTCTCTACCCGCGCCTGATCCGCTGGTAGCTCATGCACCGTGACGGACTGATCTACCCAGAGTCTCTCCACCAACGTCTTCGGTAGCAGCGTGATCCCAACGCCTGCAGTGATGCAGGTAATGATTGCATCGAGAGAGGAAAATTCCATCACCGTATGACGAATATCCAGCCCATCGAGGATAGAGCTGAGTCTCTGACGGTAAGAACAACCCTGTCGAAACACAATGGCTTTGAGATTTTCAACTTTGGCTAGGTCATCGAATTTCCGTATGGATAAAGAGCTTACGAGAACAAGGTCTTCGAAGAAGAGTGGTTCCTCGCTCAGTTCTTGATGATGAATAGGGCCGGCCACAAAAGCACCATCCAACTCGTTTTCCGCCACCTGCTGGATCAGAGATGACGTAGTACCCGTCATGATGGCCAGCTCGACCCTCGGATACTCCTGCGCGTATTGGGCTACGAGTGCGGGTAGCCGCAGTCCAGCCGTGGTCTCCATCATTCCGATACTCAGTTTGCCTTTTGGAGTTCCATCTTCTTTGACCGCTGTGATGGCTTGCTGGAACAGGGAATGTATCTGCTCCCCGTAAGAAAGGAGGCGCAGTCCGGCTTCACTCGGTTCCACGCCGCGGCTATGCCTGACGAATAGTTGAACGCCGAGCTCTTCCTCCAGGAGTCGAACGCGGGCGGTAACATTCGATTGCACCATGTTCAGTTCGGCAGCCGCCCGGTTCATGCTGCCGATTCTTGCCACGGCTTCCACAATCCTCAAATCATCTGCGTCCATGTGCGTGGTGCCTCCACATGCCAGTATAGAGACGAATCTCTTCCGCGATGCCGTCTGCCTCGGCCCCGTCTCGGGGACCGTTCTTATCGGTTAGTCGCCATAGATTTCGTCTAGGAACGCAAGCATCGCCGTATTGAACTGCTCGGGACGCT
The DNA here is from genome assembly GCF_014203225.1 of Granulicella mallensis. Taxonomy (GTDB): domain Bacteria; phylum Acidobacteriota; class Terriglobia; order Terriglobales; family Acidobacteriaceae; genus Granulicella; species Granulicella mallensis_A. The sequence continues at coordinate 224,736 of NZ_JACHIO010000004.1, read as the reverse complement.
GCAACGGAGCGAAGTGGCTCACTCCATGGAGAAGGAGAAAGGACGCATCCGGAATGGTGCGGGCCAGGTACTCTGCATGCTCGCGTTGGATGAACTCGTCTCTCTCGCTTTGCACGATCCTAACGGGCACATGGATCTTCGCAAGGTCCTGCGCGGAATAATTCGGTTGTGTCCGCTGCATCAGGCTGACGTCTTCCACAAACTGCTGAAACCGCTCCGGTGTCGCTGAAAGCTGTTTGTAGTCTGCCGTGTGGCGCGAGAAGCAGCGGTCCAGTGCCGGTGTGGGCTCAAACTGTTTCACACCCGTCGGGTCCATGTTGCAGGCGAAAAAGAAGACACCTGCAACGCGCGCAGGATCGTTCGCCGCAAGGATTAACGCGGTGCACGCGCCGTCACTCCAACCCACCAGAACGGCCCGATCCAAATGCAATGCGTTCATCACGGCCAGAACGTCAGAGGCCATTAGTTCATAGGAGTACGGCTGTTCATCGCGAGTGCTGCGGCCGTGGCCACGACTGTCGATCACAATGACACGATAGCCGTTCGCGATCAGAGTGGGGACTTGATATCCCCAATTGCCACTGTGTCCCAGGCCGCCATGCAACAGGACGACAGGTGAGCCGATACCGTAAGCGCTGTACCAGATCCGGGCTCCGTCGTTCTCGATAGAACCTAACTCGTCCGTGGCTGGAAGCGGCGCGGCGCCGCTCGCCTCGAATTTCGTGAGTTCGTCATCGTGAGCTTCCATCAGCCGACTCATAGGCAGTGACCCATTCTAGGCTACACTGCACACAATAAATATCGGATACGAGGTGTGCGTATGGCTCTGATCAGGAATGCCGAAGTAAAAGATGCAGCGGCTATATCGCACGTGCATGTACAAAGCTGGCTTACGACCTATGCCGGACTTGTACCCGCAGAGTACCTCGCCTCTTTGAACGAGGCCGAACGCATTCCCTTATGGCAGGAATGGCTTCAGCGCGATATCTCTGTTTATGTCGCTGAGGTCGAGGGAGTCGTAGTGGGCTTCGCCAGCGGGGGCCCTCTTCGTGAGCCGTTGGGCGACTATCAGGCTGAGATGTATGCGATCTACCTGCTCCAGGCGGCGCAGGGAAAAGGGATCGGTCGAGAGTTAGTCGGCGTACTCGCTGCGTCATTGCTCGCGAAAGACTTCACCAACATGCTCGTGTGGGTGCTTGAACAAAATCCGGCGGTTCACTTCTACGAGAAGGCCGGTGCGCAACGGTTGGAGAGCAAGCAGATTGAGATTGGCGGTGCCTCACTTTGTGAGGTGGCTCTTGGATGGCCAGACCTGAAAAAGATCGTCGATTCGTCAGGCACTACCTAGTCCCCATTCCCAGGCTGCGGGCTGGTCGCCAACTCGAAAGTTGTACACGCAATGATCCATAGAGCATGGTGAGGATGGAAACTGGCGGCTCAAGCCTAAAACTGTAACGTCCCGAAAAGGGTAAGTCTCGGGACACGCGTCAATACGATTACTCGTCCGAAAACCCGGATGATTGGTTCTAAGTTATCGCGTCTGAGATCATGTGTGAACGGGGAGAATCCATGTCGAGAGAACAGAAGGTCGCTGCGGTTGAAGCTTATTTGGATTGTTTTGTAACAAAAGACTTGTCGAAGGTGCCCTTTGCCGAAGACGTAATATTTGAAGGCCCTCGCATGCCAAAGTTGACGGGGCGGCCAACTGTATTTGGATTTCTCACCCATATTCTCCCTATGGTTAAGGGTATTCAGTTAAAGCAGCATATCGTCGAAGGAGATTATGTCGCGACCGTCTTTGACATGGAGACAGTCAACGGGGTGGATCACGTTTGCGACCGAATTCACATCGTAGGCGGACAGATTAAAGCGATACAGGCATTCTATTATCCAGACGAGATACGCCAGGGACAAGCTAGCTAGCACGTGCATCTGTCTATCGCGATATCCCGCAAAGGGTAAGTTCTTGAGACGAAATTAGAAGGCTCTAGATTCAAGGCCTCCAAAGACTTAAAACCCTGTCGCAGAACTGGGTTCATTTCTGCCACTAACGTCTAGCGCATTAGGTAGTGTCTGACGAATCGACAAGTACGCTTTTGCTGTTGTCTCTGAGATAGGTCCGGGCTTTAGCCCGGGTATTACGGGACCAATACGAAGGGGGGCTTCAGCCCCTGGGACAAGCCTTCCTCCCCCTTGGCATTTTTTGCTTGCCGAGAGGAGAGCCTATCCCAGGGGCTGAAGCCCATTTATCGCCTGTCTTGAATGTCCGGGCTGAAGCCCGGACCTATCTCAGAAGCAAAGACAAAAGCAAAAGCCGCTATCTCAGATTCGTCAGACACTACCTAGTACCCATAAGTCGTCTTCTCGTCAGTAATCCGGTCCAGCAAAGTGTCAGGCCCGCGAGTCTTGTAACTCGACTCCTGCCGCGGGATATGGATACAGCGGCGCCGCACTCTGTGACGTGCATCCGACAGAGGATTCTCCATTCCGCTTTTACTCGCATCCAAACGCACAAACGCCCGCGATTTGCGGGCGTTTGTGTGTCGTTCTTTGTAACGTCGAAACAGTTAGAACGCGTAGTGCAGTGCGAACTGTAGCGTCCGCGGCCCGTTCTTGCTGCTGGTGATCTGGCCGAAGTTCGTATTGTTCACACTGCTGGAGGGGTTATCGTAGCTGACGAAGTTGAAGATGTTGAAGGCATCCACACGGAACCCGATCGACTGGGCGTTGGTGATGTGGAAGTCCTTGAAGAGCGAGCTGTCGATCTGCTCGAAGCCCGGAGCCCGCTCCGTACCGACGTGGGCTGTGCCGAAGGTGTTAGGCAGCGCCACGCCGTAAGCGCAGACTCCGTTGTCGGTGGTTTGGCAGGGCGTTGCGGAGGGGTCGGTACCGAACCAATGCGCAACGCTGCGGTTGACGATCTTCAGTGGACGATACTGGTTCGCTCGCGCGCCGGTACCATAGTTGCCGGTATTGCTATTGTCGTTCGCAGTGATCGTGACAGGAAGACCCGAGAAGGCGATTGCCGTCGACGAGAGAGTCCACCCGCCGGCGATCAAATCGAGCGCCCTGTTGGTGTGGGAGCCGAAAATCTCTCCTCTTCCGAAGGGAATCTTGTAGGAGCCATTCGCAGCGAGGTTATGCCGGACATCCAGTTCAGATGGACCGTAATCGCCGTGGATGTTGTAGCCGTCCTGAATGCCATTGGGTCCCGACGAATCTGCCGCTCCGAAATTTCCGTTGGTGTCGGTCAGAGACTTTGCCCAGGTGTAATTAATCGTCGCTTGAAAGCCCTTGCTGACCCGATGGCGCATCGTGATCTGTAGCGCGTTGTAAGTAGCAACGCCTTCGGTATCGAACGTCTCGACCGTGCCATTCTCTCCAACGAGGTTGAAGAGGGGAGCCCGGTCTGCAACGGGGATAGAGGCGGCGGGCGATCCGCTGTTAAGGCCCTGTGCCGTCAGTGAGGCTGCCTGTGCCGGAGTGAGCTGGTTGCCGTTGCGGTAATCGATCAGCCGCTGGCTAAGTTCACCGACGTATCCGAACTGAATGGAGGTGCTGTTGTTCAGTTGAATCTCGTTGTTGAAGTTGAACTCCTGAACGTAGGCCTGACGGTAGTTCTGGTTGTAGGCGGTGTAGCTTGCGTTGTTCGACTGGCCCGGAGCGCCTACCTGGAACCCATTGGTCTCGGCAAAGAAGTTGCCCGGGTTGGTCTGGCTTACAGGAGCGGTAGAGTTGATCGAGAAGGCTGTCGTGAACGGGGCATTGGCTGCGAGACTGCTGCTGCCTTCGAGGAAGCTGGTGGTACCGTAGCCGCCACGAAAGACGATCCGAGGATTCACCTGATAGGCAAAGCCGATTCTTGGTTGAAATTCGGTATACGTCGGCTGGTAGCAAGCGGCGTTGCTGCAGGTGAAGGAACCCGCCGGAGCCCCCGCAGGCACACTGCCTGCGTACTCAACGAGGCCCTGCTGAGGACCGCCCAGGATTACGTTCGCGATCCGGTCATGTACTTCGGTGAACGGAGAGTCGTACTCATACCGTATCCCGAGATTCAGGGTCAGCTTGTCTGTAACCTTCCAGTCGTCCTGGACATAACCCGCGAGGCGAACCTGCCGCTCGCCAAAGAAGCCATTGGAGAGGCTGATGGCCTGGCTGTTCGCACGATCGACGAGCCAGTCCGCAGGCCCATATTGGAGAGATGCACTCGGCAATGAGGTGTTCTGGCCGCTGAAGTTGTAGGTTCCCAACTGGCCACCGCCGCCGAACTGCGTGAAGTTCTGTTGGTAGCGCAGTAGCTGAGCGCCGACGGTGAAGAGGTGGCGGCCACGCTGAATGGTCAGGTCGTCGTGGAGGCTGAAGGTGTTGTCACGCAGCTGTTGCGGCGCAGCCGGATCGCCGACACCGGTAACCTCAGAGGTCCCTTGAAACGTAAACCCGACAAACTGCTGCGGGGCCGGTGTCGGAATGCCGACCACATGGTCTCCCTGCAGGCCGAAGGCGCCGGTCGAGTCGGTGGGAATATTCGAGTCCCACCGGATACGGGTGAAGCCGAACCGCGCTTCGTTCACGATGTTCGGAGAGAAGGTATGCGTCCAGGTGACGCCACCTATTTTGTCAGGATAAGAGTTGGCAATGGGAAAGGTGATCGGCAGCACGGCGACGCTTCCGCCGGTGGCGATACCTTGAGAGTAGAAGGCGGTAATCTGGTCAGTGGCCCGCAGGTTGTACTGTATTTTGACGTCGCCCTGATCGTTGGTCACGAAGTTATTCGTGGGCCCGATAAAGTTATTCTGGTCCAGGCCGTCGGTCGAAGTATGGTTCGGCAGTGGGTAGAACTGTGGGTTGTTGATCAGATACTGCACGACCGGATTGGTGACAGGGATGATGCCTCCCGGAAAGGGCTTGTAGCCATTCTGCGGATCTACGATCTGGTAGCCCAGCCCGGCTGCCGCCGAGAAGTTGCCCTGGCGTTCCGCAGCTGAGAGCACGCTGGCCGCGCCAAAGCCTCCGGAGTGGTTCCGGGTTCCCGTGTAGTCGATGAAGAAGAAGAGCTTGTCCTTGAGGATGGGGCCACCCAGGGTTCCGCCGAAGGTGTTCTGCGTGTAGGGTGTCTTCGCGACGCCCTGGAAGTTGTTGCTCCAGGTGTTCGCCGTGAAGTTCTGGTCCTCAACATAGTCGTACAGGCTGCCGTGGAACTGGTTGGTGCCGCTCTTGAGCACGGAGACGATGTCGCCGCCGTTTACGTTGCCATACTGGGCAGGGGCATTCGCGGAGATGACCCGAACCTCCTGCAGGGCGTCAGGCGAGGGGTTGTAGCCGATCAGGTTGTTCTGGGTCTCGTCGATGCTGATGCCGTCGAGCGTGTAGGTATTGTCCTGGGCGCGATTGCCGTTGATGGTCACCACGCCGCTGTTGAAGGCGTTGCGCTGGATGGCGTTGTTGCCGGTCAGTCCGGTCGGTGCGGTGCTCACCGCGCCAGGCTGGAAGAGAGTGAGCGAGGAGAAGTTGCGCCCGTTGAGCGGGATGGTATTGATCGCGGTTGCGTCGAGCGAAAGTCCCAGCGTCGCATCCGTGGTATCGAGGATGGGGGCAACATCCTCCTGCACTTCAACCGAGGTGCTGGTGCCCAGGTTTACATGGGCATCCAACTTGGCATTCTGATTGATCTCGAGGGTGAACTGCGGAATGCTGAACTTTGCGAAGCCTTTGGCCTGGACTTCGAGGGTGTAGGGGCCGATGGGGAGGAAGCGGATCGCGTACACTCCGTCGGCGTTGCTGGTGGTAGGGGTGTGGACGCCTGTGCCGACATTGATAGCGGTCACACTGGCTCCGGGTACGGCAGCGCCGCTCGGATCGAACACGGTGCCGCTGATCGATCCTGTCACAGTCTGGGCGAAGGCGGCGGGCAGGCCGACGAGCAAAGCCAGGACGCATCCGGCCAAATATTGGAACAACTTCTTCTTCATGCAAAATCCTCACTTGGTACTGGCAAACGGGGAGCTTTCCCCATGCAGGGGAGAGCAAAAGGTGATGTAGCGGGTTCTTTCGGGGAGCTCTATCAGGTAGCTGGCCGAACCCATCTTAGTGGCTGAGGATAGAAATTTGGGAGTACAAATGTCAACCAAAGTTGCAAAATTATGACATAAAGATGTAATTACAATCATTTTTATCCAAAAAGAATCATAAATGAGAATGCCTAACGCGTAGAAGAGGCGAAGGTTAGGATTTCGAGCGGGAAGGCTAGGGAAGGGGCAGGAGAAGGAGCCGCGAAGGCTCCGAGACAGCTTTTCGCCGTCTCGTCCAGCCCCGTCTGCTGATGGTAATTCAGGAGCCGGGCGATGCCTTCCAACAGCGATTCAGCCTTGCTGACGCCGTTAGAGCAGTTTCCCGATAGGCGTAGAGGGGGCTTTCAAGGTATGGGTAATTGGGGGAATAAATACTTTACACCTATGCGGAAAATGCCGTTAGAAGCTGAAGGTGGTAGCGAAGTAGATAAGGCGATTCGCATTCGGGCTGCCGCCGAAGGCGTTATTCAGGGAGAGGCTTTGGCCGAACTGCGGCCCCAGGGTGCCCACCGGCGGCCCGAAGTTGGTGTGATTGAATACGTTGTCCGCTTCGGCGCGGAAGTTTAGGGCATAAGGCTTGGGGGGAGGAGGCGGTGGTGGGGGAAGCTTGCCGTTGGGCCCAGGTTTGGCCGGCGGCGCGGGCGGTGCGGCAGGCGCCTTGCCGAAGTGAAAGCTTTTATCCAGGCGCAACCCGGTATAGACGAAGCGGGGTCCTTTGCCGTAGTTGATAGGAATGATGGTCTCCCCAGGCTGAGGATTGGCATTGAAGGTGCCAAAGGCCGTCTTGTATACGGAAGCTGCCGGGCTGGAGGCGGTAGCGAAGCTGGGACGGTCGTTAAATTGGCTGTCCCCGTTGAGGTCTGTGCCGGTCGTGATATTGAAGGGCTGGCGGTTAAAGTAGGCTGCTAACGCACTGAGGTCGACGCCAAAGGGAAGATTGAAGTTCCCACCGGCGAATACCTGGAAGGTCGGAGAAGCGGCCCGGCCGTAATCGGCGGCAAGATGGTACTGGTTCGTCGGAAAGCTGGTCGCCCCACCTGTGTCGGTGTTCCTTTTGAAGTATCCGGTAAATGCAAAGATATTGATCTTTTTGGTGGGATGCAGCTGTGCATTGCCGAACACCAGATTGTTAACGGTAGAGCCATTGGATGAAAACTGGTAGATGTTCTGTGTTCCGCCCAGCGGACGAACACCGCTATTCGGCTGGCCATAGATAAATGTGCCTGGAAGTGGTGCATTGATGTTCCGCGAGATCCATTGGCGGTCGCTCTGGATGTGCAGGTAGTTGAGGGATACGGAGCCAATCTTTCCGATATCGCGGTCCGCGCTGATGCCGTCGATGACATCGTACTCCGAACGAAGATGAGGATCGATCCTGTAGAGCGTCGGTTGCTGTGCCGCTCCTCCTGCGCAAGACGGCACTGGGTCCGTGATGCAGGCCGACGGCGGATTGTTGAACACATACGATTGCTGCAGAGTGCCGGTTTGCTGGCGAATGGCCGTAAGGATATTGCTGTACTGGAAGCGGTCGTAAAACAGCCCAAACCCCGATCGCAGCGTAACGATCGGTGGCTTTTTATCAGTTTGTCCGATGGCCCAGGCCGCACCCACGCGAGGCGCGGGATCGAAATGGTCCGGAATAGCGGACTGACTCTCGGCGCGGAAGCCGTAGTTGACGGTGATATTCTTACGCACCTTCCACTCGTCTTCGGCGTAGAGCCCAAGGTCTCCCGTGAAGACCACGGCGGAGGGCGTGCCGGTCGTGATATTGAACTGGCTCAGCGTCCCGCTATGGAAGTTATCCAGTGCGGTGATCGTGCTATTGGTGCCCGGTGTGTAGGTGTATTGCCCGTTGTAGCCAGCGTTGCTGTAGTTGGCGTCGCGAATCGTCCGATAGCGTCCACCCAGGCGGATGAAGTGCGCGCCGTGCTGCATGGAGAAGTACTCCTGAAACTCGGTGCGATTGGTGCTGTCCCGGGAAGACTGCGCGGCACTGCCGCCGCCGTTGAAGTAGCCCTGGACCACCAGGGTGGGATCGGTGGAGACCGGGGTCTGGCCGGTGCGTGCCCGGATGTATTGAAAGCGGGTCTCGAGAATCTTGTTCTTGCCGATATTCTGTGTGTCGGAAAGCTGTACGGTCTGCGTGGTGGCTGAACTATTGAAGGCCTGCGTCTGCAGGGTCTGCTGCACGGCAACCGGCGCCGGGGCGTTGAAGTTTGTAAACGGAGCCGTCAGGCCGTTGGTCAGCGCTACATGATTGACCTCGTAGCGGCCGGTGAAGATATTGTTGGCCGTCACCTGCCGGTCCAAACGGATATTGAAGTCGCCATTGACCGTAGGGCTGGCGATGGCGGTCACAAACGGGGAGTCGCTGGTAGGCGTAGCGGCCGCATTAATGACCGAGTTGTTCTGCTGCTTGTTATAGACGCCATTGATGAAAAACGATGTCTTCTTCCCGATAGGGCCGCTCACGTTGCCGCGTAGAGTCAACGTGTAATAGGGAGGCTGGGTGCCGGTGATGGGGTTCCGGGTATTGAACGCATTGTCGGTGGAATAGGCCATGACCTGGCCGTGAATCTTGTCGCTTCCCGGCTTGGTAAAGACCTCCACACGGCCAAACCCGATCTCGCCGTACTGTGCGGAGTAAGGGTTCTGGTTGATACGGATCTCGCGAATGGAATCTTTGGGTGGAATCGCGCCGCCGGAAAATCCGTCCACATACACCGAGGCGGGGAGTGCCGGATTGGATCCTGCCATGGCTTCAATCTGCTGTTGGAAGGTGGCATCGTCGTCCGACATCGTGGCGAGCTCCGCCTCCCCAAACACCATCGCGCTCTTGTTGCCGTCGGCGCTGGTGGAGTTTTGGTTAGCGAACACGCTGACCTGTTCAGACTCGGTGGCAATCACCAACTCGGCATTCAGGTGGGTGACCGAGCCCGCACGGGAGATCGTGACCGCCGAGCGAAACGGTGTAAAGCCGTCAGCCACTACCGTGATGTCGTAGGTGCCCGGCGGGAGCGCAATACTGTAATTGCCCACCGCGTCGGAGATGACGTTTGGAATCTTTGAATCCGTGGACCTGTGCTGCTCCACATGGATCGCCGCCCCGGGAATGACAGCGCCGGTCGGATCGGCAACGGTGCCCGAGAGAGTACCCGTTGTCTTGGAGCTTACGGCCAGACTGGCTGCGACAACCTGTTGAGGAGCCTGCGCAGCTAAAGTAAATGTACCGGAGCAGAAAAGAAGGATGCCGCACAAAATCCGTCGCACGCAGAGTTCCTCAAAGTAATCTTCGGACGCACAGGCAGAGACTTACCTCCATTGGACGCCTGAGCGTCCTTGAAGTTATGCGGAATTGCGCTGGCGTTGTTTTAAACTTGATTCTGCGAGTCATTGGCATTTCTTTTTCAGTAGCGTGGCAAAAAAACTTGCTGGCCAATGCGATTTGATCGCGGAAAGGGTACGATGAAAACGCATTGGCTCAGCCGCCTCCTGCGAACAGCAGGGCTACTCGCATTTGTTTCTACGCTCGGCGTCGAGGTCCTATCGGCTCAGACGACAGTGCCTCCAATTGGAACCCCGTTATCGGAGCCTCCTGAGGCGCGAACACCGCTTGTACTGAGCGCGGTGAACGACCCCACCTCAGGGCGCGGTGCGTTCTCCTTCGAAGGGCGTGAAGTCCCTCCAGTGATTCGGGTATCGCCCGGTCAAAAGCTCCGTATAACGTATTTGAACCGAATGCAGGTTTCGTCGGGGGAAGTTTGTGTAGACGGCCCATGCATGAACATGACCAATCTTCATTTTCACGGCCTGCATGTATCCCCCAAATCTCCGCAGGACGATGTCCTATCGATGATGGCGATGCCCGGCGAATCCCTTCACTACACGGTAGATATACCGCTCGATCAGCCGTCCGGGCTTTATTGGTACCACACTCATCCTCATGGTGAGAGCTACCAGCAGGATCTCGACGGCATGTCGGGGGCCATCGTTGTCGAAGGCATTGAGCGGTATGTCCCCAGGCTTCGCGGACTCAAAGAACAGATACTCATCCTGCGCGACGCTGAGCTTCATCAGGGGGATGAAGCCACGAAACGCCTCGAAGCCTCGGTTGATATTCCACGAACAACTTGTGGGGAGGCGCCCGGCGCGCCCGGAAGAATCTTTACTGTCAATGGGACAGTTCGGCCCAGGATCGCGATCGCACCTGGGGAGAAACAGTTCTGGCGCATTGTCAACCCCTCCCCTGATCTCTATGCAGACCTCGTGATCGACTCGGAAGACATGACCCTGGTGGCACTGGATGGAATGCCTCTTGGCTATCACAATCCCGATCATCCTACGGAGTCTGTCCGGCATGTTCTCCTGGCCCCAGCAGGGCGACTCGAAGCGATCGTGACCGGTCCTGCCTTCGGGGCCAAGGCGTCTCTGCGGAGCCTTTGTGTCAATACTGGTCCGGACGGAGACCCGAACCCGGCGATGGTGATTGCCGATCTGGACCCGGCCGGGCGGCAAGATACATCAACACGCAGCAGACAGAGCGAGGCGGATTCTCAGAAGGCCGTTTATAGACCTCTTTCCTCGCACGCCATCCAGGAATTGGAGAAGCATGATGCCGCTTTTGTCGTGAATTTCACTGAAGACAAGAAGGGTTTCTACATCAATGACAAGAAATACATGCCTTCCGATGATCCGATGGTCACGGTGAAGACGGGCAGTTATGTTCACTGGCGCGTTGTAAACCGTACGCACGAGATCCACCCGTTCCACATTCATCAGGTGCATTTTCTCGTTTACGGAAAGGACGGATCTCTCATCCGTGATCCGAAATGGATGGACACGGTCAATCTCGATCCGGGTCAATCTCTCGACCTCCTCATGGATTTCACGGACCCGATCATCCGGGGCATCTCAGTCTTCCACTGTCATCTTCTCAAGCATGAAGACAAAGGCATGATGGCGAAGATTCGTTTTGAGTGAGAAGCCTATCCTGGGAAGCCTTCGACTGCTGTCTTCCTCTCTGCGAGTCTATCGCTAAGAAGAGAGCCGTTTCCCTATAGGTGTAGAGGGTTTATTTTTCGGATTCCCTACAAAATTGTCATCTCGACCGGAGGCGGCGTTCTTTGCCGCAGGTCTCTCCACTGCGCATGACATAAACAAGCCGTCATGCTTGCACCCCAGAGAACAAAGAACGTTCTCCGGGGACCCCGCACTTCGGTCGAGATGACAAGGTAGCGGGTAACTTTGGGGAAAACTCCATACCTATGGGGAAACCGCTCTAGTCGCACTTTACTCATCCTAAAACGCACAAAAGCCCGCGCTTGGCGGGCTTTTGTGCGTCATCTTTGTAGAGACTCGACACCGCGAGAAACGGATCGAGGATCAAAGGCCAAGCCGCGCCCGCGATCTGAAATGCCGTGCTCGCCGCGTAGAATACAACCCGCAAAGGAAGCGGCTGGTTTAAGCCAGCACCGCAATCTTCGCAGTACGATGAAAGATCTCTTCCACCATGTCGACCGTGCGGCCTCTTACGACTGCTCCCGGCTCGATCCTCTCCTGCGCCAGGCGGCAGGCGTCTTTTACTTCGGGAGAGTGCAGCAGGTATTGCAGCTTCTCCAGCAAAGCGTCGCTGTCCAGCGGATTCTGCTGCACCAGGCCGCAGCCAAGCCGTTCCGCGCGTTGGCCGTTGTCCACCTGATCGGTCCATCCCGGCAGAATCAATTGCGGCACACCGGCGCGCATTGCGAGCGCAATTGTTCCAACACCGCCATGATGCACGAGCACACTCGCTCTTGGCAGCAGCAGATGAAACGGTGGATAGCTTTCGTGCCACACCGTCTCCGGAAGCTCCGGCAGGTGCTCTGTGAGCCGCGTCAGAAAGACACCGCGCACGCCCAACTTCTCGACAATCTTCAACGCAATCTCAAAGAAGGCGCGTGGATTCTGAGTCTCTGTCCCCGGATTGAAGACGATCGGCGCAGGGCCGGCATCCAGAAACTTCGACAATCCGTTCGATAGCTGCTGCGTCTCTTCGTTCGGAAGAAACATCTGGAAGCCTGTCGTCGCCACCTGCTTCGGCCAGTCTGCCGGAGCAGGGCAGAACCAGTCATAAAACAGTGCCAGAACACGCTGCGGAGAGTACCACCACTCACTGATGACGTGGCGCGGTCGCGGTATCTCCAACTGACGGCATGGTTCCTTCAACACCATCCGAAAAAATGGATCGACCACCAGCCGTTCCCCGACGCGAAACACAAGCTTCCGCAACGAATACGGCAGCCAGGTAAACCACTGCAGCGATTTGAATGTAGGTGGTTCTTTGATCGAGTACAGATGAGCCGGTACCAGCACCGTCGAAACATACGGCGTCCCAAAACGTGCATGCAGCAGTCTTGCAATGACGTAAAAAAACGGCGGCGCGATGAGGATGCTCTGCTCATCCAGCCTGCTCGCAACCATGTTGCAGAGCTCCGCTGCCTTGCCGGTCAGAAATCCGGAGTAGCTCTTCAGCTTGGCAATCGTCCCGAGCCTCTCTGTCGAGCGCAGGAAATCCTGCTTCTCGTCTTTGCCTAAAAAGCTCAGCACCTCAAAGCCACACGCACGCGCCACATCGACATAGTCGAACGTAGTGATGAAGGTCACGTGATGTCCACGCTCCATCAGTTCACGGCCGATGCCAAGGTGCGGATGAATCTCGCCGTCCGACCCGGCCGCAAAGATGATCGCTCTCATCCTTACCGAGGTCGTCTGGTGAACGGACTGCATGTTGACCTCCCCGGTCCGGCTTTCAAATTTCTTGGGGATGGCAGAGAAGCATCGCTATTCCCCAAGGAATCGTAAAGATTAGATTTCGATCTTTGAGAAGCAGTAAGCCCCGACGATCAGGAACAGCACGCCGACACAGCCAAGCAGGCCCATATCCTGCACGTAATTGAAGTGCCACTGTCCGACAAGGGTTCCGCGCAGACCATCCACCCCGTACGAAAGTGGATTGATGCGTGTAATCAAGCTCAACGCGAGCGGCAGATGATCCAGCGGATAGAACGCACCCGACAGGAAGACCATCGGCATCACCATGAAGTTCGCCACGACGTTGAAGCTCTGCATATCCTTCAGCGTGGAGCCGATGACCATGCCAAGCGCGGCAAACGTGATCGAGATCATGCCGACGAAGCCGAAGCCCAGCACCACGGCATACCAGTGCTGCGGACGGAAGCCCGTCACCATGCAGAGCAGCAGAATCAGCACGCCCTGCAGCACGCCTACCGTCGCGCCGCCGAGCGTGCGTCCCAGCATGATGTAGATGCGAGGCACCGGGGCAACCAGCGTCTCCTTGAGAGAGCCGAACTGGCGATCCCAAAGAACCGCAACACCGGAGAAGGCCGCGCTGATCAGCACGGTCATGCCGATCATGCCCGGAGCCATGAACTGCATGTAGTTGCCGCGTCCCGCCTGCTCAAAGACCGGATTGAAGCCGAAACCCAGAGCCACCAGAAAAAACGCCGGTTGCGCGAGAGAGCCCACCAACTGTACCGGCGAACGAAGAAAACGCTTCAGTTCGCGCAGCCACAACATATAAATCACTATCATTTGCCGCTCCCTTGCATCTGGGCATACTCGCGTAACTGGTCGGTGGAACTGGATTCTTCATCGCGCAGCGAAGATCCGGTCAGTGCGAGAAACGCATCTTCGAGCGAGGCCGTGTTCGTCTGCTCCTTCAACTCGGCCGCTGTTCCCTGTGCGATTAACCCGCCGTGGTCCATAATGCCGATGCGGTGCGCTACACGCTCCACCTCGTCCATATAGTGTGTCGTCAGAAAGATCGTTGTGTTCTCGATCTCATTCAGCTGCTTCACGTGCGTCCAAAGCTGGTTGCGGCTCTGCGGATCGAGACCCAGGGTTGGCTCATCCAGGAAAAGGATCTTCGGGCTGTGCATCAGGCCACGCGCGATCTCGAGCCTGCGCTTCATGCCGCCGGAGAACTTCTTCACATACTCCTTGCGGCGGTCCCACAGCTCGAAGGTGTTCAGCATGAGCTCGATGCGTTGGACGCGCTCCTTTTTCGGCATGTGATAAAGGACGCCGTGCATCTCCATGTTCTCGTAAGCGCTCTGCTCGACGTCCAGGCTGCTGTCCTGGAAGACGATGCCGAACTTCTTCCGAGCTGCCATCTTGTCTTTCGCAGGGTTCAGCCCATCCAGCTCCACGGTCCCGCTGGTTGGACGAAGAATCGTCGTCAGCATCTTGATCGTGGTTGTCTTGCCCGCGCCGTTCGGCCCGAGGAAGGCGAAGATCTCCCCCGGAGCGACGTGGAAGGAGACTCCCTTCACGGCTGTAAAGTCTTTAAACGTTTTCGTCAGATCGTTTACGCGAATCATCGCTCTCCATCATTAAGTACAGTGTGTAGATTATTTATGCGCGTCATTAGGCCGTCGTACCTGCCATGTGCAGGACTTCTTTCGCAGCTTCCTGCAAGGGTGCGACCTGGCGTTGCAGCTGGTTCATGAACTCGTTTTTCAACGCGTTCGCCTGCTCCACGCTCAGGCACTTCTCATCGCCCACATAGTAGAAGCGCATCTCGCCGTTGAAGGCGTAGGCAACGATGCCCAGCAGCCTGAAGTTGAAGGAGTGCACGTACAGACGAAGGTCCTTCACGCGAAACGGTGCAGTGGCATCGCTGACCGCAACGTTGCCGAGGTTGGAGAGGGCCATACGATTCCAGCTTCCGTTCACCTTCAGCGCATCGCCCAGTTGCACCATTGTCTGTATTCGCCCGTGAGGCACGGGACGAAGCAACTCGTTGAAGGAGTACCGTCCCGGAATAGCCTCCATCTCCTGGTCGATCATACGGCGAATCTCTTCGTGGACGGAGCGCCCTTTCGCCCAGAACTCCTCCTCCGAAGCCTGCCCCGTGCGCATCTTCAAACTGCCCCCGCCAAAGAAAAGCATGTCGCTCTTCAGCGACGCCAGACGTCCGCGCCGTGCATCCATCGGACTCTCGATCCAACCCGGCAGCTTCTTCTCTCCCAGGACCTGGAGCAGGGCACGGTCCAGCGCAATCACCAGCGCCGCATGGATCGAGACACCTTCTGCCTTGCAGCGCTGCTTCAGCGCATCGGTCAATGCCTGGCCGACACCCCACTCCAGCGCGTACTCCTTGTTCTCCAGCGGGCGACGCGAGGCCGGAAGCAGACGCAGCCCGTTATTCAGCAGGCTCGCGATCAGCTTGCGCTTCCACGGCTGCGGCGGCTCGTAGTCGCCGATCATCACCTTGGCTGTGATCGGTTCGTACGGAACGAGTTCTTCATCGCTATGCAACGCGAACAGTACCTCGCGGACGATCGTCAACATGCTCATGCCGTCGCAGATGCGGTGGGAGGTCACCAACAGCAGATCGCTCTCCGTCTCAGCAGGCAGCCACACCGCACGCAGCAGCGACCGATCTTCCACAAAGGCCGTCTCCAACTCTGTCAGGCTCTCGCGCTTGTAGTCGTCCTCGGCGATGCGCGGAACGATACGCAACGGAACCTCCGGCGCGCAGTTCTCCTCGTAGTACAGGCCGTCTTTTTGCTTGCGGAGCACCATGCGCAGCGCCGGATGCTTGCGCTGTACCCGAGCCAGCGCCTCGCGCAGACGGTCTACTAGGAAAGTACCCTCCAGCCGCACCATGTAGACAATATTGCCGTCGATCATGCACTCGATGGCAGACAGTTTTCGCTTCATGCCTGCTCCTCTCGTGCCATGTCTGGCGTGCTGTTATTCGCTAAAACCTTTTGCTGCTTTGAACCGTTACAGAACGTCGCGATGTGCGGATGCCGCTCCTCAAAAGAGCCCAGCCTGCCGAAGATTCCATCTCCGTAGCCGCACAGGAGCGCCGTCACCTTCTTCAGCTTTTGCGGTTCATACTGCAGCACGCGCAGCACCTGTAAAACCATTAACAGCGTGCTCACCCATTGCGGTCCCCAGTACTTGCGATGGATATAGATGCAATGCACGGCATTGCGAGCACTGTAGTAGCGTCGTCCCGCGCCGTGGTTGGTTGTGTATGTTTTGCCATGCCGTTCGATCTTGCCGGTCGTCTGTCGCATCGTCACCGCGGCATTCATGTAAACCGGCACATTCTGGCTCACGGCGCGCAGTCCATACTCGATGTCGATGTACTCGATGAAGTAGTCCTCGCGGAAGGGACCCAGCTTGCGATACGCCGAGGCAGAGAACGCCGAGCCCGACGAGATGACGAACAGGGCAGGGATCATCCCCTTCACCTCGTCATCGATGCGGACACGCTTTGGCATGCCCTTGTTGCCTTCGCGTTGGAAGGCCGGCATGCAACTCTGAAGGTTCACCTCGTAGACCTTCGGCCCGACCAGGAACTCCTCCACGCCAAGAGCGTTGCAGTCCCGCAGCATGTCCTCAAAGAAGGATGCGCCGATGTCCGAGTCCTGATCCAGAAGAAAGACCACCTCGCACTGCTGGTCCAACAGCAGCTCCGTGCCGCGGTTATACGCACCGGCCAGTCCGCCTTCGTTGTGGTTGAAGATGACCTGCATGCCCTGCTCGCGCAGAAGTTGATGCAGATGCAGGTCTGCCTCGGGCGAGTTATCGACGGCCACCAGGTTCTTGCAGACAGTCCGCGCTTTGAAGAGATTCTCCAGAAACTCTTCCGTCGGATGATAGAGCACAAAGATCAGGCCGAAGTTTCTCATGTTGTCACTACCTGCATCGCCGAGGGTTGATGGGCGGCAACTGCAGCGTGCCGTTCCTGTGCGGGAGCCACGGCGCGGAGAATCTGCATCGCCCGTTCCGCAATCGCGGTCGCCTGCGTGTGAGGAAGGGAGTGCTCATCCGAGATGATGGCGAACTCCATCACGCCGCCGAAGCTGGAAAGCACCACCGTATTCGCAGGCGTTGGTGAGACCATCACCAGTGGGCTATAGATTCTCTCCAATCGAAAATCGCCATACTGCTGCGGTAGGTCGATTCGTCCCATGTTGGAGAGCGTGACGTGCCGCGCTACAGCGGCACGCTCGGTGTCGGTAACCATGCTGGCATAGCTGTCATGCATGGCTTCCAGCGTAAGCAGTGTGCTGTAAAGGCCCGCGCCTAGCCGGTCCATCTGCGCCGTCATAGCGGTCTTCACCGAGCGTGCGCGCTGCCAGAAGCTCTCTGCGCCCATCTCCTGCGGCTGCGGCAGATCCTTCATCAGCAGCGGAACCCCGGGCACCAGCCCAAACAAGGCATCGGTGCCAAGCTGCGGCAGAAACCGCCTCGCGTTTACCATCGTGTAGGTCTTGTTCAGCGCCTTAACACCGCGCACATCGCGAAACGCCTGCATGAACGCGATACTTGCTGCTGCAAGTATCGTCGTGTTCTCTGCGCGGCAACGTTCCGTTAAACCCTCTACCGCGGCGCGATCGACACTCCAGCGATGAAAGTAAATCTGCTCCGGCGCGACCTGCGGCGCAGCCGGCTTGTGCGGAAGCAACCGCTTCAACAGGGAGAGCGTGCGGAGGATGAGTACATTGCGCCGTGCCTGGCTGCGCACTTTGCGGTCCCGCAGTCCCTCGGCGGGAACGAGATCCTCCACCGTGCCGAGCGCCTCATACGAGCCCAACTCCTGTTCCGGCTCGTCATATACGCGCAACAGATCGTGAAGAAGATGAATCCCCGAGTGCCCATCGCAGATACAGTGATGCGCGAGCAGTAACAGCTCATGCACTCCATCTCCCCGCAGCCACACCAGTCGCACCAGCGGCTCCTCTTGTGTGAAGGGTTTTGTCCATTCCCATCGCGTCTCAACCTGCCAGTGGTCCTCACTCTGGCGCTCCACCACGCGCAACGGGATCGGTGCCGGCTGGTCTCGCATCACGAAGCAAGGGCCGTTGGTCTTCTCCTCGACGACACAACGCAGCAGCGGATGCTTCGCCTGCACCCGAGCCAGTGCGTTCCGCAGCCGGTTCTCCTGGAGTGTTCCAACCAGATGGAGAGGGAAGACAGCGGTGAACGGCGTGCATCCTTCGCGGTACATCGTTCGTTCCAGCAGCAACAGGCGTCGTGAGCGACAACCTGCCTGCCCGGAGGCTCCGTCTGCATTTTCCCGAGAGTTCTTCTTCACGAGACCTCCGCATGGGTCGCAGAGGGGATGCTGTTCGCGATGGCGAAAGGCTTTTCCACGGGGGCAGCACACTGCAGCAGGGTCTCCATTACCTGCTGCTGAATCTGCTCCGCCTGCGCGCGCGACAGCGACGATTCATCCGAGGAGATAGAGAAGTAGAAGCGGCCGCCGTAGCTGTAGATCACAACCAGGTTTGCGGGCGTGGGGGACATCATCGCCGTGATGTCGCAGATCTCCTGCACACGGAAGTCGCTGAAGCTCTGCGTCATGTCCAGCCTGCCCACATAGCTCAGCGAAACCTGGCGACCGGCGCGCTGGGACTGTGCCTGCGCGAACATTCTGTCGTAGACGTCGTGCAGCTGTTCCATGCCCAGAAACAAGGGATAGATCGACGTCTCCAACCCGTCGATCTTCTTCGTGATGTCCGTCTTCATGGCGCGGGCCAGGGCCCAGAAGCCGGTGCCTTCGGGATCGACGCCGGGCAGCTTGTCCAACGACAACTGGATGGTCGGCGCAACCGCGAACAGACTGTCTTCGCGCAGATTGGGAAGGTAGCGGCGGAAGTCGACTGGAGCCTCGAACTTCTCCATGTATTTCGGCCCGCATACCTTATGAAATGCCTGCAGAATCGCGACGCTTAACGCGGCAAAGACGCTGGCGCCCTCCGCCTTGCAGCGTGTGACGAACATCTGCGAGGCCTGCTCGTCGAGCCTCCACAGGTTGCGGTAGATCGCGCCGTACGTCCATCTCTTCTTGCTGGACCTAGAGAAGCGCATCATGAACTTCAGCAGCGCTACACGCCAACGGATATAGCGTCGCAGCTTGCGGTCGGCCAGCACCTTGGCAGGGAAGACCTCTTCCACGCCATTGAGTGTCGTTGGTGTGCCGATGCTGGCGTCGGGCTGGTCACACAGCAGTAGCAGCTCCTGCAACAACAGCATGAGAGACTTGCCGTCGCAGACCGCGTGGCTGCAGACAAGTAGAAGCTCGTTCTCAAGCTCACTGCGCAACCAGACCAGCCGTGCAAGAGGATAAAGACTGCCATCGAACCGCTGCAGCGAGTCGCTGGTCGATTCATCGAACCAGTCTTCATCGCTCTTGCGTTCAACGATGCGCAACGGAATCGGGGGTGGAGTGGCCTGCTCGACAAAGTAGGGCCGGCCGTTTTCCCGCACCAGCAGGCAACGCAGAATGCCATGCTTGGCCTGAACGCGATCGAGAGCCTGCCGCAGACGCTGCTCGGAGATGCGACCCCAGAGGCGTGCCGTCACCGTCACGTTTACATGGAGGCTGCCTTCCAGGTACATTGCGCGCTCGAACATCGCCATGGGCCGCTTCATCATTACGCGTCTCCAGCGGTGGCCATCAACGGTTCATTCGTAGCCTTCTGTGCTGCTGGCGGTAATAAATTCCACGAACGCAGATACTCGATGGCTGTCTCGATGCCGTCCTCTGCACGCACAGCGCGGCCCAGCGCCGCGGCCTTCTCGATCATCGCGGGCTGTTGTGTTGCGGTCAATGCCGCAGCCAGCTCTTCGGAGGTCATGAGCTTGCGCTTCAAGCCCGGAGGCGCGACGCCAAGGCTGTTCAGTCGGCCCGCCCAGAAGGGCTGATCGCCGAAGAACGGCACGATCACCGAAGGAATTCCCGCACGCACCGCGGCCGCGGTCGTGCCTGCTCCACCGTGATGCACGGCTGCGGACATCAGAGGAAAGAGTCGATCGTGCGGCGCATGGTGAAGAAAGAAGATCTGCTCGTCATGCGGTCCTTCTTTTCCGTCCAGACCGCCCCATCCCGTCGCAAGAACGGCACGCTGCCCGCTCAGCTTCACGGCGTCAAGAATCGTCTTGGTGAAGGCCTCGGCGTTGCTGCTTACCATGCTGCCGAAGCCGATGTAGATAGGCTTCGGTCCTGCCGCGAGAAACTCACGCAGCTCAGCGGAGGGCTGCCATTCGCCCTGATCCAGAAACCAATAGCCGCTAACCTGTGAGTCCTCGGTCCAGTCCGATGGACGCGGCAGCACATGACGGCTGTAGCCGTTGATGACCTTGGACCGATGCAGATCACCGAAGTATGGGCCGTACCACGGATACAGCGGCAGCTTCAGTTGCGGCCGCACCAGCCCGTTGATCGCAGGACGCATCACATCCCACAGCAGCTTGAAGAGCAGATAATGGGCCGCGAGGCTCACGGCGCCGATCTGCTTCTTCTGCGAACTGATCAGCATAATCGGCGGCAGAAACTTCGAGACTGTGCATGGCGTCAGTCTCGCAATCGCAAACGGAATGCCTCGTGCCTCGGAGAGCGCCTTGGCCAGCATGATGCTGTTGCTCACGCCAATCAGCAGCCCGGCGCCCTCGCTGGCAGCCAGCCCTTCCTGCACCCAGTTCACCGCCCAGCTCGAGTAGCGCTCGCGAAAGATACGGATCATGGCGCGGATGTTCATGCCCTTGTCGCCGATGGACCGGTCCGATTCAAGCATCGCCTGAAAGTCTGCCGTCAGCGGGAAGAACTCGAGTCCCGACTGGCGCACTAACTCTGCGAAGTTGCTGCTGGTGGCCATACGTACGGGATAGCCGGCGCGCTGCAAACCCTGGCCTAGAGCCACGCAGGGGCGAATGTCGCCTTGCGTGCCAATGGCAAAGATCACGATAGGTTTAGGGGTGTTGGATGTTTCAGCCATAAGCCGGTGCGATTGACTCCATCGTTTCATGGGCGAGCGAAGAAATTCCAAGGGGGCGCTCCATGCGGAACGCAAGATGCCGCTGTAGCACTCTGCCGATCTGCGCCGCGAATACAGGCTCCAGTACCAGCTCGTGATGGCAGGCCAGTTCGTGGACCTCCATCTTGCGGCCAATGAACGAACGCCACGACGAAGGGTTGCGGTCGAGGATGCCCTCCACGTTGCCGGTCATCTCCGTCGCATGGAAGTACACCAGATCGTGATTCACCATGCCCGGCACATACTGGCGCGCCAGCTTCAGGTTGTTGAGCATCACCGCCGAGATATGGCGGATAAATTCCGGGCTGGTCTTCATGATCTCCGTCGAGAGCCTCATGATGCCCTGCGTCAGCGGGGCCGAGCGTGTGTTGTCAGGATGCAATAACAACTCGCCCAGGTCCTCGAGCGTCGCAGGCAGCTCGCTCTCTTCAAGGTCGATATCGAGGAAGCTTAGTGCGGCGCGCACCTCCTCGGCCTTCGTCAAAGTACGAGAAAGATTGCCTGTGGTGAACAGATGGCTGTCGATCATCGCCAGCAGCTCCACCTGCAGCCCCTGTGACTCAATCTGCTCCGCGATGGCGTGGGCGATCAGGCCGCCGAAGGAGCGGCCCACCAGGCGGTATGGCCCCTCGGGCTGAATGAGGCGAATCTGGGTCAGATAGTCGTTGGCGATCTCTTCGATGCTTGCCGAAAGGCCCGCACCGCCGAGCAGCCCGCGCGACTGTAGTCCATAGACTGGAATTGCCGGATCCAGGTGCCGCAGCAGCCCGGAGAAGCCAAGGCTGATGCCCGAGATGGGATGGATGCAGAACAGCGGACGTTGCGGATTCTTCGTTACCTTACGCAGCGGCAGCACCACGCCCAGCGTGTCGGAGTATTCGTGGCCCAGGCGCTCCACCAGCGTTGCGAGGTGCGCGATGGTGGGAGCCTCGAACAGGCTGCCCAGCGGCAGTTCCATCTCGAACTGCGACGGGAAATGCGCAATCATCTCGGCTGCATTGAGCGAGTCGCCGCCCAGGTCGAAGAAGTCGTCGTGCAGGCCCACGCGATCGACCTTCAGGATCTTCTGCCACAACACGGCCAGCTTCTTCTCAGTCGGTGTAACCGGTTCTGCATAGATATCGCGGCGCGCCTCTTCAATTGCAGGCAGTGCCTTGCGGTCGAGCTTGCCATTCGGCGTCAGCGGCATGGCATCAAGCGCCATGAAGTTCGCGGGAATCATGTAGCCGGGCAGGCGTCCCGTCAGGAACATGCGCAGTGCATCGAGATCAACGGTAGCGTTATGCTGCGCGACAATGTATGCCGCCAGTGAGATGGCGCCCTTACTGTTCTTTTCTGCGATGACCGCGGCCTCTGCGACTGCCGCATTCTGCTGCAG
This sequence comes from Granulicella mallensis, assembly GCF_014203225.1. Taxonomy (GTDB): domain Bacteria; phylum Acidobacteriota; class Terriglobia; order Terriglobales; family Acidobacteriaceae; genus Granulicella; species Granulicella mallensis_A. Next base: position 202,453 of record NZ_JACHIO010000004.1, on the reverse strand, counting down.
CAGGCTTTCGATCTCTCCCAGCTCCACGCGATGTCCGTTGATCTTCACCTGGTCATCGGCGCGACCGATGAACTGTAGCAGGCCATCGTTGCTCCAACGAACCAGGTCGCCGGTGCGATACATCCTGCCGCCGTCGCCGGAGAAGGGATTCGCGAGGAAGCGCTGTTCCGTCAGCTCCGGGCGACGCAGATATCCCTTGGCCACGCCCGCACCGCCGATGTACAGTTCTCCGATGGCTCCGGTAAACACCGGCTGGCGCTCCTCGTTCAGAACATAGAGTTGCGTGTTGATGATGGGGCGGCCAATGGGCGGCACGCCTGCACCTCCTTGAAGCAACTCGAAGGCCGTCGACCAGATCGTCGTCTCGGTAGGGCCATAGAACTGCGTGACACGCGCGGCCATCATCTTCAACTCGTCTGCCAGATCGGCACTCAGGGCCTCGCCGCCCACCATTACGTGGATACCGTCGAGTTTGATATCGGCGCAGCCCAGCAGGATGCGCCAAAGCGACGGCGTCGCCTGCATATGCGTCGAGCCGCTTTGCCGGATCAGACGTGCCAGCGACGGCGGATTGTGTGCAGCCTCGCCGCTCGCCATCACCACACGCGCCCCCACCATCAGTGGGAGATACAACTCCAGCCCTGCAATATCGAAGATGACCGTGGTGACCGCGAGGAAGCGATCGTTCGGCGTCAGCTTCAACTGGCGCTGCATGCCTTCCAGAAAGTTGGCGAGATTATAGTGCGTAATCTCGACGCCCTTCGGTTTTCCGGTCGAGCCTGAGGTGTACAGCACATAGGCCGTGCCTTCCGGCGTGCTGCGGTCGAAGCTCGGATCGAGCATGCTCAAGGGCACATCGCTATGTTCCGGCTGCACCAGTTTGAAGCTGCCATGCGCGAAGCGCGCATGCATCTGCGGCTGGGCGATCAGCACAACCGGCGCGGCGTCTCCCAGCACAAGCATCGTGCGCTCAATGGGGCTATCCAGGTCGATCGGAAGATAGGCAGCGCCGGTCCGCATGATGGCAAGCAGAGCAACCATAAGCTGCTCGCTACGCGGCAGCGCCACGGCGACGATATCGCCCGGCGCAACGCCCTGTGCGCGAAGCTGGTATGCCTGCCGCAGGCTGCGCTCATGCAGCTCGCGATAGCTGACTGTCGTGTCTTCGAAGATCACCGCCGGAGCGTACGGCGTCCTCTGGGCCCACTCGGCGACGATCGCCGGAAGATTGGTGAAGCTCAGATCGGCAGCCGTGGCGTTCCAGTCCATCAACAGGCGCTGACGCTCCTCGTCGCCCATAACGTCCAACTGCTGCAGTGGCACACCCGGATGAGCCAGCACTTGCTCGACCATGCGGATCAGCCTGCGCCGATGCTCGTTCAGCTCCGTCACGGTGTAGAGTCCCGGGTTGGCGTCGAGGTCAAAGCGCAGACCCGTATCGGTGCCGCGGTCATACACGAAGACCATCAGGTCTTCCGCCGAGCTATTCGACAGGTTATGCAAAATTGCCGGTGCACCATCGAAGTCGATCTTGTAGTCGAAAGGCTCGATATTCACGTTCAGCCACGCGATGTTCTGGTCGCGACCTACCATGCCGAGGTCGCGGCGCAGATCCTCGTAGCGATACTGCTGATGACGCAGCGACTGCCGCACCGCGCGGGAGATCTGCAGGAACAGATCCGTGATCGTCATCTGCGGCGTAAAGCTCGCGCGGATCGGTACGATATTCGCCGAGACCGAGACTGAGCTGCGCAGCGCCGAGTTCAGCCGGCCGGAGACCGGCATGCCGAAGACCAGGTCGCTGACGCCCGTTGCACGCTGATAGTAGGCAGCCACCAGGCTGATCAACACCTGCGGCAAGCTGGCGCCGGCTGTTTTGCCCAGTTCCGTAAGCTGCCGCGCTACCTCTGCCGACAGATGGCCGGTGCTGCGCAGCAGGGCACCGTTCAGCCCATGCCGCTGGCGGCTGCTCGAAAGGGTTACGGCCTCGGGCAGCTGCTCCAGCTGCTGGTGCCAATACTCGCGGTCACGCTCGAAGCGGTTGGAGCTGCGGTAATTAGCCTCAGTCTCCACCAGCGTCTTCACGGTGCAGAACGAGTGTGGCGCAGGCTCATGCCCCTGCGCGTAAGCGGTGTATAGTTCGGCGATACGCCGGGCAACCAAACCTCCGCCGTAACCGTCTTCTACAATATGATGGGCGCGGTGATACCAGAAGTAGCGATCATCGGCAGCCTTCAGCAAAGCGAACGTCCACAAAGCATCCTTGGCAACGTCCACCGGACGAGCCAGTTCTGCCATCATCCAGGTCTGGATCGCGGCACGTGGATCGGCCTCTTGACTCATGTCGAGGTAGGGAAACTCACCTTCAAAGACCGGCTGCACCACCTGTACTGGGCGTCCGTCCTCTTCGGTGATAACAATGCGCAGCTCTTCTGCCTCGGCAACAATCTGGCGAAATGCTTGCTGGAAGATCTCCGGCCGCACAGGACCGCAGATCTCAACGGCTTCCGCAAGATTCATATTCGCCGCAGGCGCAATCTTCTGGCTGAAATAAAGACCACGCTGGGCCGCCGTCAACGGATAGGAAGTACGCTGATTCATCGCCATCCCGTAGCTCTCAAGTGGGTAGTTGTTTCAAAAAAATGGCCATGGTTCGTGCGAGGCAGAAAGCGTCCTGTTGTGGTGGAGGGCGCTCCGTCGCAGGAGAAGAAGCGAACTGTTCGACGAGACCTGGATAATTTGTAGGAGAAAATGGTGCAGAGGCTTTGATTGAGAAGGCAGCCGAAAGAATCGAACCGGCGGAAGTCCCGCCTCGATTGCTCCTATCTGCGAGTATGAGAAACTCGTGCCCCAACATCATCTCCCATAAAAATTCGAAAAGGGACTGTTCAACTGTTCCCTGTGGCCGATTCTTAAACTAAGATCGGCGCGTAGACCGGCTGAGCTAGAACGATCTGCTTCAGAAAGGAGCGAGTACCCTCGATAGAAAGTGCTCGAACTGCAGCAGTCGAATTGGTAAAGTTGATTGTTTAGTTTTAGTAGTGCTCAAATAGATATTGGCATGAATCGGGTAAAGCCGCAATAAAGATTCGTGCATAATGTTCCCTCCGTAACAATTTGTTCCCAATGTAATAAGGCCGCCCGGAAGGCTGAAAAGCTATCCGCCCATCATCCTGAAGCAGCATGCTGCGAGTATTCCTGTTTCGCTAGTGACGCTCGCCGGCTCTGGTTTGGACGCAAGCAAACTGAAGGATTTTGGGCAGAACTTCGTCTGTAATCAGCTCGCGTGCGCACGAGCATTCATGGTCTCGACAGCGCTCTGACACTGGCCGGGGCTCACACCTTTCCACCAATGCCATATAGTACGGTGATTCATTCTTCGGAATGGCATGCTGCCGATTGAGGTTTCGTAAGAGCAATAAGTTCCAGGTAGTGCTGATTTTCGTAAGAGCAATAAATTCCAGATAATGCCGATTCAAAAGCTAAAGTTGTTCATAAAGAGGGAACCTTCCGCCCTTGATCGTTTCTGGATGTTCCAGATGTATGAGATCCCGGGCTTGGATTTCCCTGCATGGCGCATCTCTCCCACGAATCGGCGGTTTTGATAGCCCAGCAGAAGTTGAATCGGGTGCTGGCTTCGCTCGCTTTGGCTCAAATGTGTCAGAAAAGCATTTGAACAAAACTGGCTCAACCCTCAGCTTCTCTCTAAGTAGCCGCAACCTGTGAAACACATCTGGCAGAGAATTCTTCAGTCCGCTTTTACTTACACCCAAACGCACAAAAGCCCGCGATTGGCGGGCTTTTGTGCGTAGTTTCTGTAGAGACTTGATACGGTGAAAACAAACTGGCGGAGAGTGGGGGATTCGAACCCCCGATAGAACTTTTGATCCTATAACGGTTTAGCAAACCGCCGCCTTCAGCCACTCGGCCAACTCTCCTGCGGGGTAGAACTGCTTTTGATTATAGCCTGAGCCTTGGCGTCCCGATCAAGATGCCGGATGCCAGTCGAGCCGTTTTCCCGTCAGGCTCTGGTAGACCATCGCCGTAAAGCCGCCGCCGCCTACACGATCGGTCGCATACTGCCGGTCGAACTCACGCGTCGGATGGCTGGCCAGAATCTCCTCCAGGCTCTTGTTCTGCGCGATCTGGGCCGCTACGCGGTCGCGTATCGTGTGCAGCATGTCGCGATAGGACTTCAACTCCTGTTTTGTCGCGATCGGGCCATGTCCGGGGACGACCTGCGTCTGATCGTCGATCCTCTCCAGTACTTCGTCGATCACCGGGAAATAACCGTCGATCCGTCCCTTCGCACCCAGGTCGATGTACGGGTAAAGATTATTCACGAAGACATCGCCCATATGGATGACATTGGCGTGATGAAAGTACACGATCGCGTCGCCGTCCGTGTGCGCCGGTTGATTGTGAAAGGCCTCAATCTCCTCGCCGTTGAGAAACAGCGTCAGCTTGCGATCGAACGTCAGCGTCGGAAGGCTCTCCGCAGGAGCCGGAGGGGAAGACCTGTTCCAGAACTGGCTGAACTGCGTCTGCATCATGCGAAGGCGGCAGTTCTCCTGCGCGACAATCACCGCGCCATCCTTGTGGAAGGCGGCATTCGCTCCGGTGTGGTCTGAGTGGTAATGCGTGCTCACGATGTACCGCACCGGCCCCGCGCCCAGCTTCTGCAGCGCGGCCGCGAGCTTCGGCGCAACCTGCGCAAACTCACTGTCCACCAGCAAGGTGCCGTCAGGCCCAATCGACGCCACCGTATTGCCTCCGGAACCGTGCAGCAGATACACGTGCGGAGCCAGTTCACGAACATCGATCTTCAGGTTCGCCCAATCGGTAGAAAAGCCATCTGCAACCCTGGGCTGTTGCGCCGCAGCACTGGCAATCGAGCCGGAAGAGAAGATTGCCGCTAAAAGAAGACTTGCGGTAAAAAGAGAGGTTCGCTTGGAGGCCACAGAGAGGTTCAAGGGTCTTCTTCCGAGTTGAATTCAGGGACACTTCGATCCTATAACCTAGGTTGTTTCATCAAACATCGTTCAAGGCATTCGCCGGATTTCTTGTTTTGAAGGGGCGGAGCTTCAGCTCCGCCGTTGGGACAACACCTGAAGCGGCTTCAGCCGCGGAGGGAACGATGTCTATCTAGCCAACGACTCTGTCCAGATGAAGAGCGCAGGCTTGCCCGGGCATCGTTCCCTCCGTGACTAAAGTCACTGCACGTGGCGGCTTCTAATGGCGGGGCTAAAAGCCCCGCCCCTTCAAAACAAATCTGAAGACGGATTCCTTCTGAATTCGAGCACTTGGCGATACAGTAAAAACACATTTCCTTGATAGGAGCTTACGGCTCGAGCAAATCTCTTGTAGGTGTATAACGAAGCCACGACATTTATGGCTGTTTTTCCCCAGAAAAACGGCACTGCAAGCCCGATTCAACTTCCCAGTAACAGGAGATTTGCTCTATCGTCAACATCGCGCGCAAGAACAAGATGCGCTTACTGCCGCTTATCGGCGCAACCTATTTCATGGTTGCGGGTGGCCCCTATGGGCTCGAAGACATTATCGGCAAAGCCGGCTACGGACGCGCGCTGCTGCTGCTCGCCATCATCCCCTTTCTATGGAGCCTGCCGACCTCTCTGATGGTCGGCGAACTAGCCAGCGCAATCCCTGAAGAGGGAGGCTACTACGTCTGGGTGCGCCGGGCGCTGGGCCGCTTCTGGGGCTTTCAGGAGGCGTGGCTCTCGCTTGCTGCCAGTGTCTTCGACATGGCCCTCTACCCCGTGACATTTGTGCTGTATCTCAGCCGGGTCGCTCCGAGTTGGACCGAAGGTTATCGCGGAACACTGTGGGCCCTGGCCGTCATCGTTGGCTGTGCGCTGTGGAACCTCAAGGGAGCAAAGTCCGTCGGCGAGGGCTCGGTGGCGATGTTCTGCCTTCTGCTCTCACCCTTTGTCGTGTTGGTTGCCGTCGCTCTCTGGCGGTGGCATGGGCAGGGCGCCGGAGTCATGCTGCATCCGGTCACCCATGCAGACATGGGGGGAGCGGTCTCGGTGGCGCTCTGGAACTACATGGGCTGGGACAATGCCAGCACCGTCGCGCAGGAGGTCGACAACCCGCAGCGCAACTATCCGCTTGCGATGCTTGGCTCGGTCACGCTGGTAGCGATCACGTACATCCTGCCACTGGCGGCGGTAGGGCTGGCGGGAATCGCCGCAGATCAGTTCTCAACCGGGGCCTGGACCGATGCAGCCCGCACCATCGTTGGCCCGGCGCTGGGACTCGCCGTGGTGCTCGGCGGCATGATCAACGGAGCCGGCATGTTCAATCCGCTGATGATGAGCTACACGCGCGTCCCCTATGCGATGGCCGAAGACGGCCTGCTGCCGCGCCTGTTCCTGCGCGAAAACCGCCGCGGCGCTCCCTGGGTCAGCATTCTGTTCTGTGCCGTGATCTGGGCGCTGGCACTGCGCTTCAGCTTCGAGCGCCTGATCTCGATCGACCTCGTACTCTACGGCGCGGCACTGTTGCTGGAGTTCGTAGCCTTTATTGTGCTGCGCCACCGCGAACCCACGTTGGCACGGCCGTTCTGCCTTCCCGGCGGCATGGCTGGAGCGATTGCTATTGGCATTTGCCCCGCGCTGCTGATCGCGTTTGCTCTATGGACCGCGCGGGGCGAGCAGGTGCTCGGTCTGCCCGCATTGATTTTTGCTGCATTGGTTGGAGTCGCTGGAGCCCTTGTCTATGCTGTCGCGGAGTTCATCCGGCGCAGGGCAAAGACAACGCCCACGCCTGTCATGGGCTAGAGGGACTGAGTCCTTAGTTCGTTGAAGAATGGTGGTTCGTTCCGCACAGCGCGAAGCGCGTTCCCTGGCGCTTCAGCGTCAGGGAGTCGGAGGGAGCCGTAGCCTAAGGCTACGGCTCCCTCCGTCCCGCGACGCTAAAGCGTCACGGTTTGCGCTTCGCGCTATGGGGCAACGTTATGGGTAAGGTAGAACAGAGTCACCCCAGCAAAAACTGGGCGCGTCCCTCTCAATGCATATTGAGAGGGACGCGCCCAGTTTCTTACCAAACCACTACTTCTTGCTGTGCTTGTCGATGTAGTTCTGCTGCGCCTTCAGGATGACGGTGCGTGCGAACGTCGCATCGCGCCAGCCGCGTACTTCTACGTTCTTGCCTTCAAGATCCTTGTAGATCGAGAAGAAGTGAGTGATCTCCTTGAGGATGTGCGGATAGATGTCGGCATACTCATTCACGTCGTTATAGCGCGGATTGCCTTCACCCACGGCGAGAATCTTTTCGTCGCCCTGACCCTGGTCGATCATCTCCAGCACGCCGATGGGGCGTACTTCCTGCACGCATCCCGGAAAGCTCGGTGTATCTACCAGCACCAGCACGTCCAGCGGATCACCGTCGTCTCCCAGCGTGCTGGGGATAAAGCCATAGTCGCCCGGATAATGGACCGGCGAAAAGAGGTTGCGATCGAGCCGGAAGACATGCAGCTCCTTGTCGTATTCGTACTTGCTGATGCCCTCAAGGGGAATCTCGATAACGGCGTTCACCAGCTCAGGCGATTTCGGGCCTATGGGCAGTGTCAGGTAATTCGTCATAGCGTGTGGCTTCTCTTCTCGATGCAAAAGTTTGAAAACTACAGCCACTCAGCGCACAAGGTTTTGCGATCGCACGCGAAAATGGGCCAACAATAGTCTATATTCCCGGATTGTGCACTCCCCTAAAGGCGGCTTATTTTGCGGTTTTATCGTCGCTGGGAGCTGTGAAATACGGCTTTGCGGCCTCGAGATGAAGTTCCTGGTCGAAGCTGCGGACCGGCTTAAGCTGCAGAGAGCCATCCTCCATGAGCTCGGGCTCCGTGGATACCTTTTTTTCGGCTTGTTCGATCAGCTTTGTGCATTCAGGAGAATCCGCCTTCATTTCGTCAGGCAATTCCTGGCGATCCCCGAATTTGGCTCCATCGACGAAAAGAACTCCATCCTTGATCTCGGAGTTAAAATGCAGAGGTGGCTGCACACTCTCGGAATCGAAACCGATCGCGATATCCATCGAAACCAGGCGTGCCGTTGGGTCGTTCAGCTCTGCAGGCGGTTTCACTTCGGGGAGGTGAAACTGCAGTACCCGATACATTCGCGACCGCGTGCGTGGACCTTCAGGGTGTTCTCGATAGGCGATAAAAAAGCTCTTGACTGAATCTGTGACGGGAGGCAACGCGTACTGCCCGCTGAGCTCATTCGCCGTTGCGGTGAACACCGGGCGCATCTCTTTCGGAAGCGTTTCGTCTTCCGAGAACCCAAAGACAAACGTTCCCTGGCCGCCAAGCGATTGTCCATCAAAGAGAAAATTCACACTGACAGGACCGGAACTCTCCTCCTGGCTTTGCCAGTGGGGCACCACTCCAGCGAAGATACCGTTCGATGGCATCTTGACCTCTTCAAGAACGATGCCGTGTTCGGTTGGCTTCCATCGCCCGGCGGTCAGATGATCTTCCGTGCCATCGCTGAGCGCAAAACAGAACTTCCGATCAGGCAGGATCGCAAGGTCCTCCGCTGAGTCGACTTCATCATGATGATAGGCGCCCACAAACGGGCTCTTCTTCGCCACGCTCGTCTGCGCCCTGGCTGATACGCCAGGCAGCCCCACGATGCCCAGCAAAGCAAGGGCAGCGATATTGTGTGGGGACTTCCAGAACTTACATGGATGTATCCGGTCGGTTATCGATTTTCCCAATTCTCTTGATGGTTCCTTCCTCTTCATCATAGGTGCAGCGCATGGCCCCCCGGCAAGCCTGGCCGTACGTAGCGGCAGATGAACTTTTGCTGCCCGGGGCATCCCAACAAGATTGGACGAGGGGAAATCGTCGTTGAAGGTGCTAGCCTTAATACGTTGACTACATTCATGGAAAATCTGCCCGAAAACACACGTAACCATGCTCTAGAGACCGAGACCTCCTTGCCGGAAACCAGCGGAAGCCGCTTCGTTCGCGCCTGTCTGCGCCTGCCCGTCGATCGCACCCCCGTGTGGTTCCTGCGCCAGGCCGGACGCTACATGCCGGAGTACATGGCTGTGCGCAAGCATCACTCGCTGCTCGACATCTGCCGAACTCCGGAGATCGCCTCGGAGGTCACGATTACCGCCGCCGAGCGCCTTGGCGTCGATGCGGCGATCATCTTCGCCGACCTGCTGCTGCCCTTTACTCCCATGGGCCTCGACTTTGAGTTCGTCAACGGCGAAGGCCCCGTCGTCAACACGCCTGTGCGCTCGTTAGAGCACGTGCAGGCGCTGCGCACCGACCGCACGGACGATCTGCGCTACGTCGCCAACGCGATTGAGAAGGTCGCCAAACACTTCAGCGCACCTCGCGCCGATGGAGACACGCTTGGCATCATCGGCTTCTGCGGCGCTCCCTTCACGCTGGCCAGCTACATGATCGAAGGCGGCAGCTCGCGCAACTACGTCGAGACCAAGAAGATCATGTACTCGCACGATGCGACCTGGTCGCTGCTGATGGAGAAGCTCGTCACCGTCCTAGTCGCCTATGCCGAACAACAGGTTGAAGCGGGCGCGGATGTCATCCAGATCTTCGACTCCTGGGCTGGTGCGCTCTCGGTCAGCGACTATCGCCAGTACTGCCTCGCTCCGACGACGGAGCTTGTGCGCCGCGTCAAGGCACTCGGCGTTCCGGTGATCTACTTCGGCGTCGATACCGCTTCGCTGCTGCCCACCATGCGCGAGACCACGGCAGACGTCCTCGGCCTCGACTGGCGCATTCCTCTGGACGAAGGCTGGCGTGCTGCGGGCGCAGGCTGTGCAGTGCAGGGCAACCTCGATCCGATCACCCTCTTCGCTCCGGAAGACGTCCTCCGCGACCGTGTGCAGGAGGTCCTGAACCTCGCGAACGGCCGCCCCGGACACATCTTCAACCTCGGGCACGGCATCGTCCCCGGCACTCCTGTCGACAACGTCATCCGCGTCGTCGAATGGGTCAAGGAGTACGGTGTCATCAAGCCGCACGCGGGCAGGGAAGCCGTCAGCCAGTAGGCTCTTTGCACTTGCTGAACCACACCAGAATTGTCATCTCGACCGAAGCATGATGGCTTTATGCGATGCGCAGTGGAGAGACCCCTGTATTTTGATCGTGCGGGCGATATCGCTCGACGTAAGCGGCATAGGCGACCGATACACCTTCGAAATACAGGGGTCTCTCCACTACGGCGCAAAAGCGCGCCTCCGGTCGAGATGACAATATATCGGTAGAAACTCTGAAAATATTTTCGAGCGATCCCCAAACTCCCGCGTCTGTCCGAATAGAAGGGCAACGTGATTTTGTCAGAGGGATACAGCTTGGACTTGCTGTCTGCGCAGACCGCCGGATCGGAGATCGATCTTGCGGCTCTTGTGGAGGCATATTCGGCGCTGCTTTTTCGTGTCGCTCACTCCGTCCTGCGCAACAAGGCAGAGGCTGAAGACGTGGTGCAGGATGCCTTCGTCCGCGTCCTGGAGCACCGTCGCACGTTGCCTGCGGTGCGCGACATGCGCGTGTGGCTTGTTCGTGTCGCGTGGAATCTCTCCCTCGATCGCCGCCGCCGCATCCGTCCCGAGCAGATGGACGAGATCTTCGCCGAAAGCCTTGTTGCCCATCACATGCCCGCTGACCTCGCTTTAAATGAGGCGCAGCGAATGAAGGCAGTCTTTCGTGAGATCGAGAGATTGCCGAAGCCGGAGCGCCAGGTTCTGCTGCTCTCCGCTCTCGAAGAGCTCGACACAGCCGAGATGGCGCAGGTCGTCTCAAGAAGCGAATCAGCCGTTCGAGCGCTGTTGTTTCGCGCGCGCTCACGCCTTCGCACCCGTCTCGAAAAAGGAGGCAATGCATGAAGAGAACTTCAGAAGAGTTCATCCAGCAAGCCCTCACCGGAATCCGTGAAGCCCAGCCCGATGCTGGCATGGAGCAGCGTCTTCTCGCCGCCTTGCGGCAACGCGCTGCTGTCCCCACTCCCTTGTGGCGTCGCGCCATCAGCCTGCCGTCATGGAACTGGAGGTTTGCCGCGGTCTCGGTGATGCTTGTTGTCGCCATCGCCCACTTCATCACGCATCACCGCGCTACGACGATCGCCACACCCATTGCGTCGCAGCCGCAGCCGCAACTGCCTCGCGTTGTTCCTGAGGACAACACCGCGCACAAAGCGGTCTACGCCAGCAACAATCCGGGAGGCTCCAAATCCTCTGGTCTCCAGAGAGCTCCAAAGTCCACCATGCCGGACACGTCATCGACTCTTGCGGTCGCCGATCGACAGGCGCTGGATGACACCAATGCCCCCAGCCATCCCGCTCCTCCCATGCCTCTCACCCCGCAGGAGCGCCTCCTTCTCTCTGCCGCACGCAAGGGCGATCCCGTCGAAGTCGCCGAGCTTGAACCTGCCTATGCTTCCTCGCTTCGCGCCGCTGCTGAAGACCGCAAAAAAAACGATATCCAGCAGTACGCCAAGCTTCTCCTTGGGCCTCTTGCCCTGTCGGAATCTATGAATCCCACAAGCGCTTCTCCGAAGCCGGATGAGCCTCCACCTTCTCCCGTACCCGATCCTCCTGCACCTTCTTCCAACTAACGCTCGAATGGAGTCCTCTCTTATGACCACAAAGCACATCCACCGCATCGGTTCTAGAGCCCTCCTGGCTCTCGCTCTCACGATCCTTCCGCTGGGCTTCACCGCCCATGCGCAGGACTCCGCGCCCTCACAGGAGAAGTCAGAGCAAGACCAATCCGCTGCCACCCCGAAGCCAAAGAGCAGGGAAGAGTATATGGCTCCCTATCGCATTCCTTCGGTCGAATTCACTCACATGATTTATCTCAATAACGTAACCCAACAGAATGACGCCAATGAGATCCTGGTTGCCTTGCGGAACATGCTCTACCCGGGTATGAAGGTCTATCTGGTTACCTCGCAAAATGCTATCGCTATCGAAGGTCCGCCGGACCAGGTGGCCCTTGCCAGCAAGATCGTCAAAGATCTGGACCTCCCGCACAAGGCCTATCGCCTTACCTACACTTTCACTGAGTCTGACTCGGGTAAGCGCATCGGCGTCGAGCACTTCTCCCTCGTCGCTGTCGACGGCCAGATGACCAGCCTCAAGCAGGGTAGTAAGGTGCCTGTTGCCACCGGCTCGTACGACGACGGCAAAAACGGCATGCAAACGCAGTTCACTTATCTTGATATCGGCATCAACATCAACAGCACGATCAACCAGGTTGCCAACGGACTTCGTCTCAAGTCCAAGGTCGAGCAATCCGGCGTCGGTGAAACCCAGACTATCCAAGGGGTGCAAGAACCTGTTATCCGCCAGTCAGTCCTCGAGGGAAACTTCAATGTCGCCCTCGGTAAGCCCCTAGCTCTCGGCCAGATCGACGTCCCCGGCAGCACCCGCCATCTGGACATAGAAGTCGTCGCCGAACTCATTCCCTAAAGCCTGTCATCAACCTGCTCTTGGTAGAACTGTGCAAACAGTTCATTGAGGCAGGAAACGGAAGGGCCTGGCTTCAGCCAGGCCGCAAAAGGCCTAACCGGGGACCCTACCGCTCTGCCGAAGGCCGGAGTGGAGGCGCAGCCGTAACGATTGAATTGCCTTCTTTGACTGTGGCGAAACAGCTATGCTCGCCACGGATACAGCCTTGGTGAACCCTGCATAGTCTTGGCGACACTGAGGAAGACAATTCAGTCGCTCCGGCTTCGCCTTCGCTTCAGCCTTCGGCAGAGCGGAAGGAATCTTGGCCCTATTTCTTCGGCCCGGCTGAAGCTGTGCCCTTCCGGGTCTTGCCACCGGAAGCTATCTATAAGGCTCAAGCTATATCTCAAATAGCATCGGCCTCTTTGGAACAAAGGGGCCAGGAATAGCTCTATTCCAAGCCATTCCATACGCAAGCCCGCTCATAGTCGGGCTTTCGTAAGGGTCACCCCGACCTCGCGAGAGCGGTACCATAAATAAGACTATGAATCAGACCCCGACAGCCGGTCGCTCGGCCATCCTGCTCCTCGCTCACGGCACTCCAGACCAGCTCGACGAGATGGCCGCCTATCTCGACAAGGTAACCGGCGGCCGTCCCATGCCGCAGCACGTCATCGAAGAGTTGCAGCACCGCTACGCCGAGATCGGCCTGCGTAACGAGCCGCTGCCCGAGGGCCCTCCTCTCACACGCTGGACCCTGCGCCAGGCCGAGATGCTGCAGGAGGCGGTGGACACCAAGGTCTACGTGGGCATGCGCAACTGGCATCCCTATATCGCCGACACCGTCGCACAGATGAAGGCCGATGGCATTACCCACGCCCGCGTGCTGTGCCTCGCGCCGCAAAACTCACGCACCTCCACCGGCCTCTATCGCCGCGCTTTGGAGTCCGCCCTCAACGGCGCGTTCACCTATGACTTCATCGCAGGCTGGGCCGACGAACCGCTGCTCGCGCAGGCCTTCGCGGAGAAGCTCGAGCCAACGTTGGTGGAAGCCCGCGCCGCACTCGGCACGCAGGTTCCCGTGGTATTCACTGCGCACTCGGTTCCTTGCCGCACCATTCTCGCTACTGCTGGAGAAAGCTCCCGGCCCGGCGCCCCTGTCCCCGCCGACGGCATCCAGAACTACGGAGCCACCTCCACGCCTGATCCCTATCCTGTCGAAGCCAAGCAGACCGCTGCGCGTGTTGCCTCGTTCGTCAGTCTTACCGATCCCGATTGGTTCTTTGCCTTTCAGAGTCAGGGCGTCGCTGGAGCTCCATGGATCGGGCCGACCGTAGAAGAGACACTGAAAGCTCTTGCTGAGGAAGGCCACAAGGGTGTCGTGATTCAACCCATCGGCTTCCTCTGCGACCACGTCGAGATTCTCTATGACATCGACATCCACTTCCGCGACGCAGCACGTGGATTGGGCATGCAGCTCTGGCGCCCGGAGAGTCTCAACGACTCGCCAACGCTGGTGCGCGCCATCGAGCAGGTGTTAGCGCGTCCCTGAGGAGATTAGCGCGTCCCAGAGGAGAACTGTTCCATATCTGGAAGCTCTCTTGCTTTGAAGGGGCGGGGTTTCAGCCCCGCCATTGGGTCAACCTCTTAGAGTGCAAGAGTGTTTGATCTTTAGGGCCAAGGGCCCGTTTCATACCAGCCTGGGGTGGAGCGCAGCAGCGAGCGATTTTTAGCTCGCTGCAAGCGTAGCCCCAGGTACAGGGTCAACAAGAGAGCAGAGGGCTGTAAGCCCGATTCATAGTGCCTGCACGATGAGTCGGGCTTACAGCCCTCAACTTCTACTCTTGCGCCTAACCTGGGGCGTCGCTTCCGGGGTCACCACGCTGTCGCGTGCTGACCCCGGGTTCGCTTTGCCTCAGGCTGGTATGAAACGGGCCGTTGGCCCTAAAGGTTAAATACGGACTTTTTCCACCTATAAAGCCACTGCACGTAGCGACTTCTAGAGCATTTTCCCTGTTGCTGGGAATCCGGAAACGGGCGTGCAGCGGCGTTTTCATTGGGGAAAACACCCATAAAGATCGAGGCCCCGCTCTACACCTACAGGGAAAATGCTCTAACGGCGGAACTCAAAGTCCCGCCCCTTTAAAACAAAACCGCGCTTTGACCTCACCCTGGAGCAAAGCCACTCTTGCCCTAAGCTCATAAGCCCTGTGGGAACCTAACATGACCCACTACCTCAAAAATCTGTCCTGACAAAACAGTTAAGTTTGGCTAATAATGCTTGAACGACTGTTTGTCGTGCCGGTTCGGGCGCGACAGGCGTTTCGATCAAAGTCAGTAGGTAATAAACAGAGCAATGCCCACTAGAACTTCCTGCTTGCTTTAGAGGAAAAAGCAGATACATCGAAAGGAGTCGTAAATGAGCAAGACGTATCCGAATACCGCGTTAATCATCAACAAAGCCAGGAACACGATCACGATAGATCGCGACCCGAATTTTGACGACATGATACTTGTCTTCGACGGTGTAGTGGCGCACAGTCCGTTTCAGTTGTCGCCGGAAAAGCAGGTCCATGTCGGCTCTACTTATGACGCTGACGTCTCCACCTCTGGAGGCGATATGGGCCTCTGCTTTACCTATAACAGCGACGAGCGGTATATGGAAGTAGGCTCCGGTCAGGCCGTTGGCCTGAGTTCACCGCAATTTCAAGTCATCAGTGATAGTGAAGATGACGGAGGCGGTCCCCTCGTCTATGTCCCCACGGACGCGACGGATACGTCGATCACACTCACCTTTAAAGACAAGTCCTAAGTGCTGCCACGCCATGCGCGGGTTCGGCTTCCCGCGCATGGCGTGGCAGCGCTCTATTGCCTGATCTCTTCATAAGAACTGCTATAGAAGATTTCTTGCTCTGACCTCACTCCGGAGCAAACGCTACGGACGTGTGCCCAGGTTGCTGCTTCCGTCCGTCGTCGGGATAGCGGGCAGACCGGCAGCGATGGGCGTAATCACGGGGGTACCAATGCCGATCGTCTCGGTCACGGAGCTATTGTTGATATTACTGACCCAGGCGTTGCCCGAGCCATCGATTGCGATCGCATTGGGCTCGTTCAGGCCGCCGCTGGTGTAGCCGTTGGCTCCGGAGAGGATTGCTCCGGTATTGGAGAGTTCGGCCACGGAGTTAGCTTCGAAATTCGTCACCCAGATGTCGCCCGCGCCATCGATCGCGACCGCAAGGGGCTCGGCCATTCCGCCGCCGGTATAGCCGCCGGGCCCGGAGAGGGCTACCCCGGCGTTGGAGAGTTTGGTCATGGAGTTTCCAAAACCATTCGCCGTCCAGACGTTGCCCACGCCGTCGATCGCGATCCCAAAGGGCCCGTTCAGTCCGCCGCCGGTATAGCCGTTGGCTCCGGAGAGGGCAGCTCCGGTATTGGAGAGCTTGGTCACGGAGCTACCGTCGAAATTCGCCGCCCAGGCGTTGCCCGCGCCGTCGATCGCAAGCCCAAAGGGCTCGCTCAGGCCGCCGCCAGTGTAGCCGCTGGGCCCGGAAAGGACTACCCCGGCGCTGGAGAGTTTGGTCACGGAGCTACCTACTAAATTCGTCGCCCAGGCGTTGCCCGCGCCGTCGATCGCGATCGCAAGGGGCTCGTTCAGGCCACCGCCAAAGTATCCGTTGGTTCCGGAGAGGATTGCCCCGGCATTGGAGAGCTCGGTCACGGTGCCCGATGTGAAATTCGCCACCCAGGCGTTGCCCGAATCGTCGATTGTGATCCCATCGGGAGCGTCCAGTCCACCGCCGGTGTAGCCGTTAGCTCCGGAGAGGAATGCCCCGGCGCTGGAGATCTTGGTCACGGAGGCATTTTGTATGTCATTCGCCACCCAGGCGTTGCCTGCGCCGTCGATTGCGACCGCATCGGGCTGGTTCAAGCCGCCGCCGGTGTAGTTGATCGCGAGAGACAAGTCGTTGGCAGCGCTAACGAAGGGCTGGAAGGGACTGGCATTGGTTGCCAGAGCGAGCAGGTTGGAGACGCTGGCTCCCGGGTGCTGCGCGATGTTGATGGCGGCCGTGGCCGTATCGGTGGGCGTCGTGGCGTAGGTCGTGTTGGCGAAGAGCGTGCTGCATCCCGACGAGCTGACGCCGTTGGAGTTGATGCAGGAGGCGAGCATGTCCGCGAGGGTGTTGATCGTAGTCACGGGAACGACGGCGGTGATGTTCAGAGGCAAGGTTGCATTGGGAACTCCGCTGGTCTGGTTCACGAGATTCAACCCGGTACCGAAGGCGTTGGCCAACCCAATGCCGGAGAGTGAATGGCCCGCCACCGCGCTGGGCGCGCCGATGTGCAGCGGGTCGGTGGCAAATCCCGCCAACGCATACGCGGCAGCGACTGTGGTGACCTCGTTCATCGATACGGATGTGACCCCAGGGAAGGCCGAGCCGGTGCAGTCGCCCACTACCGCCAGCAGAGTGGCTGCGGGATTAGGCGTCCCGGCCACTCCTACGCCATTCAACTGCGGATCACCGCCGGTGGAGTAGAGATAGGCCTGCTGGCCGGAAGAGCAGGCGAACGCCCCATTGATACTGAAGTTGCCAAAGGCGTCCGTAGTGACGTAGAAATTCCCGTTCGTGTCCGCCGGATTTCCCGTCGCTGCTGTCAGCAGCGAGGTCGACGCATTGCCGGTTACCCCGGAGGTGGGGGCGATGCCGTTACCACCATAAGCAGCCGTGCTGGCGGCATACATATAGACATGCGCTCCGCTGATCGGCTGCTGGCCGCCATGAACCACGCCTTGAATGTGCACCGCGGTCTGCGCTGAGGTGTTGGAGACATCCCCGAAGTTCGCCGAGCAACCGCTCAGCCCCAGAGCGCAAGCCATGCCCAGTATGCTGGCCACAGACGAGAAGGATAGACGATGGTTTTTCACGAAATTCTCCCACACCGGAACGGTGGTCTTATGCGTAAAACTTATGCAGAACAGGGGCCCGAATGCACCTAGGTTAGCAGCAGCTCAGCCGCACATTAGATAGCAAGGGGGTAAACTTCACCGGAAATCTTAATTCGTGTGTAACGAACAAAGGCGCTCATTCCTGCGCGAAGAACACGCAGGAATGAGCGCCGGGTAGCGAAGAGGCTAGTGTGGAGTCTTTAGTTTGTTGAAGAGCCAGCGTTACCCATAGCGCGAAGCGCAAACCGTGACGCTTTAGCGTCGCGGGCCTAAAGGCCAGACTCTTCCGAGGCTTGAATTCCGTAGCCTAAAGGCTACGGTTCCCTGATGCTGAAGCATCAGGGAACGCGCTTCGCGCCGTTCTACGGCCGTGTGCCCAGGTTGCTGCTTCCGTCCTTCGTTGGGATCACGGGCAAACCGGCAGCGATGGGAGTAATCACGGGGATACCGATGCCGATCATCTCGGTCACGGAGGTAGCTCCGAAATTCACTACCCAGGCGTTGCCCGAGCCATCGATCGCGATTACATTGGGTTCGTTCAAGCCGCCGCTGAGGTAGCCGTTGGCTCCGGAGAGGACTGCCCCGGTATTGGAGAGCTCGGTCACGGAGTTACCGTTGAAATTAGACACCCAGACGTTGCCCGCGCCATCGATCGCAATGCCCTCGGAACTATTCAGTCCACCGCCCGTGTAGCCGCTGGCTCCGGAGAGGAGTGCTCCGGTATTGGAAATCTTGGTCACGGAGGTCTTGGTCGCGGAGTTATCCCCCGCATTCACCACCCAGGCGTTACCCGCGCTGTCGATCGCGATGGTAAAGGGCTCGAGCATGCCACCGCCAGTGTAGCCATTGGTCCCGGAGAGGACTGCCCCGGCATTGGAGAGCTCGGTCACGGAGTTGCCGTTGAAATTAGACACCCAGGCGTTGCCCGCGCCGTCGATCGCGACCCCGCTTGACAGGTTCATGCCACCGCCGGTGTAGCCGTTGGTCCCGGAGAGGGCTGCCCCCACGCTGGAGAGCTCGGTCACGGAATTATTCCCGAAATTATTCACCCAGGCGTTGCCCGCGCCGTCGAACGCGATCGCGATTGGCTCGTTCAAGCCACCGCCGGTGTAGCCGTTGGTCCCGGAGAGGACTGCCCCCACGCTGGAAAACTCGATCACGGAACTATCCCCCTCATTCGCCACCCAGGCGTTGCCCGCGCCGTCGATCGTAATGTTCTGGGGATTGTTCAGTCCACCGCCGGTGTAGCCGTTAGCACCGGAGAGGAATGCCCCGGCGCTGGAGATCTTGATCACGGGGCTACTTGCTATTAAATTCACCACCCAGGCGTTGCCTGCGGCATCGATCGCGATTCCATCGGGAGTGTTCAAGCCGCCGCCAGAATAGTTGATAGCGAGGGATAGATCGTTGAGAGAGCTGATGAATGGCTGGAAGGGACTGGCGTTGGTTGCCAGAACGAGCAGATTGGAGACGCTGGCTCCCGGGTGCTGAGCAAGATTGATCGCAGCGGTTGCGATATCGCCGGGCGCTGTACCGTACGTCGTGTTAGCGAAGAGCGTGCTGCAACCGGACGAGCTGATCCCGTTGGAGTTGACGCAGGCGGCCAGGATATCCGCCACAGTGTTGATCGTGCTCACGGGAACGACGGCGGTGGTGTTCAGAGGCAAGGTTGCATTGGGAACTCCGGTGGCCTGGTTCACGATGTTCAGTGCGGTAGCGAAAGCATTGGCCAGGCCTATCCCGGAGAGCGAATGGCCCGCAACCGTGCTGGGCGCGCCGATGTGCAGCGGGTCGGTGGCAAAGCCCGCCAGGGCATAGGCAGCGGCAACCGTGGTGATCTCGTTCATGTACACGTTCGTAGCGTTCGGGAAAGCGGAGCCGGGCGTCGCACTGGCGCAATCTCCCACCACCGCCATCAGCGTGGCTGCGGAGTTCGGGGTGCTGGGAATACCTACGCCCGTCAACTGCGGATCTCCGCCGCTCGAATACAGATAGACCTGGGTGTTCGGGGTGCAAGCGAACGACCCATTGATATTGAAGTTGCCAAAGGTGTCCGTGGTGACGTAGAAGTTCCCGCTTCCATCCGCCGGATTCCCCGTCGCAGAGGTCAGCAATGAGGTCGACGCATTGCCGGTAGTCCCGGAGGTGGGAGCAATCCCCTGGCCACCATAAGCGGCGGTGCTGGCGGCATACATATAGACATGCGCGCCGCTGATCGGCTGCTGGCCTCCATGAACCACGCCTTGAATGTGCATCGCAGTTTGGGCCGTGGTATTGGAAACATCCCCGAAGTTCGCTGAGCAGCCGCTCAGGCCAAGGACAAAAGCCACACCCAACAGGCTGGGCACGGACGAAAAGGACAACTGTCGATTTTTCAAGATTCTCCGATACCGGAACGGTGATTTCTATGCGTAAAACTATGGAGAAAGCGGGCCGGGTCCAGATGGAGCGAAAGGGGACGAGTCAACCTAGATTAGCAGCAGATCGGCTGCACTTTGGACAGCAGGAGGCAAAACTTCACCGGAAAATGAGCCTGCGCCTGACGAACGAAGGCGCCCACCCCTGCGCGAAGAACGCGTAGGCATGAGCGCCGGGTAGAGTCCCGAAGCCGAAGAGGCTACGGGCGTGTGCCCAGGCTGCTGCTTCCGTCCTTCGTCGGGATCACGGGCAGACCGGCAGAGATCGGAGTAATCACGGGGGCACCGGCACCGACCAGCTCGGTCAGGGAGTTGCCGTTGAAATTTGCCACCCAGACGTTGCCCGAGCCATCGATCGCGATCCCCTCGGGCCCGTTCAGGCCGCCGCCGGTATAGAAGCCGGTCCCGGAGAGGATGGCTCCGGTACTGGAGAACTCGGTCACGGTTTCGCCACTGAAATTCGGCAGCCAGGCGTTGCCCGCACCGTCGATTGCGATTCCAAAGGGCTCGTTCAGGCCGCCGCCGGTGTAGCCGTTCCCGGAGAGGATTACCCCGGCATTGGAGAACTCCGTCACAAGGTCACTTAAGCCATTTGGCGTCCAGGTGTTGCCCGCGCCATCGACCGCGATGCCCTCTGAAAAGCTCAGGCTACCGCCGGTGTGCTCGGAGACTAATGGCCCGGCATTGGAGAACTCGGTCATGGCGGAGCCACCGAAATTGCTCACCCAGGCGTTGCCCGAACCATCGATCGCGATTCCCTCCGGATCGGACAGGCCGCCACCACTGTACCCGTTGGCTCCGGAGAGGAATGCCCCGGCATTGGAGATCTCGGTCACGGAATTACCGTCGGTATTCGCCACCCAGGCGTTGCCCGCGGCGTCGATCGCGATCGCCTTTGGCGCGGCCAGGCCGCCGCCGGTATACCCGTTGGTGCCGGAGAGAACTGTCCCGGTGCTGGAGAGTTTGGTCACGGAATTACTTGAGACATTCCCCACCCAGGCGTTGCCTGCGCCGTCGATCGCGATTGCCTCTGGGGAGCTCAGGCCGCCGCCGGTGTACCCGTTGGCTCCGGAGAGAAAGGTCCCGGCACTGGAGATCTCGGTTACAGAGCCACGTCCGGCATTCGCCGCCCAGACGTTGCCCGCGCCGTCGATCGCGATCGCCTCTGGTTGGTTCAGGCCGCCGCCGGCATAGTTGAGGGTGAGAGACAAGTCATTGGCCGAGCTGAAGAAGGGCTGGAAGGGACTGGCATTGGTGGCCAGAGTGAACAGAGCGCCGATGTGGCCACTCGGGTTCTGCGCGAAGTTAATGGCCGCCGTTGCCGTATCGGTAGGGGCTGTGCCATAAGTCGTATTGGAGAAGAGCGTGCTGCATCCCGACGAGCTGACTCCGTTGGAGTTGACACAGCCAGCCAGGAAGTCCGCCACGGTGTTGATCCTGGTTACAGGAACGGTGACGCTGCTATTGCTTGGGAAGGTCGGATTGGGAACTCCGCTGGCCTGATTCACAATATTCAACGCGGTCCCGAAGGCATTCGCCAGGCCGGTCCCGGAGAGTGCATGGCCCGTCACCGCGCTGGGCGCGCCGACGTGCAGGGGATCGGTGGCAAAGCCCGCCAGGGCAAACGCTGTTACCACTGTGCTGACCTCATTCATCGACACCGACGTAACACCCGGGAAGGCCGCGCTGGCCGTCGCACTGGCGCAGTTGCCCACGACAGCCATCAGCGAAGCTGCAGGATTCGGTGTGCCGGCGACTCCTACGCCGGCCAACTGTGGATCGCCACCGGTCGAGTACAGGTAGACCTGGGTATTCGGAGTGCAGGCAAAGTTCCCATTGATATCGAAGTTGCCAAAGGTGTCTGTAGTGACGTAGAAGTTCCCGTTCGTATCCGCCGGGTTTCCGGTCGCCGCAGTCAGCAGCGAGGTTGATGCATTGCCGGTAGCCCCTGAAGTGGGAGCAATGCCCCGGCCGCCATAAGCGGCTGTGCTGGCGGCATACATATAGACATGCGAGCCGCTGATCGGCTGCTGGCCTCCATGAACCACGCCACGAATATGCATCGCGGTCTGCGCCGCGGTATCGGAAGAGGTTCCGAAGTTCGCCGAGCAGCCGCTCAACCCCAGAGCAAAAGCCACGCCCAGTACGCTGGCCACGGACGAGAAGAATAGACGATGGTTTTTCACGAAGTCTCCCACACCGGAACGGTGGTTTCATGCTGAAACTTACCCAGAACTGTTCTTGAACTCCAGATAGCCTAACAGCAGATAAACAGCACTTTGAATAGCAAGGGGTAAACTTCACCGGAAAATCAGCCTGCGCATCACAAACAAAGGCGCCCACCCCTGCGCAAAGAACACGCGGGAATGAGCGTCGGGTAGCGAAGAGGCTAGTGTGCTGAGTCAACCAGCGTTACCCATAGCGCGAAGCGCCAACCGTGACGCTTTAGCGTCGCGGAACGGAGGGTAAGGGAGGCAATCGCCTTTAGGCTACGGAATAAGGGGCAGGCAAGAATTGGGCTTTAGGTAGTGTCTGACGAATCGGAGCTGCCGGCTTTTGTCCTTGTGGCTGTTTTTTGTTGTCGTCTTTGCCCCGCCGATTGCCTTTGCTTTGAAGGGGCGGGACTTCAGTCCCGCCGTCTATGCACTGTTGTTAGTGTGGCTTTAGCCACGGAGGGAATGCTCGCTTGGCAAAGAGCCTCTCCATGGCTAAAGCCCGGACCTACCTCAGAAGCAAAAACAACGACACAAGCCGGTAGCTCCGATTCGTCAGACACTACCTAGCCCCGGGCCTTTTGTTCGCAGCCGAAAGAAGGCCCGGGCCTAAAGGCCACATCTTTGCCAGCCTCTTATTCCGTAGCCTAAAGGCTACGGCTCCCTCCGACTCCCTGATGCTGAAGCATCAGGGAACGCGCTTCGCGCTGTGCTGAACAGACCATCACCCTTCAATGAACGAATGACTCATCACGCTAGCCTGCGCCTAACGAACGAAGTCGCCCACCCCTGCGCGAAGAACACGCAGGAATGGGCGCCGGGTAGAGCCTGAAGCCGAATAAGCTACGGGCGCGTGCCCAGGTTGCTACTTCCGTCCTTCGTCGGTACAACGGGCAGGCCGGCAACGAGCGGAGTAATCACAGGGGCAGCAACGCCGACTATCTCCGTCACGGAGTTGCCTTGGGAGTTTGTCACCCAGACGTTGCCCGAGCCGTCGGTCGCGATTGCAAAGGGCTCGGACAGGCTACTGTCGGTATAAAAGCCGGTCCCGGAGACGATGGTTCCGGAACTGGAGAGTTCGCTCACGGTGTTATGTCCGGAATTTGCGACCCAGACATTACCCGCGCCGTCGATCGCGATCCCACTTGGCTCACTCAGACCACTGCCAATGTAGCCCCTGGCCCCGGAGAGGACTGCCCCTGTATTGGAGTATTCGGTCACGGTGTTCCCTCCGAAATTTACCACCCAGGCGTTGCCCGAGCTGTCGATTGCCACCGCAAAGGGGTCGAACAGGTTGCCGTCAGTGTAGCCATTGGCTCCGGAGAGGAATACCCCGGTGTTGGAAAGCTCGACTACGGAGTTCTCTCCGAGATTCGCGACCCAGGAGTTGCCCGAGCCGTCAATCGCGACCCCAAAGGCGCCGTTCACGCCGCCGCCAATGTAGCCGTTGGCTCCGGAGAGAACTGTTCCGGTGCTGGATAACTCGGTCATGGAGACGCCCTCGGTATTCGTGACCCAGACGTTGCCCGCGCCGTCGAACGCGATCGGACCGGGCCCGTTCAGGCCGCCACCGGTGTAGCCATTGGCTCCGGAGAGGAATGCTCCGTCATTGGAGAGCTTGGTCAAGGAATTGCTTTGGAAATTACTTGCCCAGACGTTGCCCGCCCCGTCGATCGCAATCCCATCGGGGATGTTGATGCCGCCGCCGGCGTAGCCGTTGGCCCCGGAGAGATAGGTCCCGTTGCTGGAAATCCCGGTCACGGAGTTACCTCCGGAATTTGCGACCCAGGCGTTTCCCGCCCCGTCGATCGCAATTGCCTCTGGCTGGTTCAGGCCGCCGCCGGAGTAGTTGAGCGTGAGAGCCAGGGTTTTGGCACTGGTAGAGAACGGCTGAAAGGGGCTGGCGTTGGTCGCGAGATTGAGCAGAGCGTTGAGGTTGCTGGTTGGATTCTGCGCGAGGTGGATGGCCGCCGTTGCGGTGTCGGTGGGAGCCGTCCCGTTATTCGTGTTGGCGAAGAGCGTGCTGCATCCCGACGAGCTGGCTCCGGTGGAGTTGATACAGGCAGCCAGGAAGTCCGCCGCGGTGTTCATGCTCTCCACTGGAACGGTGACCTGGTTATTGTCCGGGAAAGTCGCATGAGGCGTTCCGCTGGCCTGGTCCACAACATTCAGCGCGGTAGTGAAAGCGTTGGCCAACCCGGTCCCGGAGAGCGCATGCCCAGTTACCGCGCTGGGCGCTCCGATGTGCAGCGGGTCTGTCGCAAAGCCCGCCAGCGTGTAGGCCGCGACCATCGTGGTGATCTCGTTCATGGCTACGGACGTAACCCCCGGGAAGGCCGAGCTGGAGCAATCGCCCACCACCGCCAGCAGCGAGGCCGCGGGATTCGGGGTGCCGGCTACTCCGGTTCCGGCCAACTGCGGATCGCCGCCGGTCGAGTACAGGTAGACCTGCTGCCCGGAAGTGCAGGCAAAGGCTCCATTGATATCGAAGTCGCCAAAGGTATCCGTGGTGACGTAGAAGTTCCCATTCGTATCCGCTGGATTTCCCGTTGCTGCCGTCAGCAGCGAGGTTGACGCATTGCCGGTAGCACCGGAAGTGGGGGCGATGCCGTTCCCGCCATAAGCGGCCGTACTGGCGGCATACATATACACATGCGAGCCGCTGATCGGCTGCTGGCCGCCATGAACCACGCCCTGAATGTGCATCGCGGTCTGCGTCGAGGCCGTGGAGACGTCCCCGAAGTTCGCCGAGCAGCCGCTCAGCCCCAGAGCAAAAGCCACGCTCAGTACGCTGGCCACAGACGAAAAAGATAGAGGATGTTTTTTCACGAGGTCTCCCACACCGGAACGGTGGTTTTATGCGTAAAACATATGCAGAACGGGGCCCGGGAATCCCAGATAGGTTATCAGCAGACCGGCTGCACTTTTATCAAAATTCCACCGGGAAATTGAACCATGGGCGATCGAGACACCGCCTCGCAGAGCGCAAACACTCTGCTGCAAACAAAAACGGAAGGGCAGGGGATCAACCCCTGCCCTTCCGTTTTTGCCCCGACCAGCCGCGATGAAGAGGCTCTTCTTACTGCTGAAGATCGTCTATCGCTTGCCGGTATAGCCGAACGTGACCGTAAGCATCACACTGCGCCCAGGGGTTTGCGTCAACTGATCTCCTCCCGAGATAGCCGTCGTCGCAAGGTAAGGCGACGTGGTTCCATCGGGCAGGATCAAGGGGTTTGGCGATGCCGCCGGAATGACGCCGACGATATCGTGCGCATTCAGCAGGTTATTGAAGCTCAACCCTATCTTGGTGCCGTTGAAGCGCGAATGATTCTTCACCGTGTAGTTCAGGAACAGGTTCACGGTGCTGAAGGAGTCGGTGTAGACCTGGTTGTGATACGAGCCGTTATCGTTCCATTGCGGACCAATACGCTTATCGAAGATTCCAAGATCAATATTTTTATCCTGGTAGGTCAATCCGTATCCTTGCGTATTCGCCGGGGTATTGGTGACCCAGAGTCCCGAAGGCACGCCCGCACCCGTGTAGGTTGCCGAGCCGACAGTTCCATTCGCATAGAAGCTCAGACCCTTCCACAAGGACACGTTGGTCTCGAGCTCGACACCCTTGCTGAAGGAGTCCGGACCTAGGAAATAGAGGGTATCTCCCTGGCCATCGGTTGGGTTGAAGGCGCTATAGGTGTTCTGAAACTTGATGTAGTAGAAATCGCCGTCCAGCATCAGCCGCTTGAGCTTCAACACCGAACCGGTCTGGTAGGTGGAGACTCCCGTTGGCTTCGGCAGGTCCGAGACCTTTCCCGTCGACACATCGAAGACGCTGGTCGGAGGAATGATGCTGCCCTTGGAGAACTGGCCGTAGACCGACCAGTTATTCATGATGCGGTAGTTGGCATCCGCTGACGGCAGGTAGGAGTGGTACCCCGCGACATTGTTGATCGACGCCGCGCCGTTCAGGTTTCCAACTACCTTGCCGTCATCCGCGAACTGCGTGAAGTTCTGGTTGTAGTAGGCGTACTTCAAGCCACCGGTAAGCGTGAGCCTGGGGATAGCGCGGTACTCGTACTCCGCATAAGGCTGATAGATGTTGGTGTAGTACGTCTCATGGAAGTTCGGCAAGGTCTGGTCTAGGCCGGTAAGCGGATCGGAAGGGAACTGGAAGCGGTTGGTGGTCGACCAGTTGTACCAGAGCCCTGTGCGGAAGACGCCGTACTTCGAGGTCTGGCTGATCGTGCTGGTCTCTCCGTACTGGCGATAGCTGTTGAGCTTGTCGATGCCGCACGGCAGCCTGCCGTTGGATTGAATCGTTGCGCAATATCCATTCGGATCGGCGGCGGTCGGCGTATCCGTAAGGGTGGTGATGGAACCGATGTTCGTATAGTGCTGATGGTTGTTGTAGCTGTAGGTGTAGGGCTTTACGTCCAGGCTCCAGCCATGGTCGAACAGTGATTTAACTCCGACATACTCGAAGTCGGTAGGCACATGGTTCTTGTTGTAGTGGTAGTTGGAAGGATCGTTGGGAATATCGTTCAGCAGGAAGTTATATCCGAACTGAGCTACCTGGTCTCGCGTCGGCAGGTTCGCGTCGGGAGTATTCGCATCGAGGATGAGGACGCCGCTGAATCCGGTCAAGACCGTCTTATCCGAGAACTGGTACCGTACCTTGATCTCTCCTGCGTTGCGCTCCTGATGGTTGAAGGTCTCGAAGCCGTCCGAGGTCAGCCGGTGCACATCGAGCGAGAGGCTGGTCTTGCGATTGGCGCCGATGCTGCCCGAGTCGTACTCGCCGTCCAGTAGAAGAGTATTGAACGAGCCGTAGGAGACGGTGCCCCGTACCGCATGTTGTACCGGCACCTCTTTGGAGAGAAGATTCACCGATCCACCGAAGGGGGTAGGCCCGATGGTGGAAGCAGAACCGGGGCTGCGGTCGAAGTCGACTCCGCCGATCCACTGACCCGGAAAGAAGGCCCACGAGTGGTGGCTCGGAG
Organism: Granulicella mallensis; assembly: GCF_014203225.1. Classification (GTDB taxonomy): domain Bacteria; phylum Acidobacteriota; class Terriglobia; order Terriglobales; family Acidobacteriaceae; genus Granulicella; species Granulicella mallensis_A. The sequence goes on along the minus strand of NZ_JACHIO010000004.1, from coordinate 175,431 downwards.
TATTCGTATCCTGGAAGGGAATGCCATCCCAGGTAATGTCGTACTCGCCGTCCTGGAAGCCGCGGAATGAAGTGGTCGCCTGGCCGAGGCCGACTCCGTTGGTATTGATGGTGAAGGTGCCGGGAACGATCTGAATGATCTCGGTATAGTCCGCCACCGGAGACGTGAACTGCTGAATGAACTCGGAGCTGATCTCCGATCGCGCGGAGCGGGCATTCAGGAGGGACTGAACCGGCGAGGTCTGAGCGGCGATGGAGTCCGAGTCGGCCCCGGAGCCGTCGACTGTGACCTGCTGTGACACATTGCCGATGTTCAGCTTGATCGAAATGTCCTGCGACTGGCCTGCCGTGATGAGCAGCCCGGTGCGGTCGGTGATGGCAAAGCCTGGCGCTGCGACTTCAACGGTATATCTGCCCGCAGGCAAATCGACGGAGGAGAAGTGTCCCTGGGCATCGGCAGTGAGCTTGCGAACGGCATTGGTCGATTCATTCTTTACGGTCACGGTAGCGTTCTGTACTGCATTGCCCTGCGGATCCAGGATAATTCCCGTAAGAGTTGTATCCGGTCCCTGTTGTCCCGACATGCGGATGGGGCTTGCCGCGAAAACAATCACGAATACGCTTGCAACTACGATGCAGCGCCAAAGCTTTACCAAATCCTGTTTCAATTTCAAGGTCTCCTCCAAAAACACCAATAAACATCTTGGTTTCGCAAACGTAGCTGCGGAGTATGAACTTGGAGTTACATTCCGTCTGCTGTTACTTTGGCGCGGTGGCAGACCGCAACCGCTCTCTTTTCAAGATCGTGACCGGATCTTGCAGGAGATGCAAAAAAGCCTGATTCCACGGCCCTTTTGCTTCGTGTTGAACAGCAACCTCTTGTCGTTGGTGGCATGAAACGCAGGCGCGGGAAGAGCGTTGCATCCCATCGGCCTTCAGTTTTCCTTCAGATGGATTTCAGCTTTTCTTAAGAAGCAATACGGAGTAATGAAGATCGAACTGTGCAAGCAGTTCATTGAGGCACGGAACGGAAGGGCATGGCTTCACGGGCTGCGGAGAAACTCGATGGAAAGAGAGTCTTGATCTTTAGGGCCAAGGGCCCGTTTCATACCAGCCTGGGGTGGAGCGCAGCAGTGAGCGTTTTTTAGCTCGCTGCAAGCGTAGCCCCAGGTGCAGAATCAACTCGAAAGCAGAGGGCTGTAAGCCCGACTCATAGTGTCTGCACAAAGGATGAGTCGGGCTTACAGCCCTCAACTTCTACTCCTACGCCTAACCTGGGGCGTCGCTCTCCGAGCCACCACGCTATCGCGTGTTACCTCGGGTTCGCTGTGCCCCAGGCTGGTATGAAACGGGCCGTTGGCCCTAAAGATCAAATGGGGGCTTTTTTCGCAGCCTGGCTGAAGCCAGGCCCTTCCGATCCATTCCTCAACAAACTATTTGCACTCTTCGTCTCCATAAGAGAACAGTTTGATGACACTACCTGGACCTAAATCGTCTGCACTCTCGGCATCGCCGCTTGCAATCCCGCCGCTGCCGGAAACCTGATCTGAAAGACAGACCCGTTCAACGGCATGCTCTCGACCGTCAACTCCGCCTGGTGCGCATCGGCGATCCAGCGCGCAATCGCCAGCCCCAGCCCATTGCCTGCCTGCGTCTTTCTCTCGCGTAGGTCCGCCTGGTAATACCGCTCGAAGACGCGCTGTCGCACGTCCTCCGACATGCCGATGCCTGTATCGCGCACCGTCACGACGATCTCGCTTTCGGTTCGCGACACCGCTGCTCCAATCTCTCCGTGAGCCGGGGTGAACTTGATGGCATTGTCCAGCAGGATGCCCAGCAGCCGTTGCAGCAGCAGCTCATCGCCTTCGATATACATCGCTTCATCCGGAAGATGCCAGTCGAGCATGATTCCGGTCGACTCCGCCAGGTCCTCGACGCGCCTGCATCCATTCACCACCAGCTCGCAGATATTGATTCGCTGGAACGCAACCTCATGGCTGAACGTCTCGCTGCGTGCCAGCGAGAGTAGGGCATCGAGCAGCGTGGACGCCGTGCGACACTCCATCACCACCTTGTTCAGGTCATCGCGATACTCTTCTTCCGAGTGGCGCTGATGCAGCGAGAGCTGGGCCGTAGCCAGGATCACCGTGATGGAGGTCCTGAGGTCATGCGACACGTCCGCCGAAAACTTGCTGAGGCGCGAGACCGCCGTCTCGAGCCTGCCCAGCAACTGATTCCACGCCACGGCCAGATGCTGGATCTCGTCCTGCGCCGAGGGCACGGGCAGCCTGGCCGATAGATTGCCGATGCCGATATTCACCGCTGCCCTCGTCATGCGGTCCACCGACTTCAGGGCCTTGCGGCTCAGGAAATACCCGCTGATGGCGGAGAGGCTCAACAGCACAGGCGTCAACAGCAGCAGGGCATTGCGATAGACCTGCAGCATGTAAAACTCTTCATCCAGCGCGCCGCCGATGTAGAGGCGCTCCTGCCGTCCATTCAACAGAGCGAGGTGGCACATCACCATCGCCGGTTTGTTCTCGAGGGTCTGAAAGAAGTAGACCGTCTGCTCGCAGCTGTCACTCCCTGGCGAGATTCTGTCCTCTTTATTGACGTCGAGTGGAAACAGCAGGCTTCCATCCGGGTTGCGAATCTCGAACAGGTTGCCTTCATGCGTCGCGATCGCATACTTCCTGAGCTGCTCGGTCAGAGGCGATGGAGTTCCCTCGACCTTGTTCTCTTTCAGGAACTGGGTCAGTCGCTGCTCGCGTCCCTGCAGATGCGACTTCTTTCCCTGGAATAGCGCAAACCGCAGCGCGCCGTAAGACAGCACACCGAAGAGCAGCAGGCCCGTAAAGGTCACCAGCAGATACCACAGAGTGAGTTGGGCTCGAACGGAAAAATCGCGCATCCTGTTCCTCTACTCCGTCACGAACATATAACCCGTTCCATGAATGGTCCGGATCAGAGGAAGTTTATCGTGCGTCTTGTCTTCAAGCTTGGCCCGCAGTCCGTGGATGTAGACGTCGAGCGTATTTTCCTTTACATCCGCCAGGTATCCCCAACCCGCTTCGATCAACTGGTCTCGCGAGGTCACCAGGCCGCTGCGCCGCATCAGGGCGTCGAGCAGTTCAAACTGCTTGCGTGTAAGGTAGATCTCTTTTCCGCCACGTATCGCGACCCGGCGGCTGCGATCCAGGGTGATTCCTCCGGCTAGCACCACCGGCGGCTCGACCACGGGCTGCATGCGCCGTGCGATGGCGCTTACGCGCGCCAGCAGAATCTCCAGGAGAAACGGTTTGATCAGGTAATCGTCAGCGCCCAGGTCGAAGGCCTGCAGGATCTTCGGGACGGCATCCACGGCGGTCAGCATCAGGATGGGAGTCTTGCAGCGGCGCGCCCGCACCTGCTCCAGAACCTCGAAGCCATCCATGCCGGGCAGATAGATATCGAGCAGGGCGGCGTCGTATCTTCCGTTCAACATCATCTCGGCGCCTTCCTTGCCATTGTGGGAAAGGACGACCTCGTGCCCATTCTCTCGCAGACCGCGCTCGACCAGTCCCGCGATCCTTTTATCGTCTTCAATTACCAGAACATTCATAGGGCTACTGTTAAGCTATGTCACCGGTCAGCGGCAAATATGAAAATCGTGTGAACGGCGTTCAGGGCCTGGGGTATCTCCTCCGCTGCCATGAAGCTGGTGCGGCGCCCCGAGTCTTTAGCCCGTTGAAGGATAACGGCCTGTTCACGACAGCGCGAAGCGCATTCCCCGATGCTTCAGCATCGGGGAGACGGAGGGAGCCGTAGCCTTTAGGCTACGGAATAAGGAACAGGCAAGAATCGGGCTTTAGCCCCGGGCCTTTTGTTCGCAACCGAAAGACTGCTCGGGCCTAACGATGGTGCTGAAAAAGCCACGTTTCGTTAAGGGCATGGCTTCAGCCATGCCGTAGAAACTCAAGCCAAAGGCCCGTACCGCTCTGCCGAAGGCTGGAGTGAAGGCGTAGCCGCAACGACTGAATTGCCTTCTTTAGCTGTGGCGAAACAACCAGCCCCAGCCCACGGATACAGGATTGGTGAGCCCTGTAGAGTCTTAGCGGCATCGAGGAAAGCAATTCAGTCGCTCCGGCTACGCCTTCACTCCAGCCTTCGGCAGAGCAGAAGGAAATTGCGCACATCTTCCACGGCCCGGCTGAAGCCGGGCCCTTCCGGATCTTGCCACAGGAAACGATTTGCACGGCTCAATCTCTGTCTCGAATAGCTGTTGAATGAATCTAAACGCCGCTTCTTTTCGCCGACCGCATGATCGGCAGATCGACACAACAACGCGCCCCGCTAGCAACACCCTCATCGAAGAAGATCTTCCCGCCATTCCGCTCCACCGCAAGCCTCGCGATGGAAAGCCCAAGCCCCGCCCCGCTATTCGGAGACACCTTCTTCGACTTGCCACTAAAGAACCTCTCGAACACTCGTTGATGCTCTCCCGCAGAGATGCCGGGACCGGAATCATGAATGCACACCCGCTCCATCTCGACAGCCGAGGCGTGTACCTGTGAATAGCGAATGCGGAGAGTGGAACCAACACCCGAGAACTTCACCGCGTTATGCAGCACATTCAACAGCGCGACGCGTACCAGGCTGCGGTCCGCAAAGATCACCTGCCTTGCATGCTCATCCTGCTCCTGCTCCACGATCATCTGCTTCTCGTCTGTAACAACCTCCAGCAGCACCAGGATCTCGTTCACAAGATCAGGCAGGAGAAACTCGTCCATCGCTTCAAGCTGCGCGGCTTCGGCTCTCGAAAGCATCAGCAGCCCATCGATCGTCTGATCGAGGCGTACGGTCTCTTCGAGCATGCTGCTGATGGCTTCGCGATAACCTTCTTCGTCTTCAGTCTCCTGAAGTGCAATCTCACCGGCTGCGCGAAGGGAGGCCAGGGGCGTTCTGAGTTCGTGGGCTGCGTCCGCCGTGAACCGTTGCAGTTGAGCGAAGGCCTGTTCCAGCCGTTGCAGCAGGTGGTTGAGGACCCTCGCCATGTGTCCGAGCTCATCGTGCTCGTTCTCGACGACGACGCGTTCCTGCAGGTTGCTGGCCGTGATCTGCTCCGCGCGTGCGGCCATCAGGTCCAGCGGAAGGAACGCACGTTTGGCGATGCTATAGCCCGCGAATCCTGCGATCACCAGGCCGATCGGCATGGCTACCAGCAGGAGAAGGAAGAACTGAAACATCCGGTCGCGCAGAGGCACCAGGCTGTACCCCAGACGGATGAGCACCTGTCTCCCTCCGACAGGATGCAGGTGGCTGATGACGAGCACATGTGTTCCATCGACGAGTTTGATGGCGCGTTCGTCGAACCCATTGCCTCCTTCATTAGGCCGGGAGGGACCGCCGAGCGAAAGGCCGTTCAGGGTATCGGTGCGATAGAGCACGACGCCGGACAGATCGCGGACCTCCATCAGCCTATCTACCAGCAGATGCGAGCGGGGATGGGAGTAGTAGTCCTGTTGCAGGTGGAGCTGCCCCTGCGCATCGAAGAACAGCAGACCCTCCACGGTCTCGACATCCTGGACCTCATCGTGAAACATCTGGTGTTCCAGCAACCCGTACTGAAAGATGAATACGACCGAGATGTAGATGGCGAGAATTGCTGCCAGAAGCGCAACGTACCATACGGTAAGCCGTGTCCGAATAGGGCTGGAGGCCAGGATCTTCATGGCTTGGGCTCCCGCAGAATGAAACCTACACCGCGAATGGTATGCAGGAGCTTGGTCGTGAAGGGGTCATCCACCTTGCGGCGCAGCCGGGTCATTTGCACGTCGATGACGTTGTCGAGCGGCGTAAATCTTGAATTTTCCTTCCACACATCTTTCGCGAGCATCTCTCGCGACACGGCGCGTCCACGATTCTCCGCCAGGTAGAGCAGCAGGTCGAACTCGCGAGTAGTGAGGTCGAGGCGGACCTCCGATCTGCTGGCTGCGCGGCTCTCCGTGTCCAACGCAAGATCGGCGATGCGCAACAGTCCAGCCGATGCGGGCAGCGGCATCCGACGCAGAAGGGAACCGATGCGGGCGAGCAATTCAGGAAAGGAGAAGGGTTTGCCGAGATAGTCGTCCGCGCCTGCATTCAGGCCTGTTACCCGGTCCTCGGGAGTGTTGTTGGACGTAAGAATCAGGATGCGAATATCCAGCGACTGCGCGCGAATCTGCTGCAGGATCTCGAGGCCGTTGCGCTGAGGAAGATGGAGGTCCAGCACCAGGAGATGCGGAAAGAGCTTATGCACCAGGAAGAATCCCTCTTCTCCCGTGCGTGCCACGCTGACGTCATAGCCGGCAGCCTTGATGCCGCTTACCAGTGCATCCGCCATCTTCCTGTCGTCTTCCACTACCAGCACGCGCCGCGTTGTCAGGTCTTTCTCCACTAACTAACCTCTGAACAAGTGTCTGGCTTTGAAGGGGCGGTACTTCAGTACCGCCGTAAAGCTCCTGGAATCGTTGCGGCTTTAGCCGCGGAGGGAATGCTAGCCCCCTTCTTCAAAGCTTCACTCAACGATGATGTCTTACACCTTCCCCAGGAGCAAGTAGATGGCACGAAATGTCAGGGAGTTGTAAGCAGGATGTAAGGGGATTGCGTGGTCAACTCAGGGTGTTGAAAGGACGGAGTTGACCTATGAAACTTCATTTTCTAATCGCAGCCTCCCTTTGCTTCACCCCTTTGTTGACCGCACAGAGCGGACATGCAGCAACAGCGGGAACGTTGTCTCCAAAGACGACGCTGCCCATCGTGTTCAAAAGTGGTCTGGACGCCAACCATGCACATGCAGGCGACGTCGTGCATGCCAGAACGACTCAGAGCGTTGCGCTTTCTGACGGGAAAGTTCTGCCTGCCGGAGCCGAGGTTACAGGGCACGTGGTTGCCGCTAATGCATTTGCTTTAGATAAAACACCCTATGCCGTGCAAAAGCAGTCAAGCCTTTCGATTCGATTCGACACCATCAGCTCAAACTCCGCCACTTTCCCCCTGAATGTGTACGTTCGGGCCATCGCAGACCCTGTCACCTCATGGGGCGCAAGAGAATCGACAGGCACTGACGACACGCTGGCCACCGTCACGCAGATTGGCGGCGACGTATTGACTCCCTCGCAATCAGAGGTCGTCTCGCAGGACGGAGATATCGTTGGCTACAACCGTCGTGGTGGTGTGTATGCCCATCTCATCGCAGCCTCCGGAAACGCTCCGAACGGATGCGACGGCAGTGACACGGAAGTATCGGTGGGAATCTATTCCGCATCCGCCTGCGGTTTGTACGGCTTCACAGGAACCAGACTCCAGCAGACAGGAAAGACGGGAGAGCCTTCGACCCTTGTGCTGACCTCCAACCGTGTCGCGCCCAAAGTCTGGAAGAACAGCACGGCTTTACTGGAGGTCTTGCCGCAAGACCAGGTCGTAGCCACACGCTAAGCAGCCATTGCAAAGAGTGCATTTCAACGAACCTGGAGACCTAAAGATGCCTGTGGCTGGACCTGCGCTGAAAGTAACCGTGCACCTCAATCAGGACACCGGTTCGACGAATGGCTTTCTTCACGATGACATCCTTGCCTTTCTACAAAGCAAGGGAATCGATGGCGCGACGGCCTTCCGAGCGCATGCAGGATTTGGCGTCCATCGCCAGCTTCACACCAGTGGAGCTGGCGACACAGCCGGCGAGCATCTTCCCGTGGTTCTTTACTTTGTCGATACACCGGAGAAGGTTCGGGCAATTCTGCCGGAGCTGCTTTCCATGGTCACGGATGGCCTGGTGGAAGCCCATCCGACAGAGATTCTCAAGAGCATCACCACCGCCGAAAAGGTTCTGTCCTGATGCGTATTGCAAAGTATGGCGGCGCTCTGTTGAGGAGTGCCACCGCAATCTTTCTCTGTTTCCTCCTTGCGATGAGTCACGCGCAGCAGCCGGCGCCTGCGGTTGCTGCTCCACCGCTCACGCTCGCGCAAGCGGAATCGATCGCGCTCGCCAATCAACCTCGCATGCTCGCCGCGCAACTGCGAGCCCGTGCCTCCTCGGAACGGATCCGCGAGGCCCGCTCTGCTCTTCTGCCCACGGTCGGCTTCAACGCCACGGGTGTTCGAGTCGCCGATACAGGCACCTCGACGGCAGCAGGTGCGATCACCACTTCATCGATCTCCGACCGCTTCGCCTATGGTGGAAGCCTCGTCCAACTGATTACGGACTTCGGCAGGACCAGCGCGTTGATTGCCAGCTCGCGATCGTCTGCAGAGGCGCAGCGCGACCTTGCAACGCTGACTACGGCACAGGTGCGGTTGAATGTCCGCGAGGCTTACTTCGAAGTGCTCGGCGCAGAGGCCGTGCTGCATGCAGCGCGCGAGGCGCTCGACAATCGCAAACTGATCTCACGACAGATCGGCGCACTGGCTCAAAGCGAACTTCGTTCGACTCTTGATGTGAACTTTGCGGCTGTCCTCCAAAGTGAAGCGGAGCTGGCCGTCGTGCGGGCTGAAAGCACCGTCGAGCAGCAACGCGCTCATCTCGCAAGTGCGATGGGACAGCAACAGCCTGTCGTTGCCCCGCTGGAAGAGGTAGACCTGCCTGCGTCGCTTGCTCCTGATCCTGCTTCGTTCCTCTCTCTCGCCGACACGCAGCGCGCCGACCTCAATGCGGCGCAAGCACAGCAGCGTTCCGCGGCCCAGTTTGCACTCTCGGAGAAACGGTTGAGCTATCCGACACTCAGCGCCGTGGGAACTGCCGGGGAGGTGCCGTTCCGCGACCATACCCTGCACGATAACTATGCTGCAGCGGGCTTCAATCTCAATATTCCGGTCTTCAATGGAGGCCTCTTCGCGGCTCGCCGCAGCGAGGCCGAGCTCGAGGCCAATGCGCGTGCACGCGATGCCGACGAGGTAAAGCTCGAAGTCAACGAGCAGGTGAGGGACGGCTGGTATCGCGCCAACGAAGCCTTTCGAAGCCTCGATGTCTCCGCACGGCTCGTCGCCCAGAGTAAGGAAGCTCTGCGTTTGGCGCAGGCTCGCTATGGTGCCGGGCTGGGCAGCATCGTGGAACTCAACGAGGCGCAGTTAAACGAAACCTCCGCTGAGATCGATGCGGCTGACGCCAACTACAGCTATCTAGCCCGTCGCGCCGAGTTGGATTACGCGGCTGGCCTCTTGAACTGAAAGGACCTTTCGACATGGCTCTTCGCCGACGACTGCTGGCGCTCGTCACGCTGACTACAGGTGCCGCATGCCTTTTGACCTCCTGCCATCAGGCCACTCCTGTTGCCGCTCTCGATGTGCCAAGCGTCCCCGTCGCCGCTGTCGAGCCGGCGACGCTGACCAATGATCTGGTGCTGACGGCCGAGTTCGTGCCCTATCAGGATGTCGATGTTATGGCTAAGGTGGCTGGCTATGTCAAAAACATTCGCGTCGATATCGGCGACCATGTGCGGCAGGGCGATCTGCTGGCCACGCTTGAGGTCCCTGAACTACAGGATGAAATGGCAAAGGCGAACGCCGGTGTCGCCGCGGCACAGGCGAACGTCGTTACAGCAAGGGGAGCGATTCAGCGCGCTCAGGCTGAGGCGAATATCACGCATCTCTCCTTTCAACGAATTCAAGATGTCCTGACCAAAGAGCCTGGCCTCGTTCCGCGACAGGAGGTTGACGTGGCGCAGTCACGCGACCTGGAGGCGGCCGCGCAGCTTGCCGGTGCGCAGTCAGCTCTCAATGCGGCTTTGCAGACAAAGTCGCAGGCCGAATCCGAGCTCTCTCGCACCAGCGCGATGCTGCAGTATGCGAGCATCCGTGCACCTTTCGCCGGAGTCATCACCAAGCGCTATGCCAACACCGGCTCCATGATCCAGGCAGGCATCTCGTCACAGACTCAAGCCATGCCGGTGGTGCGGCTGGCGGAGAACAGCCTTCTTCGCCTGATGCTGCCTGTGCCGGTGAACGCAGTTGCCGAGATTCATGACGGGCAACCGGTCGATGTGAATGTCGTTACCCTGGGCCGAACCATTGAGGGCAAGATCACACGTTATGCCGACTCCCTGCAGGCTTCAACCCGCACCATGGAGACCGAAGTCGACGTGCCGAATCCGGACGACAAGCTCGTTCCCGGCATGTATGCGGAGGTCCATCTGCATCTTGCCGACCACCCCAACGTGCTGAGCGTTCCTGTAGATGCGATCGATGGCCTTGGCAGCAGCGTGCAGCATGCCTATGTCGTTCGCGGAAATGAGCTGCATCTGGTGAGTGTCACGGTGGGCCTGCAGACACCCACGCGCGTCGAGATACTCTCCGGTCTGAGCAGCGGTGACCAGGTGGTTGTGGGCCGTCACAGCGGACTCTCCGACGGAGAAAAGGTAGACGCGCATCCCGCGAGCTACGAGGCCAACGGCACCAGTCGCAGCTGAGCTCTCCATTCGATTCAGCTCTCCATTCAGTTAACCGATCCAGAGCGAGGAAGCCGGAACTATGTCGGGATTTGCGATAAAGAACCCATATCTGATCGTTGTGCTGTGCCTGGTGGTGATGATCCTCGGCACGGTCAGTACGGGCAGCATGGCGGTGGATATGTTCCCGCCGATCAATCTGCCGGTTGTTGCTGTGGCTACCTTCTACTCCGGCATGCCGCCGCAGCAGATTGAAACCAACATTACCTATCACCTGGAGCGCCAGTTCACGCTTGCCAGCGGCATCGATCACATGGAGTCGCGTTCTCTGCCGGGTGTCAGTCTCGTCAAGGTTTATTTCCGCGCCGGCACCGATCCCGATGCTGCTGCGGCGTCCATCTCTACGCTTGCCATGAGCGATATGAAGGATATGCCGCCCGGCACCTATCCGCCAATCGTTCTCAAGCAGGATGCTTCGAGTCTCCCTGTAGCCCTGGTGACGCTGAGTGGCGCCGGCTTGAACGAGAGCACGCTCAAAGACATTGGGCAGAACTTTGTGCGCAATCAGTTGGCCGGTGTGCCCGGCGCGTCCGTGCCGCAGCCCTTTGGCGGCCGCTGGCGTCAGATCATGCTGTATACCGATCCTTACAAACTGGAGGCGAACCAGCTGAGCCCGATGGATGTCGTGCGGTCGGTCAATGACGCCAATGTGATTCTGCCCGCGGGCGACGTGCAGATCGGACGCTACGACTACAACATCTACACCAACTCCATGCTGAAGGGGCCTGACGACATCGCGCAGGTTCCGATCAAGATGGTTGGCCAATCGCCGGTCCGTGTGGGCGATGTGGCCGTGGCCAAAGACTCGTTCGGTTTGCAATACAACATCGTGCATGTCGATGGCCTGCGTGCCGTCTATCTGCCGATCTTCAAACAAGGCGGAGACTCCAATACGATTGCTATCGTCAACGGTGTACAGACGACGCTCAAGAAGCTCTATGACGTCCCGCCTTCTCTGGAAAGCAAGATCGTCTTCGATCAGTCGCGATTCGTAAAGACCGCCATCGAAACTTTGCTGCATGAGGGAGGGGTTGGCCTTTTTCTCACCTGCCTGATGATCCTTATCTTTTTAGGAAGCCTGCGTGCGACCATCGCCGTGTTCTTCTCTATTCCTCTGTCCCTGCTCACTACTTTTTTCATTCTTCATCTGGCAGGCAGTTCGGTGAACAGCATGATCCTGGGCGGTCTGGCACTGGCGTTGTCGCGCCTCATCGATAACTCCGTTGTCGTCTTGGAAAACATCTTTCGGCATCTTGAAGGCGGCGAGTCCCCGGTGGTCGCCGCCGAAAAAGGCGGAAGGGAAGTCGCCCTGCCGGTACTCGCAGGCACGCTCACTACCGTTGTCGTCTTTTTTCCTGTGACGCTGCTTTATGGGGTCAGCCGCTTTCTTTTTACGGCCCTTGCCCTTGCCGTTGTCATTTCGCTGTTTGCTTCCTACTTCGTGGCTCTCACGGTTGTTCCGCTCTTCTGTGCCCGATTCATTAAGAGCGCTCATGGGGATGCGGTTCACGAATCGGCGGAGACGGAGCGCGCTATACACGCTGATCCGGCGGTGAAGCCTGGCTTTGCCGCTCGCTTCAACGCGCGTTTCAGTGCTGCCTTTGAATCTCTCCTGCATCGCTACGACCGTCTTGTGGAGCGCGTCCTCGATTGGCCACGCGCTACGTTGGTTGGCTTTGGTGTTCTCTTTTTGCTGAGCCTGTTGCTGTTTCCTCTGTTGGGTCTTTCGTTCTTCCCTCGAACGGATGCCGGCCAGTTTGTCATTAACTTCAAAGCCCCTTCCGGAACCAGGCTCGACGATACCGAGCAGGAGACCACGCGCCTCGAAAATCTCATTCGCAGCATCGTTTCAAAACACGATATGGGGATGATCGTCTCCAATATAGGCGTCGATCCTGGGTTCTCGGCACTTTATTCTCCGAACTCGGCCATGCACACCGGTTTCACGCAGGTGGCGCTCAAGCCCGACCATACGATCAGCAGCTTCAAGTACATCGACGAGGTCAAACGCAAGATTGCTGTTCAGATGCCCGAGCTGCAAGCTTTCTTCTCGAGTGGCAGTCTTGTTGATGGTGTTCTCAATATGGGCTCTCCTGCTCCTATCGATGTGCGCGTTGCTGGCAACGACATCAACGCTGATTTCGATGTTGCACAAAAGATCGCTGCGCGCATCCGTGGGGTTCACGGAGTCGCCGACGTCTATATTCCGCAGGATGTCGACTATCCTTCGCTTCGGCTGGCGATCGATCGCACTCGTGCCAGCGAACTGGGCCTTACGGAAAAAGAGGTGGTTTCAAACGTCATTACCGCTCTGACCTCGAACCAGATGATCGCTCCCAGTATCTGGATCGATCCCAACAGCGGTAATAATTACTTCCTGACAGTCATGTACAAGGAAGGCCAGGTCAAATCGATCGATGACCTCAAGGCGATTCCGCTGCATGGCGCCAATGTGACACAGCCCACGCGTCTCGATATGGTGGCTACGATTCAACAGTTCAATGCCCCTACCGAGTTGGATCACACGCAGATCCGGCGGGTGATGGATATCTATGTGCGTCCCGAGCATGAAGACCTTGGCCACATCACGCGAGAGATCCAGCACATCGTCGATACCACTCAGACGCCGCATGGAATGGAGGCAACCCTGACGGGCAGCGTCGAATCCATGAACGCTTCCTTCCGAAGCTTCGCCATCGGTCTTACACTCTCGATCCTTCTGCTGTATCTCATCCTTGTAGCGCAGTTCCGGTCGTTTCTCGATCCCTTCATTATTCTGCTGGCTCTGCCGCCCGGCATCACCGGCGTATTGATTGCGCTTCTTCTCTGGGGAACGACGCTCAATGTCATGTCTCTGATGGGTGTTGTCATGCTGGCAGGCATAGCGCTCTCCAACAGCATCCTGATCGTGGAGTTTGCGCATCATCTGTTGAAAGAGGGAATGGCTGTTCGCGAGGCGATCATTACCTCCTGCCGCGTTCGTTTGCGGCCCATTCTGATGACGTCTCTTGCGACGGTCATCGGTCTTCTTCCCATGGCGCTCAAGCTTGGCGAGGGTAGCGAATCGTATGCCCCGCTGGCACAGGCGTTGATCGGTGGATTGACTCTTTCCGTTCTCTTAACTGTCTTTCTTGTGCCTGCCGGCTTCTTCCTGGTCTATCGGCCCAAGGCACAAGACTGACGGTTTCACTGTCTAAGGCCCTACAATCGGGAAATACTTGTCCGTGACGGGGTGACTGAATGCATTCCTGGATCGAACGGCTGCATGCCAGCTCCGCCGAGTTTCCGCCGTTGGTGACAGCGGTGAAGCTGGGGGTTGCCCTGGCGATCGGGCTCCTGATCGGATTTGAGCGGCAGTGGTCGCACAAGGACTTCGGCGTCCGCACCTTCAGTCTGGCGGCGCTGATCGGCGGCCTGACGGCGATGATGCCGATGCCGGTGCTGATCACCGGTATGGTCGGAGTCCTTATCCTTGCCGCGTTGTTGAACCTCCGGGACATCCTGGCCTCTCAATCGGTCGAAGGCACCACCTCCGCAGCCTTGATCCTCACCTTTGTGTTGGGAGCGCTGAGCGGCGAGGGACACATCTTTACCGCAACCGCCTGTGGCATCGTGACGACCTGGCTGCTCTCCTTGAAACCGCAGTTTCGCGCTTTTGCGGGAGGCGTAAAGCCGGAGGAGATTCGCAGCGCGCTGATGCTGGGGCTCTTCGGGTTTGTCGTCTGGCCATTGCTGCCCAATCGGTACATCGATCCCTGGGAGCTGCTGCAGCCTCGCGACGCCTGGGTAACGATCCTGGTCGTGGCCTGCATCGGATTCGTGAATTACATCCTGCTTCGCGTGTATGGGAAGCGTGGTGTGGCGCTGACAGCCGTGCTGGGCGGCATGGTCAACTCTACGGCGGCGACCGCAGAGTTCGCGGAGACATTGCCTGCTTCAGGTCTGCTGTCGCAGACAGTTGTGGCCGTTCTTCTGACGTCCGTTGCGATGTTCGCGCGCAACCTTCTTCTGCTCGCGATCTTTGCACACGATGCAGTGCCCTTTGCGATGGCTCCCATGCTGACGATGACGGCGATTGCTGGATTCTTTGTGTGGCGCAGGCATCGGCCACGTGACGAAGAGCAGGAGATGGACCTGAACCTGCCCTCTCCGGTCTCCTTCGCGAAGGTCTTTCGAATGGGTGGGCTGTTTATTCTGATTCAGGTAATCGGGACGGCAGCCACACGCTGGCTTGGCAATGCCGGCCTGCTGGCTGTGAGTATGGTCGGCGGCACGGTTTAAAGCGCGAGCACGACGGCTGCTGCTGCCAATCTTGTTGCCCATGGCAAGGCGACCGCGATGCAGGCAGGTCTGGCTACCGTGGTGACTTCGATCGTCAGCACCGCAGTCAACCTGCCTATCCTCTATCGACATACCCATGCCAAACCCATCATCAAAGAGATAACGCTGGCCACGGTCCTCCAGATGGCAGGAGGCATCGCCATGATCGTTCTGCAGACACATTGGCATGGACTATTCCGCTAGGCTGTTGTGCAATGATGGCGGCATAGGCATTTCCGCGATGCCGCCCTTGTGGAAACTTTGTCTTGCACACGGCCTTTCTGAATCCATGCAAACCATGGAGCAGTCCTTGCATCCGTTTGGTTAGGATGGTGACTGCCGGTAAGCTGAGTGGTCCAGCCGGATCGAGTAGAAAGAAGAGACTGCTCATGAGAGCCTCTTTCCGGAAGGAAATGTCTGGGCCCATGTTTTGCATCAAACTATATGTATCGTTGTCCGGAACTCAGATGTCGTCCTATGGCGCGCCTACTTCGCAACCGAACAAGCTCTGAGACGCTCTAACCAGCTAGCAGGCGAAAAGTCGCCAGAAGGGCCATTCTGAATGGAATTTCACATTTCCAAAGAGATCCGAGAACGATTGAATTTAGACGATCTGTTGTTCAGTTTTACCGGGAATGTGGTCTTTGCGAACGTCGCTGTCAGCCGGAAGCTCGCCCACCAGCTGAATGAACTCCAGGGAGCGGAGGCCTCTCCCGAAAAGACCATCAACGCCGGCGCGCTGTTTGCGATGGGCTTGATCGATGAGTTGAGCCATGCGCTCGTTGCCCGCTACCGTCAGGAGAAAGATCCAGCTATTCTTGCCGACGCGATTCGCTGGTTTGGCCAGCAGGTAACCCCTGTTCAATTGGAACGGCTGCTCCTTGCCTTCACGGAGCAGTTTCCGACTGTCGCCGTGTATCGGGGTGAGTTGACTGCCAGCCAATGGCTGCAGGGAAGTACAGAAGGGATGTCCAACCGGGAGGCTGCTTTCGAGGAGATGATGCTCCTCTGGCTGGCAAACAGCAATCCGGCGCTTTCCTCCTTCCGCCTGTTGTTTGAGGACCAGGAACTCAAGCAGCAGACAGCCTATAAAGGTGTCACCACGAATCTTCCGAACTTCTTCGTCACCCGGCCTCCGATTGCTCCCGGCCTGGGAAGCCTGTTGGACGCTTTGCGGGCACCGATGCTTGCCTCGCCCGATTCTCTTACCGGCCAGTTGGATTTCATCCGGGAGAACTGGTCGCAATATCTTGGCGAAGACTTGAAGAGAGTGTTGCTTGCGATCGATATTCTTCGCGAAGAAGAAGTCGCGATTTGGATGAGGTTCCATCCCGCCGGTCCGGACAGGCATCGCCATGGACCCAACGGACGCACAGGTGAAGGCTTCGTCGGAGACGAGTTTATCGGCTTCGACTCGGAGTTCATCACCGATCCGGACGGCACAAAGCGGCGCCGTTATGCGGCAGGCTATCAAGCGCCCCTGAACGAGTACGAGGCTTTCAGCGCCGATCAGGCCTGGATGCCCACCGTTGTTCTGATTGCCAAGAGCACCTATGTCTGGCTGGAGCAGTTGTCCAAAAAATATGGCCGCCACATCCATCGGCTGGATCAGATTCCTGATGAAGAGCTGCATTTGCTGGCTACTCGAGGCATCACCGGCTTGTGGCTGATAGGCCTGTGGGAGCGGAGCTCCGCTTCAAAGACGATCAAGCGGCTTCGGGGTAATAGTGACGCCGTAGCTTCCGCTTATTCGCTGAAGGATTATCGGATCGCTGAAGATCTCGGTGGTGAAGCGGCCTACGAGAATCTGCGCAATCGGGCTGCCAGGGCTGGCCTTCGGCTGGCAAGCGACATGGTTCCCAATCACATGGGGATTGATTCAACGTGGGTGATCGAGCATCCCGAATGGTTCTTGTCGCGTTGGGAGAGCCCATTTCCCGCGTACCATTTTGAGGGGCCGGATCTATCCAACGACAGTCGTGTCGAGATCAAGATCGAAGACCACTACTACGACCAGACGGATGCAGCCGTTGTGTTTCGTCTGCGCCATCATCGCGACGGCAGCACTCGCTACATGTATCACGGTAATGATGGAACGACGTTTGCCTGGAACGATACCGCACAGTTGGATTACTCCAAGGCTGAGGTGCGTGAGCACGTCATTCAGGTCATTCTCGACGTCGCACGTCGCTTTCCGATTATCCGGTTCGATGCGGCGATGGTGCTTGCGAAGCGCCACGTGCAGCGGCTCTGGTTCCCGCTTCCTGGCGCAGGGGGATCGATCCCCTCGAGAGCGGAGAACGCCATGTCGCAAGAGGCGTTCGATGCCCTGATGCCACACGAGTTCTGGCGCGAGGTCGTTGACCGCGTCGCCGTGGAGGTGCCCGGAACCTTGTTGCTCGCCGAAGCCTTCTGGCTGCTGGAGGGCTACTTCGTTCGGACCTTGGGGATGCATCGCGTCTACAACAGTGCGTTCATGAACATGCTGCGCGACGAAGAGAATGCCAAGTACCGGTCGTATCTGAAGAAGACTGTGGAGTTCGATCCGGACATCTTGAAGCGCTATGTGAACTTCATGAGCAATCCGGATGAGCGGACTGCCATCGATCAATTCGGCTCGGGCGATAAGTACTTCGGGGTCTCCGTCCTGCTCGCTACCTTGCCTGGCTTACCCATGTTCGGCCACGGCCAGGTCGAAGGCTACACCGAACGCTATGGCATGGACTTCAAGCAGGCGCGGCTGGATGAGCATCCGAACGAAGACCTGATCGCGCGGCATCAGCATCAGATCGCTCCGCTGCTCAAGAACCGCCAGCTCTTTGCCGAGAGCACTAATTTCGTGCTCTATGACTTCTGGAACAGCCACGGTACGGTAGATGAAAATGTTTTTGCCTATTCGAACCGCTCCGGTGACCAACGCGCGATCATCTTCTACAACAACAGCTACGGATCGACGTACGGTACGATCCATATGTCGGTCGGATTTCTGGATAAGTCCAACGGCTCGCTGCAGCAGAGGAGCCTGAGTGACGGGCTGGCGCTGCCGCACGACGAGAACATCGTCATCGCCTATCGCGATACGGTTCTTGGGCTCGAGTATCTGCGGAGAGCGTCCTCTTTCCGGGATCAGGGTCTTTCTCTGGCTCTGCGGGGATACCAACATGCTGTGCTGTTGAATTGGCGCGGGCTGCAGTCGTCTGCAGTGCAGCCCTGGGATCGCCTGTGCGATGCGCTCAACGGTTCAGGGGTTTACAGCGTGGATGAGGCGCTTTCTCAGCTTCGCCTGCAACCCCTGGTAGATGCTTTACGCCAGACGGTCAGCGTGGCGAATGTGCAGGCGTTCTCGGGAGTGGCCAGGGATCTCATGGTTCAAATCCAGGAGGTCAAGGCGGAGGCTGAACCCAGCATACTTCCGGTCGCGGACGAAGAACAGATCGTAGAGTCTCAGATTGAACCTGTCGTAAACAGCAGCGACATCCTCGATTCAAGACTCGATGATTTCATCGCCAAGGTGCCTGTTTTTGTTCAGACAGCGATGGAGCTCTCGCAGTTGGGAGTGATGGGAGAAAGAGCTGAGGCAAAGGCTGTCACGGAGTCTGCAAAAGCCAAATCAGAAGACTACGTTACGATGGCGCTGGCCTCCGTTCATCTTCCTTACCTGGTCTCAGTCTTTCCTGAGACCTTAGAGATCGCTGTCCGCTCCGTCCTGCCTTGCAGTGACATCAGCATCAACTGCCGAGAGGTATGGGGATCTGTACTTGCATGGATCGCGCTCGGCGCACTTTCTTCGCCGGCCTCCGGACTTGTTCTCTACGATGAACTCCAGTTGCGAAGAGCGCTCGCGGAGATGTCCTCTGCTCTGGGGGTAGAGGGAGAGCAGGCATGGAGAGTAGCGGCTCAAGCACGGGTCCTGCTCAAGATGAACTCCGAGGGCACCTATCTGGCTGCCATCTATTCGGAAGAGTTCTGGCAAGATCCCGATGTTCGCTGGCTCGCCGGAATCAATGAGAATGGGTACTTCAACAAGGAACGCTTCGAGGCGCTCATCTGCTGGCTTCAACTGCCTGCTTTGATCGAGGCAGCCGGAAGCCCGTCGCCCCTGGAGGCCGCCGCCGAGATCGCTTCCATTGTCGAAGAGGTGGCCCGCGCTGCTGGAAGCGTTTCTTATGATGTGAAGCTTTTTCTTAACCTCGTCTCCGTGAAGAAGAGTAAGAAATCGCTGTCCACCCGCTCCTTAGAAAAGAAGTCTTCGTCCGATTTGGCTTCTTTAGAGGTTGCAGGAAAACGCAGCTAAGATGCCAAATTGACGCTATCGTGGATGCCCCTCTATCAAGAGGGGCATCTGATCGAGAACTTCTTCACTAACCTCAACTAGTTTCATGCCATCGCTACTCGTATGGCAAAACGCCTGTCTTCACCGACTTCCGTTTCTCAATGTTTGGTTGTGGGGATGAGCAGGCAAAGATGCGTTGTCCCATTATGAAAGCCTTCTGCCAGTATGTCCCCGTCCGCATTGATCCGATAGGCTGTCATGAGCAGCCAACCTGAATCTTGAGGGATGAACTTATTCAGATTCACGAGATGACCTTTCTCCCATAGAAAGGCCCGCATCTTCCCCTCGGCGACGGGAGAGCCACCGACGATCTGTCCTGCATCGTTTATGCTGAGCGCGCTGCTTGGTTCATCTCCCAGGGAGCCCAGGTCGGTTACCTTGCCGGAGGAGAAAAGTACGGCTCTCGATCCCCCTTCATCGTCATCCGCGAATCCCACGGCCTGGTGCCTGTGATTGACAGCGAGCGCGCTGCTGAAGGAGCCTCCGGAGAGGAGTCCGAGATCATGGACGCTGCCGTTCGTCCAAAGCACCGCGTGGGTCTTGCCGTTGGGAGCCGTGTTCGACTCACCTGCTATATCGCCTGAATCGTTTCCTTCAAAGGCGCGGCTGAAATCCCCGCCCGGCAACGTGCCGAGATCATAGACAGCTCCATGTAACCACGTGGCGGCATGCACGTGCTTATCCGGAGTCTCCGCGTTCCCTGTAATCCGTCCATTGTTCGCGATGGATTTCGCGACCGCGAAACGCCCTCCTAAGGCAGGCAGGATCTGCAGGGCACCTTCTTTGTAATAAAACGCCTGGGTGTGCCGCAGATCATTGGGCGATTCGAGGATGCCTGCCAGTTCGTCTTTGTCATTAATGCCAAAGGCAAAACTGTTGCCCATCTGTGAGGGGTTTCCAATCAACATGGAGCGCTGGCTATCAACCAGCGCCGCTTTCGTATGCGTTTGGAGAATCACCTGCCAGGAAGCCACGTGTTCTTTCTGATTGAGCCCGGGTCTTTCGTCGATCTCGCGCGCCATGAATGCGCCCAGATCTACGACCCTATAGCGTGGCGAGTGGGAGCCCGCGTCCTTGGCCTGGCCTGCCGATGTCCCGCAAGTGGCGCAGATCAGGATGACGCCCGCAAGGAGTGCCTGATAGCGCAGGGATAATTCACGATCTCTGTTCTTCTTCACGCCTTTTATGCTCCGCATCGAAACTGGCAGGATGTCCGCAGCCAATGGACTGCGGACATCCTGGTTGATCGACCTTTCCTGTTAGGGTGCCGGTGCGCCTGCACTGGACGGCGAGAAGCTCCATTGCTGCCAGGCCGATCCTTTATATGGAAATTGATCGAGTTGCGCGCCGGGTGTTGTCGATCCTGCGTCCACATCAAGCGCCTGTCCGCTTTGTACATTTGTAAGTTCATAGGCGCTTCCGCCAAGGGCGGTCACCTGCCACTGCTGCCACGCACTGCCGGCATAGGCGTTCTGGTCGACGAGCGCGCTGTTCGCCTTGGAGCCTCCGGAGACCTCGAGCGCCAGACCGCTGGCCTGGTTGACCAGATAAACCACATTGTTTGCCACATTCGTAAGCGTCCAGCTCTGGTTCTTGCCACCATTGACGGTGTACTGCTGCATCACCGTGCCGGGGGTCGTAGAGAGAGCGGGATCATCGATCGCCAATCCGCTATGAACACTTGTGACGACATAGGTTCCATTCGCAAGCAAATTGGTGGGAGGAACTCCATTTGGCAGCAGGCCATACACATTGAGAGCGCCGGATCCATCCGGCGAATTGAGAGCTCCGAAACTTGGGACAAACACCTTTCCATTGGCCACGGTGGGGGGAACATATTTTGCAAAGTTTCCAATCTCATCGCGCGGCTCGTTCTGCTTGTCGTTCCACAATTCCAGGAGGCTCGACGCATCGAAAGCATGCAGAACGCCCTCTGTCGTGGCTTGCCCGGCATCGCCCTTATAGGGTGTGCTGGCCCAGATGATCCCGTTCGCATTTCCATTGGCTGAGATCGACAGGAAACCACCCGGCATGGCAGCGTTGTTGTTCGTCATAGGAGCCGTCATCGCGCTCATCGCAACCGGCGTCGTATTGATCATCTGCGATGTGGTGTTGAAGGAGAAGGCTCTGAGGAAGTCGTTCTCACCCCACACATAAATGAGGGGACCTGCCGACGGGCTGTTGAAGTAGATTGGCGTGCCGTGAATATGCTGGGTACCATTTCCAAAGATCGCCTGGAACTCTTGCTGCACTTCATCGGAAGCGGCATTGAAGTGCCCCATATTATTGATGTCTACAAGGTAGAGGCGTCCCTGCTTGCCGCCACCTGTTATTAGGGTAGTTCCTGGAATGCTGAGCAGCCCGGAGGCTCCTAGATCCTGGTCGCCACTATTCAGAACGGCGCTATTGGATGGGGTAAAGTAATCGAGCAGCGCTAGAGCGGGAGAGAGCTTCGCGAAGCTGTTTCCGGTCTGAATCACCCCCGTGGGTGATGCGCCGAAGCTTCCGTTACCTGTCGAGACAAGCAGGTTTCCGTTGCTGTCCACCGTGAGCCCTTGTCCGGCCTGCCAGATGCCTCCGAGTGTTCCGGACGTCGTATCGCTGTAGACATGATCCTGGGCGAGGTTGCTCGCTGTATAGGAGATGATCCAACCGTGATACGCACCAAGATCGTCGTGAGACGACCAGGCGATATAGAGATTTCCATTGGACAGAGTCAGAGCAGGCCGTTGATTCTGAAGTTTGGGATCGAAGGTCAGCGTTCCGTCACTTGTGGTGTATGTAGCGTGAATCTGAACAGGACTGCCGAACTTGGGAGCACCGGTAGTAATATCGAGCGCATTAAGCCACTGCGTAAAAGTTCCCTGATTGACTCCGGTCGATTGGGCCGATGAATTCCAATTGCATAGAGTGGGATTGAAGTTGGCTTCATTGCGCGATACGAAGTAGATCGTATTGGTGGAAGGGTCTATCACCGGGGTACCTAAAATCCCGACGCCGGAACCGTGAGTGATATTGTTGTGCCATTCCACATCACAGGGGTGAACCGGAGTTCCAAAGTTCGCCTTCCAGTATTGCTGACCGCTGTCTGCGTCAAGCGCATAGACGCTGTTATTCATGGTTGCGATGTAGACAACATTGTGGGTTCCCTTGTTGGGAATGGCAAGATTCGACACATAGAGGGGCTGCGTGAATACCTGACCGTCGACTGCGACAGAAAATAATTTCCCAAACTGGCTGGAGTTGACATTCTCCGGGGTCAGCACTGTCTCACTCAGGTTCGCACCTGTTCTGGCGTTGTCATTATGCTGGGTCAGTACATTTACAGGACTGGTCGTTTGCGCGTGCAGCGAAACACCGAGAAATGAGCCAAGGACTAAGACCATCAGCTTTCGGGCAGGACAGCGTGCAATGAGTGGCATAGGGCATCCTTTAGGGGCTATGTATCGAATCTGGCATCTTTGGAGCGATTGAACGGAATTTCGGTTAGGGTTTTCGATCTGTAGGGTCGTGCAGAGGTCGCGGTTCCCCTCGGGCGAGGATGTCAAGAATGGCGAAGGAGCATGTTAGCGTGATCGTAAACCAGTGGAGACAGTCGCGTCACATCCGGCGCCAGAGCTCCATCTACGTTAGGCCTGCTTCTGGCCAGGACGGTTTGTCAGGGGATAAGGCGTGTTTGTGTGCCCTATCTGCAAACTGCTAAACTCGTGCTCACATTTGAACTCTGGAGGGCTGGATTTGGGACACGCGGATGCATTAGCAACCACACAGCGTGCTGTTCCTACATCCGAGCAGTGCCAACAACAGGTTCATCGGATTCTCCATTCCGCTACCTTCCGAAATGCCTCGACGTTGCAGCAGCTCTTTCAATTTGTGGCGGATAAAGCTATTGCCGGGACCACGGAAGGGCTTAAAGAGTACACAATCGGCGTTGAGGCCTTTGGCCGCAAACAGGACTTCGATCCCAAGACGGACACGATCGTTCGGGTTCAGATCCATCGCCTGCGGCAGAAGCTGAAAGAGTATTATGATGCCGAAGGCAGTCACGACCCTATCCTGGTCGAGATCCCCAAAGGGCACTACCTGCCGAGCTTCGAAGAGATTGCAGTTCCAGTAGCGGCACACGAGCCCGCTGCTTCCCCTCGGCTGGATACAACCGTCTCCGTCACGACCCGGTTGCTGGAGCACAAGGTGGAGGAGAGTCTCCCCTCAACAGCTACGAAAAGACCTCGCTCGAGCTGGATCTCTTCTGGTCGTGCGTTGGTTGCCGTAGCGTTGCTGGTGGTCTTTGGAGCTGGTTTCTGGATTGGCACCAGGCAGATGCGCTCTGGAGTTGAAACTTTCTCTTCCAATCCAGAAGTAGCTTTGGGGAGATCCGCCGATCCGGTGAAGGCATTTTGGGCCAATCTCCTCGGCAACGACTCCGCTCCAGTCATTGCCTATCCGGATGCTGTGTTTCTTCTGGACGACTCCAACGATCTCTTCCGGTTCCGCCAGGGGGCGAGCGATAGTCGCGGTGCCGCTGTTGATCCGCACCTTGCGCGGCAGTTTGCTTCGAATCCAGCCCTTGTTGCCCAGGCTGGTAAGCTCCACTATGAAAATGGCTATACTGGCACGGGAGAACTTCAGGCCATTGCGATGTTGTCGAATCTCTTTGGACAGATGGGCGTAAAGGCAACGATCAAACCCAGCCGCGATCTGACTCCCGACGATCTGAAGCAACACAATGTCATTTTATTCGGCTCCCCCTTCCAGAATATTGCGGTGGCCCAACTTATCGATACGGGAGATTTTACGTTTGATAATCCCGATTCACGGCATGAGCAATGGAGAGCCCAGATTCTGAATGCGCACCCGCGAGCCAATGAAAGCCCGGCTTACCATACGGAGCGAGACCCGGTTACCCAGATATTGAAGACGGACTACGGCCTTATGTCCATTCAACCCGGTGTAGTTCCAGGGCGATATATTGCCGTCCTGGGAGGACTGGATACGAAGGGGACGGAAGGCGTAGCGATGTTCGCCACTTCGAAGCTGGGGGTGGAGCAGCTATCCAAAATTCTGGCCGACTCCGAAATATCCGCTGCAAAGGGCGAAACACCCTTGTTTCAGGCCCTGATACGTTCTCATCTTGAGAAGGGGTATCAGGTTCTGCAGGCCGACCTGATGGCAGTACACAAGCTCCATGCTCAGCCGCCGAGCGGCGCCGGCGGACCTACCCCTCAAGCCTCAGGTCATTAAGAAGCTTCTAGCCCCAGTCTCGTTACTCGTTAGAAAGTTCGCTTCCTCACCGAAGCGACAGGGTAGAGTTATGCCCGGTCGCTCGATATCACTTGCGAGTTCTTCCTGATAAGACCCTCAAAGTAGGAACCCGTGGAATAACTCCAGATATTTCCTCCATTCTTTATGCCGAAATTCTATGTAACGAGCCATGTAACGTAGATGAAACATCCTCCAAAAGCGCCTGTAACGTGCACGTTGCAGATATTCGTAGCCCTCCGGTAACTAGACTGCCGTAGTTTCGCCCCGCTACCGTTTCGAGCGTTGATGAAGCGGATGTTTTAACTCCGTCAACTGCACGGCTCGCGCAAAAATACCTTTTCTGAAAGATCAGACTGAGTTGCGGATAGCAGGTACGCGTAGAAGCCAGGAAACGAAGGAAGAAAGCCGGAGGAGGCTCTATGCAGATGGAAATATCCACACATAAAAAGACCGCGAAGTATAAGTGGCCGAAAAATCTTGCAGCCAGGTTGCTGATGTTGGTTTGCTTGTTGGCGGTCACGCCTCTGGCCTTTTGCCAGGGCGTAAGTGGGCGCATCGTCGGGACAATCCAGGACGCGACCAATGCGGTCGTTCCGGGGGCTGTCGTCACCATTACCAACCAGGACACCGGCTCCGTTGCGAAGACCAAATCAAACTCGTCCGGTGAATACCGCGTCGACAATCTGCCGCCGGGAAACTATCAGGTCAAGGTGGAAGCGAAGGGCTTTCGCACCGTGATCTCGAGTGGGAATGTGGTGACTGTCGATAATGCCAACCGGGACGACATCAAGCTAGAGGTCGGTATGGCCAACCAGTCCGTCGAAGTAACTGCCGGAAATCCATTGGTAGACACCACCGGCTCCTCGCTCGGTGAGGTGTTGAACGAAAGGGATATTAAAAATCTGCCCCTCAACGGCAGGATCTTTTCGCAGTTAGTGGATACCGTTCCCGGAGCTGTCGCGACAGGTCCATCCAGTGCTCCGGAGGCTGCAGCGGGTGCCGGGGCTCAAACGGCGATTACCGCCAGCGTGAATGGCATGCCCTGGTCAGGAACTACCTATACTCTGGACGGCGTCAGCAACATGGAGTTGCTGAATGCGTTCATGACGGTGACGCCGGCTCTGGACGCTCTCCAGGAGGTGAAGGTTTCGACCGCCAACGCAGATGCCACAGTAGGCACCTATGGAGGCGCCCAGGTCAATGCGCTGATTAAATCCGGAACGAACAAGTTTCATGGTTCGGCCTATGAGTTCTTCCGTAACGATTCCCTGAACGCGACCGCATGGGATTCCACCTCCAAAGCTCCGGACAGATCGAATCAGTTTGGAGGCTCGCTGGGTGGCCCCATGATCAAGAACAAGGCCTTCTTCTTTGTGGACTACCAGGGGCTGCTGCTGGACAACGGTGTCTACTACAACCTGACGGTGCCGACCGATCTAATGAAGCAGGGATTATTCCTCGCCAGCCAATTTCCGGCAATCTATGACCCCACCACGCAAAAGCCCTTTCCTCTAGTTACGACTGTCCAGGGGCAGGCCTATCAGATTCCGGCTGCTCGTTTCGATGCCGTTGCATCACGCATGGTGGGTGCGGCAAATATATGGCCTGAAGCAACGAACCAAAACAGCATTGTGAACAATTACATTGCGAACAACACTCAAACGGATGACACGCACCAATTCGACGTAAAGGTCGACTATCAGCTGCACAATGGAGACCGACTCTTCGGGCGTGAGTCCTATCAGCGGCGCGATCTAACGGCTCCCTCTCCGGGGACGCAGTGGATCAATATCAGCAACGTCAATGCCCAGAACAGAATGCATAATGCTGCGGTCGGATATGATCACACCTTCTCTCCGTCGGCGACGAATGAGCTGCGCTTCGGTTTCAATCGGTTCTACACGAAGGACTTCGGCAACGACTTTGGGACAAATGAAAATACGACCCTTGGCATTCCAAACGGCAATATTGCCGGGTTCCCCGGAGCCTCTGGACTGGCGATCTTCAACCCTGGCAATGTCGCGGCGACAGGGTCGCAGGACTATACAGATGCCCATCGTATTACGAACATCTACCAGATCACGGATAACTTCACCAAGGTATTAGGTAAACATACCCTGACAGTGGGTGAAGACTACAGGCGGCTGCAGGCGTCGTTGACGAACGCCAACGCCAACCAGAGCGGAAGCTTCTCCTTCAACTCGGACTATACGAGCAGTTGTACGAACCAACCCTCCTGCCCCGACTCTATGGGCGGCAACGGCTTTGCAAGCTTTCTGCTGGGGCTTCCCTCGTCGTTATACAGAGGATTTGTGAATACCGATCCAGCTACGCGCGCTAATCTCTGGGGTGTCTATGGACAGGACACGTACATCGTAAACAAGAGTCTGACCTTGAACCTTGCCCTGCGCTGGGACGTTGTTACACAGCCCGTAGATAAGTTCAATCGCCAATCCAACTTCAACCTGACAACGGGATTGCTCGATATCGCGACCTCAGGTAATCGTGCCCCGAACGTCGATAATTACTATGGAAATGTTGCTCCCCGCGTTGGATTTTCATACTCTCCCAACAATGGAAAGACCGCGATTCGCGGTGCGTTTGGCATGACAACGTTCACGGCTAACTATGGCGGTATCGGCGGCAGTCTCGAGCGTAACTTTCCTTTCTTCGAACAGTTCTATCTGAACCAGCAGTTTGCCTATACACCGTGGACGCAGGTGAGCACCGATGGCCTGCCTGGATTTGTTCCGCTTTCAACCGCTGCCCCGGTCACTCCGCAGCCTAACTCGTCGGTAGCGTATATGGCGAAAAACTTCCGGCCCGACAACGCCAATTCGTGGAACATCGGTATACAGCAACAACTCACCGCTCAATCGGCTTTTACACTCACCTATGTCGGGACGAAAGGGACGCACTTATTTAGAGAGAGAAATATCAATACGCCGGAGCCTGGGCCTGGCGATCAGATTACCCGGCGACCGTATTATCAGATCTCCCCTAATGCCTCGTCGATTAACTACTATGGCGCTGATGGAGCCTCCAGCTATAACGCGTTGCAGGCGGAAGTAACGATGAGGTTTTCGCACGATCTGCAAGGACGCGTGGCCTATACCTGGTCCAAAGAGATAGACGACATGAATATCTTCGATCCTATTCCTGGGCAGGATCGTTTGAATCGTGGACTAGGTACAGGACAGGCACCGGACGTTCCGCAGATCTTTGTTGCCAGTCTTACTTATCAGCTTCCTTTCGGCCAAGGACGCCGGTGGCTAACAAGTAGCCCTCGCGCTGTGCAATATATCGCAGGCGGATGGCAGTTGAGCACGATCACTCTATTGCAATCGGGGCAGCCCCTAACCTTCGGAATCTCCTCCGACAATCTGAACAATGGTGTAAGCAATAGGGCTGAACTTACCTGCGCTGCTGTAGGCAAGGTGAAGAAGCCTTCTGAATGGTTCGATACAAGCTGCTTTACAACTCCAGCACAATATCAACTTGGAAATTCAGGAGTGGGTAAGGTGTTCGGGCCGGGATATGAAAACGTCGATCTCTCCTTGTCCAAGTCTGAAAAAATTCATGACGAGATGAACATTAGTGTTCAGGTCGATGCCTTCAATGCCCTTAACAATCCGCACATGGGAAATCCAAACACAACGTGCTGCACCAGCCAGAATCCATTGTTTGGCACCATTACGGGTACGAACGGCCCTCCACGCAATCTTCAGTTGGGCGCCCATCTGACCTTCTAATCACACACTGCATCCGGCACTGCCGGCATCCTCTGCCCAGGAGGAGCCGGCAGGCTATGTTCGACGAGGGAAAGATAACGTGGAAAGGAATCCGCAAGATGGTGGATAGGAGAGAGTTTCTAGCTGCCCTGATGGCAGCGGCTGTTTTGTCTCAGGCAGAGGGGCTTGCAGAAGGTAATACTTCTCTGAAAAAAACAGGAAGTAGCCTGGTGCCAGAGGAGCCTTCCGGCAAGCCGAATTACTGGTGCACCTGGGCCGTGCAGAATTATATGTATGGCCAGCATCTCTCGAAGCTCGATCCTAAAGTGTTAGAAGGTGATTCGGGCAGCAAGCTGGCGCACGATGCTATGACTCAGGATGTTCTCTTCGGGAGGGCAGGATGGGTGTCGGAGTTCTTCCCCAGAATTCGTAAGGATGTGTTGTTTCTTCTCGATGATGGCTGGCAGGCTGGAGGAACTGCAACATTCGAGCTGGACCAGAAAAAGTTTCCTTCTTTTTCCGGCGCTCCTGCCGATCGGCTTAAGAAACTGAATCATGCAATACAAGCGGCAGGATGGCGCGGCACGGCATTGTGGTGCCGTAATACTCCAGGAGGAACTACAGACCTTCATCTTGAAAGCCTCAGTCAGTCCGCTGAGATCAGATATTGGAAGATCGATATCGGTGATCCGGCATTCGAGCTTGTGAAGCTGCGCGATGAGGCCCATATTCCACTTACGCTGGAACACGTACACGGCGAATTGCCGATGAATGGTAGCTGGGAGAAAGATGGACGGTTTGGTCCGCAACCCTGGGGCTCCAACAGGATGGAAATTCTGCGGCACACAGACGTCTATAGGACCTACGATGTTACTTCGATCCTGTCTTTGCCTACGACGCTTGATCGGCTTGCAGAGATGCTGAAGGGGGCTGAAGGGCACCCGGAGATTCAAGCATTGTTGAATGTCGAGGATGAGGTTTACGTAGCCGCAGCTATGGGATGCACGATGGGTATCCTGCGGCATCCTCTGGTTGGAATGAGACCGGGTGGAGATGTGGACCTGTTTTTCAATGGACCCAGGCGAGCGAAACAGCGGATGGATGAAGTTGTGCGGGCGCTTCGCTGGCAGCGAATTGCACCGCCATTCTCTCCGGGACAGAGCTCTGTTAGGCTCAGTGCCGAAATTCTGACCGATAGCTGGCTCTTTGAGCCTGGTCAAACCTGGCAAAACGAGATCATCGGGAAGACTGTGCGACAGGGGGCGCCTGCCTGCCTGGCGCGCAACATAAATCTGCCTGCGGTGAAGGCAACAGGGGAGAAGCCGTTTGTCTTCGCCACAAGATTTCCAAACGGTGCAGTTGCTATCGCAGCGCAGGAGCGCACGAAGGTTGGCAAGGGCTGGTATATGCCCGCATGCGATGTAACTCTATCGATAGCTGACGCGCCAGGGCCGTATGGAGTATTTGGTTATTTCGATAGCCTGACGCTGATCTCGGATCGGCCTCTGCAGGGCAGGCGTATTCTGGCGCAGGACCTGGCTGGAGATGAGGCAATCGATATCTCCAACATGGTGCAGGTCAGAGGTAAGAGTCTTTTGATCCCAGGCCAGGTGATCCGTCGGATCGGCCTCCGTCAGGCGACTCCTGGAGATCTATCCGCACCTGGATTGGCAATTGCCATTCACTGAAGAGAAAGACCTTTCAGCTATGGATATCTGGCATACTTCAATGCGAGACTAAATCGATGTATGGAGCTGCGGCTCAACTGTTCAAGGAGAAAGACTAATGAAGAGCTGGAAGTTGTGTTTGATGGCTGCGTTTTGGGCTCCTTTGGGATTGATTGCACAGAGCATCCCGGTAGCTGCGACCCCGCCTATGGGTTGGAATAGTTGGAACCACTTCGCTGACAAGGTAACCGATGCCGATGTGCGTGCGGCCGCAGATGCCCTCGTTGCCAGTGGCATGCGGGACGCTGGGTATGTGTACGTCAACATCGACGACACATGGGAAGCCAAGCGTGATGCTCATGGCATCATTCAAACGAACGAGAAGTTTCCAGACATGAAGGCTCTTGCGGATTATGTCCATTCGAAGGGGCTCAAGTTGGGAATCTATTCTTCGCCTGGACCTAAGACCTGCGCCGGTTATGAAGGCAGCTATGGTCACGAAGAACAGGATGCGCAGACCTACGCGGCCTGGGGAATCGATTATCTGAAGTATGACCAGTGCAGCTTCGGAGATTTGATTGCCAAGGAGGCTGGAAACGACCTGGACAAAGCCGCAGCTATGCAGCGTGCGGCCTATGAGAAGATGCACGTTGCCATCGTCAAGACAGGCCGTCCTATGGTGTACAGCTTTTGCCAGTATGGACTGTACTCGGTGTGGCAGTGGGCACCGAAGGCGGGCGGAAACCTGTGGCGGACAACGGACGACATCAATGACACGTGGGATCGCATGACCCTGATCGGCTTTCAGCAAGCCGGACTTGAGAGCTTCGCTGGGCCAGGACACTGGAATGATCCAGACATGCTGGAGGTCGGCAATGGCGGGATGAAGAAATCAGAGTATGAAGTGCACATGAGCTTATGGGCAATGTTATCCGCACCTCTGTTGGCGGGTAACGATCTGAGCAAGATGACTCCGGAGACAAAGGCCATCCTGATGAACCGAGAGGTGATCGCTATCGATCAGGATGCCCTTGGGCGTCCCGGCAGAAGAGTCTGGGCCGAAGGTCCCATGGAGATATGGGTGAAGGATTTGTCGGGCGGCAAAAAAGCGATTGCGTTCTTCAATCGTGGCGAGTCCGCAATGATCTTCGATCCTAAGTTGAAGGAGCTTGCTGGCTTTAGAGGCAAGTCTTTGCTGAATCTCTGGACCAGGGAAGAGCTGGTTCTTGGGCCTACTGCATCACTTCGT
The DNA here is from genome assembly GCF_014203225.1 of Granulicella mallensis. Lineage (GTDB taxonomy): Bacteria > Acidobacteriota > Terriglobia > Terriglobales > Acidobacteriaceae > Granulicella > Granulicella mallensis_A. The sequence continues at coordinate 144,410 of NZ_JACHIO010000004.1, read as the reverse complement.
GTTCCTAAGCATGGTGTCCTCCTGTTGGAGCAACGTTAGTCAGTGGAGGCAGGAGTGGTCGTGAATCGATATCTTCTAGTCGTTGTTCTCTCAACCACTCTTGCTCTCCATGCGCAGACGGCAACGCCGATATCGAACTTGCAGTTCGAGTCGTCGGACCCAAAGCTGGTGCAGGCCTTCCAATGGGCAAAGTTACAGGCATTGGCTTATGCGCATGACCACTCCGATCCTGTAGGGCCATGGTATGAGGCTGCGCTTCCGGGGCGTGATTCGTTTTGTATGCGAGACGTTTCCCATCAAACCACGGGAGCCGCCGCCCTGGGGCTATATCCAGAGAATCGCAATATGTTGAAGCGATTCGCTACCGCGGTTTCTCCTGACAGAGATTGGGCAGGGTATTGGGAGATCGATAAGCTGGGGCAGCCGTCCGCCGCGGACTATCGAAACGACAAGGATTTCTGGTACAACCTGCCGGCAAACTTCGATCTGCTCGACAGCATCGTTCGCATGTGGCGTTGGACGGGGGACGATACTTACATAAGCGACCCATCTTTTCAACGTTTCTTCGATGCGACGGCAACCTCCTATGTGAGCGCCTGGAACCTTCAGCCGGACCTGATTCTCAAGCGGTCCAGGATCATGAACCAGCGCTTACCTGCAGGCCAATTCGTGCAAGCGCGCGGAATTCCAAGCTATTCGGAAGGGGAGGTTGGTTTCAACCTTGGGACAGATTTGCTGGCGGCTGAGTATCGTGGCTTTGAATCTCTTCAACTCGTTGCCATCAGTCAGCACGATTCAAAGCACGCTCAACGGTATGCGGATATCGCAAATAAGATCCTGGAAATCATTGAGAGTAAGGCCTGGTCCGAAAAAGATCACCACTTTATGGGTTTCTTCTCTCAGGATGGCAGCAGGCACGGCTCGGGCGATGCAATGGCCCTTTACTTCGGGGCCGTTAAAGATCCCGCCCACATTCGTGCGGCACTCTCTTATATCGAATCGGAAAAGTATTTAAATGGCATTGGGATTGAAGAGGAGAGCTATCTTGCCCAAACCTTCTATCGCTATGGGGAGAAGCGCGCGGCATATGAACGCATCATGGATCTTACCCGCCCCGATAAAGAGCGGCGCGAGTACCCAGAGGTCTCCTACTCTGTCATTGGAGCTATAGCTACGGGAATGATGGGGATCGAAGTGCTGGGCGATGGAACTTCGGAGCGTCCATTGCTTCATTCCTTCTCGCGAATTCTCCATGAATTCGATAGCGCTACGCTAAAGGGCATTCGTGTCCGGGGAAACGTGGTGGATCTGGAGCACCTTGGAGACAGAAGAAGCACTTTGACCAATCGTTCAGGAGAAACCATTCACTGGCAGGCAGCTTTTCCCGGTACGGTATCGAGCCTTATCAAGAATGGTCATCCCGTTCACGCTCAAACATCCTTCGACGTGGCAGGAGCACCGATGAGCTGGATCATCACCGATGTCCCGGTAGGAGCTACGGTCTCTGTAAGCCGGCCTTGAAGGGCAGGGCCATTGGTGAGGGTGTAGCGTCAACTACCAGAGATAGGTGGCCTCAATGGAGGGAGAGCCTGTCTTGCCGTCGATCACCTTCGTTTTTAGGACGACCTCCAGATTTTTATTCTTCCAATCAGAGGGGAGGCGTTTTTCAAGTCCTTTGAGCAGTTCATTGGAGGCGACGAATTCACCCGCGGCTTCGGTCCCGTTGCGTCCGGCTCCGGCGATCACCATGACTACACCACCGGTTGTCGGGTCATGAAAACGGGCGACGATGGCGCAATCCTGAACAACCGTTAGATGAGAGCCTGGACCAGACACCTTGCTGAGTACGTAGGCCCATTCCTTGAACTGTGGGTTCTGGGAATCTTCGACGTGCAATAGATTCATGGAACTGAAGTGAAAACGAAGTGGCGCCAGCAGTTTTGTCGTCCATAGATTGGAAGGACCGCCGATCAGAATAACGGGGCGGTCTCTCATATCTGTAAGCGTGATGTTGGAGTCCATCTGAATGCGATAGGCCACATCATGTTCCATGAGGGGCTTGGACGCATGAATGATCGCCGAAACATCCTCGGCTGCGATGTCTGGATTGTCTTTGATCCAGGAGGGCAACTCCTCTTTGGTAAGAGGTCCAGCCATAAAGGGGCCATCCAGCGCGGCAGGGGCTGGCGCCTGTGGAAGGCCGATAAGAACCGTTTGTGAAGGGTCGAGAAATCCAGTCCAGAGCTTCTCGAAGGGACTCTTCTGGAGATGGAGTACCAATGCCCAAAGGCCCCCTCCTACGAACAGCACCGAGAGGAGCACTGCCCATATCGGCCATTTGAGACGGGCTCGGCTCGCCTTCGCGACGCCCGGTGCAGTCTCCGTGGAAACACCTGAAACGTTGGGCAGGGAGATCTCTGCGGGTTCTGCGAAGGTGGTTTCCGGATGGAAGGGCGGAGGCTCAGGCTCAAACCGCAACTCCGGTTGATAGGACCCGAGGGAGAGATAGATCCCTACCCCCGTACTGCTAATGGACTCCGCATGATAGAGCGACAGCCTTTTACGGACTTCGCTCGCGGTGTTGCGGACGGTGGGGTCGGAGTTCGTATCGTAGTCCGCGGGGCGGCCGAACACCTCAATCCCAATGAGGCGTTCCTTGATCTCGGAACCTTCGCCTTGAAGAGTCTTTTCTACGATGTAGGAGAGAAACGCCGGATAGCGTTTGCTGTTTCGGAAGTAAGGGCTGGCGACGATTGCTCGAAGCTCCGCCCGCACCAGTTCACATTCTTCTGCTGACAACGGGACCCGAGAAGACTGGTCATAGAGGACTGATGCCCGACCCAAACCTAAAGTTCCTCCGCCCGAATGATACGTGATTCGTTACAGCACTGTACAGGTTCACACCGCCCGCCGGAGTTCTTTGGGGACGTTTCTCCGAACACCGGTTAGCAGCAGAAGGTCTCACATATGTTGAACAAAAATAAAGACTAACCGATGTCTATGACGGCAGGAGACGGGTTGTCTCATACCGTATCGTACTTCCGCTTTCCTGTTCCGCTGTGGATGATGGGGGTTCGTTGAATACGCGAGGCTCACGAGTTGCATGAGCGAGGAGTAGACGTTTATCGGCTGCTCCTCGAACGGTAGAGAGTGAGGAGATTGGCAATGACAAAGGATACGAAGGTTATGGCATGGGGGTATTCAGAAAGACACTCTACTGCTCGTCTCGTACCGGCTTCAAAGTCATAACGGGATTGTCGCAATCCACTAACCCGCCACAGCCCTAAGGCTGGGCAGGCATCTGAGAAGTACCTGGCACACCATCGCAAGCGCCGAACCAGCGCTTGCCGCAACCTTTGGGGGCAATATAATGACTTCAGCAAAAACATCCGTCTGGCGAATGCAGCATCTGCTATTCGTTCTATTCCTGGCCACAGCGACGATCCTGTGTCGCGCCCAGACGATCACCGGGTCTGTTCGCGGCGTGATCACAGATCCTTCGGGGGCCGTGATTCCCGGCGCGACGGTGACGGCAAAGAATGTCGAAACCGGTGTCTCCTCGTCGACTGTGACGAACAGCACGGGTCTCTATTCCATCCAGTTTTTGCAGATCGGCCGTTATACGATCGAGGTCAAGGCGAAGGGATTTGGGGAGGAGCATTCGTCGCCCTTCCAGCTCGAGATCGACCAGCAGGCCACCATTAACGTTCCCATGCACATGGAAGGTTCCAGCACGCAGGTCTCGGTCAACTTCGACACGGCGCCGATCCTGAATACGGAGAATGCCTCTCTCGGCGTCACGATCGACCAGACAGCCATCTCGAATATGCCTCTGAACGGTCGGAGCTTCGTCGCCGCGACGGTTGCGGTTCCCGGTTCGATTCACTCGGGCGGCAACACGAACGAGCAGCCTGCCATCAACGGCAACCGGCAACAGGGGAACAGCATGCTGCTGGACGGCATGGACATATACGACAACATCAACAATGCGGGTGTCCAGTCGCCAACTGCCAACTCCCAGCCCCAAGGCGCTCTCTATGTTCCGAACTCCGATGCCTTGCAGGAGATCCGCGTGATCACCTCGAACGCTCCGGCTGAATTCGGCAACGTGAGTGGCGGCCAGATCGTCGCTGTCACCAAGAGCGGCACCAATCAGTTTCATGGCAACGCGTTCTTTCAGCTGGAGAACTACCAGATGAACGCCAACACCTTTGCCAATAAGTTTACCTCCGGTACTGCGACGGCATTGACGCCTTATACGCAGACATTCTTTGGCGGTACGTTCGGTGGGCCGATCAAGAAGGATAAGCTGTTTTTCTTTGTCGACTACCAGGGATTCCGTTACCACCAAAGTGGAACTGCATTTGCGGGCGTTGCGCCTGCAGCTTTCCGTACAGGAGATCTATCTCTTATACCGACACAACTATACGATTCTCAAAACGGTGGAAAGCCCTTCCCTAAAAATCAGATCCCGATCCTTAACCCTGTCGCACAATTTCTGTTCGCAAATCCTTCGGCATATCCGCTACCGAATAGTCCTGCCACGGACGGTATTGCCCAGAACAACTATCTGGGGTTGAGCAATAGCTTTAATCGTAATAATCAGGGAGATATCAAAATCGATTGGAAGGCATCGGCCCGTGACAATGTAAGCGGTCGATTTACGATGTCTCGTGCGATCAATGGAACTCTCGGTACACCTGTGCCTGTTTCATTCCCCAATGGAGCTAGCCCCACAGCCTATACTTCGTTCGTGGTGAGCGAAGTCCACACCTTCTCTACGAATGCAGTCAACGAACTCCGCGCGGGCTTTGGCCGCAATCAGCAGATCTCCGGATTGCCGACAGATCCCAGCGGTCTATTCGGAACCTCCGGAAATTCGAGGGTCGGGATCAACCTGCCCCAGAACGGTTACGAGGGGTTCTCTCAACAGGTATTCAATCCTCCTTCGGGAGGGTATGACATCAGCAATATCGGATCGTACGATACACCCCAGGATTTCACCGAGAATACCTATTTCTACGGTGACAACTTTACACTGCAGCACGGCCACCACTTGATGAAGATGGGTGTTCAGCTTCTTCGTTACCAACAAAATTACAGCTACTCCGGAAATGCCGGCGTGTTGGGACAGATACAGTACGAGGGGTACTTCACAGGCCTCACAAGCGCTCCGGGAGTTACGGGAAGCCCAGGTGACCCATTCGCTGATTTCCTTTTGAACCACGTTGATACGCAGACAGCAAATAGCCAGACGGGTCGATTCGGACAACGTCAATGGCGTGACGGTGCTTTCTTCCAGGACGACTGGAAAGTCTTGCCCAATCTCACCATTAATCTTGGCGTCCGTTACGATTACTCGCAACCTATCTATGAAGTCCATAACCAGATGACAAATGTGAACCTTGCCACAGGAGCGCTGGAGGCCGCAGGCCAGGATGGCAATAGCAGAGCTCTCTATAATCCGACCTACGACCAGCTACTGCCGCGTCTTGGCTTCGCATACTCTCCCTCGGCAAGAACCGTAGTGCGGGGAGGCTATGGCATCTCGTCCTATTTTGAAGGCATGGGCGTGGGTCTTCGCCTTACCCAGAATCCACCCTATCAAGAGGAATATCAATCGAGAGCAGTCATCCCAACCATTGCTGATCCTGCCGGCACGCCACTCAATGTGGGGCAAGGCCTTTCCACGAATCTTGCGGCAACTGGCACCTATAATGCCTGGAACCCGAGTATCAGGCCCTCCTGGAATCAGGAGTTTAGTCTAACGATGGAATATCAGATCAGTAATAACTCTTCGTTCCAGATAGGCTACGTGGGCCAGACCGCGCAACATCTCGCTATTCCCAGAATGGCGAATCAGCTAACAGCGCCGAATACCCCAGCACCCTTTGCGAATTCACTTGGACAAAATGTTGTGGTCAAGCTGACGGACACGGAGGGAATGATGAACTATAACGCCTTCCAGGCCGTCTTTCGCAAACGTACCAGCAATGGCCTTGATTTCACAGCGAACTATACCTATAGCAAAGCGATGACCAATGCCGGACAGGGATATAACGGCCTCTACGGTACGAATGGTCAGTATTATCAACAAGACGCCTATAACTTGAGGCCGGAGTATGGCCCATCCCCTCTGGATGCGACGCACAATGTGTCCGGATCGTTAGTTTATGAGCTCCCGTTTGGACGTGGTCATCGCTTTGGCCAGAATATGAACCGTATTACCGACCTCGTGGTTGGTGGCTGGAAGATTAGCGGACTTGCGTCGGCCTTCAGCGGGAACCCTCTAACGATTACCTCTAATGCGAATTACACAAGTCTTGTTAATAGTGCTGATGCCAGGGCGAATCACCTGAGGTCTCTTCATGTGACGCAGCGTAGTCTTCATAATTGGTTCGGAACAGATCCATCCGCAGTGCCCTGTATCGCTACCCCCGATAATGGCTTGTGCGCTTACTCCCAGGAATCGGCAACTGCCTTTGGATCGGCCAGCCCCGGTTCCGAGCGTGGTCCCGGTTTCGAAAACATAGACCTCTCCGGCTTCAAGGCATTTCACATCACGACCAGCCAAAGCCTGGAGTTCCGTGCGGATGCCTTCAATGCCTTCAATTTTGCCAGCTATAGCAATCCGGATACCGGCGTCAACGATCCGAACTTCGGCCAAATCACTTCAACCCGGAGTAACCCACGAACTCTGCAACTCGCTTTGAACTACCGCTTCTAGATCGATCGACAGACAAAGAGAGAGGGCCGTCGCTTGCGATAGCCCTCTCTCTTTGTCGTATGTTGTCGAGCAAGGGTTTCAACCTCAGAATCGTCGGGTTTTTCGTGCAACGGATGCTCCCTGAGCGTCATCAACCAGAGTCAGATACTTTGGTTGGAGGCACATGGCAGTCACCGTAACCCGCCGCGATCCCCGTTATCTTGCACTGCGTCGCGGCCATAACTTGAGGTGGCCCGCGCACGATGCCGATGCAGCAGAGCGCATTCTCATCTGTGAGAGCGCAGACGATGCACAGGCGGCTCTGCAGCAGGTGGTTACGGCCGGTTTGCGTCCTACTGTTCGCAGCGGCGGCCACTGCTACGAGGATTTCGTCGCGAATAATCCTGGTGGCGCAATCCTGGATGTTGGCTCCCTTTCTCTGGTCACCCGTGATGCTTCGAGCGGTACGTTCCATGTTGGCTCCGGGGCACAGTTGTGGAATACCTATGAGGCCCTCTACAAGCACTATGGCGTGACTCTGCCGGGAGGAGTTTGTGGCACGGTCGGCGTGGGTGGCCACGTCAGCGGAGGCGGATATGGGCCTCTCTCTCGACTCCACGGGCTCATCTGCGATTGGATGACCGCAGTGCACATCCTCACCGTGGATCGAAACGGAAAGGTGATACCGATCCGTGCCGATGCCAACGAGCACCCAGACCTGTTTCGCGCATGCCGTGGAGCGGGAGGCGGGAGCTTCGGTCTCATTACCGAGTTTGAATTTAATACTTTGCCACCAGCTCCTAGTGAGGTTGCGAAGGCAAGTCTTTCTTTCTCGTGGGAGGGGATGACCCTGCAGAAGTTTACCGACATCCTGGTGACCTTCGGCAAGTACTGGGAGACGCGAGGGCAGGAGCGAGATACATGGGGTATGTATTCAGTTCTGGAACTCGCACATCGATCATCGGGAAAGTTCAGTCTGTCCGTGCAATTCTGCAATCCTGATGGAACTTGCCGCGATCTGCAAGTGCTGCAGGAGTATCTGAATCTATTCGTGAGGTGGCACGAAAAAAATAATACCGCCAAAGCTGCTATCGGCCGGAATGATTGGTTCGATGCCTGTGCCATGTCAGCAGGGGATGCAGCGAACCGGCGAGGGAAGTATAAATCGGCTTATATGCGGAGAGGATTTACTCCGGCTGAAGCGACTGTCATCTATAAATATCTGACAAAGGAGATAGAAGGCACGAGTTTGCATGCGGCGAGCTTCGATGCGCACTCTTATGGTGGCGCAGTGAATCGAAGGGAGATGGCGGAGAAAACTGCCATCACGCAACGTGGCTCTGTCATCAAGCTCCAGCCGCTAACCTATTGGGAAGATCCGGAAGAAGGTGAGGCCCAAACCCAGTGGCTCGCCGAGTTTTACGAGGAGCTTTATTCCGGCCCGGATGCAGATCCACAACACGCGGGGACACCTTACTGGAATCACCAATACCAGGGCTGCTATATCAACTATCCCGATGTAGATATGCTGAAGTACAACTACTGGCCGCAGCTCTACTATGGCGAAGAGAACTACGAGCACCTTCAAACAGTGAAGCGCCGTTACGACCCCAATAATGTCTTTCATCACGCAATGTCCGTTCGTCTGTAGGAGCGCTATGCATCGTCGAGAATTTTTGAAGGTGGCTGCGCTGACGCCCATGGCCTTTCATCTGGGGCAGATGAGGGCGGCGGTTCGTGATGAAAAAATCGCCTACCTCGGGACTCCGCAGGCACTCCACGTCTTCACGATGCGGAGAGGGAGGTGGGCCCTGTTGCAGGAGATTGCCTGCGAAGCTCCGAGTTGCCTTGCACTCCATCCCTCTATGCCGGTGCTGTATGCCACAAATGAGGTTCGAGAATTTCAAGGATTTCCGACTGGATCTGTTACAGCGTTTGAGGTCGGAGCGGATGGGCACCTGACGCAGATCCAACGGACGAAGCTATCGCTTTCCGCCACTCTGCCAAGGTCCATTGCAATCTCTCCTGATGGCACCTATGCCTTGATCACGGCACACGGCGGTGGGTCGTACAATCTCTTTTCCATCAACCACGACGGGGCGCTGGGATACATCCGTGGTGTCGTGAAGGAAATCGGAAGTAGTTTGCACCCGGAGTATCAGGAGACTTCTCATCCGCAGCATGCGTGCTTTGATGGGAAGGGGCACATCCTCGCGACGGATCTTGGAACGGACCGTATCCATGTGCTCTCTCTGGCCGATGGGAGTCTGCGGCTACAAGGGAGACATCAGGTCGCACCCGGTGCTGGGCCTGCCAAGGTCACAGTCCATCCGGCGGGCGCTTTTATTGCGATCTCAAACTCTCTGAACAACTCTGTCTGTGTGTATCGATATGATTCGTTGCGTGGCCTTGTGGGAGAGCAGGTTGTAGCTTTGCCGGGTCGTGCCATGGTTTTGCATTCAGAGCGTTCCATGTTGATCGTCGGCACTGGAAAGAGCCTGGATCTTTACCAGTGGCAGAGCAACACGGGACAGCTCAGGCTGCTTCATTCCGTGGATGTTCGTGGTGCTGTGACCACGATGCACGCTGGCCAGGGTTCTATCCTGTTGGCCTCGGGTAAAGAAGTCGTCCGCATGAGTCTGGACGATCTGAGCATGGAGTGTGCGCCCTTGAATCAACCCGTCCATTGCCTGTTGAGTGCGTGAGAGCGCTCTCCCCGAATCGGATGAACCGCATCCCTTGGCTTTGTTCACTGCATCATTCTCCTCATTCGCTGCAAACCGCTGGAACGCCCACGTCGCCTCCCTGAAGGTAGACGTGGAGGCGAAAATCCGGCATGAACAGAAAGACATGGAGACTGGCGGTTGCAGTCATCGGGACACTGAACTCATCGCTCGTCTTGGCGCAGGCCCCCTGTACTACCGGATTCCGCATTGAGGGGGTTATCGCAGATCCAACCGGTGCCGTCATTCCTGGAGCCCAGGTGCAAGTCTCCGATGGAAAGAGAAGTACGAGCGATGCCGCAGGGCACTATGGGCTATCGTGCGTGCCTATGGGGACAGTCGTTATCACCGTGCAGGCCGAGGGTTTCGATGGAAAGACGGTGCAGGTGAGTGGTCAGCAGGGAAGACTGGTAACGGCCGATGTGCAATTGGAGATCGCAACGGTGCAGGACTCCGTTCAGGTAACCGCCGATACGGTTGCAAGCGACACGGACGAAGGGGGAAGCACCGTCACCCTCGACACGAAGGAAGTGCAGCAACTCGCCGATGACCCCGATGATTTTCTACGTCAGCTGCAAAGTCTGGCAGCTGCTGCAGGAGGTGATCCGACCTCGGCGATCATTCGAGTCGACGGATTTCAAAATGGAACTGTGCTGCCTTCCAAAGGTACGATCGCCTCTATTCGCGTCGCCTCCGATCTCTTTTCGTCTGAATATTCCTTTCCTCCCTTCGGAGGCGGACAGATCGATATCTTCACGAAACCCGGTGCAGACACCTTCCACGGTGCTCTCTTCTTTACCGATAGCGATGGCCGCTTCAACGCGACCGACCCACTTTCTCTTACGGCGACGCCGGCGGGCAAGCGACGCTACGGGTTTGAATTCAGCGGGCCTATGATCCAGAAGAAGAGTGGCTTCTCCCTGGCACTTGAAAAGCGTGACATTGATGAGTTCGGAGTCATCAGCGCGAAGACGCTAAGTGCAAACAATGCCATTGTGCCCTTGCAGCAGACACTCTCAGCCCCGCAGAGACTTTGGATTGCATCCGCTCGTGCAGACTGGCAAGTCACGACGAAGGATGTTGGTGCTCTTTCTTTTTCGTCCAAAGTGAGCAGTCTCGGCAATCAGGGGGCTGGTGGTCTTACGCTTGCTGAAGCTGGATATGACAGCCTGGTGAGCGAGTATGATCTACGGCTGACCAACACGCTGACGTTGAATGCGAACACACTGCATGAGGCGCGAATCGGCTACGCCCGGAAGCGCACACAGCAGACGCCACTGTCTACGGCTCCATCGGTCCAGGTAGCTGGTTACTTTACTGGGGGCGGTGCTATTAGTCAGAATCTGAATGATCGTGAGTACGATCTTGAAGTGGACGACGATATGCTGCTTACGCGCGGCAGGCATGAGCTGAAGATCGGGGCACAGGGTCTCGGCCTGTTTGTGCATGACTATGATCCGAATACTTTCAACGGAGCCTATGTGTTCGGCGGCGGCAGTGCGCCAGTGCTGGATGCAAGCAACAAGCCTACCGGCGAAACCGGAAGCATCACACCGATAGAGCAGTATAGCCGTGCCTTGCAGGGCCTCCCCGGAGGTTCACCGACGACCTACCAACTTACCAGCGGTACGCCGCTGGTGTCTCTCACGCAATGGCGATTGGCACTGTACGCGCAGGACAACCTCAAGCTTGCGCCTCGCCTGAATCTTCTCGCCGGGCTGCGTTACTCTCTTCAAACAGCGCCTATTAGTCTGACCAACTTCGGGCCTCGTCTTGGCATTGCCTGGTCTGCCGACAAGAAGGAGGCCTGGAACTTTCATCTACGAGCAGGATTGTTCAGTGGCCCTAATAACCAGGCCTATGCGATCGAAGTAGAACGACTGAATGGCGTTCACCAGCAGCAGGCGTTGGTCTATTCGCCCAGCTATAAAGATCCTTTGAATCCGGTCCCGGGATCGATACAAGTGAATACCGTGTATCAGTTTCCGCATTCGCTGACACAGCAGGGAACGTTCGTTGCCTACTTCAACGTCGAACATATTTTTCTACACCATACGCATATGCAGGCCAATCTCTATTGGGGTGAGGACTTCAACAATATTCGTATCAGGAACATCAACGCTCCCTTGGTTCCCAGTAGCGTCGGCACAGCTTCTGACCCGACAGCCGCGCTGCTGGCGCCCAGGCCGATTGCATCTGGAGAAAATATTCTCGAATACCAGAACTCAGGCCATCTGGCGGGCGATGTGATGTCCTTCAATGTGGAACAACATAGTTACAAGAGATTCGGATTTTATGCGTATTACGCGCATCTGAACTTCAAGAGCAATGTTGGATACGGTCTTTCTGTCTTTCCCCAGTCGAGTTATAGCGACGCGGGAGAATCGTCACGCGTCGATTGGCTGAGACACAACCGGGTTAACGTGATCGGCAATCTCAATCTTCCTCTCAAGGTTGAACTGATGGCGCAGTTCGACGCGAGCAACGGTCAGCCTTACAACATCACGACCGGCACGGATAACAATGGCGATGGCGAGTTCAACGACCGTCCTTCCTATGCCACGGTTCCTGGTCCTGGTGTCTATTCCACACGCTTCGGGTTGTTGACTACAAATACGGTAAACGGGAATGTTTCACGCAACCTTGGCACGATGCCCAACCTCCTGCACCTAGATGTGAACCTGAGCCGTGCCTTTACTCTTAACAGGAAGGACAAAAATCATCCACGCGTCTTTACCTTCAACGCTCGCAGTGCCAACCTGCTGAACCACACAAATGTGGAGGTAGTGAATACAGTGCTTTCCTCCTTCACGCTGGGACAGCCCATCACTACAGAGACAGCGCGACGTTTGGAACTGGGAGGGCGCTTCAGCTTTTGAGGGCTACCGATGTTGAGGCGCAGATTCGGAAGGGCATGGCTTCAGCCATGCCGCCAAAGCAGCGTTCAGAGGTTCTTTTCTCTCTGCCGAAGGCCGGAGTGAAGGCGTAGCCGCAACGACTGAATTGCCTTCCTTCGTGCGGCCTAGACTGTACGGGAGCAACCTGGATACATTCGTGGCTTTGGCTGCCCGTTTCGCAGCAACCAAAGAAAGCAATTCAGTCGCTGCGGCTGCGCCTTCACTCCGGCCTTCGGCAGAGCGGCACACAGACTGAGGCCAGCTTTTTGTGGCATGGCTGAAACCATGCCCTTCCGTCTCTGCATCCACGAAGAACTGCCAGGGTACGAACAATCAGCAGATTCCCTGCGGGAATGACAACAAGAAAAGCAACAGCAAGAAAACAACAACCCTTCGACTACGCGCCTCGCAAAAGCCAGGTGCTTCCCTCAGGATGGCCCGCCGGGAGCTCTTTCCAGCATCTTGCGCAGGCAGAGTTTCAGATATCGCGCAAGTTCTCGGTCGTCCATCACATCCGGATCGAAGAGGTGGTTGAGGGCGAGTCCATCGATGAGACCGCCTATGGCGAGGGCATCGACCCGCTGTGAGGTAGCATGGTTTCCACCGAGTTGTGGAAGCAGCTGCGTGATCTCCGGGATGGAGTTGCTGATACACATTCGTGTATACAGGTCTGCAAGGCGCTTAAGTTTCTGCGGATGGCGTATGGCGTAGAGCTTGAACTCCAGATCAAGTAGAATTCGCTCACGATCTTTGCTCAGCTCAACCAGATACTCCCCAAAGGCTTCGATGCGCTGGCCTTCGGTTGGCAAACCAAGAAGCAGTGGACCAAGGTGCGCCATGTCACGATCGATGTTTTCTTCAAAGATGGCGTAAAAGACATCCTCTTTATTGCTGAAGTTAGCGTAAAAAGCGCCGCGGGTTTTGCCCGCTTTCGAGGCGATATCTTCAATGCGTGCATGCTCAAACCCGTTGCTGGCGAAGATAGCTCTGGCAGAGCGCAGGAGTTCCTGGCGCGTGAGTAGCGCACGTTTTTGCCGGAGAATGGGGAATTCCGGGGGATCGACAACATTTTTTGAATCGGGCATTCAGATCACCGAGTCTGATCTAAACATACACGCGTGTACCTTTTCGCACGAACCAGTATCGAGAGGCAAAGAATTTCTAGAGCTTCTATGGAGAATAAGTTAATGAATGAGCAGCATAAACATGCGGCAGCGACGATTGTCCTCAACCGAGTGAAGTGCGCTTGCACGGTCAGTGTGCTGCTCCTGAGCGCCGGGATGTTCTCGGGCTGCGACAAAAAAGCAGCCGCACCTGCCGGTCCCCCCCCCGCTATGCCGGTCACCGTGGTCGAGGTTCAGCCTACCGACGTAGCTCTCACCAATGAATGGGTTGGAACTCTGGATGGATTTGTGAATGCCCAGATCCAGCCCCAGGCCAATGGTTACCTGATCAAACAGGACTATAAAGAAGGCTCCCAGGTTTCCAAGGGACAGGTTCTCTTCGAGATCGATCCTCGTCCCTTCCAGGCTGCGCTCGATCAGGCCAGGGGGCAGTTGGAGCAGGCCAAGGGCCAGGTACAGCAGGCACAGGCACAGCTTGGGTTGGCACAGATCAATGTCAATCGCGATACTCCGTTGGCAAAGGCCCGGGCTATCGCTCAGAGCCAGCTCGACAACGACACACAGCAATTCGCCCAGTACGAAGCGAATGTGAAATCGGCGCAGGCTTCGGTGGATGCTGCCGCTGCCGCTGTTGCCACTGCGAAGCTGAATCTTGGCTTTACCCAGGTGCGTTCGCTCATCACCGGTGTTGCGGGCCAGGCGACCACGCAGGTCGGCAGCCTTGTAAACGCTCAGACCGTTCTGACCTCGGTCTCGCAACTCAATCCGATCAAGGCTTACTTTTCGATCGGGGACTCCGAGTACCTCAGCCTCATCAAGGATGCACGCGAGGGCAAGGGCGATCTACTGAAGAGTGCCGCGGCCGTTCCTCTTACGCTCACTCTTTCAAACGGCGAAGAATTTCCGCAGAAGGGGCACATTGCCTTTGTCGATCGCCAGATCAACGCCCAGACCGGTGCGATCCGCATCGCGGCTGCTTTTCCGAACCCCGGCAATATCCTGCGTCCTGGGCAGTTCGGACGCGTGAAGGCTGCTACCGAAATGCGTCACGGAGCCTTGCTCATCCCTCAGGTCGCCATCCAGGAGCTGCAGGGACTGCAGCAGGTTTACGTCGCCGGCTCTGACGGCAAGGCGCACCTTGCCACCGTTGAGCTTGGCCAGCAACTCGGCACTAACTGGGTCGTCAATGGCGGTATTTCGGCGGGCGCGCTGGTGATTGTCGACAATCTGCAGAAGCTCCGCGAAGGAGCTCCCGTCTCTCCACACCGCAGCCCTGCGGCTGCCCCCACCGATGCCAGCAACGACTCGGCGGGGAGGTAATCCATGTCAAAGTATTTTATCCGCCATCCTATCGTCGCGATCGTTATCGCCATCCTTACGGTCATTCTCGGCCTGGTAACGATGGTGAGCCTTCCTACCTCGCAGTTTCCCGATATTGTTCCGCCTGAAATTCTGGTTACCGCTACCTATCCTGGCGCCGATGCCAAGACGCTGACCCAGGCTGTTGCGACTCCGATCGAGCAGCAGATGAACGGCGTCGACAACATGATCTACATGAACTCGGTCAGCGCCAACAACGGCGTGGTTCAGCTCTTCGTCGACTTTGACGTCAAGACTGATCCAAACATCGATCAGGTTCTCGCGCAGCTTCGTGTCGATCAGGCCCAGTCTCAGCTTCCGGCTCAGGTTACGACCGCCGGTCTCACCGTCCAGAAGGCCCTCACTTCGCCGCTTATGCTCGTGGCGGTCAACTCGCCGGGTGGCAAGCTCAGTCAGGACTTCCTCACCAACTACGCCATCATCAACCTTCAGGACCAGATCACACGCGTCAAAGGTGTCTCCCGCGTACAGACGTTCGGTGGCCAGTACGCTCTCCGCATCTGGGTTCAGCCGGACAAGCTGGCGCAGCTCGGCGTTACCGCGCCTGAAGTGATTGCGGCGATCCAAACCCAGAACAACGTCAACCCAGCCGGTCAGATCGGCGCCGAGCCCATTCCCCAGGGCCAGCAGTTTACCTATACCGTTCGTACGCAAGGCCGTCTCGTCACGCCGGAAGAGTTCGGCAACATCATCCTTCGCGCCAACGCCGACGGCTCGATCCTGCACCTCAAAGATGTTGCTCGTGTTGAGCTTGGCGATCAGGCCTACAGCCTTTCTGCTCGATATAACCAGGCGCCCTCCGGCGTTATGGCGATCTATCAACTTCCCGGCTCCAATGCGGTTCAAACCGCTGCTGCCGTCAACGCTCGCATGAAGGAGCTCTCTGCTACCTTCCCTGCGGGCATCAGCTATGACGTTCCCCTGGATACGACCAAGGCTGTGACCGCCGGTATTCGCGAGATCGTCATCACGCTTCTTGAAGCGCTCGCTCTGGTCGTCATCGTAGTCTTCATCTTCCTTCAGGGATGGCGCGCGACGCTCATTCCGCTACTGGCCGTGCCGGTCTCCCTGATCGGAACCTTCGTCATCTTTCCGGCGCTCGGGTTCTCGATCAACACGCTGTCACTGTTCGGACTGGTGCTCGCTATCGGTCTCGTCGTCGACGATGCCATCATCGTCGTCGAAGCTGTCGAGCATCACATCGACGAAGGACTGGACCCTGTAGCTGCTACCGAGAAGGCCATGGAAGAGGTCGGCGGCCCGGTTGTCGCAATCGCCCTCATCCTTGCTGCTGTCTTCATCCCAACAGCCTTTATCCCTGGCATTACCGGTCGCTTGTACCAGCAGTTCGCCGTGACGATCGCGATCTCGGTGCTCATCTCGGCCTTCAACGCTCTTACACTTTCTCCGGCGCTCGCGGCTCTCCTGCTCAAGCCCAAGGATAAAAATGCGGCCAAGAAGCAGACCTTGCTGGCTCGCGGTTTTGGTCTCTTCAACAAGTTCTTTGGCCGCACGACAGATAGCTTCGTCAGCACCTCCAACATCCTTATCCATAAGTCCTCGCTTGCCATGCTCGGCATTGCGGTGATTGGCGTCATCGCCTTCTTCCTTGGCACCAGTCTTCCCACAGGTTTTATTCCAACGGAAGACCAGGGGTATATGTTCCTTGCCCTGCAGTTGCCGGATGGGGCCTCGGCCCAGCGTACAGATGCAGCCGAGCAGAAGATTACCGCTGCCTTGCTCAAGACTCCCGGTATTCAGGGTGTCATCGCGGTCAATAACTTCTCGCTCCTTACCCAGGTTCAGAGCACCAACGCGGGCTTCTTCTTCGTCGCTCTCACGCCGTGGGAGCAACGCAAGAGCAAGGAGGAGCAACTCAATTACATCCAGGGCCATTTGCAGCAACAGCTTTCCCAGGATCCGGACGGCATTGCCTTCGCCTTCCCGCCGCCCTCTATTCCAGGTATCGGAACCTCCGGCGGTGTCACCATGGTTCTCGAAGACCGTTCCGGCTCGGACGACCCCGCTACCCTCACCAAGAATGTCTATGCATTTCTTGGAGCCTTGAAACAACGTCCTGAGATCGGCGCGGCAGTCCCATCGTATGAGCCTGCGGTGCCCCAACTCTACGCCAACGTAGATCAGGAGAAGGTACTCCAGCAACAGGTTCAGTTGTCGGACGTTTACACCACCATGTCCACCTTCATGGGCGGATACCTGGTCAACTACTTCAACCGTTTCGGCCGCCAGTGGCAGACCTACGTCGAAGCGGAAGGAACGTCCCGCACGGATATCAAGAACATCAACCAGTTCTATGTCCGCAGTGCCAACGGTGGACAGGTTCCTCTCTCCTCTCTGGTTACGGTGAAGAAGATCACGGGTCCGGAGTTTATCTACCGCTTCAACGAGTTCAACGCGGCACAGATCAACATTACCGGCGCTCCGGGCTATAGCTCTGGGCAGATCCGCAAAGCTCTGGAGGATACCTTTGCCAAGACGATGCCCGCAGGCAGCGGTTTCGACTACTCCGGCATGTCCTATCAGGAACAGCAGGCTGAAAAGGGTGTGCCCTCCTGGGCTGTCTTCGCGCTCTCTCTGCTCTTCGTCTTCCTGATTCTTGCGGCTCTTTACTCGAGCTGGACTCTGCCCTTCAGCGTCCTTCTCAGTACACCTGTCGCGATTCTCGGCGCGTACATCGCACTCCACGCCCGGCTGCTTGAAAACGACGTCTTCGCGACCATCGGCCTTGTCATGTTGATCGGTCTTTCTGCAAAGAATGCGATTCTTATCGTTGAATTTGCGAAGACCAACTACGAAGCCGGTCAGAGCATCTCCGAGGCTGCTCTCTCTGCTGCCCGGGTGCGCTTCCGGCCCATTGTCATGACGGCGCTGGCCTTCATCGTCGGTTGCCTTCCGCTTTGGACGGCGACAGGAGCAGGAGCCGCTTCCCGTCAGATTCTGGGTACTGTCGTTGTTGGAGGCATGCTCCTCTCAACAGGCTTAGGTCTCATCTTTATCCCCGTAACCTTCTCTGTCGTCGAGTACATCTCCCACCGCTTCAGCAAAGGCGGCAAGAGTACCACGATGGACTCGAAACATGACTTCGATCCTGTTGCTGCCGGTAAAGCTGCTGGAGGCGGACCAGAGACGCCGACCAAGGGAGGTCATGCATGAGGAACTCTTCGATGTGGCTTAAACGTACCAGCGCAATCTCAGCCGGAGCAGTCCTGCTAGGCACTTTAGCAGGCTGCAACGTCGGACCGAAGTACAAGCAGCCTAACTTTCCTGCGCCGCCCGCCTACCGCGGAGCGGACGAAGCGGCTGTCAGCAGCGCGGACTCTCTTGGCGATCAGCAATGGTCTCAAGTCTTCCATGAGCCTGAGCTCCAGGCCCTGATCAAGACCGCACTTGCCAACAACTACGATGTCCGCATCGCTGTGCAGCATATCCTTGAGCAGCAGGCGCAGGTACAGATCACGCGCGCGCAGCAGTTTCCGACCCTCGGGGTGGGTGGTACGGGCATCGGTGCCGGCATCCCCGCGTTGAATAGCATTGGTTCCAACAACTCGGGCTCCAACTCCAATAGCTCACTCTCTCTCAGCAGCCCTCTCGCTGAAGGAGACTTCAGTCTCTCCGCTACCTGGAATCCGGACTTCTGGGGTCTCTATCGCAAGCAGACAGAAGCCGCTCGCGATCAGCTTCTGTCCCAGACATGGGCACAGCGTGCTGTTCGCATGACCCTTGTTCAACAGGTTGCGACGACCTACATTCAGCTCCGTTCGCTCGATCGCCAGCTTGAGATTACGAAGCAGACTCTCGGTGTCCGCCAGGATTCTGTGAAGCTCACCGAGACGCTGGAGAACGGCGGTTCCGTGCCGCTCTCCGATGTTCGTCAGGCCGAGCAACTGCTCTATACCGCGACGTCCGAGATTCCTCAGCTTGAGCAGCAGATCCAGCAGCAGGAGAATGCTCTCACTCTCTTGCTGGGTGCGAATCCCGGACCTGTAGGACACACGGACCCCAACGCGCTCACACCGCCTCCGCAGGACCTTCCGACTGGTCTGACCACGCAACTGATGGCCCGTCGGCCTGACATCCAGCAGGCTGAGGCGCAGCTCAAAGAGGCCAATGCCAATATCGGGGTGGCTCGCGCCCAGTTCTTCCCACAGCTTTCTCTCAGCGCTTCTGCGGGGTTCGGCAGCGATTCTTTCACTAACTTTTTCAATGCCGGCTCCCGGACCATTTACAGCATCGGTTCTCTGACTCAACCCATCTTCGAGGGCGGCAAACTGCGCGGTCAGTTGAACCTCTCCAAGGCGACCGAGCAGGAGATGCTTCTGAGCTATCAGAAGACTGTCACTGGGGCTTTTCACGATGTCTCGAACGCGCTGATTGCTCTCAACAAGCAGCACGCGTTCCGGGTGCAGCAGGAGAAGCTGGTGGATTCGGCACAGGATGCGACCCGTCTTGCGCGGCTTCGCTATCAGGGTGGAGCGACGGCTTATCTTGAAGTGCTGACGACGGACTCTAACCTCTTCACGGCCCAGTTATCTCTTGTGACCGCACAGCAGGGAGAGGCCCTGGCGCTGGTTCAGCTCTATAGCGCTCTTGGGGGTGGCTGGCAGTAAGCCGTTTGCAGTAACAGCTCAGGGTGTTGCCCTGGGTCGGATCAAGATGGAAAAGCAGAGCCCTGAAAGGGCGACCTATCCAAGCACCCGTGATAGATCTCCCCTTCTGGGCTCCGTTGTTGTGGCCATTCCGTAACCCAGGGTTTCACCCTGGGCTATGATGGACCCGCCCCTACGGGATTGAAATTTGTGTCGCTTCTTACTGTTTCTGAACCAGATGAACGAATACGTCAACGGTCGCGTCCATACCCAAGGAATCGAGAACTTTTGGGCTTGCCTCAAACGGTCGCTTGCCGGAACCTACGTCGCCGTAGAGCCGTTCCACATGGACGCATACATTGATGAGCAAGTATTCCGCTACAACACCCGTAAAACCCACTCGGACGAAACCCGCTTGGCGAAGGTTCTCTCTCAGGTCGCAGGACGCCGCCTGACCTATAAGGAACTGACCGGGAAAGAGGTGCAAACGGCTTTCTAAGCTTTTGCTCGGCAAAAGACAGGGACGCGGTAAGCACATGATGAAACCCAAATAGAAAACCTCCAATGAGGATCGGAGGTCATTTGGTTTGCGGCGCACTCAAATCATGCCACGAGGTGCGCCTAAATGCCAAACATCACGTTTAAAGGGAAGCTCCATTGCCCGGACGCTGAAGCTTCTAAAATGCTGCTTCTTTCCATTCCTTCGGAGGAGGAAAGTCTAGAAGAGCCAATCGAGTCTCTTCCTGTAAATAGCGATAGGTTTGATGGCACTGGCCACAACCCCAAGAAAATCCTTCAGGGAACATCTCTCCTATCTCAAGCTGTCCCTCGTACACGCCGTGATACTTGAGCAGATCCACCGTTCGACATTTGGGATTCTTGCAGTCCAGCACGAGATAAACGTACTTTGTCATGGGGCAAAATTATAGGCGTTTGCGCGGCCGCTTTGTGGCTTTCTCTTCCGCAAGCCTGCGCTGCATCTCTGGTTTTGAAACCTTCAAGACTTGCTTCAGTACAGCTTGGAAGTTCTCTTTTTCCATCAGGCTTTTATCCTATCTTGCATATCCATCTTTATTTGCAGTTCGAGCATGGACGCTGCGATTCTGACATCCACATTTTCCGGAATGACACTGTCATTCATTAGCGTTTCCAGCATTGACTCAAGGCTATAAAACTTCAGCAGGGGCTGATGGTAACTATCCTTCTTGTCCGCCAACATCTGTCTTAACGCCCACCTCATACCGTCCTTAGGGCGACGAAGCAGGTTCTCGAAATAATGAGTCAATTCGTAGGCAAACAGATCGGCGGCTTGAAGGGCTTGAATGTTCTTGGGAAAGTCAGATGCGTAGCTTTCCATTGCTGCCGAGAACATGGTATTTTGGCTTTTCATGGCGTGCCATAGTTGTTCTGCGCGTCCCTGGTTGCGAGGAAGCGCACTTCCTGAATTAATCGCACCAAACGTATCTTGATAGGCGTAAACCATCGCTACCTTCTCAGGACTAAATGGGTCTTCAATGTTCAGTCCGCATATAGAACAGCCGTGAGTGGCGTGCTGAAAGGCCATATAATAAGGATCTACAAACCCCTCTTGGAGTTGCGGGGGGAGTGCGTCGAATCCGTCGATAGATACGACACAACCAACATAGCGAATATTCCTGGACACAATCGCATTAACCAATTTTCCAAGAAACTCGCGCCTCTTGGACTCATCCCACCCAACATAGGGGCCAACGCCGGGAACCATCACATAATCCTTCATGTGGAACCATTTGCCGCCGATGTACTCATCTAAAACTGTCTGCCAGTCATCGGTAAAGGATTCCCATACGGCGGATTCTGCGATCAGACCTCCCATTCCCACGAACCTACACTTCTCATCTACAGAGTGCCCAGATTCGTCTAGATAGGCTTTTAGCATAAGTAAGTACCGTTTCTTGCTTTTCGCAGGATGCAATACGTCCGCGAGCGCAGATATTGAACTAAGCCTTTTAAGTCCCCCAATGCTCTCATTAATTTGTGCTTGCACTTAAAAATTCTTTGCCGCCGGATTGGTTTGGGCGCTACCCTGTCACGGCTTACATAGAGTAATCACCTCAAGACTGGTTAGTTAAGTATGTTATTGCCGTTGCATCCCCTTCCAGCCCGCTAATGCAGGCGCACGCTCAGGATGACGATTCTGTGGGGGAATGATGAAGAACAGAGGCGTGCAACTACTTGTTCTTGCGCTAGAGTGGTGAGTCGTTCATTCGTTGAAGAACCAGCATTACCGCATAGCGCGAAGCGCAAACCGTGACGCTTTAGCGTCGCGGGGGCGGAGGGATCCGTAGCCTAAAGGCTACGGCTCCCTCCGTCTCCCTGATGCTGAAGCATCAGGGAACGCGCTTCGCGCTGTGCTGAACAGACCATCCTTCTTTAACAAATTAACGACTCACCACACTAGCGTGGGTTAGCCAACGTATTTATTGCCGAAGCATCATCCTGAGAGGATGCGACTTTTTGAATTGTCTGGGATGGAAGCAGAAGCGGATTGTCCGGCACAAATATCAGCCCCGCAGGGGCGGCTCCATCACAGCCCAGGGTGATGACGCAAAGCGCGATGCAAACGTTTGTGGCGCGCTTTGCGTCTAGGGTGAAACCCTGGGTTAGGGAATCGCCACAAGAGTCGAGCCCTGAAGGGGCGATCTATCGCGGATGCTCCGATAGGTCGCCCTTTCAGGGCTCTGCATCCTCTTAGCACCGTAACCCAGGGTTTCACCCTGGGCTGTAATGGAGCCGCCCCTACGGGGCTAGGATTTGTGTCGCGCATGCGCTTCTGTCTCCATCCCAGACAATTCAAGAAGTCATTCGCTCAGGATGACGATTCTGTGGAGGGATTGAAAAGAACATAGGGGTGCAGCTACTTGATCTCGCTCTACCCCCAAACACCTGACATTATTCACCGGTAAAGATCGCCGGATCGCTCGTGCTGGGGCGACCCGTTTCAACGTGGCCGGCAAAGCGCCGCAAAAACTCTGGTGCTTCTGCGACAGTGACAGACAGGTCGTACCACGCTGAACTGGATTTCAGTACCCAGGGGTCGTCCACACTCTTTCCGGGGTGGAGAGTGTAAGTGTGCGGAGCACCGCCATAGGCGTTGGCGATCGTCAGGCTGCAGGGGGCTGAACCTGTGTTCGCCAGTGACAGCGATACATTGCCTGCCGCGACATCGTAGTTCACCCTGACTTCGGGGTTGGGTTTGCCGTGAGAGGCTGCTTCGGCTGCATTGCCACGAAACCGGCAGAAGTATCCATTGGGGCCATAGACGGAGAGATCGTAGATCCCTTGTGTGTCGGCGGAGAGCCAGTAATCGGAGAAGGAGTCGCCCGTCGAGATCGTATAGCGGCGTGGGTTGTCGTCGGGCCTTCTGCCGTCGTACACATAAAATGCCGCGCCGGAGTCGCCTGTATTGGCGAAGTCAATCCAGACCTTCTCTCCAACGGAGTGCGTCTCCTGATCTCGGAGACGGCAGTGAGCAAATAGCTCGTAGGGGATAGCGCGAGCTCTGCGAGTTCCGGGTTCCTGTTGAGGCATCGATTGCGCGGCCGGCACATGATAGGGCTGGTGCAGAGACGCCAGATGTTTTGGTACTTCAAAGCGAACTACGCCGGTGTCCGGGGTGCCGGAGAAATCGAAGGCCGAGGTCAGGTCGCCGCAGAGAGAGCGTCGCCACGCGCTGATGTTCGGTTCGGGAATGTCGAAGCGGGCTTCGAGGAATCGCAGGACGGACGTGTGATCGAAGAGTTGTGAGCAGACCCATCCGCCGGTAGTCCAGGGGGAGATGATGAGCATCGGGACGCGCGGCCCCAGGCCGATCGGCTGTATCCCCCCGGGATCGGCATTCGGAATCACGGGGCGTTTGTTTTCGGGGTACTTGTCGAGATCCAGGAACTCATCGCCAAGGCTCTCTACAAGGTCTTTCGACACCATGCCTTGTGCGTTGGGCTGGTTTGTCATCGGGGGCATGGGTGGGACGATGTGATCGAATTGGCCGTCGTTCTCGTCGTAGTTGAGGAACAAGACCGTCTTGCTCCAGACCTCGGGATTGGAGGTCAGAGCTTCCATGATCCGGTTGATGTAGTAAGCCCCATCGGTGGGGCAGGCCTCGGGATGCTCGCTGTACTTGTAGGGCGCGACGATCCAGGAGACCTGGGCCAGGCGGTTGTTGACGATGTCTTCGCGGAACTCGACGAGCGTGTGGTCGGAGACGCCCTTGGTCACAAGCGGGCCAGTAGGGGAGGCGCCTTCTTTGACCTGGTATTGCGAGAAGAATTCGAGCGAGTTGTCGGTGTAGTTATCGGTCGGCGTGCCGGGCTCTCCTGAGCCGCCCTGATAGAGCTTCCAGCTAACGTTGTTGGCTTCGAGGCGCTCGGGATAGGTCGTCCAGGTATAGCCGTTGGTGTGGGCGCGTTCGTCCATGCCGGGGCCGTTCGGCTTTTTGCCGTAGGCGTTGCGGGGGTCGATGGTTCCAGACCACAGATAGATCCGGTTGGGTGCGGTGTTGGAGTGGATGGAGCAGTGATAGGAGTCGCAGATGGTAAAGGCATCGGCCAGAGCGTAGTGGAAGCTCACGTCTTTGCGCTTCAGGTAGGCCATCGTGACGACGTCCTGCTTCTGGTTAACCCACTGGTTATGTTTGCCGTGGTTCCAGGCGAGATGGCCGCTGCTCCAGCCATGATCGGTTCCGGGAGAAAATTCCGTCGTAGCCTGTGGGTTCAGATAGAACGGCAGCACATGAGTCGCGTTGTGGCTTAGACCTCGCGAATGGTAGCGGCTGGTATGAACGGTGGCGGGGGGTTGATACCAGATGGGCTTGCCGTTGGGCAGGCGCACGGGGCGCGGGTCATTGAAGCCGCGCACTCCTTTGAGGCTGCCGAAGTAGTGATCGAAGGAGCGGTTCTCCTGCATCAGGATGACGACGTGCTCCACGTCCTTGATCGTGCCGGTGGCGCGATTGGCGGGAATGGCAAGCGCCTTGAGGATGCTGGGCGGCAGCATCGAGGCTCCCGCGGCGGCTCCTGCCGATTTTGCGGCGGTGCGCAGGAAGTCGCGTCTGCTTTTCATATGCTTCATCGGGAACACCTGAGGTCTTTCAAGTTAACGGTCTGGTCAAGGTATAGCGGTTGTTCCGCATCGGCGAAAGGTTCTTAACGGTTCGACAACGTCCTGAGAGGTTGATTCAAGGGCACTTGGAAGAGAAGGTTCGCCTTCGTGTAACGCAATGTAAATCTTAGGGCGTGTCATTCAACTGCATTTAGAGTGCAGTTGAACGGTACAAATAGCCTGCTGTGGCAAGCCCCGGAAGGGCACGGTTTCAACCGTGCCGAACAAGCACGACAAAAACCATACCACTCTGCCGAAGGCTGGAGTGAAGCCCGTAGGGCGCAACGACTGAATTGCCTTCCTTCGTGCGGCTCAGGCTGCATAAGGACCACCGGGGACACATTCGCGGATGTGGCCACCCGTTTCGCCGCAATCAAACGAAAGCAATTCAGTCGCTCCGGCTACGCCTCCGCTTCAGCGTTACCACCCAGCGAGCAAAAAGCTGCTCGCCGGGGCCCGGTTCTTCGGCAGAGTGGAAAGAGGCTTCGCTCAGGCATGTGCGGCACGGTTGAAACCGTGCCCTTCCGATCTGTGTCTCATGGAACTGTTTGCATAGCTCGACTTTTCTCCAGGAGCAGTTTGATGACATGCCTTACGCGAACTCATTTTCCGGCAGCGAGGGAAGGGCATTGCCAGAGCTAAGGTCTGAGTCCAGGTTGCTGTGGTTCCATTTGCGGGCCATGATTCCGGCGGATACGAGGGAGGTGACCAGCAGAAGATTGAACAGGTTGTCCCAACCGTAGTGATGAGCAAAACGCGTCACCAGATAGGGTGAGAACATCTGGCCGATAGAGCCGACCCCATTGACGAACGCGAGCGCCCGCCCTGCCTCACGATGAGGAACGCTTTCCAGCACGGCGGTCGACACGATCAAGGCATCGGGGCCGTAGATCAGGATGCCCATCAGGGAGATGCTGGTCGCGCTTGCCCACCAGCCCATGGTACTCACCAGCGGTTCCATCAATGACATGAAGCCGAGGGCGAAGAGCATGATGGCCGCAACAGGGTACCGGCGCGCCTGGAAGTAGCGATTGGAGATATAGGTGGCCAGTACGGCTCCCACGAAACCGAAGATCTCAAACAGGGAAGAGGTTGAGCCGGCCAGAACGTCCGAGTAATGCACGGTCTGCACAAGATAGAGAGGCAGCCAGAAGAGCAGGGCATAGCGCGTCATCTTAAGGAAGAAGTACATGGCCGCAATGGTCTGGATCTCCGGGCGGCGAATGACGATTCGCCAACTTGATTTGGCGGGGCCCTGATCTTCGACGGACAACGGCGGCAGTCCGGCATCTTCCGGCTCGTCCCGGGTGGTCAGGTAGAAGTAGATCGTCAGCGCGGCGAGCAGTACTGAGGGCAACAGGTAGCTGCGCTTCCATCCAAGGGCGGGGAACAGAAGAGGTGTTGTTGCGCACCATGCCGCGAGGCCGGTTGCGACTACGCCGCCCAGCGAATAACTTGCGCTCCACCATGCCACGACTGTGGAGCGTTCTCTGCGGTCAAACCAGGAGGACAAAAGTTTTGCCAGGGCAGGGAAGCCGCAGCCCTGACCCAGTCCATTGAGCATCTGCAGGATCAGAAGCGACCGATGTGTATGCCCCAGCACCATCGCCGCTGTGCTGACCGCGGAGATGAGGCCTCCGATCAGGGCGGTAATGCGCGAACCTTTCATGTCCGCAAGAATGCCGGCAAAGAACTGTCCGATGGTGTAGGCCAGGCCAAAGACAAAGAGCAGGTTGGCGACCTCGCCAAGACTGGGGTCTGCTCCAGGCAGCATCTGCAGAATCTTCACATCTTTGCGGCAGAGATAGTAGCCCGCGTACAGCAGCCAACTGGACGAGAAGACGCTGGTTCTCCAGTGGCTATAACGGGCTTGTTGCTTGCGGTCCAATTTCTGCTCCTGTCGCTGCTTCAGAGAGATGAGTTACGGTTGGTGCGCATAGATTTCAAGACGTGGGGACAAATCGCCTCTCCATACGGCTTGCACGACCTGTCCCATTTCGGTCTCCTCGGTCAGTTGAGAGGGAAAGTTATTCTTGCCGGAGAGGACCTCGGTCAGCTTGTTGATGGATTCTGCGTCCGTACCGGCGATCCAAAGCACGTCAGGATGGTCGGGAAAGAGGGTGAGAACGGCTGCGTGCTGCGTTGCGGGGAGATCCGATTTTGAACTGGCCCGATCTACCAGGTGCGCTGATCCCGCCTGACCCGCCAGGAGATAACGAAGCCGTTTATCGGCTGCAAACTCTGGGGATGTGGTCTCGGAACTGTGAATAATGACCGCCTCGCTGCTGAGATCAGTCTGCTTGTCATCGCCTTCGGCCTTTTGCGAACTCAGCAACGGTTTGAGATCGTACCTGCCCGCAAGCCAGATCATCGGCAACAGGGCTTGCGCTATCTGATCCGGCAGAGGCGTCTGGGGTGTGGCCTGGTCGGATGCTTTGTCTCCATTCAGGATCAGCATGACGTTTTTCCCCTGCAACCGCGCGTCCCAAAACTGGTGGTAGGGATCGCCGCTTTGCATCTGCTGCCGCAAAAACAACGCGCAGATAAAGAGTGCGATCAATGCCGGACGCATAATGACGACGATATTGAGGGGAAGAACGGTAAGCCGGGGCTCGAGAGGACGGGTGTCCTGAGGTTTGACCGCTATTTCGATAGCGGCGGGGGGCGGCGTCTTTGACGAGTCCGGCTCCGGCACAAATCTTGGACCGTACGATCCAGGCAATAACTCGATGCGGTAACCGCTCTTGGATGACTGCGTCGAGTAGTACGAGCGCAGCCGCTTTCTTACCTCATTGGCCCGGACACGCACGGTAGCGTCGGAGCTCGGATCGTAGGAGACATCGCGGCCGAGAAGATCCAGGCCGATGCTGCGCTCCTTTAAGGAGTCGAGACGGCCGTCGAGGGTGACCTGCACGATGTAGTGCAGGAACTCGCAGCTCTTTTTGCTGGTATGAAAGCTGGGGCTGGCGAGGATCTCTGCAAGCTCCTCCTGTACGGCTGCCCTGAGGCGTGCTGCCTCAACGAAGCTCTCCGGTTCTGGTGGAGCGACCTCTGTCACAGGCAGGCTAAGTGGGTCAGCCTCCTCTAAGGCCTCGATTGCCATTGATATGGATCGTAACCTCGGTTTGTTAATGCTGTTTGAATAAGAACCTCTCTGATTTCAGAACCAAATCTAAAACCAGCGCTATTGGCCGGCCATGAACGTTTCATTACATCTCTGCAAACACGGGTTCCGTAAGCCTTTTAGATTCAGCGGTCAGCGAAGTCGCTAAACCGTTAAGAACCTACCGGTGCCTGGTAAATACCGCTAAGGTCGTGGCTGTTTCACCCATTCAAAAAGGCCGTTCACTCTACCTCGTCCAGAGTCCACTCTGCTCACGACCTCCGAGGAGAGCACGGTACGCCCTTCAACTAATTTTTGCGGCCATTCGCTGCATTCAGGAGCCCGAGACGTTATGAAGCATCCAGACATCTCCATCCGCCAACGCGGGACTGCCACTGTCCGCGTGCCCCTCTTTCTTTTGTTCCTGGTTCTGTTTTTGCTGTCCGGCAATCTGCAGGCGCAGTCGGTTCAGGGCGTGATCCTTGGAACGGTCAAAGATACGAGCGGCGCCCTTGTCCCCGGCGCGACGGTCAACCTGAAGAGCCTTGATGAGGGTACGGTCCGCACGACGCAGTCCAACACCTCCGGCGATTATTCGTTCCTCGATACGAAGGCCGGACACTACACGCTTGAGGTCTCGTTTAACGGGTTCGAGAAGTGGGCGGCAACCGACATCACGCTCGCTGTCCGTCAACAGCTCCGTGTGAATGCCTCGATGGTGGTGGGAAGCATTCAGCAGGAGGTCCAGGTCTCGGGCGATACGGTCAGCACGATCGATACGGACACTCCGACGATCAATGCGGTCTACAACGCGGAGGATGTTGCCAACCTGCCCGTCAACACGCGGGCCAGCGCCAACGGCACCAGCGCGTTGAGCATTGTGGGCACACTTCCTGGTGTGCAGGCTGACCACGGCCAGTTCGCCCTGCAGGGTGGGTTGCCGTTTGAGACGGAAGTCTCCGTCGATGGCATTACCATCAAGGGCGCGACCGGCAACGGTCCTCTTGCCGATGCCTTTCCCTCTTCCGAATCGATCTCTGAGTTGCGCGCAGACGGCGCGATGAACAGCGCTGAGTTTGGCGACCCGGGCGAGATTATTGCGACGACCAAGGCCGGGACCAACAAGATCCACGGTTCCGTGTTCTGGTACCACCAGAATGCCGCCTTCGATGCGATTCCTTATACCGATCCGATCACAACGACCAAACCGAAGCTGATTGGCAATACCTATGGTGCCAGCTTCGGAGGTCCGGTCGTTATTCCTCATGTCTACGACGGGCACAACAAGACCTTTATCTTTGGTGTTTATGAAGGATGGAGACATCCCTCTCAGACGCAGGAATCGTACACCGTTCCCAGCACCCTGATGAAGCAGGGTGACTTTTCGAAGTACATGGTCCTGGGGCCGGATGGAAAGACGTATGTTCCCTTGGCGGGACTCACCAATCCCTTTACCGGCGCCAGCTATGGAACCAAGCTGCCTTCGGTCAATGCGGCTGCGCAACAACTGCTTTCGTTCTATCCCGATCCAAATGTTGGTGATCCAACGTCCTATACCGACAATGGAATCGCTAACTACAACGTCAATAAAGATTCCAGCGGGCGTTCCGACCAATTCGATATTCGTGGCGATCAGTATTTTGGTGCAAACCAAAAGTTTCTTCTCTGGGGCAGGTACACCTGGAAGGATTATCCCATCAACAGCCCTGAGCCTCTGGCGGTTCCATCGGCGCAGAACACGAACTCAAATCGTGTTCTGAAGATCAGTGCCAATTGGACCATCAAGCCGAATCTCATCAATGAGACCGGGTTTGGCTATACCCTCAACACCAGCGGAAAGACCGACAGCTTTGACGGTAAGAGCTTTACACAGGGCCTGGGGCTTAGTGGTCTGCAAAACCTCTTCTACAACGGCATTCCTGAGCTCGACTTCAATCACCTCAGCCATCTGAATGCCGATCGTTTGAGCTCACTCACGAAGTCCAATACCTACGACTACTCGGATACCCTGACCTGGTCGAAGGGCCATCATGAGTTCAAGTTTGGCGGAAGCATCCAGACGGTGGAGGCTATTACGCCCCTTGGTTTCAATGGCTCCGATAACTACGGAACCTTCCAGTTCAATACCAGCGGCAGCGCCGGTTTGTTCACAGGTGTGGACTTCGCCGACTTCCTGACAGGTCTGCCCTATCAGACCTTCTACGACGTAGTGCAGCAGGACAACGACGGAAAATCGACCCACTATCAGTTCTTTGCCCTGGACCAATGGAAGGCCAGCGACAAGCTGACGCTGAGCTACGGCATACGGTATGAATTGCAGCCCGGCTACTTCGATCCGGGCGGAGATATTGGAAACTTCGATCCCAGTGTTCCTTTATCCGGTCGTGCCATCTATCCCGATGGGAAGTCCAGCCTGTTGGCACGGAGCTTCCTGGCCAGCGCCAATGCCTGCGATCCGGATGGCGTAAACAACACCAACTCGGCGACCATCAACGGCGCTCCCTGTATGCCAGTGGAGACCAATACCCAGGCCGGCTTTCCGGCAGGCCTGAAGCATTATCCGCATCTGCGCTTCATGCCACGTTTCGGTTTTGCCTATCGCCCGTTCAACGATGAAAAGACATCGATTCGCGGTGGTTTCGGTCTGTACAACGTCACGTTGCTCGGATCGAACTTCTACTCTCTGACGGGAACCCTGCAGGCGCAGACGTCGAACTATACCAACACCTATAACGCCACAACGCATGCTATTGGCTTCCAATGGCCAGAGATCTTTTCTGGCGCAGGCAATGGCGGTGGCTGCTCAACCTGCTACGGAACGAGCTACTTCGGAACGGCGAACAGCACGAACTGGAAAGATCCTTATACCGAGCAGTGGTCGTTGAGCATCGATCACGACTTTGGTTCCGGCTATGCGGGACACCTGTCGTATATCGGTTCGGAGACGCACCAACTGGTCTGGGCGCCGGATGAAAATACTCTTCCGTTCTCCAGCACCACACCCGCAACGGTCCAGCCATTCAGCGCACGCCTGTTCCCGAACTGGGGACGCATCAATACTCGCGCCACCGGAGCCAACGAAAGTCTTCATTCGCTTCAGGCGGAGTTCAATCATCGTCTCCGCAATGGGCTGGAGTTTGATTCCTCCTGGACTTATTCCAGGGCGCTTGCCGACAACCAGGGGCCTGCCAACGTTGGCTATGCGAGTGAAAGCGGAGGCTCACGCGCCACCTCGATCCTCGATCGCCATGCCGACTTTGGAAACGTCTACGGCACACGCCGCAACCGCTGGAATACGTCGATGGTGTATGACCTTCCCTTTGGACGTGGACGTGAGTTTGGAACGCATATGTCCCGGCTTGCCGATGCGGTTGTGGGCGGATGGAGACTCTCGAATATCTTCCTCTGGCAGACGGGACCCTTCGAGTCGCCCTACTATCCGGACGGACAGGGTGACGCCTCCGGTACGGGTTCTGGTCTAGATGGCACGATCACCGGTTTCGACGGTGGTCATCGTGACCAATACCCAGACCGGGTAGCGGGAGTGAGCTGGAAGCCAGCGCATCAAAGCCGCACACAGTGGGTCAATCCTGCAGCGTTTACCTGCCCCGGATATACGGGATGGACGCCCGGCACGCCTTGCACGACCGGCAGTGGCTCAGGACCTTTCCCCAATCCAATCGGCCGTTTCGGTAATGCAGGCGTTGGTTCTATTGTCGGCCCGGGAACAGTCAATCTCTCTACCGGGCTCAGCAAGGTGTTTTCGATTACCGATCGGGTCAAGCTGAGAGCGGAAGGCACCTTTACCGACATTCTCAACCATGCCAATCTTGGAGATCCGAATATGGATATCAGCTCTCCGAGCTTTGGTCTGGTCACCGGCACGATTCAACAGGATTCGGGTGGCGCGCGTTCGGGCCAGGTCTCCATGCGTATCGATTTCTAAATCGTTTGGCACATAACCAGGAATGGCGTGACCCATAGGGTCACGCCATTCCTGGTTATGTGCGTGGTGGAGGTATTGCGCGGACGCCCGCAGCTTGGCTGTGCGGCAATGAGGCGCGCTTTTGCTCCCTGGTTTGGGCCGGAGAAGAGGCTCGGTAGCGGGGTGGAAGTGCCGCCCAGCGATGCCGAACCATGGATCTCGGAGCATCGCAGCCATGGAGATCCTTGACCGTGGTCTTGCACGTCCACCGGCGATGCTGGGCGACCCTGTTCTTTATCAATTCCGCCATGCGAATGTGCCGTGAGGAATAAACTGGCCAGGCAGGGAGCGCCACCCTGGCTTTTACATGGCAAAGCGATGACATTGAGCTGACAAATTCATGACAACTGGCTGAAGAGGATGCAGCTACTCTACGGTATATAAAACGAAGTATGCCAGTTGCTCCAATCGTCTGGCATACATGCTGCAGAGGCCGCGTGCCGAACCCGCCAGCGCACAAAATTTCGAGGTGAACTTTGGCACAAGTCTTACTGACGCATTCGTATCATCTTCCCTACGACGCGAAGCAACTGCGCAAGATGCAGCCCTATACTCCGATCGGCACGCTCTATGCGGCGACGGCGCTGCGGGAAAGTGATATCTCCGTCGCGGTGTTTGACTCGATGCTCGAAGAGCCATCCTCAACGTTCGCTGCCATGCTGGAGCAGCATCAGCCTAAGATCGTGGCCGTCTATGAAGACGACTTCAATTTTCTCTCGAAGATGTGTCTCACGCGCATGAGGGAAGTGGCGTGGGAGATTGCGAAAGCAGCGCGTGCAGCTGGTGCTGTCGTCATTATGCACGGCTCCGATTCGACAGATAATCCGGCACTCTTTCTGGAAAACGGCTTCGACTATGTGCTCTGCGGAGAAGCAGAGAAGACGCTGGTGCACCTCTGCACTTCCATCCTGAAGATGGAAGCCATCCCGGAGATCGAAGGGATGGCGAGCCTCGATCCATCAGGTTCTCTCGTTCAAAATCCGCAGCGGCTGGCCAAGAACCCCTCATGGTCGGAGCTCTCCCTTCCTTCGCGCGATCTGATCGACCTGGAGCCCTATCGCGCTGCATGGACGAAGGCACATGGGTACTTTTCGACGAACATGGTTTCCAGCCGCGGATGCCCTTACCGCTGCAATTGGTGCGCGAAGCCGATCTCGGGCAATAAGTTCCATCTACGCCCTGCTGCCACTGTTGCCGAAGAGATGAAGCAACTGAAGAGGGAAGCCGGCGTTCAGCATATCTGGTTCGGCGATGATGTCTTTGCTCTGAATCAACACTGGATGCAGGAATTCGCCGAAGAAGTTACGAAAAGAGATGCGGCTGTTCCGTTTAAAGTTCAATCTCGTGCGGATCTGATGAGCGAGCAGACGGTCCAGGCACTGAAGGCCGCAGGCTGCGCTGAAGTATGGATGGGAGTCGAATCAGGATCGCAAACCGTGCTCAACGCGATGGATAAAGGTCTGAGCCTGCCTGCCGTCATTGTGGCCCGCCGCCGCCTGAAAGAGGCAGGCATTCGCGCCTGTTTCTTCCTGCAGCTTGGTTATCCCGGAGAGACCTGGACGGAGTTACAGGAGACGATTGACTTTGTTCGCGAGACGCGCCCTGATGATATTGGAGTCTCCTTTTCGTATCCGCTGCCGGGAACTGTGTTCTATGAGCGTGTGAGGACGCAACTCGGGCAGAAGCGTAACTGGACCGATAGCGATGATCTCTGCATCATGTTCAGGGCCGCCTATACCACCGATTTTTATCGTGTTGTGCGTGATGCCCTGCATGCGGAGGTGGCTTCCTGGCGTGAGTCAGAGGTGTCGAACGAGACAGAGGCTCACATTGATGCGCTGTGGCGCAGGGTCGATGAACTGGAACCCGTGAGCCGCGATGCGGAGGCCTTGTCTCCGGAGGGTATCTCCGATTTTGTTTCCTCTGCTGCAGCACCTGTCGAGCAATTAGTGCAGCTCAGGGGAGCATAGATGCAGACCCCCTGTCTGTCGCTGCATCTGGAGAAGGTGTAGTCATGAGTCTAGTAAAAAAAGACGCTGCCACTGACACCATTGACCCTGTCTTCCACTTCGACATGCACCTGCAGTGCCCTCGCTGCCGGATAGACGTGCGTGGACTGGACTGTGTGTCGTGCGGCTTTCGAATGCAGCTCGAGCACGGAATCGTGCATGCCCTTCCGCCGGAACGAGTCGCGCATTACGCACGCTTCATGGAAGACTACGAGCGCATAAGAGCTGCGGAAGGCAGAGGCAGCACAAAGGAAGACTTCTATCTTGGTCTCCCTTACAAAGACACTACCGGAAGCAACAGCAAGCAATGGGATATCCGAGCACGCAGCTATGACTATCTGACGAAGCATATATTGCAGAGAATCCCCGAGGATAGTGGCGGAAGGGTTCTGGATCTCGGTGCGGGAAATTGTTGGATGAGCTATCGCCTGGCGCTTGCCGGGTATCGCCCGGTTGCGGTCGACTTGCTGGCGAACGATCGCGATGGTCTCGGAGCCGCTGCGCATTATCAAAAATATCTACCTGAACTCTTTCCGCGATTCCAGGCGGAAGCCACAAACTTGCCGTTCCAGGACGAACAGTTTGATGCCGTTATATTCAACGCCTCTTTCCACTATGCCGAAGACTATGTGACTACTCTTCGCGAGACACTCCGGTGTGTCAGAGTGGGTGGCCTGGTCATTGTCAGCGATACACCCTGGTATTCCCGTGACGAGAGTGGCAGGCAGATGGTGTCTGAACGGCATGCTGCCTTTTCCCAGCGTTATGGAACCGCTTCGGACTCTATCAAGAGCCTTGAGTATCTTACAGACGAGCGACTACAGCTTCTCGAAGAGCAGCTGTCCATTCAATGGACGATCCATTCTCCTTACTACGGCTTCAAGTGGGCGATGCGTCCCCTTGTAGCGAAGTTACGCCAGAGGCGCGAGCCTTCCCGGTTTCGTATTTATGCAGCGCGGAAGAATGCATGATGGACCACTTCGCCGGAAGTCAACCGAGACCTGTAGCCGTTCATGGAGGACGCTGCGTGCTGGGGCCGCAGGAAACTACCTACGCCTCCATACAGGTCGCTGACGGACGAGTCACTCGTATCCTGAGCGATTTGTCTTCCTTGTCGATTGCGTCGCCGGACTGCGCCGAGATTGACCTCAGTGGTTTCCTGGTGATGCCTGGCCTTGTTAACGCGCACGACCACCTGGAATTCGCTCTTTATCCCAGGCTGGCAAGACCACCCTATCGGAGTTATATCGATTGGGGAACAGATATTCTTAGCGAGTTTTCCGATGTCATTGCAAAGCATCGGTCTATTCCCAAAGAGGTGCGTCTTTGGTGGGGAGGGATACGCAACCTTCTCTGCGGAGTAACAACGGTAAGCCATCACAACCCTCTCTGGCCTGAGTTGCAGAGAGAGGACTTTCCGGTAAGAGTCGTCGAGCAATATGGTTGGGGACACTCTCTGGCTTTCGGCGGCGACCTTCGCGTGGCCCGTGCGGCTACACCTGAAGGCTGCGCCTTTATTGTGCATGCTTGTGAGGGTGTCGATGAGAAGGCGCGGGAGGAGCTTTGGGAGCTCGATCGGCTCGGCCTTCTGGACGAAAGGGCTGTCCTGGTGCATGGACTGGCAATCGATCGTAGCGGTGTTGAGCTCATGCAGCAGCGCCGGGCCTCGCTCATCGTCTGCCCTTCTTCCAATGACTTTCTTTTTGGAAAGCTTCCAGATCTGTCTTTCCTTGGGGATATCGATAACGTTGCTTTGGGAAATGATTCGCCACTGACCGCAGAAGGTGACCTGTTGGATGAAGTCCGCTTTGCCATGCGCTGCTGCAATCTCTCGTCCCATACTGCCTATCGCATGGTGACAGAAACTCCCGCTGCGATTCTGCGACTGCGAGAGGCGGAGGGAACGATAAGAGTATCCGGTAGAGGAGACCTGATGGCTGTTCGAGATACGAATCGCGACGCAGCCGATAGGCTGCAGATGCTTTCCCTGCATGACGTGGAGTTCGTCATGCTTGGGGGCTGCGTCCAGCTTGCCTCGGAAAAGGTCTACGAACGGTTGCCTCTACCCGTAAAGAAGGGAATGGAGCCCTTGTGGATTGACGGGACCATGCGATGGCTGCGTGCGCCGGTGAAAGAGCTGTTGAGCGCGGCCGAAGAGGTGTTGGGTGTCGATGGGGTCTGCCTGGGGGGTAGATCGATTCGTATTCCAGCAAGGATGGAGGCCGGGCATGTCTACTCAAACAGCCATTGAAAATATCATTCCTGTGCCCGGATCGAACGGCAAAGAATTGTCCGGAAGCAGAATTGTCCGGTTGCCCATTCTTCTGTTGAATGTTCACGAGCACTGCAATTGCCGGTGCGTGATGTGCGATATCTGGCAGCGGAAAGATGGCAAAGAGCTTGACCTGGCAGATTTCGCGCGCCATCGCGAATCGATCCTGCAACTCGGTGTCCAGGAGGTTGTTCTTACTGGCGGAGAAGCCTTGCTCCATCGCAACTTCGAAGGTCTATGCAGTTTTCTTAGAGACTGCGGTGTGCGTATCACCCTGCTTACGACGGGACTATTGCTTGCTAAGAAGGCAGTAGTGATAGCGGAAGGGGTCGATGAGATCATCATCTCCATCGATGGGCCCGAAGAAGTGCATGACCAGGTGAGAAGGGTGAAAGGCGCTTATCGGCTGATCGGCGAAGGCATCCAGGCCGTAAGACGGATAAAGGCCGAGATGCCCATCCACGGCCGCAGCACGGTGCAGAAAGCAAGCCATCTCCTGCTGCGGCAGACCGTGGCAGGGGCCAAGGGGCTGTCGTTGGACTCCATCTCGTTCCTGGCGGCGGACGTGACCTCCCAGGCTTTCAACCGTGAGCTCATATGGCCTGGGGAGAAGCAGAACCAGATTGCACTTACTCGACAGGAGGTGGAGGCATTGGAAGGCGAAGTCGAATCGCTGATTCAGGAAAATGCCGAGGATATCCAGTCGAAATATATTGTCGAATCACAGGGAAAGTTGAGACGCATTGTTCGCCGCTTTAAAGAGCAGCTTGGGGAGATGCTTCCGGTCTCTCCGCAATGCAATGCTCCCTGGGTATCGGCTGTTATGGAAGTGGACGGTTCTGTTCGACCGTGTTTCTTTCACAAGAGTATCGGGAGCACTTTGGATCAGACCCTGGAGCAAGTGATCAATAGCGAAGAAGCACAGCAGTTTCGCGCGTCGTTAAATGTTGAAGAGGACCCCATTTGTCAGCGATGCGTATGTTCGCTGAACTACAAGAGTCCGCGGGCCTGACCTTTTGGGGCCTGAGTTCTCGGTGAAAGCTGTACAACTGTCGACTTAGGTAGGCCACCCTTGACTCTTTCGCAGGACCATCGCACCATCCGCTGGGCTGAGCGCGGCCTTCTATTCCTGCTCGTTCTTTACGTTTGTTCCCACACGCTGCCACGAGCCTGGCGCAGCCTGATTACGGATTTTCCCAACTACTACACGGCGGCCCGGCTGGCGCACGAGGGCTTCGACACCTCGCGTATGTACGAGTGGGACTGGCTGCAGCGCGAGAAGGACCATCGTGCTGTCGATGTTCGTATTATCGGATTGGTTCCCATCACACCCTTTTCGACGTTGGTGATGTGGCCGCTTACGAGGCTTGCGCCTCTTACGGCCAAACATATCTGGATACTTCTGAGTCTGGCGTTCCTGATTCCGCTTTGCTGGCTGCTGCGCTCGATGACCGGGTTGACCTATCAGCGAGCTGCGTTGGCTTTCGCAGTGAGCGTTCCACTGTATCGCAACCTGGAGTTTGGCCAGCTCTACGTGCTCCTGATCCTGTTGATCGTGGCGGCGTGCTGGGCCTACCTGCGCAAGTACTATGCCTGGGCCGGTGCTTTGATAGCGATTGCCGCGGCTTGCAAGATCTTTCCCGTTCTCTTCCTTATTTTCTTCCTGCAGCGCAGATCCTGGCGCGCCCTGATCTCGGGAGTAGTCACCGGGCTGGCCGCCGCTGCTGTATCCGTCGCAGTCTTCGGCTGGAACGTGCATCGCACTTACCTGCATGAGATTCTGCCCTGGACCCTGCACGGCGCGGCACTGCCGCCCTATACGCCAGTGGCTTCTTTCTCCAGCGTTCTGCATTATCTGTTTCTCTCTGAGCCGCAGTGGAACCCGCATCCGTGGCATGATTCTCCGCTGTGCTACGCCCTGTTGCTGCCTGTACTGCAGATGTTGACGCTGGCGCCTGCGGTGCTGCTCATCCGCAAGGGAGACAACACGCGCGATCGAATCTTGCTGGAATGGTCGGCGCTGGTGACCGCGTCTCTGGCTATCTCCACAGTTCCGGCGTCGTACAACTTTGTGCTGATGGTTCTGCCGGTCTGTGTGTTAGCCGCAAAGTTCCTGCGGTGTGGGTGGTATGGGTGGCTGGCTGCTTTACTGGTGGTTTACTTCGGTATCGGATTTCCCATAGCAGCCCCGCACCAGGCGACGGGGTTATTGGTTCTGCTGTATGGGCCGCGGCTTCCGTTGATGCTGGCGTTGCTTGCAGGGATCTATCTGCTGCAGTGGCGTGATCGTCCGGCCAAAGATACAGTGCAGGACTGGAGCCGCTATGCCTGGGGTGCCGCGATGGCTGTGGTCGTAGTCTTCACCGTGTTCTCTACTCTTCATCGGGAGCGCGCCGTGCGGCAGGAGTATGCCTACCGATTGCCGCTGCAGGCGCAGGGGTTCCTCAGTGCAGGCGCGCGGCCTGCGGGTTCGGGAGTACGTTATATCGCATTTACGCCCGGGGGATACCGGCTGGTGACGGAGAACCAGTCTGAGGTGTGGAACGATCCTTCTACCGATTCTCCGGACGACGATCTTTCTTTCACCAGTAGTCTCGGGAATGTCCAGCCCGAGAAAGTTCTGGTGGAGAGGGTACGGAACCGGCGTTCTCAGATCGTCAATGTGCAGGACCCGTCCCGTGTCATCGTTGATGACGCACGCAATCCGATGCTCTCTGCTGACGCGCAGAGTCTTGCCTTTGTGCGTGACGATCGTGGTCGAGGGCAGTTGATGGTGCGAAGGGGTTTTGAGTCGGCTACTGCAGGCGAGTCCACGCTCACTCCCTCTTCATTCAATGTCTACGAAGCTTCTTTCCGTTCGGAAAAGGAGTACGCCTTTTCCGCTGTTGAATCTGGGCGTCCGCCGCAGCTCTATCTCAGCGATGCAACGCACGAGAACATTCCGCTTGCACTTGGGGAGTCGCGCTATCCGGCGCTCTCTCCGGACGGACGATGGATGGCCTATAGCCACTTCGATCAGGGGGTGTGGAACCTGTGGCTTCGCGACCAGGTGACCGGTGCGACGCAGCGCATTGCCGATGAGCCCTGCAACCAGATTCAGCCGGGGTGGGAAGACGATTCAAAGACGCTGCTCTACAGCACGGACTGCGGCCGGAACCTGTGGTTTACCGCTGTTTCACGGCGAAGAGTGATTCCCTAAAGCGCCATGTCGTAAGGGGTTGAACAGGCTGCGGAAAAAGTCATAGGAAACAAGAGAATCCTGATCTTTAGGGCCAAGGGCCCGTTTCATACCAGCCTGGGGCAAAGCGAGACCGGGGCCAGCACGCGACAGCGTGGTGGCTCCGGGAGCGACGCCCCAGGTTACGTGCAGAAATAAAAGTTGAGGGCTGTAAGCCCGATTCATCATCCAGGCACGATGAATCGGGCCTACAGCCCTCTGCTTTCGAGGTGGTCCTGTACCTGGGGCTACGCTGGCAGCGAGCGAAAGATCGCTCGCTGCTACGCTCCACCCCAGGCTGGTATGAAACGGGCCCTTGGCCCTAAAGATCAGGATGCCCTTCTCACCTACGAGTTTTTCCGCAGTCTGTGAAATCGTGTCCTTCCGCTCCGTGCCTCAACAAACTGTTGCACAATTCGATTTCGCCCCAAAGCAGTTTGATGACACGCCTAAGAGTTGCCAGTCTTATGTGGGCGCGGCTTTCGGCCGTAACGGGCTGCCGGCAGGATGCTGTTCCAGGGAACGGGGGAGGCCAGGATCATTGAGGTGTTGGTTGCGACGTAAGGCATCATGGAGTCGATGGCCTCTTCCATGTGAGCCATATCGCGGACAGCTATCTGCACCATGAAGGACTCGGCGCCGGTAACGCGGTGGCATTGCAGCACCTCGGGTAGTTTGCGAACCAGGGCGGAGAACTTGGCGAGCTTGTCGCCGGCCACCGTTACTTTAACGAAGGCACGCACGGGAAGCCCCACCTTGGAGGGGTCGACGAGCGTGCGATAACCAACGATTACCTGCTTTTCTTCAAGCCGGCGAACCCGCTCGATGACCGCCGGGGTCGACAAGCCTACGCGGCGGCCGAGTTCTGCAAACGCAATGCGCGCATTGTCCTGCAGCTCTGCCAGAATCTCGCAATCGATGTCGTCGATGCCCGACGACGGCACTCCAGTCATGCTCGCTCTCCTTCACACGGACGATGATAGCGGTGCGTGTGGCTTCTCTCTCCGGCAGATGTGCTCAAAGGCCATCGTAGGTGGTTCCCTAACATTATGCGGAAAAGGCATAGTCGTCCAGTTCTTTCTAATGCAGAAACCTGGAAATACCATAGATCGCTCATTCCAGCGGTCTGCCGAGCTGGCTATGATCAAGGGCGTGATACAAGAATGCCGCGCTGCCTCAGGGCTCGGGCGTTTCTTATGCGGTCGACAGGACTTTACAGAAGCTGTGGCCGTATTCATCCATTTTGAGCAAGACGAAATCAAGGAGTAAGACCGTGGCCACACATGAGACCCGTCGTACAGTAGGCGATGCAGCAGCACGCCAGCTAGCCAACACAACAAAGACCACTCCCCAGCTAGCGGCGATCACGCCCCGCTGGCTCGTGCAGCTCCTCTCCTGGACACCGGTTGAGTCGGGCACTTACCGCGTGAACCAGGTCAAGAATGATGCAGAGATCGAAGTCGCCTGCGGAACCCGCGACGAGCGGAAGCTGCCCGAGACCTTTGTCGACTACGTTGAGAAGCCGCGCGAGTACACGCTGAGCTCGATCTCGACGATCGTCGACGTGCATACCCGCATCTCCGATCTCTACAGCCATCCTCATGACCAGATCCGCGAACAGCTTCGTTTGACGGTGGAGAAGGTCAAAGAGCGGCAGGAGAGCGAGCTCATCAACAATGCCGACTACGGATTGCTGAACAACGTCGACCCCTCGTTCAAGATCAAGGTCCGCAAGGCTGCGCCCACTCCCGACGATATGGATGAGCTGCTTTCGCTCGTCTGGAAAGAGCCGGCGTTCTTCCTGGCCCATCCGCGTGCCATCGCCGCTTTTGGCCGTGAGTGCACACGCCGCGGCGTTCCTCCTCCGACCGTGACCATGTTCGGCTCGCCGTTCCTCACCTGGCGCGGAATTCCCCTGGTCCCCACGGACAAGCTGGGCATCGATGCTGCCGGCAAGACCAACATCATGCTGATGCGCACCGGAGAGAAGAAGCAGGGCGTGATCGGTCTGTTCCAGCCTGGGCTGCCCGGCGAACAGACTCCCGGTCTTTCGGTGCGCTTC
Source organism: Granulicella mallensis (assembly GCF_014203225.1). Taxonomy (GTDB): domain Bacteria; phylum Acidobacteriota; class Terriglobia; order Terriglobales; family Acidobacteriaceae; genus Granulicella; species Granulicella mallensis_A. The sequence continues at coordinate 103,186 of NZ_JACHIO010000004.1, read as the reverse complement.
ATGGGCATCGATCGCAACTCGATTGCCTCGTACCTGATTTCTCTCTATTGCTCGGCAGCGGTACTGACCCAGGATGCTCTCGGAGTACTCGAAAACGTAGAGGTCGGACACTATCATGAGTACAAGTGAGCGGGACCAGATCGGAAATGCAGGAGACTCTCCCCGCGCAAACGAGATGAACGGTCCGTCCATGGGCGCATTGCCGGATATTTCGGCAATCGCCCAGTTGGCGAACGAGTTCTTTCGTGCGCTGCCGGGGCAGGCGTCTTCTCCTCTTGCGGCCGCGTCTGCGCCGGAGATGCCGGTCGTAGCACCGAGCTTAGGGACGGGGATGCCTCAGTTTGGAGCACCGCTGCCTTCGCTCCCTGCTATGCCCGCCGTAGACAAGCTCCCCAGCGAAGCCGACGCCTCAAGATTGGCGGGGACTTCGTTCGTGTTTCCCAAGAGAGCAAACTCTTCTCCTACAACCGAGCTTCCTCCTATGGGAGAGGCTGGCCAGTACGCTCCGCGGAATATCGCGACGGATACTTTGGTGTCTCCGTTTTCCATGCCTTTGCCTGCGTTCGATACAGCTTTTCTCTCCTTTGAACCACTGTTTCCTGCTTCGTCCGATTCACTAGTAGCGGAGTCTGTTCCCTCTGCTCCTCCATCGGCCAATTCGTTCTACTTTCTGGAGAGTGCCGGTACACAGGCAAAGCCTGTAGAGGCACCTCCGGCGAATCGTTTGCCTGCGCTTCGTTCTGAACCGGCGTTGGATCTCAAGCTGCCACGCCGGCAGTTTGAGATCGGTTCTGTGCGCCGGGACTTTCCCATTCTGCGGGAACGGGTGAACGGCAAGCCGCTCATCTGGCTGGACAATGCTGCGACGACACAGAAGCCGCAGAGCGTGATCGATCGCCTCTCGTACTTTTACGAGCACGAGAACTCCAATATCCATCGTGCTGCCCACGAGCTCGCTGCGCGTGCAACCGATGCCTATGAGGATGCGCGCAATAAAGTGGCCCACTTCCTCAATGCTCCCTCCAGCAAAGAGATCGTCTTCGTTCGCGGTGCGACGGAAGCGATCAACCTGGTGGCGCAGGGTTGGGGTCGCCGTCACATCGAGCAGGGGGATGAGATTGTCATCACCTGGATCGAGCATCATGCCAATATCGTTCCCTGGCAGATGCTGGCTGCGGAGAAGGGTGCGCGCCTGCGCGTAGCACCAGTCGACGACGATGGCCAGATTCTTCTCGACGAGTTTGAGAAGCTGCTTGGGCCCAGAACAAAGCTCGTGTCTCTGACCCAGGTATCGAATGCGCTGGGCACCATTACGCCGGCGCACCAGATGGTGCAGATGGCGCATCGCTACGGAGCACGCGTGCTCGTGGACGGCGCACAGGCTGTGTCGCACATGCCCGTTGACGTGCAATCGCTCGATTGCGATTTTTACGTCTTCTCCGGCCACAAGGTGTTCGCACCGACCGGTATCGGTGTGCTCTACGGCAAGCCGGATGCGTTGGCGGAGATGCAGCCGTGGCAGGGTGGCGGCAACATGATCGTCGACGTTACCTTCGAGAAGACGATCTATCAGCCACCACCGTCGCGTTTTGAAGCCGGCACGGGCAACATCGCCGATGCTGTTGGCCTCGGTGCGGCCATTGATTACCTGGATCAACTGGGTATGGCAAACGTCGCACGCTATGAGCATGAGCTCCTGGTCTATGCGACCCAGGGTCTGCTGACGGTACCAGGGTTGCGGCTCATCGGTACCGCCAAGGAGAAGGCTGGTGTGCTCTCCTTTGTGCTCGATGGGTTTCGTACCGAGGAAGTCGGCGCGGCGCTCAACCGTGAGGGCATTGCGGTACGTTCAGGCCATCATTGTGCACAGCCGACTCTGCGTAGGTTCGGTGTGGAGACGACAGTGCGTCCGTCGCTGGCTCTCTACAACAACGCAGAGGACATCGATGCACTGGTTGCAGGACTGATTCGGTTGAAGAGCCTGGGCCGGTAAGGGCCGAATAGACTTCGGCATCGGACGGGATTTTTACAGTCCGATGCCGAAGCCTGTTCTGCAGGCACAGGGTTGAGTCCAGGAATCCTGGCCCGCGTCAAAGGTATACTCGCGTTGCGAAGGTAACCGAAGATGCGTTTGAAGATTGTGACTGTTGGAGAGCCGGTTCTGCGAGCCACCTCGCAGGTGTTGTCGAAGGAGCAGATCCTGAGCCCTTCGATTCAGAACCTGATTGATTACATGAGGGAGACCGTCCGCGATGCTCCCGGAGTAGGACTCGCCGCTCCGCAGGTGGGAGAGTCGTTGCAACTCGCTGTCATCGAAGACAGAGCCGAGTATCACAAAAATCTTACTGAATCAGAGATGAAGGAACGTGGACGAGCCGCAGTTCCATTCCACGTTCTTGTGAACCCGGTCCTTGAGATTCGTGGAGAATCCACTGCTACTTTCTTTGAGGGTTGTTTGAGCCTGCCTGGTTTTACCGCGCTTGTGCCCAGGGCGAAAGAGGTACGAGTTACAGGTCTCGATCATCGAGGAGAGCCTCGGGTCATCGAAGCCTCAGGATGGTATGCGCGTATTCTGCAGCATGAGATCGACCATCTGCACGGCACGCTTTATATCGACCGAATGCATGCTCGCAGCCTTTCTTCGCTTGAAAATTACACGAGGCACTGGAAAGATCGTTCTATCGAGTATGCGATCTCTAAGGCTATCCAGGATTAGAAGTGGACAGTCATTTATTGCCGTACTTTATTTCTCGCGAAAGCGGTAGCCAATATAGCTTTCGGTCAGGATATAGAGGGGACGTGCGGGATCGTCTTCAATCTTTTTGCGGAGTTGATTGATGATCACTCTCAGGTATTCACGTTCATTGCCATAGGCGGAGCCCCAAACGGCGGTCAAGATTCGTTCATGACGAACGGGGCGTCCGGCATGTTCCATCAAATAGCGAAGAGTCTCGTATTCCTTCGGAGTTAGATGAAGGTCTTCGCCTCTCTTTTCTACTCGGCGGCGATCTGTATCCAGAGTGATCTCTCCGATTACGATAATGATCTCCGGGTTAGCCACGGGGATGTGGCTGCGACGAATGACGGCTCTCAACCTTGCTGTAAGCTCGCGGATCTGAAAGGGCTTCGTGACATAGTCAAAGGCGCCAGCATCCAAAGCCTCAACGATGTCCTCCTCCTCGTCGCGCACGGTGAGCATCACAACAGGAAGATGCGGATAGGTTTGGCAGATTCTGCGGCATGTCTCTTTGCCACCCATTCCAGGCATATTGATGTCGAGTAACACGGCATCGTAGTTGACCATCCGGAGACGCAACAAAGCATCTTCTCCGTTGCTGGCCTCGCCTACTGCAAAACCCAGCGCTCCTAATGTCTCGAACAAGCTCTGCCGGATACCTGCATCGTCCTCTACCACGAGCACTTTACTCTTCTGATCCATGTCTATTCCTCTGCGGCCAGGCTGGGCAGTGTGATGGAGAAGGTTGTTCCATTCTCGATATCACTATCGACCCATACTTTCCCTTGATGTGCTTCGGCAATGCGCCTGACGACGGAGAGCCCAATCCCCGTTCCCGAGATTGTCCGAATCGATCCCGAGCAGCGATAAAAGCGCTGAAAGACCTTTTCTCTCTCTTCCGGTGGAATAAAGGAGCCTTCATTCCTGATGGCAATGATCAGCTCCGGCCCTTCTTCTTCGACTGCAATAAGAACTGGAGAACCAGGCCGCCCATACTTTACGGCATTGTCGAGAATCTGTAGGAGTGCCATCTGAAGCAGCTTTCGGTCTGCGTACACGATTCTGGGGCGCTCTGTTACGCGGACTTCGATCGCATGGCCGTCCAGTTCCTGGGAAGAGGCTTCGATGCTGTTCTCGACGAGTTGGGAAAGGTCGATCTCCTCGCGGTTTACCTTGATATCGCCGCTATCCAGCTTGGCTGTCAGGAGCAAATGATTCGCGAGATCACTCAGATGACTGGCGTGCCGGTCGATTAAGCTGACTAGTTTTTTTTCAGTTCCGGAGAGGGTATTCATCGCAAGCAGTCCCGAGCTTGAAGTGCGGATGGTGGTGAGCGGGCTCTTGAAGGCGTGCGCCATGCCATCCAGTATGGCGGAACGAAGTTGTTCGCTCTGCCGGGCGGCTACGGCATTTGCTTCGGTCGAAAACGAACGGGCTCTTTCTATTGCAACTGAGACGAGCGAAGCTGCCGCATTGACGGAAGTCGTATCCAGCGAATGTCCGCATAAGGCAAGCGCCCCAATGGGGCGTGTCCCTGACCGCAGGACCCGCCGGGAGATGCCTGTACTCGCATCGTCGCTGTCTGTCTCCAGGTGAAAGCTGGAGCGAACCTGATCGTCGTCGAAGTTGCAGGTTCCGCTCTTGTACATATGCAGGTCGTAGCCGTTCCATAGCGCTATCCCTTCGACTTGCAGGCTGGAACGAATGATGTGAACGAGTTGCTGTTCCACGGCTCCTTCGCGGTCGAGGAGCAGAATGTGCTGGCTCAAGGCGTATAGCTTCTGCAGGTGGGCCTGGTGCAGCTCCGATTCATGTGCGTGGCGCTGCATCTGGTTGGAGAGCCTGCTGACGAGAAGCGCTGCGACCTCAAAGGTGGCGAGGGCTATCCAGTCATGGGAGTCCCTTATATAGAACGCAAAGATAGGGTCCGTGAAGTAATAGTCGAGGCAGGCAACCGAGAGGATGGAGACGATGCTGGCTTCGAGAAATCCCCAGCGAAGCGCGATGACTGACATCAGCAGGAAGTGGACCGACGTTGCCGCCGAGAGGTTGAAATGAAGGCGAAAGGCGAGAAACGTGAGCAGCGCTGCTGCAATGCTGCCAGCCGCAATCCTGCGGAGAACAAGGCGAATTGGTCTGGCAAACATTGAGGTATCCCATTTTCGACTATAGGAAGACAGTAATCAGGAAAGCATTAAGAAACTGCTTATGCGTCGAAAATTGCTTCCGCGATTCACTGAAAGTGTCGGTCTTTTTCGACATTATGAGGTGATTCAACGTGAACTTTCTTAGAGGCCTTCTTCCAAATACAACAAGACCCAGCGCAGGGAAGGTGTCCAATGCAGGCGGCTTTTCGCAGGGTCAAGCCCAGGGCAATGCCCGGCAAAAAAACACACGAGGCGGCTTTGCTCCGCAACGCGGGTCTTTCCTGTTTATCCGGATCGTCACCTGCTGTTTGCTCCTGATTGCCACTGTTGCACGGGGGCAGTCGACGTTCGGAAGCGTCAGAGGCACTGTCCAGGACGCGACAGGTGCAGCCATCCCAAATACGCACATCGTATTGCACAGCACCGACGAAAATACGGATCGCGCCATTGAAACCGATGCCTCCGGCGACTTTATCTTTGAAAACGTCAAAGCTGGAAAGTATAGCTTGCGTGCTCATCGCGAAGGATTTGCCGATACGGTGGTATCCGGAATTTCGGTGGAAGCTCGCCAGGATCTGAGGCTTGCGGCCACGCTCAAGGTCGCGGAAGAAGCGACGACCGTGGAAGTATCGGGCGCAGCCGACCAGATCAACACGGAAAATGCGACCATCGGCGACTCGAAGACCAATATCGAGATGACCCAGTTGCCTCTGAACAATCGCGCGACGACCACGAGCCCACTGGGCTCTCTCGCCCTGTCTCCCAATGTGCAGACGGATAGCTCGGGCAATATTGCGCTGGGTGGCGCGAGCTCTTCCATGGTGAACTTCTCTGTCGATGGTATTTCGACTGCTAACGTGCGTCAGAACGGAGCGCTGCAGGATGCCTACCCTTCACAGGAGGGAATTGCCGCGGTCAAGGTAACCGCCTTCAATAACAGCGCAGAGTTTTCCCAAATCGGTGACGTGACATTTACGACAAAGAACGGAACCAACCAGTATCACGGAAGCCTCTTCGAATATCTGCAGAACCAGGCTCTGGATGCCTCTCCTTATGGCTTTAGTGGAAAGGCACCTAAAAAGTTCAATACTTTTGGTGGCTCGTTCAATGGTCCGGTTGTTATCCCGCATTTATACAATGGGCACGATAAGACATTTTTCTTTGCGGACTATGAGGGCAATCGCCGCGACACCGCGGCCCTTCAACAAGCTATAGTGCCGAGCCTAGCCGACAGAAGTGGAAATCTCGCGGATATCAGCGCTAAGAACGTTCCGTCAGCGCTGATCAGTCCGACGGCAAAGGCTTTGCTGACATTCTATCCATTGCCAAACGTGCCCGGAAACGTTCCCCCAGGCAATGTTAACTATGAAAACTTCCAGTCGACTCCGGCACGTACTGACGGAGCTGATATTCGCATCGACCAGACACTCACGTCCAAGCAATCGGCTTACGTACGTTTCAGCCGGAAGAACATTACCTCGGATGCGGCAAATCTATTTCTGCCAAACGATGTGGATTCCATCCATAATCGCAGCCTGTTGATCTCGCACACCTATACGATCACCCCAAAGCTTCTGAATGAGTTTCGCTATGGTTTCACCAATGTCATCACGAGCGTCAACTTTCCCATTCAAGGTTCGACGGCCCTATCTCAACTTGATCTGACCGGCGTAAACATCAGCCAGCATCCGTTGACCGCCGCTTTTCCCACCTTTAATTTCAGTGCGGGTACGAGCTTTAGTCCTATTGGCAGAGATAAGGCCGGAGTCACTCAGTCCAAGACCACACAGTTCAGCGATAACCTCACCTATACGTTCGGTAAACACACCTTAAAGGGCGGAGTCGATATCCGTCGTGTCAGGTATTTCGATCTGGAAAGCTTTGCTCCCGAGTTTGGCTCAGACGATTTCGGAGATTTTGTCTTTCAATCCCAGTCACCTTTTACTGGCAATGCTTTTGGCGACTTCCTTGAAGGCGCACCAACTACGCTCTATTTTGCTGTCTCCAGTCCTGATGTCGGTGGAACGGCGACGCAGTACAGCTTCTTCGGGCAGGATGAGTTCCAGCTAAACAGCCGTGTAACTCTCAGCTATGGCTTGCGCTGGCAGGTTCTTCCCGGTTTCCAGGAGGATGGCGGCAATCTGGCAAATTTCGATCAGCGTAATAATTCGATCGTTGTTCCGGATGCATTGGCTGGGTATCTGAGCAGCCAGAATATCACTGCATCGAATGTCGCCTTTCAGCAGTCGTTCAATGCGTGCAATCTTGGTGATACGGCACTTGCTTGCACGAAATATGTCACCGCAAGCCAGGACGGCCTGCCGCAAAGTCTGAGAAATACCTATAAAGGTAACTTCCAGCCGCGCGTATCGATCGCCTATCGTCCTTTCAACGACACGAAAACCGTTGTTCGCGCAGGCTTCGGTATCTATACGATGACCAACCTCGGACCACTCTCGTTCAACAACAGCGGCAATCCGACTTCCAGTCTTCACGTCTATTCAAACGCTCTTATTCCGGGGACTGATACTCCACAGATTCTTTTCCCAAACACAGCTCCGCCCAATCAGGCTGGTGCTGGTCCGGCGATTGGTGGTGGTGGCCTCGACCAGGGGGTTGATCCTAACTTTCGCGATCCCCAGTCGAACCAGTGGAACGTGACCATAGAACGGCAACTGTCGAACGCGACATCGCTTCGTGCAAGCTATGTCGGGATGCACTCGTACCGGCTGAGCATTACGGAGGATCTCAATCAGATTCCCGCCAGCACAACTCCGTATAACAGTGCTGCAGCTGGGACGGCTGGACCCTTCGTGGATAGTCGTGCTCCCTATCAAAACTGGACGACGCTGTTGAGCACCTTCAATGCGGGTGAGGATAACTACCGCGCGTTCGAACTACAAGCGACCCATCGTATGGAACATGGCCTCTATCTGGACGCGAACTACACGTATGCCAACAACGTTGCCGACAACCAAGGCGATACGCCGACTGCATTTGCGGGAGAGGTCAACTATGGGCTTGCCATCGCCGACCGGTTCCATGTCAAGCAGGACCTTGGGAATGTCGAGGGTACCCGCCGCCATCGCATGTTGCTTACGGGTGTCTATCAGCTTCCGTTTGGCAAGGGGCGGCAGTTTATGGATACAAGCCGCTTGATGGACGCCTTTCTTGGCGGCTGGGATCTGACGACCATCACGCTGCTCGAGACCGGTCCTTGGCTTACGCCAAGTATCAGCAGTTCGTTCGATCAGTCGAACACCAATGTAGCTGGTAGGGGTGTGGGACTTCGTCCCGATGTTGTACCGGCAGGAACAGCGAATGCTGTGACCTATAAGAACCTGTCTTTCCTTGCTACCCCACAAGGAGCAGGCCGCTTCGGCAATGCAGGCGTCGGAATTCTCGAGGGGCCTGGAACGGCCACGGTAAGCCTTGGAGTGGCAAAGCAGTTCCGGATTACTGAGAAACTGCATGCACGCTTCGAGACGACCTTTACGAATGTGCTGAACCACACGAACTTTGCGCCTCCTGCAACGCAAATCGATAATGGTAATTTTGGGGCGTTGACAGCACCGCAAACTGCAGAGAACGCAGGGAACCGCACCGGGCAGGCAGCTCTTCGGCTCGATTTCTAGTGTTGCTGTTGATCATTTCAGGGCGAGGAGATGAACTCTCCTCGCCCTCTTCTTGTGGGATGAGGAAATATCCTGGGAGGGACACGCTTCTGCAATTGCGTAAGTGTTCTCAAACGCTTTCGAGTCCCGGCCAGCGATAACTCCTCTCTACTACAATCGTGGAGTCCGAAGGCAAAGACCTTTTTGCGGTTGAATCAACTTTGCTCACCGAGATCCAAAGGAGTTACCTTGCTTCGTCTTTTGAGTAGCACGTTCCTGATCAGCATGACGCTAGGCGCAGGCCTGGCTATAGCCCAGACACCGCAGGTTGCGGCTCCTCCGGCTCGCCCGACGCCACCCACCCGCGACCCTCATACGCCTGGTTATGTTACGGCTACGGAACTGCCCGATGGCACTCTTCCGCCGGCGAATGCGGATGGAAACTTTATCATCGGCCCTACGCACAACTATGCCTCGGAGATGGCCGAGCAGACAGGCGTGCCGAAGGGAACAGTGTATGAGTTTACAATGAACTCAGCGGATAGCAAGATCTATCCCGGCATAGCGCGTGACGCCAATACCTTCGGCACGGCCGATCCCGCTAACCCCGGCAAGCTCATGGTGACGACCAGCCATCCTGCTCCCTATGTTCGCAAGGTGTCGGTCTATGTTCCCAAACAGTACGTTCCGGGAACGGCCGCTCCGTTCATCGTTGGAGCGGACGGCCCTGACCGGGCCTTGTTTCTGGCCTTGGACAATCTGATCGCTGAGCACAAGGTGCCGGCGATGATCGCCATCTCTATCGGCAATGGTGGTGGTGATGCCCAGGGCAGCGAACGCGGCCTGGAGTACGACACCATGTCCGGCCGGTATGCGGAGTTCGTCGAGAAAGAGGTGCTGCCTCTTGTGGAGAAGCAGTACAACGTGAAGTTGACCAAAGACCCCGAAGGCCGGGCGACGATGGGCGGCAGCTCTGGTGGCTCCTGTGCCCTCATCATGGCGTGGTATCACCCCGAGTTATACCATCGCGTTCTTACTTATTCAGGGACTTATGTGAATCAGCAGTGGCCGTATCATCCCGAGACTCCTCATGGGGCGTGGGAGTTTCACGAGCACTTGATTGCGAAGACTCCGGCTAAGCCGATTCGACTCTGGATGGAAGTGGGGGACAGAGACCTGCTCAATCCGAATGCGATGAGAGACGAGATGCACGACTGGGTTGTTGCTAACGAGAAGATGGCGCGGGTGCTGGCAGCGAAGGGCTACCACTACCAGTTTGTCTTCGCTCGCAACGCGGGGCACACGGATCGTGCGGTGAAGCAGCAGACCTTGTCTGAGGCTCTGGAGTATGTGTGGCAGGGGTATCCCGTTGCAGGAGAGAAGAAGTAGCCCGAAGGGGGTCTGTACCGATAGTGCTCCATGAGCGTTGATGACTAATCAAAGCATCCAAACATGGAAATTGTTCAAAAGCTACTTTTAACACTCTCGCAAGTTGTAAGTGTGGGCAGCTCGATCTGTGTCGTACAAAGGTAGATTCTTGTTCGGTTGATGACGGCAAGTGTGTTTGTTGAGCCTGACGAGCTGCGAATGCCTAGAATGATCTTGTCATTCAGGAACTACGGTTGGAGCAACTACGAACTTTATGTTTGGCCCTGCGAACCTTTAAGGCGTCGTGTCTGCGGTAGCACGTGAGAGGAATCATTTGTCAATGATCATCGACGAAATAGAAAAGTTACCGCCGCAAGTATTCGTGTCCTATTCGTGGGATTCTGTACAGCATCGTAAATGGGTATTGGCATTCGCAACTCGACTTCGTGGAGACGGTATCGACGTGATCTTGGACCAATGGGCTCTCCAGCCTGGGGGAGATAGGACTCAGTTCATGGAGATGTCCGTTACCAATGCGGAACGCGTCCTAATCGTCTGTACTGATCGGTATGCTAAGAAAGCGGGGAGTCGGACAGGTGGTGTGGGCTATGAAGCCATGATCATCACAAGCGAAATAGCCGCACGCATTGACAGTGACAAATTCGTTCCGATCTTGAGAGCGGACGAGTTTGATACTGCTTCTCCCGTATGGCTCCGTACAAAAATTGGAGTGGATTTACGTGGGGACCCCTATTCCGAAGAAGCATACCAGACACTGCTAAGGTCTTTACACAGGCAATCAGTCGCAGCGCCTGCTATTGGCCCAGTGCCTTCGTTCGATTTTGCAGAAAACAATCTAGTCGAGACGAATGATATTCCCTCCCATGGACATATGGAAGACAGCACTGTTGTACGGCCCGAAGCAGCACCAGAAATGGTCGCACCCGTACAAATAGATACTTTTTGTCTTAGTGAGGAGACTCTCGATTCTGCATTCAACGCCATTTTGCATCATGGCTACGGGGATTTTTTCCCAGATCCCCCAGAGTGGGCAGTTGTCGAAAGTGATTGGACCGAACTGCGTACACTTCTTACGAAGGTCGATCTTTATCACTACCAGCCGTTCCGACCAACACGCGCGTTTGCTCCAAAATCTAAAATTTTTCTTCGGCCTGTGACGTTGTTACACCCAGTTGATTTAATTCTCTACACTGCGCTGGTAGCACGGCTTGTGTCAGCTATTAACGATCGCAGAATTTCGGAAAGCGAGGCCCGAGTATTCTCATTCCGTTTTTCTGGCGAAGACAATGAGCTTTATGGAGATGATTCTAGTCACGCAGAATTCGCAGAAGCCAAGGATAGCCGAGCACGGTCCTTCCCCACAGGCTATATGGGTTCCGTTGATATCGCCGACTTCTATTCACAACTCAGGCACCGGCCTGTCCGTGAGGCACTGGACTTCTGTACAGAGGGATTGGGAGATCTGAGCCTTTTCCCTGTTGTGGTAGAGCGCTTTCTCCAGAATCTAACACCTGATGCCGAAACTTACGGAATACCCATAGGTCCCGCAGCATCAAGACCTCTCGCGGAAGCCGCACTGATTCAGATTGATGATGCGCTTCTGGGCGCAGATGTGGACTTTATCCGTTACATTGATGATTTTGTAATTTATGGGGCTACGCGTGAAATCGTTGAGTGGGGGATACGCAAGCTTGGCGAACTCCTCGCCTCCCAAATGGGATTGTCGCTTCATGCCGCAAAGACAAAGCTGCAGCGGTGTTCGGACTACATTTTGGAAACGTCTACGAGCGGAAATTCAGAAGATACTGTTGAGGCGCGTTTTGCTAAGCTGATCGAAGACCATTTCTACGATGAATCCGGTCGACTTCTTGACGAGTTAACAGAGAGTGAACGAGAAGCCTTGGATTCGGTAGACCTTGAGAAAGTCCTTACGGAAGCGTTAGATGAGGATGAGATTGACTACAAGAAAGTCGCATTCATTTTGGACAGGCTATCGTCTCTTGAGCGTGCTGACCTCATCGATATAGTCATGAGCCATCTGGGCCGTTTATATCCTGTTGCCCATGCGCTTCAGTCGTTTTTCCTGACGGGGAAGCATCTTTCGTCCGATGACAAGAAGAACGCTGCAACGGGACTGCTTGCCCCTATCCTTGCTGCGGGCCCGCAACAGGCACCTGAGTTCTATTCGATCTGGATACTTGATTTATTCCGATCTGATGCTGCATGGAATCACGCGATCGAACTTGGTCGTGTCTTCAGAAATAGTGGGTCCCAGGCCATCCGCAGGTATGGAGCACTGGCACTTTCCGTCAGCGGAGGTCGGTCAGAAGCTCAACTGCTCAAAGAGGCTTTTTCGTCATCAGATGATATGACTCGATGCGCGCTTATCTTAGGAATCGGAAAACTCACAGCGGAAGAGAAGAAACGCTGGCTGGAAAGAAATGAGCTTGATTGGTTTGAAGCGTTCCTCGTAAGGCATTCATAGAGGGTTGCCGACAAGGAATAGGTAATCTAATCGACTTAATTGAGCGTGCCTCGTTTCTGTCTCTCTGAGCGCTCTCGACGGAAAGTAACGCCGAGTTTCTGCGGGAGGCTTCTGGCGTACAAGATCGCAGTTATGAGATGAATTAGACAGCAAAAGGGGCAGACTCAAGTCTGCCCCTTTTGGCTATTGCTGCGGTTATTGTGCCGAACTATCTGCGGTCAATCCACGATACTTCAGCATGGGCTTCGCGTTTGGTTCTGCACCGAGCCAGGTTGAGTACATCTTTTCGAGATCTTCCGTGTTGCCGCGTGAGAGCACCATGTTGCGGAAGCGATCACCGTTGGCTCGTGTAAGGCCGCCGTGGTCTTCGAACCACTGGAAGGCGTTATCGTCGAGCATCTCGCTCCAGAGGTAGGCGTAGTAGCCTGCCGCATACCCGTTGCCCCAGATGTGCATGAAGTAGCTGGAGCGATAGCGGGTTGGAACGGTTTCTAATGCGAGGTGCTTACGTACCAGAGCCTCTTGCTCGAACTTGTCCGGCGCCTGGATCGGAGCCGTCGGTGATAGCGTGTGCCACTGCATATCGAGTTCGGCGGCAGCAAGAATTTCCGTGAGAGCGTAGCCCTGGTTGAAGGTCGCAGCCTTCTTGATCTTTGCTACTAACTCCGCAGGCATGGGAGCGCCCGTCTGGTAGTGGCGTGCGAAGTGGTTGAAGACCTGAGGGTAGGTTGCCCAGTGCTCATTGAACTGGGAAGGGAACTCAACGAAGTCGCGCGGGACTGACGTTCCGGAGAGGCTGGGATAAGTCGTGTTGGCGAACATGCCGTGCAGGCCATGGCCGAACTCGTGGAACATGGTGGTGACGTCGTCGAAGCTGATCAGCGCAGGCTGGCCCGGCGCGGGCTTGGCGAAGTTGGCGACGTTGTAGACCACGGGCAGCGTGCCGAGCAGCTTCGACTGGCCGACGAACTCGTCCATCCACGCGCCACCGTTTTTGTTGTCGCGCTTGAAGTAGTCGCAGTAGAAGAGCGCGAGCGGCTTGCCGTTGACGTCCGAGACCTCGAAGACACGCACATCGGGGTTATAGACGGGGATGTCTTTGCGCTCCTTGAAGGAGATGCCATAAAGCTCATGGGCGGCGTAGAAGACGCCATCCTGCAGCACGCGGCTTAGTTCGAAGTAAGGCTTTACCTGTGCCTGGTCGAGATCGAACTTCGCCTTGCGGACCTGTTCGGAGTAGAGATCCCAGTCCGAGGGCTGAAGCTTGAAGCCGCCCTTCTGGGCGTCGATCAGGGCTTGAATATCCTGTGCCTCGCTCTGAGCCTTGGCGGTTGCAGCAGGGACGAGAGCATCCATGAAGTGGAGTGCGGCCTCGGGGTTCTTGGCCATCTGGTCCTGCAGGTTCCAGGCAGCGTAGCTGGGGAAGCCAAGGAGCTGCGCCTTCTGCGCGCGAATCTGTGCGATGCGAGCGATGGTGTCGCGGGTGTCGTTGGCTCCGCCACGCTCGGCCCGTGTCCAGGAGTTCTGGAAGAGGGCCTGCCGCGTGCTGCGGTTGGTCAGTTGGGCGAGATCGGGCTGTTGGGTGGTGTTTTGCAGTGGGATGACGAATCCGTCCTGCTTGCGGTCCTTGGCTGCGAGTGCCGCGGCATCGATCTGGGCGTCGCTTAGTCCAGCGAGGGTGGTTTTGTCGGTGGTGCTGTAGGCGGCGTCCTTGGTGGCCGCGAGCAGCTTGGTGATGAAGGCGTTCGAGAGGATCGACTCCTCTTCATTCAGCTTCTTCAACTTCGTCTTGTCAGCCTCGGAGAGGTTGGCTCCGGCTTTGACGAACTGACGGTAGTCGAACTCCAGCAGGCGCAGTTGCTCGGGCTCCAGCTTGAGCGCGTCGCGCTTTTCGTAGAGAGCCGAGATGCGGGCGAAGAGCTTGCTGTCGAGATTGATGGCGTCCTGGTGCGCGGCCAGCTTGGGGGCTTCGATCTCCTGCACCTTCTGGATATCGGGGTTGGTGTTCGCACCGGCGACTCCGCCGAAGACCCCCATGACGCGGGCCAGCAGTTGCCCGGACCGCTCCATCGCGATGATGGTGTTCTCAAAGGTTGGCGCGGCGGGATCGTTGGCGATGGCATTCATCTCCACGCGCTGCTGGGCCATGCCGGCCTCGATCGCCGGCTGATAGTCGCTATCGTGGATCTTGTCGAAGGGCGGCGCCTGGAAGGGCAAAGTGCTGGGTGCGTAGAAGGGATTCGACGGCCCGAAGGCAGCAGGCTGCTGTGCGGCTGCGCTGTTGCCGAGGGCGAGTGTGCCTGCTGCGAGAATGAGTCCGGTTTGTGCCAAGGCACGAGTCCTCCTGAAAACCTGCATGGTTGCCATATTGTCTTTTGCTCCTGAGGGAATGCGGGGTGCATGTCTCCTGTCTCAGGAAGGATACTTCATCGCAAATACCAAGGTATCGATCCTGTGGGGCGGTCACCGCCAAACCGTGGGCAGAGATATGAGTAAGATGGACTGCGCATTCGATTCCCAATAACAACAGGCAAGGAATAAAGAATGATCGCGAAGAGCTTTGAAAAGATCGGACTGTTTGTTTCCCTCTGTTTTATGGTCGTGGTTCCAATCGCATCGTATGCACAGGCCGTTCCGGCAGAGAGGGCGAATGAGGCCCGCATCGATCGCCTGTTGCACCAGATGACCCTGGAAGAGAAGATGAACCTGATTCGGGGTGGTGTGGAACCCGAGGCAGAGTATCAGGGACAGGCCGGCTATCTGCCTGGGGTGCCCCGTCTGCATATTCCCTCCCTTCGTTTCGCAGATGGACCGCCGGGCCTCCTGACCCGTGTTCCGGCGCAGGCCGAGACTGCGACCATGGGTGTCGCCGCTACGTTCAGCCTTCGCGATGCGGAGCAGAACGGCATCGTCATTGGGCGTGAGGCGAGATCGCTCGGCATCGATGTTGTGCTTCAGCCGTTCATCAATATCGATCGTGACCTTACCTTCGCGCGCGGATACAACACCTTTGGAGAAGACCCGGTGCTGACTGGGAAGATGGGTGCTGCGGAGATTCGGGGAGCCCAGTCTCAGGGCGTGATGGCGCAGGCCAAACACTATGTTGGCTACGATACGGACTCCTACAACGTCTTCATCGATCAGCAGGCACTCCACGAGGTCTATGTCGCTCCCTTTGAAGAGGCTGTGCGTGCGGGTGTCTCGTCCATCATGTGTTCCTACAACAGGCTCAATGGACCGTTCGCCTGTGGCAACGACAACACGCTCAAGACGATTCTCCGCGATCAGATCGGCTTTCGAGGCTTCGTCACGTCCGACTGGGGCGCTGTGCACAGCGTGAAGTTCATCAATCGCGGACTCGACATGGAGATGCCTGGCGAGGTCCCGGCCGACAGTCCCTTCGCGGCATTCATGCATACCTTTTTCCGGACAGTGACTCCAGCGGGCGCTGCGCCCCGCGAGCTGAACGCGGATGACCTGGCCGGCATACTGGGTGGTCCAATTCCGGAAGAGCCACGCAAAGGGGGGCTGGATCTTGGAGCCTTTCCGCGCGATGCCGACCCGAAGACCATGAAGGAGTCTCTTCAGGACGGCTCGATTACAGAGGCCACGATTACACAAGCGGCACGGCGTGTGCTCTATGAGATGGACCGCTTCGGCTACCTTGATGGCAAGCAGAAACACAACGTCACCCCGCAGGACGTTGAGGCAAATGCCGCAGTCATCGAGAAGACCGCAGAGGATGCGGCAGTCCTCTTGAAGAACGACGACCATGTACTTCCTCTCAAGGAAGAAGAGCTCGCCGACCTCGTGCTGATTGGCCCAACCGCTGGGCAGGTTGCTGCCATTGGCACCTTTGGCGAGCGCTCCCCAGGTCTTACGGAGCGTCAGGTCGGCCCACTCGCCGCTCTCCGAAAGCTCGCGCCCAACGCGAAGATTGCTTACGCGGTGGATGACGACATGACAGGCACGCCCATTCCTGCCGGGCTGTTGTCGCACGATGGTCAGCCGGGCTTGCTGCGCGCAGAGAGCAACGGTAAGAAGAGTGTCGATCCGATCCTGGACTTTACGCAGACGAATCACAGCGCTCTCCCTCCGAACAGTGCAATCACGTGGAAGGGAGAACTCTCCGTGCGGGCCGATGGTGAGTACTGGCTCTACCTGCAGGCCATCGGTACACGCGGACGCCTATGGGTCGATGGAAAGGAACTTGGTCGTACCGGTGCAACCAAGGGCACCGTACATGGCGACATCCAGCACGCTTCGCAGGACAACGGGCTCCCCACGACGGATGGATTGGACAATGTTCGCCGTGCGATCCAGTTATCGAAAGGTGCTCATACACTCTCCGTTGAGATCTCAAGCGATACCTCGGGTGCTCCGGTACAGATCAGGCTCAACTGGATGACGCCTGAGATGCGGACGGCTAATCATGCGGCAGCGCTGGCAGCGGCCAAGTCTGCAAGGACTGCGGTTGTATTTCTCTGGACGCGCGACAAACCGAGCTTCGAGCTGCCGGGTGAGCAAAACCGTCTGGTTGAAGAGGTTGCTGCAGTCAATCCGAACACGATCGTTGTGCTCAACACCAGCCAGGCGATCGACATGCCTTGGCTGCCGAAGGTGAAGGCGGTGCTCGAGATGTGGTGGCCAGGCGACGAAGGCGGATGGGCTACCGCGAAGACACTGCTGGGACAAAATAATCCGGCTGGACGGCTGCCGTTCACCTGGGCAAAGCAGTTGACGGACTATCCCGCGACCAATCCGGCGCATCCTGAGCGCTCTGCTAAAGGCGTGGACGGAAAGACCACTTTTTCCGAAGGCGTACTGGTCGGCTATCGCTGGTTTGACGAGCGTAAGATCGATCCGCTCTTCGCCTTTGGCGAGGGACTTTCTTACACGCACTTCGAGTATTCGGATATGAAGGCGACGAGGTCTCCGGATGGAGGTGCCACGGTTTCCATTCGTATCAAAAATACGGGGAGGGTTGCGGGCGATGAAGTGCCTCAGGTTTATCTGGAAGCGCCTAAGGATCGGCCTGCGGGGGTTCAGTTTGCTGAGCGGAAGCTGGTGGCCTTCGATCGTCTGACGCTGCAACCAAACGAGAGCAAAGAAGTCACACTGCGGATTCAGCCACGTCAGTTCCAGTATTGGTCGACGTCAACCAATGCGTGGGTTCTGCCAGCGGGGAGCCGCACCTTGAGAGCAGGCTCGTCCTCGCGTGACCTGAAACTAGAGGCGACGATCCATTGATCGTCGCCTCTGGTAGCTATTTATAAAGCCGTTTCTGAAATGGCGTAGAGGCATATTATCTTGTTTTAGTTTTTGCTTTTCTGGTTGTCATTCCGAGCGCAGCGAGCGAACCTGTTGTCTCCCGTTTTTCGCCAGTGTTGCCACAAACGTTACGCGTTGCCACAAAGCAACCCCTATCCGTTTCAGCTCATATGTCTTTTGGGTGGTACGAGCAAAGAGCGGGAGACAGCAGGTTCGCTCGCTGCGCTCGGAATGACAACCAGAAAAGCAAAGGCAAAAACAAGAGCAACGGCAATTGCCGTTGCTCTTGTTTTTCTACTTTCCACGCAATTTCAAGAACTACTCTAAGTCTTGCCGTGATGGTTATGCTTCGACAACCTTCTTGCCGGGCTTGCTGAAGCGTTCGAGGAACGACTTCAGCAGCACATACAGAACCGGGATGAAGAAGAGGTTCAGCACGGTGGAGAGAATCATGCCGCCGACGATGGCTGTACCGACCGAGTGCCGTCCCAGCTTGCCTGCGCCGGTTGCGAACACCAGTGGCAGAACGCCGAGGATGAAGGCCGAGCTCGTCATGAGAATCGGACGCAGGCGAAGCTCGCCGGCCTGAATCGCAGCCTCCGCGATACTGAGACCCTTCTCGCGAATCTGCTCGGCGAACTCGACGATAAGAATCGAGTTCTTAGCCGAGAGGCCGATCAGCATGACAAGGCCGATCTGCACGTAGACGTCGTCCACGAGCCCTCTCCAGGAGACTAAAGACAGCGCACCGAGCACGGCCATCGGCACCGCAAGAAGGATGATGAACGGAAGCGCGAAGCTCTCATACTGTGCCGAGAGTGCGAGATAAACCACCAACAGACCCAGGGCAAAGATGACGATCGCTTTGCCGCTGGACTCGATCTCTTCGAGCGCGAGTCCGGACCACTCAAAGCTCATGCCTTGCAGCATGTTCTTCTTCGCGACAGACTCCATGGCAGCGAGACCTTCTGAGGAGGACTTGCCTGGAGCGGCAGAGCCGAGGATCTCAGCTGAGCGGAAGAGGTTGTAGTGGCTGATGGTCTGCGGGCCGGAGCTTTCATCGATGGTGACCAGATCGTCGAGCGGCACCATCTGTCCGGAGTTGGTGCGGACGTAGAACTGGCGGATATCTTTCGACGTGCGGCGGAACGGAGCATCGGCCTGCACATACACGCGGTAGGAGCGGTTGTTGAACTCGAAGTCGTTGACGTACTCCGATCCCATGTAGACGCTGAGCGCGTCGCTGATCTGCGAGAAGGGTACGCCGATGGTCTTGGCCTTTTCGCGATCGATGTTGACGAGCAGTTGAGGGTCATTGGAGGTGAAGCTCGTGAACATCCCGGTGAGGCCGGACTTCGGATCGTTACCTGCGGCGGCGATCTGGTGCGCGATGCGATCGATGTCCTGCAAGGTGTTGCGGCCCAGGTCCTGCAGTTCGAATTGGAAGCCTCCGAAGTTACCGAGGCCCTGAATCGCGGGCGGTGGGAAGGCTACGACGATGCCGCCGGGAATGCCTAAGAGTTTTGGAGACACGCGTTCGATGATGTCTGTGTCGGCGTGGCCCTTTTCAAGGCGCTTGTCCTGCGGCTGCAACGGAACGAAGATAAGGCCCTGGTTCGGCGACGTGCCGCTGAATCCGAAGCCCATAACGGAGAAGGTGCCTAGGACATCTTTGTCCTGCGAGAGGATGGCCTGCGCCTGGTCGGCCAGGTGGGTTGTATAGCTGAGTGATGCACCCTGCGGAGCCAGCACCTGCAGAATGAAGTAGCCCTGGTCTTCTCCGGGGACGAAGGCCGTCGGCACATGCTGATACATGTAGCCCGTGGCGGCAAGACCGGCGATGAAGAGCAGCATCATGACCCAGCGGATGCGCAGGATGAAATGGATCGCGCGGCCATACGCGGAGGCGAGGGCCGTGAGCGAGTTGTCGACAAGATGTGCAAAGCCGCGATAGGCACGCTTGAGAAACTCGACGTGTGTCCAATCCAGGAACTTGTACTTATCTTCTTCTCCGCGCAGGAAGAGCGCGGCGAGTGCGGGCGAAAGCGTCAACGCGTTGAACGCCGAGATGGCAATGGCGAACGCAATCGTCAACGAGAACTGCTTGTACAAAATGCCCGTGGTGCCAGGGAAGAAGCTGACGGGCACGAACACGCTGATGAGCACGAGCGAGGTCGCGATGACGGCGCTGGTGACCTCAGCCATAGCCACAGAAGTGGCCTTGTGCGGATCGTGGTCCGAATTATTGGGGTCCGCTTCGGAGAGATGGCGCTGCACATTTTCGATGACGACGATCGCGTCATCGACGACCAGGCCCGTGGCGAGTGTGATGCCGAAGAGCGTAAGCGAGTTAATGGAGAAGCCGAAGATCTTAATGAAGGCAAAGGTCCCGATCAGCGAGACCGGAATTGTAATGGCCGGAATGATGGTTGCGCGCCAATCGAGCAGGAACAGGAAGATGACGGCGATGACGATGACGATTGCTTCCGCGAGGGTGATGACGACCTCGTGGATGGAGTCGCCGATGACGGTTGTGGTGTCGAACGCAACCGTGTAGTGCAGGCCGGGAGGGAAGCTCTTGGAGAGCTCGAGCAGCGCGGCCTTGCCCTTGCGATCGACGTCGAGTGCGTTGGCGGTAGATAGCTGCTGCACGCCAATGCCGACGGCGGTAGCGCCGGAGAAGTTGAGGTTCGTGCCGTAGTCTTCGGCACCGAGCTCGGCACGGCCCACATCGCGAAGCTGGATGATGCCGGTGGGGCCATTCTTGAGGACGATGTTGTTGAACTGCTCCGGTGTGGTGAGGCGGCCGACAGCGCGCACCGAGTATTGGAAGTCCTGAGGGGGAGACATGGGCTGCTGGCCGACGTTACCCGCCGCGATCTCGACGTTTTGCTCCTGGAGTGCACTGATGACATCGGTCGCTGTGAGTTGACGCGCGGCCAGTTTCGTGGGGTCCAACCAGAGGCGCATCGCATATTTGCGAACACCGAAGATCTGCGCGGCGCCCACGCCGGAGATGCGCTCCAGGGGGTCCTTGACGTACAGGTCGATGTAGTTGGAGATGAAATCCTGCGAGTAGCGATTGTTGTCGGAGTAGAAGCCCGCTGCAAAGACGAAGTTGGGGTTCGACTTGGTGATGGTGACGCCGGTGTTCTTGACGGCCTGCGGCAGCAGGCCCTGCGCGCTGGAGACACGATTTTGCACGTCGACGGCCGCGATGTTGATGTCGTAGCCGGTCTGGAACGTAATCGTGATGGTGCTGCTGCCATCGTTGCTGCTCGAGGACGTGATGTAGCGCATGCCCTCCACGCCGTTGATGGACTCTTCAAGCGGTGTTGTGACGTCGTGCTCGACGGTCTGAGAGTTAGCGCCGATGTAGACGCTGCTTACCGTGACCTGTGGCGGTGCGAGATCAGGGTAGAGCGAGATCGGGAGACCGGGGATGACGACAGCTCCAGCGAGCACGATGAGCAGGGCGCAGACGGAGGCGAAGACCGGGCGGCGAATGAAAAAGTCTACGAACAAGGGAGCTTACCTCGGAGGTATTCAAAAGAGCTAAAAGCAGGCCCTGCCCCTTCGACTATGCGCAGGGGCAGGAGGTTGGTTCATACAGTGGAGCTGCGGTTAGCCGAGAGGCTTGACCGGCATGCCTTCCTGAAGAAACTGCAGGCCGGAGAGGATGACCTTGTCTCCGGTGTGAAGTCCGGTAAGGACTGGATAGTTGTTACCCAATGTGTCGCCAAGCGTAACGGCCACCAGATGAGCGGTATAACCATTGGTGCCTGGTGTCGCAACGTAGACAAAGGTCTGTCCGCCGATACGGGTGACTGCAAGCACAGGAACGACAGGCGTGGGGTTGCTCGACCAGGTAATGTGCGCCCTTACCAGTTGCTGCGTGCGCAGCCTCTTCGCGCCGGTGGCCGCGGGTATCTCAGCCTTGGCGAGAATGGTTTGTGTGCCGTTGTCCACCTGCGGCGAGAGGAAGCTGATGGTGGATTTGCTGATGCTGTTGCCGCTGTTGTCCTGCAGATCGACCGGCAAGCCTAGCTTTACCTGTGCGGCGCGCTCGGTAGGGATATAGATGTAGGCTTCGAGGCCGGCGTTCTCGTCGACCGTAGTCAACAGTGTGGTGGGGGAGACGTAGTCGCCCTGGTGGACGGGGATGTCGCCGATGATGCCTGCGAAGGGGGCGCGGATCTGGTAGTAGGCGAGTTGTTGCTGCTGGGTCAGTGTGCCCTGCACGGCCGAGTTGTAGTCGCCGGTGGAGTTGCCGAGCGCCTGCACAGCCTGATCGTAGGCATCGCGGGAGATAACGCCTGCCTCAAAGAGCTGCTTCTGGCGGTTCTCTTCGATCTTGTTGTAGTCGACGACGGCCTTCTTCTGGAACTCCGTGCCTCGCTGCTGCTCGACGGTGGCCTGCTGCTTGAGCGGGTCGATGGTCATGAGCAGTTGGCCGGTTTTGACGGAGTCGCCGGATTTGACCAGGATACGCGTAATGTTGCCATCGATCTGTGGCTGCATGGTGGCCGAGTGGCGGCTCTTGATCGTGGAGACATAGGTGTCGCCTGCCGGCACGGGTGACATGGAGACAGCCGCTACCTGGACGGGCATGGCCTGGGGCCCGCCGGCTGCCTGGGGAGGCGGTGCCTGCTTGCAGCCTGCAAGCGCAATCACTAACGAAGACGCAAACAGCAGTTGAACGGATACGGTGCGGCGAAAAGGCGAACGTTTCATCAGTGCGGAAACTCCTGAAGAGATGCTGTTATCGAGTGTCTCAGTTTCTGGTTATCTATTGATCAGTTTCTGGTTATCTATTGAATGGATGATTTAAGAAATTCAAGGGTGCTAATTCTTTCGCGCCGGGTCCTGTAGTGACCGGTCCAGGGGACAAATTCTGCCTAAACCTGTGGCGTGCTCACGGTTCAGATCGGCGGAGATGGGCAGAATGATTTGCGGACATGATAATACAACGGTATTCGTAGCGGAAATAGGGGATGGCAAGATGTTTCTGCGCATATTGCCTCGATTTTCAGCAACGCCGCTTCGGTCGGGACTCGCTCACGTGAAGACGCGCAAAAAGCTGGCGAGGCGGCCTGCCAACGTGGGCAGGATACCCATCCTACGCTATGTGCGAACCCGACTGAGAAAAGCCGCCCCTGTGACGTAGGATCGTTTGGCGCTCATCGAAAAGCGCGAACTTTATGCTGTGGCTGCGCAGATTTATCCTCGGCAGAATTCCCTGTAAAATCAGACTGTTAAACTGAGCGCGTCCGTGAGTTTATAAAGAGGACGCAAGTGCTCTGGAGTGTGAAAATGGCGAACATATTGGATGCAATCCGGAAGAATCAGGACGGTCTTCTGGAAGAGTGGGTGCAGGGGATTAAGAGTGGCGTTCGCAGACGCGATCTGATCGATGACCGTGAACTAAAGGCACAGTCGGCAGAGGTTCTCGCGGCGATCTGCGATGTCTCCGCCGATACCACCCTGGATAACCTCAATGCGCCGGCATGGCAGCCTTTGAAGGACCTCCTGGCCGGCTTGTCCGCCTCGCGCGCTGTGCAGGGTTTTACGCCCTCCGAGACGGCGATGTTCGTACTGTCCTTGAAATCGCCCCTTTTCAACCTTATTCAGCGCCAGGCCGGCAGTGACGCGAAACATCTCTTCGCTGATATTGCTACGGTTGGCGATTTCGTGGACAAGCTGGCGTTGCATACAACGGACAGCTTTATCCACGGTCGCGATCAGGTCATCATGCGGCAGCAGGAGGAGATGCTCGAGCTCTCGACGCCGGTTGTGACCCTGTGGGACGGCATCGTTGCGTTGCCGCTGATTGGAACGCTTGACAGCGCGCGCACCCAGGTAGTGATGGAGTCGCTGCTGCAGGCCATTGTGAAGACGAACTCGCGCTTCGCCATCATCGACATCACCGGCGTTCCTACGGTTGACACGCTGGTTGCACAGCATCTCTTGAAGACGATCACCGCAGCAAGGCTCATGGGCGCGGAGTGCATCCTGAGCGGCATTCGGCCTCAGATTGCGCAGACCATCGTTCACCTGGGGATCAATCTGGAGGACGTGATTACCAAGGCAAAGCTCTCCGATGCCTTCCGCCTGGCTTTGGAACGCAGCGGCCGGACGGTAACGCGTCTTGAGAAGTCCAAAGGTTCAGCGCTTGCGAGATACGGAGAGCAGTAATGGAAAGAATTCCGATCTTACGGATGGGGAACTTCCTGCTGGTCACCATCCAGGTAGATATGCATGACAAGCTGGCGCTCACGCTCCAGGACGATCTGACGTCGAAGATTGCCGACGTTGGGGCGAAGGGCGTATTGATCGATATCTCCTCGCTTGAGATTGTGGACTCCTTCATCGGACGCACGCTGGCCAATATTGCTTCGATGGCGAGGGTTCTGGATGCGCAGACGGTGGTCGTCGGTATGCAGCCCGCAGTGGCCATTACGCTGGTGGAACTGGGGATGTCTTTGCCGGGGATCAGAACTGCCCTGAACGTCGAGTCGGGTATGCAGTATCTGCACGAGACGGTTACGAGCGATCGCGACAGCGAGGAATATGACGGGGACAGTGACTAAGACTGAGACACTACCCATCAAAGACTCTTCCGATGTGGTGTTTGTGAGGCAACGGGTCCGGGTTTGGGCAACAGAGATGAAGTTGAGCCTGGTCGACCAGACGAAGCTGGTTACGGCCGCAAGCGAGCTCGGCCGCAATACGCTTGAACATGGCGGAGGCGGACAACTCGAAATCTCCGAGGTGGTGAACGGTCTGCGGAAGGGCATCAAGCTGACATTCTCCGATAAAGGGCCCGGCATCCCGGACATCAAACTT
Source organism: Granulicella mallensis (assembly GCF_014203225.1). GTDB lineage: Bacteria > Acidobacteriota > Terriglobia > Terriglobales > Acidobacteriaceae > Granulicella > Granulicella mallensis_A. The sequence continues at coordinate 78,697 of NZ_JACHIO010000004.1, read as the reverse complement.
GCGCTGACGGACGGATACACTTCCAGACAGGGCATGGGATTGGGTCTTGGAGGCAGCAAGCGGCTGATGAACGAGTTCGAGATCCAGAGCGCTCCAGGGGAAGGTACGACGGTCACCGTCATCCGATGGAAGTAACCTTGCCGGGGAGCGTGGTGGTTCCGATTACCGCGGCGGATGCCAGCCAGACCGGGCATGCACGCCGCAGGGCCCTTGCGCTTGCGAACGCAATCGGATTCAGCGAACTTCGGCAGGGACAGCTCGGCATTATCGTTACGGAGGCGGCGGGGAATATCGCGGCGCATGCCGGACGTGGCGAGCTTATTCTTTGCCCGTGGCGGTTCAAGAATGTCGCGGGCATGGATGTGCTCGCTATCGACAGCGGAACCGGCATTGCAGACGTGGGCCGATCCCTTGAAGATGGTTTCTCGACGGCAGGTACGCTCGGCCAGGGTCTTGGAGCCATCTCGCGGCTTGCGACCGCTTTTCAGATCTATTCCGTGCCAGGCCATGGAACCGTCCTGTTTGCCCGTATTGCCAACGAGTCTCCGTCTGCGGCCAGCATTGCCGCGAACTATGCACTTGGCGTTGTTTGCCTGCCGATTACAGGGGAAATAGCCTGCGGTGACGCATGGGACGCCGCGCATACGCCGGGGCGGAGTATCTATATTGTGGCCGATGGGCTCGGCCATGGTCCTGCGGCTGCGGAGGCCTCACAGGAGGCGATTCGTATCTTCCGGGAGACGTCGCACCTGACGCCGGAGCGAATCCTTGCCGATGCTCACGGAGCCCTGGCCAAGACGCGCGGCGCTGCCGTCTCGATAGCGGAGGTTCTTTACGATAAGGGAGTTGTGAACTTTGCTGGTGTCGGGAACGTTGCCGGATCGATCTATGGCAGCGGACAATCCCGGAGCATGGTGTCGATGAACGGAACTCTGGGGCACTCCATAGGTCGCATTCAGTCTTTTTCCTACCCCTGGGAAAAGAACTCTGCCCTCCTCCTGCACTCGGACGGAATCGCAACTCGCTGGAGTATGGAACAATATCCCGGATTAGCATCTCGTCATCCGGCACTTATCGCGGGAGTTCTTTATCGCGACTATTGCCGTAAGCGTGATGATGCCACCATACTAATCTCACGCATTTAGGCCATGGACGAGACATTTAAATTTCCGCTTCTGACCATTCCACTGCGGCATGACCGTCACGTCGTCCAGGCTCGTCAACGTGCGCGCGATGTAGCGGCGCTGCTTGGTTTCGAGCACCAGGATCAGATACGCCTGGCGACGGCTGCCTCGGAGTTAGCCCGCAACGCCTTCCGCTATGCGGAAAGCGGAGCTGTGGACTTTTCGGTCACCAACGCCGACCCACAAGTCTTCGTCATCTCGGTGACGGATAAAGGCGCAGGCATTCCCAACCTGGCTGAGATTCTCGACGGCCGGTATGTGTCGAAGACGGGACTGGGGATGGGGCTCATCGGCACGAAGCGCCTCATGGATCACTTCCATATCGCTTCGGATTCTATGGGGACTCGAGTTGAGTGCGGCAAAGCCCTGCCTGCAACGGCTCCGGCGGTCAATGCCGCCAGTATCAAGGCCATTTCTGCGAAGCTTGCCGGAGGGACTGCCGCCGACCCCTTCGATGAAATCGAACGGCAGAATCAAGAGCTGCTGAAGACACTGGCGGAGCTCAAAGAGAAGCAGGACCAGCTTGCGGATTTGAACCAGGAGCTGGAAGACACCAATCGCGGGGTGGTGGCTCTCTACGCCGAGCTGGAGCAGCATGCAGATGACCTGCGCAAGGTCTCGGATCTCAAGACGAGTTTTCTCTCCAACCTTTCGCATGAGTTCCGGACTCCGCTGAACTCGATCTCATCCTTGAGCCGGTTGCTCCTGGGACGCACGGATGGAGAGCTCTCCGAGGAGCAAGAGAAGCAGGTTCTCTATATCCAGCACTCGGCCTCTGAACTCTCCGAGCTGGTGAACGATCTTCTCGATCTGGCGAAGGTCGAAGCCGGAAAGATCGATGTGAAGCCGAGACACTTTGAGGTCAACGACTTCTTTGGAGCACTGCGCGGCATGTTGAAGCCATTGCTTGCGGGGAACAGCCTTGAACTGATCTTCGATGCGGCGGCCGATCTTCCAACCTTGTATACCGATGAGGGGAAGGTCTCGCAGATCCTTCGCAACTTGATTGCCAATGCGCTGAAGTTTACCCGCAAGGGGCACATCCGCGTGACCGCGGAGATCGAAGACGGGGGATGGATCGCCTTTCGCGTGGCCGATACAGGCATCGGCATTCTGCCCGAAGATCAGGAACGAATCTTTGAGGAGTTCACCCAGATCGAAGGCGAGATGCAGAGCCAGGTCAAGGGGACGGGGCTTGGGCTTCCTCTATCGCGGCGTCTCGCGGAGCTGCTGGGTGGCAGCCTGAATGTCGAGAGCGAATCCGGTCAGGGATCGACCTTTACGGCAAGGATTCCGGCTCACTTTGGAAAAACTGAGATTGAGCCGCTGGCTCCTCTACTGGACCAGGAGGCGACCGGAGCTCCGATCCTGTTTATCGAGGATAACCGGGAGACAAGCTTTGTCCATCAGTCTTCACTGAAGAACAGCAACTACCGTACCGTCTTTGTCGCAAATATTCCCGAGTCGCGCGCGGCGATGAAGCAGATGAGCCCTTCGCTGGTCGTACTGGACAGGTTGATCGACCAGAAAGACTGCCTCTATTACATCGAGGAGCTTCGGTCGCAAGGATACTCGGGACCTATTCTGGTCGTCAGCGTGGTAGATGATGCGAAATCGGCGATTGAGGCGGGCGCGGACGCCTTTCTTGCAAAACCGGTGCCCCCATTTAACTTGTTGAATGTGGTCCGGGAGTTGATTGAGGGGGCGCCGTCCAAGACCATTCTGCTGGTCGACGATGATGAAGTGACTCGTTACCTGGTGGGCGGTGCGCTCGCAAAGGTTGGATATCGGATACTGGAAGCTCACGGAGGACGCGAAGCCCTTCGGCTGATCAAAGACGAAACTCCCGATGCGGTTGTTCTCGATATCACCATGCCGGACATGAACGGCTTTGAGGTGTTGCGAGAGATGCGAAAGAGTCTGGCATCCAAGACGATTCCGGTCATCGTACATTCTTCGAGGGAACTCTCGAACCAGGATCGCAAACTACTTTTGGATTCGTTTACCTTCTTCTACCCCAAGCAGGCATTCAGCGGCGAAGGGGGCCCAAGAGGTCTACTCCAGGTGCTTGAATCGACGGGGATAGGTTTGTGAGTACAGGCAAAGATATCGTCTTAGTCGTAGATGACCGGCCCGCGAATCGCTATACGATTGTGCACGCACTGAAGCGCGCGGGCTTCGAGACGATGGAGGCCGACACCGGAAAAGAAGCGCTCGATCTGGCGAAACAGGTCCCGGCCGTGATTCTTCTGGATGTGAAGCTGCCCGACATTCTCGGCTATGAGGTCTGCCGAAGACTCAAGTCGAATCCTCGCACCAGCCATATTCCCGTGCTGCAGTTGTCAGCCGCGTTCCTGGACAATGAGAGCAGGGTCTATGCGCTCGAGAGTGGCGCGGATGCCTACCTGACTCAACCCGTAGAGCCGAATGTCCTGATTGCGACGGTCAAGTCTCTGATCAAGGTTCATGAGGCTGAGTCGCTGGCGAAGCTCTCTGCCAAACAGTGGCAGGCCACCTTCGATGCGTTGAGTGAAGGCGTAGCAGTCCTCGATGAAGCCGGCACGATCCAGCGCTGCAACCGCGCGATGTCAGATCTTCTGGAGCGTACGTATTCCGAAATCGAAGGCCGCAGCCTGAGCGAACTGATGCAGGAGTGTTTTGGCATTCAGGTCTCCGAGCTCGGATCGTCGCAGCTTCAGGAGGCCAGTTCCGGCGCGCGATACTTTCAAACACGCCTTGAACCGGTGTTTCTCGACAGCATACAAAGCGGCAGTATCTTCGTGCTGGCCGATATCAGCCAGCAGAAGCTCGCGGAGCACGCTGCACTTCAGAACGAACGGCTGGCTGCAACAGGACGCATGGCGCATACGATTGCGCATGAGATCAACAATCCGCTGGAAGCGATTACGAATCTTCTCTTTCTTCTGAAAAGCGCCACCCCCGGATCGAAAGAGGCCGTTAGCTATCTTGCCTCAGCCGAAGACGAGTTGGTTCGCGTATCGCGCATTGCCCGGCAGATACTGTCGTTTCATCGAGAATCGGACACCCCGATTGAATTGAACTTGCCGGAGCTGATCGAAAATGCACTGGCCCTGAATAATCGCTCGATCCAAGAAAAGAACCTGCAGGTAAGCCGGGAGTGGGATGCTGATCTTAGCGTGCGTGGGTTTCCAGCCCAGATGCGGCAGGTATTTTCGAACCTTCTGCGGAATGCGATTGAGGCTTCCTTCGAAGGCGGCAGAATTCGGATCAAGATCTCTTCCTGTACGATCCATCACTCGGGACCGCAGCGCGCAGTCCGCGTTACTGTGGCCGATTGCGGAGTCGGCATTCCGGAACGAAACCGCGAGAAGATCTTCAATGCTTTCTTTACGACCAAAGAACTCAAAGGTACAGGCATCGGTCTCTGGCTAAGCTCTTCGATTATTCAGGAGCATCGCGGTCGCATCCAGGTCCGAAGCCGTATAGAGCCTGGGCACTCAGGCACCTGTATCTCGATTCTTCTTCCCGCAGAGTAGTAGGTAAATGCGTGCCGATGAATGGCACAGACAACAAAGCGAACCTGAAGCAGGCTCGCTTTGTATTTGAATTTATGGAGCACCGGATGGGGGTCGAACCCATGAATACTGGTTTTGCAGACCAGCGCGTTAGCCACTTCGCCACCGGTGCTCATTTGCTTCCGCCAAAGGGCAGAAGCATGATTCTACATGTTACGACTACTTAGGTTGAGCTGCTGTGCGCAGATACGGCTTCACCGTCTTGTAGCCCGGAAAGATCTTGTCGGCTTCTTCGTTGGAGACAGCACCAGTGATGATGATATCTTCGCCCTGCTTCCAGTTAGCCGGCGTCGCAACCTTGTGCTTCGCGGTGAGCTGCATGGAGTCGAGCACGCGGATGATCTCGTCGAAGTTGCGGCCGGTGGTCATCGGATAGGCGATCTGCAGCTTGATGCGCTTGTCAGGGCCGACAATGAATACCGTGCGTACAGGAGCGTTGTTGGCAGGGGTACGACCTTCGCAGCTATCGCCGTCTTCGGCAGCCAGCATGTCATAGAGCTTGGCGATCTTCAGCTCGGGGTCGCCGATGATCGGATAGTTGACCTTGTGCCCACCTACATCCTCGATGTCCTGCGCCCACTTGCCGTGGCTCTCGACGGGATCGACCGACAGGCCGATGACCTTGGCGCCACGTTGGGCGAACTGGGTCTCCAGGGCGGCAACCGCGCCGAGTTCGGTGGTGCAGACGGGCGTGAAGTCCTTGGGGTGTGAGAAGAGCACCGCCCAGTTATCGCCGATCCATTCGTGAAAGTGGACCGTGCCCTGGGTGGTTTCTGCGGTAAAGTCGGGGGCTACATCGTTGATGCGGAGAGACATCGTGTTTACCTACCTTTGAAAGTGGTTGCAGCTAGTTGGTGAAGGCCGTTTCAGGGTGGCACTAAAGCAGAAGACCCACCCGGCGATGGCCTTGGGTGGGTCTTGATGTTCGTTTCTTGACGTTGTAGCTTAGCGTCTCGATTCGCTCATCGACTCACCCGCGCAGGGCCGCAGCAACAGCAGCGGCAACCACAGCAGCATGTGAGGGACGAGTTCGAGGCGGTGAGATTCATTCGAGTCCAGATCTTGTACCGCCACTGACGACTGGCATCAGTATGGAGCCGTTTGCTCCATGTGCGGTTGTTTTCTAAGTTACGGCGGCAGGGCGGGTGTGTCAAATGTCAAAAACCGTAAATCGTGCATAAGGGGAAGAGCGTGTCTCTCGATAGACTGGTCGTATGATCCGCAAACTCGAATACTCCATTCTGGATGTCTTTGCCGAAAAACCACTGGAAGGCAATCCACTGGCCGTGTTTCACGATGCCCGTTCGTTCTCGGGAGATGAGATGCAGGCTCTGGCGCGGGAGACAAACCTCGCTGAAACGACCTTTGTCCTGCCCAGTGATGACGTAGAGGACGAACGTATTAACGGCGTGCAGGTGAGGATCTTCACCACGGAGGAGGAATTGCCCTTTGCCGGGCATCCTACGCTTGGCACGGCAACCTGGCTGTACTTCAACCATCCAACGCTGCGCGGGGCCGAGAGCATCACTTTGCGCCTCAAGGTGGGGCCGATTACGGTTCGGTTCGAACCTTGCCGCGAGGGAGAGCACGGCGTGCGCGCGACGATGAAGCAGAACGACCCCGTATTCGGGAAGACGCACGATCGCGCCGAGGTGGCAGCGGCTCTGGGACTGCAGGAGGGCGATCTGTCCGCAGAGCATGCGCCGCAGACGGTCTCGACCGGGATGGCGTTCTGTATCGTCCCGCTCCGCTCGATAGAGGTATTGCGGCAGTTGCAGATCTCCCCGCGCGAGGCGTCGGCGTGGCTCGTGAAGAGCGATGCGAAGTTTTTCTACTGCGTCGCCCCCACAGGGCAGGCGGAGGGGCCGCAGTGGCGTGCCCGCATGCAGTTCTACGGAGGCGAAGATCCGGCGACAGGATCGGCTGCCGGTTGTTGCATCTCATGGTTCGTGCGGCACGGACTTGTACAATCAGGAGCGCCGGTTGTGATAGAGCAGGGAATCGAGATTCTCAGGCCCAGCCGGATCACCGCGCGGGCGAACCTCGAGAATGGCGAAGTGCGTTACGTGCATGTTTCGGGGCGCACCATTCCTGTTGCAATTGGCTCGTTTTTCCTGCCTTGAACCACCGGTTTCCCACAGGCGGAGAGCCCCAAACCTCAATAGCAACGCAGGGTTTGATAGCAGTGGTGGATGCGCTATGACGAAGTTGTTGCGTTTTCGCTATAAATTCGCCATTGCCACGGCAGGTTCCCCCCGGTAGAGTCAGCAAATCGCCAAACGGGACTATGTCTCAGCGGCAAGAAACTTTCGCCTGTTTTACTGAAAATTTGTGTTGAAAAAGGCCGGCCCAATTGCCGCCTCAGCACCCCTGCGCCGCCGCTTTTCGCGGCGCTGGGTGCGGGGCGCGGTGAGCCGAGACGGCCTCTTTCACAACTCCGCGATCCGACGGCCTCCTTGTGGCCATCGAGACTCGGGGCACTGCTTCGGGCCATTTTGGCCCCGCGAAGCGGACAGGAGAGCCTCGCGCTTTTCCCCGTCAACGTAAAGAAGCGGACCGTGCCTAGACCTTCACGCCAACAAACGTGACTGTCCGCGCGAATGCCCCAACCTGCGCCTTTTATCAGGCGTGAACGCATGTACGGCTTGATCGAAGCGAAGGAACGAAGTAGCGGCACCCAAGGTAAACACGTCCGGCCCCAGGCTGTGGCGATGAACGAAACAACGGAATGCAAGACACTCGGGCCGGAAACCACCGGCCGGAAGAAGGAACGACAATGCGCCCTCGTAAGACGATTTTGTGTGTGGATGACAATGAACAGGTTCTCTCAGTACGGAAGTTTTTGCTCGAAACGCGCGGCTATCGCGTTCTCGCTATGCGCACAGCAGCCGAAGCCCTGGAATACCTCCAGGTGGCGATGCAGGGATCTGTAGACCTGCTGATGTCGGAAGTGATCCTGTCGCAGATGGATGGCAATGAACTGGTCCGACGGGCCAAGCAACTGCATCCCTGCCTGCCGGCGCTCCTGGTATCAGGAACCGTGTCGAACTTCGACCGAGCGGTCGCCGCAGACGCTTTTCTACCCAAGGGCGCATGTACTCCAGCCGAGATGCTCGACCGTATTCGAATCCTCGTCGCCCGCAAGCGTGGGCCGAAGAAGCAGGTGCAGTCCGTCATGGGCGCACCTGCGCAGATGGCTGTGGCGAGTTGAAGGCGAGTGACAAGTGATAAGTGGCAAGTGATAAGTGGACAGCGAGGAAGCGTTTGTGGATGTGGAGCAGGATGTAAGGTCGTTTCGCGATTTAATTGTTTGGCATCGCTCCATTCAACTGTCTGTTTCCGTGTACGAGTTCACCCGCACCTTTCCAAGTGATGAGTTGTATGGTCTGCGTAGCCAGGTAAGGCGCGCCGCTGTGTCGATTTCAAGCAATATTGCCGAAGGTTCTGGTCGAAGATCGACGGGAGAACTTATTCAGTTTCTAGGCATAGCGCGTGGCTCAAACTACGAGGTGCAAGCGCAATTGCTCATCGCGCGAGAATTGGGTTTTGGGCTTGAGGTGAATTGCACAAAGTGCGAGCAACTATCGCACGAAGTAGAGAAAATGCTGAACGCGCTCATTACATCTGTGGCAAAGCCAAAGCCTTCAAAATAATTACTTACCACTTACCACTTACCACTTATCACGCCTCAACCAATCCATACCTTCGTTGCCATTGCTGTTTCAGGCGGGTCCAGACAGCCTCAATTTCCGCTCGTGGAATGTTGGGATCGGGTGCTTCGACGAAATGTGCGGCCTCTGATTTTGCCAGCTCCAGAAACTCGCGGTCGCGAGCCAGACTGGCAACATGGAACTCGGGAAGACCGGTTTGGCGTGTTCCGAAGAACTCGCCGGGACCGCGTTGCTCCAGATCGAACTCCGCCAGTTCAAAGCCGTTCTGAGTGCGCACCATGGCATCGAGCCGCTGCTCGGCTTCCGGTGAGACACTGCTGCCGGTGAGCAATACGCAGTAGCTCTTGGCAGCTCCGCGCCCGACGCGGCCACGAAGCTGGTGCATCTGCGCGAGGCCGAAGCGCTCAGCGTGTTCGATCACCATGACCGTGGCGTTGGGCACATCGACGCCGACTTCGATCACGGTGGTCGAGATGAGCACGTCGATCTCGCCACGTTTGAAGCGGGCCATCGTCACTTCCTTATCGTCGGCGGACATGCGGCCATGGAGCAGGCCGAGTTTCATGCCGTTGAGCGCGCCGCTGCTGAGCTCGTCGAACATCTCGGTAGCGGAGCGAAGCTTCACACGATCTGCTGACTTGCGCGTGCTACTGGCCTTCTTGCCATTCTTCTGCTTCTTAGGCAAAGCCGCTGGCTCGCTGGCTTGCTGACTCGCTGACTCGCTGCTGTCCTGCGCAAAGTCCAACTCTGGCTGATCGTCTTTCTCGCCTTCAATGACGGGGTAGACGATGTAGGCCTGCCGTCCTGCCACGATCTGTTTGCGAACGAAGTCCCATACCTCGGAGGAGCGTTCTTCCGGCATGCGGCGCGTCACGATGGGGGTGCGGCCGGGCGGCAGCTCGTCGATGATGCTGACTTCAAGGTCGCCGTACACCGTAAGTGCGAGCGTGCGTGGAATGGGGGTCGCGGTCATTACGAGCACATCGGGTTCAGTTGCGACTCCGTTGGCTCCGGGCTTGCGCATCAGCTTGAAGCGCTGCTGCACGCCGAAACGATGCTGCTCATCGACGATGACCAGGCCAAGATTCTCGAAGTCGACCTTCTCTTCGACGAGTGCATGGGTGCCGATGGCGAGATCGGTTTCGCCACGAAAGATGCGGCCTCGCACATCGCGCTTGGCCCGTTCGTCGAGCGATCCGGTGAGCAGGGCGACGCGATACGGGCGGCCTGTGTGCGGTGAGATGGCGTCGGCCAGCAGCTTGCGCGCGGAGAGATAATGCTGCGTTGCCAGGATCTCCGTAGGCGCCATCATCGCTGTCTGGTAGCCGTTTTCGATGGCGACGAGCGCAGCCTGTAATGCGACGATGGTCTTGCCTGAACCGACATCGCCCTGCAGCAGTCGACGCATGGGCCGGCTGGCACGCATGTCGGTGACGATCTCTCCGAGCACGCGCTTCTGTGCGGATGTGGGCTTGAACGGCAGCACCTGCTTGAGTGCCTCGCGGACCTTCTCGTCGGTGAGAAAGGCAGTGCCGGCGCGCGTGCGCAGTTTGCGGCGCTTTAGCTCGAGCCCTAGTTCGAGGTACCAGAACTCCTCAAAGATGAGGCGGCGATGCGCGGGGGTTCGTGCGGACATCAGCTCGGTTATGGGCGTGCCGGCAGGAGGGAAGTGCAGCGCCTGCAGGGCTTCCATGCGGCCCGGTAGAGCTAAGCGCTGGCGCAGTGCCTGCGGCAGCGTCTCATCAGCCCTGGTGTCGGACTCTGTCAGTTCACGGAAGACGGTCCACATCACGCGGCGCAGCCAGCGCGAGGTCAATTTGGCGCCCCAGGGCGTTTTGCCACCGAGCGATTCGTAGACCGGGACGATGCGGCCCATCTCCAGCATGGTGAACTCGGCATCCTCACCCGTAGCGCTGGCGTCGGGGAGGATCTCGAAGGTGGGCTGGATCATCTTGAACTGCGTGGCGCCGGGGACGGCGTTCAGAGCATTGCCGCTGCGCGAACCCTCCAGCTTGCCGTAGAGTGCGATCATCTGCCCAGGCCGGAATTTGTCGCGCAGATAGGTTCCATGGAACCACATGCACTTGACGGTTTCGAGCACGGCGGGCGGTGGCCGCAACAGGCCGGACATGGCGGCCTCGCTGTCAGCAGGCGGGGGCTTGATGCCGACGGTCATCTCAAAGATGGGAGCGGAGCGCGTTCGAAGCAGTACGGTTCCACGCACCTCGCCGACCAGGCTGGCCATGTCGCCGGGGTGGTAGCCGGACAGCGGCTTGGGGTGCAGGCGGTCTTCGTAGCGAAATGGCAGGTGGTAGAGCAGGTCTTCGACGGTTGCAACGCCGCGTTCAGCTAGATTTGCCGCTACTCGATCGCCGATGCGTTTGATGTATTTAACCGGCGTTGTGAGTTCCAGCGGCACGGGTTCGATGGTAGCAGTGGCGGCGATGGATCGCATGGGGAACAGCATTTCCGCCGATTTGGACTCTGGAACCAGCGTGTTTTGGGGCGTTCAGCTACGAGTAACGAGGCTCGAGTTGCGAGGGCTCTGTGGTCGCAACTGGCTGTGGGGAACCTGGCTGCGAAATAGGCGAAGATGTAACAAGCCTCGGCGATGAAATAATGAGGTTGGCCTTCCGATGGATTCCTTCTTCGTACGATTCAAAAACCCGCTGGTGTTGATCGTCATCGTGCTCGCTCAGACGATAGGACTGGCGATCCAGGTGCAGCCTTCCCGAACGGGCGCTGGCCCTGTTGGCTCCGACGGACGGAAGATGTCCCTGCTGCGGTATTGGTCGGTTGCCATCGTTACGCCCTTCGAACGGGTGATTCATGGCTCAAGCCTGAATGTGCGGCATGTCTGGTCGAACTACGTCGACCTGCGGCACACCCGGGAGCAGAACCAGGCGTTACAGCTCGAGATTGCGCGGCTGCGGCAGGAGCAGGCATCGTTTGCTGAAGACGCCGCACAGGGCCGCCGCTTGCAGGCGCTGCTCGCCTTCAAGCAGCAGTACATTACAAGCACCGTGGCTGCCCAGGTGATTGGTACCAGTGGAACGGACCATTCCGGCCTGCTGTATCTGGACAAGGGTTCGGTTGAAGGGCTTAAGCCTGGACAGCCTGTGATTACTCCGGATGGTGTGGTGGGCAAGCTGCGCGACGTGTTTCCACATACGGCGCAGTTGCTTTTGTTGAGTGACCCGACCTCGGGAGCGGGTATTCTCCTGGAATCGACCCGCATTCGCGCTATTCTTCGCGGAACGTCGACCGGCAATGTGCAGATTGATAATCTGATGGCGGATTCTCGTATCAAGCCGGGTGAAAAGATCATCACGTCGGGCGGAGACCAGGTGTTTCCGCGCGGATTGCCGGTTGGAGTGATCGAATCCATCGCGCCCGATCCTCTGCATCAGCCGTATACGGAGATCGTCGTGCATCCGGCGGCAAACCTCCTGCGGTTGGAGGAGGTCCTGATTATTACGGGGACGGCCACCACCATGCCGGCTGCGGCGCAGCAGGATGCAGCCATTGCCGATGCGGTGTCGGAAGAGAATAAGCGTGCGGCGGATATCATCTCCGAGAAGCTGCCCAGCCTGAATGCCGATACACCGGCTGCGAAGCCGGGCGATGCTCCGAAACCGTCCGATCAGATTGGCGGTGTACCGGGTGTTCCTAACTCGGGATTGCCGAGAACGCAGCCTCCGCTGCATCCCGATCGCTTCTCGCCTGGCACGACACCTTCGGCGCAGGAGCTGAAGCCGGGAGCTGCTGCTACGCCGCAACAGCCCTGATTTGTCGAGATTAGCGGAGTTTTGCCAGTTGATGCTCCAGATGGGTACGAACGGTGGGCCACTCGGAGACGAGGATGCTGTAGACGCAGGTATCGCGCAATGTCCCATTTTCTGTGAGGAAATGATTTCTCAGGATGCCATCGAGCTTTGCGCCGAGTCTTTCTATGGCCCGACGGCTCTGTTGATTCATGAAGTGAGTACGGAACTCGACTGCGACGCAACCCAGCGTTTCGAAGGCGTGGGTGAGTAGCAAGAGTTTCGCTTCGGTATTCAGAGCCGTCCGTTGCACTCGCTGCGCATACCAGGTCGATCCAATCTCTACGCGCGGCGTAGCCTGATCGATGTTCATATAGGTGGTCATGCCGACGATATCCCCTGTTGCTCTGTCGATGATGGCAAAGGGGAGCATCGATCCGGCTTCCTGCAAGGCCAGGCGTCGCTGAATCTCTGCGAGCATCCCTTCCGGAGAAGGGATGCTCGTATACCAGAGCTCCCAGAGGTTGCCGTCACGTACCGCTGACTTCAGGCCCTCCTGGTGGTCTACCGAGAGAGGCGTGAGCTGGACGTGGCGGCCTGTGAGCGTGATCGGCTGGAATCTATCCGATGCCTGCGTTGAGGTGAGGGGCATGAACGATAGTTTATGCCCGCGATAAGCGGGGGCAACCTGTCAGGGATAAACTACCTGCCATGACAGAACAAGTGACATCCTCTCTTCCGCTGCTCGGTAAAACCTCCCTCGTGACAGGAGCTTCCCGCGGCATCGGCGCCAGCGTGGCCCGTCAACTGGCGGAACTCGGCGCTGATGTGGCGATCAACTACCGCAGCAAGAGGCCGAGGGCTGAAGAGGTCGCCCAGGCGATCTCGGACCTGGGAAGAAGGACGCTTCTCCTGCAGGCCGACATCACAGAGACGAAGGATATTGAGGCTACCTTTGACCAGATTAAGAAGGCCTGGGGACAACTCGACATCCTCGTTCTGAATGCCAGCGGTGGCCTGGAGACAGACAAGGCCGCGGACTATGCCATGAATCTCAATCTGCATGCCCAGGTCAATCTTGTGCAAGGCGCTCTTGCGCTCATGCGGCCGGGAGGAAAGATCGTGTTCGTAACGAGCCATCTGGCTCATTTCTACGGGACGAAGCCTGTGTATCCGGGGTACGAACCTGTTGCCATCAGCAAGAAGGCGGGAGAGGATGCGCTTCGAGCCATGATTCCCGAGCTGTCCGAAAAGGGAATTCGGCTGGTGATTATCAGCGGCGATCTGATCGAAGGGACCATTACGCCTAAGCTCCTGCAACGGCAGTATCCAGGTCTGATTGCAGGCCGGAAAGAGGAAGCGGGTTCTCTTCCTGATGTGGAGGAGTTTGCTGCTGCAATCGTCGATGGCGCACTCAACGAAAAGCATGAGACCGGTGCCATTGTTTATGTGGGCAGCACCGAGTGGAGTGGGTGAGGACAGATCCTCGCTGGGCAGCGTTGGCTAGCGTGTCCCTTTGGCTTCCTCGGTAGTACGAGCAGCCGCGAAATACAGGGTTTCTCCACTCCCGTTAGTCGGTCGAAAGGACAGACTAACGGGGTAGCTCTGGAAGTAGAACTGCAGTGCTAAGTTGGGGATGTTTCTTCCGCTCAACACGCGACGAACGTCGCTATAGCTTTCGGGACTCGATCAGAATGAGTATCTGCGCTGCTCCGGTCTTGGCATGCTGTAATAACGCTCTTTCTTCCATTGCTGCCGTTCCAAGCAGGACCGACTCGAACCACCCTGAACGCAACAGGCCGGCGAAAGCATTCGCAGCCCCAAGGACGTCCTTGATCTTCCAGCCCTGCGAAGGGCTCCACCGATTCAGGTAGTCCACGATCAGCGCGTTGCGTCCCTCGATCACCTCTTCGGAGTACCGCCGGCCAAGTTCCGGGAACCTTCCGGCATCGCGTAAGACAACCCGATAGAGGGCCAACTGCTCGGTAGACAAGGCATGCCGGAGATACTCGATGGCAGCAAGAGGAAGGCCGACCCGAGGGACCTTCGTGGGCCAGTCGCGGGGCTTGCCCTTGCTTTCGACCGAGCAGGCGGCCTGCATTACCGCAATGAACAAGTCGTCCTTGTTCTCAAAGTGCCGATAGACGGTCTTGATGGAGACGCCGGCACTCTTCGCGATGCTGTCCATGGAGGTGTCCGCGTACCCGCCGGTTAAAAATGCCTCCCGCGCAGCCTGTACGATCAGCGCTCGTTTCCGCTCCATCAAGGAGGCTTTTGGATCGTCTTCCTTCCAGATTTTCAAGGTCACTCCATTCGTAACGTTCCTTGACGCATCATACGACAACGCTTATTGTTGTTAAAGCGACATCGATCGTTGTCGTTTGCGGAGGCCCCAACACCATGACCCAGCAGAAAAGGTTCGACTACAAAGGGAAGTTCACTCTCGTCACGGGAGCTTCGAAGGGGCTGGGCAAAGCCTATGCGGAAGAACTCGCTGCCAGGGGCTCGCATCTGGTCCTTGTGGCGCGGACGAAAGCTGCGTTGGAATCGCTTGCCGTGACGCTGCGGCGCGACCACAAGGTGCGCGTTGAGGTGATAGAAGCAGACCTGGGAGACGTGTCTGCGCCGGAGGCCATCGTGGAAAATCTTGAGCGGATGGGCATTGAGCTCGACTTGCTGCTGAACAATGCTGCTGTCGGCTATAGCGGAAAGTTTTTCAGCAGACCTCTTGAGGAGGAGGTGACTCCAGTTGTTGTGAACGTGCAAAGTCTCGTGGCACTCACGCACATTTTGGGGAAGAAGATGATGGAGCGTGGAAGCGGCGGCATCATCAATGTCGGCTCAAACGGGGCGTTCCAGCCTGTTCCTTACAATGCGACCTATACCGCGACGAAGGCGTTCGTTCTTCTGTTCAGCGAGGCCGTGGCGGAGGAGATCAAGGGTTCCGGCGTGCGCATGATGGTAGCGAACCCTGGACCGACGGCGACGGAGTTTTTTGCGCAGAGTCCTACGACGGTCAAGCTGGAAAAAATGGATACGTCGCAAAGCGTGGCGTGCCGCACGCTGGATGATTTTGTGCGGGGAAAGATCGTATCGTATCCGGGCCGCTTGAGCACTCGTGTGGGAACCTGGATCAGTCGAATCCTTCCACGCGGATTAACGGCCGCAATCGCCGCGCATATATCCAAAAGTATGGGATTCGACCGTTAGCGTGGTTGGGGCAGCTTTTTTCGCCACGGCAAAAGAAGGCAATTCAATCGTTGCGCCCTGCGGGCTTCACTCTGGCCTTCGGCAGAGCGGAAAGAGTTTTTGAATGATGCTTTGGCGGCATGGCTGAAGCCATGCCCTTCCGGTCCTTGCTACAACGGAGTGATTGCACGCTACAGTCATCTAGTGATTTGCTCATGGTGCGACGCGCCAGGGCGATGTCGTCTTCCACGACGACAACTCTTTGCTGGCCCAGGCTGTGGACTTGTCGGTGTGGCAAGACGTGCAGGGGTTCGGCATCTTGTACTTGTCGGTCATGGCCGGCGTGATAAAGCGGAAGGTGTGAGAGCTAACGAACGAGCCGGGGACACCTTGTGTCTCGATCCTGGGCATGTGGCACGCCACACACTGGCTACCGGGACTGCCATCCTTGTGATGAGTATGTTCTTCGAGCGTCGCGGTGTAGGGGCCATTCGGAGAGGTTGGACCATGGCAGTCGAGGCAGAGTTTGTCCGCGGGTTTGCGTAGTTGCGCATCGTTATCCGTCCCGTGAACATCGTGACAGGAGGCGCAGGTCACACCGTGGCGGTACATGACGCTCTGGACAAAATCGTTGCCCTGCATCCGGTTCTTGTGAGCCGTGCCATCAGCGAAGTGCAGAAAATCGGTTTGTCCGAGCGTTCCGTCTTCGAGCTTCCAGAAGTCCGCAAGATGGAGACCCACGCGGTAGCCCACGGGCCAATCGTAGGCTTTGCCTTCGATGAGTCCGTTGCGGGGCTGTCCCTGGGAGTGGCACTGAATGCAGGTGTCGTTGGAGGCTACGGCATCCATCCCGGATGGATTCAGGATGTTGGTGCGTGTCGGGTGCGCGGCATGTTCGCTGCCGGGGCCATGACAGCGCTCGCAGCCGACATTCCATTCTGTGACCTGTTTGGTGTGGATGTCATAGTTGACCGAGTGGCATCCGTCGCAGGTGGGCCCGGTGGGACGCTGCATGTTGTCCGATGGATAGAACGCGGTCCACCAGTCAGCGCCAGTGTCCGGGACGTGGTATTTCATCCACTTCTTATTGCCGATGTCCCATTGTGCCGGAAGCGGGTAGTAGTCGTCACCGATCTTAGTGAAGTAGCGCTGCTTCCATTTGCTGCCATAAACGAAGGCTACCTGATCGACAGTGAACCTGGCGATGTCGTTGGTGTTGAGATCGGGAATAATCGCATCCGGATGCGTCTTCGGGTCGCGCACCACGTTGGCCATCGGGGTCTTCTTCCAGCGCTCGTAGATGGCTGCGTGGCACTTCTGACAAGACTCGGAGCCTACATAGTGCGCCGAACCTGAGGCCTGTTGCCGCACTGCTGCTTCCTGGGTCGCATCCGAACGGAGGCCGGCGACGAGGAGATCCTGATTTGCGCCAATGGGCGTGGTTCCTCTTTCATCTACACCATGACTGGAGGCATCGTGCATCAGAAAGGCGTCGCGGCCCTGCGGCAACGGAATAGGGGCGGCGGCAACGGTATTGACGTGGCGATGTTCCACGTGCGGAATCGCAGAGTCGCGCACTGAGCTCGCTACCGTTGCTGTCCCGAATGCGTTTGGGGTGGAGGAAGCCCGGAAGCCATGCCATTCGATGACCGCTGCGCTGAGGGCACCTGCCGCGAGGCAGGATACACAGGCACTCACCACTACTTTCGTAATCTTCATAGGACAACCTCGAATGCTGATGCCTTGCCAATCTCACGCGATGGACGCATACAAGCCTTCCATCAACTCCATGCCGCGCTGCAAGAGTTCTGGGTCAGCTATGCCACATTTTGCCCAACCCTGCAGGATGCGGCTGCAAACAAAAGGCCCGGGGCTGAAGCCCAATTCTTGCCTAGCTCTAATTCCGTAGCCTAAAGGCTACGGCTCTTCCGCCCCGCGACGCTAAGCGTCACGGTTTACGCTTCGCGTTATGGGGTAATTGCTCTAGCTGGTGCCGGACTACTCGATCTGTGAGTGACGACCCCAGTCGAAGCGTCTGCCGAGGATGCCCTTCACGATAAGGTGGTCTGTCCCTGCGGTGGGTCCAACTCCTACTCCGATATTGATCTCCCACTTGGGCGAAGTATTCAGGTCAGTGACAACGAAGATTTGCTGTTGCTGGTTATGCAAGGAGTCGAACGCTCCGAGACGTCCATAGTCGGCGTAGTATTCGACGCCGCCGCTCACCACGCGTGTGAAGTCATAGCTGACCTTTACGCCCGGAGAAAAGCCCAGCCCTTGTTTTACATCGGGACCGTGGAAGGTGCGTTCCAGTGCCGGATTGACCGCGAAATACCACCGGCCCACGGTCTTATCGATGATGGGCCTTATCTCCCACGTCCAGGTGTCCGGAGAGTAGACGGCACGCTGGTAGCCGATCTCGGTAGAGAGACTGAGACCTACCGGAAGATGCCAGCTATCGGGTGCGCGGACGCGTGGGCGTATGTGATCCCCCACCCACTGCACCCCGTGACCATTCTGCTCGCTGGTAAAGACATAGAAGCCGATCTCCGACCAACTCGTAATGCCTTCGGTGAGTTCGAGCGTCTCATGCTCCTGGTGATTGGTCGGAATGACGCCATCGATGTCGTTCTTCTGACCTTCCGGGGTGAAGTTGGAGTGCAACTCCGTCATCAATGTCTTCGGTGCGACGGTGTCCGCGCCGTAAACCTGGATCTCATAGTTTCCTTGTGCCACGGCGGGTCGTACGCACAAGAGGACCGCGATTGCGAGGACCGTGTTGACGGCCAGCCTGATCGTTGAGTTACGCATAGTCGAACACCATCATGAATCCCCGGTCCATGTGATCCTGCTGGTGACAGTGAAAGAGTGTTTTGCCCGGATTGTCGGCCATAAACTCTACCTCGACGGTTCCGCCGGCATGCACCAGCACCACATCTTTGCGCACACCGGCGATCTCGGGGCTATTCTCGATGCGGCGAATCTCAAACGTGTGCCGGTGTAGATGAACGGGATGGTCATCCATGCTCTTGTTCTTCATGACCAGACGGTATCGCTGTCCGGTCTGCAGATGAGGGGCGTTGGCAGGTGTGGAGTTTTGGGGATAGCTCAGACCGTTGATCAGCCATAGCTCTTCGTTCCCGTGCCCCTGAAACCTGGAGTTAAATGTCAGCTCGATTGTCTTTGCGTCTGGATGTTGTGCGGCATCGCCTGCCGTTGCGAACTGGCGATAGTTCCACACAAGATCCTCCGGCTGCGTCCACACCGGCTTGCCGGTAGAGTTGGCGTATTCGATGACTACACCCATTCCGCTGGCTTGAACATGTTTGCGGACTTCACCCAGAACCCATACGCCGGGATTGTTCATCTCGACGAGGGCAGAGACGCGCTCCGCGGGGGCGAGCCGAAGCATGGAAACTGTCTGAGCCTGGGCTACCGGATTTCCATCGAGCGCCATCACCTTGAAGCTATGCCCCGAGAACGAAATCCAGTGAACCTCGGTCGGGCTGCTGTTGAGGATGTGCATCATGACGCGCTCGCCTTGTTTGACCTTGATGGGGTCTCCCGAGCCGAGCATCTTGCCGTTGATCGTTGCCACGTCGTAGACCGGGTTCATATAGCCGTCGTCGCTGCTCAGGAATTGCCCGTTCCAGTCATGGAGTCCAAGGAAGACCTCCCGATCGTACGCAGCAGGGTTGTCACGCGGTTCGATCAGCAGGAAGCCGTGCAGCCCGCCGTACTGCGCCCTGGTGAGATCCTTCCCCGCGAACGTATGCGTGTGATACCAGCGAAAGCCTGCGGGCCTGGGGGTCATGGTGTAGCGCGTCGACGCACCAGGCGCGATCATCGGCGTGCCTTCTTCCATGGCTCCATCGATATCCGGCGGCAGGTAGAGGCCGTGCCAGTGAACCACCTCCGAATCTTTCGTCAGGTTCCGAATCTCAACAGATTGCGGTTCTCCCTCACGCATCCGAAACAATGGTCCAGGAATCTGGCCGTTGTAAGCTACGGTCCGGATGTGATGCTTCGGCGAAGCTTCCAGGGTGTACGGTGCAATCTCGAGCGTCACGTCCGCCGCCGATGCCGCACGGGCCGCGCCGGACAGAGCGAGTGATCCAACCGCCATTCCAGAGAGTTGAGTGAAACGTCTGCGTGTCAGTGCAGGGGCGGACACGGAATTGCGCATAGTTCTTTGTAGCTCCGATACAGTTTCATGAAAAGCGAGTGCAGTTAGTTAGAAACCTGGCCAACGAGATTGAGATCCATCGCAACGTCATTGTCAGCTTTCCAGATCAGGAAGCTTGGGTTCTTGAGACCCCACTGAACATAGGGAATGACGAATTGTGCCCTCGCCGTTGTCTTCGATCCGTCTCTATGAAGCTGCATCGGAATCGTCAGGTCGTGAGGATTACCGAGCAGGGTGAACACTCCGCTCACCTGAATGGTCGAGTCACCAGAGGGTGCGATTGTTCCGGTGTAGGTTTTGGGAGCAAAGGAGACAGTTGTGTACTGCTCCACCTTGAGAATGTCCTTATTCATCTTCTTGTCGCGGCTGTCGTTCCCGGTCTTGCCGCTGTCGGCCAGAACGGTCACCGTGCCCGACATCTTAGGATTGCTGCGGTCAAACTCGATCGATCCCGATTGGATGTGAAAGGTGCCGTTGACAACTTCGTGGGTTGTTTTGAGCGTCATCCTGACCTCGCTGGCATCGGGATTGACGACGAAGGTCTGATGCTGGGCGAGTGCGGCTGGAGCGAGGATGACAGCAAGGGTTAAAGCTGCGAAGGATTTCATTGCATCTCTCCTGAATACGTTGAAGACTGAGAGTTTTTTGGACATGGCGGGGTTTCAGCCGGCGACGGCTTGAGGAGTAACAGCCGTGTGCTGGGCGACGCGTGTCAGCCTTGCCGTTACGCGCATCACGCCCGGCCAGACCCTGAGGCAAAACGGCAGTACAGCGCGCGCGAGTGGGTTGTTCAAGCCATCGGCGGCGAACTCGGCAAGGCGCATCTGGGCCAGCAGTGCGGAACGCAGATTAGCCTGGAAGAGCGGCGCCGGCTCTGCCGCAAGATAGGCAGCGGCGGCACAGCGGGCAGTATGCAGCGCGATGGATATGCCGTCACCGGTAAACGAGGGGATGACGGCTGCCTGATCCCCGATGCAGTAGAGTCCATCCTCCGTTGTGCGGCGAACGTAACCATACGGGATATGGGTGATAGCGATCGGTTTGGCGAGTAACGGCTCCGCACCGGCAAGCCTCATCGCGAGATGTGGACAATCCTGCTGCATCTTCGCGAGGAAGTTCTCCCAGCGATGGCCCACGCGTGCAAGATGCTTCTGTTGCACCACGCAGCAGAGGTTTGCTACGCCGCCTTCTACCGGCTGGATACCCCCGTAGCCTCCGGGATAGAGCATCAGTTCGGAGGCGTCCGCCAGCTCCGCGGCCTGCGCGGGAGCCAGACGAAAGTACATCTTGAAGGCGACCCACTGCTCCGGGTCCTTCGGGCGCGTGTGGCCGCGGAGATCGTGCTTGCCCGTGGAGAGAAAGACCGTCGGGGCTTCACGGGTCGTGCCGTCATCGAGCGTAGCCTGCCAGACATTGGCTGTCGTACGGTTGAGCGCCTGCACACTGCGACCGAGCTCTACGTGGACTCCAGCCGCGATGGCCTCGGCGATGAGCGCTGTATCGAGCGCCTTGCGCGTGAGCGAGGCTGCGGGGAAAGGTAATGGAGCCTCCGCGGCGCGCCTGGCTGCGGCGAGGCGAACGTAGTCGATAGGCACCGCCCCAAGCGATGCCACGTCGATGCCGAGCGCATGCAGGTCCTCAAGGGCCTCGCCGCTTAGAAACTCCCCGCAGACCTTATGGCGCGAAGTGGGCTCGCGTTCAATCAGCGTGACGCCTCGTCCCTTGCGGGCGAGTGCGATCGCAGCAGCACAGCCTGCTACTCCACCACCGAGGATCAGAACTTCGTCGGGCAAAGCATTGCTCCTAATTCACTGGATGTTCAATCGCTTTTTAGCGGGATCCATCTTTCTAGTAGACGTCCAAAAAGCAGGTTGAAATGTCATTCTGTACAAATCGTCATTTTGGACCCGGTAAGGATGCCCTGAGAATCTGATGGCCGCCTGGACGACGATCAGGCACGGCGGGTGGTGAGCTCGTGCCAGTTGAGGCCGAGTTCGACGATAAGCAGGGAGGCGAGGGTGAAAGCGATGACTCCGACCGCGGCAAAGCTGTCGCCGAGATGGCTCCAGTAGCGGGGCCAGAGGTTGAGCACGCGGCTGGAGACGAAGGTAAAGGTAACGGCATACGAGCGTGCCATCCATTGGCGGTGCGCGGCGATTTGGCGGTTGCGCGCCGTGACGAAAGCGGCGGTGGTGCAGACCATCCAGGCGGCAGCCTGCATGGAGGTTCCGGGAAGCCCAGGGCGGCCGGCTGCGAGAGCGATCCCCGTGTAGGAACCGATAAAGACGGACACGACGTAGATACGGCCGAGGACACGATGGATCTTGAGGTGGCGCTGACGAAATCTTGATGAGAACTGTAAGGGGCCGATGAGGAGAGCCAGCACGCCGGAGAGCGTATGCGGGATGAGGAGATGGCGGTCGGCGATGACCTGCAGACGGTAGGCGTGGTACATCGGATAGTCGGTGATGAGGAGCAGCTCCGAGGTAATGAAGACAAAGAGCACGGTGAGACCAAGCGCGACCCAGAGAATCGTCTTGAATCTGGAGCCGGCGGAGCTGGGTGCTAGCAGTGTGGGAGTTGGCATCGTTCGCCTCTCAGAGGGTTAGACGTGAATGAGTTGAGCAGAAAATATCGAAAGAGTGCGAAATTACTGCGTTACCACTTTCCAGGTACTGAGTTTTTAGCGACAGCGAGAGCCGTTCACCGCCATTGACATCGGCCCGCGCCGGCCACGCCGCAGCAGCAGCCCCAGTTGGCCCGTTGCCAACCACCAAAACCGACTTCACTTCCACCGCCCAACACACAACCGTCCCGGCCTCCAATGCTCGATCGTCACTGCCGCCTGCGGGATTTCAGCCAGCGCCAGCAACCGCACCCAGTCCTCTTCCTGGAAAGCCCGCTGAAAGGACACCGGCCCATCATGCCGTACAAATCGGTGCCATCCCATCACCCCTGCCACGCACTCAAACGCTCGGCACGCCCACTCCGACCGCTCCAAATCGTTGATAAACCAACCTACCTGCGCAGTAGTTTCCATCCACCGCAGCAGCGCGATGATCTCGTCATCCTCCAGATGATGCGCCATCAGCGAGCTCACGACGATATCCATCGGCTTCTTCGGTCGATACTCCAGAGCGTCCTGAGTAGCCCATACGATTCCGAGCTCCTTCGGCGTCGACTCCATTGCCGCACGTGCCGCATAAGGATTCAAGTCGATCCCCGTTAAGTGCACAGCAATGCCACGCCTCCGAGCCCAGCCTGCAATCTGTCGCAATAGATCGCCACCGCCGCTGCCCACATCGACGATATGCACTTGCTCCTGCAGCTCACGCGGCAACCGCTCCAGCCAAGCCAGGGTTGGCCGATATCCCAGCAGCCAGCGGTTGACTTGCTCCAGGCTGCGCAGACAGTCGCGAAAATCCTCATAGCTGCACTTGCCATCCATCAGCTCCGGCAACTCGCGCGGAGAGACCCGGCGACTGAAATCAAACTCGGCACTAGACCGCATGGAAGCGCATCGTCTCTGCTGTGAGGCCCGGTCCAAACGCCATCGCACACCCGTGCTGCCCCGGCAGCGCCTGCTGCATGATCTGCTGCAGCACAAACATCACCGTCGCCGAAGACATGTTGCCGAAGCATGACAACACCTCGCGCGACGCCGCGAGCGTATCGGCCGGCAGCTCCAGTCCCATCTCTACCGCATCCAGGATCGAGCGCCCGCCGGGATGCACAGCCCACAGGTCGATGCCATCGCGCTCGGCCATCAGCTCGCTCTCATGTAGAGCACGGCCCAGCTCGCCCGGCACCTGTCCTGAGAGCAGCATGTCGAACCCGAGATCGCGGATCTTCCACGTAATCAGCTCCCTCGTCCCGGGCACCA
This sequence comes from Granulicella mallensis, assembly GCF_014203225.1. Classification (GTDB taxonomy): domain Bacteria; phylum Acidobacteriota; class Terriglobia; order Terriglobales; family Acidobacteriaceae; genus Granulicella; species Granulicella mallensis_A. The sequence continues at coordinate 55,263 of NZ_JACHIO010000004.1, read as the reverse complement.
TCAGCGCCTTGAAGCTGTCCAGTGCAAAGCCCTGCTCGTGCGCGGTAATCAGGCTCGCCGCCGCGCCATCGGCAAAGACCAGGAAGGAGAGCACCTGCTCCAGTTCCTGCGTCTCCTGGAAGTGCAGCGTGCACAGCTCCAGGTTGAGCATCAGAACACCCGCCTTCGGATCTGAGCGCACAATGTGCCGCGCCAGCTTCAGCGCATTGATCGCGGCATAGCACCCCATGAATCCAACCATCGTGCGCTCCACGCCCGCCGAAAGCCCGAGGTGGTCGACGATCTCAAAGTCCAGCCCCGGCGCATAGAGCCCCGTGCAGCAGGTCACCAGCACATGCGTAATACCGGAGCGTTCCTTCTCATTGAGCGCAAGGTTGTCCACGGCTTTTCTCATCAGCACCGGAGCGCTCTTCTCAAACAGCTCCATACGCCGCGCCGTGCTGGGAAAGTTACCTAGCCGATAAAACTCGTTCGCGTCATTCAGCGAACCTTTCTGCGGGTCGAGGAATGAGTAGCGACGCGCGATGTCAGCTCGGCCTGCCATGCGGCGGAAGACCGAACGCAGACGCGGCTCGACAAGCATCTTCTCTGCGAAGACGACGAAGGCGTCATGCACATCGTGCTCTGGTACGGCAGTGGCGATGCGGTTCAGGTATGCCGTAGTCATGTGCAATGGGCCCTCAGCCTGGAATACAGGGAGTAAATGTCGCGTATGTGTCTTAGAGAAGCTGGACCACGAAGAGACGACAATCCGGCGACAGTCGACTACTTGAGAGAACAGGCTCCGTATGCTCAATACAACGGCTACTCTTTAAGACGAGACCGTTGCTCTCTTGATAGCACTTTGCAGGAAGCGAATAGCATGACGATTTGTTCATGGAGGATGCAACGGGCAGCATGATGGGTTGGAAGTATGCGCTGGAGATCGGCCCTGCTCACCCCTGCTGAGAGAGACGCAGATGACACAATCGTCATCTTGCAGCGTCCTGGAGGACGCAACTCGTGAACCAAAATGTCTTACCATGATCTATGCGACTTCTGCTGGTCGAGGATGAACCCGAGATTCAGAGCTTCGTTAAGCAGTCCTTGATGGAGGCGGGATACGAAGTGCATACGGCGGAAGACGGAAGCGCCGCAACCGAGTTAGCGTCCAAACACGTCTACCACGGTCTTATTGTCGACTTAGGACTTCCGGATCAGGATGGTATCGAACTTATCCTGCAATTACGCAGATCCGGCGTCACCAGTCCCGTACTGATCCTTTCGGCGCGGCGGTCGGTAGACGACCGGGTGAAAGGCCTGGAACTCGGTGGCGATGATTACCTCACGAAACCGTTCGCCATTGCAGAATTGCTCGCTCGGATGCGGAACCTCCTGCGACGCAATTCCTCACAGGCTGAAGATGCGATGCGCCTCCGGGTCTGTGACCTGGAGTTGGACATGCTTAAACGCAGGGCCACCCGAGGCGATGAAGTTCTAAACCTGAGTCCGCAGGAGTTTGTGCTTCTTGAGTACCTCTGTCGGCATGCCGGCCGAGTTGTAACCCGTTCCATGCTTCTGAAGGAGGTCTGGGGAATGCGGATTCAACCAGACACGAACGTGGTCGATGTTCACATTTACAGGCTGCGAGGCAAGATCGATACGGCCGGCCGTGAGCCGTTGATCAAGACGCTGCGAGGTATCGGATATGTCCTCAAAGGCACCTAATCCAATTATGCGCAGTGCCGCCTGGCGCATCTCGCTCTGGGCTACACTCGCGTTCGCAATTGGAACCATGCTGGTATTCGCGATGCTCCATCGGTTTGTAGCGAACGATATCCAGCGGCGCAGCGATGCCTGGTTATCCGGCGAAGTGGAGGTCCTTGGTGATGTGGCGCAAAGAACACCGAAAGACCGTCTTTACAGCCGCGTGGTCGGCGAGGTCGCGGAGTTAGCGAGCCGGGAAGTCCCGGATCATCAACGTTCCAGCGGCAACGAAAATGACGCTGTTTTCTTCCTCCAGGCGGGAGACGACGGACCAGCCAAACTTTGGGTTGGTTCAGGAGACGGTTCTGCCAATCTCACAGCGATTAGGTCTACGAAGGTCCTGGCAGACGTTCCTTACGATGTTCAGGTGAAGGGATTCAACGTTCCCTTTCGAGTAGCCGCGGTACGAATTGCGGATGGCAGCCACATCTATCTCGGACTCTCGGAGAGAGATGAACTGCGAGTGCTGCGAAGCTTGAGGGTTCGCTTTCTTACACTCTGGCTGGCTATTGTGCTGCTAGGCTTCGTGATCGTCTTCTACGCAACGCGGAGGATGCTGGGCCACGTCCGTGAGATTACGGAAGCGGCGTCGCGCATCGGACAATCGGATCTGAGCAGTCGCGTCCCCAACGCCAGAGGAAACGACGAAGTCAGCCATTTAGCTCGCACGCTGAATCATATGCTCGACAGGATTGAGAACACCGTTCATCAGTTGCACACGATTACGGATTCGCTCGCGCATGACCTGAGGAGCCCTCTTACTGCGATTCGAGGCAAGTTGGAGACGGCCTTGTCCGACGAGGTGAGAGTCGACCCTATTGTTTCGGCGATCGACGAGCTGGACCGGCTCACTGATTTTCTCAACACTTCGCTTGACGTGGCTGAGGCGAAAGCCGATGCGCTCAGACTGTCACGTACCGAGATCGACCTGGATGAGCTGGTAAGAGGGATGCTTGACCTTTACGAGCCCTGCATGAATGACAAGGGGCTCGAAATTCAGATTCGTAGTGCGGGTTCCATCAAGGTGCTTGCCGATGCAGCACTTCTTCATCGCGTCATTGCTAATCTACTCGACAACGAACTCAAACACCTGCCCGCATCCTGCACCGTTTCTCTGTTGCTCCAGGCCGACGAAGATATGGCGATGTTGACCGTAGAGGATGATGGCCCCGGGTTTGACGCCGACGTGCGCCGCCATCTCTTCGAGCGAAGGGTCAGAGGGCGAGAGTCACGCGGACATGGACTCGGTCTTGCTTTCGTCGAGGCTGTCGTCCGCGTTCATGGAGGCAGCGTTACGGCGGCCAATCGTGACGAAGGGGGCGCTCGACTCTCCATCACGCTCCCATCATGGAAGGCCGCCCCGAAGGCAGGATCCCACAGCCTTGCTCTGGCAAAGGGGTAGTTTTATGACTCAGCGATCAAAGTCCTGCTTCTTCAGAGAAGGTCGACAATGGGTGGAAATGTCAGTAACAAGCTCAGGCCCAGCAGGACCAAAGCAACAGTAATAACACGCGCCGCAGCAACGGTCTTTTTGCCCCAACGCCACTCCAGAACTCCCCAGGCGAAGAGCCAGATCAGGATTGCTGTCGTGGTTACACCGGAGAGAGGTCCCGTCGGTTTATAGAAGACGAGGCTGCTTTTCACCGCGACCGATTTGTCGCCGGCGAAAGCCAGGACTGCCAGAGCAAAGGAACCAATACCCGCCGCAAGAATAGCTGCTGCGCCGGAGCCATTTGGAAGGATGTAAGTTCTGGTCATTTTCCCTCTCCGCGGCCCAGTTGGAGGGTATGTCCGCCCTGGACCGGTGCGTACTTGTTGATCATCGCCCCAAAGAAGCCGGCGATGCCGGCTGCGACAAACGAAACCAGGGTGAAGGAAAGTACCGCGCCGCGCAGTTGTCGATGGTGCCTGAGGTCGCGACCATACCTGATGACGACGAACGCTGCCATCGTGATCGAAATGGGAGCGAACCAGGCAACATGCTCCTTCCACTCCATCCCGAGTGAATGCCAACCGATGGTGCCGGGGCTCGACATCAGCAGACGTTGCGGAAACATGGAAAGATCGGCCGTCTGCGGCGGTGCTGCTGCGCGGTACCAGGGGTAAATCACATACGCTCCCGTCAGCACCGCAGCCCATGCGAGCAGCACCATGGCGAGCATGTATCCCTTGAGAAAACGCTCCTGACCCGGCGTGGGCTCAGCAGGATCCGTGGAGGTCGTGAAGCGGTAGAGCTCCACGAGTGCACCGGAGCATGCCAGCAGATAGAGCGCCCCGAACCCCATGCCGTGGATCAGCGTCCAGACACTCCGCATCGTGATTTCCATTGATTCTCCTTGTGAAAGTTTGAGCGTCGCTCACCGGTTCTCATGCTGCTGCGAAGACACCATCGCGTCGCTGGAGGTTTTCTTGTCTGCCTCTTTGTCTTTGCCCCAGGTTTTATAGAGGCCAAGATAGCCATAGTTCTCTGTCTGCCCTGCGATGGAGTGGCCATACGCGAAGAGCAGTTGGAGTCCGGGAGATTTGAAGTGGTAGTAGCCACCTGCGTCAATCATGGTCGAAGATTGCGTCTGGGCCGCTGCAAATCCTTCTCGCGCGTGGGAAAAGACCTCGGCAGATAGTTCCAGCTTCTTGTTGATCTCGCGCTTAACGAGGTATCCGCCGTAAAGATAGTTGCGATATTGGGTCTGCGGTACGACCGCGTAGCCCAGCCCGCCGCAGAGACTCCAGGGCCCGAATTCCTTCTCAACCCAGATAGGCAGCTTGTACCAGACCTTGCCGACGCCGAGACCTTTGGCATAGCTTCCCGTCGGAATCTCGAACATGGTGAACGACCCAATCTGCGGGCGGTGTTTCGTTTGCTTGATGAAGCCGTACTTCACGCCCAGCTCCATATCCGTCAGCCCATAGGCGCTGGAGCCTGCTCCACCTGGAAGATAGACAGGGTTATTGGACGGCCTGACTGCGCCAAAGGGGAGAATGGCGTGAAGCTGAATGTTGGGAATGGCGCCCCAGTTGAACTCAAACGCCGGCCCGGTCGGATCGATCTCTGCCGGAGTGCCATCCACGGTTCCGAAGATATAAGCCTCATAGTGCCCGAGATCCACCGGCGTTGGGTCGTCGGTCTGGAACGGAGGTCCCGCCTGCGCCACCATTTTTGAAGCTGCCGATAGAAGGACGAGGAGAATCGCCAGCCTTGCGCAATGGATGCTGAGACTCATAGAGATTCCTGCCTTCCAGCGAAACGCTTGCTCACTCTTTGAAGCGAATGGCCGACTCGAACAGCATATATCGAAATTCGATAGCAAGAGGTCTGGTATCGAGTTACAGCGGTATATTTACCTTGTGTTGAAACAACAGCGGGAACTCTTCTTCGGACTCATACGGATTCATGTGCTTGTGCATGCCTCCCATGAGCCAATCTTTGGATTGGCCATGATGGAGGAGCTGAAGCATCATGGATATCGCATTGGTCCTGGAACTCTCTATCCGCTCCTGCATGGCCTGGAGCGGGGCGGCTTGCTGAAGTCTGCACTCAGGAATGTTGGTGGACGCAAGAGGCGGGTTTATAAGATCACCGCAGTCGGCAGGAGAGCCTTAGACAAGGCCAGAGAAAAGGTGGATGAGCTTCATCAGGAACTTCATGAGGACCCTCCGCGGAAGATCTCGCCTCCCGGCGATATCTCTACCGTCAGTCGATGATTCGGAAGACGCAATCCATTTTGAAAAAATGTTATAGGTCTTAACCCTCATGAATAGAGGCAGAGATAAAGTGGCTGATGAGGGGTGGACCACATCCATGGCAACACTGCATAAGGTCGAAAGCCTGCACGCAAACCCAGTCCGAAGCTGGAAGAGAGTAGACGGCATCGATTGTCTCCGGGCCCTCGCGATCTTTTATGTGCTGATGAATCACGTCAACATGCGGCTGCTCTTTGCGCATGTGCCCTATACCAAGGGGCTGCCACACCAACTGACCTCTTCGCTCGTCTGGCAAGGTCAACAGGGAGTGCAGATCTTTTTTGCGGTCTCCGGGTTTTTGATTACGTCCACGACGATCAGGCGATGGGGAACTCTCTCGAAGGTTCGGCTGCGGGACTTCTATCTCATCCGCTTTGCCCGTATCGCTCCCTTGCTGCTTACTCTTCTGGCAGTGCTGAGCCTGCTGCATGTGCTCCACGTGAATCACTTTGTCGTCTCCGCGGAGACGGGTGGGTTGGGGCGCGCGCTGCTGGCGGCGCTTACGTTTCACGTTGGGTGGCTGGAGGCGACGAAAGGCTACCTGCCGGGGAACTGGGATATTCTCTGGTCGCTTTCGGTGGAGGAGATGTTCTACCTCTTCTTCCCGCTGGCCTGTCGTCTCCTGGGACGTGGCAAAGGTCTGGTGTTGCTTCTGGTTACGTTTGTAGTGCTTGGCCCGTTTGGGAGAACGGTTCTTACACATGGCAATGAGGTCTGGCAGGAGTACTCCTATCTCGGGGGCATGGATGCCATTGCGCTGGGCTGCCTGACGGCGCTCGTGGTCTCCGGCCGGTCCTTTCCTCGTCGGGTTCTTTGGACACTTTTCGGGCTTGGTTCGGCCTTGTTGGTGTTCTGTCTTGGATTTTCCATTCAAGTCTGGCGCCTCGGGCTCACAAGGTGCGGTCTGGACATGACCCTGGTTGCGGTGGGGGCCTGCCTGCTGATTGCCGTAGCCGCACAGACGGGATGGCGGGCGGCTGGGATCTTTAGTCCGCTACTCGCTTACGGCAGACGCAGCTATGAGATCTATCTCATCCATATGTTCCTTGTCTTCGCCTGTTTCGATCTGTATTGGAAGGCTGGGAAGCCTTTGCGTTTTGTGCCGATTCTTTTCCTGGTCGTGATTGTTTTGGCAGGGGTGCTGGGGGAACTGGTCGCCAGGTTCTATTCGGAGCCGGCAAATCGCTGGCTGAGGGCCCGTTTTGGGGATAGTCCAAGGGCACTTGGGTCGGTGCTGCAAGCGGATTAGGGCTGAAGTCACGATTGATATTCCCATGGCGTTTGTCTTTATCTCGCCACAAAGACGTCATCCTGAGCGAAGCGTCCCGGCTTTTTGGGACGCGGAGTCGAAGGACCCCGAAGGTTGACCTCTTGCCCATACCCCTAGGACCTTTTCTACTTGGAGCGCTCGAGCCTGGACGTTCGTGCTGGAAAAGGTCCAAACAGCATCGGCGAGATCAAGTTCCTCGGGGTCCTTCGACTGCGCCCCTCGCAAAAGCGCGAGGCGCTTCGCTCAGGATGACGATTCTGTGAGGGGACGGAACAAGAACATAGGGGCATATCCAGCTTGGTTTTGCTCTCAGAGCCCTGTGGGGTATCCTCGAAAATCGAAGCACCTAAATGGCAGAACACAGTTACACCTCCCGACGCGAACTCGACCAGTACGCCTTCCACCCCGCAGTCACGCTGCTAGTGCCGGTGGTGTGCATCCTTCTACAGGTGGTGTTGCCCAAGACGTTTCCCCGGCTCGCCATCCTCGACCTGCCGCTGATTGCGGTGATCTTCTTCTCCGTTGCGCGGCGCAGCCAGATCGCCGGAACGGTGACCGGAACCCTGATTGGACTGTTTCAGGATGGGCTGACGAACCATCCTTTTGGGGTAAATGGCATTGCGAAGGGGATTATCGGCTATATCGCGGCGAGCATCGGGTTCGCGGTCGATGTCGAGAACCTGGTCAACCGGATTGTGCTGAACTTCTGCTTCAGCCTGTTGCAGAGCGGACTCCTGTATCTCATCGCACGGTGGCTGCTGGGCGATGCGACGGTCCGGCTGCTGCCGGTGCATGAGCTGATTCGTGCGGTTTCGAATACGGCCGTGGCGATTCCCCTGTTCTATATGCTCGACCGGTTTCGGGTGCGGGAGTAGGGCGGATTTTGGGGCGATCTATCGTGCTGGTACCGATGGGTCGCCCCTACAGGGCTCTAGCTTCACGGGGCTTGTAACCCAGGGTTGCGGCGACACGGCGAGCAAAGAACGCTCGCCAGCCGCCTCCACCCTGGGCTGGGATATATCGCCCCTTTGGGGCTTGGAGTGGTGCTGGTTCTACCTCTCTGTTCTCCATCGGCACCTCTCCGTCCACGCCTCTCCATCCACACCTCTCCGTCCACGTCCTCTCCGTCCACGTCCCCTTCATCTGAATCTTCTTGCGGTTGGTCCGCCTGTAGGCCTTTCCCGGCCGAAGATTCAAATGCGATTGCCCCGCTATCTGACGGTAGAATTCGGCAGTAGAATTCACTGTGGGGACCCAGGACAATGGAAATCGACAGCATCGAGCGCAATGAGAAGCTCTCTCCCGTCAAGCTGCACATGACGCAGTATCTGGTTGCGGTGGTGTTGGTGATTCTGGGGGTAGGGCTCTGGCGCCTGCAGGTGCTGGGGGCCACAGGCTGGCGCGTTCTGGCCGAACAGAATCGCATTCGCAAGGTCCCGGTGCTTGCGCCGCGAGGGAAGATTCTGGATCGCGAAGGCCGCATCATCGTCGACAATTATCCGTCGGTGACCTGCTACCTGTTGCGGGAGCAGCAGAAGAACCTCGATGCCGATCTCCCGGAGATTGCGAGCGGGCTGCACATGACGGTCGATCAGATCCAGGCCATCATCAAGCACTTTCAACTGGCCGCAAAATATCAGCCCATTCCGCTGAAGCAGGACATCACGCCGGACGAGCAGGCGTTCGTCGAGGCGCATCGCAATGAGCTGCCGGAGCTTGAAACACTCGACGAGCAGCGCCGCCTGTATCCGCGCGACGGCTTTGCGGCGCACCTTATCGGCTACGTCGGTGAGGTCAGCGAGAACGATCTGAACCAGTCGCGCTATGCGGCGTATGCTCCCGGCGATGTTGTGGGCAAGTCGGGTGTCGAAGAGACCTACGACGAGATTCTGCGCGGTGTCGACGGCTCTCGCGACATGGTCGTGAACTCGCACGGCAAAGAGGTTGGCCTGATGGGCCAGGAGCTCGCGCAGCCCGGCCAGGACCTGCGGCTGACGATTGACCTCGATATCCAGATGGCGGCGGAGAAGGCGCTCGAAGGCAAGATCGGAGCCATCGTGGCGATGGATCCGCATACCGGCGAAATCCTCGCGATGGTATCGCGCCCGACCTTCGATCCCAACCAGTTTTCGGTGCGGCTGACCAAGGCTTACTGGCAGTCCATCATGGAAAATCCCGATCATCCGATGATGAACAAGACGATCCAGGCGCAGCTTGCGCCGGGTTCGACCTTCAAGGTCATCATGACGCTCGCGGGTCTCCAGGAAAATGTCGCGCAGGATATGCACGTCCAATGCAACGGTGGGGCAACCTTCTACGGCCACTTCTTTGCCTGTGACCGGCATCACGGGGGGGTCGACATTCACAATGCGCTCCCATACTCCTGCGATACGTTCTATTACACGCTGGCCAACAAGCTGGGTATCGACACGATCGCGCGCTATGCCACCTCGGTCGGCATTGGTTCGAAGACCGGGGTCGATCTGCCTGACGAGGCTGCGGGTGTGATGCCGAGCGAGCAGTGGAAGCTGAAGACGCAGCACGACAAGTGGTATGCGGGTGAGACGATCTCGGTGGGGATCGGGCAGGGCGCCATCGAGGCTACGCCCCTGCAACTGGCGCGTGCGCTTGGCGGCATTGCCTCGGGCGGTGCGCTGCAACGGCCGCATGTGGTCTTTCCTGCTGAGTTGACGAAGGATCAGTTGTCAGCGGTGCAGAGCACCTATCCCGGATCGGGGGAGAAGACAATTCCTCTCACTCCCGATAACTGGCAGATTATTACGGACGATATGGCTGGTGTGACCGGTCCTATCGGCACAGCTGCCGCGGCGCATCTCGAGGGCGTCGACTTTGCGGGCAAGACCGGTACCGCGCAGGTGATGAGCCACACTGCCCTGGCTATGAGCGGCAGAGGTCATAATACCGAGCCCAATGCATGGTTTGTCGGGATAGCGCCGCGCCGCAATCCTGACATTGTGGTCGCCGTGCTGTGGGAGCATGGGGTCTGGGGCAACAACTCCGCCAAGCTGGCTGCTCAAGTGGTCACTGCCTTTGTCAACAAGCAACGGGCGAAGGCTGGGAATCTCCAGAAGGTGGCGGAAAAGCCTGCGGAGACGCCTGCGGGAGCGGGCGGAACGGCACCGGCGGCACCGGCGGGGCAGTAGAAGGCTCTCCACGGAGATGACGGTTCGGTGGGGATTCCATGTGGAGTTGAAAGTGTGATTTATCGAGGCGCGCTCTATTGATCCAAGTGAGCTTTAATCGGACGGCCCTTGGGCTGCAAGGGCGCAGCGTCATCTGAGTTCTGGCGTCGAGGTGCGAGAGGCGAGAGGCGAGAGGCGAGTCGCGAGAGGTGAGGGATGACGCGTATCTCATCGCTCGTATCTCGCGACTCGACGCAAATCTTTGGGAGGCCCCTGAGTTCTGGGGCTGCCCACTCATGCGCAAAGAATGCGCACGAATGGGGTGCCCGAGCACCCGGTTGTCGGGCTACTTCTCCGGTTTTGCGCTCGTTTTGTAGCGACCGAAGATAGATAAGCGGCATGACACTAACCATGCAACAAGCAACCCCGTCACTGCCGCTACACTTGAACGTGAATGATTCGCGCGCGATTCCGTGACTTCGACTGGGTGCTGCTGGGCTTTGTGCTCGTGCTCTCGGTTATCAGTGTGCTCGAAATCCGGTCGGCGACCGCGATGACCAAGTTTCATGGCTTTCAGCAGAAGCAGATCCTCTTCCTGGCGACCGGCCTCGTTCTGATGTTCGCCATCTCGCTGGTCGATTACCATCGGCTGCTCGATATTGCGTATTGGGCCTACGGAGTCGGTGTTTTCTCGCTGGTGGCGGTCCGATTGGTCGGGCAGAAGGTGCTGGGCGGGCGGCGATGGATCAACCTCGGCGGCGGCGTTCACTTTCAGCCGTCGGAGTGGGTCAAGCTGGTACTTATCCTCGCCATGGCGCGATTCTTCTGGGAGCGTGTGGGGGAGGGACGATCTCTGCGCTGGGGAGATATCGGCAAGGCCTTCCTGCTGATCGGCTTTCCGCTGTTCATGGTTTTGAAGCAGCCGGACCTTGGAACGTCGCTGACCTATATCCCGATCCTGGTGGCGGGACTCTTCCTGGGGGGAATCCGCCTGAAACATGCGGCGATCCTGGTGCTGGGGGTTCTGCTGGTGGGCGGTATCGGCTGGAGCACGGGCAAGCTGCTGAAGCCGTACCAGCGGGCGCGTGTTACCGCGTTTATCAATCCGGACAGCGATCCGAAGGGCTCTGGCTACCAGGTTCGCCAGTCGCTGATTGCTGTTGGATCGGGCGGGATATGGGGCAAGGGAACCAACAAGGGAACGCAGACCCAGGGCGACTTCCTGCCGATTCCTTATACGGACTTTATCTTTGCGGCTTTTTGCGAGGAGCATGGGTTTATCGGCGCGATCGGCGTGCTGCTGCTGTACTTCCTCATTCTTGTGAGGCTGATTCAGAACGCCCAGACGGCGCCCGATCCGCCGGGGACGCTCATCATCATGGGGGTGATGGCGGTGACGCTCTTCCAGGTTGGGATCAATATCGGGATGTGCGTCGGGTTCATGCCGGTGACCGGGATTCCGCTGCCGTTGATGAGCTATGGCGGGTCGTCGATTATCTTTACGTTCCTGGCGCTGGGGATCGTGATGAATATCCGGATGCGGCGGTTTGTGAACTAACGACGAAAAACAAGCAACGACAACCGCATACCTTTGCAGGTTGAGGTTGATCCGCGGCTGAACCATTGAACAGGCAGGGTTTAGGTAGTGTCTGACGAATCGGAGCTGCCGGCTTTTGTCGTTGTTTTTTTGCTTCTGAGGTAGGTTCGGGCTTTAGCCGTGGAGAGGCTCTTTGCCAAGCGAGCATTCCCTCCGTGGCTAAAGCCACACGAACAACAGTAGATGGCGGGACTGAAGTCCCGCCCCTTCAAAGCAAAGGCAATTGGCGGGGCAAAGGCGACAACAAAAAGCAGCCACAAGGACAAAAGTCGGTAGCTCCGATTCGTCAGACACTACCTAGTCCGAAAGCGGCAAGCGCGGGCGCACGTTGCCCCACTTTGGTGCATACTAAAGGAAGACGTTCAGCCACAGGGCTGGGCGGGTATAGAACCGCTGCACGGATGCGACTTATTCCCCGGCGCAGCGGCCACACCAAGATTTTTAGAAGGCCGGCCAGGCACGGATCAGCTTCCGATGGCCGGACAGGTTTTGAGAATGAATGTAAACGGACGGTTAACGACCCCGCCTCGGATCGAGGCTGTGTTGGTCACAAACTCCGTTTGCAGCGATTTGCTTCAGGGCAGTTCTGTTCGGCCCGAGGCACGCGGTCTAATACTGGAACAATCCTCTCTCGGCACCAGCCAGCGGTTGCGCTTTTTGCGCAGCTATCCGCAGGCTGGGGGGCGTGCCCGCGTAGCGTGCAGCCTCCGGAAGTTCGACCCAGTCTCCGCAGCTCAGTTCCCGTCCGCATCCAGGGAGGCTGCCACAGTCAACTAAGCATCGAACTTGTTTTAAGCTTAGTTTTCTTTGGCGCGATCTTCGCCTGTTCTGCCAGCCTGATCCACGGCCTTTGAGCCGGGGACGGGCAGAAAGCAGAGCAATGTCGAAGGAAATTTACATCTCAAGCACGCCGCACGAGACGCGGCTCGCCATCGTCGAAAAAGACGAACTCACGGAAATCTACTACGAGCGTGAGAATGAATACACGCTCGCCGGTTCGATCTATAACGGCCGCGTCACCCGCGTTTTGCCGGGCATGCAGTCCAGCTTTGTGGACATCGGCCTGGAGCGCGACGCGTTCCTGTACATCACCGACTTCATGGAAGAGGCTGGCGACTCAGCGGATTTTGAATCCGCCGATAGCCGCTCGGCCCGTGGCGAAAAACGCGGCGAAGGCCGTGGGCGCGGCCGCCGTGACGAAGAGGGCACCGAGGCTTCTCCCGAAGCCGCTGCCGAGGCTCCGGTCCGCGCTGAGGGTGAAGGCCGCCGTGAGCGTGGCAACCGCAATGAGCGTGGTGACCGTAATAAGGGCGATCGTGGGCGTCGTGATGGCCGCGAGGCTCCTGCTGTCCCGGCAGAGTTGGCGCCGCAGGACGAAGTCTTTGCCGCTGCTCCGCGTGAGAGCGATACCGATGAAATCGGCGAAGGTGCTCCCGGAGCTGACGGCAGCCGCCGCTGGCGTGGTCGCCGTGGCCGCCGTCGCGGCCGTGGCGGGAATGACGATCAGCGTGGTCTGGCGCGCTCCAATGACAATGGAGAAGCCGTTTCGACCGAGGCTCCCGAGCCTGAGTTTCAGGCAGAGGCGGCTCCGGAAGAGGTTGTGCCTCGTGAAGAGCGCAGCGGTGGCCGTGAGCGTCGTGGCCGTGGCGAAGATCGTGGCGGACGCCATGACTCGGTACGCGAACGCTTCGCTCCGCGCGGCGACCGTAGCGGCTCTCGCGAAGAGGATGGCTTCGAGGCCAGCGCACCGATCGAACCGATCATCCTGCCGGGCGAGTCGTTGTCGAAGTACCGTCGCGGCGAGGATGCCGATGCTTCAGCCTCGCACAGTTCCTCGAGCTTAGCGCCGAACGTTATTATTCCGAAACCTTCTACCGAAGTTGTTCCTTTGTTGGGCTGGGACGGCGGAGCGACCCTGCCGGGCGAGACGCTTTCGCGGCATCGTGACCGCAGTGCAGAGCCGCGCAACGAGGGTTCTTTTGCGCGCGAGGATCGTGGCGGACGGGAGGGCGGCAATGGCCGTGATCGCCGTCGCGATCGCGATCAGCAGCGCCAGGGTAGCCGTAACGAGGTTCACTCGGAGAGCCCACGCCGGGAGCTTGATCCGGCCGAAGCTGTGCTGCCTGCGGTGACCTCGCAGCATGAGCCTGAAGCGAACGCTATGCCATTCAGCGACGACGCTCCGGCCTATGAGACACAGGCCTTTGAAGTTCAGCAGTACCAGCAGGAGATCGAAGCGGCAGAGGCTCTGGAGCCTGTTTATGAGCCCCAGACCGATGTTGCTCCCCTGGAAGCAGAGGCAGAGAACGCGCCTGTGCTCGAAGCGGTGGAAGAGCTGCACGAGACGGTCGAAGAGTTCCACGAGACCACCGTTGAATACGAGCCGGGTGAGGATGCCTCGGTGACTTACCGTGTCGATCCTGTCAGCCCGAGCGAGTTCCGCCAGAGCGCGCCTGAATCGGTTGAGGCTCTTCCGGAGGAAGCCGAAGGCGCTCCGGTCCACGAGTTCACGACGATTCAGCCAACCGGCGAGATGATCTCGGAGACTCCTCTGGCTGAGGTTGCTCCACAGGATACGGAGAACCTGGCAGCCCCCATTGAGCATGAGCAGGCCGTACAGTCGGTGCATTTGGCACAGGCTGAGACGACGCCGGTCCCCCATGAGGGGGCGCAGATCTTCGCTCCCGGAGACGGAGAGCTCGAAGAAGAACTGCTGGACGACGAGGACAGCGATCTTCCGCACGTCCATGCCGGAGCCTTTGAAGACGACATGGAAGAGGAGACGCTGGAAGGCGCAGCCGATCTCGGGACCATGTTGCGCGAGATGTCGATCGACCAGATCACGCGTCCTGAGCCGATAGAGTTGGACGACGAGGATGACGACTTCGACATCGACGAAGAAGAGATTGAAGAGGACGAGTTCGAGTCGGACGATGAGATCTCCGGCAGCGATGTGAGCGAAGCCGAAGAGGAAGAGTTCGCTGAGGCGGATGCGTTTGAGGACTCTCCTATTGGCGAGGAGGCTGTTGCCTCTGGCGAAGAGGGTGAAGCACGACCGGCGCAGCGTGAGGGCGAGCGGCGTGGACGTCGCGATGGCCGTCGCGGCGGACGTGGGGACCGCAGCGGAGACCGTGGTTCGCGCGACAAGCGCGGCATGGCGAATTCGCGTCCCGGCGGACGTCCGGGCCGGCACTCGGTGCAAGCCACAGACCTGCCCGCGATCAGCGACCTGCTGAAGCCCGGCCAGGAAGTCCTGGTGCAGATTGCCAAGGAGCCGATCGCGAAGAAGGGCGCGCGCATTACGTCGCACATCGCGCTTCCGGGCCGGTTCCTGGTGTTCATGCCGACGGTCAACCATGTCGGCGTCTCGCGCAAGATCGACTCTGACGGCGAACGCCGCCGGTTGAAGGAGATTCTGCTCTCGGAGAAGGGCGACGCGAGCGGCGGCTTCATCGTACGCACGGCGGCGTCCGGCGCGAGCGAAGAGGAGCTGCGCAGCGATCTTCGCTTCCTGCTGAACCTGTGGGCGGACATCAAGCAGCGGTCGGAGTCGTCGAAGAGCCCGGCCCTGATCTACCACGATCTCAACCTCGTCGAGCGCATCCTGCGCGACCAGGTGACGGACAACTTCTCCGCGATCTGGGTGGATACCGAGACCGAGTACGAGCGCGTGCTGCGCTTCCTGCAGCGCTTCCAGCCGAGCCTGATCCGGCGTGTGAAGCTCTACACGAAGGAGACGCCGCTGTTCGAGCAGTTCGGCATCACCGAGGAGATCAACAAGGCGCTGCGCTCGAAGGTGTGGCTCAAGTCCGGCGGATCGATCGTGATCAACCAGACCGAGGCGCTGGTCGCGATCGACATCAACACTGGCAAGTACGTCGGCAAGACGGCACGGCTGGAAGACACGATCGTCAAGACGAACCTCGATGCGATCCCCGAGATCGTTCGCCAGATTCGTCTGCGCGATCTGGGCGGCATCATCATCATCGACTTCATCGACATGGATGAGCGCAAGAATCGTCACAAGGTGATGGCTGCGCTTGAAGAGGAGTTGAAGAAGGACCGCGCACCGTCGAAGGTGCTGCAGTTCAACGACTTCGGCCTCGTCGCGATCACTCGCAAGCGTGTGAAGCAGTCACTGGAGCGTACGCTCTCCACGACCTGCAACATCTGCGCGGGCACGGGTATGGTGAAGTCGCCGATCACGGTGTGCAACGACATCTATATCGAGATGCGGAAGATGCACAAGCATCTCGACAAGGGCGACATCATGCTGCGCGTGAACCCGGAGGTCGTGAAGCAGTTGAAGTCGGGCAGCGGCAAGTGGCTGCAGGAGATGGAAGAGATGTCGGGCAAGACGATCCTGGTGAAGAGCGATCCGAGCCTGCATCCGGAGCAGTTCGACATCCACTAGAAGCAGAGTGCAGAGGATAGAGTGTAGAGCGTAGAGAAAAGCGGCGACCCCAGGGTCGCCGCTTTTCTTGGGAGAGTGATGCTGAGGTTTTAGCGGCCCATCTCTTCCAGGTACTTCTCTACTTCCAGCGCGGCCATGCAGCCGGTTCCGGCGGCGGTGATGGCCTGGCGGTAGCGGCGGTCCTGCACGTCACCGCAGGCGTAGACGCCGTGCAGCTGGATGCCCT
The DNA here is from genome assembly GCF_014203225.1 of Granulicella mallensis. Taxonomy (GTDB): domain Bacteria; phylum Acidobacteriota; class Terriglobia; order Terriglobales; family Acidobacteriaceae; genus Granulicella; species Granulicella mallensis_A. The sequence continues at coordinate 39,126 of NZ_JACHIO010000004.1, read as the reverse complement.
GGTTGGTGCAGAAGACGTTGTGTTCGGTCACGATGTAGCCGTCGCCGTCGAGGTCGATCTGGCCCTTGAACATCGACGCATTGGGCACGTGACCGATGCCGAGGAACATGAACGAGACGGGCAGGGTCCAGCGCTCGCCGGTCTTGCGGTTCACCAGCTTCAGGCCCTTGAGGTCCTTCTCTTCGACGCCGAGGCACTCTTCCACCAGCGTGTTGTGCAGGAACTCGATCTGGGGATGAGCGATGGCGCGCTCCAGCATGATTCTGGAGGCACGGAAGTTCTCGCTGCGGTTGATGATCGTGACCTTGGTCGCGAAGCGGGTAAGGAAGAGAGCCTCTTCCATCGCCGAGTCGCCGCCGCCGATAACCGCGATCTCCTTGCCGGAGGCGAAGAAGCCGTCGCAGGTAGCGCAGGAGCTGACGCCGTGGCCGATCAGGGCCTGTTCGCTGGGCAGGCCGAGCCACCGGGCCGAAGCTCCCGAGGCGATGATGAGGGAGCGCGTCTTGATGATGTCCTTGCCTACGGTCAGCTCAAAGGGCGACGTGGTCAGGTCGACCGAGGTGAGGTGGGCCAGGCGCAGCTCGGCGCCGAAGCGGGTGGCCTGCTTCTTCATGTTCTCGATGAGCTCGGGACCCTGCACGCCCTCGGGCCAGCCGGGAAAGTTCTCGACCAGCGTGGTGATGGAGAGCTGTCCGCCGGGCTCGTGGCCTTCGAGGACAAGCGGTTTCAGGTTGGAGCGTGCCGCGTAAATGGCGGCTGTGAGTCCGGCGCAGCCGGAGCCAAGAATGACGGTATCGCGTACTTCGATCTGGTCTGACATATCCGTTTGATTGTACCGGGAGAGGAAAGGGTTCAGGAGGGAAAAGCAGAGTGTAGAGGGTAGAGGATAGAGTGTAGACGGAGTGGGTGGCGGGCCTTCCTTATCGTCAAGGGCGCGTCTCTACACTCTATCCTCTACCCTCTGTTCTTCCGGCGTACGATAGAGGCTATGGCTGACTTAGTTTTGGTTTACGGAATGCGGCTGCTGCCCGCCGATGAGATTGAGAGCGTGCAGGCTGCTCCCATCGCGCTGAAGAACGGGAATGAGGCCCAGGTGACGATGCACATCCTGGAGGGGAGCCGCGAGAGTATCGAGGCCCAGTTGCGGCATAGCCTGGATGCGTTTTTTGATTTTTATCCTGAGCTTTAAGGGTGAGTGGCGGTAGGTTGATTTGTCTTTCGTCGTCATCCTTCGCGTACCGCTCAGGATGACGACGAAAAACAAGCAACGACAAAAGACAAACAACGGCAAGAGCAAAAGCTAACAGCCCAGGGCGATGCCCTGGGCTGTTTTAGCCTCGGCCCTTTTGGAGCCTGAACTCATTGCAAGTTTGAATCCCTGCTGCCCGTCTTACGTGGGATCAACGAGGAGCCCATTGGAGGCTACGGGGCGGCGGATGGCTGCCAGCCCGAAGCAGGCGATGTAGACGTAGCAGATCGCAGGGATGATGAAGGCCGGGTGCAGGCCGCTGTGGTCGGCGAGGATGCCGGTTGCCTTCGGAATCAGCGCGCCGCCGACGATGGCTGCGATCAGCAGGCTCGAGCCCTTGCTGGTGAGCGGACCAAGGTCCTGAATGCCCAGCGTGAAGATCGAGGGGAACATGATCGAGTTGCAGAAGCCGATCGCCAGCATCGAGAACATCGGAACGGACTTCGGAATGTAGAGGGTCCGATGCAAGTGCGGAAGATCGATGGTCTGAATCCAGAGGCCGGAGGTGTAGGTCGTCTTGATGCTGATCACGATGAGCAGCAGGGCACAGAGGCCGGCAGCGCCCAGCACGATGCCTGTCTTCACCTTCTGCAGGACCGCGGAACCGATGAAGCGGCCGACCATCGCGCCGCCCCAATAGACCATGAGGAAGTAGGCGGCGGTGGATTCGCGGAGCCCGGCTATCTGAGGCAATCCCATGTAGTTGACGAGAAGGCTGCCGATGGCGACTTCCGCACCTACGTACACGAAGATGCCGACTGCGCCGAAGAGCAGCCAGGGGTGGTGCCAGATGCTATCCGGGCGCGAGAGGGCTTCCGCGAAGGCTCCGGGACGGAAGTCCTGGGTGTGCTGGGAGACGCCGGTGGTGGTCTTCAGCTTGATCGCGGCGAGGGCCAGGGCCAGCAGCACGAGCGTGAGAGCGATACCGATGTAGGGCAGGCGCACGGTTGAGGCCTGGCTCGCTCGATAGGCCTGTCTTGCGACCTCCGTCATGGAGCGAAGACGATCGGGCGTGATCATCGCCGGTGCGTTGCCGAGGATGAGGACCGACCCAAACAGGGGAGCGATGAAGGTCCCGAAGGAGTTGAAGGCCTGGGCGAGGTTGAGACGGCTGGAAGCTGTGCCTACCGGGCCGATGACCGTGACGTAGGGGTTCACGGCGACCTGCACGATGGTCATGCCGGCGGCCAGGATGATGAGCGCAGCCAGGAAGATGGGGAAGAGCGCAAAGTGGGCTGCGGGGATGAATCCGACTGCCCCGCAGGCCATGACCAGCAGGCCTACGACCATGGTCTTCTTGTAGCCAAACTTGTCGACGAGCGCCCCACCGGGGTAGCTGAAGACAAAGTAGGAGGTGAAGAAGGCGAGCTGCACCGACATGGCCTCGCCGTAGCCCAGAGCAAAGATGCTCTTGAGGTGCGGGATGATGATGTCGTTCAGGCAGGTGAGGAATCCCACCATGAAGAAGAGCGAGGTTGCGACGCTCATAGCGCGCATGTCGGTTTTGATCGGTTGATCGTCGCCGTAACCCGGCGCACTGATGTTTCTAACTGGAACGGCCAAGTGAAGCTCCTTCAAACAGGTGGGTGCGCGGAGGCGCGAAAATCGGTCATCCTAAGAGTAACGCCTCGGGGCGGCAATGGCCCAGCGAATAGATGGCGGGCAGAGTGCCGGGAGCCTTCCGGGAATGGTTGGGGGAGCTTTCCCAAGTTTTCTGTATCCGGTAGTTTGGAAGAATGACGATTCCCAGCCAGCCATCTATCGGGCCATTTATTTTGACTCCGCTTCAAGTAGAACGTATTTGGGGGGCCAGCTCCCTTGAACCATGGTTTGACGTGCCCGAGACCGGGAAGCCCATCGGAGAGGTCTGGCTGACGGCAGCCGAGTGCCTGATCGGAAACGGCCCCCTGCACGGCAAGACTCTTGCTGCCGCAACCGAGAGCTATCCTGCGCTGCTGGCTGACAAAGTCGCCGGTGGTGTCCCCCTGCTGCTGAAAATCCTCTTTCCGCACGAAAAGCTGTCGGTGCAGGTGCATCCCAACGACGAGCAGGCCCGTGCTATCGGCGAACCGAGAGGGAAGAACGAGTGCTGGTACGTCCTTTCGGCCGAGCCCGGAGCTTCGGTGGCGCTCGGGTTCCGCGAGCCGATTACCACGGAGGGCATTCGTGCTGCGATCGAGCAGGGAACGCTCGAAGAGAAGCTGGCGCACGTCCCCGTCAAGGCGGGCGACATGGTCTATGTGGAGGCTGGCACGATCCATGCCATCGGGCCCGGTGTGGTCATCCTGGAGACGCAGCAGTACAGCGATGTGACGTACCGACTGTTCGACTATGGCAGGCCTCGTGAGCTGCATCTGGACAAGGGGCTTGCGGTGACGCGCACCGAGACCGGCGCGGGGCTTGTTCCGCCGGTTACGGAGGGAGCTCGTACGCAGTTGGTGAAGTCGCCTTACTTTACGGTCGACCGTTTCGACGTCAAGGTCGGCCAAACGATCAAGCTCGAAAACTCGGATCGGATGCAGTTGTTGATTGCGCTAGGTGACGGCTGCTTTGTTCAGCCGGTATCGGGGAGCGCGGCGATGGAGCTTCCAAAGGCCTGTGTCGTCGTGCTGCCGGGTGAGGGTATTGCGTATCAGTTGGCGGGTACGGAGAGTGCGCAGGTGGTGCGCGTTACGGCGTAGTTGTTTATAGCGCGAAGTTTAGCGTTGCGGGGCAGGGAAGGCGGGGTCTTTTAAGTCCCGGCTCCCCTGTTCCGCTTTTGCTTTTCTGGTTGTCATTCCGACCCTGAGCGTAGTCGAAGGGGAGCGAACCTGCTGTCTCCCGTTCTTTGCTCGTATCGCCCAAAACATTGGCAGCACCAATTTTGCTGCCGCATAACAGTGGTGGCAATAGAAACGAAAAGCGGGAGGAAGCAGGTTCGCTCGCTGCGCTCGGAATGACAACCAGAAAAGCAAGAACAACAGCAAAAGCAGATTCCCTGCGGGAATGACAACCAGAAAGGCAAAGGCAAAGGCAACTGCAACTGCAACTGCAACTGCAACTGCCCGAGCGCTACTGAGGCGGCGGCGGTGGGGGCTGTTTGTCCTTGTCTTTGCCCAGGCCGAACAGTTTCTGGAAGGGGTTGCGATGCTTGACGGGTTCGCTCGGAGCGGGCTGGTTGTTGCTGGGAACCGGCTGCGGGTTATTGCGGTTCGCTGGGATCGCACCTGTGGGGTTGGGCATGCCGTTGTTGAGGGGCGTGCCGGGTGAGACGTTTCCGTTCCCCGGATTGAGGTTGGCTCCGTTCAGGAGCCTGTCGCCGAGGGCTTGGGTGTCCTCTCCCATGCGTGAGCAGGTTCCCTGCGGGGCTGTTCCGACGAGGAAGGCTGCGTTGAAGCTGTCGCTGGAGCAGGATTCATCGACCGGCATATTCGTGGCCCGGTTGATGCTCAGGGTCTGGACGCCCTCCGGCGGGGTGAAGTTCTTCATGTCGGAGTACTGCGGCAGGCGGATGGCGCGGTTCATGAACTCCGCCCAGATGGGGGCGGCGGCGTCGGCGCCCTGGAGCTTGACGTCGGTGTAGTCGTCGTTGCCGACCCAGATGATGCAGAGCAGGTTGGAAGAGTAGCCGGCGAACCACGCGTCGTGGGAGGTGCCGGTCTTGCCGGCGGCCGGGGCGAGGAAGCCGTGTTTGCGGACGCCGGAAGCGGTGCCGCGCGCGATGACGCCCTCCATCAGCGATTGGGTGAGGTAGGCCACGCGGGGGTCGAGGACCTGCTTGGCTTCAGGGGCGAAGTCGGCGACGATGTCCCCGTTGGGATTGCGGACGCTGGCCAGCAGCCAGGGCTTGAGATGGACGCCGCCGTTCGCAAAGACGGTGTAGGCACCCGCCATGTCGATGGGCGTGGCGCTGTAGGTGCCAATGGCCATCGAAGGTGTTGCCTTGGCGTTGACGATGCCCGCGGAGTGCGCGAGGGTGGCGACGTTGTTGTAGCCGATCATCTGGGCCAGAGCGATCGTGGCGATGTTCAGCGAGTGTTCGATGGCGGTAGCGGCGGTGACCATGCCGGGGTACTCACCTCTTTCGAAGTTGCCCGGTGTGTAGGACTGACCGTTGGTGCCGAAGTCCTGCGGATCGTCGTTGATCTTGGTGAGAGCGGTGAAGACACTGCCGCCCTCAACGGCTGTGCCTTCGAGCGAGGAGTTGTAGGCCGTCGCATAGACGAAGGGCTTGAAGATGGAGCCGGTGGGACGCTCGGCGGTAGCGTGGTCGAGCTGCGAGACGCCGTAGTTGCGTCCGCCGACGAGGGCGAGGATCTGCCCGGTATGCGGATTGAGCGCTACCAGGGCGACCTGCGGATAGGTAATGGCGCTGGTGTCGCCCTTCTTGTGATGCTTGCGGACGAGCTCGTCGACGTTGCGCATACCGACCTCGACGGCCTCCGAGGCGGCGCGCTGCAGGTCGGGATCGAGCGAGGTGTAGATGCGCAGGGAGCCGGAGCGGGCGGTGTCGGAGTCGCCCAGGCGCTGCACGATCTGGTCGTGCACCAGGTCGACGAAGTAGGGCGCTTCGCTGGCGTCGATGTTGGGGGGAGCCAGGTGGAGGGGCTCGGCCTTGGCGCGTTCGGCCTCGGCGGCGGTGATCGAGCCGGTCTCGACCATAGAGTCGAGCACGACGTTGCGGCGCTCGGTGGCGCGGTCGGGATGGCGGTAGGGATTGCGGCGGTTGGGGTTCTGGATGAGACCGGCGATCAGAGCGCACTCATCGAGATTGAGCTGGCGGAGGTCCTTGCCGAAGTAGGCCTGGGCGGCTTCTCCAAAGCCGTTGACGGCGTAGGAACCGCGCTGGCCGATGTTGATCTCATTCGCGTACATCTCGAAGATCTGCTGCTTGCTGAAGCGCGACTCGAGTTGGTAGGTAATCATCAGCTCGGCGATCTTGCGCGAGATGGTTTTTTCAGGCGAGAGGAAGAAGTTCTTGGCGAGCTGCTGGGTGAGTGTGGAGCCGCCGCAGTTCATGCGGCGCGAAAGGGTATCCTGCACGGCGCACTTGATGAGGCGAACGTAGTTCACGCCGCCGTGCTCGAAGAAGCGGCGGTCTTCGATGGCGGTGACGGCCTGCACCATGTGTGGCGGAATCTGGTTGTAGGTGACGAGGCGGCGCTTGACGCGGTTCTTGTCTTCGGAGAGCGCGGTGATGAGCTGGGGTTCGAGCTTGTAGCCGGCCAGGGCAGCGCCGTTCTCCGCGGTGATGGATTGGACCTGTCCGCCGGAGGTATGGATCGTGGCACCATCGGTCGCGAGATAGCTCTGCGGGCCGGGCTTGATGAGGATGTCGTCGCCGCGCAACTGGTAGCTGCCGAGCTGCGTGTTGGAGTTGTATCCGGCCTTGCGCAGCGAGGCGGCAATGCTGTCGGCGCTGAGCTGCTGGCCGGGGCGGACGTCCTGCGGGGCCGCGTAGATCTGTGCGACGGAGGGGAACAGCGGGCCCTTGGCCAGCCACTCCTGCACGACGTTCCTGTAGCGGTAGTAGTAGATGCCGAAGATGATTCCGCCGAAGGCGGCGCCCATGAGCACGAGCACCAGGAGAAAGCGCGCCACGTTCCAGAGGAGAGGGTGGCTGGATTTACCGACTTTTAGTTTTAAGGGCATAGGGAGGGGTGCCGTGGATAGAAGTTCGTGCTGCTTCTATTTTCGCAGTAATCCTGTGATGCAGGCAGCGATAGGTGTTGCCGGTATGTGTTCTTCGCCGTCAGTTATTCTGTGCCGCCTCTCGCAGTCGTTAGCCCAGGTGATCTCCCGCATTCGTGGTGACACGAATGCGGGGGTCCTTCGCCTACGGCTCAGGATGACGACGAAAAACAAACAACGGCGAAAGACAAACAACCGCAACGGCTACTACAGTTTGGACGCAGCGAGCAGCGATTGGATGTGTGCGGTGATGGCATCCAGCGGCAGGTCGGTCGTGGTCTGGGTGAGGCGGTCGACGAGTTCCACCTGGCCTTCGGCAAGTTTCTTGCCAATGTTGATACGGTAGGGAACGCCAATCAGTTCAGCGTCCTTGAATTTGACGCCGGCGCGCTCGTCGCGGTCGTCGAGGAGAACGTCGACCCCCGCGGCTTCGAGATCGGCTGCGATCTTTTCACCGGCGGCCAGCAGATCGGCCTCGCGGACGTTGGTGATGGTCACGATGACCTCAAACGGAGCGATCGCCGCGGGAAGAGCATATTGCTCGCCGGCATTCGCTGCGGCGGAGGATTCAATCGCGGCAGTCAGAATGCGCTCGATGCCGATGCCGTAGCAGCCCATGATCGGCAGGACCTCTTTGCCGTTGGCGTCGAGCACGCGTGCGCCCATCGACTCGGAGTACTTGGTGCCGAGCTTGAAGATGTGGCCGATCTCGACGGCCTTGCCCAGGCGCAACGGCTCGCCGCCGATGGGATCGGGTTCGCCTTCATTGATATTGCGTATATCAGCGACGACCGTCGAGGTGAAGTCGCGGCCCGGCGTCACGTTGCGAAGGTGGTAGTCCAGCTTATTGGCGCCTGCAACGAGATTCGTCCGGCCATCGAGGCCGGGATCGAGGACGATGATCGTTCGCAGTCCCTCTGTGGGATTTTCGCGAAATACACCTTTGAGACGATCAAGAGGCTTACCGGATTTGAGGCCGTTGAGCGAACCACCTGACATCCCCTGCGCTATGCCGACCGGACCGAGATAGCCTGCCGGGCCCCCGATGAAGAGCTCCAGTTCTTCGGGCGTCATGGGGCGCAGTTCTCCTGTGCCGGCCACTGCGTTGAGCTTGGTCTCGTTGACCTGGTGATCTCCCCGCAAAAAAGCGGCGATCGGGCGGAGAGGTTCGCCTTCCGGATGACCGGTGCGGCTACCCATAAAGGCCACACACTTGATGTCCTGCGAGGGAAGAATGTTCAGGAACGCGCAGATATCGGCGATCGCGCCTTGGCCTGGCGTATGGATGAGTTCGGGCAGACCGTCGCCGGTGGGTGCCAGGTCTTCGACCGGTGAAAGTTTGCTGGTGGCTTTTTCAAGATTTGCCGCGTAGCCCGAGGCCGAACTGGCGATCAGGTCTTCGCCGGCGTCGGTGTAGACCATGAACTCCTGTGAGCCGGAGCCGCCCATGGCTCCGGAGTCCGCATCGACAGCGACGAACTCCAGGCCGCAGCGCTTGAAGATGCGGACGTAGGTGTCGTAGTGCTTCCGGTAGCTCTCGTCGAGGCCTGCCTGGTCGACGTCGAAGGAGTACGCGTCCTTCATGGTGAACTGGCGCACGCGCAGCAGACCGGCCTTGGGGCGGGGCTCGTCGCGGAACTTGGTCTGGATCTGATACCAGATCTGCGGAAGCTGTTTGTAGCTGCGCAGCTCGTTGCGCGCGATAGAGGTCATGACCTCCTCGTGCGTCATGGCGAGGCACAGCTCCGCGCCCTTGCGGTCCTGGAGGTGGAAGAGGTTCTGGCCCATGCCGGTCCAGCGGCCGGACTCCTCCCAGAGCTCGCGCGGGTTCAGCGCGGGGAGCAGGAACTCCTGGCCGATCTTGTTCATCTCTTCGCGGACGATGGCGATGATCTTGTTCAGCGAACGCTGCCCGAGCGGCAGGTAGCTGTAGATGCCTGCGCCCAGCTGGCGGATATATCCGGCGCGGAGAAGGAGCTTGTGGCTGGCGACCTCGGCGTCTGTGGGAGCCTCGCGGAGAGTGGGGATGAAGAGTTTTGACCAACGTTGCATGTTGGTTCGATTGTAGCGGAGGCGTATTTGGGCGTGGTGTCTTTGCTTTTTAGGTTGTTGCTTTTCTGGTTGTCATTCCGAGTGAAACGAGCGAACCTGCTTTCTCCCGCTCTTTGGTCGACGTGCCGAAGATGTTGGCAGAGACATCACAATTTTGCTGCCGCGTAATAGTGGTGGCGACATGAACGAAAAACGGGAGACAGCAGGTTCACTCGCTGCGCTCGGAATGACAACAAGAAAAACAAGTGCAAAGGCAAGAGCAAGTGCAAAAGCAGATTCCCTGCGGGAATGACAAACAAGAAAAGCAAAGGCAAAAGCGGTGCTGTGGTGGTTAAAGCCGGCCGTCGTCTCCAGGGGGATCGATGTGTTTGATCTTTGGCGCGGGGGCTTGCGTGGTTTGGGGTGCTACCTCCCACAGATCGTGCAGGTGCAGCACGCCCAGCACGGGGGATGTTGCCGTGCCGTCTTCGGTGACGACGAGGGCGGTGATCTTGTGCTGCTCCATCAGGGCCAGGGCGTCGACGGCGAAGGGTTCGGGCGCGATGAGGCGGGGGTGAGGGTTCATGACCTCGGCGGCTGTCTTGTGGAAGGCTCCGGGGCCGTCGCGCTCCAGCAGGCGTCGCAGGTCGCCGTCGGAGAGGACGCCGAGTAGCTTGCCGTTCTGTTGCACGGTGGTCATGCCCAGCCGCTTGGCCGACATCTCGTGGATGATCTCGGTCATGGGAGTTGTGGGCGAGACCTGCGGTAGCGCGTCGCCGGAGTGCATCAACTGTTTGACGGTGGCGAGGCGGCGGCCAAGTTGGCCTCCGGGGTGTAGTTCGGCGAAGTCGCGGGCCTTGAAGTGGAGGCGACGGCTCACGTCGATGGCGAGCGCGTCGCCCAACGCCAGCATGGCCGTGGTGGAGGCCGTCGGCGCGAGCTGGTGGGTACAGGCTTCGCGGCTCACGCTGACGTCGAGTGTGTGGGCGCTGGCCGTGGCGAGCGTCGAGGTCAGGCAGCCGCAGAAGCTGATGAGGGTCACGCCGAGCCGGGGTAGGACGGGCAGCAGGCGCAGCAGTTCTTCGGTCTCGCCGGAGTAGGACAGGGCGAGGAGGATATCGCCGTGGTTGAGGATGCCGAGGTCGCCGTGCAGGGCCTCGCCCGGATGAAGGAACTGGGCTGGCGTGCCGGTGGAGACCAGGGTTGCGGCGATCTTGCGGGCGATCAGACCGCTCTTGCCCACGCCGGTGACGACGGTCCGATGCCCGTCGCGGGCTTTTTCGGCCAGCAATCCGGCGACGTGGTCAAAGGCCCTGAGTTGCGGGCCGTCGAGCCGGCCGGCGAGTTCGAGGAGGGCCTGGGCTTCGATGCGGACGAGATCGGCGGGGCTTGCAGCGTCGGCGAGTTGGGTGGAGTCGGTCATAGGTGTCGGACTGAATCCTAGCAAATGCAGGGGCAAAAGCTTTAACGCAGGGGGGCGCGGAGGTTTCGCGGAGGCCGCCGCGCATGCCCGTGAGGCTTCTGTGCCGGGAATGACATTAGGATGACAATCCAGGAAGAAGTCGCAGCAGTAGACTATACATGGCGCGGTGTGTGTGGCTCGCGCGGAAGGAAGTACCTGAATGCGTCGATTGGGAGTTTTGGGAGCGATGGTAGTGGTTGTTGCGCTGTTGGTGTGGGCCGGTGTCCACAACCTGCGGCAGCGGCGGCTGGCGATGCAGCAGGCACGGCAGTCACAGATCACGGTGGTGAAGGACGGAGCCACGGGCTCCGCCTCGGGCGACAGCCCCGATGCCCAGGGCGCAAGCCTGCGCGGCAAACCCGCTCCTGCGTTTACGCTGGTCGATCTTTCGGGCAAGAAGGTTTCGCTGGCCGATTACAAGGGCCATGCTGTGGTCGTGAACTTCTGGGCGACCTGGTGCGGGCCCTGCAAGCTGGAGATGCCGTGGTTTGAGGAGTTCTCCGGTAAGTACAAGCCGCAGGGATTGGTTGTGCTCGGCCTCTCGCAGGATCAGGGCGCGTCGAAGGACGACATCGCCGATGCCGCGAAGAAGATCGGTGTGACCTATCAGATCCTGTTGCCTGATGACAATGAGAAGGTGTCGAAGGCTTATGGCGGCGTGGACTACCTGCCGGAGACGTTCTATGTGGACAAGAACGGCAATGTAGTGGAAGAGACCGCGGGCGCTCCCAGCAAGGACGAGATGGAAGCGAATATTCGCAAGACGCTTGCTGTAGGTGGGATGTGAAGAGGCAGGGTCTAGGGCTCAGGGCTCAGGGTTTAGGGTTGGCGCTGGTGTTGGGCGTGAGCCTGATTCCAGGCCGGGCTCAGGATATTCAGTTTGGCGGCGGCGGCGACCGTGCGGCGGCGGCTCATAAAGACCATGTGCGGTTGGCGGACGACGGGATCGTCGTGGATGCGGGCAAGCCCCAGGTGGTGGAGCTGCGTTTCCATGTCGATCCGGGCTTTCATATCAACTCGCATACGCCGAAGGATGAGTTGCTGATTCCTACTGTGCTGAAGCTCGATACGGCGGATGTAAAGGTGGTCTCGGAGGAGTATCCCAAGGGGACGGCTTTTCGGCTGACCGTGGGTGACGGGGAGACGCTGGATGTGTACCAGGGTGAGTTTCGCGTGATGCTGCGGGTGATTGTGCCGCGTGGGGCTTCGACTTTGACCGGGGCGTTGCGGTATCAGGCTTGCGATAATGCGGCGTGCTTTCCGCCGCGGTCGTTGCCGGTGAAGGTGGCTGTGACGGGGAAGTAGGTTGTTTCTGCCAGCACGGTTGTGAAGGGCCAAAGGCCCGTCTCATCCCAGCCTGGGGCGAAGCCCCAGGAATACATGCCACCGAAAATCTGAGGGCTGAAGGCCCGGCTCATCTGTGGTGATACAGATGAGTCAGGCTTTCAGCCCTCTTCCATTTATGCCCTTGGTACCTGGGGCTTTGCCCCAGGCTGGGATGAGGCGGGCCTTTGGCCCTTTAACGCAAGTTACTTTCCCTTTAAATGCAAGCTACTTCCGCTGATTCGCCAGCTTCTTCTGTGTTTCTAGAAAACGCCGCACGCGGTCGAGCGAGCGGGCCTTGCCGAAGACGACCAGGCTCTCCATCAGTGGGGGTGAGGTCAGGCTGCCGCTGAGGATCGCGCGCAGCAGCATGAAGTTTTCCTTCACACTCCACTGTTTTGCTTCGCCGAGTTTCTTGAGCTCGGCCTCGATGGATGCGGCGTCCCAGGTGCTGGCTTCGAGCGCGGTGAGCTGCTCGGCGGCGAAGGCTAGGGTCTCTTCGGGCTGGCGTTTCTTGGGCAGCCAGACGGACTCCGGTGGAAGCACGTTGTCGCTGAAGAGGAAGCCGGTCATATCGCCGAACTGGCCGACGGTCTCGATGCGCTCCTGGACGAGCGGCGCGACGGCGCGGAGGTAGGCGTCGGAGAAGAGGGTCTGGCGCAAGGTCTGGAAGAATTCATCGGGAGACTGGCGACGGATGTACTCGCCGTTGAGCCACTTGAGCTTGACGAGGTCGAAGACCGGGCCGCCGAGGGAGATGCGCTGGAAGTCGAAGCGCTCCTTCATCTCGGCGAGGGAGAAGATGTCGCCCTCTTTGGTGTTGAGGCCCTTGCTGACGATCTCCTGTTCCGTGGGCTGCGCCATGCCGCCGCCCATCAGGCCGAGGAAGTTCAGCATCGCGTTGGGCAGGTAGCCGCTCTCGCGGTAGTAGACCAGCGAGACGGGATTCTTGCGCTTGGAGATCTTCGACTTGTCGACGTTGCGCAGCAGCGGCATGTGCCAGAACTTCGGCAACTCCCATCCGAACGCGTTATAGAGCAGCACGTGCTTGGGCGTCGAGCTGATCCACTCCTCGGCGCGAATGACGTCGGTGATCCGCATCAGGTGGTCGTCGACGACGTTGGCGAGGTGATAGGTGGGGAAGCCGTCGGACTTCATCAGCACCTGGTCGTCGACGTTGTTGTGGTCGAAGGTGATCTCGCCGCGCAGTTCGTCGCGGAAGGTGGTTGAGCCTTCGAGGGGGACTTTGAGCCGAACGACGAAGGGCTTGCCGGCCGCGAGGTTGGCGTCAATCTCCTCCTGCGAGAGGTGGCGGGCTGCGCCGTTGTAGCGGGGCGGCTGCTTGGCGGCCATCTGCTGCTTGCGGACTTCCTCAAGCTCCTCGGCGGTTTCAAAAGAGCGGTAGGCGTGGCCGCTGCGGAGCAGCAGCTCTACGTGCTCGCGGTAGATTTCGGTGCGCTCGGACTGGCGATAGGGGCCGTAGGGGCCGCCGACGTCCGGGCCTTCGTTCCAGGTCAGGCCGATCCACTTCAGGGCGTCGAAGATCATCTGCTCGGAGCTGGCGACGAAGCGGGTGCGGTCGGTGTCTTCGATGCGCAGCACGAACTCGCCGCCGCGCTGGGCAGCGAAGAGGTAGTTCAGCAGACCGATGTAGGCGGTGCCGACGTGAGGGTCGCCTGTTGGAGAGGGGGCGATGCGGACGCGGGTGGGGCGGGAATCAGGCGAAGGGGCGGAGGTCTCAGGAGTCATGGGTCAGACCCAATCTTAACAGAGACGCTCCGCAGCCTCGAACCGGTTTACGCCTGGGGTGGAAAGGTAGAAGGAGGTGTAGTGGACGGAAAGCTGGGCGGCGGCGGATAGTTGGGGGGATAAAGCTGTGCCGCCGGGGCAGGAACGACCTTCCAGTCAGAGAAGGCGAGGATGCAAAGGACGACGATATAGCCGATGCCGGGAAACAGGATCAGCAGGGAAAGCGGTCCGGCCATGCCTGCCTTGGTGAAGATACGCCAAAAGAGAAAGATGCCAAAGGCCAGGGCTGCTACGCCGATGAACATAAATATGCCCATCATGCCTGCGATCATGCCGCCAAATTGCTGCGCTTGCTGCTGGTCCATCATTGCCTCCAAGAGATGCAGCCAATGTACCGGAGAAGAGAAGCGGAGTCCAAAAGAATTTTCCGGCCAGAGAGTGTCTTGACTAGGGAGTGTCATCCAATTGCGCGAAGCGTGTTCCCCGATGCTTTAGCCTCGGGGAGGCTACGGAAATAGGGCTTAGCAAAGATGTGGCCGTTAGGCCCGAGCCTTCTTTCGGCTGCGGACAAGAGGCCCGGGGCTAAAGCCCAATTCTTGCCTGGCCCTTATTCCGTAGCCTAAAGGCTACGGCTCCCTCCGCCTCCGTAACGCTGAAGCGTCACGGAACGCGCTTCGCGCAATTAGGTCAGATCGTCGGTGTCGAAGGTCGGCAGCTTGCGGCCCAGGGCGCTGGTGTCGCGGCCGCCGGTGACGAGGGTGCTGAGTACGCCGTCGATGTCGGCTTCACTGGGAGCTTCGGCCAGGGCTTCCATTTTCTTGGGTTCGCTGGGCAGGTCGATCGACTCCAGCAGCGCGACGACGTGTGCGACGGCGGTGCCGTCCTGGGTGAGGCCTTCGGGGGTCTTGCCCTTGATGCTGACGTTCTTCAGGTCGAGGCCCAGCAGGTCGGCGACGCGGCCGCGCATATCGCCCGCAATCGGCACGATCTTGGGGCGGTGCATGATGAGCACGCAGTCAATGTTCACAATCTTGTAGCCGGCCAGGGCGATCTCTTCGAGCGCCGTTTCGAGGAAGACGGTGGAGTCCGCGCCCTTCCACTTGGGGTCGGTCGGCGGGAAGAAGGTGCCGATGTCTCCGGCGGAGACGGCCCCGAGCAGGGCGTCGGTGATGGCGTGGAGCAGCAGATCGCCGTCGGAGTGCCCGGCGAGGCCCTCGGGGTGGTCGATCTTAAGGCCGCCGATGACCAGGGGGACACCGGGTTTGAAGGCGTGAGAGTCGAAACCGAGGCCGATACGCATGGACATTGTTATGGATGATAAATGGTTTTTGAGGTGGTGGATTTGTGGCGGTGCGGGCGGGAAGCAGGTTCGCTCGCTGCGCTCGGAATGACAACCAGAAAAGCAAAGGCAACAGCAACAGCAGATTCCCTGCGGGAATGACAAGCCAGAACAGCAACAACAAAGGCGACAGCGAGAGCGTTAGCCTGCCAGGTAGAACTCGGCGATCTCGAGGTCGCCGGGCTGCGTGACCTTGAAGTTGCGCGCGTGGCCCTGGACGACGAAGACCGGGATGCCGGCGCGTTCGAGCAGGCTGGCCTCGTCGGTGCCGATGAACTCATCGGCTGCGGCTTCGGAGAAGGCCTGACGCATTAGCGGAACGCGTGCTCCCTGCGGGGTCTGGGCGTGGACGATGAGTTCGCGGGGGATGGTGGCGGTGATCAGGGCCCCGTCGGCGGTGCGCTCGACCTGCTTGATGGTGTCGATGGCGGGTGTGCCGACGATGGCTGCGCCGTGTTTCTGGATGGAGTCGATGGTCCGGCCGATGGTCGTGGGATCGATGAGCGGGCGGACCGCATCATGGACCAGGACGATATCGTTTTCGGCAGTCGACGGCAGGGCCGCGAGAGCCCTGGAGACGGAGTCCTGGCGTGAGTCGCCGCCGGTGACGACGTGGACCTTCTCGCCGAGATTGTGTTCCGCGATCAATGCCGCTACTCGAGCCCGCTCGGACGTGCGTACGGCGACGTAGATGGCCGTGACGCGCGGCACCGCGAGAAAGGCACGCAGCGAATGCAGTAGAAGGGGGATTCCTTTGAGCGTGAGGAACTGCTTGGGCGCGGCCCCGGTGGAGGCCATGCGAGTACCGATACCGGCTGCGGGGAGAATGACGAAGACAGACATGGGAAGGTGAGTATAACGCGAAGAGGAAACAGGAAGTAGGAAACAGGAAATAGGGAACAAGAAACAGCACGTGGTGGGAGGGACAGGTTGCTCATTCAGGGGGGACTACTAGGAAGTCGTTGTCTTCGCCCCAGGGCAATCGCATTTGATTTTTAGTTTCAAAGCAAGCGTTGGGCGTACGCGTCTGGGATTGGCATCCATCTAAGCCCCGAAGGGGCGACGCTATACCAGCCCAGGGCAAAGCCGTGGGTGACAGCCCCTACAATTGCTGAGCCCTGAAGGGGCGATCTATCGTGCTGCCACCGATAGGTCGCCCCTTCAGGGCTCGAATTTCTATCGCCCGGTAACCCAGGGCTTCGCCCTGGGCTGGTATGACGTCGCCCCTTCGGGGCTTAGATTTGTGCTGATCTCTATTTCTATATTCTCCATTTACACCTTCGCCATCTGCATTTTCTTGCCGTAGTAGGTAGTCCTTAGGCTTTTCCCCGTCGAGCATTCAAATGTTGCTTCCCTGTTTCCTACTTGCTGTTTCCTTCTTCTGGCCGGAACATCATCTCGTTGGAGTGCGAGAAGCCGAACTTCTCGTAGATTGGCTTGCCGAACGGCGAGGCGTGCAGGGTGATGACGTCGACGCCACGGGTGCGGCACTCTTCTACGGAGAGCTTGAGCAACTGGTTGGCAAAGCCGCGTCCCCGGGCCTCGGGGGCGGTGTAGAAGTTGAGCAGATAGGCGCGCGTGGGCTGGGGATCCATCCAGTGTGGCGGGAAGTCCTGAAAGAAGATGCCGGCGCCGGCCAGGATGTGGCCGTCTTCTTCGAGGAGCAGGCCGACATAGCGGTCGTCGGCGAGGCGTTCGCGGACCCAGGGTTCAAAGGCGGCGTCCATCTCGGCGAGGCGGGCTTCGCTGGCGAAGTTGTTGTCCTGAAACATGCTGTGACGGTGCGCTGCGATGAGGGCGGCGTCGCCTATGGTGGCGCGGCGTAAGTTCGGCATAGGGGATGATAACAACCGGGACGCGGATATGGGGGATGGGCAGGCTCAAGCGCTTCTGATGGGCAAAGATGTTTCAAGAGATGGAGTCGCTGCCCAGGTAGACATCGTTCCCTCCGCGGCTGAAGCCGCCTTACTTTGTGGGGTATCCCAATGGCGGGCTGAAGCCCCGCCCCTTCAAAGCCAAAAGTATGGCCAAAATTTTAAACAAAGCTTGATGCCGCACCCTAAATATCCGAGGCGATAAAACTGCGGTGGGCTACCCGTTCCAGCCGACCAGCATAAAAGCTAGGACTGTTCCCAGGAGATTGAATATGAACCAAATGACGCGATGGATTGCGAGTGCTGTCTTGTTGGTTTTGATGACCATGCCCTTCGCATCCGCGACGGCCCAGGATCGCAGTGCTTTCTACAATGGAGCGCGAGGCCGGCATCCGTATAACGACAACTATGATCACCGGCACGACGATCGTCGCGACCAGGGCGGCATTGGGCCAGGCAAGGGGGCACTGATCGGCGGTGCTGGCGGCGCTGCGCTGGGTGCTCTGTTTGGCGGAGGCCTGAAGGGCGCATTGATCGGTGGCGCAGCAGGCGCGGGCGTTGGTGCGGTCGCCGGCAAGGTTCACCAGGACAATAAAGATCGCGATTACCGTGAGCGGTATGACCGGCATGGCCATCGGTACTAGAGCTTAGGCGGACAGTTCCAGAAATCATTCGACGAGTTGAAGTGGAGAGGATTGCGATGACAAAGATACGGCAGGGTTTGACTGGGGTAGTGATGGCTGCGGCGCTGTGCTGGCCGGCAATGACAGTAGCGCAGGCACCGGCACAGGATCAGGCGAGCGCATCGGGTAATGCGTCCGCTCTTCCGCTCGATCAACTCCTTACGAAGACGGTGCACGAGGCCTGGGTGGCGAGCGGCCGCAATGAAGACAAGTTCCTCACGATGGTGCAGCAGCTTGCCGAGTTGAGCGCGCAGAACCGTGGGATCACGCTGCCGAACACTCCAGAGGCCGGAGCAAAGTTTGGAGACTGGATCAAAAAGGAGTCTCGCAAGGACCCGGACCAGTTGCTGTATGCCGTGGTGGACCATGCGGTCCGTTACGTGGGCAAGTCGCAGGCGGCTGTTACTCCTGCGGCGAAGTAAATCTTGTGACAGCGATTGCAGGCGGCGCGGATGTTGAATTCCACATCCTGGATTTCATGTCCTGGGCCGCTGCAACTTTATGATGGAGCGATGGCAGGAAATCTGTTAATCGCTCGATCGCTGTTTCGCGCGGGGGACCGGGTCTGTGTCGCCATCTCCGGTGGCGCGGACTCGACGGCGTTGCTGCTGGCGCTGAAAGAAGCCAATGCGGCGAAAGAGTCGCTGGGCGTGGTGGTGAGCGCAGCCCATGTGCACCATGGTCTGCGTGGCGCGGAGGCCGATGCGGATGAGGCCTTCGTTCGGGAGCTATGCGAGCGGCTGGCCGTTCCCTTGACGGTGTTTCATGTCGATACGGCGGCGCGACAGGCGGCGGAGCGCGAAGGGGTTGAGGAAGCTGCCCGTGAGCTACGGTATGAGGCTCTGCGAGGCCTTTTGGCTGAGGGCCAGGTCGATGCCATCGCGACTGCGCATACGCTCGACGACCAGGCGGAGACCGTGATGATGAAGCTTCTGCGCGGGGCCTGGACCGAGGGATTGGGCGGCATTTCGCCTGAGCTGGCAGTTGATTTGCAGGGGGAACGACGTACAAATTCCCGCAATGGCGGCATTTCACCTGAACTGGCCGAGGGTTCAGGGTCCAGGGCCCAGGGCTCAGGGGGCGGTAGGGTCGTGAGGCCTTTGCTGGGGGTGCGGCGGGCGGAGGTGGAGGCGTTTTTGCAGGCTCGGGGGCAGGTTTGGCGTACTGACTCCAGTAATCGCGACCTGGAGTTGACCCGCAACCGCGTGAGGCATGAGTTGATGCCGGTATTGCGTAGCTTCAATCCTTGCGTGGATGAGCTGCTGGCGAATATGGCGGGGATTGCGCGGGACGAGGAGGCGCACTGGGAGACCGAGCTGCGCCGTCTGCTGCCGCAGGTGCTGCTGCCTGGAAAGCCGGTTCGGGGCGGCGGGCGGGCTGTGAGTACGGCTATCGGAGAGGCTGCGTGCTCCCTGGAGATTGAGAGGTTGAAGGCCATGGGTGCCGGATTGCGGCGGCGGGTTGTGCGGGCGGCGGCAAGATCGATGGGCTTCCGGCTCAATTTTGAAGAAACGGCTAAATTGTTGGCGCTGGCAGGATTTGGGGGCTATATCGGCATCCAAGGAAAGATCGGGAGTCGTCTGGAACTGCGTGCGGGGCTGCGTGGAGAGCGCTCAGCCCGGGAGTTGCGGCTCTGGCGGCAGTAACCGGTTACGTTAACTAAAGGATTTTGCACGCTGGAAGCCGCTGGAAGAGTAGAATTTAGCCCAGAGTTCCATGACGATGGGCCGCAGGTGCGACTGTATAAGAGTTGCACCCTATCTCCGTTCACAGCGTCTAAAGCTATTGACGGCGGTTCGACTAAGCGGTAGAGAGCGTTGGGTTCAGCAATGAGTCGGCGTTGTTGTGGAAGAGGAAACGAGGAAGCAGATTGAATTCGACAGTCAAACAATTGTTGATATGGGTCTTTGCAGTTGCCTGCATTTTGGTTGGGTGGCGCTACGTCGCGACTACGATGGGAGCCGACCACAATAAGCTGACCAGCCTTACAGAGCTGCAGAATGACGCGGCCGCCGGAAAGATCTCGGAGGTCACTGTGACGGGGGTCGATGTCACGGGCAAGTACAAGGACGGCAAAGAGTCCTTCCATACGACAATTCCCCAGAACTATCCGGACCTCTACAAGAACCTCACTGACCATGGCGTGAACGTCATCGTCAAGGACCCCAGCGGCGGGATCTGGCTGACCATCCTGTTCCAGGTGGCACCGATCGCTGCGATCGCTCTGTTCCTGCTGTTCATGATGCGGCAGATGCAGTCGGGCGGAAACAAGGCGCTGAGCTTTGGCAAGAACCGCGCCCGCCTGCTCTCGATGCAGCAGAAGAAGATCACCTTCAAGGACGTCGCCGGTGTGGATGAGGCGAAGGAAGAGCTGAAGGAGATCATCGAGTTCCTGCGCGAGGCGCAGAAGTTCCAGCGCCTTGGCGGACGTATTCCCAAGGGCGTACTGATGGTCGGACCTCCGGGCACCGGCAAGACCCTGCTGGCCCGCGCTGTGGCCGGCGAGGCCAATGTTCCGTTCTTCTCGATCTCCGGTTCGGACTTTGTCGAGATGTTCGTCGGCGTCGGTGCGAGCCGCGTACGCGACCTGTTCGAGCAGGGTAAGAAGAATGCTCCCTGCATCATCTTCATCGATGAGATCGACGCTGTAGGACGGCACCGCGGTGCAGGTCTCGGCGGCGGCCACGATGAGCGTGAACAGACGCTGAACCAGCTCCTCGTCGAGATGGACGGCTTCGAGTCGAACGATGGCGTGATCCTGATTGCGGCGACCAATCGCCCTGACGTTCTCGATCCGGCGCTGTTGCGTCCGGGCCGCTTCGACCGTCGCGTGATCGTCGATCGTCCTGACATTCGCGGACGCGAAGAGGTTCTCCGCGTTCACTCGAAGAAGGTTCCTCTGGCCGAGGATGTCGACTTGCCGATTCTGGCACGCGGCACACCGGGCTTCAGCGGTGCGGACCTCGCCAACATGGTGAACGAGGCTGCTCTTACGGCGGCGCGTTTCAATCGCAAGGCTGTCCACATGTACGACTTCGAAGTCGCGAAGGACAAGGTGTTGATGGGCGCTGAGCGCAAGTCGATGCTGCTGTCTGAGGACGACAAGCGCGATACGGCGTACCACGAGGCCGGTCACGTGCTCGTCGCCGCCAAGCGTGACCACTCCGATCCTTTGCACAAGGTGACGATCATTCCGCGCGGCATGGCGCTGGGCGTAACGATGCACCTTCCCGAGGAAGACAAGCACACGGTCACGAAGGACTATCTGAACACGCAGCTCGCCATCCTGATGGGTGGACGCTGCGCTGAAGAGATCTTCATGAACCGGATGACGACCGGAGCGGGCAATGACATCGTTCGCGCTACGGAGCTCGCCCGCAAGATGGTGTGCGAGTACGGCATGAGCGAGCTTGGACCGCTGACCTACGGCAAGAAGGAAGAGCAGATCTTCCTGGGCCGCGAGATCGCACAGGCACGGGATTACTCGGACGATACGGCGAACCAGATCGACAAGGCCGTACGCTCGCTGGTGGACGAAGGCTATCGCTCAGCTCACCAGATCCTCGAAGACAACCGCGACATCATGCACCGCATGGCTGCTGCTTTGCTTGAGCGTGAGACGCTGGATGCTGTTGAGATCCAGTTGCTCATTCAGGGCAAGGAACTGCCGCCGGCAAAGTCTTCTCTGGCCTATGCGGACGGAGATGGCGATGTTCAAAAGGTGTCGAAGCCCGAGAGCGGTCGCAAGACCGGCTTCAACGAAGGCCTGCCGACCACGGCTTAGAAGCAGAGTGTAGAGAATAGAGTGTAGAGAGTAGAGAAAACAGGGGCGGCGCGGAATGAGGTTATTCCGCGCCGCCTTTTTCTTGTCTACACTATGCTTTCTGATCGCAGCCAGTCCGGTCTGCGTGACCATATGCGTTTTAGTTGGCGCACGATCCAGCGGATGCTGAGGATCATCAGTACGAGGAAGACTCCGGCGATGGTGGCGGCGGTGTAGGGGTGGTGCGTTGCGATCCAGGTGAGGCCGATGGCGGCTACGTCTTCGGTGGTGGAGAGCGCGATGTTGGAGGCTGGTTCGGGGCTGGTGGTGACCAGGGTGCGGGCCGCGGTCTTCGAGGTGTGGGCGATGGCAGAGATGATTGCGGCGGCTGCGGCTGCGAGCAACTGCAGCTCTGGTGAGAGCTGAGAGGCTGCTTTGTAGGCAATCAGTGTCGCGACCGGAACGCGGACGAAGGTCTGGGCGGCGTTCCAGATGAGGTCGAAGGCGGGGATCTTGTCGGCGAAGAACTCGATGACAAAGAGCAGGGTGGCGGCTCCCATGACCCAGGGATTCGTCAGGGCGTTCAGGGATGGCGGCAGCATGACCCAATGAAAGTGCGCCAGGATGCCCAGTGTGGCGACCGTGGCGTAGAGGTTGAGTCCGGCGGCGAAGCTGATGGCGACGATCAGAGCGGCGATGGTGGGGGGCGTGAAGGTCATGGGTGGGGACCTGTTTGGTGTATGGAGGGAATCGTATCGTAAATCGAGACGTACGGCTGCAGGTATGCTCCCATTGCGCGAAGCGCAAACTGCGACGCTTCAGCGTTGCGGGGCGGAGGGAGCCGTGGCCTTTAGGCCACGGAATTCAGGCTCAGCAAAGGTGTGGCCTTTAGGCCCGGGCCTTCTTTCGGCTGCGAGCAAGAGGCCCGGGGCTAAAGCCCAATTCTTGCCTGGTTCCTATTCCGTAGCCTAAAGGCTACGGCTCCCTCCGTCTCCATGACGCTGAAGCGTCATGGAACGCGCTTCGCGCAATTGGATGACGACGAAAACAAGCAACGGCGAAAGACGGAGTGACAGAGGTGGATGTTGTCAGCGGTGCCGGTGCGATAGGCTAACTCCATGAAGAAATGTTCGCTGCTGAGTGGTCTTTTTCTGGCGATGGCCGTCGCAAGCTACGCACAAACGCAAACCTCAACCCAGCCATCGGCCCAGAGTGCGACAACGACGCCCGGAGTTACTGTCGGCCATGGGGCGCATCCGCCTGATGAGGTAAAGCCTCCCACCAAAGACGATTTGTTGCGAGGCTCTTATGGCCCGTATCGCGCCAACAACGACCTGCTCTTCTACCATCTGGATATGCGCGTCGATCCCGTGGCGAAGTCCATTGCCGGGACGAACACCATTCGCTTCCGCATGCTGGCGGACGGCAAGCGCATCCAGCTTGAGCTGACGCCGCAGCTCAGTATCGACAGCATCAAGCTCGGTGAAAAAACTCTGCAGTACACCCGCGAAGAGCGTACGGTCTGGATCGACTTTCCGGAGACGCTGCACAAGGGCAATGTCTACGAGGTCGCGTTCGCCTACTCCGGCAAGCCGGTGACGCAGGGCCGCTTCGGGTGCTTCTCTTTTGATAAGGACAAGGAGGGCAAGCCCTGGATTACGACGGCCTGCGAGGAAGAAGGTTCGAGTGTCTGGTGGCCGAACAAGGACCAGTGGCGCGATGAGCCGCAGGACGGTATGGAGATCGATGTCGCCGTGCCGAATGGGTTGATGGATGTGTCGAATGGCCGGTTCGTCAGTAGCAAGGATCTGGGCGACGGCTATACGCAGTGGAAGTGGCTGGTGCACTATCCGATCAACAACTATGACGTGGCGCTGAACATCGGCGAGTATCAGCACTTTTCAGGCAAGCACGGAGCGACCACGCTCGATTTTTATGCTCTGCCGGAAGACCTGGAGAAGGCCAAGGCGCAGTTCGCGCAGGTGCCCGAGATGCTCGACGCCTATGAGCACTACTTTGGCGAATATCCGTTCGATAAGGATGGGTACAAGTTGATCGAGGTGCCGTATGCGGGTATGGAGCACCAGTCGGCGGTGGCCTACGGCAACCACTTTGAGAACGGCTACTATGGCCGCGACTGGACGGGGGTGGGGATCAGCCCGAAGTTCGACTTCATCATCATTCACGAGAGCGGGCATGAGTGGTTTGGCAACTCAGTGACGGCGGCAGACCCGTCGGATATGTGGATTCACGAGGGTTGGACCACTTACCTGGAGGTGCTGTACGTCGAGTACCGCTGGGGCAAGGCCGATGGGCTGCGCTATGTGAATGGGCTGAAGGCGAAGGTGAAGAACGAGCTACCGAGCATCTCGCAGCATGGGATCAACAGGGAGCCGCCGCAGGACCAGTACTTCAAGGGCGCGCTGATGATCAACACCCTGCGCAGCGTGATCGGCGACGATGCAAAGTGGTTTGCCGATATCCATGACTTCTATCAGCGCTTCAAATATCAGAACATCATGACTGAAGACGTCGTGAGCTGGTGGAACGAGCGGACGGGGATGAACCTGACGCCGTTCTTCGACGAGTACCTGCGGCACGCGGCGCTGCCAGTTCTGGAACTACAGCTCGATGAGGCGAAGCACACGATGAGTTATCGCTGGAAGGCGGATGAGGCAGGGTTTGCGATGCCGATCCAGGTGGGCGATCCTCAGCACTGGACGACGGTGACTCCTGTGACGGAGGAGTGGAAGACGATGCCGTGGGCGGGGACGCGTGAGGAATTCAAGGTCGCGACCGATTTGTATTATGTCGGGGTGAAGCAGGAGTAGGTTTCCTTGTAGACCCGTCAACCCACGGTTCTCTTATGGGAACCGTGGGTCGGCTCTCATGTAGAACTTGTACGCATCCTCATGGGTGATTCTGAATCCGTGCCTTGCGTAAAGATGAAGTGCCGGATTGATCTTTACCACGGCTAATGTGATGGTTTTTGACTGGCTTCTGGCTCGCGCCAGAAGCATCTGCAAAACCTGGCTGCCGATGCCTTGCCGCTGCATAGCCGGTATCACATACAGCGAACCAAGATTGATAGACGTACCTTCCAACTGTTCCTGAATCCAGCCGACATCGCGGTTGTCGACGGTAATGATTCGGACCTCATCGAGCCTGAAAAAGCCAATGAAATACGCTTCCTCACGAGCTTGATCCCATCCGAACAAACGCTCGATGATCCAGCGCATCGTTTCGAAGTAGAGGTTACGAGCGAAAGCGAGGTCTTCAGCCTGAGCTTTTCGAAAGCCAATCTCCATGCGTGCCTATGATACCGGAACTGCCAGATCCGGCAATCAGGCGCCAGGGATGTCTTTGTAACGGTGACGTGAGGAATCCGCACCTGCTGTTGTTGGGCGCTATCATTGAAAAGATGCGTGCGCTTTGTCTGCTGTTCCTCCTCCCGATGACTGGCTGTGGTTACCACGGCGTGGGTGCTGCGTCGCACATTCCCGCGAATGTGCGTACGCTTGCTGTGCCGATCTTTCAATCGAAGGTGCAGGCCTTTCGCACCGAAACGGCGTTTACGCAGGCGGTGGTGCGAGAGCTGAACACGCGCACCCAGTATCGTGTGCTGACAGCGAGTGGCGACGGTACGTTTACGGGCAGCGGGACGTCTGCGGATGCGACGCTGCGCGGCACGATCCTGACCGAGACGGTCGCGCCGTTGACGTATGACGCTTCGAGCGGTCAGACCTCGAGCTACCTTGTCACGGTGACGGCCCAGGTGGAGCTGGTGGCGCACGATGGCACTGTTCTGTACAGGAACGATGCTTTCGGCTGGCGCGAGCAGTTTCAATCGACGCAGGATTTGAGTGGCTTTGTGGAAGAGGATGGAGCTGCTGTGCGGCGCATGGCGCATGACTTCTCGGAGGCCCTGGTGAGCGATATGCTGGAGTCTTTTCAATGAGCCCTTCTTCTTCAAAATTGCGCAGCTTTGCGGCGGCGGAGCGGTTTGTCGCGGAGATCGGCGGCGATGCCCGGCGACCGGGGTATGTGCTGCTCGGTGACGAGTCGTTCCTGTACGAGATCTGCCGCCGGGGCGTTCTGCAGACCCTGGTGCCGGGCGAGCTGCGCGACTTCTGCCTGCACGATCTGGACCTTGGGGAGACCTCGATCTTTGAGGCGCTCGATCTGGCGCAGACTCCGTCGCTGATGGCTCCGTTCCAGGTGCTGTTCCTGCGCAATATCCAAAAGCTCTACGGTCGTGGGCAGAAGAAGGAAGAGTTCGCGGCGATCGATGAATACTTTCGCCGGCCCAATCCGCAGGCGCTGCTGGTGTTTGTGGCTGACCACATCAGCCTGCCGCAGGACCTGCGCAAGATGGATATGCAGGACAAGGAGCGGGCCGAGCGCATTCGCGAGACGCTGGGCGACGCCTGCGGTGTCGTTGAGCTGCAGCGTGTGAGCGAAGACGATGCGGTGCTCTGGGTGATGCGCGAGTCCGAGGCCAAGGGCGTTCGCTTCCATGAGGACGCGGCGCGCGAGCTGGTCGATGCGCTGGGCGCGGAGATGCTCACCATTAAGAGCGAGCTGGAAAAGTTGATGCTGTATGCCGGTGCGCGGGGTGAGGCGGCTGGCGATGCAGGGATTGACGTTGCGGATGTAGAGACGATGGTTGCGGCGGCCAAGCAGCGCAGCCTGTACGAGCTGACCGATGCCATTAGCCTGAAGGATGCGCCGCGCGCGTTGGCGCTGCTGCACGGGCTGTTGAATGCCTCGGATGGCGGTGAGGATGCGGCCATTGGGCACATCTTTACGCTGGCGAAGACCTTTCGGCAGATGCTGGTGCTGAATGAGAAACAGGTAAAAGATCAGCGCGCGATGTGGCAGGTGCTGTGGCCTGGTTTTCGTGTGGCTCCGTTTGCTGCCGACGCTTTGATCGCACAGGCCCGGCGATATCGCGACCGTGGTGAGCTGACTCGTGGGCTGCGGTGGATTGCGAAGGCGGACCTGGAGCTGCGCTCGAGTCCTGCGGACAAGCGGCTGGTGTTGGAGCGGCTGGTGATGCGGTTGGCGAGCAAGGCGCGTGTGCCGGAGTTGGAACAGGCGTCGTAGGGCACGTCATTGAACTGTTCTTTTTGTGGAGCCGAAGGTGCCAACCAGTTTGTTGAGGCACAGATCGGAAGGGTATGGCTTCAGCCATGCCGCTAACCCAGCGTTCGACGGTTCTTTCCTCTCTGCCGAAGGCTGGAGTGAAGGCGTAGCCGCAACGACTGAATTGCCTTTTTTGGTTGTGGCGAAACCGCCTACCCGAGCCACAACTCTCTCTGGCGAGCCCTGCACAGCCTTGGCAGCACCGAAAAAAGCAATTCAGTCGCTCCGGCTACGCCTCCGCTTCAGCCTTCGGCAGAGTGGAAGAGATCTGCTCACCTGCTTGTTCGGCCTGGCTGAAGCCAGGCCCTTCCGATCCTAGCCTCAATAAACTGTTTGCACCTTCGGCTCCACAACAAGAACAGTTTGATGTTCCGACATGTGGCCGAAACGATAAACGCTATTGCTGCGGTGGTGCGTGTTTGCCGAAGGGTGGTTTGCGGGAGGGGTCGGAAGGGATTGTTGTGGGGTCTTTGAGGATCGCGGGATCGGGGATCGGGACGGTGAGGCTCGAAGGCCGGATGAAAGCTCGTGTCCCTTCGAGGGTGACTGCGATGCTGTGCATGCCAGGGGTCATGACGCTCGGTCTTGGGAACTCAAGGATGTAACGGCCGCGCAGCAGATCGACGAACCTGCGAAGTGTTTGTGGAAGTTCCTTGTCTGTCGTCCTCAGGATCAACCCTCCGCTGCGCTGGCAGAGAACGCTGAAGGCACGCTCCCAATCATCAAAACTTTCCGGGAAATAATCGAATATCGGATTGCTTACGCCGATGACAGTCACGCCCCCGTCGGTGATCAACGATTCGATATCGTCTCTGCTGATGTTGCTGTGTCCGTCGTAACCATCGGTGAAGGCAAGAATGACGCGGCGGCCAGGCTGTTCGGCAAGCCGTTGAACGATGAAAGAAAACGCGTTCCATAGCGGCACAGCGTTCCCACAGGTCGCGCGGGATTTTCCCCGGTGGACCGTAGTCGATTGAAGTGCCTGGTCGATGGCCTCTTTGATCTTGTTCGAGTCGGCCGGAATGTTATTGGCGGAACGGACCATGTTGCAGTCCAGGGAGTAGATGGAGACATGATCCTGGGGGCGAAGGGCTCCTAGAGCCATGGCGGCCAGGGGCTGGCTTGAAGCCAACGGCAGCTTACTGGCGTTGTTGTCGCTTAGATCGAGCAGAATGGCAAGCGTGATGGGATCGTCCCCCTCCAGCCGGACGTGCGTAGGCTGGAAGCGAGGCCCGGAGTCCAGGCTGACGCGGAACTTCTGAATGTCGACCTGGGGTAGCGTCTTCATGGAGGCGCCGAGGACGAGGGTGGGAACTTGAACGAGGTCGGCATAGACGTGCAAGGTGTAGGGAACCGTCCCCCCTTGCGGGCTCTGTCCGGCCGCGGCCATGCAAAGAAACATCGTGACCGGCAGAATCGCTCTAAAGCGCCTCATTGCAGCAGTATGGCAGAATAAGTGATTGCCTGGTCGGAAAGCGTCTTTGAACAGGGAGAGTGTGATGGGTGTTGCTTTGAAGTCGGCTGTCATGGCCGGTGTTTTCTTGGGTTCGCTAGCCATAGCCTCAGCGCAGACACAGGCTACTGCGCCAACCCCACCGCCTTCGCCACAGCAGCGGATGCGCGAGATGGCGGAGTTCACGAAGACCCATTACACCAAGCACGAGTACCGCATTGCGATGCGCGATGGGGTGAAGCTCTATACCGTCGTGTATACGCCGGTTGCGGGGCAGTTCAGCGATCCGGGACCCTATCCGTTCATGATGTCGCGTACGCCGTATAGCTGCGGCAACTATGGCAACGATGTGATTCAGCCTCGCGTGACGAACAACACCACGCTGCTGAAGAGCGGCTATATCCTCGTCTGCCAGGATGTGCGCGGCCGGTGGGAGAGCGAAGGCAAGTGGGTCGAGATGACACCGTCGAAGGACGGCAAGGGCATCGATGAGTCCACCGATATGTACGACACGGTCGAGTGGCTGCTGAAGAATGTTCCTGCCAATAACGGCAATGTCGGCATCCAGGGCATCAGCTATCCGGGGTTCTATACGGCGGCGAGCATTGTGGACAGCCATCCGGCAATCAAGGCAGCGAGCCCGCAGGCTCCGATCATCGATCTCTGGATGGGAGACGATGCCTATCACGGTGGCGCATTCATGTTGGATGGCAACCACTCGTTCTATGCGCCGTTCTTCGCTCCGCAGAAGAACCCATTGAAGGTTGAGCCGAAGAACGACTTCGACTTCGGGACGAAGGACATGTACGCCTACTACCTGGGCATGCAGACGCTCGCAAACCTGGATACGCCGAAGGGTGGGACGAACGAATACTTCCACGATCAGATCGTGCACACGACCTACGATAGCTATTGGCAGGAGCGTAATCTCGCGCCGCATATGCACGGGGTGAAGACTGCGGTGATGGCTGTGGGTGGTTGGTTCGATGCGGAAGACCTGTCGGGGCCGGTGAAGGTCTTTCATGCGATCGACAAGCTGAGCCCGGAGGCTGCCGCAAACACGCTGGTGGAGGGACCGTGGGTGCATGGCGGATGGGCGCGTGGGCCGGGCTCGTCGCTGGGAGATATCAATTTCGGTTCGGAGGCAGGGACGTTCTATCGCGAGAACATTGAGGCTCCGTTCTTTGCGCACTATCTGAAGAACGTGGACTGGACGCCGCTACCCAAGGCCTACGTGTTCGAGACCGGAAGCAATGTCTGGAAGAAATACGACGCCTGGCCGCCGAAGCAGGCTGTAGCGAAGACGATCTACTTCCAGCCTCATGGCGGGTTGGCGTGGACTGAGCCGCAGGAGCGCGACAGCAAGGACGAGTATGTGAGCGATCCGGCGCATCCGGTGCCGTTCACCGAGTACACGACCGACGACATTCCACAGCGCTACATGGACGACGATCAGCGTTTTGCTGCGCGGCGTCCTGACGTGCTGGTGTACGAGACCGAGCCTCTGACAGAGGACGTGACCGTTGCAGGCCCGGTGAAGCCGAAGCTGAAGATTGCTTCGACCGGTACGGATTCGGACTTTGTTGTGAAGCTGATCGATGTGTATCCGAACGACTACAAGGATGCCAGCGAGGATGAGGCCGAAGGTAAGCATGTGACGGCAGCTCCTCCGGTGTTTCTACAGGGCTACGAGATGATGGTGCGCGGCGAGCCGATGCGCGCGAAGTTCCGCAACTCGTGGGAGAAGCCTGAGCCGCTGGCTCCGGGCAAGGTGACGGAGGTCGAGTTCACCATGCAGGATGTGAATCACACGTTCCTGAAGGGGCACCGCATCATGGTGCAGGTGCAGAGCTCGTGGTTCCCGCTGGTGGACCGCAATCCGCAGACATTCGAGGATATCTTCACGGCTAAGCCGGAGGATTTCAAGAAGGCTACCGAGACGGTGTTTCACCAGGTGGATGCGGCGAGTGGGGTGGAGTTGATGGTGCTGCCGAAGTAGTGGTGCTGAGAGGAAAAGCAAAGGCCGCGAGGAGAATCGCGGCCTTTGCTTTTTAGAGGAGTCGCTTGCGGATGAGGGTGGTGAGAGCAGAACTGTCTCCCGTGGCGTAGCTGATGCGCGAGGCGTGATTGTTCTCGTCTGGAGTGAGGCCTGTCCAGACGAGACGGTGGCCGGCAGTGAGCGCGAGGTTTCGGATGAACTCGCGTTGTGCACGACCGTTGCCTTCGCGGAAGGCGTGTACCGCGTTGATCTCGCCTAGATAGTGACCGGCGCGGAGGGAGAATCGGTCGGAGTCCAGGTGCTTGAGATGGTTCTCGGCTCGCAGGGAGGTGAAGATGTTTTCGAGCGATGGAGCGATGAATTGCGGTGGTGGAAACCCGAAGGAATTCGTGCGCGAAGTCGTGACTTCGCGGAAGTCGCCCGCCCAGGGGAAGATGTCTTGAAAGATGTAGCGGTGGATGGCGCGGAGATGCGGGGTATCGAACTTGCCACGGAGAGGAGTCTCGTTGAGCTCCATCACGCGTATGTAAGAAAGCTGCGCGATGGCTGGTTCTAACTGCGAAGGGTTTGTGAATCCCAGTTTGTTGCGGAGGATTCGGTGCTCGTCATCGAACTGACTATCGTAGATGACACCGCTCAAGGCTAAAGGCCGTACATGGCTCGTACAGACGAACCAAGTTCCTGGAGCGTGATCTCACCGGCTACGTAGCGCTCAGAGAGAGCGAGAACCTCGGGACTGGGAGAAACGCCTTCTGCCAGTGTGGTTCCTAGAGCAGAATCAGCAATTCTGCGGCGCTCTTCCATCTGTGCGATGGGGGCGGCTTTGGGGACAGATACCAAATGCGTGGCAGCCATGGTGATCTCCTCTGTCTATTTTACTAGCGTTTGACCGGCGTTTGTTAGCTTTTTGGCATATTGGCGACGTCGAACGGATGCTCCAGGCTGGGGCTTTGGGGCGTGAATAACTGCGCTCCGTTCTCGGTGATGAACATGTCGTCTTCGAGGCGAACGCCGAACTTGCCGGGGAGATAGATGCCCGGCTCGTCGGAGAAGACCATGTTGGCGGCGAGCTTCTGGGGGTTGCCGCCGACGAGGTAGGGCCACTCGTGCATGTCGAGCCCGATGCCGTGGCCGACCCGGTGCGTGAAGAAGTCGTAGCCGGGGCCGTAATTGGCGTCGGTGATGATCTTGCGAGCGGCGGCGTCGACGGACTGGGCTTCGACGCCGGGCCGGGCTGCGGACAGTGCCGCGGACTGGGCGCGGTGGACGATGTCGAAGACGGTGCGCTGCAGGTCGGTCGGCGTGCCGTAGACGAAGCTGCGTGAGATGTCCGAGGTATAGCCGTCGACCGTGCAGCCGTCATCGATGAGTACGATCTCGTGCTCGCGGATGATCTGCGGCGTTCCGGTGCCGTGGGGCACGGCGGAGTTGGGGCCGGTCTGGCAGGAGGCGTCGCCCTGTACGCCGCAGCGTTCGTAGGCCTTGGCGATGAGGGCGGAGAAGTGGTCGTTGGTGTCGCCGGGGCCGCACGAGAGGTAGACGGCCTTGTAGACGTCGAAGGTGATCTGGTTCGCGAGGCGGAGCAGGGAGAGCTCGACCTGTGATTTGAGCGAGCGGCAGCCTGCCGTGACCGGCGTGGCGGAGACGATCTTCAGCGCGGGACAGGCGTGGGCGATGGCGTTCGAGAAGGCGAACTGCGTGTGCTCTTCCAGACCAAGGGTTCCTGTGGTGATGGAGCTCTCCGCCAGGGCGTGCTGCAGGGTGGCGTAGGGGTCCTGATTTTCCTGCCAGAGGTAGCTGAGCGTCGTGTCGTGCTCGGGGAAGTGCTTCTGCGCCTCATTGAGGCGGTCGCGCTCCAGGTGCGGGCAGATGACGAAGGGCGCGGCGGCCTGGGGAATGATGTAGGCGAAGAGACGTTCCGACTGCCCCCAGCGGATTCCGGTGAAGTACTGCATGGAGGCCCCGGTGGTGATCAGGATGGCGTCCAGACCGTTCTGCTTCATCAGTTCGCGGGCGCGGTCCAGCCGTGCGTTGCGCTCGTTGACGCTGACGGGGGAGATGTCCTTGCGGCGGTCGGTGAGCGCGAGGATGGGCGCGGGGAGGGCAGGTTCGGAGGGTTGCGGGGCGGGTTTCTGCTCGGCGTGGAGGGCGAGCGTGGGGGCCGTGGCTGCGGCGGTGAGGAGAAAGCGGCGGCGAGAGAGCATGGTGGGATTGTAGGTTGAATTTGTGGGGCGGGGCTATATCGCTGCTGTTGTCTTTGCTTTTGCCTTTCTGGTTGTCATTCCGAGCGGAGCGAGCGAACCTGCTTTCTCCCGTTCTTTGTCCTACTACCCGGAACGCGTAGGGCAGAAATTAAACGCATGGGCTGGCTCTTAGCATTTTGGCACCACAAGCGAAAAACGGGAGGAAGCGGGTTCGCTCCCCTTCGACTTCGCTCAGGGTCGGAATGACAACCAGAAAGGCAAGTGCAACAGCAAATGCAAAAGCAGATTCCCTGCGGGAATGACAACCAGAAAGGCAAAGGCAAAAGCGGAGGCAGAAGGTTAGGCAACGGCGAGAGCAAAGGCGTTCTCAAAAGTGAGGGCGGCGGCAAAGTAGCCGCAGGGATGCTCGCAGGTTCGGGCAAGCTCTAAGATGGATGTTAGGTTTGGCTTGATTCGAGAAGGTGGCGGAGACGAGATGACGACGAAGGTAGCGTTAGAGCAGCATGTGGCGGCCGGAAGCCCGGAGTTGCGAGAGGTGTTCGGTGGTGTTGCGGCGGCTGCGCGCGAGATTGCGAAGCAGATTCGGCTGGCGGGCCTGAGCGACGCTCTAGGAGCGTATGGCGCGGTGAATGTGCAAGGGGAACAGCAGCAGAAGCTGGATGTCTTCGCGAACGACGTCATGATCAAGTGGCTTGGTCAGGTGGCGAGTGTCGCAGCCTGCGTGAGTGAAGAGGACGAAGCGCCCGTGGTCTTTGCGAACGCCGGGGCGAAGTACATCGTGATCTTCGATCCGCTGGATGGATCGTCGAATATCGACGTGAATGTGAACGTCGGCACAATCTTCAGCGTGCAGGAGTTGCAGGGGGGCGATCTGAATGCGTCTATTCTGCAGCAGGGGACCAAGCAGGCGGCGGCAGGC
The DNA here is from genome assembly GCF_014203225.1 of Granulicella mallensis. GTDB lineage: Bacteria > Acidobacteriota > Terriglobia > Terriglobales > Acidobacteriaceae > Granulicella > Granulicella mallensis_A. The sequence goes on along the minus strand of NZ_JACHIO010000004.1, from coordinate 6,263 downwards.
TATGTCGTCTATGGCCCTTCGACGGTGATGGTGATGACTACAGGGACGGGTGTGGCTGCGTTCACTCTGGACGATAGCGGCGAGTTTATTCGTAGCAACGATGCGATGCAGATGCCGGAGCAGGGGCCGTACTATTCGACGAATGAAGCCAATGCCGCCTCGTGGCCTGCAGCGTATCGCGAATACCTGGCGATGTTGTTGCGCGGCGATCTGAACGGCAAGACCTATAGCTCGCGCTATATCGGCAGCCTGGTAGCGGACTTTCATCGCACCCTGCTCAAGGGAGGAGTGTTCCTGTATCCGCCGACCGATAAGGCCCCGAAGGGCAAGCTGCGGCTGCTGTATGAGGCGAACCCATTGGCGATGCTCGCCGAGCAGGCAAACGGCGCGGCGGTGAATGGGCCGGAGAGGATTTTGGAGCTGCAGCCGGAGCAGATCCATCAGCGCACTGCACTGATCGTCGGCAGCAAGCGCGAGGTCGAGGCCTTACAGAAGGCCGTGCTGGAGGCTCGTTAGTGGCTGGTTCTGTAGGGGAGAGGCTTTATTACGACTCGCCGGCGCAGGAGTTTACGGCGACGGTGGCGGACATCCGTCTGGACTCGCATGAGAAGAACGAGGCGGGCGAGAAGCAGCAGCTCTGGCAGGTAGCGCTCGATCGTACGGCGTTCTATCCCGAAGGCGGCGGCCAGCCGTGGGATACCGGTGTGCTGATCGCGGTCTCGCGTAGCGGGGCGACGCTGGAGGTTGCGGTCGAACGTGTTGAAGAGGATGAGGCGGGTGAGGTGTGGCATTACGTCCGCAAGCCGCTGGTCGAAGGCACGGAGATTACAGGCCGCGTCGATGCCGCGAGGCGCATGGACCATGTACAGCAGCACTCGGGGCAGCATCTGCTGTCGGCGGTCTTCCTGAGCGAGCTTGAGGCGAAGACGGTTTCGTTCCATTTGGGCGCGGAGACTTCGAGCATCGACCTTGTGCTGCGTGAAGGCTCGGAGCGGCTGTACGAGGACGAGTTGCAGCGGGTAGAGGCTGCGGCGAATCGGTTGATCTTCGAGGATCGTGTGCTGACGCCTCGCTGGGTTTCGCGGGGTGAGGCAGAGGAGATGTATGAGCGCGGCGACCTGCGCAAGCTGCCCGAGCGCGAAGGGCCGATGCGGATCGTCGAGATGCAGGGCGTGGAGTTCAACGCCTGCGGCGGAACGCATGTGGCGTCGACTGGAGCGATTGGTGGGTTGATGCTGCGGCGTATTGAGAAGGTTCGTCAGGGCTGGCGGGTGGAGTTTGTCTGTGGGCGGCGTGCGATCCAGGCGGGGCGTAAGGATTTCAGTCTGTTGGCCGAGGTAGCGGGTTCGTTGAGCGTTGGCGCGGGAGATGTGCCGGGGCGTGTGGCCTCGCTGCTGGAAGATGCGAAGGCTGCGGCGAAGGAGCGGCGCGGGCTCATTGAAGAGCTTGCCCGGGCCGAGGCTGTGGCGCTGGTGGCGGAGGCTGTTGAGGGCTCGGCGGTGCGTGCGGTGTTCGTAGGTAAGGAGATGGAGTTCGCGAAGCAGGTTGCTGCCAAGGTGGCTGGTTTCGGCCGCATGGCGGTTGTGGGCGCGACGAATGGAGCGGAGGGATCGCTTGCGATGGCGCGGCCTGTGGGGTTGCTGGCCGATTATGGCAAGGTGCTTCGCGAGGTTCTGAGTGCTGCAGGGGCTCGCGGTGGGGGCTCGGCGGACCGTGCGCAAGGAGTATGCCGTGCGGAGCAGGTGGAGGCTTTGCTGGGGCAGTTGGTCGAGGCGGTCGCGGGGTGAATTGGGGGCAGGAGATTTATTTAAGAGCTACGAGGGGTTTGAGCTTCGAGCTATGAGCCGGTGATGGGTTGCTGGGGCGGCGAGGTTAGCTGGCTGTGCATTGCTGGGGCCGGGAGACGTTTAGGCTGGAAGGGTGAGCCTGTTTTGCGATGTCGCGTTGCCGGTGCCCCTGGACCGGGCCTTTACCTATGAGCTGAGAGAGCTTGAGGCAGAAGTTGGCGCTCGTGTACTGGTGCCGTTTGGTGGGCAGCAACTGATCGGTGTCGTGGTGGGATTGCATGATGTGCGCCCTGACCCGGAGGTCGAGGTCAAGGCTGTTGCGCGGGTGCTGGATGAGGCGGCGCTGCTCTCCGATGAACTGATGCAGCTTGGCAAGTGGATCGCGCAGTACTACTGCGCGCCGCTGGGCGATGTGCTGCGCGGCATGCTGCCGCTGACGGCGGAGGTGCGGCGGCAGTGGGTCTATCGCATCGGTGAGCAGGGCAGGCGCGTACTGTATGAGGGCGCGGCGAAGGGGTCGTCGCGGCGGTCGAAGCTGAGCGTCGAGGACCAGAATCGCGAGTATGCGGTGCTCAACTACCTGGAATCGGGCGAGACGTCCAAGATCTCGGCGATTCGCAGTGCGACCGGAGCGAACAAAGCCCTGCTGGATGCGATGGCGAAGAAGCGCTGGCTGGTGCGCGAGCCGCTTGCGGAGGTGCGCGATGCGCGGCGGGTTGAATCGGTTGCGGTGCTGGAGGAGCAGGGCGCAGGGCCCAGGGCTCAGGGTTCAGAAGACGAGGCGGCGGGGAAGCGGTTGCCGAAGCTGAATGAGAATCAGCTTGCGGTGATGGCGGAGCTGGCGGGTTGCGGAGGGCGTGAGCTGGTGCGCGAGTTGCGTGCGCGGCTTGGGGCGCGAGGGGTGCCTGATTCGACGCTGGCTACTCTGGTGAAGCGTGGGCTGGTGCGGCTGGAAGAGACTGCCCAGGCGTTTCATGTGAGCGGGCTGGGAAATGGCGGCAAGAAGTTTGCGCATGAGCACGCGCTGAATGAGGCGCAGACCGAGGCGCTGGGTACGCTGGTGGCGGCGATGGAAAAAGGTGGATTTCGCCCGCATCTGCTGTATGGGATTACCGGCTCGGGCAAGACGGCGGTGTATGTTGCCGCGATGCAGCGGGCACTGGCTGCGGGGAAGAGCGCGCTGCTGCTGGTGCCGGAGATTGGGCTTACGCCGGGCATTGCGGCTCAGATGGTTGCTGCTTTCGCGGGTGAGGTGGCGCTGCTGCACTCGCAGCTTACGCCAGATGAGCGCGCGGAGCAGTGGCATCGCATACGTCGTGGAGAGGCTCGGGTGGTTGTCGGCACGCGTTCGGCGGTGTTTGCGCCGATGCCGGACCTGGGGCTGATCCTCGTCGATGAAGAGCATGACGGCAGCTACAAGCAGGAGGAGACTCCTCGCTATCATGGCCGCGACGTGGCGGTGATGCGGGCGAAGCTGCTGGGCTGCACGGTGGTGCTGGGCTCGGCGACGCCTTCGCTGGAGAGCTGGAACAACGCCGAGCGGGGACGCTACGCCAGGGTCGAGATGCGCGAGCGGGTGCAGTCGCGGCCTCTGCCCGCAGTCGAGATGATCGACATGCGCGAGGAGTTTCGCGAGACCGGGCAGGAACAGATGTTCTCGCGCAGGCTTCTCGTCGAGACACAGGCTACGCTCGATCGCGGGGAGCAGGCGATTATTCTTCTCAACCGGCGCGGGTACAGCTTCGTTGTGATGTGCCGAAGCTGCGGCGAGAAGATCGAGTGCGAGAACTGCGCGATCTCGCTGACGTACCACAAGCCCGGCAACGAGCAGGATCTCAACGGGGAGGCTCGCGTGGGGCAGCGGCTGGAATGCCACTACTGCGGCTACAAACGCGGTGTCCCGAAGGCTTGCCCGAAGTGCGCGAGCGAGCATCTGTACTACCTCGGCGCGGGGTCGCAGCAGGGTGAGGAGCGGCTGCAGGAGCTGTTTCCGGGGGCACGTATCGGCCGGATGGACCGCGACACGGTGCGTACGCGCGGCGATATGGAACGGCTGCTGTCGCGCCTGCACTCGGGTGAGATCAACCTGCTGGTGGGCACGCAGATGATTGCGAAGGGGCATGACATTCACGGCGTGACGCTGGTGGGCGTCGTCGGCGCGGACTTTGCGCTGGGGCTGCCGGACTTTCGCGCCGCCGAGCGCGTCTTCCAGCTCATTACGCAGGTGAGCGGGCGTGCGGGACGCGGCGACCTGCCGGGCAAGGTGCTGGTGCAGACCTACCAGCCCGACCACTATGTGAACAAGTTCGCGCGCGAGCATGACTATACCGGCTTCGCAGCGCGGGAGATGTACTTCCGCCGAGGAATGCGCTATCCGCCATTCAGCGTGCTGGCAAACGTGATCGTGCAGAGCGAGCACCTGGAGGAGGTGCTGGACTGGTCGTCGCGACTGGGGCGGTGGTTTGAGCAGCGAAAGCTGGCTGGCGTTCGTGTGCTGGGGCCGGCGGCGGCGCCGTTATCGCGGCTGAAGAGGATCTATCGCTATCACTTCATCCTCAAGGCCGACCGCCGGGATGTGTTGGGGCCTGCGCTGCGGGAGATGCTGGCGGTGATGGATCGCGAGGAGATTCCACGGCGATCCGTAGTGGTGGACGTGGATGCGATGCACCTGATGTAGGGAGTGCCGTACAGTCGAACCGGAAGGGCACGGTTTCAACCGTGCCGAATGAGATCTCTCACAACCCTCTTTTGCTGTTGCGGCGCGTAGCGCCGCAACAGCAAAAGAGAGATAAAACCAGCTGTTTTGCGGCATGGCTGAAGCCATGCCCTTCCGGTTTGTTCCCCGCAAAACATGGACGTTCTAATCCAGCAGGTGGAGCTCTTTTCCGGGTTTGAAGCGGACGGCTTTGCCGGGAGTGATCGTGACTTCGGCGCCGGTGCGCGGGTTGCGGCCTACCCCGGTCTTGCGGGGTTTTACGGTAAATACGCCAAAACCGCGCAATTCAATGCGATCGCTGTTTCCAAGGGCATTCTTCATGGCCTCGAAGATTGCGTCTACAGCCGCTTCCGCCTTGGTACGCGGAAGACCTGTGCGTTCTACTACGCGCTGGATGAGGTCTTGCTTGATCAAGCAGGGTCGCCTTTCTTTTTCCCGAACACAGCAGTGAAAACGGTTTCACAGTTACCAGTTACATCGACTGTGGAACCGCTCAAGGGCGCCGTGCGCGGTTCCGATGTACGCCCGTCTCCGATGGTAGAAAGGGCTATTTCGATTGTCAACGCCGCATAGAAGTTTGCTATGACACGGTTTCCTTGCAGAGATGAGGCCGACTGAGAATAGGATGCCTTTTTTCCTCAGGAAAGATGGCGCAGGAAGATTTATCTGGAGTACATGCAGCGGCGAAATGCTCTAGGCTCAATGCAACAGGATCGAAAAGGCCAGACTAGCATCTGTGGCGGGTCTGTGCACTTCAGGCGGCATCAAGGAGCACGATGGCAATCAAGAGCGATAAGTGGATTCGCCGGCAGGCGAACGAAAACAAGATGATCGAACCGTTCAGCGAGAAACAGGTGCGCGACGGTGTGATCTCCTATGGACTGTCTTCGTACGGCTATGATCTGCGCGTTTCGGACGAATTCAAGATCTTTACCAATGTAAACAGCGCGATCATCGACCCGAAGAACTTCGACGAGCGTTCTTTTGTCTCGGTGCAGGCTCCGAGCGTGATTGTTCCGCCGAACTCGTTCGCGCTGGCGAAATCGATCGAGTACTTCCGCATCCCGCGCGATGTGCTGACAATCTGTGTAGGCAAGAGCACGTATGCGCGCTGCGGCATCATCGTGAACGTAACGCCGTTCGAGCCGGAGTGGGAGGGTTTTGTGACCCTCGAAATCTCGAACACGACGCCTCTGCCGGCGAAGATCTACGCCAATGAGGGCTTGTGCCAGATCCTGTTCTTCCAGAGCGATGAGGCCTGCGAGGTCAGCTATGGCGACCGCAAAGGCAAGTACCAGCACCAGCAGGGAATTGTGCTGCCCAAGCTCTAGGTTGAGATCGATGTGCTTCTGCGTTTTGTTTATGTCCCTCACCACAGAGACGTCATCCTGAGCGGAGCGTCCCGGCCTTTTGGGACGCGGAGTCGAAGGACCCCGAGGGTTGCCATCTTGCCCAAACCTTTGGCACCTTTTCTACCCCGAGAGTTCGAGCCTGAGCTTTCGTGCTGGAAAGGTCCTAACCTCTCCGGGCGAGATAAAAGACCTTCGGGGTCCTTCGACTCCGCAACTCGCAAACTACGCGAGTTGCTTCGCTCAGATGGTATGAAGAGCGGCGTACCTTCCTGGTACGTGCTCGAGGCACAGATAATCCATCCGGAGGAAGATACGCCATGCAGACCCACGTAGGAGTAGATCTACATCAGCGATTTTGCTATTTGACGGCAGTAGATGCAAGAGGGAAGAGGTTGAAGCAGTCGCAGG